>CAWFKA010000006.1:0-317938 GCA_963816335.1 uncultured Acidobacteriaceae bacterium | reverse complement strand
GTGCCCGGAATGGGGTGCAATGCAGGGAAGTTGCCCCCGCCCCAGGTAACGCCAGTTACGTACAGATTGCCGGACGGATCCAGCGCCACTGCGTTCGCCCAATCGTCATAGTTCCCACCCAGGTATGTGGACCATAAGAGTGCGTTTCCGGCGGGGTTGAGTGCGCTGATGAAACCATCGGTGCCTGCGCCGCCAAAGTTGGGCTGATACGCATTTACGATGGGGAAGCCGTACCCTTCCGTATGGCCGGAAACATAGGCCCGTCCGCCGGCGTCCACCGCGATGGACGTGCCGGAGCTATCGCCGCTGGTCCCGCTTAGATAGGCGGAATATACCAATGCTGTCCCGGAAGAGTTCAGCTTCAAAATAAAAGTGGGGTTGGCGATCGAATTATCCAAGAACGCCGTATATCCGGTGAGATAGACATTCCGCGCCGCGTCGATCGCAATGCTCGCGACGTAGTCGAGATTGTTGCTACCGAAAACCGCGCTGTACACCAGCACAGGATCGATGATCAGCGGCGCATTTTTGTCATAGCTGCCCAGCCGAAACTTGATCTCATCGTTCTTCGCAAGCTCGTAGGCCGCGGAAATTATCTTTCGCTCACCGCCCAATTCCTGATAGACAACCGGCTGGTGCAGGGTTAGCTCACCTGATTTGGTGTGCAGGGTAAGTCCGCCATTTCCGTCAGCAACAGCGCCTTCATTTGTTCGCAAACTAATCGTGATGGCATTTGGGTCCGCGCCTGGCGCAACAATAAAGTCGTGCTCCAGCCGCCCCTCCTGGTTGCCGTAATACACCAGGTCAACTCCGGGATACACATCGCTGTAGCGAACCTTCGCATAAGTCGGTATGTCCGTGTGCCACTTCGCCCGATCATTACCGACGAAGTAATTGGCCTTACCCGGCAGCGGATCCACCCCCACAACCTCAGCCTTTGTATTCGCCCCTATCAGCTTCAACCCGACAGTACTCACCGTTGCCGAAGATTGAGCCTCAGGACGTTTGCCCTTCGGTGTCGGATGCACCGCCTGCAATGACAGCACCGCCTCTCCCGGCATAAGAGAGAGCGTGTATCCCATTCCCCTCGCCAGGAACTGAACAGTTCCATCCGCCTGCCCCTGGTTCAATTCAAAGCTGATCGGCAGCTTCCCATAGGAAGAACTCACTCGCGCTTTAGCCTGAGCATCCGTATGCGGCACATTCAAGCCTTCCTCTGGCTTGAGTGGGGCTCCTGCCGGACGCAATGCAATTGCGGCATTGGGCTGAACATCGTTATGGGTGCCGTCCGCATTTTGCGCGGCCGATAAGTTTGTGAAAGTGGTTATGGCGAAGATCGTGGTCAGCACGATCCCTGAAGGCAGTAACTTGTTCAAACGTGAGTGTGCCTGCATGACTGGTTCCCTTGCGCAACTCCACTAGCACGCCCGTTCAAGGCGGCGGTGGTCGCGAATGAAATTGGTAGATGGCCCAGGTTCGCGTGCAGGGTGAGCACCGATTGAAAGTCACAACAGCGAAGCCGCGCTAGAAGGAAGGCTGCATGCCGTAAACGCGAGACGGCTCACCAATGCGCTCTTGGTCGAAGATTGTACTCCAAACGACTTAGCGCTGATCTGCACCCACCCACACCTGGTGTCAGGTATGGGCCGAAAACCTCTGAATAAGTGCATTGGCGATTTGCACTAACCCGCGGGTTGACCTCCAAATTGGAGTTGTAGAATGCGTGTAGAACGTCTACTTCCATCGGTATCTACATTCCTGTCCCGTCATCAGTGCAATTGATTGCACGGCCTGTCAGTCATTCCCTGAGCCCATTGCTTGGAACTCGAGGAGAAACGAAGCATCGAAACGACCAAATGCTACAAAATCCACGTTCGTTATTCCCGAATTCGATGGCGGCATGTGCTGATCGAGGAACTAAATGGACAAGCAAGACTCACCGGAAAAGAAGAATACAGAAATCTCATCGGAAGTTATCAGGGGAATCACCTACAAAAGAGTAAAAGGGTCGGAGATTACTATTCAACCCTGGAAAGGCCCGAAGCCCTCCGCTCCAAAAGACGGGGAGGACCCAAGGAGTAAGGTGTGCCATGAACTCCGTGCAATCAATTGCACTGGAGTCGGGCCCTGCCGCCAGACCAGCGAGCTCAGTTAGTGTAGTCAGAATCCTGAGCAATTAGTGCTCACGATGGTCTTAAGTTGAGTGATGTGGGCGACGCATTCAGAAATGCCAGTCAAGGGTATCTGCTGGGCGCTGTTGGATGGCGGGATTCCTTCCGTTACTTCCGAGACACTGCCGTATGGGCGGTATTACGCTCGGCAATCGCACGCTTGTTGAAACGCTTGCTTCAGATCGGAGCTACTTCTGCGCAGACGCAAGATGTCGAAGGAGCGGAGCTTTTGAAGGCGCGGCGGCTTTCATGATAACTATCGATTCAACAGAGGCCGGGTCTCCCCAACGGGCTCGAATAAGACTGATCTCCCGCAGTCCGAGAGGTGTTTCCTCCTGTCTCCACATCCGTGGCACTCTAATGCTGAGTCCCTGAAGAGTTGCGGTCGACCTATGAGTAACTATCCACAGACAAGTTCTCAAAACAGGCTCTAAATAGAGGCAGCCCCAACCTCCCTGAAGGAAGAGCCCAAAAATGATTCCGATCCGCTTGATTGGCAGGTTGTGATTCTGCCGGCCTTCAGCTTCAACTTGCATCGTTCAGCGGTACCTTCCCCGAATACGCTGCGGCGTTTTTCGCCATGATGTGAGTATATTTCCCGAAGTCTAATTTTTGGCAAGTTGGCCAGTCGGAACCTGATGTGAACGACCGCCGCTGGGCTACGAAGGCTTCCGAGAGGATTGTGCGGCTACTCTTCCGTAACTCCGGAGAATTATTATCCCGTTGACACATGTATGTTTTCAGAGAAAGATATTTGTAACCGAGGTGGTTGCGATGAATCTTTACTCTCTGGCGCGGCGGTTCCCCACGGAAAAAGATGCACTGGATCATTTGGTCAGGACGCGCTGGCCGAAGGGCGTTCAATGTGTGGCGTGCGATCACGCCAAGTGCTGGGCGATCGAGTCGACGAACAAGACAGGTGGCCCGCGGCGCTTGTTCCAGTGCGCCAGCTGCAAGTTTCAGTTCAGTGCTACGACCGGAACCCTGTTTCATGATTCGCACCTGCCTCTGAGTAAATGGTTCGCGGCGATCTCGCTGATGAGCGACGCCAAGAAGGGAATTTCGGCCAGCCAACTCGGGCGCCACATCGGCATGACGTATAAGACTGCCTGGTACGTGTCACATAGGATCCGCGAAGCTATGCGGGAAGCCAAAGACATTCAGTTGGGAGACCCCGACACCACGGTGGAGATCGATGAAACGTACCTTGGAGGTCACCTTCGCCACAAGGGCTCCAAAGTGGGCAAGGCCTCTAAAACCATGGTGATCGGAATGGCCGAGCGCAACGGACGGATTCATCTGGAGTCGATGTCCAACCGCCAATTCGAATCCATCAAGCCGGTGCTGGATGCCAAACTCGCCGAGGACACCAGAGAAGTAGTCACCGACGGCAATCCTACTTGGCAAGCGCACAAGCGCCTCATCCCCAGAGAGAAACACTTCAGAGGAAATCACCGTAAGGAACTCGAGCAGGGCGTCTGGACAACGACTCAGACTGTGGAGAATGCGTTCTCACTCTTTAAGCGGGCCATCGTCGGCAACTATCACAAGCTCAGTCCATGGCACCTGGACCGCTATATGCGCGAGTTCTGCTGGAGGCACAACCGGCGCCGCGTGCAGGCGTCGATCTTCGACCTGGCTTTGGCCAGCATGGTCAGCCGAACACCATTACCTTATAAAACGCTGGTCGCGTTCTAACCTCGACCGCCAAAATAGCTAGACTACTTCCCACTCGTGCCGCTCTTGCGACGCGCCTGGATCTTCGCGCTGATCTCTGCTCGCGAAAGTGGCTTCATCATCAACATTCGTCGAAGGATCGCGTCGAACTTCCTATCCGCTACCGGCTTACCCCTCATTGACTCAGAATACCAACTCATCCGACATGCGTGATCGGGATGATCATTCTTAGGAGTTACCGAAGAGCCCACAAACCGGGCGGAATTCGATGCCGGTCGAACAGAACTGCTCGATGAGTGAAACTTTCACGCGAACTGTGGGCGCCTACCCGTAGAGACCAGTAATTCCGCACAATCTGCTTTCCTTGCGTAAACTTGACCAACACTGTTATGACCTATTCCCCAGGGGACAAAGTCGGCCGGTATGAGATCCTCGCGTCCATCGGCGCTGGCGGAATGGGAGAGGTGTTCCGGGCCCGTGATCCACGCCTTGGCCGCGAGGTAGCGATCAAGGTATTGCCGGCGTTGATGGCTCAGGATCCTGACCGCCTTGCTCGCTTTCAACGCGAAGCTCGTGCCGTTGCCGCACTCAATCATCCCCACATCGTCACAATCTATTCGGTCGAAGAAGTTGAGGGCGTGCACTTTCTCACGATGGAACTGGTGGACGGCCGCCCTCTGGATCAACTGATCTGTGCAGACGGTTTACCGGCCCAACAAATAATGGAGATCGCCAAAGGACTGGCCGACGCTCTGGCCTCAGCCCACGACAAGGGAATCGTGCATAGGGATCTGAAACCAGCCAACATCATGCTGACCAACGATGGCCGCATCAAAGTGCTGGACTTCGGCCTCGCGAAAGTAACCAATGCAGACAATCCCAGCGACTCCACGCTGACCTCCGCCGGCCACACTGCGCTGGGCGTCGTGATGGGAACACCCGCCTACATGTCTCCTGAGCAGATTGCCGGTCGGGTAATTGATTCTCGGGCCGATATCTTTTCGTTCGGCGTCATTCTGTATGAGATGGCAAGCGGTCGCCGCCCCTTCGAGGGTGATTCGTCAGCAGAACTCGCCTCTGCGATCCTCCGCGATACGCCGCGGCCTCTCAGGGAGATTTGCCTTGGTCTACCGTCGAATTTATTCGCAGTGATTGAACGCTGCCTGCGGAAGAGTCCCGAAAACCGCTTTCCTGCTGCGAAGGATGTAAGCGCCGCGCTTCGGACCGAGCCTGCAAAAGCGACATCCATCGACTCGCTGGAAACGCACTCGCATGTCGCCATCAAGTCCGGCTCCGGAGCGGCACGCGCCGAGTTAGGTGAGGGTTTTTGAAACTCCTCATTTTAGGCTTCTGGGTTGCCGTGCTGCCCTTCAAAGCTCAGGCCGCGAGCCCAGATCTCGCCGCGCTAGCCGACGGATTGAGCGAGGAGATTGTCACCGGGCTTTCTCGCTTCTCGTATCTGCGTGTTATCGCGCGAGGCTCGACCGCGAAGTATTCCAGCGAATCCGGTGACGTTCGCGCGATTGGCAAGGAACTCGGCGCGCGCTACGTGATAGAAGGCACTCTGCGCCAGGCAGGATCGAAACTAAGGCTTACTATTCAGCTTATGGATGCCGTTACGGGTGCCCATCTCTGGGCCGAAAATTATGAGCGCACCTTTAGCCCTGAGGCGATGTTTGAACTTCAGGACGATCTGGTTCCCCGCATTGTTTCCACTGTTGCCGATACCCAAGGCGTTCTGCCCCGCGGCATGTCGGAGGTCCTTAGGACCAGGAATCCAAACGATCTCAGCCCCTACGAAGCGGTGCTTCGCAGTTTTGCGTACTTCCAACGTGTCAATGCCGAAGAGCACGCTGCGTCGCGTGCCGCCTTGGAGAACGCCGTCGAACTGCAGCCAGGCTACGCCGATGCCTGGGCCATGTTGTCGCTCATCTTTAAGGAAGAGTTCACGCATGAACTCAACCTCCGGCCCGATCCGCTGGGCCGGGCATTTGCAGCGGCACAGCGCGCGGTCGAGGGCGCGCCATCCAATCACCTCGCTTACCATGCGCTCGCGATGGCACAGTATTTCCTCGGGGATCGGCCTGCATTCCGGATCGCTGCAGCGAGAGCTTTGGAACTCAACCCCATGGACGCCTTCTCCGTCGCTTTTTTGGGCTCCTTTATTGCGTATGACGGTGACTGGGAACTTGGCTGCAAGCTGTCGGCCAAAGCTCGTAGCCTCAATCCGCACCACCCGGGATGGTATTGGTTTGTTCCGTGCTTCGACGCCTACCGCAAAGGCGACTACCGCCTTTCTCTTGAGTTTGCGCGCAAAGTGAACATGCCGAGCCTCTGGCGCACATGCGCCGTGATGGCAGCAGCCTACGGGCAGCTTGGCGAGATTGAATCGGCACGAACTCCGCTGCAGACTTTGCTGACCCTGCGGCCGAACTTCCAAGCCGAGGCTCGCAAGGAACTGGCAATCTACTTTGGACCTGACCTTGTCCAAGGTCTTATCGACGGATTGCGCAAGGCAGGAATAGTGATTCCGGAAGCTGCAGCGACTGCGGGTCAGAAGACTTCAACTCAGCTAACCACTTCGATGTCGGGCGCTGGAGTTGTCCCCGACTCCGGCGCTACGGGTGCCGAGGAAGGCTTCTGGGTTGCCGTGCTGCCCTTCAAGGCGCAGGGCGCAAGCCCAGATCTCGCCGCGTTAGGCGACGGGCTGAGCGAGGAGATTGTCACCGGACTCTCTCGCTTCTCTTACCTGCGTGTTATCGCCCGCGGCTCCACTGCGAAGTATTCCGGCGAATCCGGTGACGTTCGTGCGATTGGCAAGGAACTAGGCGCGCGCTACGTGATGGAAGGAACTCTGCGCCAGGCAGGAGCGAAGCTGCGGATCGCGCTGCAACTGATTGATGCGGTCGCCGGCGCTCATCTCTGGGCAGAGACTTATGACCGCAATTTCAGCCCTGAGGCGATCTTTGAATTGCAGGACGATCTCGTTCCCCGCGTCGTCTCCACGGTAGCCGACTCGTATGGCGTGCTGCCGCACAGCATGAGCGAGAGTCTTCGCAGCAAAGCCGAGGACCAGCTCACTCCACACGAGGCAGTGATCCGCAGCTTCGGTTACCTCGAACGGCTCACGCCGGACGAGCATGCGCAGGTAAGAAGGATTCTTGAGAATGCTGTTCGACAGGCGCCAGGCCTGAGCGATGCCTGGGCAATGTTGTCCTGGATATACTGGGACGAGCGCGCGCATGGATTTAACATTCGACCCGATCCGCTGGGCCGCGCGCTGGCAGCGGCGCGGCGCGCCATTGATGCAGCGCCCTCCAACCATCTCGCCCATCTGGCTCTTGCTATCACGCTGTTTTTCCAAAAGGACTTTCTGGCATTTCGGCCAGCCGCGCTGCGAGCGGTCAAGCTGAATCCGATGGATGGCTCTGCCCTGGCCTGGATGGGTATTTTGACTGCTTACGCGGGCGACTGGGAAGGGGGTTGCGCACACGCCGAGTCTGCCATGCGGCTCAATCCTAATCATCCCGGATGGTACTGGTTTCCGCTCGCTTACAATGCCTATCGTACGGGCGATTATCGAGGCGCTCTCGGCTTCGCCCTCAAAATCAACATCCCGGGCTATTTCTTTACGCACCTTATTACAGCAGCAGCGTACGGGCAGCTTGGCATGAAGAAGCCTGCGCAGAAGGCAGTAGACGAACTGCTTGCGCTTCGCCCCGATATAAATAACGCGGCAAGAGAAGACCTCGGAATCTGGTTTCAGTCCGATCACGTCGAGCATGTGCTCGACGGGCTGCGCAAGGCGGGGCTTGAGATTGCGGACGAAGAGGCGGCGCGGGCGACACCAGCAAAGCAGAGCGGGCCCAACATTGCGATGGCCGTGCCTTCCATCGCGGTGCTGCCCTTCGCCAACCTCAGCGCGGAGAAAGATCAGGAGTACTTCTCCGATGGCCTCGCCGAAGAAATCATCAACCTTCTGGCGCAGATTTCTGGGCTTAAGGTTATTGCACGTACGTCGGCTTTCGCCCTTCGCGGCAAAGAGCAGAACGTCCGCGCCATCACCCAGGCACTCGGGGTAACGACCATCCTGCAAGGCAGCGTGCGCAGAGCCGGCAGTCGCATTCGCGTGACGGTGCAGCTCATCAACTCCGCCGACAGCGCTCACATCTGGTCGGAACGATACGACCGCGAGATGACTGACGTCTTCGCAATGCAAGACGAAATCGCCGCGGCGATCGCGGGGAAGTTGCAGGTCAAGCTTTCCGCGTCGCCACCAAGGTACGTACCCCAACCGGCGGCGTATGAGGAGTTTCTGAAGGCCCGCCACCATCTGCAGCGGTGGACCCCCGAGTCGGCGGCCCGCGGCAGAGAATGTCTTGAAAGGGCAATTGCGCTCGACCCCGGATTCGCACTGGCGCATAGTGATCTTGGATGGTGCTTCTACATCCTGGCTATCGAGAATCAGATCCCGCCACGGGAGGCCGCCGATGCAATGAGAGCGACGGCACGAAAAGCACTGGAGATCGAGTCATGGCTGCCGGATGTTCACGGTGTTTTGGCAATGGCGGCCGTGCTCGACTACGACTGGTCTGAGGCTGGGCGGGAGTTCGAACTAGTCATGGCCAGCGATCAGATTCAACCGTTTATTCGCTACCTCCATAGTTCGTTCTATCTTGTATCTCTGGGGCGCATGAAAGAGGCCGAACAGGGGATTGAGCGCGCGATTCAGGAGGATCCACTCAATGTTTTGTGTCGCACAGCCCTGGGAAGCTTCTGCCTGGCATCCGGTCGATTCGCACAAGGAGAAGCTATCCTTAACGGAGTCTTGCAACTCGACGACAACTTCTGGATCGCCCAGTCATGGCTGGGCTTCTCCTGTCTGAAGCAGAATCGGCTGACCGAAGCCATCGCTTACGAAGAGAAGGCACGGTTACTGGCGTCCTGGAACCCGACCGTGATAGGCAGGCTCGCCGCAATGCATGAGCGTGTTGGAGAAAAGATCAGAGCACACGCATTGCTCAAAGAGCTTGGGGACGGCACAGCGTTTGGAGTTCCCGGTGGCCTCCTTTGTTATTACGCGGTTCTTGGGAATATCGATTCTGCCGCTGACTGGTATGAAAAGGCCATCGAACAGCGCGATCCTCGTGCGCCATGGCTTTTTCCCCTGCAGTTTGGTGAACTCTTTACCTCCAGCCCGCGTTGGCCAGGTTTGTTGAGAACGATGAATCTTCCCACCGCTGCAGGCTTGTGGTGAACGCGGAGTATAGGAATGCGCACAGATCGCCGGCCTTGTGATAGTTACTCCTGAGAATGATCATCCCGATCACGCATGTCGGATGAGTTGGTATTCTGAGTCAATGAGGGGTAAGCCGGTAGCGGATAGGAAGTTCGACGCGATCCTTCGACGAATGTTGATGATGAAGCCACTTTCGCGAGCAGAGATGAGCGCGAAGATCCAGGCGCGTCGCAAGAGCGGCACGAGTGGGAAGTAGTCTAGCTATTTTGGCGGTCGAGGTTAGAACGCGACCAGCGTTTTATAAGGTAATGGTGTTCGGCTGACCATGCTGGCCAAAGCCAGGTCGAAGATCGACGCCTGCACGCGGCGCCGGTTGTGCCTCCAGCAGAACTCGCGCATATAGCGGTCCAGGTGCCATGGACTGAGCTTGTGATAGTTGCCGACGATGGCCCGCTTAAAGAGTGAGAACGCATTCTCCACAGTCTGAGTCGTTGTCCAGACGCCCTGCTCGAGTTCCTTACGGTGATTTCCTCTGAAGTGTTTCTCTCTGGGGATGAGGCGCTTGTAAGTAGGATTGCCGTCGGTGACTACTTCTCTGGTGTCCTCGGCGAGTTTGGCATCCAGCACCGGCTTGATGGATTCGAATTGGCGGTTGGACATCGACTCCAGATGAATCCGTCCGTTGCGCTCGGCCATTCCGATCACCATGGTTTTAGAGGCCTTGCCCACTTTGGAGCCCTTGTGGCGAAGGTGACCTCCAAGGTACGTTTCATCGATCTCCACCGTGGTGTCGGGGTCTCCCAACTGAATGTCTTTGGCTTCCCGCATAGCTTCGCGGATCCTATGTGACACGTACCAGGCAGTCTTATACGTCATGCCGATGTGGCGCCCGAGTTGGCTGGCCGAAATTCCCTTCTTGGCGTCGCTCATCAGCGAGATCGCCGCGAACCATTTACTCAGAGGCAGGTGCGAATCATGAAACAGGGTTCCGGTCGTAGCACTGAACTGAAACTTGCAGCTGGCGCACTGGAACAAGCGCCGCGGGCCACCTGTCTTGTTCGTCGACTCGATCGCCCAGCACTTGGCGTGATCGCACGCCACACATTGAACGCCCTTCGGCCAGCGCGTCCTGACCAAATGATCCAGTGCATCTTTTTCCGTGGGGAACCGCCGCGCCAGAGAGTAAAGATTCATCGCAACCACCTCGGTTACAAATATCCTTCTCTGAAAACATACATGTGTCAACGGGATAATCATTCTCCTAAGTAAACACCGCGACTTGTCAGAACAGGAATTTGAGGAACTGCAGACTCACCACTGTCGCCCTATTTGGCGGGAGGTGGTGCATCGAACGCCGGCAGCCCTGCTTAGGTCCCGTTCAGATTCAGGCTGTATCGCGCATGTCTGCGCTCGCCGGTGCGGATGAGCGCGCACTTTTCTACCAAGTCGGCCAAATCACGCGTCGTAGTGGCCGGGGATGCTCCGGTGATCGTGCTGTAATTGCCCGCGCTGAGACCGCCCTTGAATCCTCCGGGACCTTCGCGAAACATGCGCAGGAGTGCCTTCTTCTGCCTCTCATTTATCTGGCCGCGCAGTCGGTCCAACAGCTTAGCCTTGGCAATAATAAATTCCACCTGCGCGATGCTTCGACGCTGTGCTTCTAGCGCGATTTCAGAAAACCAAACCAGCCATTGCGTGATGTCATTTCGCCGATTGGCTCTTTCAAGGGCCTCGTAATAGCTCTTTTGGTGGGCCAAGATTGTGGTCGCCAAAGAGACGAGCACCGGCTGTCCGAAGCTCTGGGTCATTGCCTTTTCCGCGATGGCGCGCCCGATTCGACCGTTCCCATCTTCAAATGGATGGATCGACTCGAAAAACAAATGGGCCGTGCCTGCGCGTGTAACCGCCGGCAACTGTTCCTTGTTGCCGGGTGCGGTGCGATTGAACCATGCGATGAACCGCTTCATCTGGGCCGGGACTTGTTTCGAAGGCGGAGCCTCAAAGTGTACGGTTGGAGCTCCGATTGTGCCAGAGACAACCTGCATTGGTTCCAGGCTGGTACGGTATCTTCCGATGTCAGCGAGGTCTTTCCTCCCGGAAGTCACCATTCGGTGCCAGCCGAACAGCATCTCATCGGAAAGAGGCTGCGAAATAGACCGATAGAGATCGACCATCATTTCGGCAATGCCCTGTTCCACTGGCAGGACACGCCGTTTATCGGGAGACGCCAGTCCGAGCTGACGCAGTATAGACGACTGCACACTGGCTCGATTGAGGACTTCGCCTTCAATGGCCGACGTGGTCACGGCCTCCCCGCTCATTGTTTCCACGAGGAGTTGATTGCGTTCGTCCTCGCCCAGATGCTTGACTGTGCCAATAGCAACGCCCGCGCCAAGGAGGAACTGCTCTTCGGCAGCGGAAATCCGCAGGCGGTCCCACTTGAAATTGGGCCAATCCGGTTGTTGCCAGTTCCATGTCATGAGCGATAGCAATCCTCTCTATCGCTCATTATACATCGAATTATGATCGATACCGATCATAGCTATCGCTCACAACTGGTGGTGTGGCGAGCCTAGACCGTCTATCGCCATGTTGAGCACAATGTTTTCGCGCTTCGCCCTACGAAGCACACGTCGCCGCCTCGCCGGGGCTCCTCATCAGGAAGAACAGAGATAAGGCTCATTGACGGTCACGACCTAGCTCGTTTGTCCCAAGCCGAGTAATCGGCGTGCTTCCGTCAGGATGGAAATGGATTTTGGGATGCGTCTCAATCCATCGCTGGGCGCGTTCCCTAATCTCTATCAGTGATTCTGGAGCAAACTTGGTTGTCAAGACCTGCTGCACAAAGTTCTCTTGTGCTGGCGGTAGTGAAGATGTCGAACAAAGGCAGAACCAGAATCCGAGTTCATGCTTGTCCAGCGTAACGCCTTCGCTGCGAACGTACATCATCCCGATGTTGAACATTGCGCCAGCGTTTCCCGCTTCGGCGGCTAGTTGATACCAACGCATCGCCGCTGGAAAGTCCTGCGCTACGCCATCGCCAGCCTCATAAATATGCCCAAGAGCGAGCATGGCGTTGTCGTTCCCTCGATCTGCTGCCATGAGGTACCAGCGCAAGGCTTCCGTATTGTCCTGAGGTACGCCGCCTCCGCGACTGCTGTAGATGTTCGCGACGTTTAATAAGACATCACCATCACCTACCTCGGCTGCGCTCAGGAACCACTGTAGTTCTGTGGTGTATTTCTTTGCCATCGAACGGGTGAGTGAGGATGCCTTGAACGCAGCGGAGTACCAGAAAACCGCTTCTGCGTTGTCATTTGGTATAAACTCGCTACTGGCGTACAGGCCGCCGAGCAGAATCTGTGTGTCAATATCGCCCTGCTCAGCGACCTTCCGGTACCACCCAATGCCCTCCGGAATGTCTTTCGCAACTCCGGTGCCCAGCAGGTACATTGAGCCGAGTGCGTGCTGAGCCGCCGTATTTCCTTGTTCAGCAGCCAAGCGGTACCAGCGAACTGCCTCGACTTCATCCTTTCTGACACCTTCGCCATTGTCATATCTTGCGCCGAGTTGGAGCTGCACGTCAGCAGAACCTCTCTCCGCAGCATTTCGGAACCAGCGCGTCGCTTCCTCGAAATTGTTCTCGTGTAAGTGCTCGACGCCAAGACACGTCATGGCCTCAACTTCGCCACGCTCGGCGCGATATCTTAGGAGGCGCATTTTTACGGCATTCAAGATACCCATAATCATCCCTCGAATACCCATAGTCTCGAAACAGTTTGCTCAGAGCGCAACTGCGATGACCTAGTGCCACGGGCATTTCACTTTATTAAGTGATGGACATTCTTGATAAGTTCAAGGACAGCGTGTTTGGCAATCTCCATCCCTACGGATTTCGCAACTTCCCGAGTGCCCTCTGAGACCTTGCCCAAGCAACGCTGCAACTTCGTCGAGTTTTGCTCCTTTGCGGCGTTCTCCGCATCTTCCAGCAGCTTGAGGTCTCCCGCATCAATCGGGGTCGGCTGCGACTTGAGCGCTTTGCGCAACGACTCCAGTTCAACTGCTAGTTGATTGAAGTTGTACTGCTGCTGAGCGGTGATGTCCCCCGTCATCGTCACGTTGTGACTGCCATAGTTGTGCTGCGTGAGGTTGTAGACGGACGTGCTACTCGGAACCTCGCTCTTCTTCTTCACACTCGCCAGCCTCGCTTGTTCAATCAGGATGTTGATTTTCGGCATCGCTGCAAACTTCCGCGTAGGTATCTCCTTAATGCAGGAGTTGAGGAGCCGGAAGCCGAGCATCCCGTCTGCATAGAGTTTGAGTTGGTTCCTATATGCCGTGTCAAGGTATTCACGCGCTGTCTCCGTGAGGCTAGAACAAATGGCCGGAGTCAACGCCAATTCACGTTCCTTGTACACGTCCAACACGTCTTCAACAAGTCCGATTGCCAGGGAGTCAAGCTGTTCCGCCTTCGCGTCCCATGACGCCTTATCCGCGTGGCCGGAACCACGTGCCGCTTGCGCAGCGGTCTGATTGCGGATGGCAAGTATCTTAGCGTTGTACTTGTTGCGTTCGGCCTTGGTTCTTTCTTTGAACAGTTCGATGTAGTAGGCCCGTGCTTCCCCAGGAACGCATTCCTTGAAATCTTTCACTTCGGCACCCTCACGGTGAGCTTGGCGTCGTTCGTGTCCATGGGCGAAGTATACCTTTATGCCTCTTTGCAAATGCGCTATTATCCGCGCATGGCAAAGACTCCGAAAGAAAAACAGAGCACCAACATAGGACGATGTTGATTGCTAATCAATTAGGCAGTGAATATGGGAATTGGTTCGGCTACCCAGAGCACTCGCCAGTGGGGCGAATGTTGGCGTTGGGTGAGTACATCACCGAACTATGCGAACTCGAACCACATGATGAATGGTTGGACGCCGCGAAAGATGCTTACCAGAAGTGGAAGAAGGTACATCACTTGGACATGACGCCACCACCGTCCAACCGCTGAAGGTTCACGTCCCTCAAGCAGCCCCGGTCGCGCTCCGCTATTGTTTCGACTTCCCAGGCTTTTCAATGAACTCTTTCATGTGCTTTGCACACGCCTCAGCCGCGCTCTGAATCTGATTGGTGCTTCCTGCCTTTCCGACCGCGTACCCTAGACGAGTTGCGGCGTGAACGGGGTGGGGCATGGTGAATGTCCCTTGTCCACGGCACGCGGTTCCGCACTTTGGAGTTCCTGAGCAGGGCGGTTCGAAACTCATCGCCACGCCCCGGAAACAAGGAAGGTGTCTTGGAGTTTGCAATGAGTTCAGAGAATCGGTCGGGTCAGGTTGCCCTGTAGGTCATTGTAAGTGACTGTGATAAGCCGTCTTAATTGGAAGAATATATCTAAACGGAAGGTCGGGCAGCTTCGGTGTGCTGCAAGCCCCCGCAACCATCGGAAAGTGCAATCCCTGGCAGGCATCCTCCTCAGCATGCCTATCTTATTGATTCTCAAGCATCTCCCACTCTCCTTCAGTCACATCGACACGCTCCCTACCACGTTCCGTCCGGGTCATTTTTATCGATGAGATATGTGGTTGGAACTTGGCCCGCGATCGAACGGGATCTTTACCGCTAAATTCACAACCGAAGCTCACGCTGAATTGGCTTGAACTGATTGTCTTCCGCGCAAGGTATTAAAGACGGTTGCGCACAGCGGGCTATGAAGGCAAAAATTGTGATTCCCGGGTGGCTAGGAAGGATGAACGAATGTAGTGGACGCTGAAAAAAATTGACCTTCGATCGGGTCACGTAACACAGCTTCACAACTGATCGACGACGTTGACTAACCATACTTCGATCGGTTCATTTGAGCTGTTGTCTGATTGGCGTATATTGAAGTCGAATCCTGGTGAGATGAAGGAAGAGGCGATGATCAAGAAAATTGCCATTAACACTGGCGGTGGCGATGCCCCCGGCTTGAACGCGGTAATTCAAGCGGCAACACTTGCTGCAAGCAAGCTTGGATGGGAAGTATATGGCATCCGAGAGGGCTACTCCGGTCTGCTCGACCCGCAGAACTATCCCGACGGCGGACTCGTCCGTCTTACGTCGGAATCCGTGCGTGACATCAGCCATCTGGGCGGAACGATTCTCGGCACGGTGAACAAAGGAAACCCTTTCAAGGTAACGGAATCTTTGCAGGGCGGAATGACAGTTGAGAAAGACCGCACCGATGAGTTGATGGAGGCGTTCAAGAAGAATCGGATTGACGCCTTGATCGCAATAGGTGGCGATGGAAGCCTCACCATTGCGAATTCATTTTATGAACGTGGACTCTGTGTGGTTGGAGTACCTAAGACCATCGACAACGATCTTGAGTCCACTGTGCTGACTTTCGGCTATCAGAGCGCGGTCAGCTTTGCTACTGAGTGCATCGACAGACTGCATTCCACTGCGGATGCGCATCGTCGCATTTTTGTCGTGGAAGTCATGGGGCGCTATGCTGGGTGGATCGCGCTGAATTCGGGTATCGCAGGCCGCGCCGACGCGATTCTGATCCCCGAGATACCTTACAGCATTCAGAAAGTGGCCGATCACATTAGCAGCAGCAATCGTCCGTATGCCATCGTTGTGGTGGCGGAGGGTGCAAAGCCGCTTGGGGGAGAAGTAATGGTGATGGCTCGAGAGGCAGGACGACAGGAGCGTCTGGGCGGGGTGGCTGAGCAGGTTGCTGTGCAGTTGCAGCAACTAACCGGGCAAGAGTCGCGCGCAATGGTCCTCGGACATCTTCTGCGCGGCGGTTCGCCGATCGCCTTCGACCGGATCCTCGGGCTGACGTTTGGGGCCGCTGCTGTTGGAGCTTTGGCACGAGGTGAAAACGGCGTAATGGTAGCGTTGCAGCCTCCCCGTATCTGTTCTGTTCCACTTGCTGAAGCCGTGGCAAAAATGAAGCTCGTTCCGATAGAGGGTGACGGAGTGATGACCGCCCATGCTCTTGATATCTGTCTGGGGTGATTGAAGAAAAAGAAAGTATGCCTGCTATTGACGAGGAATCACGGCGACTGGACAAAGCCAAAAGGGACCGCATGTGGCGCGAACACAGGATGGCGCCGGGTGGAAATCGGGAACGTTTCAATCTAGGCGGAGATCCGCACCTGGTGTAAGTGGAAAAGCTGCCGATCGACATCAGCAACAGGACCATTGCCAGATAAACCATAACCTGCAAATATTCATTTGACCGTTCCCGGAAACTAATCCCGAAATCGAAGAGCGCCGTGGCTTGCACATTCACCTTGGCCGATTGAGTTAAGTTGCGATGATCAACCGGGCATCCGCCAGCGCGTAGATGCCGACCTCTACGGATGCGGATAGCAACTTTTGGATAACAGGATTGACTTGCGGAGCGAACCTCTTGGGTGCAGGCGTCAAGACGGTGAAATCTGGCTGCCGCGCGCCGTTCAAGGGCGGGCCGATCATTGGCCACGACTGGACTATGTTATACGGTACTTAATTTGAAAATATTAGAGTCTTCAGCGAAGGCGGTCGGCAAGACACGCGTTGATTACTGTTTCAGAGACGGCAACATCTGAACGGGCAGGCACACGTGTTTTTGCGCGTTGACTGCCGATCGGTCCGGCTGACGCGTAGAATACTGCCATTCTGCAGGCTCATGGCAACTAAGGTGCCGGGGCTGAGCTTGAGAGGGAGGACTGTGTTTCGAAAGTTGCGCAAGACCCGCATCAGCGCCTGGCTCATCCCGATCGTATATTCGGCATCCGCGTTATTGATTGGCTTTTATGTTCCACGATTGGCAAATATCCTGCTACCGGGTTATGTTTCGACTATTAGCGTCGGCGCTGCCATCGGCATTTACTCTTCGATCGCTTCCGGCATGATAGCGTTGACCGGCATTGTCTTCTCGCTAACGTTCTTGATGGTCTCGTTCAGTGCCACTGCCTATTCGCCCCGCCTCGTTCTATGGATCGCCCAGGACCCTGTGATGTCTAACGCCTTTGGCGTATTCACAGCCACTTTTCTTTACTCCCTCATCTCGCTGGCTTGGGTTGACCGTAACGGCTCCGGTCGAGTTCCGCTGATAGGCGTGTTGCTTGTGACCGCACTATTAATAGTCAGCATATTGATGTTCATCAGCCTGATCCAACGGGTTGGAAAGTTGCAAGTCAATCGGATGTTGTTCTTTACCGGTGAACATGGACGTCAAATCATTGAAAATCTCTATCCACCGATTGAGACTCCAAAGACCAACGTCTCGCCTGAAGTTTTCCAGGCGCCCCAATTTCAAACTCTGTGCCATCATGGACACCCACGAATCGTTCAGGCAGTAGATGTCTCAAAGTTAGTGCAGATTGCCGGTCGGTCCGGGTTCATCGTCGAAATGATCCCTGCGATTGGCGATGCCGTAATGGATTCCACTCCAATTCTTCGTGTTTATGGATGCAACGTTTCTCTTCCCGAAAAAGCCTTGCGCAAGACGATCGACCTCGGTAGCGAACGCACTTTTGAGCAAGATCCCAAATATGCTATTCGCTTACTTGTCGACATCGCTATCAAGGCTCTGTCGCCGGCGATCAATGACCCGACAACAGCAGTCCAGTCACTTGACCAGATCGAAGACCTTCTGCTCCGACTCGGCCGGCGTCGCCTGGAAATCGGTGCATTCAACGATGGAAGGGGGCTGCTACGTCTCATGGTTCGTTTTCCCGCCTGGGAGGACTTCCTCCGCCTCGCGTTCGACGAGATTCGCTCCTATGGAGCCCACAGCGTACAAGTTATGCGACGTATGAAAGCGCTCGTAAACGAGCTTATCTCCATCCTGCCTGAGGAGCGGATACCCGCTCTTCAAAAGTGGCAAGAGCGGCTCCAAACCACGGTCGACCGCACGTACCGGGACCGGCAGGACAAACTGGATGCCTCGTCGGCAGACCGACAGGGACTCGGCAGCTCCATCAACAGTCCCTGATGGCCTTTCCTACGAGTTCATCGTTCTCCTACTGCCCCGCCCTGTGACCGACGTATTGGAACTATTGTGTAGGGCTGCTGGACGAACTATCCGCAGTTTCCCAGGGCCACATGTCGTTTGTGCGCTTCCATGTTGAATCCGGGTTATAGAGATCCATCCCTTTGAAGGTTTTCAAAGTGTCCGGCCCAAGGTCTTTCTGGTAGACGACTCCCTCATAGCTTACGATGAATGTCTTCAAGCCTGTCACACCATATTCCGCGGGCGCGGCAGCCAGAGCAAAGCCTCCGATCATCGCTCCCTTCACCAGAAAGTCCATTTGTCCCAGCGGCGCGGCCGCACCCTGCCCCTTCAATATCTTGAAGTAGTAGCCGTGATAGGGCTGACTTTTATCCGAGTAGCCTTCCGCCAAAGCCTTGGCGATATTTTCCCCGATTGGTCCTCCCCAGCTACCATCTGGATTTTGCCACGCCAAGCCATCCTGCTTGCCCGGGCTGCTGATGACCTTCTGCGCGAATTGGTTTACCTCGGCGCCATCGTGTTTCTCTAAGGAGTATTCCTCTTGAGCCTCCACGTAGCCGTGGCAGATCTGGATAGCGTCAAGCTCGTTCGTGCCGATGCGCCGGAAGAGCATTTCCTGGGCTCCGGCCTTGCTATCGAACAGCCACTTTCCGTTTCGCTTGACAATGGGAATGGGCAGCGGCCAGTCCTCATTTCCGACAACAAGAATGGCGCGCGCCGGATTCTTCGGATCGACGTTGACCGCTTCCTTTGCGCGGGCTTTTGCCACGAAGTCAGCAGCAATGTTCTTATCGGCCACCTGGTCTTGTGAAGCAACCAGGTCCTCGCCCTGCTTGCCCAGGATTTGCTTTAACGCGGCCACATCAAATGGATCCGCTGCTTTGATCAGTGCATCGGCGGCCTCTTGCGGCGTGCTGAACATCTTCTGTGCCGGCTGAGAAGCCGGAACAGCCTTCTCGGTCGATTGCGCTCCTGCTGAGGAGAACACGGCCAGCACACATCCAAGGGCGAGCATCCACAAGCCAATACCGGCTTTCCCTGCGAACGAATTCATACTTCTTGATCTCATTTGTTCTTCCTTAGTCATGGCTGCTTACCTCCGCCTTCCGCCACCACTGCGACCGCCGCCACCGCGGCTTCCCATGCTGGAGGAACCCCGCTGACTGCTGGCTCGTGCTGCGCCACCGCTTTGTCCACTCGAAGCACCACCGAAGGCGCCGTTTTTGGAGCCGCTTGTGCTGGGAGACACTCGCTGATTGCCAACGCGATCCCCGCCGCCCCCGGACGAACGATTGCCGCCGCTCACATCCCTCGTGCTGGCCGATGGAGCCCGATTCCCTCCACCTGCCTGTCCACCCCGATCACCCTGGGCCCTGTTGCCCGTTCCTGCCTGGTTTTGGCGAGCACCTGATTGACGGTTAGAATCGCCGCGAGCCGTTCCCCCGTATTGCTGAGCTGTCTCCCGGTTGCCGTAGGGCGTTCCGCCCCGATGCTGCGGGTTGTGCTGCCAACTGTTACCGCCACCGCCGCGAGCAGGCTGGTTCGATACGCGGTTACCGCCATTTATGTTCGTATTGCGATTGAAGTTGTTGTTACGGTTGATCGTGATGTCGTTATGACCACCCCCACCCCAACCGCAGCCCCAGCCCCAGCCTCCGCCCCACGCTGCTCCCATCGCCAGTCCCACGCCAAAGGAGATCGCCATGCCTGCCGCGTAGTAGCCAGGAGGAGGGTAGTAGATAGGCGGGTAGGGGTACACCGGTGCGCCGTACACAATGGTCGGGTTGTAAGTCGGCACATATATGACCTGTGGATTGGCCTGCTCGATAACGATGACCTGTTGCGACTCCACAGTTTTCGTTTCTACCTTTTGCTGCTCTGAGGACTTCAAATTGCCTGAACCCTGCGCCTTCTTCCGCATGCGCTGCACGGCATTCATCACGTCGCTCTGCTGCGCCAGGAATGCGTTGCCAAGGTCAGTCGTCCATTGGATGTCATCTGCCAGCCGTTTAACAACGTCGGGAAGTGCAGCCATGGCTTGGACACTTGGGTCCCAGGGTTGCTTCTCCACGGCAGTCACGAGCGCTTTATCCTTAAGCGTCGGGTTTTTCAGCAGCCATTGTTGCAGCTGTACAAGCTCTAATGGATACGTTGAAGCAGCCAGCACCTGCGCCAGCAGCGGGTCTGGATAAAGCGCGATCGGCGCGACCAGCGAGTCCAGCTGATCCGCAGGAATCTTTGCGGCATCCGGCGTCGCTGGCGCCGCCCCGGCTGCCGGTTGTGCTGTCTGAGCAATCAGGAGTTCATCCCCCGGCATCAGCAAAAATGCGCACAGAATGGCGATGAAATTGCGACTGATTTTACGCATGAATTTTGATCGGCAGGCAATACTCTTCATGATCTCGTCTTCCTCCGCGCAGGCTTAATCTTGTGGCCAATTGACGGAATTATTGTTCGGCCTATCTTAAACTGTCTCGATCTTTCCGACTCGTTACTTTGGCGATCAGAGTTCCGTAATCGCTGGAAAAGCCACGAGCCGCGCAAATAGAACTGGTCCAGCCGAAGTCATGTTTTCAGATGGAAACCAGAACCCAGTCCAGGCATCTCACGGTTATCAGGAGCGAAGATGTGAAGTCCAGTCAATTGAGAGATCCCGCGAATCACACCTATCACCACCAACTCTCGCCTTGTAGTCCGAAGCTAAGTCCAGAGGTCTTGTTCTTATACACAGGAACTCCCACGTATCCCTCCAGACCTTCTGACCAATTAGCATACGTTACGAACATCCGCAGCCTTGGTCGACTGAAGAATTTTCTACCCGCGCCTATTTGTGGGGCAATCGTGAATTTTCGGAGCCAGCCGTCGTACTGGCCCAGGCCGTTCGAGGTGTGATCGAAACCCACCTCCGTTGCAAGCGACAGATACTCGGTGAAGAAGAATACCGGTCGCGCACCAAGAGAAAGCCATGAATTCGAGCCGTCCAGATGGTTGCCGTTGGTCTGGTACTGATACACAAACACCGGTTGAATTGCGAAGTTGTCATTTGGCTGGATCACGCCGCTCTCCGTAACGCGGAAGGTGTGCGCGTCCGGCAGATAAGGCGTCGGATCGTCAATTCCGGTGGAGAAATTCGCTGCGGCACCCACTCCATACTGGACGGATAAAAAATTATATCCTCCGAGCCATTCTTTCAGGCTGTGCCCCACGCCAAAGGCATAGCCACCTACCGAGGGCACCGTCTGGCCATCGGGGAGTTTACCTCCCTTGGCGAATGAATAGTCACCCCAAAAGCCAAGTTCTCCCCCCATAGCCTTGACGCCATAAAGCCGCGTATCGAGGTTGCTCTTGGTGTACGCTCCGTTGTCTGTGATCAGATTCTCCTTAGCGCCCGCCAGATAGGCCACCGCAACCCTGCCAACTTTCACATCCAGGTCTTCCACACCTCCGCCATAACCGCTCATATCCAGTACGAAGAAGTCGTTGATGTCAATGTTCTGCCTCCTGTAGTAGCGTTCACCGGCCCAGAACTTCGCCGCTGACTGGGATGGAATCAGGTTGCCCATCTGGACGAATGCCTCCCGGAAACGGAAGTTGTCGGTGCTGGCGTAGTTGTTCGATTGCGTGGTGTCGGCCTGAACTAAAACCTCCGAACGCATCCATGCTTTGTCAGGGTCCCGCGTGGCATTGAGCCAATTATTGACAAAAATCAGTTCGCCGTACGTCTCAGCTTCGTTGCCAAGACGGTACTTAGCTCCAGCACCGGGGGCACGAAAAGCCACCATCTGCCCCCCTTCCCCGCTTAGCCCGGCACCTGACCGCAGATAGCCGTGGAACTCAAACGCCTTGAGCTGCTCCTGTAGCTTCAGGACCGCCACGTCCGCGTCCTGGACCTCGTCGTAACGCGGGGTGTTGGCGACTTCTGTCTGGTCGATTGTCGTGATCTCTTCGCGCGTGAGCTTCGGTTGCTGTGCCGCCTCCACCGCGGCAGTAGCTTCGGCTTTGAGTTCGGTTGCCGTAACCGTGGTTTCCGGTGCTCGATGGGAGGCGGCCTGGTTCGATTGCTCAAGTACCTCGATCCGCTTTTCCAGCGCGGCGATCTGGCGCTCGTACTGTTCCTTCATCTGCTGGATCTGCTGCTGGATGTCCTGTGTTGCCTGTCCATTCAAGGTGCCCGTGGCCAAAAGCATCAGCAGGCCCGCTGCTAACACAGGTCGTATGGCCCAACGCTTGCCCTTTTGCGTTCCGGACATTACCCAGAAGGAGTTTTTCTGGAAGGGGTTTACGGCTAGATCACGATTCATATGCGCAACTCCTGAAGCTACTGAAATTTCGCCAAGAAGACTTCCCGGCAGCTCAAGGCGATGAAACGAGCACACGATCGAGTACGAAGTAACGTAGTCGTGATCGCGACAGTCTGAAAACGGTGGACAGGAAAGGGTACACAAGGTCTGAGAATTTCGTCATTTCTTTTCCGGGGTCCCCACGAGAGCGGAACCACTCGCGACAACGATTCGAGTGGGACTCGCCAGCCCAAGCAGTTGCTTAGGCCGTCGCCATATGCTCCCTGCGCGGAAAAGGAAAGGCGTCTTTGAGCTGGTGCGAGGAAAGGCCACCCGTCTCAGCCGTCAGCAATGACGGCTGAGACGGCAATCTCCTGAGTTGGGAATCCGACAGCGATAATGCGCGAGCGCGTCGCTGTTGAGTGTAGATGCGTGAGACCGCATGCCCTTGTCCTGAACGGTCTTACTGATCAGTACTCTTCCGGGATGAAGCGCCTCCCCTGCAGCGACGCGGAGTCGTTGTAACGGCCCTTGGTTTCCCGAGGAGGCAACTTCACTTTCTCATGTGGAACTTTGCGATATGGAATCAAGCTCAAAAGATGAGTGATGCAGTTGAGACGCGCAGTCTTCTTGTTGTCAGATCGGATGAGGTACCAGGGAGCATGCTTGGAGTCCGTCGCTTTCAGCATTATGTCCCGCGCCCGAGAGAATTCGTACCAGCGCCTGAAGGACTCAGTATCCATCGGGCTGAGTTTCCATTGCCGGAGCGGGTCTTCAATTCGCGCGTGGAAGCGGCGCTCCTGCTCCTCCATGCCGACCTCCAGCCAGTACTTGATGAGGATGATCCCACCGTCGACCATGAACTTCTCCGTCAAAGGGCAGAGATCAAGGAACCGCTCATGCTGTTCCTTTGTACAGAAGCCCATCACATATTCCACGCCGGCGCGGTTGTACCAGCTGCGGTCGAAGATCACAATCTCGCCGGCGGCTGGAAAATGCTGCATGTACCGCTGGATATACATTTGGCTCTTCTCGCGGTCGGAGGGGGCCGGCAGCGCCACCGTGCGGAACACACGGGGACTCACACGCTCGGTTAGTGCACGGATTGTGCCACCCTTGCCCGCGGCGTCACGTCCTTCAAACACGACGATTACGCGGAGACCCTTATATTTCACCCAATCCTGGAGCTTGCAAAGCTCAGCCTGAAGCCGGCGCAGCTCCTGCTCGTATTCTTTCCCCTTGAGTGCAGGTCTATCTCGTACTTGATGCTTCTTGGCCATTTGTCACCTCGCCGTCGCCACTTATATCACGCCTTGCTGATACCGTGATAGGTCGATGCGATCCTCCGAGTCCTTTTGAAGCTAGACTGTGATTTGCGCCAAGGCATGCGAATTCCGCGAGTACTCTGGCTAGAAAATTACATTGGCCTGTCGAGGCACCGAATTTGCTTCGAATTCCATTGGCAGGCGGTCGCCACATCCACTTCCTTCCGATGGAGGGCGGGAATTGGGATGAGAAACCGACGCATTCAGCCACCTGAATCTGTTGGGTGAAGGCTTAATCTAGCTCTGGGAGAAGTGAGCCGTGACCACTAAGAACTCCGACAGCGACAGGGAATTTGTAAGCCATGCAATCGACCGCCAATGTCGGTTAGTCGTGAACTTTCTTGACGCAAGCCTGTTTCTTCAGAACAATCTATGCGCCGCTCGAACGACCGCATGTCCTCCGAAAAGGTGAAGAGGAGAAAGCCGACGAGCACGGAGAAAAAACATGGCGACCGAAATTCAACATCACAGGTACCCCGGCATTCCTGATTGGCTTGCTTCTTACCGCAAGGAATGGCTGCTGCCAGATGTAATCGCCGGCCTGACCACTGCGGCAGTGGTCATTCCAAAATCGATGGCCTATGCGACGATTGCAGGTTTGCCTGTGCAGGTAGGTCTCTATACGGCCTGCCTCCCGATGGTGATCTACGCCGCGCTGGGAACTTCCAGGGCGCTGAGCGTCAGCACAACTACGACTCTGGCGATATTAGGTGCCGCCGCACTGGGTGAGGCGGTGCCCACCGGAGATCCAGGATCGCTATTGATTGCGTCGGCCACGCTGACGCTGCTGGTCGGAGCGATGCTCGCAGTCGCGTCCATTCTGCGGCTGGGCTTCGTGGCCAACTTTATCTCGGAGCCTGTCCTGATTGGCTTCAAGGCAGGGATAGGCCTGGTCATCGTGGTCGATCAGGTTCCGAAGATTCTTGGCATCCATTTCGCAAGGACCCCGTTCCTCCGGAGTCTGTTTGAAATTGTGCACAGCCTACCTAAGGCATCGCTGATGACGGTTGCCGTTGGTGTGTCCATGATTGCGCTCTTAATTGTGATGGAACACCTTGCACCAAAGGCGCCTGCGCCTTTGATCGCGGTAGCTGCCGGCATCCTGGCCGCATACCTGCTGGGTCTGCAGACGCACGGCGTTCAACTCGTCGGCCATATCCCAAAGGGCCTGCCGCCACTGATTTTCCCCAACCCATCCCTCGTGGCTCAACTCTGGCCAGCAGCACTGGGCATTTCGCTCATGAGCTTTACCGAGACAATTGCGGCCGGGCGCGCATTCGTCAACGACGACGAACCTTCGCCTGGCGCGAATCGCGAGTTGCTGGCCACCGGACTCGCGAATGCGGGCGGCGCTTTTTTCGGGGCTATGCCCGGAGGAGGCGGTACAAGTCAGACCGCGGTGAATCGTCTTGCCGGGGCACGCACACAGGTCGCGGAACTTGTAACGGCCGGCACGACGCTTGTAACAATGCTTCTGCTTGCGCCGCTTATCGGAATGATGCCGCAAGCCACCCTTGCAGCCATCGTCATCGTCTATTCCATTGGATTGATCCAGCCGGTCGAGTTTCGCGAGATTCTCAGCGTTCGGCGCACAGAGTTCAGCTGGGCCCTCATCGCCTTCGCCGGCGTTGTACTTCTGGGCACGTTGAAAGGGATTATCGTCGCGATCGTCATCTCGTTGTTATCGCTCGCGTACCAGGTCGCCAATCCGCCGGTTTACGTTCTCGGACGCAAGCCGGACACAAATGTATTCCGCCCACGCTCCGATGAAAATCCCGACGATGAGACATTTCCCGGCTTGCTGCTGCTGAGACTGGAGGGTAGGGTCTTCTTCGCCAACGCCGGTCAAATTGGTCAAAAGATCAGGCTGTTGATTGAACAGGCGCAGTCCAGGATCGTCGTCCTTGACTTGAGTGGCGTGCCCGATTTGGAGTACACAGCCCTCAAGATGTTGACCGAAGCCGAGAAGAAATATCGTGAGCAGGGCACGGCAGTCTGGCTGGTGGGCCTGAATCCTCATGTGCTTGCCATGATCCAAAGATCGAACTTAGGGGAGACCCTTGGCCGCGAGGCCATGCACTTCAACCTGGAGATTGCAGTGGCAAAGTACCTCGGTTCAGCGGCAACTTCGTGAAGATAATCGACGATCTCTTACAACGTCGCGTGGAAGCAACACTCATTCCCGGCAGGATGTATAAGGTCGAGGCAACTTTGGTGGTGACCCGTGAAGCCTGAACAGGTCGACTATTTTTCCGGGAGGAAGAACGGGATTGGAGAGGATGCGAACCGCGAGGAACCGACGGCAATATAAACTCCCGCACCGATGATTACCGCACCGCCCAAAATCATTGAAAGTGTTGGGACTTCACGCCAGATGAAATAAGCAAGCGACGCGCCAGTGAGAAGTTGGGTGTAGTGATATTGAGAGACCGTTGCAGCGGAAGTATGCTTGAGCGCGACGAAGAAACAGATGCTGCCGAAAGAGCAGAAGAAGCCCATGGCCACGAGCGTTGCCGCGAGTCTTGGAGTTAGAGGCTCGGCGTGCCAGAGCATACATGCAAAACCCACTATCGCCATGAGAAATCCAGAAAAAAAGGTGAGGCTCTCTGGCGTTTCTGTTTGGGTAATCACGCGCGACCAAACCATGTTTGCGGAGAAGCAGGCGACACACACCATGCATGCGGCGTAGCCAATCCAATCTCCCTGTCGCGACGAACTAAAGGGGTTCACGGCAACCACGACGCCAACAAATCCAGCCACGATGGCGACGGCTTTTCGCCACTCCAGCCGCTCCTCTAAAAACACTGCCGCGAGAAGGGTGGTAACCATTGGCGACAGGAAAACAAGAATGTAAAACAACGTGAGAGGGACATGACGCAACGCAATGACGACGCCGAAATTGTTGGCGAGATCCAGGCAGGAGCGAACGAGTTGCCGCCTTGGCCGCTTTGGCCACAATGCCTTTACGTCACGACGCCATAAACCACGGACGACCAAAATTCCCACAATGCAAAGGCCCAGAAAAGCCAGCACTTCATAGGACGGTAATCGGTAGCTCCCTACTATCTTGATGCTGGTATCGGCCAACACCCAAAAAGTGAAACCCGCCACAGCAAGGCCCACGGCGTCGAGATCAGAAACGGAAGATGAAACTGCTTTATCGGTGGGATTTGGCTGCACGTTCCAATGATCTTACTACTAAAGTAAAGCGATATTACTGGGTGGCAACCAGGCGCAGTCTCGAAAAATATGAAGTAACCTGCGGCGCACCACGGGACGTGATCTCGTCATAGGAAGCCATCAACCATCAGTGGGAACTGGCTCGCGGAATCCTGATATTGACCGGATCGAAATCTTTATTGGCGCGTGATGGATTGAATTTATGGTCAGCCGTTAATGCCGAGTGATCTGCCGCATTGATAAGGGCAATTGACCCTTGTTTTAGGCAGCACAAAGGAGGTTGCGCCCCCCAGGCATCTTGCGCAAATTGTTTTTGATCAGCGCCTTCGCACAAGGATATTTTTTAGTTTGCACCCTTGCGGAAAGACGTATTGGAGAGCTTAGATAGTTGTGCGTTTGGGGTTTTCCGCTCGGAATAGTCATCGAGGGAAGGCCCTCTTCCGGCCACTCTGTTACCGCGCCGGGCATCCCAAGAGGAGCAAGGCGACCGAAGGGAGAATGAAACTATGTGTCTAGCCATACCCGGCAAGGTCATCGAAACCTTCGAGAAGAATGGAATGCGCATGGCGAAGGTACTATTCGGTGGGATTACACGCGAGGCTTGCCTGGAATACGTGCCGGATACCAAGGTCGGCGAGTATGTACTGGTTCACGTCGGTTTCGCAATCAGTAAAGTCGATGAAGAAGAAGCGCAGCGAACATATCAGTTGCTGCAGGAGATGGATCAGCTCACCGAATTGATGGCGCCAGTTGTCGATGCCTATGGCAGCAGAGGTGATGAGCGATGAAGTACCTAGATGAATATCGTGACGGGGGCGTGGCGCGAAAAATTGTCGAAGAGATTCGCCGCGTCCAAACGAAGCCTTGGGTCATCATGGAAGTTTGCGGCGGGCAGACTCATTCCATTGTGAAGAACGGCATCGACTATCTGTTGCCTGAGGGAGTGGAGTTGGTTCATGGGCCAGGATGCCCGGTCTGCGTGACCCCCCTCGAAATGATCGATAAAGCGCACGCCATTGCGAAAATGTCTGACGTGATTTTTTGCTCCTTCGGCGACATGTTGCGTGTTCCCGGCTCGGACGGCGACCTGTTCACGATCAAGTCACAAGGCGGCGATGTCCGGGTAGTTTATTCACCTCTCGATTGTGTGCACATTGCGCGCGCCAACCCGGAGAAGCAAGTCGTCTTCTTCGCTATTGGCTTTGAGACCACCGCTCCCGCCAACGCAATGCTTGCGTGGCACGCGAAACAGGAGCAGGTGAAGAACGTATCGTTGCTGGTTTCGCATGTGCTGGTGCCACCCGCGCTGCGAGCCATCCTGGAGTCTCCGGAGAATCGCGTCCAGGGATTCTTGGGACCGGGGCATGTTTGCGCCGTCATGGGCTACGAAGAATACGAGCCGATCAGTACGCGATTCCATGTACCAATCGTGGTCAGTGGCTTCGAACCGCTCGACATCCTGCAGGGCACGCTTATGACGATTCGTCAGCTCGAGACTGCGCGAGCCGAGGTCGAAAATCAGTATTCACGGGTTTTGAATCGTACTGGAAACATCGCTGCACAGCTTCTTGTCGCGAAAGTTTTCGAGACCGGGGATCGCAATTGGCGCGGCATCGGCAACATTCCGATGAGCGGTTACCATCTGCGCCCGGAATTTTGCGAATACGATGCGGAGAAGCTTTTCGATGTGGCCATGATCGACACGCGTGAACCGGAGATCTGCATTAGCGGTCAGATTCTTCGCGGAATCAAAAAGCCGAAAGACTGCCCCGCATTTGGCACACTCTGTACGCCACAGCGTCCGTTAGGCGCAACCATGGTGTCCGCAGAGGGAGCGTGCGCCGCCTATTATGCCTATGGCCGGCATCTGCGGAAAGAGAGTCTCGATGTGCCGGTGCATGCAGTAAGAGGGGCAGAGTGATCTCGAAAATGACAAGGAAGGTCGCATACTGATGGATGGAGCTCAACCAATCACCCCCGTGCCAATCGACGATGATGCATCGCGGTCCCGCGGGAAAACCGGGCCACCAGCGGCTGCCTCGCCCCTCTTCGGAAGCTGCCCTCTACCCATCTTCGATCATAAGAACATCGTGCTAGGCCACGGAAGCGGCGGGAAGCTGACTGCGCAACTGATCGACAAAGTTTTTCTTCCCGCGTTTGCAAATCCCATTCTCGATAGACTCGATGACCAGGCTGTCCTGAACGTGAACGGAACTCGGCTGGCATTTACCACGGACGGATTCGTCGTGACTCCAATATTCTTCCCCGGCGGCGATATTGGCCGCCTCGCGGTGAATGGCACCGTCAACGATCTTGCCATGAGCGGTGCGCGTCCCCTTTATCTTTCGGCCGCTTTCATATTGGAGGAGGGCCTCCCTGCGGAGGATCTGCAGCGCGTGGTCGCTTCGATGGCGGCCGCAGCTCAAGAAGCAGGCGTGCAACTGGTAACCGGCGACACTAAGGTCGTCAATCGCGGTAGCTGCGACAAGATTTTTGTCACGACGACCGGCATCGGCGTGATTGAGCGCCCCGTTAATATCTCCGCCAGCCGGGCGCGCATAGGTGACAAGGTGATTCTCAGCGGATTTATTGGAGACCATGGCATGGCGATCATGTCGCAGCGGGAGAACCTGGAGTTCGAAGGGGAAATTGCAAGCGACTGTGCGCCGCTTCACGAACTTGTTGCAGTCATGCTCGATGCTTGCGCTGATCAATTTGCCGTTGATGCCGTTCATTGCCTGCGCGATCCAACGCGAGGCGGCATGGCAACCACTTTGAACGAAATTGCAACCCAATCTAGGGTGGGAATCATCCTTCGTGAATCGCTGGTTCCCGTGCGCGAAAGCGTGAAGGGTGCATGCGAGATTTTAGGGCTGGATCCGCTTTACGTAGCCAATGAAGGAAAGCTGGTTGCAATCGTTTCTTCTGATGAGGCTGACCTTGTCCTTCAGAGAATGCGCGAGCATCCGTTAGGTCGATACGCAGTAATAGTGGGCGAAATCGTCGCCGGGCACCCAGGCATGGTGAGTATGTCAACTGAGGTGGGAGGCACTCGTATCCTGGACGTGATGTTCGGAGAGCAATTGCCACGCATCTGCTGAGGACTGCTGTTGATGCCATCAAGCTCTCCGCAAGCAATAGCAATTTCGCGATTTGACTTCGCCGAATTTGCCGAGTAAACATTGTCGAATTGCGAACGAACAAGCTTCTTGGGTCGTCATTCTTTTGTGTTCTGCGAGGTGTTGAGTGAGCGGTTGCGCACACGGTTTCGGTCCGATCGCATCGTCTCAGGCAGAGTTGTCCATACAATCCCCTCCCGTCACAATCCTTCCGCAATTCGCCTTCCCGGCACCCCAATCGGATTTCATTTACGGCAAGTCTCGGATCAGTGTTGCTCCTCGGCCGTAGCGGCCAGGCAATCAATGCAAGGAGGACCTTATGGCCGAATCTAATGCGAATAGCAAGTCATCCGCCATTCCCGACGTTCACATTGTTTGGATCACTGCAGGATTAGGCTGTGATGGAGACAGCGTATCCATCACAGCGGCCGAGCAACCGAGCATTGAGGATGTATTGCTGGGCGCCATTCCGGGCCTGCCCAAAGTTCACCTGCATAATCCGGTGCTTGCATATGAAAACGGCGCAGAGTTTTTGAAGTTTTATTACCAGGCTGAAAAGGGGGAACTTGACCCATTCGTCCTGGTAATGGAAGGCTCGATTCCCAACGAGAAGATCAAGAAGGAAGGCTACTGGGCTGCGGTCGGTACTAATCCTGACACGGGCCAGCCCATCACCACTTGCGAATGGATCGATCGTCTCGCGCCCAAAGCGCTGGCTGTTATTGCGATCGGCACTTGTGCAACCTACGGAGGCATCCACGCAATGGAGGGCAACCCGACAGGCTGCATGGGCCTTGCTGACTATCTCGGATGGAACTGGCGATCCAAGGCAGGGCTGCCTGTAGTAAATGTTCCCGGATGTCCGGTTCAGCCAGACAACTTTATGGAAACCGTTTTGTACCTGCTGTATCAGGTCGCCGGCATGGCGCCGATGATTCCTCTCGACAAGCAACTGCGCCCCACGTGGCTCTTTGGCAAGACCGTGCATGAAGGCTGCGATCGCGGCTCCTATTACGAGCAGGGCGACTTCGCTGAAGTCTACGGCAGCTCGAAATGTCTTGTGAAGCTCGGCTGCTGGGGACCAGTGGTTGACTGCAATGTGACCAAGCGCGGTTGGATGCGCGGGATAGGTGGCTGCCCTAACGTTGGCGGCATCTGCATTGGCTGCACCATGCCTGGCTTCCCGGATAAATTTATGCCCTTCATGGATGAGCCCCCAGGCGCGAAATTATCCGCCCAGGCGATCGGCGTTTATGGGCGCATGATTCGAACGCTACGAAGCATCACCAATTCTACGATGAACAAAGAACCGAAGTGGCGCCACCCAAGCCCCGCAGCTTCACTTCCGGCTATCGCCCAAACAGTTACTAACGAGATGAAGGGGAGCACATTCGATGTCCACAACAGTAGAGACCGTGCCGGAAAATCCTAGCAAGAAACGCAACCTCGTCGAAATGAACTGGGATCCGATCACACGGATCGTGGGCAGTTTGGGTATCTTCACGAAGATTGACTTTGAAAACCGCGAAGTCGCAGAGTGTTACAGCACCTCTTCGATCTTTCGCGGTTACAGCATCTTCATGAAGGGCAAAGACCCGCGTGATGCCCACTTCATCACCAGTCGCATCTGCGGCATTTGCGGCGACAACCATGCCACCTGCGCGGTCTACGCGCAGAACATGGCCTTCGGCATCAAACCTCCGCCCATCGCCAGTGGATCATTAATCTCGGCGAAGCTGCGGAATACATGTTTGACCACAATATTTATCAGGACAACCTTGTCGGCGTGGATTTTTGCGAGACGATGGTGAAAGAAACCAATCCTGGCGTGTGGGACAAGGCACAGCACAGCAATGCACCCAACGCAGACAAGCACGGCTATCGAACGATCGCCGAAATTATGACAGCGCTCAATCCTTTTACCGGCGATTTTTATCGCGAGTCTTTGCAGATCAGCCGGTTAATGCGTGAGATGTTCTGCCTGATGGAAGGACGGCACGTGCATCCGTCGACTCTCTATCCGGGAGGAGTCGGCACGGTCCCCACGATTCAACTTTTTACCGACTACCTCGTTCGATTAATGAAGTACGTCGAGTTCATGAAGAAGGTGGTTCCGCTGCACGACGATCTCTTCAACTTCTTCTATGAAGCTCTTCCCGGTTACGAAAAGGTTGGCCAGCGACGCATCCTATTGGGCTGCTGGGGGTCGTACAATGACCCCGACCGTCTTGCGACTACACCTACAAGAACATGGGCGATTGGGGCCGCAAGATGTTCGTCACGCCGGGCGTTGTTGTCAACGAGCCAGCTGGTGACCAATGATCTGATCGACATCAATCTCAATATGCGCATCCTGCTGGGAAGCTCGTTTTACGATGACTGGCAGAATTCGGAAACGTTTGTGGCCCGCGACCCTCTTGGCAATCCAGTCGATAAGAATCACCCTTGGAATCAGACCACGATTCCTCGGCCGCAAAAGCGCGACTTCAATGGTAATTACACGTGGGTGATGTCTCCTCGGTGGCTGGACAAGCGCACAGGCGATCACCTGGCGCTCGATACCGGTGGCGGCCCTATCGCCCGGCTGTGGTCGACCGCTTTGTCCGGGTTAGTGGACATTGGCTACGTAAAAGCCACCGGCCACAGCGTGAAAATCAATCTCCCGAAGACGGCTATGAAACCTGACACAGAGTTCGAGTGGCACATTCCGCAGTGGAGTAACGCCATCGAACGAGATCGCGCTCGCACGTACTTCCAGGCGTATGCGGCGGCCACCGCGCTTTACTTTGTGGAGAAGGCGCTCGCAGAACTGCATGCCGGACGCACGCAAACCTGGACTGACTTCAAGGTTCCCGAAGAGGCGATCGGCTGTGGCTTCCACGAAGCGGTGCGCGGCGTGCTGTCCCATCACGTGGTCATTCGCGAGGGAAAGATTGCGAATTATCATCCCTATCCACCGACTCCATGGAATGCAAACCCGAGAGATATCTACGGCACCCCGGGGCCCTATGAAGATGCCGTGCAGAACACTCCGATCTTTGAAGAAAATGGACCGGACAAGTTCAAGGGTATCGACATCATGCGCGCAGTCCGCAGCTTTGATCCATGCCTGCCGTGCGGCGTGCACATGTATCTCGGCGACGGGAAGGTGATCGAAACCAGGCACTCTCCGATGTTTGGCGTGGCGGGGCACGAGTGATGGCAACGAGCGTAGAGCTTTCCGAAGTCATTGCAGAGAAGCGTGAATTTCGGGTTCGAACAGAGAGGATCGATAAGCTCGTTAAGAAGCTCGATGACTGTGGCAACCCGGAGCTAAGGGCCATCGCGCTTGAATTGGTTCAAAGCGTGGTTGAATTGCATGGAGCCGCACTTGCGCGCATGCTGGAGAGCGTCTCGAAAACACCGCATGGCGAGCAGGCGTTGGAGGTTGCCATCGAGGATGACCTGGTAGCAAGCGTTTTTTTGCTCCACGGTCTGCACCCCGATCCCGTCGAAGTGCGCGTGCTGCGCGCACTCGAAAAGGTGCGTCCATACCTTCAAACACACGGCGGAGATGTCGAGTTCCTAAGTGTGAAGAATGGCATCGTGCGCATCAAGCTGCTGGGAAGCTGTGGCAGCTGTCCCTCCTCGTCAATCACTCTGAAAAGCGCAGTGGAAGATGCGCTCTACGAGGCCGCACCAGACATCGTGGAACTCCTCGCCGAGAAGGACGAGGCAGAATTGCATGCATCGCGCCTTATTGTTTTAAAGTAGACAATTCGTTTCCAGGGAGAGGCTCATGGCTTCGACGCAGGAGAAACAGAAACCAACACCAGCCCCATCCAGGACAGGTGGCCGTAAGCCGAGTGAATCAACCGGCATCAGCCTTGAACAACGCGGCCCAATTGATCCCCGCATGCCGAACGCGCCGCCAGCCTAAGCCGAGGATTGAAGATGAACGACACATCCAACGGCAGACCGGACCGCGGCAGTACAACATCTGTGCTGAGGCAATTCGCGGTTCGCCGCGCTGCAACAGAGCGCTGTGAAATGTGCAGTGCAGAGCTCGCCCCGCTGCACTCGCACCTGCTTCAGCCACAGAAGAGAGAGATACTGTGCGCCTGTGAACCTTGCGCACTACTGTTTTGCGGTCAAGCCGGCTCGAAATATCTTCGCATCCCACGACGCATCTGTCTGCTCAACAATTTCCAGATGACTGGCCTGGAGTGGGAAGCCTTGATGATTCCCATCAACCTGGCTTTTTTCTATCGCGATAATGCTTCATCCAGAACCATCGCGATGTATCCAAGTCCCGCGGGCGCAACGGAGTCGCTGCTCAGGCTCGAAGCATGGGATGAGATAAAAGCTCACAATCGCTCGCTACAGACGATGGAGCCTGATGTGGAAGCGCTGCTGGTCAACCGCGTGAGTTCGGAAGCTGAGTACTTCATCGTTCCCATCGACGAGTGCTTCCGCCTAGTGGGCATCATCCGCATGCACTGGAAGGGGCTCTCCGGTGGCGTCGACGTCTGGCGCCACATACAACAGTTTTTCACTGACTTGCACTCGCGCTGTAGTCATTCTGAAAGCCGACTTGAGGTTACCCGTGCCTGATCTGCATTTTCAGGTTGAAGACGCCGAGTCAGTTGCATACGCAGCTGCCCCAATGCTTGCACTCAAGCTACGCATCACAAATTCCATTGAAAATGAGCCCATTCATACGATTGCGCTGAATTGCCAGGTTCAGATAGAACCTGCGCGCCGTCACTATCTTTCGAACGAACAGGAAAAGCTTCGAGATCTTTTTGGAGAACCCGAACGTTGGAGTAGAACTGTCCGACCGCTTTTGTGGATGAACACAACGGTTTCGGTTCCCGCATTCACGAACGCTATTGTGGTTGACGTGCCATTACCTTGCAGCTTCGACTTCAACGTCGCTACCACAAAATACTTCCATGCGCTGGACGCGGGCGATATCCCAGTCTGCGTTTTGTTTAGCGGTACGATTTTCTATTGCGGCGAAAATGGCGCCTTGCAGGTCACACAGATTCCATGGAATCGCGAGGCGACTTTCCGCATCCAAGCCGCTCTCTGGAAGCAGATGATGGATAACTATTATCCGAACTCCGCGTGGCTGCGACTAGAGCGCGGCGCTTTCGACCGACTCTACACGTACAAGTTGCGACACGGCATCCCGACGTGGGAACAGGTGCTGGACATACTCGTCTCCAGCAAGGAAGACGACGAGGTACCGGTTTGAACTTCGCCGAAGCCGAGAAGATCACTGCCGCTGTTCTCTATGAGGGCTACATGCTCTATCCATATCGCGCGAGTTCTACCAAGAACGCGCAACGATGGAATTTTGGAACACTCTATCCGCGTGACTATGCCGAAATACAACGCCCACCTGAATCATTTTGCATGGTGGCGGAGTGTCTTCTGAAGGGTGACGGAGATGTAAGACTAGATGTGCGCTTACGGTTCCTGCACCTGATTCGCAGGCACGGTAATGCTTCAAAAGAGTGGGATGAAGGTGTTGAGCGTTCGCGCGATCTGAAGAACCTGCAACTATGCGACTTACTGAGTAGACCTCTTCAACATGATTTTTCTTTCGATAAGGCAACCGTCCCCGAGAGCAGCGACACGCATTCACCACCCGTTCCCAGACAAATATCCGGCTGCCTGATTCTCACGGCGGCAACCGTCCAACCAGGACTGCACAAGCTGTCGGCCGAAGTGCGCAATACCACTCCAATAACGAACACTGCCGCGACTCCTCGAGACGAGGTGATGCTGCAGTCATTTGTATCCGCACACGTCCTGCTCGGCGTTGAAGGCGGCGAATTCATTTCCCTGCTCGATACGCCCGAAGAGTATCGGGATGCCGCTGTCGATTGCCACAATGTTGGCGTCTTCCCTGTCCTCGTGGGCTCTGACACGCAGAACTCGATGATGCTGTGTTCTCCCATCATTCTGTATGACCGCCCTCAGATAGCGCCGGAGAGCGCAGGAGACTTCTTCGACGGAACCGAGATGGATGAAATGCTGGCTCTGCGCGTTCTTACGCTTACCGATGAGGAGAAGCAGGAAATGCGAGGAGGAGATGAACGCGCCCGCAACATTCTGGAAAGAACTGAGACACTTCCTGAAGATTTCCTGATGAAGGTCCACGGCGCGATCAGAGGCATGCGGCCTGTTGGAGACAAACTCCCACAGGAATTTGAGTTTGGTAAATGGGATCCGCTTGGTGAGCCGCCTCGGGTGGAGAGCGTAAGCGTTGATGGAGTGGAACTCACGGCCGGAGACCGCGTAACGCTCTGGCCGCAGAAGATGGCCGACATCATGGACATGGCGCTCCGGGGTAAAATTGCGGTCATCGAATCCATCGAGCAGGATCTTGAGAACAACATCCAACTCGCCGTTGTACTCGACGACGATCCTGGACGCGAGTTCGGCATGATGCGACAACCGGGCCATCGCTTCTTTTTCACGTTGGAAGAAGTTAAGCCCTGTCCTAGTGCGGAAAGGCCGAAGAGCGCATGAGCCCGACAATTCTGATCGCCGGCATCGGCAACATCTTCCTCGGAGATGATGCTTTCGGTGTCGAAACTTCGCGCGCACTTCTCAAACGTGGACTTCCGGAAGGCGTCAAGGTAGTTGACTACGGCATTCGCGGCTTTGATCTCGCGTTCGCTCTTCTCGGCGACTGGGATGCCGTGATATTAATCGACGCCCTGGCCCGTGGCGGGGCGCCTGGCACGTTGTACCTGCTCGAACCGGACCTAGGCAGTGCGAAGAATCCTCAGCCGGAACATCTTGCGATGAACCCTCATGGCATGGACCCCGTTCATGTTATTCAACTGGCGTTTTCGTTGGGAAAGGTTAGCGCAAGGATTTATTTGGTCGGCTGCGAGCCGGAAGATTTCGGTGACGAGTTGGAGGGCCGCATGAGTCTATCGACCACTGTGCAGTCCTCGATTGGCGGCGCAATAACGATGATTGACAATCTGGTTGAGCGAATTCTCGCACCAGCCAGAGCCTGCATGTTGTAGACATTCGAACGAGGTGAAGAAGATGACACTCAGGATGCTAAGCATTACCGCTGGTATATTCGCCCTCATTGTTCTTGCATCGGCGGCGCCGGATCTAAAGCGCTACATGCGGATTCATATGATGTAGTTGACGGTTAGGCCGCGCTCGCAACTGCTCTAAGGAGAGCTATGCACGAACTATCCATCGCCGTGAGCATGGTAGACCGGATTATCGAGGAATCGGAGAGTCGCGGCGGCCTGAAGGTGGAAGCTGTTCATCTCAAAGTCGGTGTACTTTCCGGAGTAGATAAAGATGCGCTGCTCTTTTCGTATGAGATCGCTTGCGAGGGCACGCCCCTTGCTGGATCTAAGCTCGTCATCGAGACAATACCGCTGTTGATTTACTGCGAAGCATGCGCAGCCGAGAGTTCACCACCGTCGATCCAGCGCATTGCATGTCGCGTTTGCGATACGCCATCGCATGAAATAATCCGCGGTCGGGAACTGGAAGTCGCCGCACTCGAGGTCGTAGCATGAACACGGCGCCACGTCTCATTGAGGTACGCGCCAAAGTCCTCAAGCAAAACGATCTTCTAGCCCATGCTCTTCGCCAGCAGTTTCGGAGCAGTGGAGTCTATGTCGTCAGCCTGGTGTCGAGCCCCGGTTCAGGAAAAACGGCATTTCTTGAGAATCTGCTATCCCGCCTGGGCACGAAGCACCGTGTCGCCGCACTGGTGGGCGATTTGGCAACCGAGAATGACGCTTCACGTCTGCGCCGCGCCGCCCCGCAGGTAAGGCAAATTACCACCGGAACAATCTGCCATCTGGATGCTCAAATGGTCGAAAGAGCATTGGAGGAATGGGAACTCAGCGAGCTGGATTTCCTATTCATCGAAAATGTGGGCAATCTTGTTTGTCCTTCGAGTTACGATCTTGGCGAAGAAATGCGGGTCGTTCTGCTCTCGACAACCGAAGGTGAAGACAAGCCGCTGAAGTATCCAACCATCTTCAACGGTGCAGATGTCGCGGTGATTACCAAGATGGATCTCGCAGCCGCAGCGGAATTCGACCTGGACGCCGCAACCCGAAATATCTCCAGCGTTCGTCCCAGAATGAAAGTCTTTGAAGTGTCTTCGAAGACCGGTCAGGGCGTAGATGACTTTTGCGCGTTCCTATGCGCACAATTGGAGACATCACATACGACATCAGCCCAATAATAGATAAACCTTTGCAGCGCAAACCCCAGACTCACTCCGCCTTAGTTCTAACAGCTAGTCCAATCCACCAACCCGACACCAGCAATAGCCCTATGGCTCCATTAATATTGGGCGGTGGCCGCTGGAATCTGCATGACTGTGATCGTCTGACGGTGTTCTCATGCCAAAGTTCGCTGATCTTGGCCAGAGCTTTACTCCCACGATTTGAACTGCATATAAATGTTGAGATGCAGGAGTCGAATACCATGCCAGGCAAAATCGTAGTGCGGCGCGAAGTAGGATTGGGCGACAGCCCCCGCGATAATGTTGCTAACTTCGGCAGACGGCGGCCCACTAGAGGTGCAGGCTTCGTCGCTTGCGCGGCCGTGCTGGTTTTGTGCATCGTTCCGTTGTTCTTTGGTCAAACCTCCATGACAGCCCATGTGCAGACGCCGGAGCCAACCGGAAAGCCTGTAGAGAAAGAAGCCGGACATTATCCGGAACTCATCGATATTACTGCTTCCACCGGCATTAAATTCGAGCATCTCTCAAGCTCCGATCAAAAATTCATTGTCGAATCCATGAGCGGAGGGGTGGCGCTGATCGACTACGATCGCGACGGCTGGCTGGACATCTACTTCACAAATGCGCAGAGCGTTGACATGGCTCTCCATGGCAAAAAGGCGCGGAGCGCGCTTTATCACAACAATCACGACGGCACATTCACCGACGTTAGCGACAAGGCGGGCGTGGCGTATCCCTGCTGGGCGATGGGCGCGTCCGTCGGAGATTACAACAACGATGGTTGGCCCGATCTGCTTGTAAGCTGTTTCGGAGGAATCGTTCTCTACCGCAACAACGGAGACGGCACTTTCGCCGATGCAACAAAAAGTGCGGGGTTGAGCGGCGATCACATGTGGGCCACTGGCGCGGCCTTTGGAGACTACGACGGTGACGGATGGGTCGACCTGTTCGTTGCGCACTATGTCGATTTCCACCTCGACAACATGGCGGCCTTTGGCTCTAGCGACACCTGTAAGTATCTCGGTATCGATGTGCAGTGCGGTCCACGCGGCTTGAAGGGATCTCCGGACAGTCTTTATCACAACAATCATGACGGAACATTCACCGACGTCTCCCAGAAATCCGGCGTGGCAGACCCGGAGCACCGTTACGGACTCACGGCTACATGGTCGGACTTCGACAATGACGGCAAGCTGGATCTCCTTGTGGCGAATGATGGTCAGCCGAACTACCTCTATCAAGGCGACGGCAAGGGCACTTTCAATGATGTCGCCTTCACGTCCGGCGTAGGCTTAAGCGAAACCGGTGCGCGTCAAGCCAACATGGGCGTGGCGTTGGGGGATTACATGCACTCCGGGCGCATGTCTCTGCTCATTTCACATTTCGACAACGAGTACGCAGCTTTTTATCGAAACGATGGAGACATGATTTTTACGGATGTCTCCGTGGTCTCCGGCATTGCGCGAGGGACGAAAGGTTACGTGGGATGGGGAGATGCCTTCGTGGATTTCGACAACGATGGCTGGCTGGATTTTTTCCTCGTCAATGGCCATGTGTATCCCCAGGTAGATAGCGTTCGTCCTGATCTAAAGTATCTCCAGCCGAAACTGCTGTTTCTAAATCAACGAAACGGAACCTTTAAAAACCTCAGCAACGATGCCGGGCTCGCCATCCAGGTCCCGCAGGTAAGTCGCGGAATGGCGATAGGCGATCTATTCAATGACGGAAAGATTGAGGCTGTCGTGGAGAATTTGGTGGGACTTCCGATGATTTTACGTCCTGAAGGCGCCGCGCAAAATCACTGGATCAGTTTTCAGTTAGAAGGTGTAAAGTGCAATCGCCTTGCACTGAATGCGCGCGTGCGTGCTACGGCAGGCGACCTGGTGCAGCTTGGGGAAGTCCTTAGCGGCAGCAGCTACCTGTCGCAGAACGACCTTCGCATCCACTTCGGTATCGGGAGTCATTTGCGAAGTCGATAAGGCCGAGGTTTTATGGCCGGACGGCAAAGTGGAAGTGTTGAAAAACTTGACCGCGGATCGTTTCTACCGTGTGCGTGAAGGTGCCGGCGTCATCTCAACTATTCCGCCGCAGACTGTTCCCGCGAAGCAGAAATCAGCGACGAGCAAACAATAAACCAATACCTCGTTACTTGATTGCTGTCGTCCCATCGCCGGACTCTGTTGGTTTGCCTTTCGCCTGTGCATCTTTGAGCTTGGTCATGATCGATGCATCTTCGGACTTTTGCAGCCCGCGGGTTTTCTCAAACTCTGCTTTTGCCTCTTCTTTCCTCCCTGCCGCCTGGTAGAAGCGGGCCAGTCTCCAGTGAACACTCACATCGTTCGGGCTCAAGCTTTCCGCAAGCTTCAGTTCTGCCAGCGCATCGTCCTTTCGACCTGCCTCTGAATACAGAAGCCCGAGATCAACATGGGCAAGGGTAATCGAAGGATCAATCTTAAGGGCCTTCACCAGCAATGGAGTCGCGGCTTCGGGATGACTCAGTTGCATGTCTGTATCCGCCAAATACGTGAGTGCCTGGGCGTGGTCCGGATTGTTCGCTAGTTCGGCCTGGAACTCCTGCGCGGCCTCCTCGTATTTCATCAGCCCCCACAATAGATAGCCCAACCCAAAATGCACATTGGGCTCTCTCGGGTCGGCCTTAACCGCGGCGCGAAATTGTTCCACTGCGCCTGCATTGTCTTTCATCTCATCCAACGCTTCACCGGCAAGCATGTAGGCCTCAGCCGATTCCGCGTTCAGCGTGAGAATCTCGCGGTACTCGTCGAGAACGCATTGATATTGTTTTGACCAGAGACAACTGTGTGCCAGAGCAAGACGGAATGGTAGATTTTGCGGATCGTGTTCCACGCCGATCTTGAGATCGGGCACGGCTGCCGCGTATTCGCCCAAGCCGTAGTGTGCCAATCCGATCAGCGTTACCAGGCGGACGGCCCCCGGCGAAGAGGCAGGCTCGCTCTTGAGAAGCGGGGTAAATGTCGCGATAGCTTCTTTAAGCGCTCCGGACTTGAAAAGCGATAAGCCAAGATTCAGTTGCAAGCCAGGCATAGCCGGATCCAGTGCACCTGCCTTGCGATAAAGCGATACCGCCTCCGCGTAGCGTTCCTGGCGAGCCTCGAGAAATCCCAGGTGAGCATACGCTTCGGCGCTTGTCGGTTGCCGCTTTAGAACAGCGCGCCACGCCGCCTCGGCCTCCACATTTTTGCCCTGCTGCTCGAATGCGAATGCTACCTTTCGCTGACTATCATCAGCGGGTCCCTTTGGTGTGTCGCCCTTGGCTGACGTCATCGCGATCATCATCGCCAGTACGATTCCGATTTGGAAGACTCGCTTCACGTCGATCTCCATAGCATTTTCGCTTGTTGGATGGCGGCGTGCAAGTACCCGGGCAGCCTTGGCGCAGAAGCCAATTGGGGCGCGGCAGAAGACTCTCGCTGCGCCCCAATCGAGGTAGCTAACGGTCAGAACTGGTACTTCGCACCCAACTGCAAGGTACGAGGACCATAGTCGTTGACAACTTGTCCAAAGTTGCCGTCATGCGAGCCCGCGTCAACTCCTTGGAACTGCGTGTGATTGAAAGTATTAAACGATTCAAATCGCAGTTGGAGACTCTGTCCTTCTGTGATTTTGATCGACTTGAAAAGTGAAAGGTTGAAGTTGAAAAGCCCTCCTATCCTGACCGCGTCCTTTCCGGCGTTGCCAAACCCGTTGTTTGGACCACCATTCCAGGGAGCGACAGGATCAGCAAATGAACTGGTGCTGAACCATTTGCTCACTGTCTTCGGATAGGTAACGGCAGCAATCTGGTTGGGGCGGTTGTTGCCTCCAGCCAAACCTAGAACGTCGGAACCGGTGTAGTTGATGCGCAGAGGCGTACCGCCCTCCGCCACCGTCACCCCGGAAAACTGCCAGCCTGAAAGGAACCAGCGGGCCGCCCGATTCGAACTGTTCGCATACCACGGGAACGCGTAAATGTAAGTCGCGTTGAAAATGTTCCGCCTGTCGAATTGTCCCGAACCGCGATCGTAACCGGCGTCAAAGGGATTGGAGAGCGTAGCGAGATCGTTGCTCCCTACATCGATCTCATGAGACCAGGTGTAAGCCACTTGCGCGGTCAGTGAGTGCCAGTTCTCTATGCGAATACCCGCCTGCAGAGCGTTGTAGTTGAAGTTGGTTTCGTTTTCCTCCTGGTTAATGCCGCTGAAGCCCGGGAAGATTCGATAGAGGTTCGCGTTGAGTTTGCCGGTGGCAACGCCCTGACGCAAATCGTATGGATTGACTGTATTGTTTGGATTCGTCAGAGGCAACGTGTTGACCTGACGGACATCGTTCTGGTCCCAACCCGTCGAGCCAACATACTGCAGCACCGCCACGACCGAAGGGGCAAGCTCCCGCTGCACGCCAAGACTGTAGTTCACCGTGCCCGGCGGCGGATACCGGTACTTGATATTGGTCAAAGTGGATGGAAAGGTCTGTGTGGTTGTTTGTCCCGTCAACACACTCGTATTCGGATTGGAGAAGGCTACGTTTGTAGCTGAAGGTTGATACGCAAAGGGTGGATTCAAAGCAGCGTTGTATACATCGTTGCCTTGAACGCGTTCGTAGAAGAATCCAAGTCCGCCTCGAAGAACGGATTTGCCATTCCCGCTAACGTTGTAGGCAAACCCAACTCGCGGCTGCCAGGTTCGGTAGGTGTTCTCAACAACTCCGCGTGGGAAGCCGTCTACACCAGCTTCTCGAATGCCGTTGAGATAGAAATTTTGCCCGTTGAATTCCGAGAGGGATCCAGGATTCAGCGTACCCGCCGCAGTAACAGGATTACCCAGGGAGTAGTCATAGTCCGCGGGCACAAAATTCGCGAACTGGTTATAGCGTTCGAAAGCATGCGGCAAACCATCGAAACGAAGTCCCAGATTCAGCGTCAACTTCGGCGTAATGCGCCAATTGTCCAGCCCATAAAAGCTATAGTTGTTGTTCACCCAATGTTTGCCCGCGAGATACTCCAGTTGGGTAAAGCTGGTGGCATCGCCCAGCAGGTAGTTGATATACGAGTCGCCCGTAAAGTTGCTCGAGTCGAAAACAGCTGTTCCCTGGGTGTTCGCCTGCAGTTGCTGGTTCTTGTAAGTGTGCAGCCAACTGAATCCGAACTTGAACTGATGCCGCCCTCGCGTCCACGATACATCGTCCTTGTACTGGAAGCCCTCATAGCCGTTCTTCCATGGGTAATAGCTCGGGCTCCAGTTCACATTCAGCGGCGACCCTTGCAGCCGAATCTCCGGCAGGCGGGCGCCAATGTTGTTCTCTACCGGGAAGAAGCTAGTCGCCGACCATCCGCTAGGCTGCACAAACGAACCGCCCGGACCGTCGGTAGGATCAAGCGTGATCTTGTTGCCGCTGTAGAGGAACGCAGTCTCGTTCAGCAGGCTGGGCGAATACGTCTGAGTCAGCTTGATGGTCGCTGAATAAGATGGATTCGTCATTGCCGTGCCCACCGTCGGATAGGTGCTATTTCCCCACAGTGGAGGGAAATAAGTCTGCGTTACCGCATCGTGCAGATAGTGACCCATCAACTGGAACTTGCTGTTAATCGCATGGTCTATGCGCACGATGTCGTCGCGTACATGCGTGGGCTGAGGGATAGACGAGATGTATTGACTCGTATTAAGGTTCGGCTTCGGGAAAGTGCCCGCATTCAACTGCAATACGGCATTCTGATCAATCAAGCTAGCCGGAATGAGGTAAGTTCCATCGGGGTTTTTCGTGAAAGGCTTACCCTGCAACGCCAGGGGAACATTATATGTGTTGGGATATACCGGCACATTTTTGCCGGCAGGAACCGTGTAATTCAAATCCTGTCCTGCCATTGGAAAATTGTTCGCCAGGATAGTGTTTACGATAGAAGGCGAACTGCCCTGGTTCAGCCTGCGCCATTCTTCACTCCAGAAGAAAAATGTACGCGTGCGATTTTCGTTATAGACATGCGGAATAAACAGTGGTCCACCAATGTTTCCCCCGGGTTCGTTCAGTTGGAAAAGGGATCGCTCCTGTCCAGCTTTCTTGGTGAAGTAATCATTGGCGTTGTAAACCGTGTTGCGGTTGAACCAGAAAAGTTCTCCATGGAATTTGCTGGTGCCGGATTTAAGCACCATCAAAATCGTCCCACCGGAGCCGATTCCATAGTCAGGACTATAGTTGCTATCCAACGTCTGGAATTGGGCCAGCGCATCTTGCGACGGAAGATTCATGAAGCAGCCGCCGCAACCTCGATCGTTTTGCTCGCCCCCGTCCAACATATAGATGTTGTGAGTTGGGCGGGTACCGTTGAAGCTGATACCGTTCGCGGATGTGAGAGCATTCACCCCGCCAAAAGGTGGCAGGTTGTTTGAGACGCCCAGGCCAAGGGCCGCGAGCGATGTTACGTTTCGTCCATTTGTGGCGAGTTGAGAAACTTGTTCGCCGCTCATCAGCGTCGTTACCGCACTGGTTTCTGTTTGCACTTGCAGGGAGTCAGCTACGACAGTAACCGTCTGTCCCTGGCCGCCAACCTTCAGCGAAATATTCTCTGCCAGGGTCTGGGCTACGTTCACAACAATTCCGGTCAATGTGTAATTCTGAAATCCGGTAACGTTTGTGCTCAACGTGTAAGTGCCCACACCAACGTTGGCAAAACGGTAGTCTCCCACGTTGTTGGAGACGGCCTTTCGAATCTGGCCGGTCGCAGGATTGGTAAGGGAGATTTCCGCGTTCGGTACAACCGCGCCACTGGCGTCGGCAACCGTGCCCGTGATCGTTGCGTTGTCCTGGCCCCATGCGCCTTTAGCTAGCACCAGGAGTACGACAAGGAAGGCGATCCAAATTGTTCTGGACCTCCATGCCGATCGTTCCGCCACCGATCTTCTCGGAGTGACGGTTTTAGGGGGAGTTTGAGTCATTTGCTTGCCTCCAAACGAAAACGTTTACTTACATGGCTATCTCTTTCTGTCGCAGATTCTTATGCGTGGTTAATCTCTTGTCAAACATTGTCTTAAGCGCTGCAGAAGTGTCTTTTACCAGGGCAATAAATTGTTTGATGCGCTGCATGTAGATCTGTAACCCCTTCATTTCCTGCGGCCGCTACTGAGTCGAGTTGGTCACAGCCTCGCTCAATTAACGTGGATTATCGGCCGCATCTTTGGATCGTCAATCGCACGGCGCAACACCTCGTGCGTTAAAGGTGCAGTATCCCCTTCACCAAGAAAAACAAAATAAAAGAGATTCACAATCGGGTTTCCTTCCGTCCATCGGAAGTATGCGTGCGGGGCACAGCCGCTCTTTCGTCCGAGCTCTATCAAAAGAGCAGCGAACGAGTTTGCAACCGCCGGACTCTCCGCCTTGAGGAGCTTATGTTTGCCAATCCGGAAACCATGAACTCTCAGTCTGTCTTCAAAATCAGACGCGTCGCCTCGATCAACCTGGAAGAAATAAATAGGCTGATCGTCGCTCAGACCATTCAAGAACCGCACCCTCGCGTCGACTCTGTCGAGATCCTCCTCGGTCTGCTGCTTGGGCCGCTGCGCCACAATGCGAACGGTCTTCCCCTCGATGTGTCCAAGAACCGCCTCAGCTTCTTGGTCGAAATGGACACTGGTGATGCGCACCTCTGTTGAACGCATGGCGCGGGAGAGAAGAGAGGACACCAGGATCGCCGCAATAAAGCAGGACGAAATCTTGATGCCTTCCGGGCGCTCCCAGACATTCACGATCATGGTGTAAACAAACACCAGGCTGATCAAAAGGAATGGCCACCGCAAGCGCTCCCTCCAAACAGACACGGTGACAGCCAGCGAGGCCGATGTGATCAGCACCAGGACGCCGGTGGCATATGCCCCGCCCTGCGCGTCCACATTGGCATCGAAAAGCAGGGTAACCGTGACCGAGATAGCGAGAAACACCAGTACCATCGGTCGCGAAGCCCGAGCCCATTCCGGTGCCATCCCGAATCGTGGAAGATACCGCGGTATGAGATTCAGCAGCCCTGCCATCGCGGAGGCGCCCGCAAACCCGAGGATAAGAATCGTGCTCAGATCGTATATCGATCCAAACACATTCCCGAGATAGAGATGCGCAAGGTAAGCCACAGCACGGCCATTGGCAGGCTCACCACTTCCGAATTTGTCTGCCGGAATCAGCAGAGTGGTGACCACACTCGTTGCAACCAGGAAAACACTCATCGTGATCGCCGAGGTGGAAAGAAGTTTGCGGGTATTCTGCACCCGCTCCCCAACATCTTTGCCACGAACCAGCGGCATTACCGCAACTCCGGTCTCAAAACCAGACAGACCAAGCGCGAGTTTCGGAAACAGGATCAGAGATATTCCCAGCATCGCAAGAGGATTGCCGTGCTGCGAACGCAGCGCCTGACCCCAATTCTGAAACGTCTCAGGGTGGCGAAAGATCTGCCACAATCCCACAGCAGTCACCACCGCATTCAGAACCAGGTAGAGTCCAACAAGAGCGACGGCAATGTGAATCGCCTCCTTGAATCCTTTAAGGAACACGATACCCAGAACAGCCAGAAGCAGAAGCGTAATGCCCATCTGGCTCTTCATCCATTCGGGAACGAACGGGTTGTGCATAAGATGAGCTGCGGCATCGGCAGCCGACAGTGTCATTGTGATCGTGAAGTCTGTGGTGGCAAAACCCAACAGGATAAGAATGAACACCTTTCCCTGCCAGCTCGGGAAAAGATTCTCCAGCATCGCCACGCTGCCATAGCCGTTCGGGCTGGCTTTCGCCACACGCCGATACACCGGCAGTGCAGCAAACAACGTCACCAATACAAGGATCAGCGTTGCCACAGGTGACAGCACCCCGGCCGCAAGGAAGGCGATTCCCGGCTGGTAGCCAAGCGTTGAGAAGTAGTCCACCCCGGTCAGGCACATCACGCTCCACCATGGATGCTTGGCCGAAGCCTTGCCATGGATGGCCTGCGGCACCCGAAGGTCAGACAAGAGCCAATTCGCGAAACCCACGTTCAAGCGACCATTCTTTCCAGGGATGAACTGCTTCGCAGGGATGCCCCGCTCAGGAACTTTCAGTGTGAGACCTTGGGACTGCCTTCAAGATGAGATGCAGTTCGCCTGCCGTATGCCCCAGAATGATCGGCAAAGTGTAAATCACTCCGTCGTTGACATCGGCTACTAACTATTGCAAAATTTTCGGCACTCGGGCCATTGCTTTCAATCCCCCAAAAAGACTGCGAGCCCCTAATGCGACTAACCCGCCAATCCGGCAGGTACGCCTTACCTGCCGACATGAATTTTCCTTTCGATCCCGCACAGTCCACCAGGGTCGACAGAAAAACTGCTCTCGAGCCGCGACTCACTACATTCCTCTTGGCACTCTTCATCACCTGCACTGCTTCGCTCGTGCATGCGCAGCAATACACCTCAGTTGTAATCTTCGGCGATTCCCTGTCGGATACCGGCAACGTCGCCCATCTCACCCAGCAAAAGTACGGGGTGCGAATCCCTGGTCCCATCGCCGACTACACCGACGGCCGCTTTTCAGATGGATACGACACCGTGCCCGCGGCCCAGAATTTCGTTGGGGTTTGGATCGAACAGCTCGCTGCGATGATTCCTGCCCATCCTGAAATCAAGGATTCACTCGACGGCGGAACGAATTACGCCTATGGGCTGGCCACAACAGGAAGCGGGACTACGCCATTCACCTTCGGTCCATCCGATTCCCTTTCGGTCAATGTCAACAACATGGGACAGCAGATCACGGACTATCTCGCCACCTCTCCCAAGATCGATAAGAAGACTCTCTTTGTTCTTTGGGGCGGCGCCATTGATCTTCTTCATGCCACATCAACTGCCATGGTGGTTCACGCCGCGATCAACCAGGCCCTGAACGTGCAACGCCTTATCGACCACGGAGCAACGCAGTTCATCGTTCCAAACCTGCCCCCGCTCGGACTGATTCCGCGGCTCAATGGCTCTCTGGCGACATCCATCCCTGCCACGCAGGCGAGCATTCTCTTCAATCAAGTTTTGGCAGAGGGCCTCGCCATTGTGCGCTTGGTCAATCGAAACAAAAACATCCAAATCGCTCAGCTGGATGTCTTCTCGCTGTTCAGACAAGTCACCTCGTCACCATCCAAATACTCGCTGGTGAATGTGACAGGAAGTTCCCAGGGCAATTTCCTCGTCAACCCTGACACGTATCTCTTCTGGGACGACTTGCACCCCACAACACGCGGACACGGTATTCTCGCCGATGCTGCCGACCGCCTGCTCGACGGCCAGACGTGCAGGAACAGACTTGGAATAGTCAGAAACGCACAGTGCTGGAATGCAGACATCCTTGTTCATTAGGAACACGGACAGCGAGAGTAACAGCGAGTAGATGTGGATATACTTCTCCGGGGAAGAGATCCATCCTGCGCACCACTCTGCAAACGAAAGACAGGATCTCTTCAACTCCGGAGGCCCTTAAAAATGCGTCGGACATTAGATATCACCTGCCGAATGTTTCTCGCCGTACTTCTGCTTTCTGCAAGCCTCCATTGTTCCGCGCAGTTTGTCGGCAACAATCCGCAAGCAGTTGAAAAGCGCGTCGATGATCTCATCTCGAAGATGACTATCGACGAAAAGATTGACCTCATCGGCGGCGACACTCCCTTCCGCACGCATGCGATTCCCCGCCTCAATATTCCCTTCTTTCAAATGGCGGACGGCCCTGTAGGCGCCCATATCCCGGCACCGACAATTGCCTACGCTGCTGGAATTGGCCTCTCTGCTTCGTGGGATCAGGCGCTCGCTCTTCGCGTGGGCCAGCAGCTTGGGCGCGATGCCCGATCGCGCGGCGCCGCCTTTCTTCTGGGCCCGGGCGTAAACATCTATCGCGCTCCCATGAATGGCCGTAACTTCGAATATTTTGGTGAGGACCCGTTCCTTGCCAGCACCGTCACTGTCGGCTACATTCGCGGCCTGCAGCAGGAGCACGTCTCGGCAACGGTCAAGCACTTCATCGGAAATAATTCCGAATTCCTCCGCCACGACACTGACTCTGTCATCGACGAACGTACCTTGCGCGAGATTTACATGCAGCCCTTTGAGGCTGCCGTTAAGACTGCCAAAGTCGGCGCCATCATGGATTCATACAACCTCACCAACGGCGAACACATGACGCAGAACAAGCGGCTGAACGTAGAGGTCGCCAAAGACCAATGGCATTTCCCCGGCATCATGATGTCGGACTGGGTCGCAACCTATAACACCGCAGCGGCGGCAAACGGCGGTCTCGATCTGGAGATGCCCTTCGGCGTTTACTTCTCCCCGGAAAAGATTCTTCCTCTCCTCAAAGACGGCACAATCTCGCAAGCCACCCTCGACGACAAAGTGCGGCGCATCCTCCGCGTGGCAGCCGACTTCGGCTGGCTCGATCGCCCTCAACTCGATACCGATATTCCTCGCTATAACCTTGAGGGCCGCGCGGCATCGCTCCAGGCAGCCCTCGAAGGAGCCGTCCTCCTCAAGAATGAGAACAACGCTCTGCCTCTGAATAAGAGTGCCATCAAGACGATAGCCGTCATCGGTCCCACCGCCACGCAGACCATCACCACCGGCGGCGGCAGTGGCGAGGTCGTGAGTTTTGCCAACACCAACCTGCTCGTCGGCGTCAGCAACTTCCTGGGTGAACGAGCAAAAGTCCTATACGCTCGCGGCCTCTACAGCATTACCCAAATGGCCCGTCTCACTCATTTCACCACCGACTCGCAAGGCGCCACCCCTGGCGTTACGCACATCACGTACGCCAAGGCGAATCTCGAAGGCGACGTCACCAGCACCGTCGTTGAGCCCACGCTGGGCACCCCCGGCTCTACTCGTCGTACTCCGGAAGAGCAGGAACTGAACGCCCTCACGGCACACAGAAATGCCAGCCCTTACGTTCGCGCGACCAACAGCAGCAAGTGGACGGGCTATTTCACACCCGCCGAAGCAGGCCAGTTTTCCATCTTCATCCAGACGGATGGAAAATATCGCCTCCTCGTCGATGACGCCGTCGTCTTCGACAGTTCTGTCATTCCCAAATACGTTCTCAACCAGGCCACCATCGAGTTCACAAAGGCTCCGCACAAAATAGTCTTGGAACAACTGTCTCAGCAGATCGGTTCAGTTTCCGGAATGCGCGTCGGCATTGCAGCTCTCAACACCATTGTCGAAAAAGATGCGCTCGAGATCGCATCGAAGTCCGATGCAGTCCTCCTCGCGTTGGCTTCAACGCGGCCTCTGAGTCCGAGGGCGGCGATCGCAGTTTCGAGTTGCCCGTCGGTCAGGAGCAACTCATCCAGCAGATTGCAGCACTCGGAAAAAAGACGATCGTCGTCATCACTTCCGGTGGAAGCGTCGACGTTTCCAACTGGCAGGATAAAGTTCAGGGCATCTTGGCGACGTGGTACGCCGGTGAAGAGGGTGGTACCGCCGCCGCACGCCTTCTCTTCGGCGAGGACAATCCCTCTGGCCACCTTCCCATCAGTTGGGAAAAACGCATCACAGACAATCCCAGCTACGCGCATTATTATCCCGATCCCGGCACCAACAAGATTGTCTATCGCGAGGGAATCTTCATGGGCTATCGCGGCTACGAACACAATCACATCACACCCATGTACCCCTTCGGATTCGGCCTCTCTTACACTACTTTCTCATTCGGAAATCTAAAGAGCGCACCCGTGTCGGACGGGTCCTTCGCCGTCACCTTCGACGTTAAGAATACCGGTAAGCGCGCCGGTGCAACCGTGGCGCAACTCTATGTGAGCCAGGTCTCGCCCACCGTCGAGCGCCCTGCCAAAGAGTTGAAGGGATATGAACGAGTTTCACTGCAGCCCGGCGAGACCAGGCACGTAATGCTGAAACTCAGTCCCAGGAGTTTCAGCTACTTCGACATTAAATCTTCCGCATGGCAGGCGGATGCTGGAGCCTACAAATTGATGCTGGGCGACTCGTCGCAAAACATCCAGCAGGAGATTGATGTTCAACTGCCCAAGGCGCTGACAACCGCTATCGGAGATTAGCCCTTCATTCTTCGATCGCAGCAGAAGCTTGCGCTACGGCCGTTCTGGCCATGCATGTTTCGGATACCGGCGCATCAGTTCCCTGCGAACTTGCGGATAAAGCCGCTCCCAAAAGCCCGCAAGATCGGTAGTCGTCTGCACGGGCCGATGATTGGGCGCCAACAGTTGCACCACAACTGGCGTTTGTCGCAGACCCAGCCGTGGCGTCTCATGCATGCCGAAGAAATCCTGCAGCCTCGATGCGATCCAGGGCTGCTTGCCGCGCTCGTAATGAACTTTCGTTTGTCGGCCGCTCTTCAATCGAATCTGAGCAGGAGCCAGTTCGTTCAGTCTCTTCGTCCCGATCTTCCTTTCGAGTGCCTCGGGTAAATCTTCCGTGACGACTTTCAATTCGGCAAAACTTTGAAGCCCGGCGCATAGGTCGCGCAGCGCCTGTGCAACATCGGGCAGTTCCAGTCCAGCAAACTCAATCCGCATCATCAGTGCGTCGAGAGCCTTCCCATCCACAAATCTTTCGATACCGGCCTCGAGCGCCTTGGAAGCAAGCAACTCCGCCGCAGCCTCCGCTGGAGCCGTTCCACGAGACTCCTGGATCGTCAGGTCGTCATACAAAAGTGCGTTCACCGCCTCCACGCGCTCCGTCACTCGATTCCAAGTCACGGCGGATTTCTCGCGCACGCGGCCTGGGAACAGCTCTATCAACCACTCCGGCTCAATGCGCGCCGCCAGCCGCACCAGCGGCAATGGCTTCTCTTTGCGATCCTCCGCATCCAGCGCGACCATGAATTCATATTGCGGAGGTTCGCCGGCAATCTCCGCCGAAATACCCGTCGACATCAGCACCTGGTTGCCCGAACGCAGCCGCGCAACGCGATCAGGAAACCCCGTCAGCACCGACATCAATAAAGCATCGTCATCCCGCCTCGCTTGTCGAGCGGGCCGCACAATCCGCCTTATATGCTCGACATGCTTTTGCGTTCGCGCATCCTGCTCCGCATCCATGGCTTCCAGCAGATCGCCTTCCTCAATGCGCACTCCCGACTCGAGAATGGCGGCAGCAACGCAGCCATCCTCTCCCACGCCGCGCTCTATCGCCTCAACAACAATACGCGACAAACGCGGCGACAGCGGAAAGCGGCAAAGACGCTTGGCCATTGCCTCCGTAGCACCCAACCGATCGAGCAGTTCCTCGGCCATTTGAATAGCCGGCGCCGGCGGCGAATCCAGCCAGTCAATCAAACTCGCATCATTAATCTTCATCGCTCGCAAATCGAGACAGAGCTGCGACAAATCGCTCCGCAGAATTTCCGGCGAATCAAACTCAGCACGCTGAAGATAATCTTCCAGGGGATAGAGCCTGATCACCCGGCCGGGGCCCGTCCGACCAGCGCGGCCCGCCCTCTGTGCGGCAGATGCTTTGCTCACTCTCGCCACTTCGAGCGTCGGCAGACCAGTCCACTGGGAGTACGTGGCCTTACGCGCCAGGCCACAATCAATCACTGCAGCCACACCTTCAACCGTTACTGAGCTCTCCGCAACGTTCGTCGCAAAGATTAGTTTCTGTTGCTCAGTTGGAGAAATAGCACGGTCCTGTTCGGCAGGAGAAAGATCTCCATGCAATGGCAGCATCAACAAGTCGGCTCTCTTCGCGAGCGAGCCGCATTCCCGTATTGCACGCCGGATCTCCGCAACCCCGGGCAAGAACACTAGAATGTGGCCCGCCTGCTTCTCGCAAACCAACACTTCCACAGCCCGCCTCAACTGCATCTCCAGCGGGTCCGGCGAATAAGGAAGATGGCTGAGAGCGAGTTCGAACTGCCTTCCCTCGGATCGTAAAATCGGGCAACCGCCAAGGTACTCCGCAATAGGGCCGGCATCGAGAGTCGCCGACATAACAACAATTCGCAATTCTGGCCTCGCCTTTTGCAACCTCTTCAGCAACGCCAGCACGAGGTCACTTTCAAGATGACGCTCGTGAAATTCATCGATTACAACCGCATCCACGCCTTTCAGGTTGGGGTTCGAATGGAAGTTACGCGCTAATATTCCGTCCGTCACGAATCGCAGCCGCGTTCGCGCGCTCGTCGCCTGTTCAAAGCGCACCTGGTATCCAACCGTCTCGCCGAGTTCCTCTTCAAGCTCCCACGCAACTCGACGCGCAGCCAGCCGCGCCGCAATCCGCCGCGGCTCCAGCACCACTACTTCCCCACTCACCAGATCCAGCAGGGCCGGCGGTACCCGCGTTGTCTTACCCGCTCCTGGAGGCGCTCCGATCACAAGGTTAGCGGAGCGCTTCAGGCTATCGAGAATGTCCGGCAGAATCGAGTCCACCGGCAGAAGAGATTTACTTCTCACGAGGTTTCATCGAAACACGCGCATCCAATCACGTCAATGGTTCGCATCGTGGCAGAAAAATCTCTCGCCTGCATATAGTGTTCGCACAGGCTCCCATGTTAGGCTTGGTCACTTTCGTTTGACCGAAAACGAAGACATTTAGGGTTGTTAAGGGTTGGTTTCTAATCTGTCTCTCAGGCAATAAATTGACCTTGGATTTTTAATTTGTAACTGTAACGGTGGCATGACCTGCGGTTGCCTTGGCAGTGCTGGCCAAATCTCGAACCTTCGGTCAACAATCATCGTTCCACTGAATTCAACGCGGAAATTCCCCGACATCCGGTATGGATAAACGCATGCAAAAACAGGAGGATTAAAAGGTGACGAACGAACCGCGCGCAGATCATATTCTGCAGGTTGGACTTGGTTTTTGGGCATCTAAGGCGCTCTTGAGCGCCGTTGAAGTAGGACTTTTTACCGAATTGGCGAAGCATCCTGAAGATCTGGACGCGATCACCGGCAGGCTCGGACTGCACCCACGCTCAGCACGCGACTTCCTTGACGCGATGGTGGCGTTGAAGTTCCTTGAGCGCAGAGATGGCATCTACTACAACACTCCGTCCACCGATCTCTTCCTCGATAAGCGCAAGCCTTCCTACATTGGCGGAATGCTTGAGATGGCCAACCAACGCCTCTTTCACCATTGGGGCAACCTGACCGTGGCTCTGCGCACAGGCGAGCAGCAGAATGAGACACGATCGGGCGGCGAAAATCCGTTTCAGAGTCTTTATGCCGACCCCCAACGTCTCCGCGTGTTCCTCAATGCGATGACTGGTATAAGCCGCGGAGCAAATGTCACCATCGCCAGGCAATTTCCTTGGAAACAATATTCCTCCGCCGTGGATGTTGGGACCGCGCAAGGGGATCTCATTTCCCAGGTGGCGCTCGCAAATCCGCATATCTCCGGAATCGGTTTCGATCTGCCCGAAGTCGGTCCAATCTTCGAAGACAATATATCTGCCCACGGACTCTCATCGCGCGTGGCGTTCCGTCCAGGCAGCTTTTTTGAGTCACCCTTGCCGCAGGCAGATGTTGTGATGATGGGACATATTCTTCACGACTGGAATCTGGAAGAAAAGAAGATGCTCATCGGAAAAGCCTATGACGCCATCTCCCCCGGCGGCGCGCTGATCGTGTATGAAAGCATCATCGACGACGACCGTTCGGAGAACGCCTTTGGCCTCCTCATGAGCCTCAATATGCTAATTGAAACGCCGGGCGGTTTCGACTATACCGGTGCGGATTGCATCGGCTGGATGAAGGAAGCGGGATTCCGCGAAGCTCGCTTAGAGCACCTGCTTGGACCGGAGTCGATGGTAATTGGCATCAAGTGAATCTATGACCGCCGTGAATGTGCGGCCATTAAAGCAGAAGCCCGGCGATCGACAGGCCATCGATCGCCGGGCTCATTTCAAACAATCCGACGTAACACCCTTACGTCTGCTTCAACAGCCCACTCGCCGTCTCCACCGATCTCGCAATCTCTGCCACTCTCGAATAAGATTCCAGGCGATCTTCGTGCTCATAGCAATCCGTCACCAAGATGACTTCGTTCGCGCCTGTATCCGCGACCAGTTGCTCTAGTCCTGCCTTCACCGTCGATTCCGAGCCGACAATTGCTGCGCCCAGTTTGCTCACCACGGCCGCCCTTTCCCAGTCCTGCCAAAGTCCGTCCATGGTGTCCACGGCAGGCATCAGTTCGACCGGCTGATTCCGAATCAATCGCAGGAAACGCTGTTGCGGAGTGGTGAATAAACGACGGGCTGCGGCATCCGTAGCCGCCGCGATCACCTGAACCGCAACCAGTAGGTATGGCTCGCTCAAAACTTCGCTCGGTCGAAATTGTTCGAGATACATCTTGGTCGCCGTGTCCAGATACTCCGGAGCGAAGTGAGACGCGAAGGCAAACGGCAGTCCCAGCGCGGCCGCGAGTTGCGCGCTAAAGCCACTTGATCCCAGCAGCGTGATAGGAACATTGCTGCCCTGCCCGGGAATCGCCTTCACTGCCTGTCCCGCTCTCACCGGACCGAGATATGACCGCAATTCCGCGAGCAATGCGGGAAAGTCCTCCCCACTCTGCCGCAGATCGCGCCGCAGCGCGTGCATCGTGTGGAAGTCCCCTCCCGGCGCGCGCCCCAGCCCCAGGTCAATTCGTCCCGGATAGAGCGCCTCCAACGTTCCGAATTGTTCCGCGACCACCAGCGGAGCATGGTTAGGCAACATCACCCCGCCACTACCTACGCGGATTGATTTCGTGCCTGCCGCCACGTGCCCAATCAGCACGGGCGTCGCCGAGCAGGCCAGACCTTCGATCGAATGATGTTCCGCCAGCCAAAAGCGCTTGTATCCCAGCTTCTCCGCATGCTTTGCCAGATCGACAGATCTCGAGATAGCGTGGCCTACCTCTTCGCCCGCACGCATTCCCACAAGATCCAGAACAGAAATTGCGAACTTATTGTCCATATTGAATAGATGATCCCACGCCAAAACGGATGCGAACACACCGAAAACGAGAATTGCGGCGCATCCCCAAACGGCCCAGCCACCGGCGATTCCGCCTATCCTCCGCTCGGCGCTGTAGAATTCTCCTTCCTGGAGATCTGAAAAAACGGGAATGCTGTAAAGCGAGGTGGAGCATGCCCGAATCTATTGACTGGCCTCAGACGTTTCCAAAACCGCGACGTCGCTGGCCCCTCCTTCTGTTTGCGGTGTTGTTCGGAGTCGTCTTCGGATTCCGCACCGCGCTTTCCTATTGGGTCGACCTGTTGTGGTTCCGTTCACTCGGCTATGGGCAGATTTTCTGGAAGACTCTCGGACTACAGTGGGGGATCTTCGCAGCCTTCGCCGTTGCCACTTTTCTCATCCTGTACGGAACCTTCCTCGCCCTCAAGCGCGCTCATTTTCGGGACCTGCCCAGCGCTCACACTATCTTCATCAATGGTCGGCCGATAAATCTTCCCGTTGAGCCAGTATTGCGCTTTGTCGCACTCGGCCTTTCCCTGGTGGTAAGCATCGGGACCGGCACCGCCATGGCAGCAGAGTGGTCAACGCTCTCTTTGTATTGGTATGCGCAGCAAACCACGAACGTCACCGATCCAATCTTCGGCAAACCTCTCAGCTTTTATCTATTCACTCTGCCTGCCTGGCAGCTCATTCTTGGGTGGCTGCTCACGCTCGCGGTCATCTGCTGTGCACTCGCCATTTTTTTCATTCTCATCACCGGCGGCACGCGAGCATTATCCGGCCGTCGCGCAACGTATGGCACGTTGCCCTGGCGCGGACTCTCCATATCCTCCGGCCTTCTGTTGCTCATGCTTGCGGCACGCGTCTACCTCAGCCGCTTCGAACGGCTCCTCGACGACCACACCATCTTCGGCGGCGTCACATACACTGACGCGCATGTGATCTTGACCGGGCTCCTTATCGTTTCTGTGGCCCTGGTTCTCGGCGCGATCCTCGCATTCGCCAATGCGTTCTCCACCCCTCGCGGAAGCTGGCTCATCGGTGCAATCGTGCCTGCAGCCGTTTGCTACATGTGCCTTCAACTTGCGGCATGGTATGTCAGCAGCTTCATCGTCAAGCCCAACGAACTCGTGCGCGAAAAGCCCTTCATCGCCCACAACATTGAGATGACGCGCCAGGCCTACCGCTTGGATCGCTTCACCCAGCATGAATTTCCCGCTGAGATAACAGTCGAAGCCGCGGACGCGGCGCACAATCAGGCTACCCTTGAAAACATTCGCCTTTGGGACGCGCATGCCCTGCAGGATACCCTGCGCCAGATTCAGGAAATCCGCACCTATTACGACTTTCCCGATATCGACATCGACCGTTATCAGATTGACGGCAGGCTCCGACAGGTCATGCTCGCAACCCGCGAGCTGAATATCGACAAACTTCCTGAAAGCAGCCGTAACTGGATCAACGAGAAACTCATCTACACGCACGGCTACGGCATCACGATGAATCCCGTAAATGGATTCACGCCTGAAGGCCTGCCCAATCTCATGATCAGCAATATGCCCGTGCAGAGCACCGTCCCCGGACTGTCCGTAACCCGCCCTGAGATCTATTTCGGAGAGCTGACCGATGCAGATGTGTACGTAAAAACGCGTCAACAGGAATTCAACTATCCCCAGGGACAGACCAATAGCCTTACATCGTATGAAGGGAACGGCGGCATCGTTCTTGGAAGCCTGCTGCGCCGCATATTCATCGCAATCGATCGCGGCGATCTCGCCAAGCTGCCGTTCAGCGACGACGTGAATAGCGATAGTCGGCTTCTCATGCGGCGAAACGTTCGCGATCGCGTGACGACGCTCGCGCCATTCCTTTCCTTCGATCAGGATCCTTACATCGTGATCGGCGAAGACGGCAGACTCTCCTGGGTCATGGACGCGTTCACATCTTCAGACAGCTATCCCTATTCAACCCATTTCCGCGTCGAAGGCGACGTCGTAAATTACATGCGCAACAGCGTCAAGGCCGTCATTGACGCTTACGACGGCACCACCACGTTTTATGTCTTCGATTCCGAAGATCCCATTCTTGCAACCTACCGCCGCATCTTCCCTGCACTCTTCAAAGATGCAGCGCTCATGCCGGCGGGACTGCGGAAACATGTACGCTACCCGGAACGGCTCCTGACGCTGCAGGCGGAGGTTTACGGCCTCTACCACATGACGAACACCGACGCGTTCTACAACCGCGAAGACCTGTGGACTGTCGCCAATGAAGTCGGTATGGGAGATGGTGGCGAACAGAGAACCCAGGTCATGCAGCCGAATTTTGTGCTGATGAAACTCCCCGATGAGAATGACGTGGAGTTCGTCGAGATTCTGCCCTTCACTCCGGCAAATCGAAACAACATGATTGGTTGGATCGCCGGACGCTGCGATGGACCAAACTATGGCACATCCGTTGTCTACGACTTTCCCAAGACTCGTCTCGTCGACGGTCCGCTTCAGATCGAGGCGAGAATCGATCAGAATGCGCAGCTCTCCGGACAGCTCACTCTGTGGAATCAGCAAGGATCACACGTGCGTCGAGGCGCGTTGCTGGTTATTCCCATAGGCCGTGCGCTCCTGTACGCCGAGCCAATTTATCTTCAGGCTGAACGTAGCCCCATGCCGGAACTGCGCCTCGTCGTGCTCGCGCTTCAGGACCGGCTGGCATACGGGCCTACCTTCGAAACCGCCCTGACCTCGCTCTTCGGCGGCACAAACTCTTCCCTCACCGCCGCAGAGGCGCCTCGCGCCACCCCTGCACCCACCACGGTTCAACAGCCCGCCGGAGATATCAACGGCCTTATCGCCCAGGCTTCCCGAAATTTCGCCGACTATCAACGGCTGACAGCGGAAGGAAAGCTCGCGGAAGCAGGCCAAAAACTCGAAGAGCTCAAGCGCACGATCGATAAGCTAACGGCGCTCCAGAAATAGACCGAACACCAACTCCGCCTGCCATCGCTCGATTCTTCTGGATCAATCCGGGTATATCGCGATAGAGTACCCGGCAAGGACGACCGTTCAGCCTTCAGCCAACTCTTCCCGCCGTCCACATGATCCAACGTCTATGGTGAGACCCCGTCACATCCTTCATTGGTTATTTGACTGGCGGGAAGGACCGTCCACCTGCGTCATCACGCGATGGCTATTTCTTCGCGCACTCGCCGCAATCTACTTCTCAGCCTTCTTCTCTCTCCTCTTTCAAATTCGTGGCCTCATCGGCCCGCAAGGCATACTACCCGCGCAGCGGTATCTCAATGAAGTCGCGAACGCCGTTGCTTCCTCGCGCTATTGGTACGCTCCATCCGTTTACTGGCTCTCCGCAAGTTCGCACATGATGATGGCTGTCACGTGGATAGGCTTGCTCGCATCCATCGCCGCGTTTTTCAATCTCTGGCCGCGCTTTTGTTTTTTCTATTGTTTCGTATCGTTCCTGTCTTTCGTTTCCGTCGCGGGAGATTTCTCCGGATATCAATCCGACGGCATGCTGCTCGAGGCAGGTTTCCTCGCGCTCTTCTTTTGTCCACCCGGCCTGCTCCCGGGCTGGGCCACAGATCATCCGCCACCGCGAGCCAGCTTATTCCTGTTGCAGTGGGAGTGGTTCAGAATCTACTTCGAATCCGGCATGGTCAAAATCCTCAGCGGCGACCCGCAATGGCGCAATTTCACCGCAATGGATGACTACTACCAGAATGGCCCCCTCCCCACCTGGATCGGTTGGTATGTCGGGCATCTTCCGCATTCCTTTCACGCCTTCACCGTCGGCGCCACCCTCTTTCTCGAATTCGTAATCGTGTTCATGCTATTTCTGCCGCGACGCCTGCGCCTCATCTGCTTTCTCATCGTCACCCCATGGGAGATCGGCGTAATCCTCACCAGTAATTACACTTTCCTGAATTACCTGGTGCTGACTCTGGGCTTCCTTCTTCTCGACGATCAGTTCCTGTTCCGCTTTGTGCCGCGGCGTTTCCGTCCACCCACCCGCGATCACGTTGCCGTTCCCGAATCCGTTGCCCCGCCCAACGACAATGTCGCGCAGCCGCTGTCCGCACTTCGGTCACACTTCAGCGGCCTCGTCATCGCATTCACCGCCGTCATGCTCACCTGGGTGGGCTATGCCACGTTTGCGCAGTTAATCAGCATGCCGATTTCGCACATGGTGCTTCCATCTGCGCCGGTCGTCGCCCTCGAACCGTTTCGCATTGCAAATCAATACGGCCTGTTTGCCGTCATGACCCGCGGTCGCTACGAAATTGAATTTCAGGGTTCTAACGACAATCAGAATTGGACAGCCTATCCATTCCGCTATAAACCGCAGGCACTGGATCAGGCGCCCGGCATCTATGCGCCATACCAGCCGCGCTTTGATTGGAACCTCTGGTTCGCCTCGTTCGGAGACTGGCAGCGCAATCAGATCGTCCCTCTCACTGAGGAGCACCTGCTGCAGAACGATGCGGACGTCCTCAATCTTTTCCGCAGCAATCCATTTCCAAAGTCGCCGCCGCGCTATGTTCGCGCCGTTATCTGGCAATATGAATTTACTTCGCTGGAAGAGAAGCGCAAGACTGGCAACTGGTGGCGCTCGCAACTGCTCGGCCTCTACGCTCCCGTGCTTACTCGAACTCCCGACGGAACATTACGCGTAGTCCAAATGCCCGAAGACTTACCCGTTAGAAACTAGGAGCGCATCCTAACCCTATGAGCCGAGGTTATGTCATTGGATCCGGTCCCAACGGACTTGCCGCCGCCATCGTGCTGGCACAGGTGGGACTGCAGGTCGAAGTTTTCGAGGCAGAAAACACGCCCGGTGGTGGCGCTCGCACTCTCCCTCTCACGCTTCCCGGGTTCACGCACGACTTCGGATCGGCCGTGCATCCGATGGCCGCCAGCTCTCCCTTCTTCAACGCCCTCCGATTACCAGACCATGGCGTGCGGTGGATTCACGGCGATGCACCTCTCGCTCATCCCCTCGACGACGGCACCGCGGTTGTGTTGGAACACGACCTCCGCCATGCCGAAACTTCCCTTGGAGCAGACGGCAGTGCCTGGCGCAACCTCGTTGAACCCTTGGTCGAGCATTGGACAGAATTCATGGTGGATTGTCTCGGACCGATCGTGCGCGTTCCCAACCACCCGCTGCGAATGGCGCGCTTCGGGCTTTCCGCCTTTCAACCCGCAAGCAGCCTCGTCAACCGGGAGTTCAAAAGCCATCGCGCCCGCGCCCTCTTCGCCGGTCTTGCCGCGCATTCGTTCTTAAGTTTCGATCAACCTCTCAGCTCGTCAGTCGCACTCATCCTTGGCGCAGCCGCTCACGCCGTCGGATGGCCCATCCCTCAGGGAGGTGCACAGAAAATCACCGACGCTCTGCTCGAAGTCCTGCTCGGTCTGGGAGGCACGATCTATACTTCTCACCGCATCCGCTCCCTCGATGAACTTCCATTCGCCGACGCCATCACTCTCTGCGACGTGCCGCCTTCTCAACTTCTCTCCATCGCAGGCAGTACATTGCGCCCAGCCTACCGTCGTTCTCTGAAACGCTATCAATATGGTCCCGGAGTCTTCAAAGTAGACTATGCGCTCTCGCAACCCGTGCCTTGGCGGGCTGCCGAATGCCGTCGCGCCATTACTCTGCACCTTGGTGGAACCTTCGAGCAGATTGCCCGGTCAGAGTACCTCGTTTCGCATGGCCAACACGCAGACCAACCGTTCGTGCTCGCGGCGCAACCCACGCTCTTCGATTCCTCGCGTGCTCCTGAAGATCAACACATCTTCTGGGCATACTGCCACGTGCCCAATGGCTCGACCGTCGATATGACGGATCGCATCGAATCTCAAATCGAGCGCTTCGCTCCCGGCTTCCGCGACTGTATCCTCGCGCGTCATAGCTCCTCGCCTGCGACACTTGAATCCATGAACAGTAATCTCGTCGGCGGAGACATCAACGGAGGCGCATTCACACTCGGTCAGTTTTTCTTCCGCCCCGGCCTTCGCAACTACTCCACCGGATCGCCAAACCTCTATATCTGCTCATCGTCCACGCCGCCTGGCGGAGGCGTCCACGGCATGTGCGGCTATCATTCCGCGAAATTGGCCATCAGCCGATCGCCCCAAAATTTCAATGCGCCTTGATCGCACACCTTTGGAATCATTGCGAACAACCAGCCGCCCTTTTTTCTCATCTTACTGACAGCGCCTTGGTATGGAATTCATTCAAAAGATCAGGGGACGACAGGAATGCCCTTAACAACAGCATCTTGCGCAAATGTGCTGGGAGTCGGCATCAGTGCGGTCGATATGGCACAATCCATTTCCGCGTGCGATGACCTCATCTCTCGCAATGGGAAGGGTTACGTGTGTGTCACCGGCGTACATGGTGTAATGGAAGCGCAGGTAGACCCGAATCTCCGTACCATTCTCAAGAATTCATTTCTTACTGTGCCGGACGGAATGCCAACGGTGTGGGTTGGGCGGCTGCAAGGCCACGACCATATGCGGCGCGTGTACGGCCCCGATTTCATGATCGACTTCTGCCAGCATTCGGTGGCGCGCGGTTTTCGTCACTTCCTTTACGGTGGAAACGATGGTGTTGCGGAGCAGTTAGCTGCCAACCTGCGCAATCGCCTGCCCGGCCTGCAAATTGTTGGCACCTATACGCCGCCTTTTCGCCCGCTCAACGCCGATGAAGAGCAGGAGCTCATCTCGAAAGTTGCCGAGTGCAAGCCAGACGTTATCTGGGTCGGTCTCAGTACGCCGAAGCAGGAGCGCTTCATGGCACAATATCTTGATCGTCTGGACACCAAACTCATGGTGGGCGTCGGGGCTGCGTTCGACTTGCATACCGGACGCATGAAAGACGCGCCAGACTGGGTCAAGGCCAGCGGCCTGCAATGGCTTCACCGCCTGCTGCAGGAGCCCCGACGTTTGGCCAAGCGCTATCTCATCAACAACCCCATCTTTGTTATGCGAATCATGATGCAGTTCACAGGTGTTCGACGCTACAGCCTGTAGTTTCCGCGCGAATGATGCAATCCCTGAGAATCCTGCGGCCTGCGCACCTTCGCGCTGCAGAAAATACTCGCCTTCCTTCAATCCCGGCAAACGCTGCACAGATATTTGTATACTGCTGTTCTTGAATGACAGGAGATTCTAGAGCCTTGGCCACTCAAAACTTCAACCCACAAGTGGATGCATACCTGGCGAAGGCAAAGCCGTTCGCACAACCAATCCTCAACCACCTCCGCGAAATCGTGCATAAAGCCTGCCCCGAAGTCGAAGAGACCATCAAGTGGAGCCGCCCGTTCTTCGAATATCGCGGCGCCATCCTCGGCAACATGTCCGCGTTCAAGGAGCACTGCAGCTTTGGATTCTGGGGCGAAGAAATCAGCGCCGTGCTGAGGGATGCAGAAGCCCTCAGCGGCGACGGCATGGGCTCTCTAGGCCGCATCACCACCGTCAAGGATCTGCCCGCGGATAAGTTGATGCTCGGATGGATACGCCAGGCGAAAGCCTTTGTTGACAGCGGCCAGTACACCAGCCCCATCACTGCCCGGAACAAAGTCGCCAAGCCTGAGAAGTCCGCCGTGCAGGCGCCCCCGGAGTTCACCAGCGCTCTCAAGAAAAATAAGAAGGCCGCAGCCGTGTTCGCGGCCTTCAGTCCGAGTTGCAAGCGCGAATACGTTGAGTGGATCGCCGATGCAAAGCGCCCGGAAACCCGCGACAAGCGAATCCTCACCGCTGTGGAGTGGATTTCCGAAGGCAAGCAGCGCAATTGGAAATATCAGGACTGCTGAATTTCTCAGCACTCAGGGTCAAGAAATATCCTCGCCGCCACCTTCTGCCAGCGAAACCGCATCCTATGTGCAGGCTCGCTGATAGATTCACTGCATTTAAATGGTTTAGCTGTCCGTCGCCCCTGTCGTCGACTGGATGCCAATCCGGGTTCTGGCGCATACTCAAGAAAAGGCAAACGTAAACAATGTTGATCCGTCTGGCATACGACCTTCAATTCCAAATTCCCTACCCTGTGGCCATGGTGGTTTTGCTCAACGTGCATCCATCGCGGGAGCAGGATTTACTGCAGCCCGATGACTTGCAAACCGAGCCAAAACTCGACGTCACGACCTACATTGATACCTTCGGCAATCGCTGCGCGCGCTTTGTCGCGCCCCCAGGAAATCTCCGGCTGACCACCTCGACTGTCATTCGAGATTCCGGCGAAAAGGACCCCGTTAACACTTCAGCGCGGGAAGTTCCAGTCGGCGACTTGCCGAACGAAACCCTCACCTATCTCCTCAACAGCCGTTATTGCGAGGTCGATCGCTTATCCAACATCGCGGTTGAACTCTTCGGCAAGATCGAGCCTGGATGGAATCGCGTGCAGGCAATCTGCGACTGGGTCAACAGCAAGGTCACCTTCAACTATCAGCACGCGCGTCCCACGAAAACGGCGCTCGATGTTTTCACTGAACGCATCGGCGTCTGCCGCGACTATCAACATCTCGCGATTACTTTCTGCAGGGCGCTCAACATTCCGGCTCGTTACGCCACCGGCTACCTCGGTGACATCGGCGTGCCCATTCGCATGCCAATGGACTTCAGCGCATGGTTCGAAGTTTTTCTCGATGGCAAATGGTGGACGTTCGACGCCCGCAATAATGTGCCGCGCATCGGCCGCGTCCTGATGGCCACAGGCCGCGATGCGTCAGACGTCGCCATCACCACGTCATTCGGACTGGCTAATCTCACCTACTTCTTCGTCGTCACGGAAGAAGAGCCTGAGACCACCTCGCAGTCTGAAGTAGCGCAGCCTGAAGTCGCCTGAATTGGCATTTCTGCGGACGCAAATAAAGATGCCGGATGCGCAGTTGCATCCGGCATCTTATTTCCTCTTCCTGAACTAGAGTTTCACCTTCTCATGTTCGCCCACGCTCACTTTTCCTCCCGTCATCGCGGCGGAAAGTATCTTCACGTTGCGGACGATCGCGTTGGGCGGCGCTTCCCAGTACTCCGCCTCTTGCACCATCACTTTGATAACCGTAATCTCGGGATCCTCTTTTCCACCCGGAAACCATGCCTTATACAACGGATTCCAGAGCTCATCGATCTTCGTACGGTCCTTTTGAATCTCCGCCATCCCTGACAACGTGACAAACGCGTGTTTGCTGTCGCTATAAGACAGGTTCACTTGCGACTGATGCTGAATATCCGTCACCTTCCCCGAATTCTGCCTGGAAAGAAACCACACATTCCCATCGAACTCGGCTTCCTGCGTTGCCATCGGGCGGCTGTGTAGTTTGCCGTCGCTCCCCTCGGTCGTCAGCATAGCCACATGAATATCTTTGATCAGGTCATGGATCTTCTTGTACTGCTCACTGCCCGTGCTCGCTTCGTTCGCCATAAAACATCTCTCCTTCAGACCTGCAGATCATTTCGATGCAGTCTGGCCCGCGAGCGGACGCTTCATTTTTGGCGGATCCGATGACGATGAAAATGTCAGCACATCAAAATCAGACTTTTACGTGGGGGAGCCCGTGCCACAAAACCGCCGATTCCACCAAATCACTTTTCTTAACTCCGCTTTTCGCCGTCGTGACAATTTGAACCGGCATTCGCAATCGCGACGTAACGTCCAGTCTCCGCGACCGTTCCGTCGGAACCGTACCTGTCGTGGTGCCTTACCCAATCCGTCAGATTGTAACGAGGACCATTTTCGTTGCGCCCCTTCGGCGTCAAATCAAGATAGACATAAGTGCCGAGAGCCTCTTCCGCGCCGCGTCCAAAACTGGAGTAGGTATGAAAAATAACTCCATCTGCATCCTTATAGAAGACACTCAATCCGGCTAGCTCTTCGCTCATAGCATTTGTCATCTCGAAGTTGTAGAACACCTTGCCCGTCGCCATTTCGTCCGGCTTAAACGAAACGTGAAAATCAAAGTTAAAGTCGCTGTCATTCGACGACACCCACGGAAATTTCCAGCCCATGCGCTGCTTGAACGGCTCAATTTCCGACAACGGTGCCCGCGACACCACAACGTATTTCAAGTCATGATGCTCGAGATGCTGCCGCGCGCCGTCAACATGGTCGGCATGGAACGAACAGCCAACGCAGCCTTCCTTCCATCCCGGGCCCAGCATGAAGTGCTGAATAATAAGCTGGCTCCGCCCCTCGAAGAGATCGCTTAAATTCTTCTTTCCCTCCGGCGTGTCGAATACATATTCCTTCTCAACCTTCACCCAGGGCAGACGCCTGCGTTCGGCGTTCACCGCGTCACGCTGGCGTGTCAGTTCCTTTTCTTTTGCCAGCAATTTCCTGCGTGCGCCCAACCACTCAGCGTTCGATACCACTTTCGGACGAATCGTTTCCATTGTCGCCATCGTGTGATCTCCTCTGACTCGGAATCTGGGATGCCTTACCTTTTTCGTCTTTCGCAATCAGCCTTACAAATACTGCTGCTACTCCGCTCGCCGAAATAGCGCTGATGCCCGTTAACGTCCCTGTCGCAATGCAAAATGGACACATCGCCCCTCCTCCGGCTTTCTCTCACCACATCCTTTGAGTGTTACTGCGGCAAGCCCTCGACCTCCAATACCGGTCGAATCTCTATCGTTCCTTTACGTGCACCCGGTATCCGCTCAGCAATCCGGATCGCTTCATCCAGATCCTTCGCTTCAACTAAAAAATATCCGCCCAGTTGCTCCCGAGTCTCCGCAAACGGTCCATCCGTAATCAGCCGCTGACCGTCGCGAATTTGTATGCTGGTCGCTGTCACGACCGATTGCAGCGGATTGGTCCCCAAATAATTTCCGCTCTTCGCCAGTTCCACTGCCAGCCCTGCCGACTCTCGGTAGCAGGCCTGCCGCTCTTCCTCGCTCAACGCCTGCTCCTCGCCGTAAACAAGCAACATGTATTTCATCTTTCCCCCTGCACTAGTTAGTCGAACGCCGGACGCCCGAATCGACACCTGCGCGAAAAAAATCTTACAATCGGGCATGTCGTTGGACGCCGCTGCGGCCGTCGAAGCAGTCTATCGCTCGGAGTGGGGGCGAGTCGTCTCCATCCTTATCGGGCTCGTGGGCGACTTCGACCTCGCCGAAGAGTCTGCACAGGAAGCATTTGCCGCCGCGCTCGTCCAATGGCGCGAATCCGGCGTGCCCGAATTTCCTCGCGCCTGGATCATCCAGACCGCCCGCCACAAAGCCATCGACCGCATCCGTCGCAAGAAACGTTTCGATGAGAAGATCGAATCTTTTGTGCAGGATGGCCTCGCGCCCACAGCCGAATTTCCCGACTACGACCAGGTTGAGATCCCCGACGATCGCCTTCGCCTCATCTTCACCTGCTGCCATCCCGCGCTCGCGTTGGAATCGCAAATCGCACTCACGCTCCGCACTCTTTGCGGCCTTGAGACAGACGAGATCGCGCGTGCCTTCCTCGTCCCCACTGCCACCATGGCGCAGCGGCTTGTTCGCGCCAAACGCAAAATCCGCGACGCTCGAATTCCCTACGCGGTTCCCATCGCGGACGAAATGGCCGCCCGCCTGAACGCCGTGCTGACCGCAATCTATCTCGTCTTCAACGAGGGCTACGCGGCAACGCGTGGCAGCCACCTGGTCAGGACCGATCTTTCCAGCGAAGCCATCCGCCTTGGCCGCCTCGTGCGAACACTCACCGCTCCGCTCCCCGCGGCGGAGGCGACCGGGCTTGTCGCACTCATGCTTCTGCACGATGCTCGTCGAGACGCACGGTTCGACGACGCCGGCGACATCATCGTCCTTGAAGATCAGGACCGCCAAAGCTGGAACCACCAGCAGATCGCCGAAGCGTTGCCGCTCGTCACCGAAGCGCTGCGGCGCGGCGACGGCCCTTTCTCACTGCAGGCAGCCATCGCTGCGGAACATTGCAAAGTCTTGCGCGCGGAAGAAACGAATTGGGGCGAAATTCTGCGCCTCTACGATCAGCTTCAGCGTATACAACCTTCTCCCGTCGTATCGCTCAATCGCGCCGTCGCCGTCGCCATGGTGCACGGCCCTCGGCAAGGCCTTACTCATCTCGACGCGTCCGCCCTCAGCGCGCAGCTCGAAAATTATCACCTGCTCCATGCAGCGCGCGCCGACTTTCTGCGCCGCCTCAATCTCCGCGACGAAGCTGCCAGCAGCTATTCACGCGCCCTTGCGCTCGTCACTAATGGCAGCGAGCGCCGCTATCTCGAGCGCCGCCTGCGGGAAATGTCTTCGCCGGAAACAGAGAACGCGTAAATATCTAAATTCGCAACGCCGCGCATAATGCCGTGCCTTCGGAGCTTCCTGTAGACTGTGGAGCGATGCCGTTTGCGGAACAACTTACCGGATCTCCCGCACTTGCCATTTCCAGCCTGCGTAAATCCTACGGAGAAGTCAGGGCAGTCGATGGCCTCGATCTCCAGGTGTTTCGCGGCGAATGTTTCGGCCTGCTCGGCCCGAATGGTGCAGGCAAAACTACGACGATTGAAATCTGCGAAGGCCTCACCACTCCCGATGCCGGCACCGTCACGCTGCTCGGCTACAACTGGCGCGAACATTCCCGCGAACTTCACCAGCGCATCGGTGTTCAGCTTCAGGAAACGCAATTCCCTGAAAAAGTTACCGTCGAAGAGACCATCACTCTCTTTCGTAGTTTCTTTCACAAGAGTCTGTCCGTTGAACAATCCATATCGCTCGCGCAACTGGAAGAGAAGCGAAACGCGCGCGTTGGCGGACTGTCCGGTGGACAAAAGCAGCGGCTGGCAATGGCCTGCGCCCTTGTTGGCAATCCGGATCTGGTTTTTCTTGACGAGCCCACCACCGGCCTCGATCCCCAGGCGCGCCGCAATTTATGGGAACTCGTCGAACAATTAAAGATCGCAGGACGAACCATCATTCTCACCACCCACTACATGGAAGAGGCGGAGCGACTATGCGATCGCGTTGCCATTATGGATCACGGACACATCATCGCCATGGGCACGCCTAAGGAACTCATCGCGTCAGTCGGCGGGGATCAGATCGTTGAATTCGCTCTCCACGAAGATTCTCAGATGGACGCAGCCATTTTCACCGGCGTTCCCGGCATTCAGTCCCATCGGTTCCAGGCGGGTCAGCATCAACTTTCCGTTGGCGAATTGCACATCGCCGTGCCTCGCATCTTTGCCTTGCTTGAAGAACATCGGCTTGAGCTGGCAGAATTCCGCACGCATTCCGCCACCCTCGAAGATGTCTTCGTTGCGCTCACAGGAAGGAAGCTCCGGGATGAGTAATCTCGCGGACAACTCGCTCTTCCAACTCACGCTCATGCGCTTCCGCCTCTTCTTTCGCGAGCCGGAGGCCGTCTTCTGGATCTTCATCTTCCCTATTCTTCTCTCAGTCGGCCTCAGCATCGCCTTTCGCAATCGGCCGGCGGAAATCCTGCAGGTGGCCGGAACAACCGAGCAGGTCACCGCTTTCCTCAACACGGATAGAAGTCTGCATGCCGTACGTATCCAACGAGTCCGATGGAAAACATGACCTCGCGACCGGCGCAATTCTGCTCCTCGCCATTCAGAAGCCTGACCGCATCGTCTTCGAATTCGACAACACCAATCCAGACGCCCGAACAGCAAGCCTCATAGCTGATCGCGCGATTCAGCACGCCGCAGGTCAAAAGGATGTTGTCCAACTGAAAGAATCGCAGATTCACGAAGCAGGATCGCGATACATCGACTTCGTCATTCCCGGATTGCTGGGAATGAACCTGATGAGTTCCGCGGTCTGGGGCATCGGATTCGCCATCGTAGAAGCACGGCAGAAGAAGCTGCTCAAGCGGCTTGTCGCATCTCCCATGCCTCGTTGGCAATACCTCGCTTCTTTTCTTTTGTCACGATTGTTGTTGCTTGTTATCGAGGTTGGAGTCTTTCTTGGCTTCGCACACTTCGTCTTTGCAGTGCCCTTTCGCGGTTCGCTGTGGCAACTTGCCTTCCTCTGCGTACTCGGGTCGGTTAGCTTTTCAGCATTGGGACTCATCTTGTCATCACGCGCCAAAACAATGGAAGCCGCATCCGGCTTGATGAATCTCACCATGCTGCCCATGTGGATCCTGTCCGGTGTCTTCTTTTCTGCCAGCCGTTTCCCACATATCATTCAGCCCTTCATTCGGGCACTTCCACTCACAGCAGCCATCGATGCCTTGCGCGCGAACATGCTGCAGGGTACATCTCTAACTCATTTACTCAATCCGGTACTCACACTCTTCGTTTGGCTGGTCGTGACCTTCTCACTCTCTCTTCGCTTTTTCCGCTGGCGCTAAGCCCCCACAACTGCCTGGCGAATACGCCACCATCACTGTGCCAAATCTTTTGCCGAATCTACATGCGATTCTTGGCGAAGACTTACGCGCGTTCGCTGCAAGGATCTCACCCCTTCTCCAGTCTTCAATCGGCTGGCATTCCGCAAATAAAAGTGCAGCCACCACGCCCGCAGTCTACTTCCTCTTCGCCGGCTTCTTCGCGCTCGACATCATCTTCTGCTTCCAACTCGCCAGCACTCCGTTGAATTCGTTGGAATGTAACGACCCGGCCTCAGGAGTCACCGACTGCACATACCAGTCGTACCCCCGCTCCAGCAGCCCTTCTCCCCGCAGCCCGTCCTCCACCACAACCATCAGCGGCAATCCGCGCGAATAGGCCATCGCCGCCTCGATCTGGTTCCACGGAGTCGGCAGCTTCACATTGGTCAGCGGAGACTCTTTAGGACCGCCACGCTTCTCCATCCCGCTCGGAAAATACGAGCGCTCCAGCGCAATTACCAGGCATCCCACGCACGTGTCCATCAGGTTCGTCACCGTCTTCAGCGGCGAGTCGATGCTGAATGCATTCCGGCCCACCGTGTGCGGCACCAGCCCTTCGCTGCGCAAACGGTCTTCCACCGCGCGCACAAACGACTCCTGCTTTTCGGAGATTGTCCCGCCCACACTCATAAAAACGTTCAGCTCGTTCATCCTCTCGTTCCTTTCCCCCCAATTTCCCCCAGGCTACCCGAACGTTCTTCCGCCCATCCAGCACTGCGTCATACGCTCGCTCGTTGTTTGTAGCAACTTACGCATCTCCCGGCAAGCTTGGTCCTAAGTGCGCAAAAACCCGCAGCTTCCCTCGCTCTTGTCAAGCATCTCCGGTGACAAACGTCACATCCCCGACGCACCTCGCCGAGTAGTATCCTCTTCCGGAAGGAGCACGTATGCCGAAGCGGTTCTATATCTTTGTTTTGGCGGGGCTCACTGCACTCGCTACCAGTAACGTTCAGGCGCAAACCAAGACCTCCGCCACAAATGGAAAGCAGATGTACGACAGCTACTGCGCATCCTGCCACGGCAAGGATGGCAAGGGTTACGGTCCAGCCGCCGGCGCTCTCTCGTCTCGCCCCACAAACCTCACCACACTCACCAAGACTCACGGCGGGAAGTATCCCGCGGCTGAGGTCGCGAATGTGCTGAAATCAGGAGTCCACGGTTCGCAGGACATGCCCGTCTGGGGTCCCGTTTTCGGATCGATGAACAAGGCGAACCCGACTGCGGAAGAACAGAAGCGCATCAACACCCTGGTCGAGTTCATTCGCCTCTCCCAGGAGAAATAGTCGCTGTTCCCGTTCTGCGTTGAACTCCCGCCCGCGAAGCCCGGTATCCCCGGACTTCGCGGTGTTGTCGCAACTCCGGCCTCTCGCCTCACCCTTCCATCCCGCGCCTGCGTTACACTCGTCTAGCCGTCAGGCCCTTGATCCCATCAGCCCAATTCCCGGCCTGCTATTAGGAGAACTCATGAGTGCACCCATCTTCGATATCCCCGTAAACCGCATCAGCGGCGAACCCGAATCCCTCGACAAATACAAAGGCAAAGTCGCCCTCATCGTGAACGTAGCTTCCAAGTGCGGCCTCACCCCGCAATACGAAGGACTCGAGAAGCTCTATCGCAACTACCGCGATCGCGGTCTGGTCATTCTCGGATTCCCCGCCAACGATTTTGCCGGGCAGGAACCGGGCTCGAACGAGGAGATCCAGTCCTTCTGCACCACCAACTTCGGCGTCGATTTCCCCATGTTTGAGAAAATCGCCGTTACCGGAGACGACACCCACCCTCTCTACCAGGCCCTCATCGCTTCGCAACCCAAAGCGGTCGCCAATTCTGAGCCGCCCTTTCGCGAAAAGCTCAAGGGATACGGCATCGCCCCCAACCCCGAGCCCGGCATCCTATGGAACTTCGAAAAGTTCCTCGTCAGCCGCTCCGGCAACGTCGTCGGCCGCTTCTCTCCGGAGATGACTCCCGAAGATCCCACGCTCCTCCAGGCCGTCGAGGCAGAACTCGCCGGCAACTGACCTCTCCGCAATTCCCGGTTCAGCGCTTGGCTCCCCCAGCCTGAACCGGACACCCTCCATCCCCGCCATACCATCTGCCTTGAGTTGATGTAGAATCAGGCGAATCTTTTCCGCCACTTTGGCTTCGAGCTTCTCGCGATCGCTCTCTTTTCACATGCGGAATCCGCGATCGAAAAACCTCCCGCGAAACGGGAAAACAACCGGCTGTTCAACCTATGAATGGAGGCACGTGCAATGGATCGCGAGGATGAGGGCTCAGGTTCCCTGGTTTCCAGAAGGCATTTTCTTGAACTCGGCGCTATGGCCGCCGCCGCGCTCGGTCTCGAAAAGTCGGCTGAGGCCGAAGCGGCAACCTCTGCCAAATCCGTGCTCGACCTTCCTTTTACCGCCACCAATCCGCGCATAGGATTCATCGGCGTCGGGGGCCGCGGCACTTCTCTGCTCGAGGACTTCCTCGCCGCAGACGCCCGCATCCTCGCCATCTGCGACATCGTTGCGGAAAAGGCCGAGCACGCAAAGTCCATGGTCGAAAAATCAGGCCAGACCGCGCCCGCGCTCTACACCGCCGGAGACTACGCCTTCGAAAAGCTCGCCGCCCGCGAAGATCTCGACCTCATCGTCATCGCGACGCCCTGGGACTGGCACACCAAGATGGCCGTCTTCTCCATGGAACATGGCAAGCACGTCGCCGTCGAAGTTCCCGCTGCCGGAACGATTGAGGATTGCTGGCGCCTCGTGGACACCTCTGAGAAAACCCAGCGCCACTGCATCATGCTTGAGAACTGTTGCTATGGATACAACGAGACCCTCCTTCTCAACATGATCCGCGCCGGACGCCTCGGCGATCTTCTCTACGGCGAGGGCGCCTACCTTCACGATCTGCGCGAAGAACTCTTCTCCAACAAGGGCGAAGGCCTGTGGCGTCGCACCGTCCACACCCAGCGCGACGGCAACCTTTATCCCACTCACGGCCTCGGCCCCGTCGCCAATTACATGGGCATCAACCGCGGCGACCGCTTTCTCTACATGGTCTCCATGGGTACGCCGCAGCGCGGCCTCGATCAGTACCGCAAAACTCACCTCCAGCCCGGCGATCCACGCCAGGCGGAAAAGTACATCACCGGCGACCTCAACACGTCGCTCATCAAAACCGCCAACGGCCTCACCGTCACCCTCAAGTACGACGTTTCCAATCCCCATCCCTACGACCGAATCAATGTCATCGCAGGCACCAACGGAATCTTCGCCGACTATCCGCCGCGCATCTATCTCGAAGGTCAAAAAGGCGATGAGGAGTGGACCTCCATCGATCCCTTCAAAGCGGAATACGAAAATGCGCTCTGGAAAAAAGAGGGTGAGATTGCGCGCAAGCTCGGTGGCCATGGCGGCATGGATTTCATCATGGTCTACCGTCTCCTCCAGTGTGTTCGCGAGGGCCTCAAGCCCGACATGGATGTGTACGACGCTGCTACCTGGTCCGCGCCCAGCCCGCTCAGCCGCTTCTCGGTAGCCAATGGCAGCGCCCCCGCCAAGTTTCCAGACTTCACTCGCGGCGCATGGAAGAAACGCAACGGCTCGCCGATCGGGCTCGTATAGCCCGGCCGGTATTGCTTCAAGCAGGTCAAGTCTCACGCGCACCTGCTTCTCCGTCACTCGAGAGGGCTATCTTGAAATCAATCCGTGTCTCCATTCTCGCTGCCCTGGGCCTCGTCACCTGCCTCAGCCTCTCTTCCATGACTCAAGCGCAATCGTCTGACTCGCCGTCCTTAATGCCCGTGCCGGCCCACCTCCAGCGCACCGCTGGAGCCTTCCCCATCAATGGCACCCTGGGCGTCAAGTTCGAGGGATATACCGAACCCCGCCTCGAGCGCGCCCGCGAACGCTTCCTCCAGCGCCTCTCCAGCGAAACCGGAATTCCGCTCTGGCCGGCCGCCAACAACAACCAGCCCAACATCGTCATCAGCACGAGTGCCGCATCCGCCCCGGTACAAAAGCTGGGTGAAGATGAGTCCTACCAGCTCACCGTCACTCCCAGCGCGGTCCATCTCACCGCCCCCAATCCCCTCGGCGTGCTGCGCGGTCTCCAGACCATCCTCCAGCTCGTCCAGGTATCGCCCGATGGCTTTGTGCTGCCCGCGGTTGAAATCAATGACAGCCCACGCTTTCCCTGGCGAGGTCTCATGATCGATTCCTCGCGTCACTTCATGCCTCTCGACGTCATCCGCCGCAACCTCGATGGCATGGAGGCAGTCAAGCTCAACGTCTTCCATTGGCACCTCTCGGACGACCAGGGATTCCGCGCCCAGAGCCTCAAGTTCCCACTGCTTACCAAGGATGGTTCGAACGGCTCCTTCTACACGCAGGCAGAAATGCGCGAGATCATCGAGTACGCCCGTGATCGCGGCATCCGCACTGTCGCTGAGTTTGATATGCCCTGCCACACCAGTTCGTGGTTTGTCGGCTATCCCAATCTGGCAAGCGCCAAGGGGCCGTTCCAGGTGCAAACCACTGCCGGTATCTTCGATCCCGCAATGGATCCCACCCGCGAATCCACCTATCAATTTGTCGATACCTTTATTGGAGAAATGGCCGCATTCTTCCCCGATGCCTACTTCCACATCGGCGGAGACGAGTGCAACGGCAAGCAATGGGACGCCAACCCCGCCATCAAGTCCTGGATGCAGGCGCACAACATCGCAGACAACGCCGCCCTCCAGGCTTACTTCACCGCCCGCGTGCAAAAGATCGTTACCAAACATGGGAAGATCACAGAAGGCTGGGATGAAGTCCTTCAACCGGATACTCCCAAAGACGTTGTCATCCAGTCATGGCGCGGGCCCAAGGCTCTCGCCCAGGCGGCACGCGACGGCTACCGTGGTCTGCTCTCCACTGGTTACTACGTCGATCTCAACCAGTCCGCCGAACAGCATTACCTCGTCGATCCCACCGGGGGCGAGGCTGCATCCCTCACACCCGAGCAGAAAAAGAGGATCCTCGGCGGAGAGGCCGCCATGTGGTCGGAGTATGTGACCTGGGAGAATGTTGACAGCCGCATCTGGCCCCGCACTGCCGCCATCGCTGAGCGACTCTGGTCGCCGGAAGATGTGCGCGACGTTCCCTCAATGTATGCCCGCATGGGCGACGTCTCGCTCAAGCTCGAGTATTACGGACTCAAGCATCGCTCCGTCACTCCCATGATGATGCGCCGCATGACAGGAACCACTGTGCCCCCGGCTCTCGCAGTCCTCGGCAGCGTCGTCCAACCGCCCCAGGGATACGACCGTGGCGACTTGTCGCCGAACTACACTACGCTCACTCCTCTCAATCGCCTCGTGGACGCAGTTCCTCCGGAGAGCATGGAAGGGCGCGACTTCCTCCTGCTCGCACAAAAGATTGCCGCCGGAAATGCCTCGCCGCAGGAATGGGAACTGGCAAAGCAGAAACTCACCCTCTGGCGGGACAACGACGCCAGGCTTCAGCCCATCCTTCCAAAGTCGGATTTGACCAAGGAACTCATCCCCCTCTCGGCCAGCATAAGCAAGGTCTCAGAAATCGGTCTTCAGGCGCTCTTGGGGTTACAAAATTCCGAAAATGTAACCCCCGCAAATCGTGTCAAAATGAGCGATTCTGAGCGTGCAAACGCGGTTGTTTTCGTCACAAAATCCATGCAGCCACAGGCGGTTTTGCTCAACAAAGTGGCTCCCGGAGTCCTCGTTCTCCTGCAGGCTGCGCCCCCGAAGTAATCTTCGAGCCGCAGTCTATAACCCGCTAAGATACATGCGCAGAACAACTTAGAGTATGGGTCCACACGATGACTTTGGAGCAAGCCGTTTCCGGAGAGGCGAGAAGCAGCTACAACACGTTCCTCCTGCTCGTCGCGGGACTGGGAGGCTTGTTGTACGGTGTCGACGTCGGCATCATCGGCGGCGCTCTCCCCTATCTCGAAGCAACATCAGGACTTAACGCCGGGCAGCTTTCCATCATCGTGGCCGCCGTTCTGCTCGGAAGCGTAATTTCCACCCTCTTCGCCGGCCTCCTCGCGGACTGGATGGGACGCAAACCGCTCATGGTCTTGAGCGGTATCTCCTTTGTTCTCAGCATTCCTGTCATCGCTTTGTCGCATGGATACGGATACCTCTTCCTCGGCCGCCTGCTCCAGGGAATTAGCGGCGGCCTCATAGGCGTCGTCGTCCCCCTCTATCTAGCCGAGTGTCTGGCCGCATCCACTCGTGGCAAGGGCACCGGTATCTTCCAGTGGCTGTTGACTTTAGGGATAGTTGCCGCTGCGCTCATCGGCATTTTCTACAGCTACCGCGTCGCCGCCGTCTCGCAAATTGCGGATGCAAACGCGATATTTGCCTACAAGGATCAGGCATGGCGGAGAATCTTCTGGGTTTCGTTGCCACCCGGTATCTTGTTCGTTATAGGCAGTTTACTTGTAGCCGAATCGCCCCGCTGGCTATTCCTGCGCGGCCGCAGGGAAGAAGCATTCGCCGCCCTCCTGCGCTCTCGCTCGCATGCACAAGCTGACCTTGAGATGAAGGAAATGCAGGACACGGCGGCAATGCAAGTAACTGCAGGAAAAAGAGTTAAGGACTCCATCCTGCGCCGCAAATACGTCATCCCTTTCATCCTCGCCTGCGTCATTCTGTTCTGCAACACCGCCACCGGCGTGAATTCGATCATCGGCTACAACACCGGAATCCTGCTGCAAAGCGGCCTTTCCGACGTCCTCGCCCACTGGGGATACGTGATTTTGACCCTCGTCAATTTCCTCATGACCATCGTCGGAATGACATTGGTGGACAAAAAAGGGCGCAAATTCCTCCTCATTTTGGGAACCAGCGGTATCGTTATCTCCATCATTACAGTAGGCTTATTGTTCCGGCATACCGAGAAGGGCAACCTGGATGCCCGCGACGCCGTTCAGTCCCTAGTCCAGCCCGATCAGACCCTCACGCTCCATTTCGACAACGCGGCGGCTCAAAAACTTCTATTAGCCAGTGGCCACGCAGCCGTCGGCAGCCGCACGTCCCTCGCCGTGATCTACTCCTACGGAGACTTCACCGCAGCCACAACTTTCGTGCGCTCGGACGACGCGGGCGCGGCGCCAATCTCAATCAATCGAGCAAGTTGCGTGCCCACCAACAAGATCGAGGCGTTCTTCAAAAACCCGTTCGCTGATCTCGATGCAGCCAAAACCGCACCCCTGAAAATCGATCGCGCCATGATCGGCCAGGTGCCGAACGCCAGCCACGGCTGGGTGGTAGCCCTTTGTTTGTATGTATTTATGGCCTTCTACGCGCTTGGGCCCGGAGTCTGCGTCTGGCTCGCGCTTTCAGAGTTGATGCCCACCCGAATCCGTTCCAACGGCATGAGCGTAGCTCTTGTAATCAATCAGATGGTTTCCACCACGCTCGCCGGCATCTTTTTGCCGGTGGTCAGCAAGTACGGATACTCGACAATGTTCTTCGTATTTGCTGGTTTTACAATGATTTACCTCATCACCGCTACATTCTTTCTGCCGGAAACGAAGGGCAAGACACTGGAAGAAATCGAGGAATATTTCGATCGCTCCGGCAACGTTCGCGCTAACGGCTAAAGCACTTACAATGATGGGGTTGCAACAATCCATGAGTCGTCAGGAATGATGAGAGATTTTTAGCCGCCGCCCGGGTTTTAGGCAGCGCGACTGGAATGGTACGGACTCTCTCTTCCCGATAGTGTTCTGCGTAAGGTCTATCGAGACAATGCTTTAAGGCTGCTCCAGCAAACTCGATAGACCTCGCAATCTCTACTTGGATTGGAAAAGTAAAGGCGCAAATGCGGTTAAATCTGCGCGCCAAAGCATCCAGACATGTCGTCCGGGAGCTGGATTGAAAGAAGGCTGCAACCCCTTTTCCTTCAACCATGCAACGAAGTTTTGGTTGTTCGGAAAAAGACCGTCTTCTGTTCCACATGCCACCCAAATCAGCTTCAGCTTCGCATTCAACTGCTCGGGTGTCTGCGAGGCCAGTCCGGGAAACGACGCGGCATAGTTGTCTTTGCCGACCGCGGAACTGAACGCGCCGACATAGGCAAAATCATCCAGGTGATTCAGCCCTACAAGTACGCTTTCCCCGCCGCCCATCGATAGACCCGCGATGGCATGGTCTTCTCTCTTCTCTGAAATCGGATATTCCGCTTTCACCATCGGGATGACTTCCTGAAAGAGCGCGTCAGAGAACTTCATAAAGTTTCGCACGACAAGTTGCGGATCCTGCCAGGCGACCCAGCCGCGGCTGATCATTTGCATATCGCCATAGCCCCACGGCATGACCACAATCATCGGCTTGGCTTTGCCCTCGGCAATAAGGTTGTCGAGAATGACATTCGCCTTCCCCATCAGCGTCCAGGCGCTGGGGTCGTCGCTGTAGCCGTGAAGCAGGTAGAGCACAGGATACTTTTGCTTACTTCGAGGATCGAAGCCCGGGGGTGTATAGACGAAATACTGGCTGGCTACATCCACAATCTTCGATTGGTAGAAATGTTGGTGGACAGCGCCATGTGGAACATCGGCTGGCTCCCACGGCATGGGCGGCTGGCCTGGAACCAGGAAAACACTCTGGTCGACAAAAAAGCTGGTCTTCACCGGAGTGTTAAGGGGGTCGAGAACCGATGTGCCATCGACGTTGAAGGTATAGCTGTAATACTGCGGCGGAAGCTTTGGCACGGAGACCGTCCACGCACCGTCCGGCCCCTTCTCCATGGGAAAGGGTTTCGCTGCGCCTTCAAGATTCAATTCCACCTTAACCGCATTGGGCATGGCGAGATGGAACGTCACTGTTCCGTCGGACGCAACCTGCGGACTGCGCGCGGGAGCAGGCACCAGCGGAACTGGCGCTGCGGAGCGAGCGGGTGGCGCAGCCGCCTGGGCTAGTGAAGTACGCGGACCTGCCGAAAGGAGAAGTGCCACGACTGCGGCAGCAATTGAATATCTACGTCGAGATGGGCAAACGAACGCTGGCATGAACCGGGCTCCTGAGACACTGTGTTTTGGGCGTCCCCAGTCTACAGAAGTCGGTTTGTCTTTTGCTCTCAAGAAAGCGAATCCACCGGGAATCTGCAGAGCAAATACAAATCTCGAGACAAATCTCGGACAATGTGGCCGGCAACCAGCTAGGATTCTCCTTCCGGAGGAACTTGGCTCATGAGCGTTGGCAATTTCAGGAACAGGATACTGGTCTCTCTTCAACTGCTGTTTCTGCTGCTCGTCACCGCAAATTCAAGAGCACAGGTGCCCCCTGCACCGCCGCCGACTCCGACTGCTCCAGCCGTGCCGGCCGTCTCCGCCGCAGAGAAATACCGCTTGGACCGCGAGGAGCAACTGCGTGTCGACTGGGCACAACTGAAGAGATACCAGGCGGCGAACCAGCAGGCGGGCCCTCCGGCTGTTGGAGAGAACCGGGTTGTGTTCTATGGAGACTCGATTACGGATGCATGGATCGAAGTCGTGCCTGAGTTCTTCCAGGGCAAGGCGTATCTCGACCGCGGCATCAGTGGTCAGACCACTCCGCAGATGCTGGTGCGTATGCAGCAGGATGTGGTGGCTCTGCAGCCCAGGGTAGTAGTGATTCTTGCCGGCACCAACGACATTGCAGGCAACACCGGGCCTTCGACTCCGGAGATGATTGAGGACAATTTCAAGTCAATGGTGGAGATCGCTCGTGCAAGCGGCATCCAGCCGGTGATCGCCTCCATTCTTCCCGCCTCGAATTATCCGTGGAAACCGGGTATGAATCCGGGCCCAATCATCGTTGCCCTGAACCTCTGGCTCAAGAGTTACGCGGAGAAGAACGGGCTGATCTATCTGGACTACTACTCAGCGATGGTGAACGACAAGATGGGCCTGCCGGCAAATTTATCCAAGGACGGCGTTCACCCCAATAAAGATGGGTACGCCATCATGGGTCCGCTGGCGGAAAAGGCCATTGCCTCGGCGCTGAGTCCCAACGCTCCCAAAAAATAGCCGCCTGTTGGGCTACTGGTCGCAAAATGAAGTTACTTCGGCGGCATGCCATTCCACCTTTCCAGGTGTAGACTTTAACTAACCGGTTAATCAAATGGCATCTCCCACGCCAAACAGCTCGGCCACAAAAGCCGCTCGCGCCGACAAGACTCGGGCTCGAATCCTGCAGGCAGCTATCGTGGAATTCAGCGCCCACGGAATGGCTGGCGCCCGCACGGAGGCAATTGCCAGGTCGGCGAAAGTGAACAAGGCGCTGCTCTACTACTACTACAAGAGCAAGGAAGATCTTTATACCGCGGCGTTGCTGAAAGCTTTTGGAGAAATCAGAGAGAGCACTCGAGCCGTGTTGGATTCCAAATGCAGTGCCGGTGAGCGTCTGTTGCGGACAGCGCTGAACCATTTTGACAGGTTGATTGCGCACCGGGAGCCACAGAGTCTGATGCAGCAGGAGATGGTGCGCTTCCATCGCGGCGAGAGTGTCGCCATCCCGGCAGTTGCGAAAACGATGTTTGCGCCGATGCTTTCTCGTCTGCAGCAAGTGATCGAAGAGGGCATAAAGAGCGGGGAGTTGTGCTCGGTGGACTGGTTCCAGGTATGGTGCGTCGCGATTGGGTCGAATATTTTCTACTTCCTCAGCGGCCCGACGCTGCGGCTTGCGCTCCCATTCGACCCCCTGGATCCAAGCGAATTGGAATTTCGGCGAAAAGCAATCCTGCAATTCCTTAGCCAGGCGATTTTTGTTGAACGGCGTCGTGGGGCACAGTTTGCGAAACGAATATTGGCCGACACTCCGATGCCTGTCATCCAGAAACGTCCCAGCGGGAGAAAGACACGATGAACGCACGAAACAGAGTTTTTACACTCCTTGGATTATTGATAGTGATTTCGTTTGCCTGGTATTTTTTTACGGTCAAGCGCATCACCGATCTTCAGCTGATTGGCACTGTCGATGCGAATGAAGTAATCGTCAGTTCGCAAATTCCGGGAAGAATTCAGACCCTGTTTGTTGACGAAGGCCAGCACGTTGACGCCGGTCAATTAGTAGCGACTATCGAGAGCCAGGATCTTGAAGCAGCCAGCAAGGCTGCCGCGGCAACGGCGGAGAGTTCGCTATACAAGATGCTGGGGTCGCGAGACACGCAGCGCCAGACCGAGGGCGACACGTCCGGCCAGATTACAAATGCCAAGGCGCAGTTGGGAGTTGCGCGTGCCTCGCTGGCGCAGGCGCAGGCGCAATACGACCGCCAAGCCTCCGATACACACCGCACGCTGGCGTTGGCTGATCAGGGCATAGCCAGTGAACAGGCTCGCGACGAGGCATCCACTTCATTGAGCGCTGCGAAAGCCGCAGTCGACGCGGCGCGGGAGAGCGTTGCAGCTGCGGAAGCATCGTTGAAGATGGCGGTTGCAAATGCAATTCAGGCGCAGGCCGCGGAGAAGACCTCCGCCGCCGCCCAAGCAGAAGTGAAGAATGCGCAGGCGTTGCTGAATCAATCGCAGATTGAATTGGGATATGCCAAAGTGTTTTCTCCTGTCACGGGGATTGTGAATACGCGGGCTGCACGGCAAGGCGAGGTAGTGGCGGCGGGAACACCGATTGTGACCGTGGTGGACCTGACGCAGACGTGGGTGTACGCACCATTGCCTGAGACGCAAGCGGACGCGGTGCAGGTGGGCGACACTCTGCGTGTTGAGATGCCGAGCGGCGCATCCTTGCAGGGGAAGGTGATTGCGAAGGCTGCCGTAGCGGACTTTGCAACGCAGCGGGATGTGAGCCGCCGGAAGCGAGACATCAAGACAGTGCAGCTGAAGCTGCTGATCGATAATCCCGGGATGCGTTTTGTTCCGGGAATGTCCGCCGAAGTTTACGTTCCAAAAAGCAAGTTGGTTGCGGAATGAGCAAGGCTCCTGAATCGACCGCATCTCCGGGCTCCGCGATTGTGGTTGAGAACATTGTGAAGCGCTATGGCGACTTCGTGGCTGTGGGTGGCGTGAGCTTTGAAGTTGCGGACGGAGAGATCTTCGGCTTGCTCGGTCCGAACGGCGCTGGCAAGAGCACGCTGATCCGCATGATGACGACGCTCATCCCTGTAACTGAGGGGCGCGCCATTATTGACGGCCACGATGTTTCCACCGAAGCGGACGCGGTGCGCCACGCCATCGGAGTGATTCCGCAGGCCCTGACCAGCGACATTGATTTAACGGTCGAAGAGAACCTTTCGATTTACGCCAAGCTCTATGGCGTGCCCAAGGCCGAGAGGAAACGGAGCATTAGCGAACTTCTGGAAGCGGTCTCCCTGGAAAAATGGCGACACGCGCAGACCAAGACGTTGAGCGGAGGCATGCGCCGACGACTGGAGATTGCACGCGGGCTGATTCACAACCCGCGGATCTTTTTTCTTGACGAGCCGACTACTGGGCTTGACCCTGTTTCGCGCGTTGCGGTGTGGGAGATGTTGGACAATCTTCGCGACACACGCCACCTGACAATGTTGATCACCACGCACTACATGGATGAGGCGGACCATCTCTGCGACCGCATTGCGATCATTGATCACGGCAAGCTTGTCGCCCTGGATACGCCCATGGCTTTGAAAGCGAGCGTGCCGGGAACCAACGTCGTGGAAGTGCAGTTTACAAAGGAATCCCCGACCTGGCCGGAACGGCTGGAGAAGCTCGCCGGCGTTACCAAGGTGGAGCCGCACAGCGATGGCATGTACCGCTTGCTCAGTTCGAACGGTTCGCTCACTACCACAGCGCTGGTTGAATCCGTTGCGGGAAGCACTGACGTGATCAAGTCGCTGCGCGTGGAGAATACAACGCTCGACGACGTCTTCGTTCACTACACAGGGCGGCAGTTGCGAGACGAGGCAGTGAAAGCGATTGGCTATGTGATGCCTCCGCGGCCAGGGGTGCAACCATGATGCGAATGATGGCAATCATAGAGCGCGAGCTGCGAAAATTCTTTCGCTCGCCTGCATTGATGATGGTTTCAATGATCCTTCCGCTGGTGCAATTGGTTGTCCTGGGAAATGCGTTCGGTGGAAAGGTACGCGGTGCCCGCGTGGCCGTTGTGGACTATGACCACGGCGAGCAGTCAGTGAAGGTTCGCGAAGCATTCGACTCCGTTGCCGCCAACATCCGCACGTTTACGACAGTTCCGTACCAGGACGAGCGCACGGCGCGCGAAGATGTTCGCACAGGAAAACTCGACGGCGCGGTGATCATCCCGGAACAATACTCGCGACGCGTGCTTGCCGGGGACTCACCCAAGCTGGGCCTCGTGGTCGACAACTCCGACCAGTTCATGAGCAGCAGCATTGAAGCCGAAATGCAGGCACTGGTCGACGCGCTGAGCAAGCCTGTCATTGATTCAAACGTTGTTAAAAAAATCTCGCTCGAAATTGTTGAACTTTACCCTTATGTCGAATACATGAAGTATCTGCTCCCGGGTTCGATATCACTCGCCATGTATGTTTCGGTAATGATCGGCGGTGGTATGTTGTACATCGACGACAAGGCGAGAGGCGTTCACGAAGGCTACCTGGTCACGCCGATCACCAAGCTGGAACTTGTGTTGGGCTTGAACACAGCCGGCGCAATCAAGGCGGTTTTAGCGGGAGCGTGCCTCACCATAATAGGTTCGCTCCTCGCCGGGCTGAGCACCATCTTCCATCCCCTGCAGGCACTCCAACTCCTGCTTTTAATCGTGGCCGCGTCCATTGCATTCAATGGGATGATGTTTCTCCTGATGGTGCGCGTGGACGATCCCTTGGTCCCGCGCGCGCTTTTCGGAGTACTGAATACTCTGCTGTTCTTCCCCAGCGGCGCAATTTCTCCCATCTCCGCCTTCCCCAAATGGCTGCAGGCGATCACCGTCATTGACCCGTTCACCTATGCGGTACACGGCTTCAAAGCAATTCTTTTGAAAGATGGCGGGTTTGCAGCAATTCAGGCAGACCTGATGTTTCTACTTGGATTCGGAATTGCCTCCCTGTTGATTGCGACGGCACTTTTCAAGCGCACCTTGTAGGCCCACGGCTCCACCTTGACTCGCCCTGCTTCCGGGATTCGCGCCGGGCGGGAACCGTTGGCCGGCGGAATCTATCCCGCTGGAGCGTCGAAGCATTTGCGAAATCAGCGTCGGATGACATGAAAGGGACATGTCGCGGTCTTCTGCCTGATTTGCACGACATGCGCTATCATCTTCGAACGGAGAGCCTCAATCCCCGGAGGTTTGAACCTATGTCTGCGTCCACAATGGAAGACACCATCAAAGCGATCCTCGCGCCTGGCAAAGGAATTCTGGCAGCTGACGAGAGTTTTCCCAGCATTGCAAAGCGATTTGAGACTTACAAGATTCCATCGACCGAAGAAAACAGGCGCGCGTATCGCGAGTTGTTTTTTTCCACAGCCGGGCTCGGCGAGCACATCAGCGGCGTAATCCTCTTTGATGAGACCTTGCGGCAGAAGATGAGCGATGGAACTCCGATGCCGGAGGCTCTGGCGAATCAGGGCGTCGTTCCAGGAATCAAGGTCGATATGGGCGCGGTAGACCTGGCGAATTTCAAGGGCGAAAAGATAACGCAGGGACTGGACGGGCTTCGCCAGCGACTGGCGGAATACGTCAAACTAGGCGCGCGCTTTACCAAGTGGCGTGCCGTTATTCAAATCGGCGAAGCTATTCCCACGCAGACCTGCCTCGATGCCAATGCCGAAGCTCTTGCCATGTTCGCCGCCCTCAGCCAGGAGGCGGGCCTGGTGCCCATCGTCGAACCGGAAGTGTTGATGGACGGCGATCACACGATCGAGCGATGCGAGGATGCAATTACGGCAACGCTCGAAAGTGTATTCTCCGCGCTCTTCGTGCATCGCGTGGTCCTCGAACAAATGTTGCTGAAGTCCGGCATGGTCTTGTCGGGAAAATTGTCCGCGGTGCAAGCCGATGATCGCACCGTTGCCGACGCCACCATCCAGACCTTCCATCGAACGGTGCCCTCAGCAGTTCCAGGAATCGTGTTCTTATCCGGCGGGCAAAGCGACATTGAAGCAACGCGGCGCCTGAACGCCATTGCCGCCGGTGGACCATTGCCATGGAAGCTCACATTCTCGTATGGACGCGCGTTGCAGGCTGCGGCGCTGAAAATATGGGCGGGCTCCGCTTCAAACCTGGCTCCTGCGCAGGCGGCATTTCATCTACGCGCTCGATGCAACGGTCTCGCGGTTCAAGGGAAATATTCGGACGCATGTGAAAAGGGCTGAGGCCGGGAGTTCTCCGGCGGTGCGGTACACTGAGTCTCTTGCCCCGCTTTTGCGGGCGCAAGTGTGCATCAATGCATCTGTCCAAAAGTTGCCGCGAATCCAGTGCTATCAAAAAGTCAAACGCCCATTAACGAAGAATTTTCTGGACAAACATAGCCCGACGTACGATACATCTAATAAGGCCTAACTCTTTTCGATTCGAATATTTCGCCGCTCCTATGTTTGATTCGCAACTGCGATTCAAAGCATTTGCCTCAAGGCGCCTTAACTCTTGCACTCTGTCACATTGTTGGTCAGAATTAGTGACTCTTCTCGTTCCCATTTCCCAAGGGCCCTGAGACAAGTTTTTCATTCGCTACCGTGGTGGAAGAAAGCCAGGAGAATGTTTGTAAAGGACCTGCGGTTGACAGGACGGACACTTCGACTCGCGCTTGCGGTGGGTGCAGCGTCTTGCACCTCTGCAACAGGATTTTCCGAAGTCCTTACCGGCACCAACATAAATGCACCCGCCGACACACCGGCGAAAGCCATCTACGATCTGTCCATTTTTGTTTTGGGAATTACCGGGGCCATCTTTGTAATCGTGACGGCGCTGCTGATTTACGTCATCACTCGATACCGGCAGCGGGCGACGGATGACGACCGAGAGCCACCGCAGATTTATGGAAGCAACCAGGTGGAAATGGCCTGGACCGTAGTGCCGGTATTGATCGTGGTAGTGCTCTTCCTTACCACCGCACGCGTTATTTTTGGCGTGCAGGATGCACCCAGGCCAAAGGATGCAGTGGACGTGACAGTGATCGGCCACCAGTTCTGGTGGGAGTTTCGCTACCCCAAGCAGGGCATCGTGACAGCAAATGAACTGCACGTGCCTGTGAGCGATCCGCACTCGCCCACTCCGACTTTTATGACACTGCTTTCCGCCGATGTGGATCATAGCTTCTGGGTTCCGGAGCTCGGAGGCAAGACGGACCTTATTCCCAACCATCCCAACAGTATGTGGATCGATCCTCACACGGCTGGCGTTTACCTCGGCCAATGCGCGCAATTCTGCGGAACGCAACACGCCAAAATGCTGCTGCGCGTGGTTGTGCAGCCCCGAGCGGAATTTGAAAAATGGTTGAGCGATCAACAGAAGACGGCGGCGCAGGAGCCCGATGTTGCGGCCGGGCGGCACGTTTTCGAAACGCAATCCTGCATTAATTGTCATACGATTTCCGGAACGGCGGGCACTGGCAGATTTGGTCCGGACCTCTCGCATCTTGCCAGTCGGCAAACCATAGCATCGGGCGCGGCGGAGAATACCCCCGGGGAGCTGCGTTCTTGGATTCACGATCCCGACGGCATCAAGCCCGGTTGCCTGATGCCGGCAATGAACCTAAGCGATCAGCAACTTGATCAACTCACGGCGTATCTCACAACGCTGCACTAACAAAACAGGTGCACCGAATTATGGCTCACTCCACAATCCCGATCGCCGAAACGCCGAACGCACTGCAGCCGGAGCGGCCGCACGGCACATTTCTTGAAGTGGCGCATAGTTGGCTGACGACAGTCGACCATAAAAAGCTCGGCATCATGTATATCGTCTATTCGATCCTCTTCCTGGTCATTGCCGGGTGCGAGGCACTGGCGATTCGCATCCAGTTGGCAACCGCGCATAACCATTTCCTTTCGCCCCAGGTCTACAACCGGCTCTTCACCATGCACGGCACCACCATGGTGTTCTTCGTAGGCATGCCGATTCTTTTTGGATTCTCGAATTACCTTGTTCCACTCATGATCGGTGCACGCGACATGGCATTTCCCCGCCTGAATGCGTGGAGCTTCTGGATGACAGCGCTGGGGGGCCTGTTCTGTTATTACAGTTTTATCGGGGGAGGCTTGTACGGATCAAGCAGCGCGCCAGACGTGGGATGGTTCGCGTACGCGCCACTCACCACCCGCGCTTTCTCTCGCGGCAACGCAACCGATTACTGGGCCTTGTCCCTGCTGGTGAGCGGATTCGGCAGCATCGGCGCATCCGTGAATGTCATCGCCACGGTTTTCACCATGCGATGCAAGGGCATGACGCTCCTGAAGATGCCGCTGCTGCCTGGCTGAACCTGGTGATGGCCGGCTTGACGCTGGTGACGATCATCGCCGCTCTCGGCAGCGCAAATCATGCTGCTGATTGACCGCTACCTTGGCGGACATTTCTTCGACACCCAGGCTGGCGGCTCGGCAATAGTGTGGATTCACTTCTTCTGGATCTTCGGACATCCGGAAGTCTACGTGTTGATCCTCCCTGGATTCGCGATCGTGAACGAAATTATTCCGGTATTTTCGCGCAAGGCGATTTTTGGATATCCCGCGATGGTCGCGGCGTCTGTCGCAATCGCCTTCGTGAGCCTGGGAGTGTGGGCGCATCACATGTTCACCGTTGGCATGACCTCCGCCGGAAACACCTTTTTTGTGCTTTCGACAATGCTGGTCGGCATTCCTACCGGGATCAAGATTTTCAATTGGTTGGCGACCATGTGGGGCGGCCGAATACGATTCGCCACACCCATGCTTTTCTGCACAGGATTTCTTTTTCAGTTCCTGATTGCCGGACTTACCGGAATCATGTTGTCGGTGGCCGCATGGGACTGGCAGTTGCACAACTCTTACTTCGTGGTTGCGCACTTCCACTACGTGCTCGTGGGAGCGCTGCTCTACACCATTTTCGCGGGGTTCTATTACTGGTATCCCAAGATGACGGGGCGGATGCTCAGCGAGACGCTGGGCAAGTGGCACTTCTGGCTCTTTACTATCGGCTTCCATATGACGTTTGACCTGATGCACATTCCCGGCATCCTGGGCATGCCACGGCAGATTTACACCTACGAGCCGGGACGCGGATGGGAGTCATGGAATCTGGCCGTATCGATTGGTGGATTCATCCAGGCCATTGCCGTCGCGCTCTTTGCCTTCAACATGGTCTACTCGTATTTCAAGGGAAAAATAGCCGGAAACGATCCGTGGGACGCCTGGACGCTGGAATGGTCCACTACCTCTCCTCCGCCTGTCTACAACTTCGCAACCGAGCCGGTCGTCAACAGCCGCCGTCCCTTGTGGGACCTCAAGCATCCTGAAGATCCAGACTGGAAGTACGAATGAGCACTGTCCCTGTTACGTATTCTGAAGCGGATCGGCCGTGGGTGCTTCCCTCCCGCGGTCACGTTGGCATGTATTCGCTCATCGTCGCGGAGACGGCAATCTTCAGCATCTTCGTGGTTGCGTACGTCTACAACATCGGCAAGAGTCTTTATGGTCCTACTCCGCGCCAGGTGCTGGAACTCCCAATTTTCAATACCGTGTGCCTGCTCTCCAGCAGCCTCACGATCATGATTGCAGAACGCATGCTGGAGAAGAGCCGCCTGAAAGCATTCTCCGCATGGTGGGCCCTCACCATTTTGCTCGGCGCTATCTTCCTCTTTGGCACCGGGAGAGAGTGGTACAAACTGATCTACCACGACGGACTGACGATCAAGACGAATCTCTTCGGCACAACGTTCTATTCTCTTGTCGGATTGCACGCAACTCACGTGGTTGTCGGCCTTACCATGCTGCTGCTTGTACTGATATTTGCGTTAACAGGCCACTTGAAGCACGAACACGCTGAGCGCATCCAGGTGCTGGGAATCTACTGGCACTTCGTCGATGCAGTCTGGATTGTCGTATTCACCGTGGTCTACATAATCGGCAGGTGACAGGAACGATGGAGACGCGACAAGTGCAGACCGAGGATGTTATTCAGTTACCGGCACCCACCGCGTGGCCGCCGGTGCTCGCGTTCGGGTTGACGCTGCTTGCGGCAGGCCTGGTCACGAACATGGGCGTCAGTGTGCTGGGCTGCGTGCTCGTTGTTTCAGGGTGTATTGGATGGTTCCGTCAGGTCTTGCCACACGAACACCACGAGTCCGTTCCGATCGAGGCTGAGGACATCACGATCGCCACCAGCCATCCTCGCGTGCTTCGAATCGAAGTCAGCGAGAGCCATCGCGCTCGCCTGCCGCTGGAAACCTACTCCGTGCTCTCCGGCGTAAAAGGCGGAATCGCCGGCGGGATCGTGATGATCTTTCCTGCGCTGCTCTACGGAGCACTCAAGTATCACAGCATCTGGTATGCCGTGAACCTTCTCGGCGGCGTGGGCATCATGGGCACGCCCAATCCCACCACGGAATACATCGCGGCTTTCCATTGGCAGGCTGTTGCAGCCGCCAGCGTTATCCACGTAATCACGTCGCTGCTGGTCGGCCTGCTCTATGGAGCGCTGCTTCCCCTGCTGCCAAGGCGCCCCATTCTGCTGGGCGGTTTGATCGCCCCAATTCTTTGGACAGGACTTTTGTATTCTGTTCTCAAAGTCGTCAATCCGGTTCTCGATGAGCGCATCGATTGGCGCTGGTTCTTTCTTTCGCAGATCCTCTTCGGAGTGGTTGCAGGATTTGTTGTCGCCAAACAGAGCCGCATTCGAACCCAGCAACACCTTCCCTTCGCCATGCGAATGGGCATTGAAACGCCAGGATTGATGAAGGGTCACGGCAAGGAGGACCGCCCGAAATGATTGGCCGTCTTCTCCTTGGAAGTTCTCTGGCATTCTCTGCCCTGTTCATCACTGGATGTTCAGGCGCGCCCGGCGCGCACGTGGCGGACGAAGAGGTAGTCAGGCCGGGTGCTGTTCAGGATTTCGCGACGCTCTATGGAAAAAACTGTTCCGGGTGTCACGGGGCCCACGGAAAGGGCGGCCCTGCAATCGATCTCTCCAATCCTGTTTATCAGGCGCTGGTGGACGACGGCTCCATGCAAATGATTATTTCCAATGGCTACGCAGGCACGTTGATGCCGGCGTTTGCACGGAGCGCTGGAGGTATGCTGACCGATGACCAGGTTGACGCGCTCATCAAAGGCATGCGAAAAGAATGGCGCAAGGCTGGAACATTGGACGGGCAAAATGCGCCGCCCTATTCCGCCAGCGGGACCGGCGATGCGCAACGTGGGCAGCAGGTGTTTGGCACATTCTGTGCATCCTGCCACGGAACAGGTTCTAAAGCCGGCTCAGTAACCGATGGATCGTACCTCGCGCTCGTCAGCAATGAGGCGCTGCGCACTCTTGTGATCGCCGGACGACCTGACCTGAATGCGCCGGACTGGCGAAACAATGTCCCAGGACATCCGATGACCAATCAGGAAGTAACAGATGTGGTTGAGTGGCTTTCATCGCAGCGCGTGAAAACACCCGGACAACCGTATCCCCAACCGCGGTGAGCCGTAGAGGAGAATGACCGATGAGCGATGAAAAAACTCTATCCCGGCGAACACTGATGAAGCTGGGCCTGCTGCTGAATGGAGTGGTTGCGATTGCCATTGCAACGCCCGTTGTCGGCTACCTGCTCTCCCCGGTGAAGCGCAAAGGCGCCTATAAATCCTGGATCTCCCTGGGAGCTCTCGACATATTTCCCGAGGGCCAGACGCGGCTGGTGGATTTTGTGAATCCTGCCACCTCGACGTTGCCGTGGGATGGGCAAACTGCGAAGGCTGCCTGCTGGGTGCGCCACGTGCAAGCTGAAAAGTTCCAGGTCTTCGCAATCAACTGCGCGCACCTCGGCTGCCCGGTACGCTGGTTCCCGCAGTCTGGCTTGTTTATGTGTCCTTGCCATGGCGGTGTCTACTATCAGGATGGCTCGCGCGCCTCAGGTCCACCCGAGCGCGGTCTCTTCGAATACCAACTACAAAGTTGAAGGCGGCCAATTGCAGATCGATGCCGGACAAATGCCCACCCTCTCCAACGAAGCCATGCTGAAAGGGGAAATCGCCATGCGCTGGCTGAAGCAGATTCTACGACTGGTTTGAGCGGCGCGTGCAACTGGAGGGCCCATCAAGGACGCCGTGCTGCACCCGGTCCCGCGAAACACCGCCAGTTGGTGGTATGTCTTCGGCAGTGCCGTCCTTCGCGCTGCTCATGCTGCAGATCGTCACCGGCATCCTGCTGGCGATCGTCTATGTACCTTCCGCGGGCAATGCGTGGAACAGCCTGGATGTGCTGAACCACAACATCCCGCTGGGATGGTTTCTGCGCGCGATGCACGGCTGGGGATCGAACTTCATGGTCGCCGTCGTGCTCATCCACATGGCTCAGGTCTTCCTCTTCGGCGCGTATAAATTTCCCCGCGAGCTCACCTGGATTCTCGGCGTATTTCTGCTGCTCATGACGCTCGGGCATGGCCTTCACTGGCCAGGTGTTGCGCTTCGATCAGGACGCATACTGGGGCCTCGGCATCGGCGCATCCATTGCGAGCCGCGTGCCGTTCATCGGCGGCATCGCTCGTCCATCTGATGCTGGGCGGTCCGATCATCGCCGGCGCAACGCTGTCGCGATTCTTTGCGTTTCATGTGTTCATTATTCCGGGGGCGATGCTGCTCTTCGCTTCCTTGCACGTCTGGATGGTGCTGAAGCTGGGCATCAATGATTGGCCGATGCCTGGACGCATTGTCCGGCGCGATACGTATATGCAGGAGTACCACGAACTCACCAAGAAAGATGGCATTCCGTTCGTGCCGGGTGCATTCTGGAAAGATCTCGTCTTCTCCGGCATGATTCTGCTCGCGGTCGCCGTGTGCGCTGTCTGGTTCGGACCGTACGGGCCGAGCGGGCAGCCTGATCCCACCATCATTCAGACCGCGCCGAAGCCGGACTTCTTCTTCCTGTGGCTCTACGCCGTCCTCTCCTACTTGCCGCCGAGCCTGGAGACGCCATTCATCCTGATCGCGCCGGTCGTCGCTGTCGCAATTCTCCTCGCTCTTCCATTCATCGCGGGGCAAGGCGAAAAGAGCTGGCATCGCAGACCCGTTGCCGTGCTTGCAGTAATGACCCTTGCAGTGGGTTGGGCGGTCCTGACGCATCTGGCAACCTACACTCCGTGGAGCCCGGAGATGGAAGCCTGGAGCGGCGCGCCCGTTCCACCCGCGCTGCTGGATCTGCATCCCCGCTCGAACATCAAGGCGCTGTTGTCTTTCAGGCGAAGCAATGCCGGAACTGCCATCAATTAGGCGGCCTTGGTGGACAGCGTGGACCGGCGCTGGACGCAGTCGCTACGCGGCTGACAGAAGATCAGCTGATTCGCCAGGTCCTACAGGGCGGTGGCAATATGCCGGCCTATGGCAAAAATCTTTCTCCGGCAGAAGTGACCGCGCTAGTGCGCTTCCTCGAACGACTGCGGCCAAGCGGCGAACAGCCTGCGCGGGATGCGTCGCAGCAACAGGCAATGCAGACAGTGGATCCAGGCCAGCCACCACCAGCCGAGAAGAAGTAAATGTCCGCGTCACTCCTGGCAGCACTGACTTCCTGGGCTTTGCACCCATGGGTCCTCCTGTCTCTGCTGCTGACCGCGTGGATTTACTGGCGAGGCTGGAGCAGGCTGCAGATCACAAGGCGCGCACAGTTTCCTGCATGGCGTCTCGCATGCTTCTTCATCGGGCTTGCGACCCTATGGATTGCGATTGCATCGCCGCTCGACGCTCTCGGCGGAATGCTGCTCTTTGCCCACATGGCGCAACATCTCATATTGATGTCGGTAGCACCGCCGCTGATTTTGCTGGGTGCTCCCGTCGTGCCGCTCTTGCGAGGAATACCCCGCTGGATTGTTCGCGACGCGCTCGGCCCCTTCTTTGGTATTCGCAGATTGCACCGAGGTCGGACGATTCTTAACCCGTCCAATCGTCTGCTGGCTGGCTATGAACGTCGCTTACATTGGCTGGCATCTTGTTCCCGCTTATGAACTCGCGCTGCGGTCTTCCGCATGGCACGAAGTAGAGCACGCCTCCTTCTTCTTCACTTCCATTCTCTTCTGGTGGCCTGTCATTCTTCCGTGGCCAGGCATTGCACGCGGTTCCCGTTGGATCATGCTGCCGTATCTGGTCTCGGCAGATCTGATCAACACGGCGCTCTCCGCCTTCTTCTGCTTCGCTGGGCGCGTACTCTATCCCACGTATTCGCAGGCGCCGCGCCTATTCGGGCTCACAGCATTGCAGGACCAGATCGCTGCTGGCGCACTCATGTGGGTCATCGGCTCCACCATATTTCTTGTACCCGCAGTTGCCATAACGATTCAATTACTCTCGCCACGCCTTCATCGGCAGGAGAAGAAAACCGTCGTTCGGAAGTTTGCGCACCCCAAGGCCCCGCAGCCGTTTGATCTGCTCAAGGTGCCATTCCTGGGTTGGCTTCTTCGCGCACGCTACGGGCGCATGGGTCTGCAAACCATCGCGCTCATCGTCTCAATAGCGGTCATTGTGCACGGCCTATTCGGACACCCCATGGGATCGATGAACCTCGCAGGCATCATCCCCTGGATCTATGCACGCGCTTTGGGAGTAATCGCACTGCTCGCTGTCGGAAACCTGTTCTGCATGGCGTGCCCGTTCACTCTGCCCCGCGAACTGGGCCGCAAGCTTGGGCTGGCAACGCGCGCCTGGCCAAAGTATCTCCGCAACAAATGGCTGAGCGCGACGCTGCTGCTGGTCTTCTTCTGGGCCTTCGAAGTCTTCGCATTCTGGGACACTCCCGCGCGCACGGCGTGGCTGGTAATTGCGTACCTCGTCACCGCATTCGTTGTCGATTCACTCTTCCGCGGTGCAAGCTTCTGTAAGTATGTCTGCCCCATTGGACAGTTCAACTTTGTTGGCTCACTTCTATCGCCGTTTGAACTCAAGTCAGCTGATCGAACTGTATGTTCCGGGTGCAAGACGCACGACTGCATTGCAGGAAATGAAAGGCAGCGGGGTTGCGAACTCCAGCTTTTCATCCCGCAAAAAGTGGGCAACATGGACTGCACGCTCTGTATGGATTGCGTAAAGGCCTGCCCACACGACAACATCGTGATCCTCGCCGGAACACCAGGGCGTGATCTCCTTATCGACCCGGTGCGCTCTTCCATCGGCAGGCTAAGCTCGCGCGTCGATATCGCTGCGGTGGCAATCATCGTTGTAACGGCCGCCTTTGCAAACGCCGCCGTCATGGTCAAACCAGTAGCCTCTCGGATTGAACGGGTCGCGGCAAACCTCTCCGCGAACACCGGCTTAGCAATGAGCTTTCTGCTGGCGCTGCTGTTGCCCGTGGTGTTGTTCACCATTGTGGCGACGGCGGCACTCGTCAGCCGACGCGCAGCGCGAGCGACCGACCCTGTTCGCGTCAGGATTTGCCGCTCCTCGCTCACACTCCTTCCGCTCGCTCTCAGCATGTGGTGCGCGCATCTGTCGTTTCATCTCATAACGGGGTGGAATACTTTACGTCCGGCGCTGCGCCAGGCAGCCGAGGATCTGCACTTGTCGGGAATAGCGCCGCCCGACTGGAATTCCACCATGAGCCTGTTAAGTCCCGATGCCCTGTTGACTTTCCAATTGCTCTTGCTGGACGCGGGACTGCTGCTGTCGCTCTACATCGCGTGGCGGATTCTGCGGCAGGGTTCGGGCGGAGGTTCCCGTAGCGTTCTCTCAATGGTGCCGTGGGCAACGGTTACCATCGTGCTCTACGGGTTGGGAGTCTGGATCCTGCTTCAGCCGATGCAAATGCGAAACATGGTGCACGGTTGAAGCACCTTCGAGCGATCCTGCTGCTTCCACTGATGTGCGGAGTTGCCTATGCGGATGGCGGACACGTGCGCCTGCAGCAGACTTCGGGAGACCTGGTCATCACGCTCTTCACCGCTCCCGAGCCGCTGGTCACTGGTGAGGCGGATTTCAGCGTAATGGTTCAGGATCGTTCAACGCAGCAATTATTGCCAGACGCGGACATCACTCTGGAGTTGCATCCCCCGGCCGGCAAACTGAAAATTTTCCATCTTTCGAAGAGCGATGCGGCCAACAAGATGTTCCAGTCCGCGCGTGTTTCTCTTCCGCTGGCTGGTGATTGGTCAGCAATCTTGAAGGTTCAGAGTGGCCCCAATCAGGCACTCATCTCTACGGCGTTCGGTGTTGCGGAGAATCACTCCAGGCGGCACATCGTGCTCACGCTAATGATTCTTCCATTCGTTGTCATTCTGCTTGCTGCCATCCATCAGCACCAGCGGAGGAAGCAGGCTGTTCGCCGAGGATAGATTCGCCGCTGCTACTTTGTGGCCGGTGTGATGTCCGTGACCGGAAGATCCCAGTGGGCGAGCAGGATCTCGAAGCGGCGTTGCTCCTCGCGAGCGTAGCCCGCCTGATCCGGATACATTTGCTTGATCAGACTTTCTTCTTGTGGATCAGACGTGGTGGCCGCGGTTGAGTTCTTGAATACGATGGTCACACGATAATCCCAGCGCGCGTCCTCGGTCATGTGATTAGCCGGCGTCTCTATTTTCACGCTCGCCATGCGGCCCGACTGCACACCCTTCAGCAGCAGCGGGTAATGGTTCTTCAAAAACAGATCGAGAAATTCCTTCTGATGACCCCACTGCACTTTGTAGTAATACTCCATTGCGTAGGGATGGTCGGCAGCGGCTTGCGGTGGCGCGCCCTGGGCAAACACGGGCAATGAGAAAAAAGAAAGTGCGACTACGAGTAGGAGCTTTTTCATCGTTCCTCCACGATGCAACAAGCGACCTCAGCCGGCGCGATATCGGCTAGCGAATCAGTACTCCGCTGGCTGGATAATCCACGCCATCCACGGTTGCGTGAAGCTCAGGCAAGTTCGGCGTCGGCGTCAGCACTTCCGCGTGTCCGTTCCTTATCAGCACCGTATCCTCGACCTTGCCTCCACGAATGCTGGGATTCCATGCGAACGCCTGCGAATCAACCACGGTCTGCGTGCCTGAAGGTGTGGCTACCCACTCACGCTCGGAATAGCCCGTGGGTCCGCCCTGATGGTGGCGTTCCTCTTCACTCGGAAATCCCGCATCGCTATATGCCTTGCGAGCCACCGCAAACAGCTCTGCCGAGGTAACGCCAACGCGGCTTGCATGGAGCAGAGAAGCATTCACCTGTGCAGAACCGGCGAACCGCGCCTCCAACTCAGACGGCAGCGGACCGAAGTGAACAAAGCGTGTGATGGATGCGGACAGTCCCCACTTGCGCGTGCACAAGTTAATCATGCCGTAGTTTTCGAGCGTCGCACCACGCGCTACAGCATGCTTGTATCGCAGGATGCGATCGTCCACCGCCATCAGCAGTACAGAAGGTAGAATCCCGCGGCTGTACAGCGCGTTCGAAACGCGCCCTTCCATATCGAACTCCGTCATACCCGGTTCAAGCTCACGCAGAACTTCTTCCGTAGCTTCCGCCGTCTGTTGGCCCAGCCAGCGATAGCGCGAGATCTCCGCACCGGACAGGCTTGCGCGAAGTGGATAGAAATCTACCGGAGTAAAGTCCGCCGTGGGGTGATCGCAACCCAGCGGACCGCCGGCAAGCTTTCTCGCCTGCGCCAGAAGCTTGTCGTCATACCAGGAGTACGTAACCGCCTCAAAATCGAGGCCATCGAACTCCTCCTCCGCCTGTCGTCTTGCTTCATTTTCCGTTGTCAGGTAAAAACGGCGTCCTTGCGCAGTGATCAGCAGCGCTCCGACGGCTGTCTCCTGTGGAATGCAAACCCGCATCTCCACCGCGCCGCCCGTGGCCCACGCAATATTCTCGCCGCGCCGAATCAGCACCGCCGCCAATCCTTGTGCACGCAGAAACTCGCTCAGCCGAGCGTGCTTACCCTCCATCTCGGCGTTCCAGTCCGCCTCCGCTTACCAGCGTATCTTCCCCAACATTCAATTCCCTGTTGATGATCTTTGCCATCCCGCTCCCTAACCTTTTGACGCGCTCTCTATTCATGACCCGGAATAAACCTTGCTCTGCCTTGCCTCGGCTGCAATGATACGTAGCTCTGGCAAAAGATCTCCAAGACTCGCGGGCTGGGCGTTTCGCAATCCTAACGCGAAGTATGCCTTGCGATAGACGCCGTAGAGTCTCTCGTAAACCGCGACCGCCTTCGCATCCGGCTCAAAGGTTGTATGGTCCAGACACATTTTCTCCTGCGCTTCTTCAACGCTCTTGAAAGGCTCCGGCCGCGCACATGGCAATGATGCCCGAACCCAGACTTGTCGGCAGCCCCGCCGGAACCAGCACAGGCTTGCCCAGCACGTTCGCATACACCTGGTTGAGCACGCGATTGTGCTGCGGAATGCCACCGGCATTGATCACGCGATCCACCGGCACGCCATGTTCAGCCATCCGCTCCAGGATAATGCGCGTGTGGAATGCAGTGCCCTCAATTGCCGCGAACAGCTCATCCTGCGCGGTCGTCAGCAGGTTCCAGCCAAAGGTCACGCCACCCAGCTCAGGATTGACCAGCACGGTACGGTCGCCATTGTCCCAGGTCAAGCCGCAGCAGACCCGTCTGCCCGGGCCGGTATGCGATTCCAGCCCCTTCGACAGCTCCGCTACCTTGATTCCAGCGCGACGCGCAATCGCTTCGAAGATGTCTCCCGTCGCCGACAACCCCGCTTCAATGCCCGTGAACTTCGGATGAACGCTGCCGGGCACCACCCCGCAAACTCCCGGTACCAGTTGAGGATCACGCGCCATCGCGATGATGCAGGTGGATGTGCCGACAACATTCACCACATCGCCCTCACGGCACCCTGCTCCGAACGCGTCCCAATGCGCATCGAACGCGCCCACCGGCACAGGAATTCCGGCGCGCAATCCCAGTTCGTGCGCCCACTTCTCGCTCAGGTGCCCGGCCAGAAAATCCGATGTGTCTGTAGTCGCCCGCGAGCTTCTCCACAATCCCGTCCAGCAGCGGATCGACGCGGCGACAGAAATGCCTGCGGAGGAAACCCGCCCCACCGCGGATTCCACAACCACTTGTGCCCCATCGCGCAAACGCTTCGCTTCACCTTCGCAGGCTCGGTTACGCCGCACAACGTCGCTGCCACCATGTCGCAATGTTCAAGCGCAGTTCCCAGCTTGTCGCGTTTTTCAGGATTGTTCCGCAGCCAGTGCAGAAGCTTTGCGAATCCCCATTCGTGCGAATACACGCCACCACACCAATCAATCGCCTCAAGCTCTCGCGATGCGCAGTCTCCGTGATCTCCTGCGCTTCCTTCTTGGCGCGATGGTCGCACCAGAGATAATAGTCATCGAGCGGCTGCAGATTCGCGTCCACCGGGATCACGCTCGATCCCGTCGTGTCGAGCGCGATCGCTTCCACCTGGTCAGCCCTCGATGCCCGCCTTCGCGACAGCATCGCGCGTAGCCTTGGCGAGCGCGGTCATATGATCCGTGTGCGACTGCGTGGCGTAATCAGGATCTTCGCGTCGGCGATGCAGCGGATATTCGGCCGAAGCCGCGCCAAGCCTGCCGCGCTGGCTATCCAGAATGGAGACACGAACACTTAAAGTTCCAAAATCAACGCCCGCAACAATCGTCATCTCAGTCCTTTTCGATGCACTCTCAAATCAATCGATGTGTCATGCAAGTAAGCGGAGCAATCGGAGAGGATGCTGTAATCCTCTCCCATGATCTCTGCTCCGCTCACCATCGTTCGCTCGGACTTTCGTTCTAGCTTGCTTCCGGATGGAAATGACTCTCCCACCCGAGGTAGCGTGTCGCTGCTTCGTGCACTGCTGCCGCGGACTCAGAGAAGTTCGCCGCCACGTGATGCTCAAAGCCCTCGCGACAAATGTAGTGCAAAAGCTTCTGCATTTTCGGAATCTCCACCACGCCGGCGCCACCGAAAGTCGTCAGCGGATCGTCGGTAAACCTGCCGTGACCCGTGTAGCCGCGAATCACGCCGCGGCGGTCGTCGGTGGAGTAGCGTGCATAACTCATCGCGCCTGCCTTCACCGTGCCCACGCAGGTGCCGAAAGTGTTTGCCATGCCCACCGTGCCCGCGATGATGGCCTGGTAATCCATCTTCACTTCGTTGAAGAAATGCTTCGGCAGGTTGGAGCAGTGGAAGCACACAGCCTTGTCCGGGTTGTCGCCGTAGTTGTTGTTCCAATCGAGCAACGCCGACGGAGTACCCGATGCCAGTGCAAGCATATACATGCTCAATGTTCCCGGCACATCCACTTCGCAGGCGCTTGGAATCAGGTTATTCGACATCATGCTCATAATCGTGCAGGGCACCACACCGAAGAATTCCTCCATCGATGTCCAGCACTGCACCGCGCTGATCGTCACTTGGGTCTGCTTCATCCAGCCGTCGATCACTGCGCCCAGCTTGGCCATCTTCATCAGGGCTTCTTCCGGAACACCCGACGTCGTGACATACGACTTGATGGCCGCCAACTTGGCCTGCGCTGCATCGTCGGTGTCCTTCATCCGGTTGATGCGGCCGAACACCTCGGAAAGATCCAGCGGCTCGACAGAGATTCCGTTCGACTCCAGGATGCGCTCGCTGTAGCGAACAGTGTTGAACGCGGCCGGACGCGCGCCGATCGACCCGATACGTAGATTCCTCAGTCCGCGAACAATTCGGCAGACTGCCTCGAACCACTTCAAATCTTTTAGAAATAGATCGGAGGAGGGAGACTCAGTGTGCAGGGTGGTGAGAGAGTACGGAATCTTGTACTGCATCATGTTGTTACAGGCGGACATCTTTCCGCAAAAGCTGTCGCGGCGAAAAGCAATCTCCATCTTGTCGGTCTTATCGGGAGTGGCCTGTACCAGCACAGGAACCTTCAACCCGGACAAGCGAATCGCATCCACAATGCCGCGTTCGTCGCCGAAGTTCGGCAGTGTAACAATGATTCCGTCAATCTCTTCCGCATGCTTTTTGAAAAGCTCCGCGCAGCGGCGAGCTTCTTCATAGCTCTCGACGGCGCCGTGCTGGCTCTCCTGCTCGGCTGAGGACGATGGCTTTCATGCCTGCGCCTTCGAGCACAGAAATCATTTCTTCGCGGCCGGATTTTGCCAGGTGTCCCGGGAAAAATCCGCGATTCCCTACAATTACTCCAAACGTCATTGGCTTCGGTGTTGCCATTTCTCTATCTCCTCAATAAAACCGTATGAAACCTTATTTACGGCCGGGTCTGAACTTCACGTCATACATCAAACCCAGCGCGAGCAGAATTGCTCCCCACCAAATCGGCGCGTGATACTGCACCAATTGAACATTTGCGTAGTGTCCGGTAACTAGCTCGGACACTCCATACCCAAGTATCAACAAACCATAAAGCGTCAGCAGAACGCCGATAAAGAACCAGATCGATATACCGGAAGAATGCATTGTGTCTCTCCAATTCTTGAATCTGCGTTGCGCCTTACCAGAAAATTATGTTCAAAACAAAGAACACCACGATCACGATGGCCGCCCAGAACCAGTGATTCTTGTAGAGCGGCACCGGTCCCTCGTCCGGAATTGGAGTCTGCCCGTAAACCAGACCCGCCAGTTCTTCCACTGGCCGCGGCTTGGTAAGCATGCTGACCACAACGGTCACCACAGCGCAGGTGGTAAACGACCACAGCGCGCGGTACATGTTTTCCGCCATGTCCTTGGCATCGGAGGAGAACGCCACGTAGGACAACGCGGCGGGGTCCAGCTTTACCCAGACGAACAGGCTGATGGAAGTCGCCGTACCAGCCAGCAGACCCCAGAATCCACCTGCTGACGTTGCTCGCTTCCAGAACATGCCCGCCAGGATCGTGCCCAGCAGCGGCGCAATAAAGAAGCTGAACAGTGCCTGCACGTAATCCATAATCCCGGACGCGTGCATCACCAGGTATGCGGTACCGATGGAGACCAGCACGCCAAGAATCGTGGCCCAGCGCCCGATGGCCACATAGTGCCGGTCCGTCGCCTTCTTGTTGATGTGCGGCTGATAGATGTCATACGTCCACACCGCGGAGAAGGCGCTCACGTTGCCTGCCATTCCCGACATAAAGCCCGCAATCAGCGCGGTAATGCCCAGTCCCAGCAGGCCGGGACCGCAGTATCGGACCATCAACAATGGCAGCACTTCGTTGTAGCTGTGTGGATTGGCCGCGCTCACCGCGTTCTCTCCCACCAGCCGCATCAGGCTTCCATCTGGATTCTGCAACAGGACCAGGCCGAGCAGGCCGGGAAGAATCACGATGAACGGAACGGCCATCTTGAAGACGGACGCGATGATCGGCGCCATCTGTGCTGAGCGCAGGCTGTTCGCCGCGAGTACCCGCTGAACCACCAGGAAATCCGTTGTCCAGTATCCGAACGACAATCACGAAGCCCAGGCCGAACACAATCCCTGTCCAGTGGATGCCCATCGGATTGTCGGCGAAGTGGCCCATGCCGCGCCACATATGCGTGTAGTCCTGTCCGTGCCAGTTCGCCAGGATCTTGGTCTGCAGGTTGTGCCAGCCGCCGGCCTGGATCATTCCCAGGATCGGAACCAGCAGCGCGCCCGCCCAGATCAGCACAAACTGCAATACCTCATTAAAGATCGCGGAACGCAATCCGCCGAGCGTCACGTAAACCGCCACCGCAATCGACGAGACGAAGATGCTGAAAGTGATGTCCCAGCCCAGCACAACTTTCATCACCACGGCCATGGCGAACATGTTTACGCCGCTCATCAGGATCGTCATGAAGGCGAACGACACGGCAGCCAGCACGCGGCTCGACTCTCCAAAACGAAGCTTCAGGTAACCCGGCACCGAGTGCGTCTTCGACACGTAGTAGAACGGCATCATTATCAGGCCGAGGAAAAGCATGGCCGGGATGGCGCCGATCCAATACCAGTGCGCCGCAAGAATTCCGTATTGATAGGCTGAACCAGCCCAGCCCATCAGTTCCAGCGATCCGAGATTGGCGGAGACAAAACTCAGTCCCGCAATCCACGCCGTCATTTCGCGGCCGGCCATGAAAAACTCTTCGCTGGTGTTCGCCTGCTGCTTCAGGTAGAAGCCGATCCACAACACCATCGCGAAATACACCGCGATCACAATCACGTCGAGAGTTGTTAGTTTAGCCAGGGAGCCGCCGACAAACATTGCCATCGAGGAGGCGCTGGTGCCAGCCGCCGTAATCAGGAGTGGAGCCATACTCTTGGAAACCCTCATCGCCTCATTTGTCACGAAGCGCATTCCTTCTATCTATCTACCTACCCGACTCGTAATCCGTTCCCGTCCATACTTGCGTGACGGCCCTGCTTAATCCACATCTTCTGTTCCGCGCTGGCCATAAGTTGCCTTCGCGCCGTGCTTGCGTTCGTAGTGACGCCGCAATAATGCCGGCGAAAGCGGACCAAGCCCTTCCGCAACAAGCTTGCGCGAAACGCAAGCTTCGCCAGGTACTCCAGGACCACCGCCGTGTGCGCCGCTTCCTCTGGCGTCTTGCCCCAGGTGAAGGGCGCATGGCCAGCCACCAGAACGCCGGGAACCGCTTCGGGATCGAGATTCCTGAAACGCCGCAAAATCACCACGCCCGTATTCAACTCGTATTCCCCTTCAATCTCTTCATCCGTCAGCGGTTCGGTCACCGGGACCGCGCCGTTGAAATAGTCCGCATGCGTGGTGCCGAAACACGGAATGGCTTTCTGTGCCTGTGCCCAGGCTGTCGCGAACTCCGAGTGAGTATGAACTACGCCACCAATGGTTGGAAATGAGCGATACAGAAAGGCATGCGTCGCAAGGTCAGAAGATGGGTTGAGCGTTCCCTCGACGATCGTTCCGTCGAGATCGGTTACCACCAGGTCTTCCGCCTTCATTTGCTCGTAGGGCACCCCGCTAGGCTTGATCGCGATCAGTCCCTTTTCCCGGTCAACACCGCTGGCATTGCCAAACGTGTAAAGCACCAGCCCCTGGCGCTGCAACTCCAGGTTGGCATCTAGTACGCGCCTCTCTCAGTTCGGGGAGTAGCATGGTTCCTCACGAGTTATCCAGGCGTACGATCCAGCGGGAAAATACCGGCGCTATTGCCACGAGGCCGAGGATTTGTATGCTGGGGCGCGTCCCAAGGTAAATTGATTTACCCTTCACTTGTCAAGCGAAGTCTTTCTCGAAAACGACTGGCCTCCGAAAGACATTTTCTCGAAGGATGAGCGGAATCGCAGAATCAATTGACAGACGACTCCGCACTACAATACAACGTTTCAGGAAACGTTTACAACGGGGATTCTACCCATGAAAAGGAATTTTGCTGTCCTGAAGTCTTCCGCAAGCGGCTTCTCCTCCTTCTTGATCGATGCCGCCATTTCCGATCTCCTCCTTTCGTTCACTGCTTTCAGCCGTTCTCCCCACTCCCAGGCCACCGCTTACCCTAACGTTCCCCCTCTGCTCGTGGGCGCTGCCTGGTATCCCGAAGCAATGGGACGAAGCCGCTTGGGATAAAGACCTTGCGACCATGGAAGCGGGAAATATTCACCTCGCCCGCGTCGGTGAATTTGCCTGGAGCGCGCTCGAGCCTTCCGAAGGACACTACACGATGGATTGGCTGGAACGCGCCGTGAACAAGGCCGCCGCCCACCACATCGTCATCGTGATTGGAACACCCTCCGCTGCTCCCCCGGCCTGGCTGACGACCAAATATCCTGAGACCCTGCGGATCGATGAGGATGGCCGCCGCGACGAGCATGGCAACCGCGCCCAGTTCTCTTTCGCAAACGCCAAATACCGCGAGTTCGCCCGCAAAGTCGCCGAGCAGATGGCACTCAAGTTCGGCCACAATCCCAACGTCGTCGGCTGGCAGCTGGACAACGAATACGGCAATGTCTCCTACGACCCGGAAGCCCGCCAGCAGTGGCACGCCTGGTTAAAAGCGAAGTACGGCACGCTCGACAACCTGAACAAGCAATGGACAACGTCGTATTGGTCAGAAACCTACGACAGCTTCGACGAGGTTCCCGCTCGTCCCAACGAAGAGAATCCCGGGCTGCTCCTCGATTGGAAGCACTTCGTCAGCGATACATGGAAGAGCTACTCGCAAAATCAAATTGACGTCATTCGACCGAATATTGATCCTCGCCAATTCATCACCACCAACACCATGGGATGGTTCGACGGATTCGATCACTACGTCCTCCATACCAACCTGGACATCGCCGCGTGGGACGACTACGTGGGCGCAGGACCGTATGATTACGCCCGCAACGGCATGACGCACGACCTCGTCCGCGGCTTCAAGAACAAGAATTTCTGGGTCATGGAAACGCAGCCCGCCTTTGTGAACTGGTCTCCCAATAACGCCGCGCTCAACAAAGGCGAAGTCCGCGACATGGCCTGGCAGGCTGTAGGACATGGAGCCGATGCGGTGGAGTACTGGCAATGGCGTAGCGCCCTCAACGGCCAGGAGCAGTATCACGGAGTGCTGGTGGGCGCCGATGGAACACCGGTTCCCGTCTACTACGAGGTCAAGCAGGTGGGAGAAGAGTTTGACAAAGCCGGCGCTGCGATCGCGGGAACAACTCCCCATTCCCAGGCCGCCGTACTCCATACCTACGACAGCGTTTGGGCAATTGATTTCCAGAGACACAACAAGGAATACGATCCCCTCAGCGCAATCGCGCAGTATTACAAGCCGCTGCAGAAAATGGCGCAATCCGTCGACATCATTTCCCCCGACTCGCCGCTCGATCAGTACAAGCTCATCGAAGCTCCAGGCTTGAACGTCCTGTCACAGAAGACTGCGGATCGCCTGATGGAGTATGTGAAGCAGGGCGGCCATCTCGTCCTCGGAGCGCGTTCCGGCATGAAGGACGAATACAACAGCCTCAATCCGCAACGTCAACCCGGCCCCCTCGTCGACATGCTCGGCGGTCGTGTTGAGCAGTGGTACTCACTCCGGGACAAGGTGCCCGTATCCGGTGAAGCAGGTTCCGGCACGGCATCCATCTGGGCCGAACAACTCAGCACCAAAGATCCTTCGACCAAGGTGCTGCTCAGCTATGGCGCAAGCAATGGATGGCTCGATAAGCAACCGGCCATGATCACTCGCTCCGTCGGCAAGGGCTCAATCACTTACATTGGCGCGTGGCTCGACGATGCGCTCGTCGAAAAACTTACCGCTGATTTCGTCCGGCAGAGCGGCATCACTCCCATCCTCGCCGGTGTACCTGACGGTGTTGAAGTGTGCCAGCGTTCCAATGCGCAGCACTCCGTGCTCATTCTCATCAACCACACCACCAAGGCGCAGCATGTCGATCTGCATGGCTCCATGCGCGATATTCTCGCCCAAGCCACTCCGCAACGCGCCGCCGTCGATCTTCCGGCCTATGGCGTCGCGGTGCTGGAGAAAAGCGGGAAATAACCGATCATCACCAAAACTTAAAGGGCGTCCACTACGGACGCCCCTTTTGTGAAAATTTCTTGAATTCTATCGCGGCTAGCTTCTCAACCGCGCCAGCAAATCCTGGGGATGAACAGGCTTCGCCAGAATCTCAAACTCGTGGCCCTGACCACGTGCGCGATCTAGCAGATCTGCCGTCGCCGCCTGGCCCGAGAAAAGCAGGATCTTGCACGAAGGCAACAGCGCGCGTATCTGAATCGCCGCATCGATGCCATTTAGATCAGTCATGATTACATCGCTGATCAGCATGTCGGGCCGCAGTGTTTTTGCGGTCTCTACAGCCTTTTCTCCGCTGTAAACTGCCGTTGCGCTGAATCCGCTTTGGTTGAGAATTATAGCCAGCGTGTCTGCGATTACGCGTTCGTCATCCGCGACCAGGACCTTGGGTTTAACGTGATTGTCTGACATTCGCTCCTTTTAAAACGTGCGCATTCGTAGGGTCCTGATAGCGCGACGGGAAAAGGATGGTGACATCCGCAGCGCCGCTAGATTGCCCTCAAATCCAACTATTAAGATGATACGCTTGCCTTTATAGGATGCCCTGATGCATCCGCATTCCCTACACCCTGACATTAACTCCACAACCTGATCCCTGGAAGGTGCTCCTCCGCCTCCACCCCCGTACCAGGTGGCTCTATATATATGGCAGACACAATCATTCGTGCACAGCAGGTAGAAAAATACTACGCGCAGCCGAGCGAAAATCGTATCCAGGTCATCTCCCCGACCGACTTGTCCATTGTACCGGGAGAAATCGTCGCCCTGCTCGGACCGTCCGGCTCCGGCAAATCGACTCTGTTGCGAATGCTCGCCGGACTTTCAAAACCCTCGGCAGGGCAGGTGTTCTGGCATGAGCAGCCCATTGCATCTGTGGAAATAAATGTTTCGATCGTGTTCCAAAGCTTTGCTCTTTTCCCATGGCTCACGGTGCTCGAGAATGTCGAAGCTCCGCTCCGGGCCCGGGGAATGGCAAGCGGCGAACGCATTGCCCGCAGCGAAAGGATCCTGGATACCGTCGGCCTTGACGGATTCCAGGCGGCATTTCCCAAGGAGCTCTCCGGCGGCATGCGGCAGCGTGTAGGCTTCGCCCGCGCCCTGGTCGTCGAACCGGAAGTTCTCTTCATGGACGAGCCTTTTTCCGCTCTCGACGTCCTCACGGCTGAGAATCTCCGCAGCGAACTGCTTGAGCTCTGGGAGAAGAAAACCATCCCCACCAAGTCCATTTTCCTCGTCACCCACAATATCGAGGAGGCCGTCCTGCTGGCGGATCGCATTATCGTTCTGGGCCGCAATCCAGGGCACGTTCGCACCGATTTCAAGGTCACGCTAACCCAGCCCCGAGACCGCAAGGCCCCTGCCTTCACGCAGCTTGTCGACTACATCTACAAGGTGCTGACGCGCCCGGATGAAGCGCCTGCCGCGCTTCCCCTAACCGTGGGAGGAAAGCCAGTTCGCGATCAACGGCAGATGCACTATCAAATGCTGCCTCATGCGCGACCGGGCGGCATTGCGGGTCTGCTTGAATTGCTAATCGACCATGGCGGCAGGGAGGACATCTATCGCCTGGCGGATGATCTCGCCTTTGAAATCGACGATCTCCTGCCCATCGTGGATGCCGCCCAGTTGCTGGGATTTCTCACCGTCGAGGAAGGCGACGCGGTCATCAGCGCACAAGGCAGAGAGTTTGCGGAATCGGAAATCCTGCAGCAAAAGCAACTCTTTCGCAAGGCCGCGCTGGAGAATGTTTTGCTGCTCCGGCAGATCAGCCGCGCACTCGATACAAAGTCCGACCACAGCATTCATGAGGAGTTCTTCCACGACACGCTCGACGAGCAATTCAGCGAAGAAGAGACCCAGCGACAGTTGGAAACCGCCGTCAACTGGGGCCGCTACTCTGAGTTGTTTGACTTTGACGCATCACGCCGTCGCTTCATCTTGCCGGAACACGGCGAGGCGCCCCAAACCGTCGACGAGGCTGGAGAGTGAAAAGCTCCAACACACTTTCGCGATCACTGGTGCTCGACCGTAGCTGGTCCATCTTCACCGACCTGAGTGTAGCCGCGGCCGCCCTTGCGGGCTTCTACGCGCTCGTCAAAATCGCCAGCTACTGGCTCGGCAAACCCATTCCGGCCGTCGACATCTCGCAGTCGATCAGTGCCCTGCCGCTCTATGCCTTCTATTCCGTCGTTCGCATCGGCGCTGCCTATGTATTGAGTCTTCTGTTCGCTGTCGGTTATGGATACGTGGCTGCTTACAATCCGCGGGTAGAAGCCCTGATGATTGCGGTTCTCGACATCCTGCAGTCGATTCCGGTTCTCAGTTTTCTGCCCGGCGTCATGCTGGCCATGGTCGCGCTCATTCCTACACGCCAGTTGGGTATCGAGATGGGAGCCATTCTTCTCATCTTCACCGGGCAGGTCTGGAACATGGCTTTCAGCTTTTACTCCTCGCTGAAAAGTATTCCCAGAGAACTGCGCGAGGCCTCCAACATCTATCGCTTTTCCGCATGGCAGCGCTTTTGGCAGCTTGAACTTCCCTACTCCGCCATTGGACTTGTGTGGAACTCCATGGTCTCCGTTGCGGGCGGATGGTTCTTTCTCATCGCCTGCGAAATGTTCGTGCTTGGCGATCGCGATTTTCGTTTACCTGGACTCGGCTCTTACCTGCAAACCGCGGCCAGCACCGGCAACAGTCGCGCTGTTATGTGGGGACTTATCACTATGGTGCTCATCATCGTCGCGACAGATCAACTGGTTTGGCGTCCGGTAATCGCCTGGTCCGACAAGTTCAAATTCGAGATGACAGAGAGCACTGAGCGAGTGCGATCGCCCATCCTTCACCTGCTGCAGCGTTCAAGTTTCGTCACGGCTCTGCGGACAAAAACGATTGACAACCTGGGCGAGCGAATCCAGCACCGTTTCGCCACACGCCGATCAACGCGAACCATTCAGCCGCTCGATGACGACAGCAAGCGGCAGATTCCGCCGCTTGCAATGGGCTTGGCGGTCCTGGGCGGAATGGTTATCCTCTATGCCGCCCTCCAGGCCGTTGCGATGCTCCGGCACATCGGCCTCCATGAGTTCAGCCTGCTTTTACAAGGCGCAGGAGCCACTTTCCTGCGCGTCAATATTGCTTTGGTCCTCGCCTCGCTATGGACCATTCCCGTCGGCGTGATGATCGGCTTTCATCCAAAACTCGCTCGAATCACGCAGCCGATCACTCAGATCGCGGCCTCGTTCCCGGCGCCATTTCTGTTTCCTATCATCATCCTTGGACTGCAGCGGCTTAATCTGGGGCTGGGAGTGGGAGCCGTGATCCTCATGCTTCTCGGCACCCAGTGGTACATCCTGTTTAACGTGATCGCTGGAGCCATGGCCATTCCGTCCGATCTTCGCGAAGTCGCGAACCTCTTCCGCTTTACCAGCCTTCAGAGATGGACGACGGTCATCCTCCCCGGCATTTTCCCTTACCTGATCACAGGCCTGGTCACCGCCTCTGGCGGGGCATGGAACGCCAGCATAATTGCCGAGTACTACAGCTTGCGGGGCCACACGCTGCAGACTGTGGGGCTGGGCGCTCAGATCAGTGCGGCATCCGATCACGGCCAATTCCCTATCCTCCTCGCCGCTACTTTGATCATGGCCACCATGGTGGTTACCATTAATCGTCTCGTCTGGAGAAGGCTCTACCGCCTGGCGGAAACCCGATATAAACTCGGTGGGTGATCGAACCGGAAAATGCAACTGGCGCCAATCCAGCTGCATCCTAATCGCGGATAGTTGTAAAAACTCAGATGAAAGACTGGAAAATCGGGTCCCTTTTAGGTCTTGCCGTTGTCGCCGCGATCCTAATTGTGGCTGGAAACGCCTGGCTTGCCCTGCGCTCTATTGAAGAACTGAATCAGAGTCAGAAATGGGTCGCGCATACATGGCAGGTCTTGAACGAGATTGACCTCCTGACCGGCAGTCTGAAAGACGCGGAATCTGGAAGCCGTGGTTATCTCATCACCGGCGACGAACAGTATCTGGAACCCTACAAACAGGCACAGCAGGACCTCCCCAATGAGTTGGCACTACTGGAAGAACTGACCGCGGACAATCCCTCCCAGCATACGAGAGTTGAACAGCTTCGTTCCATCATCCGGCAACGCATAGCTATTTTGCAGCAGGGCGTTCAGTTGCATCGTGAGCACTCGCCGGACTCCGCCAAGATGGTGGTAAGCGGCGGTTCGGGGCAGGCCGTGATGAACGAAATTCGAGCAATCTCCGCACAAATGCAGCACGACGAGAAGTCGCTCCTGGATCGGCGCGTAACTACTTGGAGAGCGAACGCTGTTCGGGCAAAAGAAGCAGCAATATTCGCCAGCGCACTCGACCTGACTCTCCTTCTCCTCACTTTTCGATTCATCATTCGTGAACGTAGGCTCCGCGCAAAAGCAGATGCCAGCTCCGACCGGCTGCAGAGACTTCAACTCATCAGCGATGTGGGACTCACTCAGCTCTCGCTCAAGCAACTCACCAGCGAAATGCTGGAACGCGTGCGTAAAGTGATTGACGCCGACTGTGCCGTCCTCTGCATGTTGCGGGGCAATGAAGTGCGCGTAGATTTAGCCAGCGGTATCGTGATTCAACCCGGAAAGGTGATTCACGCTCCAGCTGACAACCCGATCTATAAAGCCGCATACGACCGCCAGGTCGTGATGATTGAGAACGCCCCCGCAACTTCCGTTCCCATCGAAGAATTGCGACGGGAAATGAGCGCCCTCCTCATCATGCCTCTCACGGCAGGGGAGAAAGTCATCGGCGTCCTCATCGCCGGACGTCGTGCTGCCCGTCCGTTCGCCGGTCAGGACCGGGAGTTGCTATCGCTCGTCGCGGACCGCATTGCGCTTTCGCTCGACCGCGCAAATGCTTACGAAGCAGAGCGATCCGCCCGCAAGCTGGCTGAAACCCACGCCGATGAAGTAAAAACCCTGAACACCGAGTTGGAAGCTCGCGTCCGGCTTCGCACCTCGGAGCTCGAAGTATCCAACAAGGAACTGGAGGCCTTCAGCTACTCTGTTTCACACGATCTTCGCGCGCCCCTGCGTACCGTGGATGGCTTCAGTCTCGCGCTTGAAGAGGACTATGGCGCCGGCCTTGATGAGACCGCACTCAACTATCTTCAGCGGATTCGCGCCAGTGTCCAGCATATGGGTCACCTCATCGATGCGCTGCTGCAGCTTTCCAGAATTACTCGCGCCGACCTAAATCGAGAAACTGTGGACGTGACAGCGATGAGCTCAGAAATCATGCGCGAAATCGAGCAGCAGGATCCCGACCGCAGAATCGACGTCTCCATCCAGCCAGGGCTCAAAACGAGTGCGGACCCTCGCCTGCTGCGTGTCGCCCTTCAGAACCTGCTGGGAAACGCCGTCAAATTTACAGCAAGAACGCCTGACGCTAAGATCGTTCTTGGCCAGCAGCCGGACTCAAAAGCTTTCTATGTTCGAGATAACGGCGCTGGCTTCGACATGCAGTATGCTGACAAACTTTTTACTGCCTTTCAGCGTCTCCACGGCGACCGCGAATTCAGAGGGTCCGGCATTGGACTGGCCACCGTTGCACGCGTCATTCGCAGGCATCATGGCGACATTCAAGCCAAGGGAGATGTGGGAAAAGGCGCAACCTTCTGGTTTACGCTGGAGGAACCAGAATTGAAAAATTCATTCTCTGACTCGGGGTCCCATGATCGATAAAGGAAAAGTAATTCTGCTGGTGGAAGACGATCCTGATCACGAAGCGCTCACAAAACGCGCCTTGAAACAGTCAAATGTAGCGAACGAAATCATCGTTGCGCATGACGGCGAACAAGCCCTCAAGTTGCTGTTCGATCCAGACGGCCTGAAGGCTCTGCCGCAAGTAGTTCTGCTCGACCTCAAAATGCCCAAGGTGGATGGACTGGAAGTCCTTCGCGCGATCCGCTCCAGTGAGCGCACGCACACGCTGCCAGTGGTCATCCTCACCTCGTCCGACGAAGAGAGTGACCTCGTCCGCAGCTACAGCCTTGGCGTCAACAGCTACATACGCAAGCCCGTCAGCTTCACCGCCTTCACCGAAGCCGCACGTCAACTCGGAATGTATTGGTTGGTATTGAACGAATGTCCTCCAGTCAGCAAATAGACCAGCGCCCACTTCGAGTGCTCCTGGTTGAAGACAATCCGGACGATGCTCTCCTGCTCGCGATGCACCTGACGCGTGCCGGGTACGATTTGTCATTGAAACGTGTGGAAACTGCCTCCGAAATGTCGCAGGCATTAGCCGCGCCGTCGCACACATGGGACATCATTCTCGCTGACTACAATTTGCCCACCTTCAGCGCTCCTCGCGCTCTCCACTTGCTCAAATCCACCGGCTTCGATCTCCCATTCATAGTCCTCTCCGGTGCCGTCAGTGAAGACACGGCCGTTGAGGCAATGCGGGCGGGAGCACACGACTATATCTCTAAACAAAATCTCGTTCGACTGGTTCCCGCTATTGAGCGCGAGATCGGCGAGGCTGAAGCACGACGCAACAAGCGTGAAACGGAACGCGCACTTCGCCAGAGTGAGGACCGTTTTCACCAGCTTGTTGAGGCCATGCCGCTCGGTCTTCTCCTCAGCGATTCCGCGCAGAGAATTGTCTATGGAAATTCTGCCCTGCTCAAATTGCTGGGTTATCGCCGAGGCGATATCGAAGACGGCGCGTTAGCCTTCGATCAGATTGTCATTCGGGATCCCCTCGTTGAATCCGAGCCGTCCAGCGACACGCGCGAGCCCGTCGAACTTTCTCTCCGAACCAAGTCGGGAGCAGTGGTTCCGGCCCTCGTAGGTAAAGCCGTACTCAACCCGGAAGCGCCTTTCAACGAGCGTCAGACCGTTGCCTTTCTCGCTGACCTTACAGATCAAAAACGCGGACAGGATGTCCTGCGTCGAACTGAAAAGCTTGCCGCCGCTGGTCGCCTCGCAGCTTCCATCGCGCACGAAATCAATAATCCGCTTGAAGCAGTCATCAATTGTCTTTACCTGATCTCGCAGACTTCCCTCGACAAGGATGGCACTCATTATCTCGAATTGGCGCAGCGAGAATTAGAGCGCGTCGTCCATATCACCACGCAGACACTGCGCTTCTACCGCCAAAACTCGCGGCCCATCAAGACTGACATCCACGAATTGCTTGAGACTGTTCTCACTCTCTGGGAAGGAAAACTGCGATCGCTGGGCATTTCCGTCGAACGCCGCTTCGGAAATATCCCGCCTATCGTTGCGTACGATGGAGAAGTTCGCCAGGTGCTTGCCAACCTCATTGGCAATGCTGTCGACGCCATGCAGAACCATGGAGGAAAACTCATTCTCCGCACCACACCGTCGGTGTCCTGGCGCGATGGCACCCCCGGCATCGCAATTACCGTCGCCGACAGCGGTTCGGGAATGACTCAGGATACCCTCGCCCGCATCTTCGAACCATTCTTCTCCACCAAGGGGCTCACGGGCACCGGCCTCGGATTATGGGTGAGCCGCGAACTGGTGAAGAAGCATCACGGAGTCCTCCGCGTGCGCAGCACTTCTATCCAGCCAACCGGAACCACCTTCCGCTTGTTTCTTCCCCTCACCCCTCCTGGACTGGAAGAAACCCGCACACTTTCCGTTTCCGCCAGTGTTTAAATCTCCGCCTTTTGTTCATCCGCACAAGCTCGTAATTCCAGCCTGAGCAACGTTTTCCGTCCCCTTGACCTCATAGCCATAAAGGCCAACAATCTTCCTGAAGGCACGTCCAAAATGGAAAGAACAGTTCTACCTGGCAAGCCCTACCCGCTTGGCGCCAAGTGGGATGGTACCGGCGTCAATTTTGCAATCTTTTCAGAGCATGCAACCGGCGTGGAACTCTGTCTCTTCGCCGAGGATGGCAGCGAGTCACATTGCCATCCGCTTACTGAACAGACGGCTTTTGTCTGGCACGGCTATCTTCCCGGCATCGCCCCCGGACAGCTCTACGGCTATCGCGTGCATGGCCCGTGGGACCCGAGAACGGACTGCGATTTAATCCCGCCAAGCTGCTGTCGATCCCTACGCGCAAGCCGTCAGCGGGCACGTCGATTGGGAGCAAGCCCATCTTTCCCTACCGTCATCGGCGGCAAAAACGCCGACCTGCAATCGCGATCGATCGCGACAGCGCTGCTGGGATGTTCCGAAGAGTGTCGTCGTAAATCCCTACTTCGACTGGGAGCAGGACCGGCCGCTGCGGATTCCACTCGCCGACTCCATCATCTACGAGATCCACGTGCAAGGGCTTCAGCATGTTCGATCCCGATGTCCCCGAAAACTTCGCGGCACCTACGCCGGACTCGCATCTGCCCGCCAGCGTTCGACATATCTCAAAAAGCTGGGCATCACCGCCGTCGAACTGATGCCGGTCCACCAGTTCGTGAACGACAACATCCTCGTCGATAAGGGGCTGTCGCAATTACTGGGGCTACAACACGCTGAACTATTTCAGCCCTGAGCCGGACGCTACTGCGCGGCCGGCGCGACCGGCATCGCTGGTGGCGGAGTTCAAGGCGATGGTCAAGGCGCTTCACCGCGCCGGCATCGAAGTCATCCTCGACGTGGTCTACAACCACACCGCCGAAGGCAATCACCTCGGGCCCATGCTCAGCTTTCGCGGCATCGACAATGCCACCTACTACCGGCTGGTGCCCGACAAGCCGCGCTATTACATGGATTACACCGGCACGCGGCAACACGCTCGAACGTGCGCCATCCGCAGGTGCTGCAAGCTCATCATGGACAGCCTGCGTTATTGGGTGACTGGAGATGCACGTCGATGGCTTCCGCTTCGATCTGGCCGCCACGCTGGCGCGCGAACTGCACGACGTCGATCGGCTCGGCCGCGTTCTTCGACATCATTCATCAGGACCCCACTCTCTCGCAGGTGAAGCTGATCGCCGAGCCGTGGGACGTGGGTGAAGGCGGCTATCAGGTCGGCAACTTTCCGGTGCTGTGGGCGGAGTGGAATGGAAAGTATCGCGACACCGTGCGCCGCTACTGGAAGGGCGACGACGGCCAGCTCTGCGATCTTGCGTATCGCCTGACCGGCAGCAGCGATCTCTATCAGCACGACGGTCGCACGTCCGTACGCCAGCATCAATTTCGTCACCGCGCACGATGGATTCACTCTTCAGCGACCTGGTCAGCTACAACGAGAAGCACAACGAAGCGAACGGCGAAGATAACAAGACGGCACAAACGACAATCACTGCTGGAACATGGGCGTCGAAGGACCCACCGACGATCCGTCGATCATCGAAGCGCGCGAAGCGGCAGAAGCGCAACCTGCTGGCCACGCTGCTTCTTCTCGCAAGGCGTTCCCATGATCTGCGGCGGCGACGAGACTGGCGCGCACGCAACACGGCAACAACAACGCCTATTGCCAGGACAACGAGATCAGTTGGTACGACTGGAACCTCGACCCGCCTGCGCGAACGACTGCTGACTTTCACCGCGCGAGCTGATTGAATTGCGCATGGCCCATCCCAACCTGCGACGAAAGAAGTTCTTTCAGGATCGCGAGTCATTCATAACTCTGAAGCCCGCGACATTGCGTGGTACGGCACCGATGGCAAGGAGCTTGACCAGGAGGCGTGGGGCGATTCCGGATGGATGCGCACCATGGGAATGATGCTGAATGGTTCCACTCTCGGCATTAAAGATGCCATGGGAAATTACGTGAAGGACTGCTCCTTCATGCTGCTGTTGAACGCTCACCATGAAGAAGTAACTTTCATCCTGCCGCCGTCACCGGACGGAGGACAATGGTTCGAAATCGTCGACACCAACCAGGTTGACCCCTTTGTCGAAGGTGCAGCACGGGAAAACTTCTCGCTCGATGGGCGATCCCTGGTACTGCTGATCGAAAAGAGCGCGCCGATTCCGCTACCCGAAAATCCCGAAATCCCAGCGGCCGAATCGGAGGGCAAGCCCGCGAAGGCAACGAAGAAAGGCCGCGGCGGAGGATCTCCCAAAAAGACCTCAGCACCGCTAAAGATGTTCTAATCCATTCCATCTCATCGCGGGGTATGGATACGTGGCGGACGCAATTCGCGCCGCTTACCGCTCCCGGCTCAATGAGCGCCTCGGCGATTTATCGGTGTTCAAGAATCCCGGCTTCGATCGCGCCGGATCGATGAAGAGAAGAGCGTTTATCGGGACGAATCCGCTAATGTTATGACGATGTCATGGATGCAGCTTCTGCTCCAAATCCGGCACAAACAGCGGCTGGGCGTCGGCTTCCAATCGATGCGCCGCCGCCAGCGCCAATTCATAGGCGGCTCGTGCACTGTTCTTGTCGCCCAATGCCGTCTGGGCGTCTCCCAGAGCCATCTGCGCCAGCAAATTCTCCGGCTGCAAAGCGACAGCCCTCTGCGCCTCAACCAAAGCCTCTGCGGGCCTCTTCTCCCTCAGCAGGATTTTTGACTTCTGAACTGCTGCCAATGCCGCCGCTTCCGGCACATGGAAATCGCCATGGTACACAAACACGCTGTGATCGATCTGCTCCACCATCGGCATCCAACGAAATCGGTTGAAGACATTCAACTGGTCGCTGGGCCAGTCACAGGCTTCCAGATCATCGGCGCTTAACAGGAGGTAGCCATGGATAGTTTCTGGCACGTCGACCGGCAGGAACTCTCCTCCGGTATGGGCCGTGGGCAGCGGGTGGCAGGGAATGCCGTAGGCCTGCGGACGAAGATCCGGATAAGCGGAATAGGCGAACCAGCACTCCTCGCCGGGATGGGCGTCAACCCATTGCTTGACGTGTGGCAGTTGCTGCGCCCAATCCACACTGGAATCGCTCAGGTATTTGTGCGTGTTTGCCGCTCCGCCCCAGGCTTCGTTGGCATACGCCATCTCTGCCGGAAACACGGCCATGACAGAAACAACATGACACGCCACCAATGCTCCACCAATCCATATCCAGCGTCGGCTATGTCGCGCGAGCGCCGTCACACCCGCTGCTGCCAGCAGTGCGGCCAGTGGATACAAAAACAGAACATGACGAGTGCCGATGTTCATACCGCTGAGGATCGCCACAGTCAGATAAATAGCGCCCGGCACAATCAGGTACGCCAATTCCCTTCTCTGCCTGAGCTGCCCGCTGAACAGCGCAATGCCGGCCAGGACCACCAGACCGATCAAGCCCAGAGTGGTCTTGATGGACAGCGCGACTGGAAAGTACCACCAGACACCGTGAGCATAGTCGTGCCCCAGCAGAAAGATGGGATACTGCTGCGCTGCATAGTGGATGTCAGTCATCCCCATCAGGTAGGATTCTGGCAGCAACCTCCAGCTGGCGAAATGTCCTATCACCCAACTGTTCACCCCATTGAGGGGTGCAGCGTATTCGCTCAGCGTCGGATTCATTACCAGCCCTGCCGGTCTGGCCGCATAGCGAAAACCGTAGAAAGGCCCAGAGCACCACAACCGCGAGGACCGCGACGGCTGCAAGTCCGCCAAACAGTGTCCCAGCCATCCGCTTGCGCCGCTCCCGCTCGGTGCAGACGATCTCTACCAGCGCCAACCCCAGCAGCATCGGAGCCAGCAAGATCCCGCTGTGCTTGGCCGACAGCGTGAGTCCAGCGGCCACGCCGGTTAGCAACAGACGAATCACAGATGGCTGCCTTGCGTAACGGTAGAAGCAGTAGATTGTGGCCAGAAAGAAGCAGGCGACTCCCATATCGGTCGTGACCAGATCGCTGTTGGCCAACACATTGGGCTCGAAGACCACCAATAGCAAAGCCAGCAAACCAGCGGACTCGCCAAAGAGCTTGCTCCCCATCAGAAAGACCATCACTGAGAGGCCCACGGTAAAGACACCTGCTGCCAGCCGCATGCGGAAGAGCAGGCGATGACTCGGGCCATCATTACGTTCCATAAAATCACGGCCATCCCGGTACGCCTCTCCCTTGAACATTCGCTTTTGCAGCGGAGGCACCCAAAGCTTCTCGTGCAGCAGAGGCAGTGTCGCCACCAGCTTCACCAGCGGCGGATGCTCGGGATTCAGACCGTAGTCGCCGCTATGCCACATCATGTAGCCGGCGAAAATATGGTCGGCCTCATCGAAGGTGAGCGACTCGCCATGAACGATGATCGCAACCAGGATCATCTGCAAGACGATCAATCCGCCTGCAATGGACCAGGCGGGCATTTTCAATCTATTCATCCGACCTTCAGTCTCCACAGATTTAACGGGTGCAATGCGGTAGCTGATGAAAACGCTATGCGCAATTACTCGCGCCTCCATTATAGGGAGTTCCACGAAGGACCTTTTTCCCGACGGAATCCTCCGCACTTGGCCGTGTAACGTGCCAGCCGTCGATATGCTCTTGGCTTGATTGTCCGCGCACGATTGAGAAACAAAAAACGCGCTTCACTTTACCGATACTCACTCTCGACGCACGATAAATCGCCAATGAACTCACCATGCCGATTAGTCCTCATCGGTCGGCTTGTGTTTACTTTCCGTCAGCGCCTTAACCTAATTTAGCGACAAAAGGCCAATACACTCATCCACTCCGTTTATGACCGCAAATCGGTCTGATATAGATGGACCCTCCAGAAGGCCCGCGGCAACGACAAAATGTTCTAATAGCCTCCATCTCTTTTTGAGCGGGCTACGGATACGTGGCGGACGCAATTCGTGCCGCTTACCGCCCCCGGCTCAATGAGTGACTCGGCAATTTTGTACTTGTCGAGAAGTCAACGGTGGCTACCGACCCTCCCGCCATTCGGAGATACATTACGAGAAGGGCGTTTCTCGGTACTGATCCTGCATGCTGGAACAGTTTGTGCAGGCTACTGCCTAAGGAGTAACTTCCGCAAGGCCCACAATCCTCTCGGAACGCAAGGTCATAGAAACAGATGGCGAGTGGTCTTCCGATCTAGTGAAAGTGATCGACGAGCATGATGTCGCTGTTATCATCGCCGACAAGCGAATACATGATCCAGCGGCCATCGGGTGAGACTGACAGACCGCTACCGAAATCCTTGTCCGCTTCAAAGATTGGCCGTATCTGCTTACTCGCGAAATCAAAGTAACGGAGAGATCTGGGCGCATCGGCGGGAACAAAATAGATACCGCCTGGAGAGAGGCTCCAATCGCCGGCGCCGCTCAGGCGAGGCAATCCATTCACTTCGGATTCCGTGCCGGGCTGCCCCGACAGAGCCACTCTCTTGAGCGTCGATTTGTCGTCGTGGCTTGCAAAATATACTGTCTTCCCATCGAAGGACTCCCTGCGGGCCAAATCCATCAACATCTTTGGAGATTAGCAAGGCCTCTCCACCCGAGGCGGGACAACGATAGACTCCCATCCTGGCCGATTCTCCAGAGGTGAAATAAATCCACTTTCCATCGCGGGACCAGTGAGGTTCAACTGCGGCGGAGATATTCGTGACCAGTTTTCTGGGCACCCGTTCGGCCACGTCGGCCACATATATCTCCCAGCCATCCCGTGAACGCGAGTCAAACGCTATCTTATTTCCATCTGGAGACCATTGCGGGCTGCCACTCGCTTGTGCGGGGGTTGAGATTTGCACGAGATTACTGCCGTCCTCATTGCTGGTCCACACGCCCTGGATGCCAGAGCGCAAAGACGCAAATGCAATGCGATTTCCATCCGGAGAGTATTGAGCGTCGAACTGTGACCTGGAGGAAGGGATAAATGCTACGGCTGGAGATTCTGGGTGTAGTAGGTCTTTGCGCCAGATATTTGGGCGAAACGAAACAGCGCTGTATCCAAGCTTGTCGCCTTTGGGCGAGACCGTGGGCAACACTGCGCCTGCTCCGATGGCAAGCGTCTTGACTGAACCATCCGCAACGGTAACTCTGCTGAGCCCGTCTCCCCAGAGGGAATAAATGAGTTCCTTGTCGTCGGCCGACCAGGTCAACCCGGCTGGCGAATCCCGAAATGTCGAGACCATTTTTGGCTCACCACCCTGAACGGGTTGGAGATACAGAACTGCTCCTCCGGCCAGGGAACACCAGTATGCGAGATACTCGCCGCGGTGCGAGAAGGCGGGTTGAATTTGTTCGAGGCACTTTGGTCCGTTCGGAATCCGCTCGGTTTTCCCCGTATCCGGCGAGAGGAGATAGATCCCAGTATGATCGTCCGGCGGCAGCCAATCGCTGAACGCGATCCATTTGGCGTCAGGCGACCAGCTAATCGTTTCGTAAAATCCCAAGGGTACTCGGGTGGAGTGTAATTTTCTTTCCGGGCCGCCAAGTGCGGGGATCACGTAAATTCCCGAGTCAGCGCCAGCTACACGTTGAAAGGCGATCTGTGTGCCGTCGGGAGACCATGCCGCACTCATCAAATCTTCGGAGGGATGCTGGGTGAGGCGCAGAAGCGTTTCGCTCCCTATGGCCTTCACGTACAGGTCGAACCCATTGCCCCCGCCCTTTAGATCACCGTCCCACGCGAAAGCGATTCTGGAGCCATCGGGGGAGAAAGCCGGAGCGGTCGCCCGTCCGGGCAGAGCTGTAAACGGAACGGCAGTCAGGACCACTTGCTCTTGCGGGCGCTGATGTTGAGGCCGTCGATAGATAACTCCGGCTGCAAGGACCAATGTCGCAATGGTTAGGACGCTTGCCGCGACCTTCCGCCAAAATTTGCGAGAGTCTGAGACACGATCCGGTTCGACTGTAATTTCCACTTTTGCCGGCGCTTCAACTCGCTCTAGCGGTCGCCCCAGTTCACCGATGAATCGATAACCTCGCCGTGCCTGCGTCTCGATATAGCGAGGCTGCTCGGCGGAGTCGCCCAATACTGCCCGCAATCTTTTGACGCCCGCATTCAAGCTGTGCTCGAAGTCGACGAACGTCTCCCCCGGCCAGAGTTTGTTCCGCAATTCCTCACGCGTGACCAGTTCCCCCGGTCGCTCCAGCAGCATCTGCAGGATGGTTAGTGGCTGGCCTTCCAGGCGCATCCGCATCCCGTCTTTGCGCAGCTCTCTCGTGACGACGTTAAATTCATAAACGCCGAAACCTATGACATTCGATTTGGCGGGAGTGGCCACGCTGGTCTGGACACCTGAGAATGGAAGTATATCCGGGGTCTCGTACTGGTTTGAAGTGCTTGTCACTCCATTTCGGAACCAACTATTTTTTCAACGACTTCCACTGTCACCTACAAATCACCCAATTGGCATTGACGGTGTGACCGGCCTGGCTCATGTTGGCACCTTCAAAGACGTGTGGAGGTCCCATGACGAACCAAGCTGCATTTCAACTTCGCGCCGCCAAATTCGCTTTGCTGATTGGCGTTAACCATTCCGATATCGGCTTTGGCCGAAAACTGGCAAGTGCAGGTCGGCGCCGACGCTGGCGACAAGGCCCATCAGGCCCTTGCCTTTCTTCCCAACGAGCTCTGGATTCATGCCGGCGACAGCATCACCTGGACTTTTCCAACCAGCGAGGTACACTCCGTCACCTTTCTGACACCCGGACAGATTCGCCCGTCCCGTTTAGTCGGATGTCCGGGCACCAATTCCACACCTGACTTCTCAGTAGTCGATGGGACTGCGTGCGTAAACAGCGGGATCCTGATGAACGGCGCCACCTATACGGTTGTCTTCCCGGAGACTGGGAATTTCAAGGCGGTGTGCCTTGCGCATAATGATCAGACAGGCACTATCCATGTGCTGGATCCGTCGGCGCTCTTGCCCCACGACCAGGCGTTCTACGACCAGGAAGCCAACCGCCAGCGTGCCCGGTTGATCTCCGACGCCCGGAATGCGGCCCAGGTTACAACAGATCACAACACCGTCATCGCTGGTGCAGGCAAGATCCGCGGCACCAGCGGCGGAACTCAAACCGCCTCGGTCATGCGTTTCATGGATGAGACCAAAGTGATCCATGTGGGCGAGACGGTGGAATGGACGACATCGGAAGCGGTGACCAACCACACCATTACCTTTGGTCCCGAACCCGATCCTCTCAACCAGATTCCGCCCTCTGCCAACGTTACGGTTGACCCGGATGGTGCCCGCCACGCCTATATCAATTCGCCGTCCGACGCGGTGCACTCCGGATTCATCACGCAAGCGCCCCAGGACCGAATCGGTCTGGCACAGGCCCCGTTGGGCGTCACGCGCTTCCGAGTGACTTTCACCCACGCGGGCATCTACCCCTACATATGCGTGTTACACGACGACCTGGGGATGGTCGGGAAAGTCATCGTTCTTCCGTAGCTCAGGAGAGATGGGGAAGCCGTGACAGCGGCGTCTCCATCTCTCAAGTGGTGAGTCGTCGACGTCTCACGTCTGGGCCAGCTCCGCTTGTATTGAGGCCGAAATACAAGCGCCACTGCGGTCTGATATGGATGGATCCTCCTGAGAGCCCGCGGCACCCGCAAAAATGTTCTAATAGTCTCCATCTCTTTGAGTGGGGTAGGAATAGTTGGCGGATGCAATTCGTGCAGGCGTAATCGGATTCGGTGTTGCGGGACGCATATTTCATGCGGCCGTCGTGGATGCAGTGCCCGGTCTGGAACTGGCCTGCATAGTCGAGCGTCATGGCGACGAAGGCGCAAAGGCTCATCCCGGAGTAACCATCTACCGCGATGCGCAGCAGGCTTTTGACGACCCTTCCATCCAGCTCATCATTATTGCTACGCCAAACGACATCCACTACGACCTCGGACGCCGCGCTCTCGAAGCGGGTAAGCATGTCGTCATCGATAAGCCGTTCACGATTGATTCCGCCGACGCTGCCCGCCTGGTTGAACTTGGCCGGAAAAATCACCTCATCGTTTCTGCCTACCAAAGCCGGCGGTGGGATGGCGACTTTCTTACGGTGAAAGACATTCTCCAATCGGAAACACTGGGCAGACTGGTCAGTTATGAATCGCACTTCGACCGCTGGCGGCCGATTCGCAAGCCGCAGTCCTGGCGCGAGGCCGGAACTCCCGGCGGCGGGTTGCTGTGGGACCTCGGTCCCCATCTCATGGATCAGGCGCTCCAGCTCTTTGGCATACCCTATGCCGTCTTCGCCGATGTCCGCGTTGAGCGCGAAGGCGGTGTCACCGTCGACGCCTTCGACATCCATCTCTACTACCCCACCATTTCGTCCGTCCTGCTGCGGGTAACCTGCCTGTCCCTGGTTCCCGGGCCGAGATTCAACCTCATCGGGGATCGCGGATGTTTCCTGAAATACGGGCTGGACCCCCAGGAAGATCTGCTGAAAGCAGGCCAGCGCTTCGAATCACCCACCTGGGGAACAGAGCCCTCGAAGAACTGGGGCGTGCTCACCGTGGAGGATGAAGGAAACGTCGTTTCCAAACCGGTGCCGACAATGGCTGGCGACTATCGCGGTTATTACGCCAATATTCGTGACGCAATCCTCGGAAAAGCGCCGCTCGCTGTCACCGCCGAACAGGCAACACAAGTGATCAGAATGTTGGAACTCGCCGCCGAAAGCAGCCGAAAACGCGCCGCCGTCCTCTGCGACTTGGGCGGCTTCCCCTCCTAGCCAGGGAGTCTTCCGGCCTCCCATGCGGCCATCACTCCAGCGGCGGGTCGCGACACCTCGGGGGTTACATTTTCGCGATTTCGTAACCCCGCTAATTCGTGTCAAAGTGGCATCTCGAAACGCGCTAACAGGTCACAATAACAACACATCAATTATCCAGTCAAATCATTCATAATAAATTACTTACTTCAATATTCGCGCTTTTAACAGATGCAAAAAATGCTCTCCGCAACTATTTCCAATAAGCGTGTTTATGTAGTTGTACATCGACGATTTCCGCAGGTAATCTCGCAGAGACTTCGATCTACGTCAGTCGCGTCTAGCGAAGTAGCCCTAACGCGAGGAGGTCCCGCAATGCGTTTTCTCCGATCGCTCCTGTTACTCGGCGTTGTCGTTCTGCCAGTGGCTTTCGCTCATTCGCAGGTATCAGTAGGTATCGGTGTGGGTGTTCCCGTAGCGCCGGCCGTGGTTTACGGCCCAGACGTTTATGGCACCGACGTCTACGCACCTCCAGTATGTGACTGGGGATATTATCCTTACGCACCCTACGCCTGCGCACCCTACGGCTATTACGGACCTAGCTGGTTTGTTGGCGGACTCTTCATCGGCGCTGGCCCCTGGTATGGATGGCACGGCGGATACTATCACCGCTCCTATTACGGGGGATACCGCGGTGGCTACTACGGCCACGACCATGGCTATAACAACGGGCACTACGGCTACAACAACGGTCGCAATGGATACAACAACGGACATGGCGGCTACGGAAACGGCTCGGGCTATGGCAATGGGCATGGAAGTAACGGGGCGGGCTATGGCTCCGGTCACGGCTTCGCGGCTGTAAATCCGAGACCGACTCCTTATGGCGGAGGACGCACCTTTGCTCAGGGCTCAACAGGTCGCGCGCCCTATACCGGCGGCGGAGCGGGTTACAGTGTGGGTCGCGGAACGTATGGCGGCGCATCGAACTTCGGTAATTCGCGAGCAGGCTACGGCGGAGGCGCCACTTTCAGCGGCAGTCGCGGTGGATTCAGCGGCAATCGCGGTGGATCTAGTGGCGGTGGTGGATTCAGCGCCAGCCGTGGCGGTGGTTTCAGCGGTGGTGGGCACAGCGGCGGCTTCAGTGGTGGCGGCCATGGCGGCGGCGGACACTCCGGCGGCGGACATCGCTAAGTATTTTGAATTTGCGGAAAGGCCCATCCAACCAGGTGGGCCTTTTCTTATCCCCGGGCTAGAATGCTTATCTTGAACCGGAGAGCGATCCGATGGTTTCCGCGATATCGTGGGCCGCGGTGGGATGCGCCAGTATCTTTGCCCGACTTCCCATCGCCCGTAGATACTCCTTGTTCTCGAGCATTCTGAGCAGCACTCCGAGCAGTCTTTCGGGATTCATGTCTTTCTCCAGCACCATTTCCGCTGCCCCGGCATTCACCAGCACTTCGGCATTTTTTCGTTGATGATCGTCAGCAGCGGCCGCAAATGGAACCAGAAGCGAAGGTTTACCAGCAGCAGCCAGTTCGGCCACCGTGCTTGCCCCGCTGCGGGCCAGGACAAGATCCGCCTGCGCAAACTGCAAAGGCATATCTTCAAGAAAGGGCTCTACCTTCCAGCGATCTGTGGGAGCCCCACTCGCCGCGTACTCCGCCAGTGTTGTTTCCGCATGGCGCGCCCCTGCCTGGTGCATGATCGTGAGATTCGGAACGGCGTCAAGAAGCCGGGAGGCGATGGCAGCCATGTTCTGGTTAAGGACACGACCACCCTGGCTTCCTCCAAACACCAACAACCGCAACCGTGCCTCTCGGGGCTTTGCTTCGACGCTGAAGAATTCCTGGCGCACGGGGATCCCCGTCACCTTTGCATTGCGAAAGAACGCAGCGGCAGGTGGAAAATTCACGGCGGCGGCGCTCACCCATTTGCCCACGAGGCGGTTTGCAAGCCCGGGAGCAGCATTAGGTTCAAAAGCTAGTGTCGGAACCCGCGAAAGAATTGCGGCCATCATCATCGGGCCGGACGCATATCCTCCGACACCCACGACAACGTGAGGACGAAATCCCCTCAGCAGGGAGAAGCAGCGAATCAAACCCATGGGCAGATCGAACATAGTGCGAGCACGGGTCAACAGGCTGACATTCTTCAGTTGCCCCACATGAATCAGCTCGAGTGGATAGCCTGCCTTTGGGACCAGCTTCGTTTCCAGTCCACGCGCTGTGCCCACGAAGCGAATCTCCGCGTGAAAGAGCGCCTTTAATTCGCCCGCGATCGCGAGCGCCGGGATGATATGTCCGCCGGTTCCGCCGCCCGCAATCAGTACACGCAGCGGAGTTGCTTCTTCATCGGGCTCAGTCGATCTCCCGCGTGATATTCAGCAGCACACCGATGCTGGCCAGCGTGATGAACAGCGACGTCCCGCCGGAGGAGATGAACGGCAGCGGGATGCCCTTAGTGGGCACCAGGGCAAGCACCACGCTGATGTTGAAGAAAGCCTGAATCAGAATGGTGCACGTGATACCGAAAGCAAGAAAACGTGCGAACGGGTCTTTCGAAAGAATGGCCGCGCGCAGTCCGCGATAGCCCAGGGCAACAAACAGCGCGACGATGACCAGCGAGCCCATCAGTCCCAGTTCCTCCGCAATATTCGCAAAAATGAAATCGGTATGCGGTTCGGGAAGGTAGAAAAGCTTCTGCCTACCTTCCATGTAGCCCAGCCCCCTGAGACCGCCAGTTCCCACCGCGATCAGCGACTGAATCGTGTGGAAGCCGCTTCCCTGCGGATCTGCTTCCGGATTGAGAAATGCGAGCATGCGGGCCCGACGCCACGGCACGCGAAAGAGCAAGCCAGTAGAGAACCGGAGCGGCGGCAAGCGCAGCGTATCCCAGGTACTTCATTTCCATTCCGGCCAGGTAGAGCATGAGCGCCGTCACACCGGCGCATACCATTGCGGTGCCGAGGTCGGGCTCCTTCACGATCAGAGCGATAAAGATAAGGCTGGGCATAGCAGCGGGGATGAGTGTGTTGCGCCAATCCTGCATGGACTGCATGCGGCTTTGCAGAAACCACGCAAGAAACAGAACGAGCGCGGGCTTGGCAATCTCCGATGGCTGAAAGGTGAAGAAGTTCCCGAAGCGAATCCATCGATGCGTGGCATGCGAGTCGGGAAAAAGAAAGACGCCGAGCAGCAAGAGTGAACAGACCGCCACCGCGGGAAAGACGACTTGCGGGCGATTTAGTTTGCGATAATCGATCTGCATCAACCGGTCATCGTCACCAGTCCGAGAACTGCCCAGACCAGCCTGCTTCATCACAAACGTGTAAGGTGAGCCGAAGCGGTCCTTGGCCATAACCGCGGACGCGCTGAAGACCATCAACAGGCCAATGACGACGCAGAACCAGCGTCACGCCGAAGAGCCACTTGTCGACGCCTACACGCTTTGCCATATATCCAGTCCGCGCCGCTGCCATCACGATGTCCTTAAAGACCCGTCCACGATGTTCGTAGTTTTCGAACTGGTCGAAGCTGGAGCAAGCCGGCGCCAGCAACACGATGTCGCCGGGTATGGAGTTTCCGCTGCACGTGTTACAGCCGCTGCAATGTATTCGCTGAAATAATCGGCACGGTGCCTCGAATTTGCCCTTCGATCTTTTCGCGCCGCCGAGCCGATGGTGTAGACCGCCTTTACCCGCTCGCGCAACAAGCTGGCTCAGAAGGCTGTAGTCGGAGTTTTTGTCTTTGCCGCCGAGAATCAGGTGAATATTGCCGGGAAATGAAGCAATTGCCTTCGTCGTCGCGTCCACATTGGTGGCCTTGGAGTCGTTGTAGTAGTCGACGCCATTGATCGTTGGCGACAAATTCCAGCCGATGCTCGACAGCATGGAAATCCGCAACTGCGAGCGAATCGCCAATGGCTCTGCCTCCCGCAAGGCGCGTGGCACAGACAGCCGCCAGCACATTTTCGATATTGTGCTCGCCCTTGAGCGGAATCTCAGACAGCGGCAAAATCGATCTCGGGTGTTTCACCCTTGCCCATGCGGAAAAGCAACATGGCCATCATCGATATACGCGCCCGCTCCACCGGACTTCTGCGGCTGAACCAGAAGACCTGCGACTTGGTCCGCGTCGCGGCCTGCTGACAGTCGGGATCATCCGCATTCAGCACCAGAGAGTCTCGCCGGTCTGGTGGCGGAAGATCCGCTCCTTCGCAGCTACATAGTTCTCGAAGGTGCCATGACGATCGAGGTGGTCGGGCGTGATGTTCAGAATCACGGCGATCTCTGGGATGAAACTCTCCGTCGATTCCAGCTGGAAGCTGGAAACCTCGAGCACCGACCAGCCATCGGCCCTGCTCTGATCGACCGAGCGCGATAACAGGCACGCCGATGTTGCCGCCAACCTCCGTCGGCAGTCCGCGCGGCCTTCAATATCTCGCCGCACAGTGTGGTGGTGGTGGTCTTTCCGTTCGAGCCGGTAATCGCCAGCGTCTTCCCTTGAGATAGCGTGATGCCAGTTCCAGTTCGCCGATGACCGGCAGGCCAAAGTTCTGCACCTGCACCAGCTCCGGTGTATCCAGCGGCACGCCCGGGGCTGACGACGATCAGATCCTGGCGGCGGAACGTCAGCAGTCCATGCCCGCCGGCTTCGACCACGATTCCTTCTTCCAGCAGCGCAGGGAATCTCTTTCGCCAGCGCCTCCGCGCTGCGAACATCGGAGACCGTAACCTGTGCGCCTTGGCGGCGCAGAAACAGCGCCGCCGCAAGGCCGGACTTGCCCAGCCCCACCACCAAAACTTTTTTACCCTTCAGTTCCATAGCAACCTGCGTTTTCTGCCGCAACCCACGACGGGGTCAGGCCATTCTCCCACGTCCCCACAACAACTCGCTCGGATTTCCTGCCGTCTGAACCTCTTCGAGCATCTTCAATTTCCTTTTTTGGCAGATCACATCCAGCTTTACAACCTCATGAATCCTTCACCGCAGTTTCAGCGTGGTGAGCGCAAAGAGAGCAAACATCAGCGCGGCAATCCAGAAGCGCGCAATCACTTTCGACTCCGACCACCCCATCAGCTCGAAGTGATGGTGCAGCGGAGCCATCCTGAAAATACGCTTCTTGCGCAGCTTATAGCTGCCCACCTGCAGAATGACCGATAGTCCCTCCAGAACGAAGATGCCACCGATAAACGGGAGCAGCAACTCCTGCTTGATAATCACCGCCACCGTGCCGATAGCGCCACCCAGCGCCAGCGATCCCACATCGCCCATAAAGATCTCTGCCGGGTGTGCGTTATACCAGAGAAAGCCGATGCTCGCGCCCACCATCGCTCCGCAGAAAACAGTCACCTCGCCGACCATGCGGCATACGTTGCAACTCAAGATAATCGGAAAAGACGACGTGGCCGCTCACGTAGGTCAGCACGGTCAGCGCGCCCGCGGCAATGATCGTGCAACCGATGGCCAGTCCATCCAGTCCATCGGTCAGATTCACTGCATTGCTGGCGCCGACGATCACCAGGATGACGAAGAAAACAAACGGCAGAAACGCCAGCACGCCCAGGTGCGGAATCGCCCCCAGCGCGTGGATGGCCAGATCCGGCCGGAAGCGCTTGACGAAACGGCACCATGAGATGCGTGGAGTAACTGCCCTGCATGCTGCATGAGCACAAGCACCACCGCAATGACGACACTGGCGAGGATCTGCTAGGCCGAGTTTGGCGCGCGCCGTGAGGCCGAGATTTCGCCGGCTGAACCACCTTGATGTAATCGTCGGCAAAACCGATGGCGCCGAAAGCGCCAGCGTGGAAACCATCACCAGCCAGACGAACGGATTGCTGAGATCCGCACCACAGCAGCGTCGGCAACAGGATGGCAATGCAGATCAGCACGCCGCCCATAGTCGGCGTGCCCGCTTTCTTCTGATGATCCTTGGGGCCGTCCTCGCGAATGTACTGGCCGATTTGAAACTCGCGCAGTTTCTCGATGACGAACGGTCCGATGAGAAGCGCGATCAGCAACGCCGTGAGACTGGCGAAGGCAGTGCGAAACGTCAGATACCGGAAGATGCGGAAGGGTCTGAAGTAGGGAAAAAGCTTTTGGTATAGCAGCCAGTAAAGCAAACTTCCTCCGGCAATAATGCGGTTCTTAAACAAATTACCGACAACAGATCACCACCGCGAACAATTGGAATGACTTCGTAACGGCGAACACTGAAAGCGCCCACGGTTCTTGATGGAACTGCGAGATTCTGCTCTATAAAAGTTATTCTACTAGCGAAAATGCAGCAGTGGTCCCACACTGATTTTCACGTTCCCTGTGCCGTCATGGTTTCGAGTGCCTGCTCCAGGCGAACTCCGCGAGAAGCTTTCATCAAGACCGCATCGCCGGGCTTGAGCACGGTACGTAGCCAATCACCTGCCTCCTGCGGCGAATCGAAAAACATTGCCTGCGCACCGCACTCCAACGCACCTTCGACGATATTTTCTCCATTTCCGCGCACGCCAATCACGACGTCGACTCCCATGCGCGCGGCTTCTCTTCCGCATGCACGGTGCATCTCGGGTGAGCCAGGGCCTAATTCGAGCATCTCGCCCGCCACCAGAATTCTGCGCTCCGCCGGCGTTGCAGCCAGGGCCTGAATCATGGACTTCAGCGCCTCGGGATTCGAGTTGTAGCAATCGTTGATGATGCGAGCGCCGGCAAATTCCACGATCTCGCCTCGCTTATCGCCGGGTTGCATTTCGGCCAGGCCGGCGGCACTTTCTTCAAGCGAAATCCCCGCCTCCAGGCCGACCGCAATGGCAGCAAGAGCATTCGTGACATTGTGCCGCCCGATCAACTGCAATTGCACCGGCGCGCTTTCCTCTCCAGCCTGCGCCCGGAATTTGATGCCGCTACTACCCGCCTCCTGAATGCCGGTTGCACGCAGATCGACGATTGGACCTGTGCCGAAGTAAACAGCTTTGCCATGGAAGTCGCGGCCGAATTGCGAAACGAACGGATCGTCGGCATTCAGGAAAGCAACGCCATCGGGCGGCAGCGCAGTCACGAGTTCAAACTTGGCACGAGCAATTCCCGCGATTCCATCAGCAAAATTTTCTGCGTGGGCACTGCCCACGTTGGTAACGACACCCCAGTTTGGCAGCGCGATCTGCGCGAGTGCTGCAATTTCGCCGGCATGCGACATCCCCATCTCGATCACAGCAACGTCGTGCACCGGCTGCAATTTCAACAGTTGGAGCGGCAAACCAATGTCATTGTTCAAATTGCCCTTGGATTTCAGCACGTTGAATCGGCGACTTAGAACCTGCGCAATGGCGTCCTTTGTCGTGGTCTTGCCGGCGCTGCCTGTCACGCCGATTACGCGCCCACCCCAGTGCCGGCGCAAGCATGCGGCAAGAGTCTGCAGAGCAACCAGGGGGTCATCCACCACGAGCAAGGGATGCTCATTGCTGAGCTTGCGAAATTCCTGCGCGCGAACTTTGCTGACTACGCCGGCAACTGCGCCACGTTCAAAGGCCGCGTCAAGAAAGTTGTGACCATCGAACCGTTCGCCGCTGATCGCAAAGAACAAGTCACCTTGCGCCAGAGTGCGGGTATCGATGGAGTAGCCAGTAGCGACTGCATCCTGGGGCGTATGTTCGCCGCGGAACGCGCCCCCCGTCCATGTCGCGATCTGCGCCAGGCTGAGATTCATTGCGCCGATGCTCCGAACGATTCTTTCGATGAGAAGCCCATCTCCAACAAAGAGGCCGCGGCAACTTCCGCGTCGTCGAATGAAACAACACCGGTTGGCAGGATCTGCACCTTCTCGTGTCCCTTGCCAGCGAGGAGAACAATGTCACCTGCCGCAGCCATCTGCGTTGCCAGTCGAATTGCCTGGGCACGATCCGGCTCGGTCTTGAACTTCACGCCTGTCTGCTTCAGCCCGGGAAGGATGTCTTCCATAATGACCGCGGGATCTTCGCTGCGAGGATTGTCCGACGTGAGCACGACGAAGTCGCTGCCTTCACCGGCGGCCCGTCCCATCATGGGTCGCTTGGCGCGGTCTCTGTCGCCGCCGCATCCGAAGAGCGTGATAACCCGGCCCCCCGTTCCCGAGACAAACTCACGCGCCAACGCCGTCAGATTTCGAAGCGCGTCATCCGTGTGTGCGTAGTCGACCACCACGGTGAACGGCTGCCCGCGATCCACTGTCTGAAAGCGCCCAGGAACGCAGGCCAATGCTTCGGTGCCCTGCGAGATTTGATCCGGTGTAAGTCCTCGTGCAAGCGCTGCGGCAGCGGCTGCCAGCAGGTTCTGCACATTTACTCGACCCGTGAGACGGGAGCGAATCGGTATTTTCCCGCCCGGTGTCTGCATTGTGAAGGACATGCCATGCGGCGCCATTCGAAGATCCTCGGCGTGAAAAATGCCATGTTCAATGCCGTATCCAAATACTTCGGCACCGACCATCCGGGCAGTTTCCGCCAGGCGTTCGCCGTATCGATCTTCGAGATTGATGACCGCCACTCTCGGCGCGGATGCCTGGGAGCCATCAAACAATCTCATCTTGGCAGCGAAATAGTTTTCCATGGTGCGGTGATAGTCGAGATGATCGCGTGTCAGATTGGTAAAGATGGCGACATCGAATCCAATGCCCCACACGCGCCCCTGTTTCAGCGCATGCGAGGAGACTTCCATTACCGCCTCCGTCGCGCCGGCCTGAACTCCCGCTGCAAACAGTTCAAACAAGTCTCGCGATTCCGGCGTTGTATGTGGAGAGGGCAGAACTTCTCCGGCGACGTGGTATTCAATCGTGCCCACCAAAATCGTCTTCCGTCCCGTGTTATTCAGCATGGCGTCCAACATGAATGCCGTCGTGGTTTTGCCGTTCGTGCCGGTGACGCCGGTGAGCGCGAGCTGCTTTTCCGGATGCCCAAAAAAATTCGCCGAAAGCGCTGCCAGTGCCGGTCGTCCATGCACAACTTCCACGGCTGCCACCTCGAGCGCTGACGTTTCCAGACGGTCGTATGCCTCGCTCGAATCCGTAGCGATAGCGGCTGCACCCGCGGCAATTGCCTTCTTCAGGTATTGATTCCCGTCAGTCGTTCCGCCCTTCATGGCCACGAAAACAGAACCGGGACGAACGCGGCGCGAGTCATATTCGACACCGGAAATCTCCGGATTCGCGCCACGCCGAAGCAGAAAATCCACGCCAGACAACAGTTCGTCGAATTTCATAGGAAAGGAAATTCTAGCAGCGAGAAACACGCGTAGCGAGCCGCAAGTCGAGTTCCCCGAAATGGATCGATCAAAGGAGCTACCGAGTGCAGCGTACGATGACCGTCGTTCCCAGCGGAACCATGGTTCCAGGCAACGGAGCCTGCTCGCGCGCGACGCCGTTACCTATAAACTGAACGCCGAGCCCCACACCGCCTGCCTGCTCCACCACCTTGCGAATTCCCAGCCCCGTAAAGGAAGGCACCGCAACTTTGCGGCCGGAATCCAACACAACCCCGCCCTTCGCGGAGGTCTGCGACACCGGAGCAAACAACGGCTGTACCATCTCTGCGTTTTCCTCGGGAATTTTCGCGGGAGGCTTCTGTTTTACGACCAGTTGATCTTCGCGCGGAGTGGGTGCAGAAGTTGGACCCGCAGCAGAATCGACGGGCGGCGCAGCAGGATTGCCCGCATCCCGCAGTGGTGTCACTGGATTGCGCAGCGGATCGTCTGCAGGGAGTTCATTCAGGTCCGCGAACAACTCATTCAGGTCACCCGAATTAGGCACATCGTCAGCATCATCCGTAATGGGCGGCTGCGGCGCGGTCTTCACCTCGGTGTCATGCGGCACGCCGAGATACTCAAGCACCTGTTGCGCGACTTCCTTGAATACCGGAGCGGATACGGCTGCACCGTAATAACTGCCTCCAGCGCTGGGCGAATCGATAATCACAGTAACGCTGATTGCCGGATTGTTTACCGGCGCAAAACCTGCGAAGGACGCAACATATTTCGTCTTCGAATAGGTGTGCGTTGCAACGTCAATCTTCTGTGCGGTCCCGGTTTTGCCTGCCGAAGAGTATCCATTCAGCGCCGCGCCTTTGCCCGTTCCATACAAAACGATGCCCTCCATCATCTTGCGCATCTGGGCTGCGGTCATGGTGGAGATCACGCGACGGGAACCGTCCGGCAGCGGATCCGGCAATGCGTCTCCCGGGTGGAATGCAAGCGGCTTGAGATCCTCGCTGCCCTTCATGGCCGGCGTACTCGCGATCACGATGTGAGGCGGCAGAAACACCCCGCCATTCGCGATCGTTGAAACCATCGTCACAAGTTGAATCGGAGTAACGCCGACCTCCTGCCCAATGGCGAGAGAGCCGATGCTCGTTGCACCCCAGCGCCGCGTGGGCCGCACCAGCCCACGTGTTTCGCCGGCAGTTCAACGCCGCTTCGCGAGCCAAAACCGATAGTTGCGGATGTATTGGTAGAACTTGTCCTTGCCGACGCCCATTGCCAGCTTCACTGCCGCCACGTCGCTTGACTCCCACAGCGCTTTTTCGACAGATATCCTCCCGAGACCAAGGTGAGAGTCGTGAATTGTGCGTCCGAAGATCGTGATCTTGCCGCCCTGGCAATCGATCATGTCTTCAGGCTTCGCTACTTTTTCTTCGAGCGCCGCGGAGTAAGTGACCAGCTTGAATGTCGAGCCCGGCTCATACACATCGCTCACGGCGTGGTTGCGACAGCAGTTGCGTATTGGCGTGGCGGAAGTCGTTGGGATCGAAGGTGGGGCGAATCGCCAACGCAAGAATCTGTCCGGTATGCGGATCCTGCACAACGACCGTGCCGTTCACGGCCTTCACGTCGCTCCATCGCGGCGTCCAGCGCTCGCTCCGCCATGAACTGGATATTCTCGTCGATGGCTGAGGACCAGGTTCTCACCCGGCATCGGCTCGTGTTCTTCGCTGCCCAGCACATGCCGCTTGGCATCGAGCGCGGTCAGCATACGGCCGGGCGTGCCGTGCAGATCGTCGTCGAACTCGCGCTCCAGGCCGCCCAATCCGTTGTCGTCGGTGCCCACGTAGCCGAGCACCTGCGCGCGCAATTACGCTGTTGGGATAAAAGCGCTTGAACTCCTTCTGGAAATAAATACCCTTCAGGTTCAGCGCCTTCACCTTGTCGATCTCGGCGGCATCCAGCTTGCGTGCGACCCAGGCAAAGTTGCGCGAGGCGTTCAAACGAGCGTCGATCTGCGTGCGCTGAGTGAAGCGGTCGGTGGGATCGGTGTGCACGACGTTGGCGCGCATGGCCGCTGCCGCTGGCTTCCCTCTTTGTCGCTGATCTCCGAGGGCACGGCATAGACCGAGTCGACCAGCACGGTCATTGCCAGCTCGTGCAGATTGCGGTCGTAGAGCACGCCGCGCCGCGGAGCGACCTCAAAGGTGCGCTGCTGCTGCCGTGGCCGCTCGTTCCACATAGTCGCCGTGGCGATAGCACCTGCAGCCAAACCAGCTTGCCGCAGATCAGGCATGACCCAGACAAAGCAAAAATGCGCCGACCCACGCGAAACGGATACGGCGCACGGGAGCCGCGACATCCGCCGTGTCCAGCTGCTTGTCTTTGTCGAAGAGAGAACGCCCGGCTTCACTTCAGCAACCTGCCTCTCTAGAATTGCTTAAGCGAATGGTTGCGCAAGGCGGGCGATGCCTCTGCCATTACAGGCGCGTTCGCATCTGGCGATGGACTCCGGACGAACCACCTGTCCCGGGCTGCGGCGCATCCAGTCCCAGCTGGCGGGCCATGCGATCGATGCGATCCGGATCGCAGAGCTGCGCTTCGGTCAGGCGCAGCTGGCGATTCTGTTCCTTCAACAGTTCGCGCTGCTGCTTCTGCGCTTCCACGCGGTAGCCGTATTCAATGGCGCTGAAGTGCTGCCAGCCGTACACCATGACCAGCAGCGAACAGGATCGTCATGGCCGCGGTGAAGATACGCATCTCGCGCGCACGCACCGGGATCGTCCGCCTTCACCAGGCGAGAGTTGTCGAGGTGCTTGACGAAGAAGACCTCGGGAGTGGGTCCGCGGCGTGCGCGCTGCTGCGCGGCAAACAGCTGCTGATTCCGCTCCGCCACGTGCTTGCGTGTTGGGGCGAACCGCCTGCATCATTCCCGCTAATACCTGTGTCGCCATTGTCGTCTCTCCGCCTTGCTGCTGCATTCTTCAACTTGCGGCTCCTCCTTCAGCGATCGAGCCCGGATCGCTGATTGGAGGAAGGACTTGTCGATTTGTGTCGTCTTTACTTTCGCCTTGTACCGCGGTGGGACGACCCCGGGCCCGATCTCTTGCCACAACCTTCTGCTGCATCGTGAGCTTCGTTTGCTGCTCGATTCTTTCGGCCGCTCGCAGCTTTGCGCTGCGCGACCTGCGGATTGCGATCCGTCTCCTCTTCCGCAGCCGTCACCGGCTTGCGCGTCAAGCATCTCATAAATTCCCTGCCTCGCTCCTTCGCGCAGCGCATCCTTTGCCAGCCGGTCTTCGAGAGAGTGGAAGCTGATCACCACCAGCCTTCCCCCCGGCTTCAGCAGCCTCGGCGCCTGCCTCCAGCAGCGCCTGTATCTCGTCCAGCTCGCCATTCACATGAATTCGAAGCGCCTGAAAGGTCCGCGTCGCGGGATGAATCTGATGGCGCCTCGCTCGATTTCATCGACGGGGCGGCGGCCGATACGACTCTGGCCAATTCTGCCGTCGTCGTAATCGGCCGCGCCCTGACAATGGCTCTGGCGATTCTCCGCGACCTCCTTTCCTCTCCGAATTCGTAAATCAGGTCGGCGAGATCTTTTTCGTCGGCCTGATTTACCACTTGTTCGGCGGTCACCCCGCTGCGCGGATCCATCCGCATATCCAGTGGCCCGTCCGCCTGAAAACTAAATCCTCTGTGCGCCTCGTCCAGCTGCATGGAGCTGACCCCGAAGTCGGCGAGCAGTCCATCCACGACTTCCCGCTTCCAGCGATTTCGCCGGCTCGTCGAGAACTCTTCGTCGATGAAGCTCCACCTTGCGGCATCTCGCTCGCCCAGCTCCTCGGCCAGCCTCGCCAGGCTCGCCCTGGCCATCTCCATCGCCTCGGGGTCGCGGTCGAAGCCGATCAACTTGCCCTTACCGCCCAACCCCCGCGCAATCGCGCTGGAGTGCCCTGCAATCCCCAGCGTGGCGTCCACATAGGTGCCGCCCGGCCGCACATTCAAATACTGGATCGCATCTTGTAAAAGAACCGGCACATGCCGCTCACTGCTCCGACCATGTGCTCCCCCTGGGGGGCTAGATCGTACTATCGCTCTGCCTTAAAGTCCAAAGCTCGCCAACGTCTGTTCGTCTTCCGCCGTCAGCGGATTCGGCATCCATGTCCTGCTTGAACGCGTCGTGGTTGGTCACTTCGAGGTACGTCTGCTCCCGAAAACCACCACATCGCCCATCACCTTTGCCGTCTCCCGCAAGATCTGGGGAAGCAGCACCCGGCCCTGCGCATCCATCTCTGCCATCTGGCCGTAATAGTTCACCCGGTCCAGCAACTTCTTCTTCGCAGGATTGAAGTTGGGAATCTGCGCCAGCTTCTCTTCAATCTTTTCCCACTCCTGCAAGCGGGTAAATCTCGGCCCGCCGTCCATCCTTGCTGGTGATGTAGAACTGCGTTCCGTAACGCTCATCGACCAGGCGCTTGAACTCCGCCGGCAGCTTTAGCCGACCTTTTTCGTCAACTCGCGTTGGGTGATTGCCACGAAACATTCCAAAACCCGCCTTACCTTGCTAAAAACCGCCGGCGGCAAAAGCTTGCCGGGTAAAGCCTCACTCGCCTTACGGCCGCAGATCTGGGGATCGCCGCCATTACCGGAACAGGAACAGCATTCCAAAAAGCATTCCAACGCCGTATATCGTGCAGATTGCTCCACCGCGTAAGATTTGATCGCGCATGTTCTTTGCCCCTTTCTCTCGAGTTGAGGTGATAATCGGTCGGAAGTAGCGGTTGCTTGACCACTTTCGACCACTTTCGTCCACATCGTAGCGCACAGCGATGCACTGTCAAAGCGGAAATATCAGCCATTTCCAGGCGTTTGGTGGATGTCTTGTGGAAAACCCTATGGGAGGTGTGTGAAAAGGATTGCGCTACTACCGGTGGTGTTATCTACGAAGAGTCCCTTTTGCCTTACCTACTTGTCAGATCGGGCCGGCGGCGGTAGGAAACTCTGGGACTGTGCGTGTGAACGTTCTGCGAGTTGCTCTATTACCTCCCGTGAACGAAGGCGTTTACGAACGTCATAGAGCAGGTACGCTACCACGGCTATGTTCACAATGAAGAGGGCCAGCTTGATCCAGGTAACGTGACGAAAGACCTCAAACATCTCCCAGGGGAGGAAAGACGCGGTCACAATAATCGTGAGGTATTCCGCCCAGGTCTTCTCCAGCAAAAGTCCGACGCCTTCAACCACATCGACCGTAGCGTAGGAAAATATCGCCGTGCTGATCAGGCGTAGACGGTGATCATCGAGCAGAGCGACCTTGTCGAGCACCAGGTTTACAAAGCGGCTCTCGGGATCGAAGTTGAGCTCGGCGAGAAGACGCGAGAACAGATCGACCACGTCCTTGTGGAGCAGGCGTACAGCGCCGATGCCTACCAGCACGAACAGAACGGCCTTTAACAGCTTTAATAAGCCGATCACAACCAACCAGCGGTTATGGTGGTGATGTGCTGCCCGACCAGTTTCGTTCTGCAACGCTGAACTTTGCATCTTCCCCGGAAAAATTGCTTTTGCCCCCTTTGCCTGGGGGAACGCACTGCTTATACGGTAGCTCACGAGTGGAATTCCGCATAGTTTGACTTCTACACTGTTTGGGGAAGGCAATCATGGGACTTTTGATATTCGTACTCCTCGCGCTTGCTGCGGGCTGCGGCTTAAGCGTGCAAGCGGGTGTAAACGCACGGCTTGGCGCGGACAGCGGTCAACCCGTCTGGGCAACGCTGGCATCTTTTTTCCTGGGATTTCTTTTTTTATTGCCATTTACACTTTTGCCTCGCCCGGCATGGCCCGCTCTCGAACATCTCGGAACCCTGCGCTGGTGGACGTGGACTGGTGGACTGATTGGCGCGGCTTACGTGCTAAGCACAATCGTTATCGCTCCGCGCCTGGGAGCCACCGTGTTTTTCTCGATTGTGATCGCCGGACAAATCATCATGGCGTTGGTTCTGGACAACTACGGCTGGCTCGACTTTCCGCGGCATTCCATGAACCCAATGCGTTTTGTCGGTGCGGTTCTCATAATTGGGGGCGTAATCATCGTTCGCCGCTTCTAATCAGTGACAGCCCGCAGAAGATTTCGCAGGTTTAACCAGCAATGACTCACTCCTTTCGAACCGTACATTGGGTGCCTTACCCGGCTAGCCAGGTATTCGCGTTCTTTGCGGATCCGGGAAATCTTCCAACGTTAATGCCCGCCTGGCAAAGAGCTCGGATCGAGGAAACGAATCTCATTCCTCCGCCCAACCGGGAGCAGAGCGCCGCAAGCAATCGCGCCGCCGGCGCAGGCTCGCGAATGACCATAAGTTTTCGAGCGTTGCCCCTGCTGCCGCTGAGGATGATGTGGGACGCGGTCATCGTCGACTTCGAGTGGAATCGCACCTTCGCGGACGAGCAGAGGCCGCGCGGCCCTTTCCGATATTGGCACCATCGCCACACGGTTAGGGAACAAGTGGTGGGCGCAATGATCGGGTCGCAGATACAAGATGACGTGGAATACGAACTACCGCTTGGATTTCTCGGTGACATCGCAGACAGGTGGATTTTTGCAGCACAAATCCGGCGAATCTTCGCCCATCGTCAGCGGCGACTAATAGAACTGCTCGATAGAAGTGATTCCCCTACGGAACCGGCGCGCTGACATGCTTTGCGATCACTCGCTCGAGATAGGGCTTTAGCTTTCCAAGTGCCGCATCTACGCTCAATCCATGGCGAATGCGCAACTGCTCGGGCTTGCCGTGTTCGATGAACTTGTCCGGCCAGCCAATGCGAACAACAGGCACATCCAGACGCATCTCGTTCAGAGCCTCAATAACAGAGCTGCCAAAGCCTCCCATCAGCACGTGATCCTCGAAGGTGACAATCGCTGTCACTTTTTTGGCATACGTCCCAAGCACCTCGAAGTCGAGCGGCTTGACGAAGCGAGGGTTGATCACTGCGGCTGAGAATCCCTTGAGATCGAGCGCCTGCGCCAGTTCTTTCGCCATGGGGAGCATGCCGCCAAGGCCAAATATCGCAACGTCCTCGCCATCGGAAATTACTTCCGCCTTTCCGATTGCCAGAGCCTGTGGCTTGTCCTTTGTAGCGACGCCGGGACCGATACCACGCGGATAGCGAATTGCGCATGGTCCTGTTTGGAGTGATGCCGTGTACATCATATCCGCCAGTTCATCCTCATCCGCCGGATCCATATGGATCATGTTGGGAATACCCCGGAGATATGAAATGTCGAATAAGCCGTGATGAGTAGCGCCGTCATCGCCTGACAGCCCGCCACGATCCATGCAGAAAACTACCGGCAGGTTTTGCAGGCATACATCGTGAACGATGGGATCAAATGCGCGCTGGAGAAATGTCGAGTAGATTGCGCAAAAGGGCTTGAAGCCCTTGGTCGCCATTCCCGCTGCAAAAATGACTGCATGCTCCTCAGCGATCCCTACATCAAAGTAACGCTTGGGATGGTGGGGCCGAAAAAGATCGAGGCCAGTCCCATTCGGCATGGCCGCCGTGATCGCGACAATTTTCTCGTCGTCGTTCGCCAGCTTGACGAGGGTCTCCGCGAAGACTTCTGAGTAAGTCCTCTGCCCTGCTGGTTTTGTCTCGCCGGTCTCAGGGTCATAGGGGCCCAGGCCGTGGAACTTCTTCTGCTTGTCCATTGCGGGCTGGAATCCACGCCCCTTTTGCGTGATCGCATGCAGCAGAACGGGTCGGTCCTGTGTCTTCAGAAATTTCAATGTTTCAATCATCAGGCCAACGTTGTGACCGTCGAGCGGACCGTAGTATGTCAGTCCGAACTCCTCGAACAACATGGACGGCCAGAGCATGCCCTTGGCTGCTTCTTCCGCCTTGCGAACGACATTTACAGCCGTCTGGCCAGCAAACTTCTGAAGGAGTTTGCCTGCGCTCTCATGCAAATACTTGTAGCGCTCATTGGTGACGATTTTGTGCAGATAATTCGCGATGGATCCGACGTTGCGGTCGATCGACCATTCGTTATCGTTCAGAATCACGATGAAGCGCTTGGTGCAGTCACTGATGTTGTTCAGCGCCTCATAGGAAATGCCGTTGGTGAAAGCTGCATCTCCGGAAAAGGCTATTACGTGCTCGCTTCCCCCGGCCATATCTCTTGCCACAGCCATGCCGAGCGCTGCTGAAAGCGCTGTACCTGCGTGCCCTGCGCCGAAAGCGTCATGTACACTTTCCGCCCGCATCATGAAGCCGTTCAGCCCGCCCGGTTGGCGAATCGTGTCAAACTGCTCGCGCCGTCCCGTAAGCAACTTATGTATATAGGTTTGATGGCTGACGTCAAAGACGAACTTGTCGCTGGGGGTGTCGAAAACGTAATGCATGGCCAACGTAAGTTCTACGACGCCAAGATTCGGACCGAGGTGTCCGCCGGTCTTCGATAAAACTCTAATCATCCGCTCGCGTATCTCCTGGGCCAACGTTTCCAACTGAGGAATGGTCAGGGTTTTGATGTCGGCGGGCGAGTTGATCTGATCGAGTAGGTTTGCCATTCGTAGACCGTTATGACGGCTCCGTAATTTCCCTTCCCCCAGGACCGACCAAGTTCACTTGGATGAGATCCTTAGCCGTTGAGTATATCAAGTAGGACACCCGCCACGAATTTACGTCCGTTCCCACGATCAGATCAGATCACTTCATTGCTAAGTCAACGTTTAGTCTTCCAGGGCAGCAGCAACCACAAGCGAATCGGATCCGGTTCCGAGTTCCCCTTCCCATTGCGCCACCACTACGCTGGCAAGGCAGTTTCCCACAACGTTGATCGTGGTGCGTCCCATGTCCATAACCGCATCAATGCCAAGCAACAGAAATATCGGCTCGAGGGGAAGATGGAAGGTGGCCGCGGATGCCATGAGCACCACGACTCCGGCGCGAGGAACGCCCGCAAGTCCTTTACTGGTAAGCATTAATGTGGCGACCATCATCATCTGGCTCTTCCATCCCATGTGGATTCCGGCCGCTTGCGCAACGAAGATCGACCCCAGCGAGAGGTAGACCGAGGCGCCGTCCATATTGAAGCTGTACCCGGCTGGAATCACGAAACTGACGATCCGACGGGGTACGCCGAGAGCCTCCATCGCTTCCATCGCGCGCGGCAGTGCCGCCTCCGATGTGCTGGTGGAAAACGCAATTGTGGCGGGCTCCGCCACCGCACGCAGAAAACGCCGAACGGGAACACGGGCCAGCAGCGCAACCGGGAACATAACGAGAACGCCAAAAGCAATCAGGGCCAGGTAATAGGTGACAAGCAACTTACCCAGACTGAACATCACGCCCACACCTGCGTGACCGACGGTGTATGCCAGGGCCGCACCAACTCCAATGGGTGCCGCATACATCACGATGTTGGTGAATTGGAACATCGTCTCTGTAAGCGATTCAGCGACCCCCAACAACGGCGCCCGATTCTTTTCCGGCAATCTGCCGAGCGCAAGACCGAAAGTCAAAGCAAAGACGGCTACCTGCAAAACCTGGTTCTCAGCAACGGATCTCGCAATATTCTCCGGAAAGATGTGCAGCAGGAACTGCTCCAGGCTTCCTGCCTCTTGCGTCTGCGGCAGCGATTGACTGGCGGAGGCGACAGCCTGCGCGGGAACCACCAAACCTACTCCCGCTTTGCTTAGATTGATGGCGACAAGCCCGATGAACAGTGCTGCTGTTGTGAGCACTTCGAAGTAAATCAGCGACTTGAGACCTAAGCGTCCAATACCACCGGAGTTGTCTCCAGAACCTCCGTGACGCGCCACTCCCGTGATGAGCGACCCCAGGATCAAAGGCGCGACGATGGTCTTGATCAATCGAAGGAAGATGTCACTGAGCACTTTCATGTGGACTGCTTGAGTTGGCGCGTCCACACCAAACTCGATGCCGGCCAACATTGCCAGGAAAATCCATTGCGTCAGCGATCGCCGCCTAAAGCAGTACCACGCCAGGATAAGGATGGCGGTGATCCGCAGCCCCGTGGAAAACGCATGGATCGAGCCGGAGGCGCGCAACGTCATAGCGAGGAAAACGCCCACCGCATACACGACGATGCCCGCAATCAGATATGCCTTGCTCGATTTGTCCGGCATCTTTTCCCTGCCGCGGCCGCTCATCCCTAAGGCGATTTCCTTTTCCTCTCCATTTCACACAGCCTTCAGCCTATCCGATTGAAAGCGAACCGCTGAGAAAATTGTGAGCAGGCTCAGCCAGATAGCCAATTTACTCTTTCCTTTTTTCCTCGGTCGGGTATTTCGGAATAAAAACCGGCGGGCATCCTTCCCATAGACGTTCGAGTGGTGTAATCTGGGTTCCCATAGACGTCCGAGTGGAGCAAAGCCAATGGCGAGTAAGAAACAAGCGAATGGAGAAATGGTCCAGGGAACGCTGGACATGCTGATCTTGCGGACACTGGTGATGGGTGCGGCCCACGGGCACACAATCGCCCACGTGATCGAGCACACTTCGGAACAGGTGCTGGAGGTGGAACAAGGCTCTCTCTATCCGGCTCTGCACCGACTGGAGGACCGGGGATGGGTCGCATCGTATTGGGGCATCAGTGAAAACAACCGCAAGGCCAAGTTTTACAAGCTGACAGCGGCGGGGAAAAAGCATTTGACCGCCGAGACTGACCGCTGGCAACAGGTAGTCAAAGCGATCAGCCGCATCCTGGGTCCGGCGACCGAGTAGAGAGGAGATCACGATGAGCCTTGGACGATTCTTCAGAAGATCCCAGGAAGATGCGGATCTTGCGCACGAAGTGGACGCGCATCTGGCACACGAAATTGACCACAACGTCGCGCGAGGTTTGTCTCAGGAAGAAGCGCGCCGCCAGGCGTATGTGAAGCTCGGCAATCCAAGACGCATCCGCGAAACCGTGTGGGAAACGAACCGCGTCGAATGGGCGGAAAATATCTGGCGCAATATTCGTCACTCCGCGAGAACATTGGCACGAGCACCGGGCTTCACCTTTGTTGCCGTGATGGTGATGGCGCTCGGAATTGGCGCGAATACTGCACTGTTTACCGTCGTAAGATCGGTGCTTCTGAAGCCGCTTCCCTTCTCTGATCCAGATAGATTGGTTCAAATTTACGAGCAAAGCCCTGATGGAAAGATTCCGTATAGCTGGGTTGCGTTCGGGATGTATGACGAATGGAGAAAGCAGGCACCGAGCCTCGAGCAAATGGCGATCTTCGGCGGCGACAGCGCAAATCTCTCCGGTACCGGCGGCCAGTTGCCAGAGAAACTCCACACAGGAGTTTGCTCGTGGAATCTATTTTCGCTGCTCGGAGTGGCACCACAAACCGGACGATTGTTTGCTGAACCGGACGATCGAGCTGAAGCCGGAGCAACTGTAGTTCTAACGTACGGACTTTGGCAGCGCAGGTTTGGCGGCGATCCAAAGATCGCAGGCCAAACTATTCTGCTGAATGCCAAGCCATACACCGTGATTGGAGTGCTGCCGGCAGGGTACGCATATCCTGACTCGCGAATACAACTCTGGACTGCAGCCCGTCATGACTCACGCGTGGAAGATATACGTGCGATTGACCGGCATGGATTCAGAGTTGTGGCTCGATTGCGGCCGGGTGCAAGCATGGCGCAGGCTCTGAGCGAAGTGGATACGGTGGAGAAGCGTGTGCGCCTGGAGACCGCAAATCCCGGCGTCGGTAGGGGAGCGAATGCGCGAACGCTGAAGGATGGTCTGGTTCACGAATATAAGACACCGCTCTATGCGCTACTCGCTGCCACCAGTTGCGTGCTACTGATCGCCTGCCTGAACGTGGCTAACCTTCTGGTCGCCCGCTCGGCTTCCCGGCGAAAAGAGTTATCTATACGCGCCGCATTGGGCGGCAGTCGGTGGAGGTTGCTGCAGGAACAAGTCACGGAGAGTTTGCTGCTCGCGATTTCAGGCGGCGTTGCCGGACTTCTGCTTGCCTGGGCGGGGGTGCTTTGGCTTGTTCACGCAAGGCCGGACCTGACTTATGTAAGCACAATCCACATGGATCCTGTGGTCATTTTGTTTGGGATCGGAATGGTGGCACTGAGCGGAATTCTCGCGGGTCTTATTCCGTCGCTTTCTCTCATGCGTCGTTCCCTGCTGGATTCCATGCAGGAGTCGACACGCGCCAACAGTGCCGGGCTTGGACGGGCACGCTTACGAAAAGCCTTGCTGGTTGCGGAAGTTGGGCTGACGGTTGTTCTGTTGACTAGCGCGGGGCTACTGCTGAAAAGCTATCAGCGCTTGCGCACAATTGAGATTGGCTGCGCCACCGACAATTTGCTCACCATGAACTTCTCGCTGCCCGATGCGAGATACAAGCAACCAGAGCAAGTGACCGCCTTCTACGAAACATTCCTGCCACGCTTGCGTACGATTCCAGGGGTTAAGGCCGCCGGCATTGCAAGCGTGCTGCCGGGACAGGGGTATTACAGCGATGCCCACTTCACTATCGCTGAACACCCTCCGATTGCAAAAAACAATTTGCAATTCGCCATGATCCGGGGAGCAGATCCGGAATATTTCAAAGCTCTACAAATTCCGCTGTTAAAGGGACGCTACATCGACAGCCGAGAGCGGTTGGACGATGTTCGGTCAGTCATTGTAAGCAAGTCATTCGTCCAAAAGTATTTCCCCAATGAAGATCCACTCGGGAAACATCTCAAGGTAACGTTTCTCTCAAAACAGCCGCAAGATGGATTCGAGATCGTAGGCATAGTCGGCGATACGCTGTGGGAGTTAACTTCACCAGTGGACGCAGTCATGTACTTCCCTTTGCTTTCGGGAGAGTGGACATCGGTTTCCATTGGCGTGCGCTCGGATAAGGACGTGACGAGTCTCTCGCTGCCTATTCAGAAACTGCTTTCGCAAATTGATCCCGATCTCCCTATCTCAGATGTTTTGACAATGGAGCAATCCCTTGGAAAGTCGACGCTCGATGCAAGCTTCACTTCGTTCATGGTGCTCGCATTTGCCGTTGTGGGCTTACTGCTGGCTGCCGTGGGACTTTACGGAGTGCTTTCCTATCTCGTCACGCAGAGGACAAACGAAATTGGCATTCGAATCGCGCTCGGTTCCGAACGCGTGCAGGTGATGCGCATTATGATGCTGGACGGGCTGCGGCCCGCATGGATTGGGCTGATCCTCGGCTTAGTCGGAAGCGTTTTCGCTGTGCAATTGATTCGTAACTTGCTATTTGCCACAAGCCCGTTCGATTGGCCAGTCTTTGCTGTGGTCGCCTTGCTGCTGTTTTCAGTCGCACTCATTGCTTGCGCTGTTCCAGCGTGGCGGGCATCTCGCCTGGATCCGATGCAGGCTCTTCGCGCGGAATAGCCAGACACAACTGCCCTGAGGAGAATTGAACAAATCCGGTCTGGGCAGTTGAGGAATGCCCTCGTTTTAAGCAGCCGCGATACGTCGCACCAAATCGTTCTGTTCGTTCTGGTTCTCAGCGCCGATGGTGAACGCATCCAATGCGCCGGTACTGAGTGCGTAATGGATCGCCTCGCTCTGGCGGCTGCGCATCGCGCCCTGGCCCAGGATCTTCATTCCCACAATTGCTTTTCCAGATGCGCGCATCTGCTTGATCACGCTTATCACCGTGTCGGCATCGGCATCCATGTGGGCACCGACTGGATTGAGACGAACGAGATCGAGATCTACCCACGGTGAAGCAGCCGCGGCACGCAGCGCACCGATAGTGTGGCATGAGACACCATGCGCACGAATGGTTCCTTTCTGCTTTGCTTCGGACAGGACGTCCATCACTCCCCGGTAGCGCGTGGTCCAGTCGTCCTCCGTCACGCAATGTATAAGCACGATGTCGATGTAATCCGTTCCGAGTTCCTTCCGAAAACGATCGAGATCTTCCCGAACGCCGGCTGGATCGCGATTATCGGTCTTGGTCATCACCGTAACTTTGTCGCGGGGCACATGCTTCAGCGCGGTTGCCACATACGGATGGCTTCCATAGGAATCTGCGGTATCAAAAAAGCGCAGCCCGTTTTCGTCATAGCCTTCAATCAGCAAACGAGAAAATTTCTCTGTGCCAAGTCTCGTCTGGTTGGAACTGCCACCGGCGCCTATCGTACCCGTGCCCATGGCCAGACGACTGGTGCGTATTCCCGTGTGGCCGAGAACAACATCATCGTGTGCCTGATACTTGGTTGTCAGCGGTGGAAGCTCGAACGATCCAGCACGCGCGACGCGATGTGCAAGCCATGCAGTGCTGACTCCGGCAACAGCGCGACGAAGAAACTCTCTTCGCTGCATACGGTTCTCCTCCGAATTGGCGGACGAACGCAACCAGAATACTCGACTTCCATCCGCAGTTGCACGCGATTGCACAGTTAATTCGCATGGAACAAAAGCAGCATGTGACGATCTGAACAAACATATTCGAGTTCGAAACGCGCTAAATCTCGTGGGTTCATTGCATTGGAAAATGAAACGAATGCAATCGAGTTCTCACTATTGACAAGAGAAGTATCACCGAACTACGGTGATGCTGCTTTTGCGGGACCTGCCCCTGTGGATTGTCGATTATTTCCAATTCACGCGCAGGCTAGCGCCAGGCCCCTCATCTCTGCCGGTCCTGACGTACGCGGCCATCCGAACAACACGGGCCCATCGTTCTCGTCCACCGCGGTGAAGATCGATCTCGATGGAGATCCTTTCTTCCCCAAGTTGCTCACGTCTCCTGCGGCTTCTTGATAAGCCGTGCAGGCACGAGCCTCCATGTCTTCTTTGCAGGTGGAGGAAGTGCCTTTTTGAGGAGCAAAACCAATCGAGTGCGCGCGAAAGGAATCTATGGCTGACCAAAAATTTGACCTCGACGTTTTCCGCGATCTTCTTGAAGGTGCCGGAACCATCGGCCAGGTCGCAGCAGATGAGCAAGTGTTTACTTCGATTTACAACGCATTTCGCGCTGGCGATGCGAAGGCGTTTCAGGCCTATCTCACGCGGTTGCAACTCATAACAAGGTGTGGATTCATCTGCGAGTGGATCCGCAGCAAGGAATGTATCTTTCTTTGCCTGGAACTCTGCGGGCCGCCCCGGCCCATTGACAAGCCGGATCCCAGGCTCCTTGCAGAAACAATCGTGAAGATGACGTCGGACCCCGCGATCTGCGAGCAGCTTGCGCAGATCATTCAGAAACGAGATGCCGATGGCTTCAAAAAGATCGTGGGCCAATTCAACCTGGGGCCTGTCTGCCATCTGTTCTGTCACTGGCTGTGCGTTGTGTACTACCGTCTGATCTGCAAATTTGTTTGCAGCACGGTTGTCATCGAACGTCCGAATTATGCGCTGGAGTTGCAGGCGGCAGGCAGAGCCCTGCGTGAACTGCTTGCACAGCAAGATGCCTTCGACCAGGCCGTTGCCTCTTCAATCGCCGGCGATTCCGAAAAGCTCGGCGCAGCGATTCGGGGAGCGGGCATCATCGAGTACTGCTACCTGATCTGCGAGTGGTTCTGCAGTTGGCGTTGCGTGCTCGCCTGTTCCGTCGTCTGCCGAAAGGTTACGGCCGTACCGGCGGCCGCAGAATTGCACGAAGCTTTCCTCTTCGCTAAGGCGGTGGGACATCTATCGCAGAATCCAACGCTGCTAATGCAAGTCAGCGCCGCGGTGGGCGCTGCAGATGGAGCTGCATTCAGCCGGCTCATAACTGAGCTGAAGCTCGCACCCTATTGCTTGCAGTTATGTCATTGGATTTGTTCACTCCGTTGCGCCCGGTTTTGCCGGCTCGTCTGCCCGCCCATCTTCAACCACCCATGGTTTACGCATGTTGGGGATTTTGGAATCCTGGCAGACATCGATCCAGGAACGGGACTCACAAACAAGTCACAGGCCAGTCACGGCGGACCGAACTACGGCTTCTTCAGTTGCCTCAGCCTGCGTGGCTTCTGCCCCAAATACGATCCTGCTCATCCGGTGGAGCAGATGGCGTATCGATTCCTGTTCCAGCCACCGGGCGGGGGCGCTCCCACTCCGATCACCGGAGGCTTCGTGTGTGAAGTGCTGGTCGGCACTCGATACACGCTGTGGAATGGCAACGCCTTCTCCCTCCAGTCGGTCCGCATTCGCGGAACGGGAGCCACGTCGCCCACTCCTCCTGTCGGACCGCCGGGGCCGACACCGCCGGATCACTATATCGTTCCGGACGTACAAGGCTGGGTCACCGTGGATGCGATGGCCCTTGATGATGGCTTCAACGGCTGGCTGATGGGCTTCTCCTCGGCGGTTCCCTTCCCGGGTGGAGACCCCGCGCCAGGAGTCACGGCCGGCACCGCAGTGCCCGTAGTCAACCAGAAGAATGGCACCGATGCCGCCATCATCTTCCAGGCGACCCGCGTAAGCACACTGGTTGCAGTGAATGGTGGCGCCGCACCCGACTACACAAACTCGCTCAATAAGATTCACATCAACAACTGGAATGAGGTGAACCTGATCGATCTGCTGGAGTTCGCCGGTCCCGGCAGTTGTTCGCCGCTATCCACCGACCTTCACATTCTGTACACCACCGATCATGAACTGCTCGCAGATTGGAGCATCGACATGATTACAGCAGCCACGGTTTCGCCTGCACCTGTCTTCCCAAATGGGGTCGGCCCGCGAGGAGCCGCCGGGTCAGATTTCCACGACATCTCCACCTGGCCAACTTGTTCCTATCTTGTCCGGTTGCATACTCGGCGTTCGCTCACAACCGGCCTGATCGACGACAGTGACAAGTGGAACTTCAAGACGTTCTGCATTGGCAGACCGGTGGGTCGACCCCCGATTGTTCGACCACCAATCGGTTGAAGATCTCCTCTAATCGGAGAGATGCCACACCAACTACCGACAGAGATCCGCCACCCATTCCGGCGGATCTCTGGCCGGTACGTCCTTCCGCAAATATCCGACCCACGCATTGCGAAATTTCGTTGCCTCCTGCAAGCCAATTCTCGAAGAAGTTGTTTAGAATCTCCGAACGACGTCTCACGAGGAGTGGCTAGCAATGAGTAAAATTCGAGTACTTGTCGGCACGCGCAAGGGAGCCTTCATTCTGACTTCCGATGGAAAGCGCAAAGACTGGACTGTGACTGGCCCGCACTTTGCCGGCTGGGAAATCTACCACCTCAAGGGATCTCCAATTGACCAGGAGCGGATCTACGCTTCGCAGACCAGCGGCTGGTTTGGACAAGTAATGCAGCGCTCAAACGATGGCGGCGAAACCTGGGAAACAGCGGGAAACAAGTTTATTTACGACGGCATACCAGGGACGCACCAATGGTATGACGGCACGCCTCATCCCTGGGAGTTCAAACGGGTCTGGCACATTGAGCCGTCTTTGACCGACGCGGATACGGTCTACGCGGGCATCGAAGACGCGGCTCTTTTCATTTCAAAAGATGGCGCACAGAATTGGGAGGAACTCTCCGGCCTGCGCAAGCACGGAACCGGCCCCCACTGGCAGCCCGGAGCAGGCGGCATGTGCCTGCACACCATACTCGTTGACCCAAAGAACCCTGAGAGGATCTTCATTGCCATTTCGTCCGCCGGAGCATTCCGCACAGACGACGGCGGGAAGACATGGAAGCCCATCAACCGTGGTTTGAAGTCGGCACACATTCCTGATCCACTCGCGGAAGTGGGACACTGCGTGCACCGCATTGCATTGCATCCGTCGCGCCCTGAGGTGCTGTTTATGCAGAAACACTGGGACGTAATGCGCAGCAACGACGCGGGTGATTCCTGGCAGGAAGTGAGCGGAAATCTGCCAACAGACTTTGGATTTGTGATCGATGTGCACGCCCACGAGCCTGAGACCGTCTATGTTGTTCCCATCAAGAGCGACTCCGAACACTATCCCTTGGACGGGAAGCTGCAGGTGTTTCGCAGCCGTTCCGGGGGAAATGAGTGGGAACCGCTCACCAAAGGACTCCCGCAAAAAGACTGCTACGTGAACGTGCTTCGTGATGCGATGGCGATCGATTCCCTTGACTCTTGCGGAGTTTATTTTGGCACCACCGGAGGCCAGGTTTACGCATCCGCAGATGCGGGTGACACCTGGAATCCCATAGTTCGGGACCTTCCTGCCGTGCTTTCGGTTGAAGTGCAGACACTTCCATGACGGGAAGAAATGTCCGGGTAGAGCTGCCGTACCATCTACGCACGCTGGCAAAAGTCGGAACCACGGTGGAGCTCAACGTGGAGGGACCAGTTACGCAGGGATCGGTGGTGGATGCACTGGAGCTGAAATATCCCATGTTGAGCGGAACCGTTCGCGACCACGTGACGGGAGTTCGACGGCCCTTTCTGCGCTTTTTTGCCTGCGGGGAGGATCTATCGCACAACCCGGCGGATGCATCCCTGCCTGACGCAGTGGCCTCTGGAGCCGAGCCGCTGTTGATCATCGCAGCGGTGGCCGGTGGATAGGGGAATGTCGCGGCAGGCAGAAATGCTCTAGCATAGCTTCGAAGACCAAACCCTGGGGTCGAATGACTATGAAACGCAATTTCTTGCTAATCGTCGTTCTCTTTTCGCTGTCCATGGCACTGCCGGCCCAGGTTCTCGATCCGCTCTCCTCTCAGACGTCGTCCGGCCATTTCACCGATCCTCAGCAAAATCCCGGCCGCGCATTCCTTTTTGACCTGGAGGCCAAGTTCGAGAAGGCGACCGCTGAGGGGGGAGGCGCCGCCTTTTCTTCGTGGTTCGCGGACGATGCCGTGGCTCTCTCGAACGGCAAGGCTGCCGTCACCGGCCATGCCGCAATAGCCGCCGGAGCCACCTGGTCCCCCGCCGACTATCAACTCACCTGGACTCCCCAAGCGGGACAGATGAGCCCTGCGGGAGATATGGGCTTTACCTGGGGCCATTACGAGGGCCGCGCTAAGGACCGAAATGGGAACCCGGTTGTGACCACAGGAAGGTATATGACCATCTGGCGCAAGCAGTCCGATGGCAGTTGGAAAGTCGTTCTTGACTCCAGCAACGATGAGCCGCCGCAGGCCGGTGATTGCTGCAAATTGCCTTGATTTGCCGACACAGGTACCGGCCTTGATTCCTCTGTGGAAATGCTCCAAAACATTGTAGTAACACGCATTTAAGCACCTACGGGGGATACCAATAATTCTCGAATCCCTCTAAGGTTGCAGCGTGCATTGGGTTCCATCTTGCGACAATGCAACCTGAGGAAAAAACAGGCCTTAATGACGCTTGATACCACACTTTTGCAGAGGGAAGAAGCCGAAAGGCTGAAGGCTCTGCAGCAGTATGAAACCCTCGACACTCTTCCCGATCCGGCGCTCGACGACATCGCGCGTCTAGCTGCGGATATCTGTCATGCGCCTTATGCGTACGTGGGTTTCATTGATGCAAGCCGCGTCTGGTTCAAAGCCCGCTACGGATTCAACGAACGGGAACGTTCACGTTCCACTTCAGCCTGCCAATACACGTTGCAGGATCCGAAGCCGCTGTTGATCTCAGATGCCTTTGAGGACATTCGCTTCTCTCCCATTGGGATCACTCTGAATGCGCAGATCACCTGCAGGTCCTACATTGGAGCTCCTGTCATTTCGCCCTCCGGTCATGTGATCGGAACGCTTGCAGTTCTATCGCCGGAGCCGAATGCATTCACCGGACAACAGGCGTCGATGCTGGGAGTGTTGGCTGCGCAAGTGGTCACGAGAATTGAACTGTATGCCAGGGTTCGGATGCAGGAGCGCGGCGTCCGCGCCCGTCAACGCATCGAACGGGCGCTTACGGTGGAGCGCAACTTCGTATCGGCTGTGTTGGATACCATCAGCGCACTAGTATTGGTGCTCGATACGGCGGGACGGATTGTCCGCTTCAACCGTGCGTGCGAGAAGATGTCCGGCTACACCTTTGGCGAATTGGTTGGACGCTCGTTCCCGGAAGAACTCTTTCTCGCCCAGGAGCGTTCTTTCGCAATGCAGATGATTGAGGAAGCTCGCGCCGGCAAATTGGTTGGTCAGTACGAGATCCATTGGCTGCCGCGTGCGGGGCGCAAACGGCGTATCGCATGGACGGCGACTCCACTCACGGATTCGAATGGTGAGGTCAACTTCATCATCACGACGGGCGTGGATATCACCGAGCAACGCGAAGCAGAACTTGCATTGCGTTCTAGCGAGACGCGCTACCGGCAACTCGTGGAAGGCAGCCTCGCAATGGTCTGCACGCACGACCTCAAGGGCCGAATCCTGTCGATGAACCCCCATGCTGCGCTGGGGCTCGGCTACACCGTGGAGGAACTTGTCGGCAAGCCCATGTCCGATTTGATCCCGGAAAAACATCGCTCCGAATTCCAGCAATATCTGCGTGCGATTCAGGAGACGAAAGAAGATAAGGGACTGCTGTATCTGCGCCGCAAGCACGGCGGACTTTGTGTGGTGGCGTACCGCAACAAGTTAATTGAGGCGCCGGATGCGGAGCCATTCGTTCTCGGACACGGCATTGACATCACCGAAAAGACTGCCGCGGAAGAGAAACTCCATACCCTGATGCGTCAGCGCGAGTCGATCCTTGAGTCCGTCGGTGACGGAATCTACGGTATGGACATGGAAGGCAAACTCACTTTCCTGAATCCAAGCGCAGCGGAGATGCTGGGTTACGAAGTGGACGAGATCCTTGGCGGCAACATGCACAAGCTGGTGCATCACAGCCACCCGGACGGCAGCGCCTATCCTGCGGAAGAATGCCCCATCGATAACAGCCTGAGCAGCAATACCCCGATTCGTGTGCGCGATGAAGTGTATTGGCGCAAGGACGGCACCTGCTTCCCCGTGGAATACGTGGCCTGCCCCCTGGTGGACGAAGGGCGCACGACTGGTATCGTCGTTGCGTTCCAGGACGTGACGGAGCGCCGTCGCCTGGACCGTATGAAGGACGAGTTCATCTCTACAGTGAGCCACGAGCTTCGCACCCCGCTCACATCGCTTCGCGCCTCCCTCGGACTGATTGCCGGAGGAGTGCTCGACGGCCGTCCGGAAAAGTCCGCGCAAATGCTTGATCTCGCAGTAGGCAATTGCGACCGGCTGGCACGGTTGATAAACGACATTCTCGATTTTGAGCGCATCGGCAGCGGACGTCTGCAACTCAGCTGCGCGTCGCTTCCTGCGGGCGATTTGTTGCATCGTGCCGCGGACGTCATGCAGGCGAGCGCCAGCAAGGCGGGCGTCCGCTTCAATATCGAGTCCGACTCTGTAAACGTCTGGGCTGACAGCGATCGCGTTCTGCAGACGTTGACCAATCTGATTGGAAACTCAATCAAGTTTTCCTCTTACGGCAGCGAGATCCGCCTGCGGGCACGAGCACATCAGAACGGTGATCAGATGATCCGGATGGAAGTTCACGACCAGGGTCGTGGTATCCCCGCAGATAAACTCGAGATTATCTTCGAGAGGTTCCAGCAAGTCGATGCCTCCGACTCCCGCGCAATGGGCGGTACTGGCCTGGGACTCGCCATATGCCGAAGCATTGTGAAGGAGCACGGCGGCGAGATCTGGGCAGAGAGCCTAAATGAAAAGGGCAGTTCCTTCTACTTCACGCTTCCAGCGGAAGATCCCTTCAGGCCTGCCCTCACCTAGCCTGCCGATTTCAGAAAAACCGACATCTAATTTTTTTTGATGGAGCGTGGACGAATCCTTCTGAATCAGATGGGGAGGAAACAGTCGCTCGCGGCCCTGACCGCAGCGAATTCCATCTATTCCAGACAAATCAACACGAGGGGAATTATGTCCAAGCCAACTTATCGAGCGGTTGAAGTCGTGCAGGCAAATGGGCCCTTAAAGATGGTGGAGCGTGAGCTACAGGAACCCGGGCCTGGCCAGGTCCGCATACGCATCCATGCCTGCGGCGTGTGTCACAGCGACTCCGTGACGGTTGAGTCCCTCTTTCCCGGAATTCAGTATCCACGCGTGCCTGGACACGAAATAGCCGGTGTCATCGACGCGCTCGGTTCCGGGGTCCCGAAGTGGCAGGTGGGTCAGCGCGTTGGAGTGGGGTGGTTCGGAGGCAATTGCGGCTGGTGTGAATCCTGCCGCCGCGGAGATTTCGTCACCTGCAGTATCGGACCAGTTCCCGGCATTCAATATGACGGTGGGTATGCCGAATACACCGTAGTTCCCTATTCAGCGCTTGCGCTTATCCCAGACGATCTCTCAGACGTGGAAGCAGGACCGCTGATGTGTGCCGGCATCACCACCTACAACGCATTGAGAAACAGCGGCGCACGACCGGGAGACGTTGTCGCGATCCATGGTATTGGCGGCCTCGGACATCTCGGCGTGCAATTCGCAGCCAAAATGGGCTTCCGAACCGTGGCCATTGCGCGCGGAGCGGACAAGGCGGCTCTTGCGAAGCAATTGGGAGCACATGATTACATCGATACAACCACCCAGGATGCCGTCGCCGAATTGAATAAGCTAGGCGGCGCACGAGTGATCCTCGCGACTGTAACCAGCGGCAAAGCGATGGCAACACTGATTCCGGGCCTCAGCATAGGCGGAAAATTGGTCATCATCGGAGTGACCGGCGATCCTGTTGAAGTCAACTCCGTGGACCTCATCTTGAAACACAGAACGATCGAAGGCTGGCCATCTGGAACGTCGAAGGACAGTGAAGACACGTTGGCGTTCAGCACGCTAACGGGCGTTCGTCCGATGATCGAGGAGTACCCCTTGGAGAAGGCTCAAGAGGCCTACGAGCGCATGATGAGTGGAAATGCACGCTTCCGGGTCGTGTTGAAAATCAAGCAGAATTAGCCAAAGCGACGACAGTTCAAAGCAGACGGCTGCGAACAGAGGCTATTGCAATTGTTCGCAGCCGTTCTGCTTCCGGCGGGAATAGCCGCCTGTAACTTTTTCGGACTTTTTGACTCTAATGTCGCAGCGGATGATTCCGGATCTCCGTCGGAGATAGCATATGTCGTTCCTTTCAAAGAGATTTCTCGCACTCGCAATACCGCTCGCGTTTTCTGCAGCCATGGTGGCCTGCGACGCTGCAGACGCCGCTCACACAGCCCCGCTTCCTGATCCGATTATCGATGTCCAAAAGACTGCGACTCCTCAAAAAGCTGTGTTTGCAGGAGGATGCTTCTGGGGAACCCAGGCGGTTTTTGAACACGTCAAGGGCGTAACTTCTGTTGAAGCAGGTTACGCAGGAGGCGAGAGCAGCACGGCTGAATACGAGGTGGTAAGCAGCGGCACCACTGGACACGCCGAATCTGTGAGCGTGACGTATGACTCGTCGCAGATCACGTATGGACAGTTGTTGAAAGTATTTTTCTCAGTAGCGCACGATCCCACAGAACTGAACCGTCAAGGTCCCGACGTCGGAACCCAGTATCGATCTGCAATCTTCTACGCGAACGACGAGCAGAAACGAGCGGCGGAGGCTTACATCGCGGAACTGAATAAGAACAAGGTTTTCGCCAGTCCCATCGTCACCCAGGTGTCGGCGCTCAAAATGTTCTATCCAGCCGAGGCCTATCACCAGGACTATGCACTGCACAATCCTGACAACCCCTACATCTATCTGAACGACCGGCCGAAGGTAGTTGCTCTCAAGAATGAGTTTCCAGCACTGTACACGCCCTACAAGGGAAGCTGAACATCGTGCTTCTATCCCTCGTCAGCCTCGCGCAGCTTGGCAATAATCGTGAAGTCTTCGAGCGTCGTCGTGTCTCCTCGAATCTCGCCGTGAGTCGCGAGTTCACGCAACAGCCGCCGCATGATCTTGCCACTGCGCGTTTTTGGAAGTGCGTCCGTGAAGCGAAGGTCGTCCGGACGTGCGAGCGAGCCGATCTCCTTCGCGACCCACTTGCGCAGCTCTTCCTTTAGCTCATCCGATGGCTGATTCCCGGATTCGAGAGTGACGAAAGCTGAGATCGCCTGTCCCTTCAACTCGTCGGGCCGTCCAACAACCGCCGCCTCGGCGACCTTTGGATGCGCCACCAGAGCGGACTCTACTTCCATGGTTCCAAGCCGATGGCCTGACACATTGATCACGTCGTCCACACGACCCATCAGCCAGTAGTAGCCATCTTCGTCCCGACGCGCACCGTCGCCTGTAAAGTACGAGCCTTTGATATCGCTCCAGTAGGCTTGAACATAGCGGTCAGGATCGTTATAGATAGTGCGGGCCATTGACGGCCAGGGCTTGCGAATTACCAGCAGGCCACCGCTGCCAGCCGGCACCGGATCGCCTTCCTTTGTAACAACCTCGGGCACAATACCGGGAAACGGGCGCGTTGCCGACCCAGGCTTGGTGGGAACAGCACCGGGAATTGGGCAAAGCATCATCGCCCCGGTCTCCGTTTGCCACCACGTGTCGACGATCGGGCAACGATCTTTCCCGATCTTCTCGCGATACCACATCCAAGCTTCTGGATTGATCGGTTCGCCGACCGTACCTAACAAGCGGAGACTATCCAGCTTGTGCTGCTCAGGATACTGGTCGCCCCATTTGATAAATGCGCGAATCGCGGTGGGCGCGGTGTAGAAGATGGTGACCTTATGATCGTCGATGATTTGCCAAAAACGGTCGGGCGCCGGGAAATTTGGCGCGCCCTCATACATCACGGTAGTCACACCGTTTTGAAGAATCCCATACACCACGTAGGAGTGGCCGGTCACCCAGCCGATGTCGGCCGTACACCAGTAGATGTCGTCTTCCTTAAGATCGAAGACCAGCTTGCTCGTCAGATAGGTTTGCACCGAATAGCCGCCAGTGGTGTGAACCAGGCCCTTGGGCTTTCCCGTCGTCCCCGAGGTGTAAAGAATGTATAGCGGGTCCTCTGCATCCATCGGCTCTGCAGGACATTCGGGAGAAGCAGTCTCCATCAGTTCGTGCCACCAGACGTCTCGGCCTGTCTGCATGTTCACCCGTGAGCCAGACCGCTGGTACACGACCACGTTTTTTACGGATGGCGTATTCGCCACGGCTTCATCCACAACCTGTTTGAGCTTGACTTCGGCGCCACGCCGATAGGACGTGTCCTGCGTTAATACCGCGACGCACTCCGCGTCGTTAATGCGGTCCACCAGTGCATTCGCGGCAAACCCGCCGAAGATCACAGAGTGCACTGCGCCAATACGTGCGCAGGCAAGTAGAGCGATAGCCAGCTCTGGAACCATGCCCATGTAGATGGCGACTCGATCGCCCTTTCTAATTCCCAGGGACTTCAACACATTTGCAAACTTCTGCACTTCTAAGTGGAGTTCTCCGAAGGTAAGCCTGCGAACCTCACCCGGCTCTCCCTCCCACAAGATCGCAACCTTATCCTTGCGCCTACCCAGCGCGTGCCGATCCACGGAGTTATAGCAAAGATTCAGCTTGCCACCAACGAACCACTTGGCCCAGGGCAGATTCCACTCCAGAACCTTTGTCCATGGCTCAAACCAGTGCAGCTCTTTTGCAACATCCGCCCAGAACGCTTCAGGATCTGCCACGGACCTCTGATACATCTCTTCGTATTCTGCAAGAGACTTTACGTGGGCATTTTGCGCAAACGCCTCTGGGACTGGAAATACACGGTTTTCTCGGAGTGTGGAGTCCAGATTTACATTCGTCGTCGACGAAGCCATCAGTTTCTAACCTCTCTCGCCTCGGTAAGCACTTGAAACGATCCTGAAATCGTTCAAGAACCGTGTGACTCACAGTAATTCGTTGCACTCCAGAAGGGCAAGCCAGCGATGCCAGTCGTTGACGTCGCCCGGATACGGGAGCGCGTGTTTTCAGGGTACATTTTCAGGCGGATGAAAGGGCGCTGGTGTTGACTTCGCGGACTAGAAACGGCAGGTGGCCCGCGGTATTGGAGGGTGACCGTCTCAGTCGATCTGCCACCCTGCAATCCGAGATCAGCTACGTGCGTGGAGTTGTTGGTGCCAGGCCCAGGCGCTCGCAACGATGTCATCCAGCTTTGTGAATTCGGGCTTCCAGCCTAATTCCTTCTCGATCTTTTCCGAGCTTGCGATCAGCACGGCGGGATCGCCCGAACGCCGCGGTTCCTCGACGACGGGTATGGGGTGGCCGGTAACACGACGGGCAGACTCGACAACTTCCCGCACCGTGAATCCCACGCCATTGCCGAGATTGTAGATCAGCTTTTCCCGTGTGCCCAGAGCGTCAAACGCCAGCAGATGGGCGTCTGCAAGGTCGCTAACGTGTATGTAATCGCGCACGCAAGTTCCGTCTTTGGTCGGGTAATCTGCTCCGAAGATCTTAATGCTCGGTCGACGCCCCAACGCCACGTCAAGAATCAGCGGAATAATGTGCGATTCCGGCTCATGGGCCTCACCGCGGCCTTCTATCGCGCCCGCTACGTTAAAGTAGCGCAGACTGGCATAGCGAAGGCCATGCGCCTGGTTTAGCCAATTGAGCATGTATTCAACCAGGAGTTTTGACTCGCCATAGGGGTTTGTAGGCTTGAGGATTGCGTCTTCGCGAATTGGCGTGCTGACCGGTTCTCCATAAACAGCCGCAGTGGAAGAAAACACGATTCGCTTTACATTGCACGCATGCATGGATTCCAACAACGCCAGTGTCGAGGCGGTATTGTTGCGGAAGTAGACTTCCGGATGTTTAACGCTTTCGCCAGCCTCGATTAGGGCGGCAAAGTGCATGACACCATCAAAAGATTGTGAGGAAAATATTTCCTGGAGCCGTGTCCGATCGGCGATATCTCCTTCCAGGAAGGTTGCACCGCCGGGAAGAAATTTCCTGGTGCTGTGGCAAAGGTTGTCGTAAACGGTTACCGAGTGCCCCTGTTGAAGCAGGCGAATTGCCACAGTACCCCCGATATATCCCGCACCGCCGGTAACCAGAATTCTCAATTTACTACCTCCCCTTGCCAAGACTAATTTAATCAAGAACAAATGGTTGCTTTCGCAACCAAAAACACAGATTCAGTATCTAAACATGCAGCCACAATCAGGCGTTGTCGGCGTATAACCGATTCACGCTACAATTAAGGTGGTAAGGGAACTCCCCGTTGCACAACTTTCGGGTGACTGCAAACGCTGTGATAGTACGCTATCGTACGTTTCAACACTGAGAAATGGAAGTCGATCAGGAGCAACGGGTTCTTTGGAATACTGAACTATTTCTGCTGGAGACCTCAGCCTGATAATTTCGATAACTTGGATCAAGTTCAAATTCCATTCCCCAGAAGTTTCGGTTTGGCGAGATCGACAGTTTTAGGTTGATCGACCGACTCCGATTTTTCATTGACATTGACGTTTAAAGCCAAGTGAATAGGTTTCCTCTATGCCGGAAGACGTTCTGAATCGCGCGAATTTTGGACTCCTCCCCGAACCGGAGAACAGGTGGGGATCGTTTGGTGTAAGCACCATCACGAACTTGGTGATCGCAGCCTTGCTTTGCCTCTTCACGATGGCTTCACTACACCACCAGGCGCAGCTCAAGCGTCTCCAGACGACGGAGCTCGTCTTCCCGAGCGAGCCGCCAAAGTTCAAGACGCCGCCAGTTCCAAAAGTGAAATTCGTGCCGCCACCGATCCCACCAGCGTTGGCGACTCCAAAGATCACCCTGCCCAAGCAGCTCGAGACAAAAATCGAGCCGCCCAAGGTGCAGGAAGTGAAATTGAACACGCCGGTACTGCCGGCTGTTCCTCCAGCCCCGCCGAAATCGGTCGCCCCACCGCCGCAGCCAAAAGTTGGCTTGTTTGCGAGCGCGGCCCCCACGCCGGTGGCCAATAATCGAACCGCCCCGAGCACCAAGGTGGGTGGTTTTGGCGATCCGGTCGGCGTGAAGCCGAATCCGAATTCAAGCGCGAGCCAGCTCGTTGCAGTCGGCAGCTTTGCCAATGCTCCTGGAGTTGGTGAGCCCGGTGCCGGCGCGGCTCGTAAAGGTTCCGTCCAAGGTGTCGCCTTTGGCTCGGGAGTAGCTCACGGAGTACCCGGCGGAACAGATCACGGAACAGTTGCCTCTGCCGGATTCAAGAACGGTATGATCGGTGGAACACCCGGTGGTACAGGTACAGGTAGAGGTTCGGTCTCAACAGGTAACTTCTCGGGAACGGGCATCGGAGGCTCAGGCGTAGCTCCGGCATCCGCACCTGCGAAACCAAGTTTTACACCACCCGAGGTTCTCTCAGAGCCGGCGCCGCAGTACACAGCGGAAGCAAAACAGGCCCGAATTCAGGGAGAGGTGACGCTTCAGGTACGTTTTTTGGCTACTGGACAAGTGCAGGTTCTGCGTGTGGTAAATGGTTTGGGACACGGTTTAGATGAGCAGGCTCAACGGGTTGCGGAAGCCATCCGTTTCAAGCCGGCTATGAAAGATGGTCAGGCGGTCGACCACACGACGCTGATCCACATTGTGTTCCAGCTCGCATAAGGGTACGGAGTCGCTCAAATGCGCACTGGAACACGTCAAAAGAATAAAGAGAAATTCAGGAGCCAGGAAATGACTTTGCGGAAACTATTGATGTCAGGACTGCTTCTCTGCCTAACCGCCGTATCGGCAGAAGCTAAGAAAGAAGCAAAATTTGCACCAGCTACACCTCTCACCGCTGAGCAAAGCGCGCTAGTACAGAAGGCTGTCGCTCGTGAAAAAGTAACCATTAAAGCAATTCAGAAGCGGACTCCGCTGGTTGAGACGTATATCCAGAATATGCGTCCCGATGCAAAGCTCTACGCGGTGCCGGTCTCTGATCAGTACCTGCTCAGCCGCGTCGACTTCGGCCGTACCTTCACCGATAAGTCGTACGATGCCGACAACCAGGACAAAGGCCTCTTGAAGGGTTCCTTGAAGGCCCTCACAGGACTCTCCAAGGCCTTCAAACTTGAGTATGTTTCGACCGGCTTCATGCAGATGATGTTCGTCGATCCGATCGCCTTTGATCAGCAGCATTACGACTTTACGTATGTCCGCCGCGACTTTCTCGGCAGCGTGCGTACCGTCGTATTCGACGTCCATCCCAAGGCGGGTTTGGGCGCGGGCCGCTTTTCCGGACGTATCTGGATTGAAGACCAGGACGGTAACGTCGTCCGCTTCAATGGCACTTACACCGGCAATACTGAAGATGAGTCACCCCGCTATTTCCACTTTGATAGCTGGCGCATGAACCTTCAGCCGGATGTCTGGCTGCCGGTTGCAGTCTATGCAGAAGAAACGCAACGCAGCGATTCAGAAAAGGCCATTGGCTTCCGGGCGCAGACTCACTTCTGGGGCTATTCCCTCAAGCTGCCTACCCATGATTCCGACAACGCTTCGATCAAGATCGATGACGTAACTGATAAGAGTGAGAACAGCACAGATGTCAGCCCGCTACAGGCACAGCGCGCATGGATTTCTCAGGCAGAGGAAAACGTGCTCGATCGCCTGGTACAGGCTGGCCTGCTGGCACCACCGAGCGACTTCGACAAGATTCTTGAGACTGTTACTAACAACGTTGTCATCGGCAACAAGCTTGCCCTGACTGAGAACATTAAGTGCCGCGTAATCCTAACTGCGCCACTCGAGTCGCTCGCCGTTGGCAACACCATTCTTCTGAGCAAGGGCTTGATCGACGTCCTGCCTTACGAAGAAGATCTGGCGGCCGTTCTCAGCTTTCGAGCTTGCCCACATCGTTCTCGGTCACCATATTGACACCCGTTACGCGTTCAACGATCGCCTGCTCTTCCCCGACGAAGCGACGTTCGCGCGCATCAATATGCAGCACACTGATGCCGACAATGCGGATGCATCCAAAAAGGCGATGGAGCTGCTAAACAACTCTGTATATAAGGATAAGCTTCCGAATGCCGGTCTCTTCTTCGAGCAGCTTCAGGCTCGTGGCAAGGAACTCGCGGCTCTCAACTCCCCTCGTCTTGGCGATGGTCTTCTTCGCCCTGACGGCACTCCCTGGCTTTCCGCCCTGATGAAGGGCGCTCCAAAGCTGGATCAGGACAAGCTCGATCAGATAGCGGCTCTGCCCCTGGGCAGCCACCTGAAGATCGATCCCTGGGACGACAAGGTGCAGTGCAGTTGTCAGTCAAGCCTGTTCCGCTGCTGAACGCACGCGACAAGATGCCGCTGGAACTGACGCCGATCATCCTGAAGCTGTCCCGCTACACACCTCCGTCGGCTCCTGTTCCAACCGCTCCCGCCGCTGGAACCGCCTCTGCGGAGCCGGCACCGGCAGCCGCTCAATAATCCAAGAAAACTGCAGCAGAATCAATCTGGTAACTCCTGAATTTCCGGCGGGTTGGACAAAATGTCCAACCCGCCTTTTTGCATCTATATTGGGAAGAGGAATTGGGACAAGGAGACACACCTCTTGCTGAAAAAGCTTGTTCTGCTGGCACTTTGTATGTCTGGTACCACCCCCACCCTCGATGCTCAGACTGTTCCGGCGGCAAGGGGAGGCACCGGGTCCATTTTCGCAGGCGGCACCTACAGCTTTTTCCAGTCAGGCAATCCCGAGAGTACGCCGACCAACCAGTACACCAATTGGCTGCAAGGCATCGGTGGATATTTCGACCTCAACTACAACAACATGTTCGGGGCCGAGGGCGAAGTTAGGCTGCTTCGCTTCAACCAGATGAACAGCGTCCACGAGGACACCTTCACCATCGGCCCAAAGATCACCTATCGGCATAAGAAATATGAGCCCTACGGAAAGGCACTGTTTGGCGTCGGCGAGATCAATTTTCCATACAGCTTTGCCCATGGAGGCTATTTCGCCATGGCGTTTGGCGGGGGGCTGGATTATCGCGTGACGCCGAGGCTGAAGCTCAGGGTGATTGATTATGAGTACCAATTCTGGCCTGGCTTCCTCAATCACAGCCTTCAACCCTATGGCTTCAGCGTCGGGGCTTCCTACAGAATCTTCAAGTAAAGTACGGGATAAGTGGTCCTGAGCAACAACAAAAGGAGGTTAGCGGAAACCGCTAACCTCCTTTTGTTGCTTATAGTTAAGGCAGTTTGGGCGCTAGAAGTGATACGCTATGCCGACCGCCGGGTTGGAGATATTGAAGTACCGGTTCGTTCGAAGTTGGGTCTGCCCGAAATCCGGTGCCTTCGTTACGATTCCGCGATATTCAACCCGGATGTCAAAGCTGGGGCTGATCTCATACGCAATGCCGCCGCCGTAGATCGCGCCGAGCCCGGTTTGCCTCTTGGTCGCATAGATATAGTTCGTGCTTGCGTCCCTCAAAGGCGAATAGAAGAGGCCAGCTACACCACCCTCCAGGAACGGGTTCCAGTGCGGAAATTGAAGTTATAAACATACGCCGCAGAAGCTTCCTGCATCCGGGTGTGAATACGCTCATTGGCAGGAACGACAAGACGTATTTGTTCGAGTACTGCGTGTACTGGTAATTTCCTTCCACTGCACTCCGGGGAGTGAGCATATACCGGTAACTTGCCAGACCGCCGAAACTGTAGGTACTGGTCTGCTGTACCGAATTGCCACTTACAAATGGTGGAAAGAATCCCGTTGCGCTGACGCTTGCATCCTGCCTGCTCTCCTGCGCAAAACCCGCTACTGCCAAAACTGGCAGTAGGACAAACAACAGAGAACTCTTCTTCATGCTTTCGTGAACCTCTCGCCTGCTCAACCAGCCAGCAGGCGAATGCCTCTCGGGCTTGTCGAATTCAAACCTTGGGGATCCGCAGACCCACTCCGACAATTGTACCTGCCACCGCGCCTCGACGCGACGTGATCCCTGTGAACATTGCGGAATGGCACAGTTTCTGTCGCGATTGAGCGCCATGTGCAAGTGCCTTGCTCCTCAGGAGCGTTCCACCTGGTAATGAAATGGCGCCCCATTTCGCTGCGCATACGAACGGACCACCTTGAGAAACGCGACCGCGGCGTGCGAAAGGGTTGAATTCTTTCGGTGCAGGAGCCGGAGTTGCCGTTCAAAATGCAGTTCCGTGACCGGGACCCGTACCAGTTCGCCCTGCTCCAGCTCCCGCTGCACGGATAATCCCGGGACCAGTGCGACACCATTTCCCATGGAGACAAATCGCTTGATCGTCTCCAGGCTGGGCAGCTCCACCCCCATGTTCAGCGGCGTCTTGTGGTGAGCAAACGCCTCAATCACCTGTCGGCGCAAAGGCGACGGCACATTGTGTGCGACAAAATTTTCGGCCCCCAGATCCCCGATAGATACGCGCTTCTCTCGCGCCAACGGGTGGCTGGGATTTACAACAAAGGTCAACTCGTCGGTATAGACCGAGATCGAGCGAAAATCCTGCTCTCGGGGCCGAAACGACACAATGCCGATCTCCACCGTCCTCTGCAGCAACTCGTCCGGGATGCGGCTGGCGAGCGAGCGGTGCACGGTCACCCCCACCTGCGGGCAGAGTCGGCGAAATTCATCCAGGACCGGCAGGAGGTAGAGGCAGGTGTACTCATTTGCCGCAAGCTGCAGACGGCCGCGCTCAAGCGAACGCAACTCCTCCAGCGCGCTCGACGCTTCGCTGCGCAGGCTCAACAGCCGTTTTGCGTACTCCCGCAGCAATTCGCCAGCCGCAGTAAGCGATCCGTCGCGGGAGCGCGCTCGAAGAGCACCTCGCCCAGGTCGTCTTCCAGCTTGCGAATCACCTGGCTGACAGCAGGTTGGCTACGGTTTAGATTAGCGCAGCGCGGGAGAATCCCCGCTCTTCGGCTACCGCGAGAAAGGTTTCCAATTGTGAGAGATCCATAGATCCTTCATTCGCCCAGGTCAACTTGGCCAAGTATAAGTAAATTGCATAGAATGTAGAAGAATAATAAGCTTGCGTTATACGCCCGAAATGGCGACACTGGGCGAGCTATAACTTCCCCGGCAGGACCTGATGACCCAGAATCGGCTCTTCTTCTTCGACACGACCCTGCGCGACGGCGAACAGTCGCCTGGCTGCAGCATGAACATCGACGAGAAGCTGCCCATGGCGCATGCTCTGGAAGCGCTCGGTGTCGACATCATCGAGGCCGGATTCGCGACCGCCTCCGATGGTGACTTTGCCGCCATCGACTCGATCGCGAAAGCTGTCCGTGGTCCGCGCATCACCTCACTCGCCCGTGCGCGCATCACGACATTGAAGTGGCCGCTCGGTCGCTCGAGCACGCAGACCGCTCGCGCATTCATGTTTTCCTTGCGTCGTCAGACATTCACCTGCAATACAAGCTAAAGATCTCGCGCGAGCAGGCGTTGGAGCAGACAGACGACTGAGTTCGTCTGGCGCGCACCTACGTCGACGACGTGGAGTTCTCTCCCGAAGATGCGACCCGCAGCGATCCTGATTTTCTGAGAGCAATGGTGGAAGTGGCGTAGCGGCGGGCGCGACCGTAATCAATCTGCCCGATACCGTCGGATATACCACGCCTTCCGAATACGGCGCGATGTTCCTGCGCCTTCGCCAGGAAATCCCGGCGCTTGAAAACATCATTCTTTCCTCGCATTGCCACGACGATCTGGGCATGGCAGTAGCGAACAGCCTGGCGGCGGTTGAGGCGGGCGCACGGCAGATAGAGTGCACCATCAACGGCATCGGCGAACGCGCCGGCAACGCGGCACTGGAAGAGATTGCTGCCATGCTGCGCGTGCGCCGCGACAAGTATCCTTTCGATCACGGACTGCATGTGGAGCGGCTCTATCCCACCAGCCTTGCGCTCGCGCAATGCATCAGCTTTGCCCCGGCGCCCAACAAAGCCATCGTGGGCAGCAATGCGTTCGCGCACGAAGCGGGCATCCATCAGCACGGCGTCCTCGCCAATCCGTTGACCTACGAGATCATGACCCCGGAGTCGGTGGGCGTACCCCACAACCGCATGGTGCTGGGCAAGCATTCTGGCCGGCACGCACTTGCACATCGCCTGAGTGAGTTGGGTTTCAACCTGGGCATGCACGACCTTGAAGCCTCCTACCACCGTTTCATCGAACTGGCGGACCGAAGAAATTTGTCTATGACCAGGACCTGGTAGCGCTGCTGCCGGCGCATCTTCGACGGATCCCGAAATGGTAGATGGAATTCGTGCTTGCGAACCCATTGATGGTTCCGTCGCGTAACAAAGACATCAGACCGCAGCCAGAGTCAGGGAGATATACCATGAAGTTGAATGTTCTCGTTGTCCCGGAGACGGAATAGGGCCCGAAGTCACCGGGCAGGCAACGAAAGTGCTGCGCGCGATTGCGGATCTCGGCGGATATGATTTCCGCTTTCAGGAGATGCCCATCGGCGGCGCAGCCATCAAGCAAGGGCACGCCATTGCCACCCGCGACGCTGGACGCTGCTCTTGAGAGCGACGCCGTGTTGCTGGGAGCGGTGGGCGGCAACGAGTTCAATTCCCTGCCCCCGGATCGCCGGCCCGAAGCGGGGCTGTTGCAGTTGCGCCAGGCCCTCGGCGGATTTGCCAATCTGCGGCCTTCGTTTGCCTATCCCGCGCTGGCCTCCAACTCTCCGCTGCGTCCGGAGGTCGTCGAAGGCGCCGACATTCTGTTTGTGCGCGAGTTGCTGGGCGGACTGTACTTTGGCGAGCCACGCGCATGGAATCGCGAAGCAGATCAGGCCTGGAACACCATGCGCTACACGCGCGATGAAGTCGCCCGCGTAGCCCGCGTGGCATTTGAACTGGCCGGCAAGCGGCGCAAAAAAGTTACCTCGGTAGATAAGGCGAACGTGCTGGAAGTATCGCAGCTATGGCGCGCCACGGTAATCGAGATTGCGCAGCAGTATCCGGACATCACGCTGGAGCATCAATACGTAGATGCCTGTGCCATGCACCTGATGAATACACCGCGCAACTTCGATGTGGTGCTGACCGAGAATCTTTTCGGAGACATTCTCAGCGATGAAGCCGCAGTCATCACTGGATCGCTGGGCATGCTGCCCTCCGCGACTGTCGGTGGATCAGTCAATCTGTATGAGCCGGTCCACGGCTCCGCTCCCGACATCGCCGGACAAGGAATCGCGAATCCGCTCGGTGCGATCCTTACCGCGGCCATGGTGCTGCGCCACTCGGCGAATCTTGAGCAGGACGCGCAGGCAGTCGAGACCTCGGTTCGCAAGGTGCTCGAGCAGGGCTATCGCACCGCGGATCTCGCGCGCGGAGATGCCAAGATCATGTCTCCACACCAGGAAATGGGCAGCAGGTGCACGGCATACTGAACGAAATCATCGACCGCCGCCAATCGCGGCACGCGGTTTAGCAACTGAAAAGGGCTATAAAGGCAGGATGGAAAACAAGATGTCGGAAAAACACAAAACACTTTTCGAAAAGGTCTGGGAGAGTCACCTGGTGGCAGAGCCTGCAGGCGAACCGTCACTCCTATACATTGATCTGCATCTGCTGCATGAAGTGACTTCACCGCAGGCCTTCGAAGGGCTGCGACTAGCAGGTCGCGGAGTACGCCGTCCCGACCGCTGCGTCGCCACGGTGGACCATAACGTTCCCACCTCGCTCAATCGTCTGATCATTGCAGACTCCATTGCGCGCAAGCAGATCGATACCCTGCGCAGCAACTGCGCTGAGTTCGGCATCGAGCTGTACGACATTGAATCGCCCGAACAGGGAATCGTACATGTCATCGGCCCCGAGCTTGGACTGACAAAGCCCGGTATGACCATCGTGTGCGGCGACAGCCACACCAGCACACATGGAGCCTTCGGAGCGCTTGCGTTCGGCATCGGCACGTCAGAGGTCGAGCACGTTCTGGCAACACAGTGCCTGCAGCAGTCACGTCCCAAGACCTTTCGTATCTCGGTAGAAGGAACATTGCCGCCGGCTGTGGGCGCCAAGGATATTGCGCTGGCAATCATCGGCCGCATCGGCACCGACGGCGCAACGGGATGTGTTATCGAGTATGCCGGATCGGCTATTCGCGCGCTCTCGATGGAAGGCCGCATGACGCTCTGCAACATGAGCATCGAGGCAGGCGCCCGAGCAGGAATGATTGCTCCGGACGAGACCACCTTCCGCTATCTCGAAGGTCGGCGCTATTCACCCCAGGGCGCGGAGTGGGATCGCGCAGTGACGGAATGGCGCAAATTGCCAAGCGATCCGGACGCAGAGTTCGATCGCGAATTGGTACTGCAGGCCGAAGATCTGGCGCCGTTCGTCAGCTGGGGCACCAGTCCGGGCATGGTCGCCCCGATCACTGCCCGTGTGCCCGATCCAGCAGCCACCTCGAACGTTTCTGAGCGCCGCGCTTTTGAGCGTGCGCTGGAATACATGGACCTGAGAGCGGGAGCACCGATGAGTCCTTGCCGATCGATCGCGTATTCATTGGTTCCTGCACCAACTCCCGCATTGAGGATCTGCGCGCCGCCGCTAAAGTTGTCTCCGGATACCATGTACATCCCAACGTCAGCGCGATGGTGGTTCCCGGTTCGCAGCAGGTGAAGGTGCAGGCCGAACAAGAAGGTCTGGACGTTATTTTTCGCGAGGCCGGTTTTGACTGGCGTGAGCCCGGATGTTCCATGTGCCTCGGCATGAATCCAGACATTCTGTCTCCAGGCGAGCGCTGCGCATCCACCAGCAATCGCAACTTTGAAGGACGCCAGGGGCGGGGCGGCAGAACGCACCTTGTAAGCCCCATGATGGCCGCGGCCGCAGCCGTCGAAGGCCACTTCACCGATGTGCGCAAGTGGAAGTTCAAGAACGGAAAGGCGGAACAATAACTATGAAGCCCTTTCGCAAACTGACTTCAGTTGCGACACCGCTCGATCGCGTGAATGTCGATACCGATCAGATCATCCCAAAGCAGTTTCTCAAGCGCATTGAGCGCACCGGCTATGGCGATTTTCTATTCTTTGATTGGCGCAAGGGGGCGGACGGAACTCCCGACCCGGAGTTTCCTTTGAATCAGTCCCGCCATCAGGGCTCTGAAATCCTGATGACGGGAAAGAACTTCGGTTGCGGATCTTCGCGGGAACACGCTGCGTGGGCGTTGAGCGACTACGGATTTCGCTGCGTAATCGCATCGTCCTTCGCCGACATCTTCTTCTCAAACGCGGGGAAGAACGGCATCCTGCTGGTCACGCTTCCAGAGGAACAAGTAGCAATACTGATGGAGCGTGCCGCTCAATTCCGCGTATCAGCTGACGGTTTCGCTGGAAGACCAGACGGTCACGGACGAACACGGCCTCTCAGCAGCCTTCGTCATCGATCCATTTCCGCCGCGAGTGCCTGCTGGACGGCCTGGACGATATCGGTCTCACGCTCCGACACACGAAAACTCTCGACACCTTTGAACTGAAACACGACGGCGCATTTTGGCTCGCGCCCCGGCCACCGCAGAAAGCAGAGATCGGACAATGACGGATAACAGTAAGAAGCACGGCGCGAAGTTTTATAGCATACCTCTTACCGAAGGACCTAACCGCGCTGCTGCGCGTTCCTATCTTCGCGGAGTTGGTTTCTCGAAAGAAGATTTGCATAAGCCGATTATTGGGGTCGCGAATACGTGGACAGAGATTGGTCCCTGCAACTTCCACCTGCGCGACGTTGCCGCGGCGGTTAAAGAGGGGATCCGCGCGGCCGGCGGCACTCCGATGGAGTTCAACACCATAACAATTTCCGATGGAATTACGATGGGCACTGAGGGCATGAAGGCCTCGCTCATCAGCCGCGAAGTCATTGCGGACTCCATCGAACTTGTTGCCCGCGGAAATCTCTTCGATGGAATCGTATGCATTGCGGGCTGCGACAAGAATTTGCCGGGCACAGTGATGGCGATGGCACGCCTGGATATTCCGGGCCTGATGCTGTACGGCGGGTCGATTGCTCCGGGTCACGCGAATGGAAAAGACGTGACCATTCAAGATGTTTTCGAAGGAATTGGAGCGCATGCTCGAGGAACCATCGACGACGCCGGACTCGAAGTATTAGAGGCCGCTGCGTGTCCCGGTGCTGGTGCCTGCGGCGGACAATTCACGGCAAACACGATGGCCATGGCATGCGAGTTTCTCGGAATTTCGCCGATTGGTCTCTCCGGTGTGCCAGCTCTATCACCAGATAAGCATGCGGCGTCGCGGCGCGCAGGCGAACTCATCATGGCAGCAGCCCGCAACGATCTGCGACCGAGCAAACTTATAACATCGGCCTCAATCGAGAATGCCATTGCTAGCGTCGCTGCTTCCGGCGGATCGACCAATGCTGTTCTGCATTTTCTCGCGATCGCACACGAAATGGGCATACCGCTCTCCATTGACGACTTCGATCGCATATCCACTCGCACGCCACTGCTCTGCGATTTGAAGCCCGGCGGAAATTACGTTGCGATGGATTACCAGGCGGCAGGCGGAAGCCTGCTTCTCGCGCAGCGCTTATTAGCGGCAGGATTGCTCCATGGTGAGTGCCTGAACATCACCGGAAAAACGCTAGCGGAGGAAGCCAAGTCGGCAACGGAGACGCTGGGGCAGCCGGTGATTCGTAGCCTCGAAAATGCAATCAAGCCTACGGGCGGCCTCGTCATTCTTAAGGGCAATCTAGCTCCGGAGGGCTGTGTAATCAAGGTGGCAGGACACAAGCGGCTTACGCATCGCGGTCCTGCACGCGTGTTCGACACAGAACAGAAAGCCTTCGAGGCGGTACAGTCTGGAAGCCTTAAGCCGAACGACGTTGTCGTGATTCGTTACGAAGGTCCTGTCGGTGGGCCAGGCATGCGCGAAATGCTCGCCGTTACAGCAGCAATCGCTGGAACGGAACTGGGCGAGAGCGTCGCGTTGCTGACCGATGGCCGTTTTTCCGGAGCCACTCGCGGCCTGATGGCCGGCCACGTTGCTCCGGAAGCCGCGGTTGGCGGGCCTATTGCAGCCGTGCGCGATGGCGACATCATCGAATTCGACATTCCCAATCGCACGCTCACCGTTGATATCAGCGACGCCGAGCTTGCGGAGCGCATGAAGTCGTGGAAAGCTCCGGAGCCGCACTTTGCCCGCGGGGTATTCCGCAAATATGCGGATTCAGTTTCATCCGCTTCCATTGGCGCAGTCACGAATTAATTTTAAAGATCTACCATTGCTACGTATTTGTGAGGACAACCGCATGAGCAACGAAATTAAGAACGGAGACTCTGCAAAGCCCCAGCCCGCACGCTTGACTGGGGCAGAGATCGTTTGGGCAACGCTGGAGGGCGAAGGTGTGCGCGAAGTCTTCGGCTATCCGGGAGGAGCGATCCTGCCTGTCTACGATGCGATGCGTAAATTCCCGGTTCGTCACATTCTGGTTCGCCACGAACAGGGAGCGGCTCACATGGCCGACGGATACGCACGTGCATCTGGCCGAGTTGGTGTTGCCATCGCGACCTCCGGCCCGGGCGCTACAAACCTCGTCACAGGCATCGCCACTGCAATGCTGGACTCCATCCCGATGGTCTGTATTACAGGACAAGTTTCAAGTAAGGTTCTCGGCTCGGACGCGTTCCAGGAAGTCGACATAACGGGCATCACGCTTCCGGTCACCAAGCATAACTTCCTCGTGAACCGAGCGGAAGACGTTGCGCCCACACTGCGCGAGGCCTTTCGCATCGCCGTTTCCGGACGACCTGGACCTGTGCTGGTGGACATCACGAAGGACGCGCAACAGTCGACCGCCGACTTCGACTTTGAGGCCGCGGCGCCGCGACCGAGTCGCCCTCACCCGATGCTTTCTGCGAGTAAGGCTTCACTCGAAGACGCGAGCAAGATGATTCTTGCGTCTAAGCGTCCTATCATTCTCGCTGGCCAGGGAATTATTCAATCAGGTGCAATGGAGCAAGTCCGTACACTTGCGGAACGTGCACAGATCCCGGTTGGCTGCACGCTACTGGGGCTGGGTTCTTTCCCCGCCTCGCACCCATTGAGTTTGGGGATGATGGGAATGCATGGGGAAACCTGGGTTAACCATGCGATCCAGGAAGCCGACCTTCTCATAGCTTGCGGAATGCGATTCGACGATCGCGTTACGGGCCTGCCCTCCACATACGCCCCGAACGCCAAGAAGATTCATATCGAGATTGACCCATCCGAGATCAACAAAAATGTCGCCGTCGATATTGCCCTAACGGGCGACCTTCGCACAGTATTGGAAAACTTGCTGCCCCTCCTGCCCAAGCGGGAAGGCGCCGCGTGGTTGCGCACCATTCAGAACATGAAGGGCACCGCAGCCGTTCGCGACATTCAGAATCTTCCCGACAATGGCCACCTCTATGCTGCCCACGTCATCAACGACCTTTGGCGCGCGACGAACGGCAATGCGATTGTTGTAACGGATGTTGGCCAGCACCAGATGTGGGAAGCGCAGTACTACAAACACGATGAGCCCCGCTCCTTGATTACGTCCGGCGGCCTCGGCACGATGGGCTTCGCACTTCCCGCCGCCATCGGCGCGAAGGTAGCCTGCCCCGATAAAGAAGTGTGGGTGATCGCAGGTGATGGCGGATTTCAGATGACGATGGCGGAACTCGCGACAATTGCGCAGGAGAAGCTCAACATCAATATCGCCATTATTAACAATGGATATCTCGGTATGGTGCGCCAGTGGCAGGAATTCTTTTACGAGAAGAATTATCAGTCCACTCCCCTGCTTAGTCCGGACTTTGTAAAGCTGGCGGATGCATTTGGAATCGCTGGACAGGCCGTGAGCGTGCGCGGCGACGTTCTCTGCGCAGTCAAGGCTGCTCGAGAGACCAACGGCCCTTATCTCATCAACTTTGTCGTTGAGCAGGAAGACTCTGTTTATCCCATGATTCCCGCGGGTAAGGCGTTGCACGAAATGATCCATCGCCCATCGGCTAACCCGCTGGTTGAGCGTCCCACGGACTAATAGGCCAAGGAAGAGAGCAAGCAATGTTGCATACTTTTGTTGCGTTAGTGGAGGATAAGCCCGGAGTTCTGACGCGGGTTGCGTCCCTGTTTCGCCGTCTGAATATCAACATCGTCTCCGTAACTGTCGGCCACTCGGAGCGCCCAGGAGTTTCACGCATGACGCTCGTTGCCGAGGCCGAATCAGGAGCGGCCCATCGCATGAAAGCCAGTCTTTACAAGCTCGAAAACGTTCTCGAGGTTGATGACGTGGGCCAGTCTTCATGCGTGGTACGCGAACTCGCGCTCATCAAAGTCGCAGCCACACCGGCAACTCGTTCTCACATCTTTGAATTGGTCGAGGTCTTTCGTGCGCGCGTGGTCGACCTTGCGCCGGAATCGCTGATGATTGAGATCACGGGCGTGCAGAGCAAGATTGAAGGGTTGATCCAGGTGCTCAAAGAGAGTGCAGACAGCATTCTCGAAATCTCCCGCACCGGGCGCATGGTTATGCGCCGCGGGCAACACACGAGCAGCGTTTTGGAGGCCATGGGAGCTCAAAATGGCGACCCGCTAGCCGCTGTTAAGCCATTGCCAGACTTCATGCCGGACAAGAGCGATCTGCTCTCGTGACTTTTTAGCAGTGCCCGGCTTTGACTTCATACCACCGTTCCCTCACCTAAAGGAAAATGAGAATGCCGAAGACTTATCACGATCAAGATGCCGACCTTACCCTCATCCAGAAGAAGAAGGTAGCCATAATCGGCTACGGATCGCAGGGGCACGCACACGCCCTCAACCTGAAGGACTCTGGCGTAGACGTGCGAATCGGTTTGCCCGCCACAAGCAAGTCCATTGCCAAGGCCCAGAAAGTAGGCCTTGAAGTGCTCTCCGTTGCCGACGCGGCCAAGTGGGCCGACGTCATAATGATTCTCGCGCCGGACACTTCGCAGGCGGCGATTTATGAAAACGAGATCAAGCAGCACCTCAGCAAGGGAAAGCTGCTGATGTTTGCTCATGGATTTAACATTCGTTACGACGCGATTAAGCCTCCCGCAGACATCGACGTCGCCATGGTCGCGCCCAAAGCGCCGGGCCATCGCGTGCGCGAAGTCTTCATAGAAGGTGGCGGAACACCCGGTCTGCTTGCCATTCACCAGGATGCCAGCGGCAATGCTTATGCGTTGTCTCTTTCCTACGCTAAGGGAATCGGCTGCACCCGCGCCGGGGTAATTGAGACGACCTTCAAGGAAGAGACAGAAACCGACCTTTTCGGCGAACAGGCTGTGCTGTGCGGCGGTGTAAGCGCGCTTATCAAGGCCGGTTTCAAAACACTCGTCGATGCCGGATATCAGCCGGAAGTGGCTTACTTTGAATGCCTGCATGAGTTGAAGCTCATCGTCGATCTTATTTACCGCGGAGGCCTTGGTTACATGCGCTACTCAATCTCCGACACGGCGGAATACGGGGACTACACTGCCGGCCCGCGACTGATCACAGATCAGACACGGGCGGAGATGAAGCAGATCCTCACGGAAATCCAGGACGGAACATTCGCGAAGAACTGGATCGCGGAAAATAAGTCTGGCCGGCACAATTTTGAAGCGATGCGCAAGGCGGAGGCAGGTCTCCAGATTGAGGCGGTCGGTGAAAAGCTGCGCGCGGCCATGCCCTTCCTCGACCCAGTTACAGTCGAGAGCGGAACGCCTGAGCCGGTGAAAGTTTAGATCTTAAAGCGAGTAAACTTCATCCAATAGCAACCGGGCCGCTTGAAAAGTGCCCGGTTTACCATTTGTGAATAGAACGTTAAATGCTCACGATCACGGCGAGGAAAGAATTCCACAACATCCAACCCCGCGACGCTATTTCGACTCTCAATTCACTTCATGCCAACTGCAATTCTGCTCTAGTTTCCGTGAGGGTCCTCATTTCTGTTTGCCGCTCTTGCAGCGATGCAGAATTTCGAGGTACAACGCCTTCCGCTCGATACGGATGGTTCATTTACCATAAATGCGACAGGTGATTTGAATGAATTCCTACACGCACACGGAAGCGACTCCTGCAGAGTCGGAGATCACACCAAGTCTCTTTGCGAACACGGGCAAACCTACTCCACTTGACGAAATCGTAGAAGCGCTAAAGCACGTTGCTCCGCTCAGCGGGTTGTCTGATGTTGAATTCATGTGGCTGGCTTCGCACGGTACCGAACTTTTTGCTCCGACGGGAAGCACTCTTTTTCACGAGGGCACTCCGGCAACAAAGATGATGATTATCCTGCGCGGAGAAGTTCAGGTTCGGCGAGAACGGGGAGGCCCCGCTGCTTTGTTCATAGGCCGCGCCGGACAGATCACGGCCCTGCTTCCCTTCTCGCGGATGAAGAGCTATGGAGGACTGGGATTCACCACCGCCGACACCTGGGCACTGGAATTCGATCGATCGCTGTTTCCAGAGATGCTGGCGACGATTCCGTCGTTCGGACAACGAATGGTTTCGGTATTGTTGGACCGCGTGCGCGAAGTTACGCGAATGGAACAGCAGGCAGAAAAGCTGACGGCATTGGGAAAGCTCGCAGCAAATCTTGCGCATGAACTCAACAATCCCGCATCAGCAGCGCAGCGCGCGGCGTCTGGCTTGATGGAGGAGCTACAGGTATTTGGCCATACGAAATTCCGTCTCGGCAGCTTATGTCTTACCGCAGAAGAAACAAATAGGATCGAAGCTTGGGAGAAATCCGTTCGAGCAAACAACCAAAAGGATGCGATTCGAGAAGAGGCCATGCAGGCGCAGCGTGAAGATGTGGTCACGAGTTGGCTCGACAGCAAGGGCATCCAGGAGACATGGCTGATTGCGCCCGATCTTGCGCAGCTTGGAATCGGCACGGGTCCGTTGGATGAACTTGCCTCGTTCCTCGATCAGCACGAGTTGAATGTCGTGCTTGCGCAGTTTGCTTCGGCGCTTAGGACGGAGCGAATTGCCGATGCGATGCTGCACTCGACCGATCGCATCTTTGACCTGATCAGCGCCATCAAGGACTACGCTTACATGGACCAGGCGCCGATTCAGGAGATCGACATTCCAACCGGCATTGAAAATACGTTGAGTATGTTGCAATCGCGTCTTCGCAACGTTGAGATCATCCGCGATTATCAAAAGGATTTGCCGACCATCAGCGCCTACGCCAGCGAATTGAACCAGGTATGGACTGCCCTGATCGAAAACGCACTCGATGCAATGGACGACCACGGTCAGCTCAAACTGATTTGCCGCTCGGCCGGAGACCTTCTTACTATTGAAGTCTGGGACAACGGCCGCGGAATTCCGCAGGAGATTCAGGACAGAATATTCGAGCCATTTTTCACTACCAAACCGCCTGGCAAAGGCCTTGGGCTGGGATTGGATAGCGTGACACGCATCGTCCGCAAACACAGAGGCTTCGTCACGGTTCAATCACAACCGGGGTCAACCTGCTTCGAGGTACGGCTGCCGACGGAGCAACTGCAGGCTTACTAGCGCCAACTATTTTTCGACTTCCACGCCTCGCCAGAAGGCGACATGGTTCTTGATATTGCGTGCCGCCGGCTTTGGGTCGGGATAATACCAGGCTGCGTCGGGATTTTCCTGCCCGTCAATCAGCAGGCTGTAATAGCGGGCCTGGCCCTTCCACGGACAGGTTGAAATTGTAGAGCTTGGCCGAAAATACTCCCGATTAATCGCAGATTCAGGGAAGTAGACGTTGCCTTCAACCGTTTCGATCGTGTCACTCTCGGCAAGTACTTTGCCATTCCAGATTGCTTTTGCCATCTCGCTGACTTTCCGACCCTCTCACCTTAACTGCGGCGGGATCGCTTGAACGAACTTCACTGACATTAACAGAAACAGGCGCGGGGGCGCTGATTTTTGCGGGCGATCCGAAGGATCGCCCGCTCCAACAAATTGTCACGGCTAGTGGGCCATGTTCTCCATGGAATCGGATTTTGCGGCTCCCGCATCCGGCAACATGGTGAGTTTCGTAATGTGTATCGACTTGTTCTCGGTGTTGGTCGTGGCGACGACTGCAACGTGGTGACCCAGAGTGACTGTTGACGCTCGCGGGGTCGTCGATGCTCCAGACGTCTTTCTTCGCATCGTCAACGAAGACGGGCTTTGCGCCGCCCTCGACGCACTTCTTCACGCAGCTTGCGCCGCTGCCGGCATGCATTGCGCCGCACTTCGAATCGCTCACCCATCCGTCGATGGTGGTGGGTTTGGAACTCTGATCTGCGGCGAAAGCAGTGGCGCTGACCAGCGCCAGAACTACGAGTAAATGCCTCATTTAAAACCTCCGCTGGTACGGTAAGGGGTCCGTTCCAGACTGAGAAGAGTGTGGCCCAACGGAGATACGCTTGGCAAATTCATTCCCTTTCGGCTTTGATTTGGTACATCCTTAATCGTTAAAGTTATCGACGACTATGCACGTCTCAGCAAGGGATCTCGATCCCGTCCGCAATCTTCGCGCAAAAAAATGAACTTCTTCGCGCAGGGTGCGCAAATACCTGTCCGGCAGCAGATGCTCGACATCCGCCTCCGAACGAATTTTAGCGATACGGTTCAAGACTCCGGTGCTTCCCGGCGACGACGGCCACTGATCAGGTAGACGGCGGCGCGTACTTCAAGCAATGGATCGTCAGAGGGATCGATTCCGTTGATGCGGGGAATGGGATCGAAAATAATATGCTTCTGCTCGTGGGCTTCGCCGGAAACCAGCGCGGTGAGGGTGGTAGTGCCTATCTCGAGTACTGTGCGATCTTCAGGCCAATGTTCGGTGGCATCGTCTACGATGTCGCCATCGTTTGCGAGTTGAGCGGTGACGTGAAATTTGACTGGCCCCTTGCTGATTCTTTCGGCGATCTCATCGAACAGGTAGTTTGGACTTTTGGCAGCGGCGTCTGACTCACTGAGGAATTCATTTCCGGCGTCAGGGACGATGCGATAACGACCAAACCGAACGGCACCATTGGGAGCCGTGAAGCGCACGGCAGTGACGCCGAAGTAGGATTCTCGCGCGAAGCTGGAGGGAGCCGGCTTAGGCATCTGCACGAAAGCCAGCGCCTTGGGATGGGAACCGAGAAACGCCTCAAGGGGAGAGCCCTTCAGGTTGGCTGGATCGCTTGACGCGACGGCGCTCAACATCTCGAGAAACTCCTGCCCTGTTCGCGTGGGGAAGCCGTCGGCCGAGTGGCCGATGATATCGGTATGTAGACGGTCCCCCAGGTAGAAGCGTGTTGCCATTCCGCGAGGATTGGCGTTGGGATTGTTGTCGGGGATGACCGGCAGACCGGTCGAGTTAGAAAACCTGACCGTAACCGGGGTAGAGGCGCGACTGAAGTGAGAAGCCCGGGAGAGGGTTGCGGCAGTTTGTGTAGGGATGAAGGTGCCTGTCAACATAATCCCCTTGGCGTGAGCCGGGCGAAAGCCAGGATGCTGGCCGAAGATTTTTTGAAACTGCTCAAGCAGATCGTTGCTAAGAGCGATCAACTTTTCATCATGGGGAAGCGGCATGCAGGGGAAGTCCTCCTTCGGGATTAGAAACGGCGGCTTAGATTGAGATGCGAAAATGCTCTTCCAGAGAAGTTTAGAGGGTCACTGTTTGCAATCGAGAATATCTGCCCGGATGCTTAGATGTGCGCTTCATGGATCTTTTCGACAGGATTCTCGCGGCTGGCAGTCTTGACGGTCTTTTCCTCGAACTTCGAAGGATTGCAGCGCCAATCGATAGCGATATGTTTCCGCCGCATGGGCACGGCCAGCGGGGTGCTAACTCTTCGGTGCGTGCTGCGCAACAGATGCGAGTGGCGCCGAAGCGTGTTAGCGAGTTGAATAGCGATTCAGTACTGGAGCCGCGGCCGAGCCAGCGGACTTTAGTGTTCGCTATTGAACGGCGACCACTGGATTTGGACAGCTGCGTCTCACTATCATCTGCTTACTCATTGAGTTTGCGGACTTCCGGTTGGAACTGTGCGTGCAAGCTAAATGGATGAAATTCTGTTCGTCGGGAAAACTTTATGGAGCGCTTTACAAGAGACCTTCGATTCGCGATTCGCCAGTTGTTCCGCTCGCGCGGATTCGCCATCACTGCCATCCTGACGCTGGCGCTCGCGATCGGCGCAAACACTGCGATCTTCACGCTGTTCAACCAGGCTTTGCTGCGGGCACTTCCGGTAAGAGAGCCGGGGCAGCTGGTTGTGCTGAGCTTTGCGGGCAACGCTGGCGGGCACACCAATTCCGAAGGCGGGGATACGCCCGGACATCACTACAGCTTTTCGTATCCCATGTTTCGCGATCTGCGCGAGCGCAACAAAGCATTCAGCGGATTAGTCGCGACGGGGCGCGCGATTGCAGGCGTTTCATGGAATGACCGTGCCGAGCAGGAGCAGCTGGAGTTGGTGAGCGGGAATTATTTTGACGTGCTGGGGGTGCGGCCAGCGTTAGGTCGAGTCCTCGTCCCCAGCGATGAGACGGCCGAGAATGCCAATCCCGTTGTCGTGGTTTCGTTTGACTACTGGAAAAATCATCTGGGGCAAGCGCCCGTGACGGGAAAGACGATGCTGCTCAACGGATATCCCTTCACCGTTGTAGGGGTGGCTGCGCCAGGATTTCACAGCATGGTATGGGGTCGCGTTCCAAGCCTGTATGTGCCGATCACGATGCAGCGCATTGTCGATCCTGAGTGGAACTACCTGAGCGACCATCGTTCGTATTGGTTGAACGTTGTTGGGCGGCTGCGCGAAGGCGAAACGCGGGAGCAGGCGCTGGCAAACATCGCTCCACTATGGACTGCGCTGCGCACAAATGAGTATCCGCTGCAACGCGACCAATCGGAACATGCTCGGACGGCCTTCATTACGAACTCGCATTTGAACCTTGATGCCGGCGCGAAGGGATTTTCTCCTTATCGCGACGAGTTGCGGACGCCGCTGCTGATCATGATGGGCATGATGCTGCTGGTTATCTCCATGGCCATTGTGAATGTGGCGAGCCTGCTGCTGGTGCGTGCCTCAATGCGGGTGCGTGAATTCTCCATGCGCTACGCGCTGGGTGCGACCAATCTACAGGTGCTGCGGCAGTTGATTGCCGAGGGCCTGCTGCTGGGGATTTGCGGCGCTCTCGCGGGACTGGCGCTGGCGGCTCCCGCGCTGCGCTCTCTGATTGCATGGATTGCGGGACGCACCTCTCAGCCTGCATTCACTCCGCAACTGGATTGGCGAGTGCTCGCGTTCACGATGAGCCTTGCGCTGCTGGCGAGCCTGCTGTTCAGCCTTGCTCCTGCACTGCAGTTCTGGAACCCCAGGCTGGCGGATGCACTGCGTCAGCAAGTGGGCACGGGCAGTGGAGCGTCAGTAAAGTTCCGACGTACCTGCGTTGCTCTGCAGGTGGGATTGAGTCTGATGCTCGTGATTGGCGCGGGAGTGTTCATGCGCACGATTCAAAATTTGCGGAACGTGAATCCAGGTTTCGTAACAGACCATCTGCTTGCGTTTGATCTTGCTCCGCAGCAGGCAGGCTATCCCTCCAGCGATGTGAAGGCAGTGGAACAACGCGCTATTGAGGCGGTGGCAGCACTGCCCGGGGTAAAGAGCGTAGGCGCGACGAACGACGCTGATCTCGTTGGCAACGGTATCAGTGGCGACGTGAAGGTTTTAGGTTACGAGGGAAAGCCCGACGAAGATTTTGACGTCGAGCTTCCATGGGTGAGCGACAATTACCACCAGGCGCTGGGCGTTCCGCTGATTGCCGGACGCTACTTCGCGGCAGGCGACACAGCCACGGCAACGAAGGTGGCGATTGTGAACGAGACATTTGCGCGACATTATTTCAAGACTCCGCAGGATGCGCTCGGTCGTATCGTCAGTCGTCCTAACCTGCCGGGGTCAAGCTTTGTGATTGTTGGCGTGGTAGCCGATGCAAAGCACGCATCGCTGCGGGATGCGGCGATGGCTACGATGTACCGTCCGTTCGTGCAGGGTGAGAAGGGGGTCGCACTCACCTTCTACGTCCGCACATGGCAGCCGCCGGCTACTGCTTCAGCGAGCATTCGCGCAGCCATCGCCAACATCGACAGCAAGCTGATTGTGAACGATCTGACAACGATGACCACGCAGATCGACGACACACTTTCGAGCGAACGCACCATCGCCATGCTGGCCACGGTGTTCGGCAGCCTGGCTACAGTGCTGGCGGGAATTGGGCTATACGGAATCCTGGCCTACTCGATTGCACAGCGCACGCGAGAGTTCGGGATTCGCATGGCGCTGGGCGCGCGGCGATTCTCGGTGGTTCGGCTGGTGATGAGAGAGACGTTCATTCTGGCAGGCGCGGCCATCGTGGTCACGATTCCTCTTTCCATCCTGTTGACGAGAACGCTGCGGAGCCAGCTCTATAACGTCTCGACTGCGGACCTGGGAATCTACGCAATTGGGATATCGGTTGTCGGCGGCATGGTGCTGCTGGCGGGGATAATTCCCGCGCGCAGGGCGGCGTCGATCGACCCTGCGACCGCGCTCCGCACGGAGTAGCAATGCCGCTAACTGAAGATGTTAGTGTCGAGGAACTTATTGTGAAGTTTTCCCTTCGGATCGTACTTCTGGCTTAGCTGGATGAAGTCGTGGATGCGCACGTATTTCGAACGCAACTCCTGCGGCGGCATGGTGAAGAGTTTCCCCAATGCGGTCGTGGCTTGAAGGGCGCGAGCTCTTTTTCGATGAGCGGCAGAAGTTTGCTGACGGCGGGCCAGTCTTGTTTCCAGGTGAAGTGGATGGTGACGCACGGCTGCTGGTAGCAGGGGCTCATCCAGAGATCATCGGCGGCGATGGCACGGATTTCGGTGATGAGCAGATGCGGAGTGATCTGGTCGCGGAGGCGCTCGACGGCGAGGATGGCTTCGACGGCGTGCTGGCGCGGAACGAAATATTCCGATTGCAGCTCTTTTCCGGCGCTGGGCGTGAAGCCCATGCGGAAGTGCGGCAGGCGTTCGTACCAGGGGCCGAGCACGCCCATTTGCTCGGTGCAGTTTTCTGCGGAGAGTGCGGCAATGGGGTGAAGATTCTTGGTGGCGAGTTTGGCGCCGAAGAATTCGGGCTTGGCGTCAAAGCTCGGCCTTTTTCGGTCGCGGCTCTTCAACCAGACTTCGCTGAAATTGTGATTTTGCCAGTCGGTGAAAAGGCTGACGCTGTAGGCGCTGGCCTCGATGGCGTCGAAGTGGTCTTTCATCGCGTCGAAGGAGAGATTTTCGTAGACGTACTGGCGCATCTCGTAGGTGGGCTGGATGTCGAGCGTGATTTTTGTGATGACGCCGAGGGCGCCCAGGCCAACGACGGCTCCTGGGAAAAGATCGGCATCTTTGCCGGCGCGAGAGTTTGACGAAGTCGCCGGACGCAGTGACGAATTCGAGCGCGGAAACTGCGGTGGCGAGGTTGCCATTTTTTTCGCCGGAGCCATGGGTGGCGGTGGTGCAGGCTCCGGCGACGGAAATGTGGGGGAGCGAGGCGAGATTATGGAGCGCGAAGCCTCTTGGTGTTAGGAGCGGGGCCAGTTGGCCGTAGGTAATGCCGGCGTCGACGGTGACGGTGCGGGCTTGTGGATCGAGGGAGACGATTTCGTCGAGCGGTTTTAGAGAGAGAAACGCGTCCTTGCTGTCGGCGATGGTGTTGAAGCAGTGGCGGGAGCCGAGGACTTTTAGTTTGGCGTGTTTTTTGACGAAGTCTTGGATTTGGTTGCTGGGAGTTGGCGAGCGTACAAGCTTTCCGTGCTGTAGGCGATGTTTCCGGCCCAGTTGGTGAGCTTGTCGGAGCGGCCCAGGCGAAGAGCGGGAGACGGCGGGCTTGAGGATGAACGCGGCGAGGAGCTTGAGGAAGGTTCTCTTTTTCATGGCTTTCTAAAATGGCGGATGACGAAATTCAGCGTTGAAATGAGGACTACTTTACACTGGCGCCGGTGCTGCTGACAAAATGGGGCCTGTTAGCTTCGGACGTGTTACGGCCGAATGGGGTCCTGGACCGAATCATTGCGGCTTGGAATTGAGGAGAACACGAGGTGCGGCGGCGGCATCCTACCTTGTAGAAGTGGATTCTCCCGGAGGAATCAAGTCATGAGCGATCAAGATATTGTGGTCCTGGTACAAACACTGCTTCACTACTTCGGCCCCGCTGGAGCACCTGACTCCGCAAAGGTTGAAGAAACGGTCCAGCGATTCAGAAAAATGAGTACCGACTATTCCGTGGCGCATTCGCCGAAAGAAGATGCCTTGAAACTCTAGCGGCTGCTCGCCGCGTGAGCGCCGCGTTGCTTAGTTCATTTTGCAGATGGACGGAATCGCATCTCGTTTCGGCGCATTACGAGGATCATAACGGCGCAGATGAGACTTGGGAATGTGAGCGATAGAAGTCCGCGATGGTAAGTGCCAGTCAGGTCTTTCATCACGCCCATCCAATAGGGTCCGACGAAGCCGCCGAGAATGGCTACGGTGTTGACGGCAGCAACGCCTGCGGCAGCGGACTTGCCTTTCAGGAAGCTGAAGGGAATGGCCCAGACCGGTCCCTGGATGAGGTAAAAGCAAAGTACCGTCACGACGAGTGCGATAACGACAACGAACGAATTGCTGGAGATACCGGCTACAAAGTAGCCCACGGCCATCACCAGGAACGGCACAGCGACGTGCAGATAGGTTTCGCGGGCGCGGTCGGAATGCATGGCATTCAATACCATGCAGAGGGCGCCAAGCAGCCCCATCAGCGCGGTGAGAAATCCTACATTGGTAACGGAGAATCCTGTCTCCTTTAACAGGATTGCGGGTGCAGAAAACGTGTACGCGTAGGTGGTGAGGACCATGCAGAAGAGCAAGAGGCTGATCTGCAGGACTCTAGGATCGAGCAACGCGCGACTAACATTGGCACTGTGAACATTGGATCCCGGCTGCTGCTGCAACTGGCGTTCAAGCCAGCCTTTCTCCTCGGGAGTGAGCCACTTGGCGTGTGCGGGAGTATCTGGCAAAAGAAGAAGAAAGACAATGCTTAGCAGGACAGGCGGCACTCCTTCCACAAGAAACAACCATTGCCAACCGGACAGTCCAAACTTGCCGTGAAGGTTGAGGAGCGCGCCAGCGAGCACGCCCATGACCACGGTGCTTAAGGGCAACGAAACGTAAAAGCGACTTACGGTGCGGGCACGCATGTCCGACGGGAACCACTGCATGAGGTAAAAGAGTACCCCGGGAAAGAATCCGGCTTCTGCCACGCCAAGCAGAAATCGCATGACGTAGAATTGCACCGGAGTTTTGACAAACATCATGCCAATGGCAATGATGCCCCAGGTAAACATGATGCGAGCGAGCCACTTTCGCGCACCGAATCGGAAGAGCAGGAGGTTCGAAGGCACCTCGCAGGCTGCGTAGCTGAGAAAGAAAAGTCCCGCGCCAAAACCGTAAACGGATGCGCTGAAGTGCAGATCCTGATTCATCTGCAATGACGCAAAGCTAATATTGGCGCGATCAATATAAGCGCAACCATAGCCGAGGCCGATGACGGGGATGAGCCGGAGACTGGCTTTTCGGATGGCGGAGCGACCGACGGAGTCGTCGATTGCGTGCGCAGTTTGATCGGGAGTGGCCGGCTGCATTGCTGACATTTCACCTTATTCGAAAAAGAGATGGAGCAGACTGCAGGCACAGCGTTGGTATTGGAGAGGATAGCATCTCGCGCGGAATATGCATTCCGCCGTTGATCATGCAGAGACGTCAGCCGTAGTACGAAAAGCTCTTCCAGAACTCCTGCCAGCCGTGTTTAAACCCGCGGCAGACGAAGATGTCAGGATGGTCTTGTGTCTCCTCATTTTTAACTCCATAAGAATTGGATATATGACCCGCGAGTGAGCAGGCAGAAAAATGCGAATCGAGAAAATGGCGGCTGAAGCCTACGACGATGAACGTTTGAGGCGGAGGATCGGGGTAACCGCGCAACCAGAATGAGTTGATGCCGCTAATGGCTCGGGGCAATCCCTGGTCGGGGCCGTAGAGGTTGATGGCTCCCGCCTCACCATAATTTCCGGCGAGGATACCGAGGCTGGCACGGTCTTCGGCCGGGAGTGAATCGCGAATGGAGGCGACGGTGTGGACTAGTTCTTGCCATCCCAGTTCTTCGCGGAAGTCCCCGTTGAGATTATTGGCGGCGGCCCACCACGCGGAGTTGATGGGTGCGATGGGCAAAAGAAGAACAGCGGCAAGGAAGACGTCAGCGACCAGGGCGAGCCACAGGATGGACTTTGCAGCACTGGCCCAAATGCGATGCATGGATGTGACGCGCTGCTCGAACCACACGCTGCCAGCGGCGTAGAGCATGGGATAGGCGGCCGCGAGGTAATAGCCTCGGCCTTTGGCAATAATGAAGATTAAAAGCGGAATGACGTACATCCATCCGATGGGGCGGAAGCGTTTGGCTTGTGATGAGAAGAGACAGAAGCAAAGACCCGCCATCCACAGCGGAAAGGCAAAGAGCGTGAGCTTGAGCTGATCAGGAAGAAATCCGCTGGTCCTGCCTATGCGAATATCGCGGGCGTGGATGTAGCGGAGAAAATCCAGCGACACAAAATGGTGGTACGCCTGCCATAGAAGATTGGGCAGGAAGATGAGCAGGGAAAGAGCGATACCGAAGGCAAGCCACTTGCTGCGGAGGTATTTACGCGCGCCGGTGGTGAGAAATGCGAGAAGAATCGCGAAGGCGAAGAACACCATGGAATATTTCGCCATCATGCCGAAGCCTACCGCGAAGCCGACGCCGAGCCACCATCGTGGATCTTCGCTACGCAGCAGGCGCACGACAAAGTAGGCAGTAAGCACCCAGGCGAGATAGTCGAACGAGACGTACTGCATGAGCGAGCCGCCAATGAGACAGAACGGCAGCGCGGCGGTTGCGGCAATGAGCTGTGCATAGCGGCGTCCGCCAAAGTCGCGCGCTATCAGTCCGGTGAGGACTACCGCGGCTGCTTCTGCGATGGCGGCGAAAAAACGGAAGCCGGTCAGCGATGTTCCGAACAATACGAGCGAGATCCTGCCGAAAAAAGGAGTGACGGGAGGATAGGCGATGTAGCCCCAAGCGAGGTGACGCGCATCTTCAAGTGTGGCGAGTTCGTCGCGATGAAATCCATAACGCGTTCCGGTGATGACATGGATGATGACGGTTGCTAATGCGATGCAGATGAGCAGAGACGCATCGACGACAAAGGATTGCGCGGCGCCGTTTGGCGAAGTTCGCGGGATATTTCGATTCTTCCATCGCATGTCGACGCGTTCTCCAGCTAAGCTCGTTCTAAGGATAACCCGCTGAGCTATTGTGTTTGCCGTTTTGCACGCATGTCTTTTCCTTCGATGTGAAGAACCATGGTTTGCGCATGGTCGCCGTCGGCGGGCTCGAATGTGAGCTCATCACCGGAGGCTACCGAATAAAAATCCACTTGGCTGTCGGCGCGGATCTCCTGCTTCGGCTCGTCGTTTTCTTGCACGTAAAGATGACCATCCGCAGCGATGACCTTGATCACGATGTCTGGCGAGAGAGCGTATCTTCCGGGAAGACGCTGGAGCTGTGACGGAGTGATGTGGATGTCCTTGTGCTTCTTGAGCGGAGGGAGAGGGGGCAACAAATTGAAGGGCGTGTAGCCTTCCCAATCGAAAGGAAATTTTGTGTCGCCGAGGAGCGCGCCCAGAAGGGGCTTGAAGATGCCCTCGCCATTCGAGCTGTTGGTCATGATGAGGATGCCAGTGCCGTTGTCGAAGCAGAGCGCAAGATGTCGCCAACCTTCGTCGTGTCCTTCTTTGAAGAATGCGCGATGATGCGGCGTGGAATAAACGCCCCAGCCGATGCCATAGGAGAGCTGGATGGCATCGTTTGCGGTGGATGTTTCTTCAGCGAGGGTGGGAAATTGATGAAGCGAGTGAATTTTGATTTGCGCGCTCAACATCTCGCTGGTTGTCTGAGACGAAAGGAATTTGCCGCGCATGACGGCGCTGAGAAAGTTGGCATAGTCGCGCAAGGTGGTCTGCATGGAGCCAGCAGCGTCTGGCCGGGAACGTCTTTCTGGGCCGAGAGATCGACCATATTCGTCGTAGCCGTTGGCGAAATCACTCTCGAAGTGCGGCTCCCACACCATGCTGGTGCGCTCCATTTTCAACGGAGCGAAGAGACGTTCGTTCATGAGAGCAGTATCGGATTTTGCGGCGACCGTTTCGACGACGAGTTGCGCGAGGTCGATGCCTTCCCCTGAATACGCGTATCGCGAACCGGGTTCGAAATGAATTTTGAGTTTGTGGTCCGGTTCGAATCCGCGCCAGTTGGGAAAGCCTGCGGCGTGACTGAGCAGCATGCGCAGAGTGATTTTCTTATATCGTTCGTCGCCCTGAAGGTCGGCGTAACGAGGATAGTCCGGCAGCGGCCTGGGAAGATATTGACTGATCGGCTTGTCGAGATTGAGGGTGCCTGCCTGCACCATCTGCATGACAACGGTGGCGAAGGCCGCCTTACTAAGCGACGCGGAAGTCATGACAGATTCGGGCGTGAGCGGCAAGGCTTTGTCTCTGTCGCGAAAACCGTAGGCCTTGATATAGACGATTTTGCCGTCGTGAAAGAGGGCGATGCCGGCGCCGGTGACGTGGGCGGCAACGATGATGCGGTTTACTGTGTCATCCACCTCCTGTGACGAAATGGCAGTACCGTCGAGGCGCACGATGGTAGCGTTTTGCGATTGGGCGAGCAATGTCGGAAGGCACGCTATTGTGAAGCTCAGGAAGACGAGGGTCGTCAGCGCCGTAATTCTCATGATGATGAAGTACGCGGCGGTTGAAATACGCGTTCCCCGATTTCTGATGGAGTTTGAGACATTACAGGTCTTTGACCATTCGCACCACCGGCAGACCGGCGCCGTTGGGTAGTGGTAGCTCGAAGGTCTCGAACTCTCGATAGCCCTTGAGGGAATAGAGCGAAACTCCAGTTAGCGTGGAGCCCATCTCGAGGCGGCGAAATCCGGCGCGCTCTGCGAGTAATTCGCAGTGCTTAAGAATGAGGGTGCCGAGGCCGCGACGCGCCCACGCGGGATGGACGTAGATACCGCGAATTTTGGCTGCGTCCGTTGCCGGGTCAAGGAGTGACATTTCGCGATTGCCCGCGCCGTCGCCGCCGCAGAGGGTCTTACGATTGCTCCAGCCGCCGCAACCAGCGAGGCGGGGCTGCCCGTTCGTGGCCTCAGCGATGAAGTACGTGCTGTCGGCGATGAGTTGCGTATCGAGGCTGAGGGTGTGGCCGACGGCTCCGTCGATCTGGTCTGGAGTGTAGTCATCTTTCTGCAACTGACGGACGGATGCTTCGATCAACTCGTTGAGCGCTGGGATGTCAGCAACGGTCGCAGTCCTTATAAGAAATTCGTCGGGCATTGGCTCCTCCCTACAGAAACGTAACATTTCTTTTGGGTGGATGGATGGAGCGGGCTTAGGAAGAGCGAGGGGACTTGTGGGGGAGTCTTCAGTGAAAATGCGCAGCGCGCTCAGATGGTCTGGACTCTGCTGCGCATCTTGTTTTGTCGGACTGCCTAGCTCTTTTGCAGCACCGGGCGTGAGCGGGCTATGCCCTTTAGCGCCCGTTCGTATGCTGCGGCGGCGTCGGGATACTTGCGCACGATCTCGCGCGTCTTTGCCAGGAATCCGGGAAGTTCCTGGGTAATTTCGCTCAGGATGGGATCAAGTTTCGCGAGGATGAAGATGTTCTCGCCATTGCAATCGATAAAAAGTTCTGGCGAAAGACATCCGTGGAGCACAAAAGCGGAGGCCATCTCCCAATAGCTGGTGACCTGACGCAAATAGGCATTCTCTTTGGTGCCGAAGCCGCGTTGTACAGCGAAAAACTCGGCGGCGGTGGTGGGCCAAAAGTGGGTCGTGATCCAGTTGCGAGCTTCGCGCATGGTCGGCTCGGTGCGGAGTTCATAAAGCTTAAGAATTAGTTCAGCGTCGTTATTGGTGGAGAGCTTTTCCATGGAGAACACTTTCTTTGGAGCAGATGCTGGTTGAGAATCGTGAGCGCAAAATTGCCGGGAGCGCTGCGGGCACGGAGTTCTCCGCGCCCTGAGTGAGCCTCGAGTTTACCGCGCGGGTGTGGCCGTTTCAAGCACCGGGCCGTGCGTGGCGGCGGTAGGCGTTTCGGCCACAGGAGCATCGCCGATGCGCTTGGAATAACTGCATGTAACCGAAGCCGCCGGCTCGTCGTCACCCTTTTTCTTGCGTTTCTTGGGCGCCTCATCTTCTGCGGCTGTCTTTTTATTGTTAGGACAGACGAGGAACACGCCGGACTTCAGCGTCTTCTCCACGAGATAGGGACTTCCGCACTCCGGGCACTTGATGTCGACCGGCTTGTTATTCGAAGTGAAGTCGCACTTCGGATAATTCGTGCAGCCATAGAAGAGATTGCCGCGTCGCGCTTTCTTCTCAGCGATCTCGCCATCGCCGCATTGGGACAGTGGCACGCCCTCAATCGATATTCTGCTTGATGTATTTGCACTTGGGATAGCCGGAGCAGGAGACGAATTCGCCGTATTGGCCATTGCGCAGCACCAGCTGCTCACCGCATTTGGGACAGTACTCGTCCAGCGGAACCGGCGGCTTCTGCTGCACTTTCTGATCGAGCTTGCGCGTGGTCTTGCACGGCGGATCTTCGTTGTATCCGGGGCACGCCATGAACGTGCCGAATCGCCCGCGACGCAGAACCATCACGCGTCCGCAAGCTTCGCAATATTCTTCCGCCTGCTTCCGCCTTCCTGCGCTTCCGCAGTATTCAGGTCGGGCTTGTTCTCGAAGTTCTCCTTGGTAAAGTTGCAACTGCCCTTATCCTTTTTGTCGTAGGCACTGCAGGCAAAGAAGGAGCCGAACTTACCCCACTTCATCACCAGCGGAGAGCCGCAGACGTCGCACACCTGGTCGGTCGGCTTCTCCCATCGCTTGACGTTTTCCATGTGCTTGCCGGCGTCGAGTAAGCTCTTCTTCAAAGTGGCCGTAGAAACCGCCCAGCAGATCGGTCCACTTCTCGTTGCCCTCTTCAATATCGTCCAGCTCTTCTTCGAGGCGGGCCGTGTACTGCGGTGTCGAAGATGTAGGGGAAATTCGCGACCAGCAGATCGGTGACCACGAGCCAATCTCAGTGGGGTAGAAGCGACCCGCGCGACCGGTGGGAGGACCTTGTGACGTACTTGCGATCCTGAATCGTAGTGATGATGGACGAGTACGTGGATGGACGACCGATGCCGCGCTCTTCCAGCACCTTCACCAGCGACGCTTCGTTGTATCGCGGCAGGCGGCTCAGTAAAGTGCTGCTCGGGCAGCGTGCGCATTCAGCCTCAGTTTCTGGCCGTCGGTCGAGCGCTGGAAGCTTGTTCTTGAGCTCCTCGTCCTCTTCGTCCTTCGTGTCTTTTGCTTCCTCATAGACGCGCAGGAATCCGTCGAACTTCAGCACCGATCCGGTGACGCGGAAATCGTAAGAACGATCCGCCTTAGCCTCAATATCGACCGTCGTCTGATCGAAGACCGCAGGAACAATCTGCGACGCGACAAAGCGCTGCCAGATGAGGCGGTAGAGTTTGAACTGCTCGTCGCTCAGGTAGCGGTGGATCTCATCGGGATGCAGGTCCACATTGGTCGGACGAATGGCTTCGTGCGCATCCTGCGCATCCTTCTTCGATTTGTACGCATTGGGCTGCGCCGGCAGATAGTGCTTACCGAGCTTGCTTACCGATCTAGTCGCGCACAGCAGCAATGGCATCAGGCGACACTCGAGTGGAATCGGTACGCATGTAGGTGATGAGACCGACCGTGCCTTCGGGGCCGATGTCTACACCTTCATATAATCGCTGCGCAACACCCATGGTGCGCTTGACGCTGAAGCCAAGCTGGCGCGATGCATCCTGCTGCAACTTGCTGGTGGTGAAAGGAGCGCGCAGCACTCTTCCGGCGCTCCTTCTTTTCAACCGTGCGCACTCGCCACTCGGCTTTCTTCAGCTGCTGCAAGCACCGCATCCGTCTCCGCCTGATCGGGCAGGCTTGCTGCGCCTACGGTCGGAACTTCAGCCTTCTTGCCATCGATGCCGACGAAGCGCGCAACGAATTCGGGCCGTTCGGTTCGCGGAGTCAGCAGTGCGTCGATGGTCCAGTACTCAACAGGCTTGAAAGCCTTGATCTCGCGTTCGCGCTCCACGATGAGACGGACGGCAACGGTTTGTACTCGGCCTGCGGAGAGACCGCGGCGAACCTTGTCCCACAGCAGCGGCGAGATCTGGTAACCGACGATGCGGTCGAGCACCCGGCGTGTCTGCTGAGCGTCGACCAGATGCTCATCGACATCGCGAGCATGCTTGAAGGCGTCGACGACGGCCTTCTTGGTGATCTCATTAAAGGTTACGCGGCGAATCTTGGTGTTGCCCTTCACCGCAGGCCGCAGCTGGATGGCCAGATGGGAGGCAATGGCTTCGCCTTCGCGGTCAGGATCGGGCGCCAGGAAGACGGCGTCGGCTTTGGCGGCCAGCTTCTTCAGCTGGGCAACAAGCTTCTCCTTGTCCGGCGTAACGATGAGCGTGGGCTCGAAAGTTCGGTTCTTGAGCTCGACACCAATTTCTTTTTTGGGCAGATCCATGATGTGGCCGAAGGAGGCTTCCACAACATAGTCGCTACCGAGATATTTATTGATCGTCTTTGCCTTCGCAGGCGACTCGACGATCACGAGTGATTTACCCATTTTTATCCTTCACAGGGATACAGACGTTCCAAACTGCAAAAGTCGTTCGCTGATTTTCTGGAAACTACCACGCATTGCCACTCTGAATCCACTCAGGTGCTCGGAAAACTCCGGAGCATACTGGGCTAAGACGCTGATTGGCAAAGGACGTTAGAAGCTTCGAACAAAATTTTTGCCTGGCAACTGTTTAACTCGCCCGGCGAGTTCCAACTCGAACAGGGCCGTAAAAACTTCAGAAGAGGTGAGCTCGGCCTCGAGCTTTTCCATTAACTCATCCAGTTGCAACGCCTCATCGGCATGAAGAGCCTGGAAAACGCGCTGTTCGTTTGGGTGCCAATTGCGAGGCGCTAAATAAAGATGCTTCAGATGACTGATTCGATGCAGAAGGCGTGTTAACCCCAACATTCGATTCAACCTCAAGCCGTTCCTCGAGTTCCACTCTCACCTGCGTCGGCAGGTCTTCCCAAATGTCCTCCCAGGTGGCTACCAATCTTGCACCTTGCTTAATCAAGGTATTCGGACCCCAGGCCGTTTTGCTGGTTACGTTACCCGGTACAGCATACACGTCGCGATTTTGCTCGAGGGCGCAGCGGGCGGTTACCCGGGTTCCGCTGGTCTCGCTTGCCTCGACGACGAGAACGCCGACGCTCATGCCGCTAATGATGCGATTTCGCTTGGGAAAGTTTTGTGGAGCGGGGAAGGTGCCCATCGGGAATTCCGAGATGATGGTTCCACCGCCTGACAATATCTGTTCAGCGAGGTGCTTGTTTTCCTTTGGATAAATGACGTCGATGCCGGTTCCCCAAATGGCTATGGTTGGAGCCTTGGCGGCGAGCGCGCCCTTATGCGCTGCGGTGTCAATGCCGCGAGCCATGCCGCTTAGAATGACGACCTTGCGCAATGCGAGATCACGGGAAAGCATCTCCGCCATGCCTGCTCCGTAGGGCGTGGGGTGACGAGTCCCGATGACGGCGAGGGATGGCCGCGAAAACAACGTGCGGTTGCCGCGTATCCACAACACGGCGGGGGCGTCGTAAATCTCGCGAAGCCGGTGCGGATATTCCTCCTCCGCATAGGTGAGGAGCGAGCCGCCGTTGTCGTAGACGCGCTTCCATTCTTCTTCCGCGGCATCGCGGGCCTTGCCTTCGGCGATGAATTTGACAGACTCGGCGGGCAGCGCGAGCGACTCAAGCTCAGTGAGAGCGAGTTGAAAGAGGCGTGAGGCGACACCGAGTTTCTCAACGGCGCTGAGGATGCGGCGTGGGCCGAGGCCGGGTGTAAGCGCGAGCGCAAGCCACGCAAGACGATCCTCTGACCAGGCGAGCATGGCGGCTGGCGTCCTGTCGCCGGGGCTCGAATTAAGTGATTGAACGGCTTTCATAGGCACACAAAACTTCGCTTGGCGAAGCAATCTCCAAACGGGACTGTACGAGCAGGTTGCTTTTGCTGGTTGCGCTCACACTAGCTGGGCTTGCCGTTCGATGTCAAGCAGCAGGCGTACAGGGCTTTTGCCAAGGCCCCTGAATCTCATTGGATGGTCTGCATCTCAACGGTCGAATCGCCATCCAGAAGCCAATTGCAGATTCGTTATGTGCTGTAGGCCTCATAGCCGAACAGGAAGTAATCATGAATCGCGATTGCAAGACTGAGCAATATTGCACAACTTGGCTCCCCATCCGTGACTAAGATAGCCCCTTTGACACGACGTCTAGTGCGTGAAGGGAGAATCGTTGAGAGTTCATCTCGTGAATCCAAGCGACAATTCGTTCGGAACAGCCGTTATCACACCTCGATGGCTGTTCGTTCTGGCAGCGGCAACACCGAGCATCGCTGGGGATCCCATCCTCGTTGACGAATCGCTCGAACAGGTTGTGCCGGAAAGTATCAAGCCGGGCGATATTGTGGGCATCAGCGTTCATACCGGCAATGCCCTGCGTGGATACCAGGTAGGCCGCATGGCTCGCTCTCGCGGGGCATGGGTGATTTATGGCGGCATACATGCCACGCTGTTTCCCGAAGAGGCGATGGAGCGCGGTGAAGCGCATGCCGTTGTGACGGGCGATGGCGACGTGGCGTGGGGTAAGGTCGTTACCGATTGCATGGCCGGCAAGCTGGAGAGGATTTATGCAGGTGGGCGTATTGCGGGAAATGAGTTTCTAGCCGCGCGATGGGATTTGATGAACCAGGAGAAATATATGTGGGCGTCTGTGCAGACCATTCGCGGATGTCCGAAGCACTGTTCCTTTTGCAGTGTGTGGCGCACCGATGGACAGCAGCCGCGACAACGGATGTACCAGAGCGTTATCGACGAAATCATCGATCTGCGCCGGATTGGCTTCCGCTTTATAGCTTTGGCCGATGACAACTTTTATCCGGTGACTCTGAATGATCTGCGCCTGGCGCGCGAACAAAACAACATCGCAAAGCTTGAAGAATTGACGGCTATTCGAAAGGAACGATTTCAGCTGATGGCGGAGTTGGCGAAGCTGCCGAAGGACATGGTGTTCTTCACGCAGATTACGATGGAGGCGGGCGAGGACGGCGAATATCTCGACGCCATGCGAAAGGCCAACATAAAGGGCGCATTGGTTGGCGTGGAGGCAGTAACTCCGGAAGGGCTTAAGGCTGTTTTCAAAGACTGGAACTGCTCTGGAGAGGCGTTGGCGAAAAGACTCCAGACTTTCAAGAAACATGGCGTACACGTTCTGGGTTCTTTTATCTTCGGACTTCCTACGGATAAGCCTGCGACGTTTGACGCGACCGTGGCCATGGCGCTGAAGGCGGGCGTTACCTTCGCCCAGTTTGTGATGATGACACCCTTTCCTGGAACTGTGGATTTTACTCGATGGGAAAAGGAGCAGGCTGCGAATCCGACATTTGTTGGGGACATTCCGATTACCCGTTATTGGCTGATTCCTACTGGAGTTCGCCCAAAAATGTTTACGCCACACCCTTCCATGAGTTCTGACGAAATTCGCGAGCGCACGCAGAAGGTCTGGGATAGGTTTTATAACTGGTCGGCCATTTGGCAGAGATCAGCTTGCACTCCTACTCTACGGGCGAGAGTTGCTTTCATGTTTCTCTCCAAGCTTTACCGGCAGATGTACGCGGGGACGGGAATCTCCACCGATAGCGCTCGCAGAAAGAAGTCAAAGAACTGGGCGCGATGGACGGCAAGGAACTGCAAGAAGATCTTCAAGGCGCATCCTATGCCGGAACTGCAGTCGCCTCTCTGGGAGTTGCCTGCCGCAGCTACGCTTCGAATTCCGGCTTTCCTCAGCATGGAAAATCCGGACCAGGCGGGGTCGTTCTTCGTTCTTCCGGAAAACTAAGGGATTGGCGCAAATTCTCGCGCGACAACCATAGGTCGCCTGCAGTTTTTGATGGTGTGCGGATAGCTCGTGGGTCGTGCGAGCGAGTGGATTGTTAGACTGAAGAATGTGACTTCTTCGGGTTCTTTGCGACTGCGCATTGCAGCGATTGATTTTCTAAATCCCGCGCCTTTGATGTGGGACTTTGAGCATGAGCCGGAGCAATCCCGGCTGGCGGAGCATTACAGTATTCATCGGACGATGCCCTCAGAGTGCGCGGCGCAACTGGAGACAGGCGAGTCGGACATTGGGCTGATTCCGATTGCCTCCTATGCGACGATCGCGGGGCTCCGAATCCTTCCCGGATGCACGATTGCATCGATGGACCGAGTGCGATCGATCCTTCTGGTTACGCGGACCGGAGTCGAGTTGAGCCGCGTAAGAACAGTGGCGGCGGACACTTCTTCCCTGACCTCGCTCGCGTACACGCAAATTCTTTTCCATCGCTACTGGCGCGGAACGCCGGAGTTTGTGCCCCATGCGCCTGATCTCGACAGCATGCTGGCGCGTTGCGACGCGGCCCTGCTGATTGGCGATCCCGCGCTGCTGGCGTTTGAGGGACTTCCAGAGCGAGAGGCGCGCACGGGCGAACGTCTCAACTACATCGACCTGGCGCATGAATGGCGCGAGAGAACGGGGACACCGTGGGTGTCGGCATTTTGGGCGGTGCGGAACGAGGCTCTTGTCGAGACGAGCAGGAGTGCTGCGCAGGTGGCTGATGATTTTGTGCGTTCGCGCGATCATGGCCTGAAGCACATCCACGATATCGCGGTAGAGTGGGCGAGCAGGATTCCCATGTCAACGGAGGACATTCGCGCCTACCTGACGAACAATATTCATTATGTGATGAATGAGGATTGCCTGGAAGGGATGAGGATGTTCTTTCGCTACGCCGCGGAGTGCGCGGTGTTGCCTGCCGTTTCAGAATTGAAGTGGGTGGGTGTGGCGGAGACGCCCACTGGCTAAAGAGCGGTCAATGGAAACGCGAATCTCTCCACTACAGTCTCGATGGCAACTCCCGTGAATTGCCGACGGCATGTACGTTGACCTTGCTTTTGCTAGCCGGTTGTTAGCCAACCGGTCTTCAGTTATCTGCTTTTTCGCTAACCGCTTCTCTAGCTGCGCTTCTACATTTCCCAGCGGAGAAGTGCGGCGCCTACGGTGTAGCCGCCGCCGAAAGCTGCGAGCAGAACGTTGTCGCCCTTCTTCAGCTGACCATTTTCCATGGCGGAGTGCATGGCCAGGGGAATGGTTGCGGCGGTGGTGTTGCCGTAGCGATCGATGTTGATGACGACGCGATCGAGGTCCATGCCGAGTTTTTCCGCGGTGGAAAGAATAATGCGCTTGTTGGCCTGATGCGGAATGAAGCAGCCGATCTCGTTGACGGAAAGCGCATTACGTTCGAGGAGCGCATGGCTCAGCTCATACATTTTGCGAACGGCTGTCTTGAATACCGGGCCGCCATCCTGGTGAACGTAGTGCAGCTTGTTGGCAACGGTATCAGCCGTGGAGGGATGGAGGCTGCCGCCGCCGGGCATGAAGAGGGCATTTGCACCCGAGCCGTCAATCTCGTGCAGAAAATCGGCCATGCCGACTTCGTCTCCTTCTGTGGGCTCCAGCAGAACCGCTCCCGCGCCGTCGCCAAACAAGATACAGGTGGAGCGATCGGTGTAGTCAAGTATGGAAGACATGGTGTCGGCTCCAATGACCATCACACGGGAATGCGCGCCGGACTCAACCAGCTTGGCTCCAAGTTGCAGCGCGTAAAGAAAACCTGAGCAAGCTGCGGAAAGATCGAATCCCCAGGCTCCTTTCGCTCCAATTTTTTCCTGTACCAGGCAGGCGGTCGCGGGAAAAAGCATGTCGGGAGTGACTGTGGCAACGATGATGGCTTCCACGTCGGTTGCCTGGATGCCGCGCTGCGCCAGGCACTGGCGCGCGGCCTCGGTAGCCATATCACTGGTGGCTACGCCCGGATCGACGACATGACGCTCGCGGATTCCCGTACGTTCTGTAATCCACTGGTCATTGGTGTCGACCATCTTTTCAAGATCGGCATTTGTGAGGATCCGAGGCGGGACATAAATTCCCAAGGCACTGATTTTCGCGCGTCTTGTCACGCGCGGCCGCACTTCAAGGCTCAATGGTTATCTCCTAGGCTCGTTGCAATCCATATTCTCTATGAAGGGGAAAGGGTTGTCCACGCGAGGGACTTAGAGCCTGGAGATTAAGCGCCGGGCGACCTACTGCGCACGCAATGGCCCGTTACCGTTGCTTCCTTCCGGACCTGGCGGGGTTGGCGGGATTGTGTCGCGTAGGACCCGGCACTTTCAAATACTATCATCGACACCGCGCTGTTCGAGGCGGCGCCACCGACACTTCGTGCGAGTGATGATGGTGTGCGTAAGGCGGTCTCGATTGGAGATTGACGGACGTATACGGCGTATCCAAAGAACAGGAATCTCCACTCCTGGGAAGACTGTCCCCGTTTGTAACTGCAGTCTCATCAATTATTTGTCGATTGACTTTCGAGACTAAACCCGTTACGTTTCCGCTCACTACCGGGCCATTTGTAACGCAGCTGAGCGTCCTCCTCGGCGCGATCCCCACAACTCAATTCAGGAGCCCCATAATGCGTAAGTTCGCGCTCGTTTGTAGCGCCCTCTGCCTTTCGGCCACGATGTTTGCCCAATCCACTCCCCAACCCCAGCGACTGGTTTCAGAAGTAAACTTTGCCACTCCCAAGCCGGGCATGACCGCGCAATTTGAAGCTGGTCGCAAGGCTCACTCGGCGTTCCACGCCGCGCAGAAAGACACCTGGAACATCTACGTTTGGGAGATCATCACCGGCGAGCGCAGCGGTAGCTACCTGATGGCCTCACCAGGCCACCACTGGGCGGAGTTCGACGCCCGCGAAGCGTTTGTGAAGCTCGACCAGGTGGACGTTGCGAAGAACCTGACGCCATACGTCGGCGACGAGATGACCACCTACGCTGTTTTGCGGGATGACCTGAGCCGGACCAAGCCTCCCGCTACCCCTGCCAAGATGCGTACGGCGACTTACTACACTGTCATCCCATCGCATTTCACCGAGTTCACAGACGCCATAAAGAAGCTTAATGCAGCCGCGCAGAAACTCAATGACCCGTCCCATGCATCGCGCTGGTATCAGAATGTCAGCGGCAGCGAAGCTCCGCAGTTTGTGATGATTGTCGATCGCCCAACCTGGGCTGACATGGAGCCAGTTGGCATGACGACGCTCGACCTGCTCAAAGCCGCTTACGGCGATGATGGCGCGAAGATTCTCGATCAGCTGAGCAGCGCCTGCGCGAAAATCCGGACCGAGATGTCGGTCTACCGCCCTGATCTTAGCTACGTTCCCAAATAATTGGCCTAACGGCGGCGCGGGCGTAGTGCCTGCGCCGCAGCATTTTCCCCCGAGATTGCTCAGCGAAATCAACTACTTGCAGGATCGTTCCGGCGACGCCGCCAAGTTGGCGTGATAGTTGTGCAAGTCCGTTAGAATGATTAAGTGATGCAAAGTACGCTTTCCCCCGAATCTAATATCAATTCAACCCCCGAGATTGAACTTGCCGCACCCTCAGCCGCCAGGAAGCTGAAGGTTGGGTTTGTGAGTCTTGGCTGCCCCAAAAACCTTGTGGACAGCGAGGTGATGATGGGCATGCTGCACCAAGCTGGCGCGGAGATGACCTCGCGGACCGAAGACGCCGATGTGCTGGTGGTGAATACCTGCTCGTTCATTGATTCAGCCAAGCAGGAGTCGGTGAACACGATCCTCGAGATGGCGCAGCACAAGGCGACGGGGGCGGGCAAAAAGCTGATTGTTGCCGGTTGCCTGGTGGAGCGCTACCGCGACGAGATTCGCAAGAACATCCCTGAAGTGGACGCCGTGGTTGGAACGGGTGAACTGGACCAGATCCTGGCGGCGGCGGGACTGGCCGTGCGGCCGGGGGAATTTAACGCGCGGATTCCCGATTCACCGTTCCGGATTCTGGGTGGCGGTCCGGCGGCATCGGTCGAAGCCAGGAGTTCTCAGCCTGACGCAGTGCAGAGTTCGCGAGCTGAGGGCGATTTGCGCGAGCAGCAGGGGCGTTTCGCGCGGACGGAGTGGGACGGCGCGGCCCCGGCGCTCCCGCAGTATTTGTATGACGAGACGACGCCGAGGCTGCTGGCAACGCCGAGGTCGTCGGCCTACATCAAGATCGCGGAGGGCTGCGATCATCCCTGCAGCTTCTGCGTGATTCCGAATTTGCGAGGGAAGTTCCGCTCGCGGAGATTCCAGTCGGTGGTGACGGAGGCGGAGAGGCTGGTGGCGCAGGGCATTCAGGAAATCACGCTCATTGGGCAGGATACGACCTGCTACGGCGAGGATCTGGGGCTGAAGGATGGGCTGGCGTCGTTGCTGGACAGGCTGGCGCAGATCGAAGGGCTGAAGTGGCTGCGGTTCCTGTATGCGTATCCCAACAAGATCACCGGACGGCTGCTGGAAACCATTGCGAAGCACGACAACATCTGCAAGTATCTCGACGTTCCGCTGCAGCATGCGTCTCCCGCAGTGCTGAAGAACATGAAGCGGGGTGCGGGCGCGGAGATCTTCCTGAAGACGCTGGAGAAGGTTCGGGCGACGGTGCCGGGGATCGCGCTGCGGACTTCGTTCATCGTGGGATTTCCGGGCGAGACGGATGCGGATTTCGAAGTCCTGTCCGACTTCGTTCGCGAGGCGAAGTTTGACTGGCTGGGAGTGTTCAGCTACTCCGATGAAGACGGATCGAAGGCTTTTCACCACGAGGCAAAGCTGCCAAGGCGGACGATTGAGGCGCGTCGCCGGAAATTGATGAGCCTTCAGAAAGGCATCAGCAAGCGGGCGAAGAAGCAGTGGGTGGGGCAGACGCTGGATGTGTTGGTGGAAGGCGAGTCTGAGGAGACTCCCATGCTGTGGGAGGGGCGGACGCAGTTTCATGCGCCAGAGATCGACGGCAAGGTGTACATCAACGATTTTGGTCCGCACGATGAGCTTGTGCCGGGAACGTTCTACCGCGTCGAGATCACCGAGGCACATGAATATGACTTGGTCGGGAGAGTAGTTTAAAACAGCTAAGAAGCCGTTAGCTAAAGGGCGGTAAGCGAGCAACTAAAAGCAGCGGTTAGCCAGACTTTAAGTTTGCATATAAGCGGAAAAGCTAAAAAGCAGTCGGCTAGTCAGCGGTCAGCTAGGAATTAAAGGGCAATTGTTATGAGTAAAGTCGCCAAGAAAACAATTCTTCGTTGTCCTACCTGCAGGACTATCGTGACCACCAAGGAAGAGGACTATCCCTTCTGCAGCGATCGCTGCCGCCAGATTGATTTAGGCAAATGGGCGACAGGGGTCTACAAGATCTCTTCCCCCATACTGGATCCGGATGTGCTGGAAGATCTGCCGTCCTCTGCGGAGAGAAACTCGCGCGACGATGAATAGATTCCCGGGGCTGAAGACACGCTGGGCGTGGGTTTCTGGCACTTTTTTCGGCGCGGGGCTGATGAAGCCAGGTCCAGGAACGTGGGGATCGGTGGCGGCGCTGGTTTTGTGGTGGGCGCTGGCACACTCGGTTCCGCTGACAGCCATGCAACTGGGCCTGGTGACCGCGTTTGGTGCACTGGCGGCCACGGCGATCGGGATTCCGGCGGGGACGATTGTGGCGCGGGAGACGGGCCGCGAGGATCCCGGACACGTGGTTTTAGACGAAGTGGCGGGACAGTGGATTGCACTGATTGCCTGTCCGGCAGACTGGAAACATGCACTCCTGGCGCTGCTGCTTTTCAGAGGATTTGACATTGTGAAACCATGGCCGGCGCGGCAGCTGGAAAATCTGCCCGGCGGATGGGGCATCATGCTCGATGATGTTGCCGCAGGGCTGTATGCTTTGCTAGTGCTGCAAATCGTCCGCCACTGGTTTTAGCGCGGGGTACGGTTCAGGGACAGAGATGAGCGGATTTATGAATCGCGAACGGAATGGTTTACACCCGCCAAAGCTGGAGGCGGTGATTCCCGGCGCTGCCTTGCCGGGTGCGGAAGTCGAGATCGTTGGGGCAAACCTGGGCCCGGTGGCAAATGAAATTCCGGCCGCCTTTGTGGACGGAGTCCCAGCGCATGTGTTGCTGAGCCGCGCTGGCCGCATGTTGCTGCGGGTGCCGGAGACCAATGGCGCAGGGAACGTCGAGATCCATCAGGGCAGCCTGACAAGCAACACGCTGCGGCTGAAGGTGGCACAGGGGCTGGCGACGGAAGTTCACGCGGTGGGGAATCCCGTAATCGATGTTGAAGGCAACGTATTCGTGACGTTCTCCGGCTCAAGGGGAACCGAGACTCCTGTCTCCGTGTTCAAGCTGCGTGCGGATGGTGAGGTGGAGAACTTCCTTACGGGGATTGTGAACGCGACCGGGCTGGCGCTCGATCCTGCAGGCTATCTCTATGTTTCCTCGCGCAACGAAGGTACGGTTTACCGCGTGTCTCCGGAGGGAGCCTCGAGCATATACGCGGAGGGCATGGGCGTAGCGACGGGAGTGGCCTTCGATGAGAAGGGCGACCTGTATGTAGGCGACCGATCGGGAACGATTTTCAAGATTTCGCATGACCGGCAGATTTTTGTTTTCGCGACGTTGGAGCCGAGCGTGGCGGCGTATCACCTGGCGTTTGGACTAGATGGCACGCTGTTTGTGACCGGGCCGACGACTTCAAGCCGGGACAATGTCTACGCCATCGACCGGGATGGGGCGACAAAGGTTTTCTATGGCGGCCTGGGGCGTCCGCAGGGGCTTGCGGTGGACACGGCTGGCGATGTGTATGTGGCGGCATCTCTGGGCGGCAAGCGGGGCATCGTGCGCATCACAGGCGAAGGTGAGGCATCGCTGGTGCTGGCTGGGTCGAGCCTGGTGGGACTGGCGCTGGGGCGCAACGGAGAGGCTGTGCTGGCGACGAACTCCTCCGTCTACCACGTGCCACTGGGAGTAGAAGGGCTACGCTTCGTCTAGCTGGAATCCTTCGTGGGTGGAAGAATCCAATGATGAAGCAGTTCGAATTTGGGCGCGCCAAGCGGCGAGGCGAGAACCCGGGAACTTTTCCTTCTCGACATTGATGACAAAGCCCGTAACATCCTTACAGAACGAATTTCCGGCAGATTTCTGGAGCCTTGCTGTTCTGGTTAGCCATCCCTGCCTCGGGTACGCTGAATGAATTGCGAAATCATCGCGGTCGGCTCGGAACTTCTTACGCCGTACCGGCAGGACACGAACTCTCTTTACGTGACGGAGCGGCTCTACGAGCTGGGCGTTCGCGTAACCTTCAAAACAATCGTGGGAGACCGGCTGGAGCACATGGTGGATGCCATCCAGACGGCGCTTCGTCGTGTGGACATCCTGATCCTGATGGGCGGGCTGGGGCCGACAGAGGACGACGTGACGCGGCAGGCGGTGGCGGCGGCGTTGCGGATCACGCTGAAGCGCGACCCCGAGATCGTAGCGCAGCTTTATACGCGGTTCGCGGCGCGGCGCCTCCAGATGACGCAAAACAACTCCCGCCAGGGCGACCGTCTAGAGGGGGCGACGATTCTCGACAATCCCAATGGCACCGCGCCGGGACAGTGGCTGGACACTGTGTATGGTGGGCATCGCAAGCTGATCGCTCTGCTGCCGGGGCCTCCCTCAGAAATGAAGCCGATGATGGACCAGGAATGCATGCCTCTGCTGCGCGATGCATTGCCGCCTCGCTTTATTGCGCGGCGCACGCTGAAGGCAGCGATGATTGGGGAATCGGCCGCGGATGCGCGCATTGCTCCCATCTATACAAAGTTCACCGATGTGGAGACGACGATTCTGGCGTCCATCGGCGACATTCAACTGAACCTGATGTGTACGAAGAAGGCAATGGACCTTGCGCAACGCCGGGTGGATGAGCTGGCCGAGAAGATTGAGGAAGAGCTGGACGATCTGATTTATTCCTCACAGGGAGAGACGCTGGAGCAGATTGTTCTCTACTACCTGGAGATGAAAGGCGCAACGCTGTCGGTGGCGGAGAGTTGCACGGGCGGATTGATGTCGGAGCGGCTGACACGTATCAGTGGCAGTTCCAGATCGTTTCTCGGCGGGGCAATTGTTTACAGCAACGAATTGAAGACGGACTTTGCCAATGTTCCGCCGGCGCTGATTGAAGAATTTGGCGCGGTGAGTGCCGAGGTGGCGAAAGCTATGGCGGAAGGGATTCGCGAGCGTGTTGGCTCGACGTTCGGCTGTGGGATTACGGGGATTGCCGGGCCGGGCGGCGGCTCGGAAGCGAAGCCGGTGGGGCTGGTGTACCTGGCCGTCGCGGATGGCAAGCACACGGATATTGTCGAGCGGCGATTGATGGGAGACCGCGAGCGGATCAGGCAGTGGGCCGCACAGCAGGGATTGGACATGGTGCGGCGGCGATTGATGTGAGAAAGCAGCTAAGAAGCGGTTAGCTAAAGAGCGATCAGCAAAGAACCGGTCAGCTGAAAAGCGGTCAGCGAAAGGGCGGCGAGTCAAAAGGAAGCGGGCCATTAGAGTGAATTCGTTACTGTTTGTTCTGGCGGCGATTTGCTTATACCTTCCTAGCCTTTTCAGTTCTCGTCCCTTATCGATCACGCTCCTGGTGTTGGGATTAATCCTCACGGTAGGTGCGGTACTACGGAGCGGTAAAACACTACCCAAAACCGCGGTTTGGCTACTTATAGCGTCAAATGTCTCCTTCTGGGCCGGCTATGGCTCTTGGCTTTTACTATTTCATTTTCATCAGTCCCCAAGAGGCAGTTGGGGACTCGTAGATTTCTTTGTGTCTTCATCTCTGCTTCTGATGATCTTTCTGCTTTTTGAGATCTTCGTGTTCACTCGAGGGCTATTCATAAAGGCTCATCGAAGGAGCGCTATCGTGGGTATGGCTCTCACTGTCGTGCAGGTGCTTACTACTTTTCGGTTCATATACGATCTGCTCCAAGGAGTTTGAGGCGCTCGATCTCAGCTCACCATTTGCTGTGAACCGTAAATTGCAATTCCACGGTTGGCGGTCTGCTACTTGTTGAATAACAAGCGGAATTCTTCGCCTTCCTGAATGCTCTTCTCTACTTCCCTGTTCTTCCCTGCTGATAGACTTACCATCGGAATGCCACTTACTTTGATTGCCACCGTTGCGGTTGCGGGGTATCTTCTGGGGTCGATCCCTTTTGGATATCTGCTGGTGCGCTTTGTGCGCAAGGAAGACATTCGCGCGGTGGGCAGCGGAAACATTGGCGCGACCAATGTGCTGCGTTCCGGCTCAAAGGCGCTGGGCGCGTTGACGCTGGTGCTGGACATGGCCAAGGGAGTGCTCGCCGTGTTCGCTGGACAATGGATCGCTCATCTCTCCGGTGTGACCAGTCCGACGGTTGTTCGTGATGCGGCGGCCATTGCGGGACTGGCAGCGTTGCTGGGTCATGTATTCCCGGTGTGGCTGAAATTCAAGGGCGGCAAAGGCGTGGCGACGGGATTTGGAGTTTTTGTGACGCTGGTGCCCGCGGCGGCGGGATTGTCGGTGGTGGTGTTCGCCATCGTCTTCGGGCTGTCGAGGTTTGTGTCGCTTGCTTCGATTGCTGCTTCGATTGCACTTCCTATGCTCGCGCTGTGGTTGTATCGGGGAAGTCACACAGAGATATTCTTGTTCGTCCTCATCGTGGTGCCTGCAATCATCGTTGTGAAGCATCACCAGAATATCGGGCGGCTGCTGAAGGGCACCGAGTACCGTTTCGGCAAGCCGAAAGGGAGCGCGGCATGAGCAGGATTGCGGTGCTTGGCAGCGGGGCGTGGGGCACAGCAATTGCATTAACCCTCTTCCGGCGTGGCGGACATGAGGTGACATTGTGGACCCACGCTCAGCAGTTCGCCGACGACATTAACGCGAAGGGCGAGAACGTGGATTTTCTGCCTGGGTTTCCGGTGCCGAAGGAGATCCGCGTAACGGCCGACACGCAGTTGGTTGGCGAGGCTGAAATTGTCGTAGGTGTAGTGCCGTCGGAATTTCTGCGGCAGACTTACAAGCGGATTGCGCCGTCGCTGCATGCTGGTCAGATCCTCGTAAGCGCGACGAAGGGCGTGGAGGACGAAACCTTCATGCGGATGAGCGAGGTGATCGACGCCACGCTGAAGGAGCAGGGGCTGAGCCTGCCGTGTGGAGTGATGAGCGGGCCGTCGTTTGCGTCCGAGGTGGCGGCGGGTATGCCGACGGCGATTACGATAGCCTTCGATGACATTGCGAACGCGGTGCGGGTGCAGCGCGAGTTCAGTAGCGGAAGTTTGCGGCTCTACTCCAGCGACGACGTGATCGGAGTGGAACTGGGCGGCGCGATCAAGAACGTGATTGCGATCGCTTCCGGCACGGTGGCCGGGCTGGGTCTGGGCTACAACAGCGCCGCCGCCTTGATGACTCGCGGCATGGCGGAGATTACGCGGCTTGCGGTGGCATGCGGCGGACGGCGGGAGACGCTGGCCGGGCTGTCAGGGATTGGGGACCTGGTGCTGACGTGTACCGGATCGCTTTCACGCAACCGGACGGTAGGCTTTGAATTGGGCAAGGGCCGCAAGCTGCCGGAAATACTTGCAGGTCTTGGCGGGAAAGTCGCCGAAGGGGTGCGCACCACCGGCGCGGCGCTAGGCCTGGCGAAGCGACATGGCGTAGAAATGCCCATAACGGAACAAATGGATCTTATCCTGCACGCAGGCAAGTCGCCCCTCGAAGCCATGCGGGAGCTGATGAGCCGTCCTGGCCGCGACGAATAAGGCCTTCCAGACGCGATCCTGCTGGGTGCGGAGCCTTGTACAGCGAGCCTGTGGCAAGATTCTGAAGCGAAGCAACGAACATAGATCGTAATGACCCGCGGGTTGCCCAAAATGGTTCTCACTACCATGTTCGGTGGCAGCATTACGACTTTCGTGCGAGAGAAAGATAGAAAAACCGTCCGTAGACTTGATCGTATTCCGTACCCAGGAAGCGGCCATAGTCCGATGAAAAGCATTCAGGGCTTTCGATTTAAGATTTTCATGCCTTTGTTTCTCTTATTGATGGCGGTAAGCGCCATTAGTTCCGCAGCGGCAACAGCAGCAGTAGGCGTTGGACACTCTGCCATTCCTTCGACGGCAATCGCAATCCTGACGAGCCTGGCGGTGTGTGCGCTGGCGAGCCAGATTATTTCGTCGGCGATTGCGAGAGAGAGCCGAACCCTCGCCACGTCGATCATGTCGCCTCCCGAACCTCCGCGTGGAGGGCACAGGATGACGTCACTGGTTTACTCCGAAGTGGAAGCGGCATGGGACCGTGCGGCACTCAAGCTGGATCGCACGATCAGCCACGAAGAGCAGAAAACCATGCGTGCCGAATCCGATATGTGCGAACTGATCAGCACAATCTCGAAGGCGATGGAGGAGCGGTCGCCTTTGCTGCGCGGCCATTCTGAGCGGGTTGCGGAATACTCGGCGGCAATTGCCAGAGAGATGCGGCTGGACGCACACAAGGTGGAGCGCATCCGCCTGGCGGGAATGATTCACGATTTCGGCATGATCGGGATTGGCGAAACCTCCGTAAAGAAAAGCCGCCTGGTGACGGTAAAGGATTTCGAAATTCTGCGGGCGCATCCCGTAAGGGGCGCATCGATTCTGCGCTCCATTGAGTCGATGCAGGACCTGATCCCTGCGGTCGAACTGCACCATGAATCGCTTGACGGCACTGGCTATCCTTATGGACTTGAGGGCGACGATATTCCGCTTGAAGCACGCATCGTTGCGGTGGCGGATACGTTTGACACGCTGACCTGTGCGGACCCGATCCGCTCGGCAATGGAGCCGGAAGAGGCGGTCGATATTCTTTACGATCTGTCCGGGCAACGGCTGGATTCGAATGTCGTTGCAGCGTTCATCCGTTTCCTGGAGACGGTGCCTGCTGAGGAGCCTGCGGGCGAATATGCCGAGGTAGCTCCTGCGGTGTTTGTGCGAGAGAAAATGCTGGCTGAGGCACGCAGATCGTGCCGCGTCCGCTAGGCTCTTCTCGATTTTGATATTTGAAGGGGGCGCAACCTGCCCCCTTGTTTTTTGCCCCTGCCATTCTTCCCTCCTTATAAATCACATGGTTTGAGCCGCTTTCTTCGGTCCGGGTTTTCCCCTTGATACACTCGAGTTGAGTGGGAAAAGGGGCTTCATCCTTATGATTCAAACGCTTTTTGGCAGCCTGAATGAGCCGGAGAAGAAATCCGTATTCGACCGGATGAAGCAGGCTGTATCGCGTACGCGAGAGAATCTGGAAGAACGCATTGAAGGCGTGATCGCGTTGACGCGCGAGGTGGACGAGAGCACGCTGGATGAGTTGGAGATGAGTTTGATCGCCTCTGACCTGGGCGTCTCTACCACCCAGGAGATTCTTGAGTCGCTGCGGGACCACGCCAAGCGCAAGGGTATCCGCGACGGAGAGGAACTTCGTTCCCTGCTGAAGATGGAGATCAAGACGATCCTGGATGAGCAGGAGCAGCCGTTGCGTTCGGTCACAGGGCCAGAAGTGATCCTGATGGTGGGAGTGAACGGGACGGGAAAAACGACTACCTCAGGGAAGCTGGCCGCCTACTACCGTACCCAGGGCAAGACCGTGCTGCTTTGCGCTGCTGATACGTTTCGCGCAGCGGCGATTGAGCAGCTCGAGGTTTGGAGCGAACGCAGCGGAGTAGAACTGATCAAGAGCAAGCAGGGCGGCGATCCATCGGCGGTATTGTATGACGCGCTGGATGCGGCGAAGAAGAGGAACTTTGACATCGTGATTGTGGATACGGCGGGGCGTCTGCATACCAAGGGCGGCCTGATGGCCGAGTTGGAGAAGATGCGTCGGACCACGCAGAGGTTCATTGCAAACGCCCCCCACGAAGTTCTGCTGGTGATGGATGCAACCACCGGCCAGAATGGGCTGCAGCAGGCGCGACTGTTCACGGAGTCGGCGGGCGTTACCGGTATTGTGATTACGAAGCTGGACGGAACGGCAAAGGGTGGCATTGCAGTCGCGATTGCCCGCGAATTGAAACTGCCTGTGCGCTATGTGGGCGTGGGCGAAAAGATTGAAGACCTGCTGCCATTCGATAGCGAAGTGTTTGCCGAATCGCTGCTGGGGTAACTCAGCACTGCGACCATAGATGAACGAGGAAGCGCGTGAACGAGTTCCTGTCGTCCTCTCCCGAAGCAAATCCGGAAAACGAACTGGATCGTTTATGGATGGGCCATGCGATGGAGCAGGCGCGCCTTGGAGTGGGGCTGGCGTCGCCAAACCCCACGGTGGGTTGCGTGATCGTGAGAGACGGTCACATTGTTGGCGAGGGATTTCATGCCTTTGACACGCTCGATCACGCGGAGATTGTCGCGCTTCGAGATGCTGGCGGAGAGGCTGTCGGCGCGACTGTCTACGTGACGCTTGAGCCATGCAGCCATCGCGGCCGAACGGGTCCTTGTGCAGATGCACTGATTGCTTCGGGCGTGGCGCGAGTAGTGGCAGCGACGCTCGATCCCAACGCCGAAGTGAATGGCAACGGACTGAAGCGGCTCCGGGATGCAGGCATTGCTGTTTCCGCGGGAGTGATGCAAGGTGAAGCGCGGCGCATCAACGAAGCGTTCGCGCGATGGATTCGCAGTGGACGGCCTCTGCTGACGTTGAAGTCTGGCGTAAGCCTGGATGGACGAATCGGGCCGGAGCCGGGCATGAGAGCCACCGGGGAACCGTTCTGGATTACGGGTGCGGAATCGCGCATAGAAGCGCATCGTATGCGGCACGCGTCGGACGCGATCCTGATCGGCATCAACACCGCATTGACAGATGATCCGCTGCTTACGGATCGCAGCGAGCTTCCGCGTCGAAGGCCTCTGTTGCGTATTGTGCTGGACTCGTATTTGAGGCTGGAGTTGGATTCGCGGCTGGTTAGTACGGTGGCGGAAGATCTGATTGTCTTTTGCAACCCTGCTGCGGCTCGCCAAAACACAGCGAAGGTTCAGGCCTTGTGCGATCGCGGCGTGATAGTGAAGGAAGCGGGCGATGCGGGCCGTGTGCCGTTCCGGGATGTGATTGACTCCATGGCGGCCGAACGGATGACGAGTTTGCTGATCGAAGGCGGATCGACTGTGAACACGCGTGTTTTACGTGAGGGACTGGTGGACCGCGTGAGCTTGTTCTACGCGCCGGTGTTGCTTGGCGGTCTGGCGGTGCCTCTGATTGAGGATATCCAGGCGCCGGACTTTCGCTTGAAGGGTGTAGAGATCAGGCGCTTCGGCGAGGACGTGCTGGTGGAGGGATTGATTCACGATCCGTGGGAAACCGTGTAGCAGCGCCCTGCGATAAACTCAGAACATGTTTACAGGATTGGTGGAACGGACGGGCACGATTGTCGGCGTGGAGGAACGCGCCGGAGCCCGCAGAATCACCGTTGCGGCTCCGGGAATTGCTTCGCGCATCCGCACCGGCGATAGCGTTGCGGTGAGCGGAGTTTGTCTTACGGCGCTGGATATCGACATCGCTGCCGATCCCCCAGTGTTCCATGCCGATCTCGCGCAGGAAACGGTGAGCCGAACATCACTGGCCGTGCTTGAGCCAGGTTCGAAGGTGAATCTTGAATTGCCTACCGCCGCAGGCAGTCCGCTGGGCGGACACATTGTGCAGGGACATGTGGATGGCACCGGGAAACTCGTGTCGCTCGAACAGGTGGACGCAAAGGCTGACGTCGAGTTGGCGGATTGGTGGCTTCGCGTCACCGTACCGGAAAACATTACGCGCTTCATGATCGAGAAGGGATCGATTGCGGTTGAGGGCATAAGTCTGACAATCGCGAAGTTTGAACCGGGACTGCCGGAGGGCGATGTGGTGAGCATCGCGATTATTCCGCATACTTATCTGGCGACCAATCTGCATACGATGCAGCCGGGAAGGCCTATGAACATTGAGGCCGACGTGCTGGTAAAGTTCGCGGAGCAGCAATTGAAGGCGAAGGATTCCAATTTGACTGCCGATTTTCTGATCGCCAACGGCTACTAGGCCCACGCGTATTACAAAGTTGGGGTCGATGCTTTATTGCATTCATAAACGCGAAAGCGGATTTCTTAAATGAAGACAATGTGGTGCTGGCGCTGCAGAGCGGATGTTCCGATGCTGGACGAAGGTGAGTATCACCAGGTGATTTCGCTCCGAGGGACGGGCGCGGACGGGTCACTCGAAGAAAGAATTTTTGGTCCAGTGCTGAAAGAGTACGAACGCATTACTGGTTTTTCCGAGGCAAACCCCAACGCGATTTTTCATCACCGGATTGCGGATTTTGGCGCACCGTGCGAGTTCTGCGGCAAGCCGCTACGAACGGCGTGGGATAAGTCCTGCGGAGAATGCAAGAAGCCCGTCGGAGGGTGATTGCAGGGCAATCGCGGCGGGCTCCGTTGGCCCGCTCAGTTGGCTTTTCCGCATCAGGATGGCCGCATAGCGGGGTGGTATGTTCGTCCGAACTCTTTGCAGCACTTTTATTGTGGGGTGATAATTCCCCCAACATGGCTTTTTGCCGGTAGCTGGAGTCCGCGATGATCCATCTCCGGTGGAGAGGATGCCCGAGGCGAATCGACGCCTGTATGGGTGTCAATCTTCATGGCTTCGGCAATGACATCGGCATATTTGAGACCTGCGCCTGTATTAAAAATCACGACACGTTCGCTCTCCTTCAGCACCTCGTGGCAAATGAGGTAGTCGTAGGCAGCGGTTGCTGCTGCTCCTTCAGGAGAAAGCAAAATGCCTTCGTTATGCGCCCAGTCGAGCAGCGATCCCAGGATGACTTCATCGGAGAGATCGAGGGCATTGCCACCCGACTCCGCAAGTATTTGAAGAATGATGGTGTCGCCGTAGGGCTTGGGTACGCGCAGGCCGGCGGCAAAGGTGACTGCGTTGGCAAAGAACTCTGACACGCTGGCCTGCTGCCGAAAGCCTTGGCGATCGGCGCGCATCCTGAAGCCTGCAGCGCGAACATGCGGGGCCGCTTGCCGGCTCACCCAGCCCAGCGCTTCCATTTCTTCAAAAGCCTTCCACATTCCGATCAGGCCAACTCCTCCGCCGGTGGGATAGAAGACGGCGTCGGGATATTCCCATCCAAGCTGCTCCACCAATTCGTAGCCCATGGTCTTTTTGCCTTCGACGCGGAAGGGCTCTTTGAGGGTGGAGACATCGAACCAGCCCTCGCTTCTGCTTGCGTTCCGCGACGATGCGGGCACAGTCGGAGATGAGGCCGTCGACGAGCGTCGACTTTCGCTCCGTAGGCAAGGCCTTCGAGGTAGTTGGCGATGGGCACGTCGCGCGGCATGAAGATATGTGCTTCGATTCCGGCCGCGGCCGCGTAGGCGGCGAGCGCACCGGCGGCGTTACCCGCGGACGGCACGGCGAGTTTCTTCAAACCGTAGTGGCGGGCCATGGAGACGGCCATCGACAGGCCGCGTGCCTTGAAGGTTCCGGTAGGATTGTTGGCTTCTTCCTTGAGGAAAAGATTGGGGTAGCGACGGCTGCGAAGCATGGGCGTCCAGCCCTCGCCGAGGGTGACCGGCGCCACGTCCGGCAGCACGCTGGCATAACGCCACATTCCGGCGCTGGGTGCGCGATCAGCTGAGGCGGGATCCGGGCGAGCGGCGGATTGGCGGAACGCGTCCATGTCATAGCGGACATACAGGGCTGCTCCGCATTGAGGGCAAACGGTCTGGGGCGTTTCGGCGGAGACGTGAGCGTGGCAGCGGGAGCACTCAAGGTAGGCAATGGCGGGCATACGCCAAGATTAATCCAGAGACGGGTAAACTAGGAGAATGACGTCTTTCCCGCTGGATCTGCCAAGGAAGTTCCCATCCGCATGATCGCAATCGACATCGACGGCACTCTGTTGCCGACGAGGGGCACGATTGTGAGCGAGAGGAACCGCGCAGGCGCTGCGGGCGGCGGAGGCGGCAGGGATCGAGATCGTGATTGCGACGGGCCGGCGGCAGGCGTTTGCCATGCCGATACTGGCCGGGGTGGGGTTGCGGCCGGAGACGATCCTGATCTCGTCGAATGGCTCGATTACGCGGAACTTTGCCGGACGACCTGCTGGAGCGTTCCGTGCTGGGACTGGAGACGGCCCGGACGCTGTGCGGGGTGCTGAGACCGTTTGGCTCGACGGTGATGACGTTCGACCGTGAAGGCAAAGGATCTCTGGTGATCGAATCGTTCGAGACACTGCATCACAGGATTCAGCTATGGGTGGATTCGAACCGAGCGTCGCTGCTGGAGGTTGTGCCCCTGGAAAGAGCACTGGACAATGGAGATAGTCCGGTTCAGGCTATGGTTTGCGGGACGATGGAGGCCATGCGACGGGCGGAAGAGACGCTGGCCGGGAGCAGCCTGGCCGAGCACTTTGAATTGCATCGCACGGCCTATCCGGCGAGGGATTTGTGCATTGTGGATATTCTGCCCCCGGGTTGCTCGAAGGGCACGGCGCTTGAAAAGCTGTCACGGTCGCGGGGGTTGGAACGTGAGCAGGTGATGGCGATTGGCGACAATTTCAACGACGTCGAAATGATGGAGTTCGCCGGGTCGGCGGCCATTATGGCGAACTCGGCGCCAGAACTTGTGGAGATGGCTCTCGAGCGAGGCTGGACGGTTACGGGCACGAACGATGAGGATGGCGTAGCGCAGGTGATTGATTCCCTGATGGTTACGGCGATTCGGGAGCAGTAGTTTTTTGCCAGGACGTAACCCGGCCGGGGCAGATTAGAATTCGCTTTAAGGTGATACATTGGCGGGAATGATGGTTTTGAGGAGAGCGGGGGCAACGTTGGCCATTGTGTTTGCTGCCGCGGGTGTTGCCGGGGCAGCGGATGCGTCGCCACTGCACGTTACGCTAACGAACGGCTTTGACCTGATCTGCGACCACCGCGAGACGGTGGGTGAGCGGGTGCGGCTTTACCTGAAGCCGGGAGGCCAGAGTTTTGTAGAAGTGGCTGGAAAAGAAATCGCCAGCGTGGAGGCTGCTCCTGCGATCCGGCAAAAAACGGAGGAGACTCTCAAGAAAAGCCAGGTTTCTGCTGCAAATCCCACGGCTGAAGAAGTTCGAGGGATGATGTCGCGGGCAGGCATGAAGCACAATGTCGACGTCGATCTACTGGCGAGCGTGGTGCGTGCGGAAAGCGGCGGCAACATACACGCAGTGAGCCGGACGGGCGCGCGCGGGCTAATGCAGTTGATGCCAGCCACCGCGGCGGATCTAGGAGTCGAAGACAGCTTCCATCCCGAGGAAAATATCAACGGAGGCACCGCCTACCTGGATGCCCTGCTGGTGCGGTACCACGACAACATCGCCCTGGCGCTGGCTGCTTACAATGCGGGTCCGGCAGCGGTGGATCGATACCATGGAATTCCCCCCTATCGCGAGACGCGGGCGTATGTCGCGCGCGTAATTCACGAGTTCAATCGGCGCAAGACGTTCGCCGCGCAGTCGGCGAAGTTGAACGCGGGGCGTTCGGGGCGATAGTTCAGTGCCGCACTTGATTGCGGTATCGGAGATTTTATTTTGAAGAGCAAGCGTTGGATCGCGTGGTTGATCGCTGGAATCGCGATCGTGGCGTTAGTAGTTTTTGTCCGGCATCGAATCCACTTCAACTGGCGCGTCTTCTTTGAGCAATTGAAGGCGGCGGACTGGAAGCGGATAGCTTCGGCCATCGGCCTTATCTATTTTGCCTACGTGCTTCGAGCGGCGCGGTGGGCGCTCTTCGTTCGGCCAACCAAAAAGGTGTCTACCTTCGCAGTTCTCGGATCGCAGGTGATCGGCTTTACTGCGGTGGCGCTCTTCGGCAGACTGGCCGACCTGGTACGGCCCTACCTGGTATCGCGGCGGATTAATCTTTCGTTGGGCTCGCAGATCGCGGTTTATACGGTGGAGCGCATGTTCGATCTTGGATCGATGGCGCTGATTTTTTCGACAGTGCTGCTGTTCTCACGCAACAGCCTGGCGCTGCCGCACCACGAGTTGCTGGTGAAGGTGGCGAGGTTTGGACTGCTGGGCACCGTGGTGCTGGCGGCTTTCGCCATCACGGTGCGAATCTCTGGCAATGCGGTTGCGAGTATTACGCAGAAGCTTCTGCGGCCAATTTCAGCCAGCCTTGCGCACGCCGTGGCGGACAAGATCCGCGCCTTCCGTAGCGGGCTGAACACGATCAATTCTTTTCCCGACTTTGGCATTGTGGTGGCCATCTCGCTCTCCATGTGGGGGCTAATTACCTATGCCTACCTGCTGACTGCCCATGCCTTTACCCAATCCCCCGAACTTGCCGGGATGACGCTTTCGCAATGCATGTTACTGATGGCGGCGAGCATGGGCGGTTCGGCGGTGCAGTTGCCGGTGATCGGATGGTTCACCACCATCGGCGTTACGACGACGGCGATGCAGAAGCTACTGGGTGTGGCGTGGGAGCCCGCCCTGGGCTGCGGCGCAATGCTGCTGGTGGTCACCTTCATGTCCATCATCCCGGTTGGCCTGATATGGGCGCAGTTCGAGCACGTCTCGCTGAAGAAGGTCACGGAAGAGAGCGAGCACGCCGGCGAAGAAGTAGAACTCGGAGTGGCCGCGACCGAGTAAGTCCATCGCTTTAAGTTCATCCTTCAGGAAACGATTCCACCCCCACGCACACTATGGTGTGTCCGCGGCTCTTCTGCGCTTGACATTCGGTGAGCGCAGATAGAAGTTGGTTTCTGGAACACGTTGCAATTTCCGTTCGATCCCAAGGAGCAATGAGCATGAACGCACGCAGCTGTGCTGTTTTGGGCCTGTGTTTCGCAATTACCCCTTCCCTGCTGGCCGATTTCACGTACCAGGAAACCACGAAGATTACAGGCGGCGCCATTGTCTCCATGATGAAAATGGCGGCGATGTTCAGCAAGCAGGCCAAAAAGGTTGGCGAGCCGATCACGTACACGGTCTATTTGAAGGGCAACCGCATGGCGCGGGTGAGCTCGGACACTACGCAGATTGTCGATCTGGACGCGGAAACCATAACGGACATCAACAACGCGGATCACACCTATACCGTGATGACCTTTGAGCAGATGCGTCAGCAGATCGAGAACGCCCGCAAGGAAATGGAGAAGAAACAAGCCGAGCAAAAGGGTAAGGAGGCGACGACTAGCAGCGAACCGCCGCCGGAGATGAAGTTCAAAGTGAATGTGCGCGAGACGGGCGCAACAAAGGACGTGTCCGGAGTGAACGCCTCGGAGGCGATCCTGGCAATGCAATTGGAAGCCACCGATCAGAAGACGCAACAGACCGGATCGATGGCTATCACGAACGACATGTGGATGGCTCAGGAGATTCCCGGCTATGACGAACTTCGCGAATTTGAAAAGCGGTATGCGGAAAAGATGAAGATGGTTCTGAGTGGAGCCATCAATCCATCGATGCTGGCGATGCAGCCGGGGATGGGGCAGGGTCTCGCGGACCTGGTGAAGGAGATGTCGAAGCTGAAGGGTGTGCCCGTATTACAAATAATGCGCATAGGAACCACGACGAACGGCGAACCGCTTCCGGCTGCCTCCGAAGCTCCGTTGCCGCCGATGCCGGAAGGGCCGAGCGCGGGAGACGTAGCGAAGGGTGCTGCGACCAGCAGCGCGACCTCAGAAGCTGCGAGTCACATGGGCGTGATGGGAGCGGCACTGGGGGGCTTCGGCGGCTTTGGAAAGAAGAAGAAGCCCGCCGACACGCCGCCCGCGGACCAGAGCGCGGCAGCAACGCCACCACCAACGAGCGCCGTACTGATTGAGTCCAACACCGAGATGGGCGGCTTCTCATCCAGCAGCGTGGATGGATCGCACTTCAATGTGCCGCCGGGTTTCAAACAGATTCCCACTAAACAGCACACAACAGCCCAGTAGGCGTTGTCCGGAGAGACGAAGGCGGACCGCGACTGGTCCGCCTTTCTTGCGCAAAAAAAATGGAGCCTCCCATGGCTGGAAGGAGGTTGATGTTATGCTCGCGACCGTCCGGGAAAACACTTTCCACGCTTTAGAGGAACCGGACGAGCAGGAGCGTACGATCATCCGCTTGTACACCGAACGATCTGACGGCTTCGAAGATGGCCTCTCCGACATCCGGAAGAGGGTGATCGATCATTGCGAGGAGGGTCTGCTGAAGCCTGTCCATGCCGAAGTCCTCTCCATTTTTATTTTCGGTTTCAACAATGCCGTCAGTTGAAACCAGGAGCACATCTCCGGAATGAGTCACTAAGGAGTGGCTCGAGTAGTCGGCGTATGGCAAAAGACCTAGCGGGAAATGCTGGTCTGAAAGTCGCGACACTTTTCTCTCTTTTCCGGCTACGTAAAGGATAGCCGTGTGGGCGGCAACGGCGTACTCCACATCCCGGGTGCCATCCGGCGCGGCTTTCTTCATGTGAAGCGCCGCGCAGGTCGCGTACATGTGCTGCTCCTTTACAGAGGGCAGCACGCGATTCAGGCGGTCAAAGAGCTGCGCGAGCGTGGGCTGCTCAAATAACTGCGTCCGTGCCGCGGTCTTGACCATGCCCATCAAGATCCCCGCCGCCATGCCGTGCCCGGCCACGTCCGCGACGTAGGCCACAGCGGATCCGTCCTGCAGGAACACCACGTCTACCAGGTCTCCGCCGACCTCGTCGCTGGGTATGGTGCGGCCGTAAAGTTCGCAGCGGTCGTGAGTGGTGGAAATGGTTGGCACCAGCGTGTTCTGGATCCCGTGAGCGAGCGACAGTTCCGTCTCCATGCGGACGGCGCGCTTGCCTTCGCGATGAATGAAGATGAGGAAGAAGACGCAGGCGACCATGCCCAGGGCCATGCTGGAGAGAGCGGCGATGTGCAGCACGTGCTCAGGCGAGGCGGATCCCCATCCGGCCAAATCTTCGTTCACATAGCGCCGAATGAAGGGCCTGATGACGAAGCGGGAAAGAATCCAGTGGGCGGCGATCACGGCGATAAAGTAGCGCGGCGCGCGGGAGAGAACGAGGATAAAAGCTACTGCAGTGAATCCCGTAAAGACTGTCCAGATGAGAACTGCGAGCAGGGTCTTATGCTGGACATCCATGACGTCGATGAGGAAGCCATACATTGCGAAGAGACAGAAGACGGCGAGGAGGAGAAATCCCATGCGACGAATGGGCATGGTGCGGAGAAAGGAACTCTGCCGAGCACGCGACTCAATGGACGAGGAATCCGCCGAAATGGATCGCCAGTTGAACATGAAAGGAAAGAGTATCAGCCGCCTGTTCCGGATGACAGAAATGTAATCTGTCATTCACAGGTTGGCGCGGATGGAGTAAGCCGCATCTAGAAAACACATGGACGAAACTATACGGAAGAGATCATTCGTAAAAGGTGCGTTGGCTGGATTTGCGGGCGGCCTGGCCGGAACGGCTGCAAAGGCCTACCTGGATGCCTACTACGCTCCGCGGCTGGCCAATGCACAGGTGCCTCCTGCGCTGCTGGAGCCGCAGATCCTCGCACCGTCGTCGGTTGTGCCGTCTGCAGTGTCGCCATGGGTCTTTGGCGGCCTGGCAGGAGCGGCGTATGGCGCTGCTGTCGAGATGGATCCTTCCACTTCCTCTTGGCAGGGTGCGGCGTTTGGATTTGCGGTGGACCGATTCACTCGATCCGGCGGCGTGCCGCCGGGAAGTCTTGGAGCGGCAGAAGCGGCACAGGCGAAGATCGGCCGGATGGTCACGTTTGCGGTCTTCGGAGTAGTGACGGAGCTGGTGCGGCGGGCGGTTCGGCGCAGCCTGGACTGAGGGCTGGTCTCCGCGTCACGAGCGGGATGGCATGTTGCCCGCGCACATATTGTTTGACTGCGGGCGCCGGCGCAGAGACAGCACGCTGCGAATTGAGCTAACTTCGAGAGGCCCTGCTAGAATCTGGCCTACGAGATGAAGTGTCCTTACTGTGGTTTTACGCAAGATCGGGTAGTGGATTCGCGGGAGAGCAAGGAAGCGGACTCCATTCGCCGCCGCCGTGAGTGTGAGAGTTGCGAGAAGCGCTTCACCACTTATGAACGCATCGACGAAATTCCCTACATGGTGGTGAAGAAGGACGGACGCCGAGAGCGTTTTGAGCGCCAGAAGGTGCTGAGTGGACTGCTGCGTGCGTGCGAAAAACGCCCCGTATCGGCCAGCAAACTGGAAACGATTGTGGATGAAACTGAGGCTTTCCTGGTGGATTCCGCCGAGCGCGAACGCTCGACGACGGCCATCGGAGAGCTGATCATGGACCGGCTGAAGGCCATCGACACTGTCGCTTACATCCGTTTCGCCAGCGTATATCGAGACTTCAAAGATGTTCGGGAATTCAAGGAAGAGCTGGAAGAGCTGCTGAATTCAAAAGAACAGCATGGCGCCACCGGCAGGAAAAAGAGGTAAGGAGCAAAATGAACGAAGCGAACTCTCAGAAAGTGCATACCGTTACTCTCATCCCCGGCGACGGTATCGGACCCGAGGTCACGGAGGCGGTAGTCCGCATTCTGGAAGCGACCGGACTAAAGTTCGATTGGGAGCGCTACGCCGCCGGTGCGGACGCCTTTGCCAAGCAGGGCGAGTACGTTCCGAAAGAACTTTACGCGTCGATTGAGCGCACCAAGCTGGCGTTGAAAGGGCCGGTGACGACTCCCATTGGAGGCGGCTTCTCCTCCATCAACGTCACGCTCAGAAAAAAATTTGAGCTGTACGTGAATTTCCGCCCCATCAAGAATCTGCCAGGGCTTGAGACGCGATATCCCGGACGTGGACCTGATCATCGTTCGCGAGAATACCGAAGGCGAATACGTGGGACTGGAGCACGAGGTGGTGCCCGGCGTGATGACTTCGCTGAAGGTGATCACGGAGAAAGGCTCGACACGCATTGCAAAGTGGGCCTTTGAATATGCTCGTAAACACAACCGACATAAGATTCACGCCATTCACAAGGCGAACATCATGAAGTTGTCGGATGGCCTGTTTTTGAAGTGCGCGCGAGAGATCGCAAAAGGGTTTCCGGATATTACCTACGGCGAACACATCATCGACAACACCTGCATGCAGTTGGTGACCAATCCGTATCAATACGACGTCTTGTTGCTGCCGAATCTTTACGGGGATATCGTCAGCGATCTCTGCGCGGCATTCGTGGGCGGCCTGGGGCTGGTCCCGGGGGCTAACATCGGGGCCGATGCAGCTATCTTCGAGGCGGTCCACGGATCGGCGCCGGACATTGCCGGCAAAGATATCGCGAATCCGACCGCCATGTTGCAGTCAGCGGTATTGATGCTGCATCACATCAACGAAACTGCTGCTGCTGAAAAGGTGCAGAAGGCGCTGGAACTTGTCTACAGAGAGAAGCGCTCCCTTACGCGCGACGTGGGCGGCACATCGGGAACCAGTGCGTTTGCCGATGCAATGGTCGCGGCAATTGAAGAAGGAAAGGCCTGATCCAGGCCGGAGACGGTTACGAATGAATTGTTTTGCAGGACGGAATGCCCGGTATTTCGCGTCATCCATGTTGCTTGCTTTGCTGGCAACATCGGGATGCAAGAAGAATGCGCCGGAGATCAGCGGCGAGCCCAAGCCGGCGGCTGCCACCGCATACACGGCGATCGACAACGCCACCGCAGGGACGATTACCGGTACAATCCATTTCGCCAAGACGCCTCCGCCGCGCGTGCAGATCGATATGGCGCAGGACCCGGTGTGCGGGATTGCTCCGGATAATTTCAGCGAGCAGTACGTGGTGAAGAATGGCGGACTGCAAAATGTGTTCGTGTACATTCGCGAGGGGCTCGGCGGAAAGGTTTATGCGCCTTCGACCACGGCGGTAGTCCTTGATCAGAAGGGCTGCCGTTATACTCCGCATGTGATCGCGGCGATGGTGGGCCAGCCGGTCGACTTCAAGAACAGCGACGCTACGATGCACAACGTGCACCTGATGCCGGATGTAAATGGGAACCAAACGATGGATGTGTCGCAACCACCTCGAGGTGGTGAAACGCAGCGAGTCTTTCAGAAGCCAGAGTTCATGCTGCCCGTGCGCTGCAACAACCATCCATGGATGCAGGCCTTCGTGAATATTTCGCCCAATCCTTTTTTCGCGGTGAGCGATGAGAATGGGCACTTTGAAATCATGGGCCTGCCGCCGGGAACGTATACGCTGGTGGCGATTCACGAGGTGTTAGGCGAGCAATCAACGCAACTTACGGTGAAGTCGCAGGCGGCAACTACCGCCGATTTCAGCTTTGCCGTTGCGCCGGGTTCATCGTCAAACTAAGTCGAAAACTCTCAAAAGAGATCAAGGCCGGGCCATAAAGTGGCTCGGCTTTGCGGTTAAAGGCTGAATTTTGCGTAGCCTACTGTAAAATTCCAACAACCTATATGCAAAAGCGACACAAGATCGGCATCCTTGGCGCGACCGGAATGGTCGGTCAGCGATTTATTCAGCTTCTTGAGAACCACCCGTGGTTTGAAGTGGCGTGGCTGGCGGCGAGCGACCGCTCCAGCGGCAAGCGGTATGGAGACGCGGTGCGTTGGAAGCTGGACACGCAACTGCCTGAGCGCATTGCCGATATGCCGGTTTCTCCGGCCGAACCTGCGGGCGCGCCCAAGATTATTTTCGCGGCGCTGGACGCGGACATTGCTCGCGAAATGGAACCGAAGTTTGCCGCGGCAGGTTGCGCGGTGGTCTCGAACTCGAGCGCGTTCCGCATGCATCCGGATGTGCCGCTGGTGATTCCGGAGGTGAATGCAGAGCACCTTCACCTGATTGAAGAGCAGGAGTGGCGCAAGCAGTCTGGTGGCTATATCGTGACCAACCCCAATTGCTCGGCGATCGGCCTGGTGCTGGCATTGCGTCCGCTGGAAGAGCGCTTCGGCATTGAATCCATTTTTGTAACCACGATGCAAGCCGTGAGCGGTGCTGGCTATCCGGGCGTGGCATCGCTGGATATTCTCGGCAACGTCGTTCCCTACATCAAGAACGAAGAAGAAAAAATGGAAGAGGAAACGCTCAAGCTGCTTGGCCGGTTTGAGGGTCAAGAGTGTGACAGCCTCTGGCGGCGAAAATGAGCGCGCACTGTAATCGTGTTGCCGTGGAAGACGGGCATACCGAGAGTGTGTCCATCAAGTTGCGCACGCCCGCGACCAGGGAACAGATCCTGTTTGCGTGGAAGGAATTTGCGCCACTGGCGGGACAAAATCTGCCGACGGCTCCGGCTCAACCTGTGGAATGGGTAGATGCGCCGGATCGTCCGCAGCCTCGTCTAGATCGCATGCGTGGAAAAGGCATGGCTTCGACGGTTGGGCGGCTGCGGCCATGCGGGCTGCTCGACTGGAAATTTACCGTGCTCTCGCACAACACGATTCGCGGCGCGGCCGGCGCGGCCCTGCTGAATGCAGAGTTGCTGCTGGCGCTGGGGAAGCTTGAGCCCACGTTGAATCCGGCGCTGGCAGGGACCCGCGCATGAGACTGGTCGTTATGAAATTCGGCGGCACCTCGGTCGAGGATGTCGCCGCAATCGATCGCACCGCAAAGATTGTCGCCGGCAGAATTGAGCGCGGACAGCAGCCCATCGTGGTTGTGAGCGCGATGGCGAAGGTGACAGACCAACTGCTCTCCGTAGCCCACGCAGCGTCGCGTGGAGACCGGGCTGGAGCGCTTGCAATCAGTGCCCGGCTGCGCTGCCGTCATCGGGACACCGCATCGGCACTGTTGCCAAACGACAAGGCCGGCGAATACCACACGTGGATGGATATTCGCTTCGATGCGCTGGATGAAGTGCTGCGCGGCCTGGCTGCGGTGGGAGAACTGACGCCCCGTATTACCGACCTGGTGGCGAGCTACGGCGAACGCCTTTCAAGCAAACTTATTACCGCTGCCTTCAACAGCCGCGGCATAAAAGCGACGCATGTGGACGCGCGCGAGATTATCGTGACCGACTCGCAGTATGGCAAGGCGGTTCCTAACAACGAGTTGGTTGAAGAGCGTTCGCAATTGCACGTGCTGCCGCTGGTGGATGAGGGCAGCGTGCCGGTTCTGGGCGGATTCATCGGTTCCACTGAGCAGGGAGTGACGACGACGCTGGGCCGCGGCGGGTCAGACTTCACAGCGGCATTGATTGGCGGCGCGCTACATTCCGAATCGATCGAGATCTGGACCGATGTGAACGGCGTGATGACGACCGATCCGCGCATCTGTTCGGACGCGCTACGCGTGAAGACGATCAGCTTTGAAGAAGCGGCGGAGCTTGCCTACTTCGGAGCCAAGGTGCTGCATCCGGCAACCATCCTTCCCGCTGTGCAGAAGAATATTCCGGTGCTGGTGCTGAACTCGCGCAATCCGCAGAACGAAGGCACACGGATTATTTCTCTGGCCCCGCACTGCAACAGTCCCGTTCAAGTGCATCGCGGCGAAACGGCGGCTGACGATCATCGACGTGGTGGCGAACCGCATGCTGATGTCGCATGGATATCTGAAGGAAATCTTCGATGTGTTCGACAAACACAAATGCGCTGTCGACATGGTCTCAACATCGGAGGTGAGCGTATCGCTGACCGTCGATTCGAACGAAAAGCTGCCCGCCATTGCCGCAGATCTGAGCAAGATTGCCGACGTGAAGTATGAGGGACGCAAAGCGCTCGTGTGCATGGTGGGCGAGAACATTCGCGGACAGAACGGAATTGCGGCGCAGGTATTTCAGGCGATCCGGCATGTCAACGTGCGGATGATTTCGCAGGGTGCTTCAGAGATCAACATGAGCTTCATGATCGATGAGGACGATGTCAGACGAAGCAGTGCGTTCGTTGCACAATGCCTTCTTCGAAAATCCCGACCCGGACATTTTTGACGTGTCAGAGCGCGAAGCTGCACGGGCTGCGGCACTCGCGACGGAAAGCGTGAAGCGATAATGCTCTTTGTAATTCTGGGCCAGGGCAAGACTGGCAAGCTGGTCTCGATATCGCGCGGAACGCGGACACACGGTACGCATCGTCAACGAAGAAGACAATGAAAATGGCGCTGCTCTCACCGCCGATTTGCTGCGCGGTGTGGATGCGGTGATAGACTTCACGACGCCTGACGCTGTGGTCCCGAATATGCGCGCAGTGCTGGGGCATGGCGGACGCATGGTGGTAGGCACGACCGGCTGGTACGGGCACCTGGGAGAGATGCGCAGACTGGCGGAGACGCACAAGGCGGCTCTGCTGTATGGAACAAATTTTTCCGTCGGCGTGCAGGTGATGTACCGCGTGGCGAAAGAACTCGCGATGGCGGCGCAGGGATATAGCCTTCCACATTACGGAAACGCACCACACCAGCAAGAAAGATGCTCCATCGGGAACGGCTCTCTCCATCAAGCAGGTTCTGGAGACCGCGAACCCTACGTTGCAGGCGGAGATTTCTTCTGTGCGCGAAGGCGATGCCGCAGGCATTCACGTGGTGGAAGCGCGGTCAAAGAACGACGTTATCGAACTGCGACATGAAGCATTTTCTCGGCGCGGCTTCGCCGAGGGCGCTGTCCGTGCGGCGGAGTGGGTTGTGGGCAACGCCGGGTGCTGGGATTTCCGCGAAATCTTCGAGCAGCTGAACTAACAGCGAGCCGCAGGGCCGTTCTCCTTACATTTGAAAACCTCGCGATTGAGGTCGTTGATGAAAGATCTTTCAGAAAATATTCTTGAAGCAGTTGAGTCGGCCGAGCCGCGGCTGCGTGCTCTGCGCGATGCGGGAAGCACCGCGCCTATGCTGCCGGGCGGTTGGTCGCTGAAAGAAGTGATAGGTCATTTGATTGACTCGGCGTCCAACAATCATCAACGATTTGTGCGGGCTGCGACACAGCCTTTTCTCGAATTTCCCGGGTACGATCAGGATGGCAACAGTCGCGTTCAGGCCGTGAAGGATGCGGACTAGACGCTGCTTGTGAGTCTCTGGGCAGCATACAACCGTTATCTCGCGCATGTGATTGCGCACCTGCCGGAAGAGAAGCTGGAAACCCCCTGCCGGATCGGCGGCTAAGAACCGGTGACGCTGCGTTTTCTGGCGAGGGTTTTTTTGAGCACATGCTGCATCATCTGCGGCAAGTGGGCGCAGCGGACACGGTACGCCGGTGCCATGGCGTTTCCGTTGCAGCAAAGATGAGAAGCTCACTGCGTATGACTGGCGGCCAGCAGGCATGTACTCTTGAACTATGAGAGCAACCGACCAGCACGATCGGCAACGTCTGAAGCAGGCGAAGGTTGAGTTTGAAGCCTTGCTGCGGAAGCTGCTGCCGGAGTGCGCACGCGGCCGCTCCGGGTTGTTTGGACAGCACGCCAAAGCTGTTGGCAAAGAGGTTGCGGCGCGGTATTACGCGTGGCACGAGGCGGATAAACTGCTCGCTCTAAGCGAAGAGATTTCAACCTTGCAAGAGAAAGTTGGGGACACGAGCAATCTTCCGCTGCTGGATGCGTACCTGGGCTATCGCGCGGAAACAGGCGCGGTACTTCCGAGTGAGCCGAAGCTGGCGCTGCGCTTTCTGCAGGAGCTGAAAAGGCAGGAATTTGAAAAGCAGGGGCGTCCCACGAACATCGAGCGGTATGTCGAAACGATTGATGAAGACGACATTGAAAAGAGTGAAGAAGAATGAGCAGGAGTAAGCGTTACGAAAAGCAAGAGCTGCGGCTGCAACAGGCCAAGGATGAGTTTGAAACAATGCTTCGCGCCTGCCTTCCGGAGGCGGCGCTGGGGAGGCTGGGTCTGTTCGATCAATACGACACCGTTCACACCGCCGGGCACAAACTGCCGCACGACCGGCATATGAAGCGGATGAACCGCATCAACGCCTCGCTGAATTTGCTGGAGGAAGAGCGCGCCGATCTTCGCCCGGACGAAATGCCAGCCAAGGGCGAAAACCGAGGTTGGCCGGAGGCCGACAAGCTCCGCGAACTGGCGGCCGAGGTGGCGACCTTGCGCGAGAAGGCGGCGGAGACCGAGCCTTGGCTGCCCCTGGATGCGTATCTGAGAGCCTGCAGCGTGAAGGGCAAAAATGTTCCGGGCGAGCCGCGCCTGGCATTGCAGCTCCAGCAGGAATTAAAAAGCAAGAGCTAGTGAACGGAGCACTCATCGTCGCGCCGCACGATGACCGCCGACGCATTTGCGCCAGGGGAATCACGCAATAAATCTCCGCCCCTCCTTTCATGAGCGGTCTCGTTCCCCTCTCGAGGACCTGTCTTCCACACGCTCCGCTTCGCCTCGCGAAGCCGGAGGTGTAGACTCGACGAGTTATGGAACTAATGGGTTGTGGAACTGCACTGGTAACGCCGTTTCGATTTGACGGCAGTTTGGATGAACAAGCACTCTTTTCCCTGGCGCAATGGCAGGTCGAAAGCGGGATCAATTTCCTGGTCGCATGCGGCACCACGGCGGAAACTCCCACGCTGAACGACGACGAGTGGCTGACGGTCATTCGCATTGTTGCTGAGGCGGCGGGGGGGCGCGTTCCGGTGTGGGCTGGATGCACGCACAATGCAACAGGGGAAGCCGTGCGGAAAGCCCGGCTCGCCTCGCAGATTCACGGCGTGACCGCGATTCTTACGGCGAATCCTTATTACAACAAGCCGACGCAGGAAGGCCAGTACCACCACTTCAAGGCGATTGGTGAGGCAGTCGAAATCCCGGTCGTGCTCTACAACATTCCCAGCCGCACCGGCTGCAATCTAGAACCAAAGACAATCGCGCGGCTCGCGCACGATGTGCCGATGATTCAGGCGGCCAAAGAGTCGAGCGGCGTGCTCAGCCAGATCACAGAACTGATCAATCTTGTGCCTAGCGGCTTCAAAGTATTTGCGGGAGACGATCCCATCGCTCTGCCGGTAATTGCCGTGGGCGGAGCCGGACTGGTATCCGTGGCCTCAAACGAAATTCCCGCGGAGATGGCGGAGATGGTAAATTGCGCACTGCAGAATGAATGGTCCACGGCACGACGCATCAACCGGACGTATTACAGCTTGATGATGGCCAACTTCTGGGAGACGAGTCCTTCGCCCGTGAAGTACGTAATGGAGTTGATGGGCAAAATCAACCATACCGTGCGACTGCCGCTGGTGCCTCCATTACCGGAGACCCGCAAGAAGCTCGAACGGCTCGCTTTAGAACTTGGCCTTCTCAAGTTTTCCCCGCTGCCAGAAGGCGATTCACAGACCTTCTAAGTCCTGCAGCGCGCAAGGCGGCCGCAGCTTCGCCGCCCTCGCGAATCTAATCCACTGCATAAGATTGTGCTGTGAAATTGGGCTTGAGTTCAAACTTCAGAATCCTGTTAGATTGAATATCCTATGGCTGAACAAGACACTTCTCTCAAGACGCGAATTGAGCGCTTCTATTCCGCTGGTGCTGCGGCGGCGAACGATTCTGGAGCTATGCATTCCTTTATCGAGCTTCGGGACTCGCTGGAGGCCGGAAAAATTCGCGCGGCTGAACCGGACGCATCTTCGCCGGCGGGCTGGAAAGTAAACGCGTGGGTGAAACAAGGTATCCTGCTGGGTTTTCGCCTCGGCGTGATGCGCGAAATGGGAGGGGATGAGTTCGGATTTATCGACAAGCACACGTTTCCAATGCGGCGCTTTTCGGTGGATGATGGGGTCCGCATTGTGCCTGGAGGATCGTCGGTGCGCTCGGGCGCTTATCTTGCGAAAGGCGTGATCTGTGCGCCACCCATGTTCGTGAACGTGGGGGCCTATGTCGATGAGGGCACCATGATTGACTCGCATGCCCTGGTGGGCAGTTGCGCACAGATTGGCAAGCGCGTTCATCTGAGCGCTGCGTCCCAGGTGGGCGGCGTTCTGGAACCAGTGAATGCCAGCCCGGTGGTGCTGGAGGACGATGTGCTGGTGGGCGGAAACTGCGGCGTCTATGAGGGGACGATCGTTCGCAAGAAGGCGGTGCTGGCTGCGGGAACGATCCTCACCCGGGGCACGCCGGTGTACGACGTAGTGAAAGGCGAAGTGCTTCGAGCGACCTCGGACATTCCGTTGATCATTCCTGAAGGCGCTGTGGTGGTTCCGGGATCGCGTGCCGTTTCAAAAGGCAAAGGCGCGCAGTGGGATCTCAGCGTGTATACACCGATCATCGTGAAGTATCGCGATGAAAAGACTGAGCTGAGCCTGGTGCTCGAAGACCTGTTGAGGTAGCAGTTGCAGTCTCTGATCTGACGGCCCCTGTTACAGGAGCGCTTCAGCTTCCGACTCGTCAAGCTCGAAGAGCGGCACGTTCTCGTTGATATATCAGAGGATGACTACGGCTGCTGAGGCTAGCTGCATACAGCAAAAATCGCGCCATCCACGCTGCTCCGTCGGGTGAATACCTCGATTGGACCATCACGGCATGTGGGGATGACGTGCTAACATCAAGACTTCAATGGATGACAGTAAATTAAAGATTATTCCGCTCGGCGGTCTGGGCGAATTCGGCATGAACTGCCTGGCCTTGCGCTGGAAAGACGACATCATTGTCATTGACGCCGGCCTGATGTTTCCCGAAACTGAGTTGCTAGGCGTGGATATTGTGGTTCCCGATATCACTTACCTGGTGGAGAACCGCGAGTGCGTTCGCGCCATCGTTCTCACCCATGGTCATGAAGATCACATCGGCGGACTTCCCTGGATTTTGAGCGAACTGAATGTGCCGGTCTACGCAACCGAGTTCACGCTGGCCTACGTAGAAGGCAAGCTGGAAGAACATAAGCTGCTAGACCAGGCAGAACTGATTGAGATTGAGCCGAAACACAAGTTCACGATTGGGCCCTTCACGATTGAGCCGATCAGGGTAACGCATAGCCTGGTGGACTGCGTTGCGCTTGCGATTGAGACTCCTGTCGGCGTTGTTGTCCATACCGGCGACTTCAAGATCGATCTTTCGCCGCCGGATGGCAAGCCCTTCGATCTGCATACCTTTGCCGAGTACGGCAAGCGTGGCGTGCTGGCTTTGCTGCAGGATTCCACCAACGTCGATCGGCCCGGTTACACTCCAAGCGAGTGGGCAGTGCGTCCGCGCCTCGACGAGATTTTTTCTCGCGCTAAGCGCAAGCTGTTCTTCAGCTGCTTCTCCTCGTCGATCTACCGCATCCGCATTGCACTGGAACTAGCGGCGCTGCACAAGCGCAAAGTTGCGATTGTGGGCCGCTCGATTATGGAGTCCTCTGAAATTGCGCAGGACCTCGGATATCTGGATGTGCCGCCGGGACTGCTTATCAATCCTGGACAAATCAAAGACTATGCCGCACACGATGTAATGGTGATGATCAGCGGCACGCAGGGCGAACCGATGAGCGCACTCTCGCGTGCAGCGGTGGACAATCACAAACACGCGCACATTGAGAAAGGCGACACGGTCGTACTCAGTTCACGCGTCATTCCCGGCAATGAGAAGAGCATCTTTCGCGTGATCGACCACCTTTACCGTCGGGATGCAGAAGTGATTTATGACGACGGCGCGTCCGGGCTGATCCACGTTAGCGGGCACGGCAGCCAGGAAGAACTGCGATTGATGACGAATCTGCTGCAGCCGAAGTTCTTCATTCCGGTTCACGGAGATTACCGCCACTTGAAGCGCCACTTCGACGTGGCTATAAGCACCGGCGTGGTGGAGCAAGCCATCCTTCTCGAAGACGGCGACGTGCTTGAGGTGGATGCGAAATCTGCGAAGAAGAATGGAAAAGTGACGGCGGGACGAATCTGCATCGACTCCGGTTCGACAGGAGACGTGGTGGAAGATCTGGTCATCCGCGATCGGCGCCTGTTGAGTGAGGATGGATTTGTGCTTGCCATTGTTACCATTAACAAGCGCACCGGCATGGTGGAACGTCAGCCGGAAGTTGTCACTCGCGGATTCGCAGCAGCGGATCTGACAGACGAGGCTCGCGACGTAGCGGCGCGAACGCTGGAAAACTCCAGCGCGGAAGAGAAAGCCGACTATGGTGTGATGAAAGAGAAAATCCGAATCGACCTGAAGCGCTATATCCAGAAACAGACCGGCAGGCGGCCACTCATCATGCCGGTAATTCTGGAGATCTAACTGGCGAAAGAGATGAGAATGAGCCGGATTGGCACTTGGATAAGTGGCCTCGCGATTGCATCGGTGTTCACATTCGCTATCGCGGCTCGCGCCCAGCTGGCTTCGGCCTGTCCTTCGTCGAAGACCCTCCCGGAATTCATCAAGGCAATTGATGATGCGATCAGCGGTCCAGCCGACAAGGATCGCACCTGCTTTCGCGAACTGTTCCGGCCCGGTGCCACGCTTACAGCGCTCATGGTGGACAAAAACGGCATCCAGAAGGCGACGGAGTTTACGGTTGAGGACTGGGTGGAACGAGTGAAGAAGCGCGGCTCGACACCCCTCTATGAGCGACAGGTAAAATTCTCTTCTGAGACTTACGGAAGCATCGCACAATTGTGGAGCACGTACGAGATCCGCGATACGCCGGAAGGCGCGGCGAAGGCCCGCGGCATCAACAGCATTCAGGCGGTCAACGATGGTGAGCAGTGGAAGATAGCCGGGATCCTCTGGCAAGCTGAGTCGCCTTCAACGCCGGTTCCAGAGAAATACCTGCCCTAGATTCGTGACTGTCATGATTCCAGAAACAAAATTGATCACATTAGAAGATATTTTTGCTGCCCGCGCGAGACTGTCCGGAGTTGCGAAGCATACGCCGGTCGTTCGCATGGAGGACTACGGCGGAGACGGCAGGCTGTGGATCAAAGCGGAATGCCTGCAGCCCATCGGCAGCTTCAAGCTCCGCGGCGCTTACAACAAGATAGCCAGCTTAACTGCACAGGACCGCAGTCGTGGCGTTGTCACGTACTCCAGTGGAAACCACGCCCAGGGCGTCGCCTATGCGGCGAAAACGTTGGGAATAAAAGCAGTTATCGTGATGCCATCGAATGCTCCTGAGGTGAAGCGGCTTGCCACGCTGGCACTGGGCGCGGAGATCGTCACCGTCGGGGCAGGAAGCGAGGAACGCAAACAGCGTGCCGAGGAGCTGTCCGCCGAGTTCGGCTATGTGGTGATTCCTCCTTACGACGACGCCGACATTATCTCGGGGCAAGCGACATGCGGGCTGGAGATTCTTGAGGATCTGGCCGCCGTCGACCTCGTGTTGGCTCCGGTTGGCGGCGGAGGTCTGCTGGGCGGAGTTGCTGCGGCTATCAAGCTTACCCGGCCGGAGATAAAGGTCTTCGGCGTGGAGCCCGCACTTGCGGGCGATGCCGCACAGAGCTTTCACGATGGTGCGATCGCTTCCTACACGGGAGCGCAGACCGGCCGGACGATTGCGGACGGTCTGAGAACACAGAGTATCGGCGAGCGAAACTTCGCGCATATTCAGGCTTTCGTCGATGGGATCATCACGATTTCGGAAGAGGAGATTAAAGGAGCAATGCGGCGGATGATCTTTTCAACCCGCCTGGTGCCGGAGCCGAGCGGAGCTGTCGCGACAGCCGGGGCGCTCTACCATTCGTCGGAGCTACCGCCGTTCCGCAATGCGGTGGCAGTGATGAGCGGCGGGAATGTGGAACCGGGAATCCTTCGCCAGGTACTCGACGAAGCCTGAATCTTGTTTGCCGCCAGAACTGCATCCGATGGATCAGAGCCCCGCCAGCGCGATATGCTAACGAGAGTGATGCGAAACCTGATCCTTCTTCCTGCCCTGCTCCTCCTGGTGCTTCCCGCGCTGGCGCAGAAACAGGCGCCCCCGGCTCCGAAGGGTACACGTGCTACCGTCGTGCGCGACACGGTTGTATTCGTCGCGCCGGATACAACCTCGCAAAAAGTGGGGAACATGACCCCCGGCCGCGAGATGGTGATTGTGGAGAAGAACGGCGACTGGCTCCGCGTATTCGCCAACACCGATGTGGAAGAGGCGCATGAGGCGGACGTTCCAATCTTCGGGCAGGAATCTGCACCACCGCCGGTCTCCGGTTGGATACCCAACAAAGGAGCGGTTAGCGCCGAAACTCCTAATGGAGATGTGATCCTGTTTGGCCAGGCAGCAACGGAGGAGCAAACGGCCATGGAACCCCACGCTCCCGCACGTGCGGCCCAGGATGCACGCCTGCTCTACCGGCGCGTGAACGATCTTTACCCGCAATCCTCGCTGGCGGCGGAAGCCGCCTGGCGCGCAGCGGACATCCGGTGGCAGTTGCAGAAGGCTGATGTGATGTCCCGTCCGTCCGCTCACGAAAAGGAGAACTACCTTCGCGAGCAAATGGACGACGACGAACTCAAGAAGATTGCCAAGAAATATCCCAACAGCAAATGGGCTGATTTGGGGGCATTTCTGCAGATTGATAACAAGCTTTGCGGAGACTGGCAGGGATCCACAAAGTGTCCGGAAAAAGAATCCTCAATTTATGAGAAGTACGTGGATGACCATCCCGAGTCTCCCAAAGCAGCAGAAGCCCTGTATTCGGCCATCTATCGACAGTGTGTGCTGGCGGACATGTACGCGGCAGACGAGGACAAGAAACACTCGGATGCAGCCCGGGCAAAAGCACATGAGTTGGCTGGGAAGCTGTTAAGTCACTGGGCGCAGAGCGATTACGCGGCAAGAGCTTCGGCACTGGTGTACAAAATGGATCAGGGTATCCCCATTTACGGTATCGATCGCGAGTAAGCGGCACAGTCGGAGGTAGCTTGAACGATTACGTTTTGTCGGTTTTATTAGGGGTCGTTGAAGGACTGACGGAGTTTCTCCCGGTCAGTTCCACCGCTCATCTCAGGATCGTGGAATCGCTGCTGCGCATCAATCTGGCCGACCCGTATTGGAAGATGTATACGATCGTCATTCAATTGGGTGCGATACTCGCGCTGCTGCTGCTTTTCCTCGGCAGGATTATTGAATTCATCCGCACTTTTCCCCAGGGAGAAGCCGGGAATCGGACCATCTACAACCATCCCCTGACGCTGACGATGGTGGCCTTCGTTTGCACGGCAGTTCCGGCCTTGTTGCTTACCAAGCTGATCGGCAAGCACCTCGAAAGTATCCGGATCATGGCGGTTGCGCTGGTGGTAGGCGGCATCATCATGTGGGTGGTGGATGCGTGGAGCGTCCGCCGCGATCCGAGCACCATGGACGTGGAGCAAATGTCGCTGAGCCAGGCGATCTGGATCGGTCTCTGTCAGACTCTTTCTGCCGTCTTTCCCGGAACATCCCGTTCCATGTCAACGATTGCTGCCGGGCAACTCGCCGGAATGACACGTTCGGCAGCCCTCGAGTTCAGCTTCCTGGTCTCCATTCCAACTATGATTGCAGCGACGGGATATGACCTGTTGAAGACCCTTCACCCCAAGCAAGTTGCTGGCGCGGAAGCACTTGCGCCGCTTGTGATGAACAACCATAACTGGATCGTGCTCGCCATTGGGTTCGTCGTCTCGTTCGTGGTCGCGTTGGGGTGCGTGGAATGGTTCCTGCAGTGGGTGCGAAATCACGGATTTGTGATCTTTGCCGTGTACCGCATCGCATTTGGCAGCTTGCTGTTGATCTTTGGAACCAAGATGGCGGGAATGTAACGCCGCGTTCGCTCCGTTCCGGCTCCCCCTTTAGGCCGTTGGACAGATGGATACCACCCTGGGGATTTTCTCGATTCGCTGCCCTTGTTCTGGGATAATGAAAGTTGCTCTGGCGTTCGAGGTGTGTCGGCCGTAGAAATTGATTTCCTATGGCAGCCATCTCCGTGCGCCTTAATGAAGCCACTTACTCTGGTACTTACTCCTACTCGCAACCGCCGCCTGAATGAACTTATCGGGCTGATGCTTCTGGTTGTGTCCGGCCTCCTCCTCCTCGCACTTATCTCCTATCGCCCCACGGATCCTTCGTTCAACACCATCGGCGGCTTTGTCGGCGGTCGACCCGCACACAATTGGACCGGCGTCATTGGCGCGACTATCAGCGACCTTCTTTTGCAAACGGAAGGGCTGGGAGCATTTTGCTTCCCGCTGCTCATTGGGGCGCTGGGATTCACCTGGCTGCGCTCGCGTCCGGCAGGTTCGCCCAAGGCCAAATGGGCCGGAATTCTGCTGACTCTCGTGTTTGTCCCTGCCCTATTCGGATTGCTGCCGGGACACATGCAGTGGATGCACGCCCTGCCGATTGAAGGATTAATGGGCAGGCTGGTTGTGGACGGCCTAGTTACCTATCTCAACTTTCCGGGTACCTGCGTCATCGTCGCGACCATGGTAGCCATCGCTCTCTACCTGAGCACTACGTTCTCCTTCAACACTGGCCGGGATTGGATGCTGATCCGCTTTGCTTTCCTGGCGAACTGGCGCGATCGCTGGCATAACTGGCGGTTGGCGCGCGCACGGGCGAAGGAACTGAAGCAGGTTCGCAAAATGGAGGCGGATAGAGAAAAGAGTCTGGCAAAGGCGCGGAAGTCCGTCGACAAGCCAATTAAGCCCGTGAAATCAAAGGTGCTTGCTGAGGAGGATGTTGCTCTTACAGGCACCCGCCGTACCGGTTTCGCCGATCTCTACGAAGAACCAACTCCAGCCCCGACACTCTGGGAACAGATGCCCCGCGCCCAGGTGCCGGACCTTCCTCCTGAAGAAGAGCTGGAAGAGCTTAAGCCTCGGCTGGTGCCTCCGCGTTCCAAGGCTGCGGAAGCCGCTCCCCCGGTTGCAGAGGGGTGGATCGGGGAAGATGAAGCCGAGGTTCCAGCAGCTGCAAACGCCATAGTGGTTGGCGAGAGAGCCGATGCTGAATTTCGTCCGGTTACTGTCACGCCGAAGTCCATCAGCGGATTTAAGCTTCCGCCCAGTTCCCTGCTCTTCCGCAGCGAAGAGGAACAGGTAGTGCGCGAAGACGAACTCCGCGACGAAGCACAGGTACTAGTGCAAAAGTGCGCTGAGTTTGGCGTGCTGGGTCAGGTGGTACAGATCAATCCCGGACCGGTCGTTACCACATTCGAGTTTCGTCCCGAGGCGGGCGTGAAGTACAGCCGCGTCACCGGACTCTCGGATGATCTGTGCCTGGCAATGCGCGCCGAAAGCATACTGATTGAGCGCATGGCGGGCAAGAGCACGGTGGGCATCCAGGTGCCGAACCATGAACGCGAAACAATCTGGCTGCGCGACGTCATTGAATCGGAAACGTTCGGTCACGCAAAATCGCGATTGACGCTGGCCATGGGCAAAGACATCAACGGTCGCATTGTGACGGCTGATCTCGCGACGATGCCGCACGTTCTGATTGCGGGCTCGACCGGCAGCGGTAAATCCGTCGCCATCAACGCGATGATCATGTCGGTGCTCTACCGCTCCACGCCGGAACAGGTTCGGCTGATCCTCGTCGATCCCAAGCGGGTGGAGTTGGGAATGTACGAGGGCATTCCGCACCTCTTCACGCCCATCATCACAGAGCCGAAGCTTGCGGCGAACGCGCTGCGCAATGCGGTGCGCGAGATGGAACGCCGACTTAAGCTGCTGGCCTCCCGCAGTGTGCGCAACATCGATCAGTACAACCGGCTATTCGAAAACGGCACACCGAGCATGTTCGAAGACTCGGATGAACAAAGTCCACTGCCTTACATCATCATCATCATCGACGAACTCGCCGACCTGATGATGCTGGACAAATCCAACGTGGAAGAAGCGATCACGCGGCTGGCACAGATGGCGCGCGCAGTCGGCATTCACCTGGTGCTAGCGACGCAACGGCCATCCGTGGATGTCATTACCGGACTGATCAAGGCCAACGTTCCAACGCGGATATCCTTCCGGCTCGCTACCAAGGTGGACTCGAGAACGATTCTCGATTCGAACGGTGCGGAATGCCTGCTAGGCCGCGGCGACATGCTGTTCCTGCCGCCGGGAACCTCTCGACTGCAGCGGTTGCATGCGCCTTTCGTCACAGAAAAGGAAACGGCCGCCGTGGTGGAGTTCTGGAAGAAACAAGGTGAAGCAGAATATGTGAGCGGCTTCCTCGAGTCGCCCAAAGACGACAAGGGCCGCGAACTGGATGTAGCGGGCGACAGCGACGATAACGACGAATTATTTGAAGACGCTGTCCGGCTGATTCTCGAATTCGGCAAGGCTTCCACTTCGTTGCTGCAACGGCGGCTTCGCATTGGCTATGGCCGCGCTGCTCACCTGATCGACATGATGGAGCGCGACGGAATCGTTGGTCCGGCCGATGGCTCCAAGCCACGCGAAATTCTGAAACCGCCAGACTGGCTGAATCAGATCGACCCTGTGTTGCGATAACTTTCGCGACGCGGCTTGCCCTTCATTTGTGGCGAAGGGCAAGCCAATCGCGTTGATAAGCAAAGCTGATCACCAGCAGCATCACTCCCAATGTTAGAAAACTCAACACGCGAAAGCCCTGGTTCAGTTGGCTGGTGTCGACCAGAAAGACTTTCGCAATCGAGAAAGTCAGCAGCGCCACAGCCTGCCATCGCACGAATGCCGAATGCGCGAGAAAGCCCGCAGTCATAAGCGCCGCGGCATACAGCATGAACCATCCGCTATACACAAAGTGTGCGAAGACGATATCGCGAGGATCGATGACGCGGCACAGGTTGCCGGATAGCCTTGCGCCGCAGGACCAGTAATGATGGATCTCCAGACTCACGGCCAGCAGCGCAACCAGGTTCAACGCGACGGTCGAAAGAATAATCAGAGTCGTCCAATTCCTGCTGCCCGTCTCGGCGAAATCGCGCTTGCGTGCTGCAAGGCTCATCCAAATCGTCACGGCAAAGACGCCGATGCCAACCGCGTAGACAAGGAAATGAGAATTGGCGAAGACCTCGACCGGCTGTCGAAGTGGATCGGAGAACTCCAGGAATAAAAGACTCGCGAGGCACAGTGCGAGCATCGCCGCAGCCATCGAACACCTTGCCAATCGCGGCCTCAGGCATGCGAACGCGACTACGGCCATTGCCTCAGCCAGCCAGCCCACGGTAATGCCATAGCCTGTTCCTGCGAATCCAATCGCAATGGCCAAAAACAATATCGCAATCGCCTCGTGCGTTGCAGATAGTTCCCTGCGACTTCCTTTGTGCAGGCCGCTCTCCGCAAGCTGCGAAAGGACTACCGCAGCTATGGCGAATGCGAGCGCAAGCCACGCCCGCATCCACTCGCTGTAAACGTCTGATACCAGCGGGAACGCTTCAAACGCCGCCACAACGCCGATGGCGACCGGCGCTACAACTGCGAATTTCCTGACATCGCCGCCCCCGCGCGCTGCGGGAGCCTGACGAGACAACAGAAAGGGTATGGCGGAAAATACGGCGAAAAACGAGCCCACAAAAAAGAGAGTCGTCAACCGCTGATTTGGGTGGTAGAAGCGCGAATACCATGAGAAGTAGTAAAGGTTGATGCCAGCGAATGCCGCTATGGCCAACCGAAGCCAGGATCGCAGCGCGAAGAGAAGCACAACCCCAATCGCCAGCACGAGGAGATAAGCGAATAGAAATACCTCGTTGTCCTCCGCCGTCGAAAGAAGCGCCGGAGTCACCAGTCCGCCAAGAAGCGCATATCCGGCAAGCAGCTCCGACTCCTGCTTCAAGGCGAACAGCACATTCGTGGCTGTTACTGCGACCATCAGCAGGAACGCCAGCCAAGCCGGCAGTAGATGATAGATGTTGAGCGATGCCCAGAGCGTGAGGTACGCCACGCCGCTGCCAAGAGCCTTCAACGTATCAGAGAACGCAGTGTAGTTCCTCGCACGAAAGCGCTCCGACCAGCCCATGAGGAAAGCAGCTATCAGCAATCCGACAGTGATACGCAAGCGGGGGCCAATCCAATCGCGATCGATCGCCAGCTTAAGAAACCACGCCACCGCAAAGAGAACCGCCAGGATCCCGACGCGGTTAAACAGCTGCGATCCAATGCGCTGCTCGAGGGATTGCTTCTGCTGTGGCGGCGCCGCTGATACAGCAATCTGAGGTGCTTGGACCGGGGAATCGGGGCTCGCAGTTGGAGCGGCGGTAAAAGACTCTTCCTCTGTCCGGCGAGGATTGACTTTCTCGGACTCCAGCCGCGCGACGCGTGCCCTTAGGTCGACTAACTCACGCCGAAGATCGTCGATTTCGGGCCCTTCAGTCATCCCCTTCAATGTACAGAGGGCAGAACGAGGAGGCAAAGAAGCTCGCGCGGCATCATCTTCCCACTCGCGCGCCCCGAACCCAGGTTGCTAAGACCGTTAGTCTTGATGGACATACGCGGCCAGCACGTGCGAATCGTCTACGCATACCGGCGATTTAGGTTAGGATTTCGATGTACATTCCGGAGGAGGCTACATGTTCTGCATGGGCAGAGGTTCACGGGATTTTCTCATCGGCGCAGTCGCGTTGGGGATCATTACAGGACCTGCGATAGCTCAGGCTGCAGATTCTACGGGTCCCTATAAGATCCAGCAGACATGGAAGATCGGCGGAGATGGCGGATGGGATTATCTTACGGTCGATTCCGCCGCCAAAAGGCTCTACATTGCGCGCGGCAATCGAGTGCAGGTTGTTGACCTGGAAGGTGGCACAGTCACTGCGGAAATCACTGGATTCAAGGGTGTTCACGGTGTTGCATTAGACGCCACCGGCAAGTATGGCTACATCAGCGACGGCGGTTCCAACAACGTGGCGGTTTTTGACCGTGGTACACACAAAGTCATCCAGACAATTGATGCGGGAACGAATCCTGATGGAATTTTGTTTGAGCCTAAAACAGAAAGAATCTTCGCTTTCAATGGCCGAAGCAAAAATGCCACAGTCATTGATACACATACGAACAAGGTGGTGGAAACGATTGCACTGCCGGGAAAACCGGAGTTTCCCAGAGCTGACGGCAAGGGCACGATATTTGTAAATATTGAAGACACTAGCCAGATCGCGCGCATCGACGCAGCGACTGCGAAGGTAACCGCACTGTGGTCCATCGCACCATGTGAAGAGCCTTCTGGCATGGCCATCGACCTCGCACACAACCGGCTGTTCAGCGTGTGTGGAAACAAGCAGATGGCAGTGGTGGATTCGACCTCGGGTAAAGTTGTTGCTTCACCACCAATCGGGAATGGGCCGGATGCAGCTGCTTATGATTCGAGCCACTCGCTTGCCTTCAGTTCGAACGGCGAGGGGACTTTGACCGTCGTCTCGCAGAAGTCCGCTAACGAGTATTCCATTCTGCAAACCTTGGCGACCAAGCAGGGAGCGCGAACCATGACGATCGATCCAACAACCGGCATGTTGTACACAGTCACCGCCGATTTTGGACCTCGTCCAGCTGCGACCACTGAAAACCCTCGGCCGCGGCCGCCGATTCTTCCCGACAGTTTTGTCGTCCTGGTGGTGGGCCGCTAACCCATGACGACTCCTCTCCAAATCGCCCAGCGTCGCAGTATCCTCGTCGTAGACGACGATCCGATCAGCCGGGATCTTGTGGCGCTACTGCTGGGGGCGGAGGGGCATGTGGTCACCAAGGCCGCGAGCGGCAACGAGGCGATCCGCGCACTGAAGGCTGCTGAGCAAAACAAACGTCCGAGCGCGATTCTGGTGGATCTCCAGATGCCGGGTATGAGCGGAGACAAGCTTGCGGAGCGCCTGAGAAACCAAGTCGGAGCGGGCGTCCCCATCCTGGCAATGAGCGCGACAGAGCCGGCGACCCACGGACAGTTCGACGGATTTCTGCGTAAGCCGATCGACACGCGCGTATTGGCGTCTCTGTTGGGCTCTCCGGCGCCGCATGCATCGGCCAAAGAAAAACGCGAGTCCGTTGGCAACTCCGACGTGCTCAACGAGGCCATGTTTCAGAAATTAAAAACGATGATGCCCGAGCACTCGCTGGATGAAGTATTCACGGTATGTATATGGGACGTGCGAAAGCGAATTCCCGAGATGACGCGCTGGCTGTACGAAGGTGAAATGAAGTCTTTACGGGCTTCTGCTCACACCATCAAGGGCGGGAGCTCTATGCTCGGTGCTACATCAATCGCGGCAATTGCGCAACGCCTTGAATTAGGTAGTTACAAACGAGGTGAGGGCCTTAAAATCCTGGAAGAATTGTCTTCAGCTTGCACTGTGCTGGAGCGTATTCTGCAGGATAGAAAGGCCGGAAGGCTTTGGTGACGCACGCATGAAAACAGCACCGCTCAAGGCGAAGAGCCAGAACTCGAGACCGATAAGAATTTTGCTGGCGGACGATCATCCCGTCGTGCGCATTGGGGTTCGCAACATGCTGCAGGGCGATCCCGCGCTGGAAGTTGTGGGTGAAGCGTCCGACGGCGATGACGCCATCACACAGACGCTCGAGCTACTGCCGGACATTCTGCTCCTTGATGTGCAGATGCCGCGTCTGCCGGGTCTCGAAGCCATGCGCGCCATCATGAGCGGTTCACCTACCGTGAAGATCATGCTGCTTACCAGCCTCATCAGCACGCAGCAGGTCATTGAAGCGTTGCAGATTGGGGCTCGCGGCATCGTTCTCAAGGATGCAGTGACCGACCACTTGACGACATCGATCAAGGCCGTGTCATCAGGAGATTATTGGATCGGCGGCAAGCGAGTCGTCAACCTGGTGGGAGCTCTGCACGAATTGATGCAGAAGGCTGCGGTTCCCGAGCGCAAGACTTATGGATTGACTCCGCGTGAACTGGAAGTGGTGGGCTGCATCGTTGAGGGTTGCAGCAACCGCGACATTGCGAAGCAGTTTTCTCTCAGCGAGGAAACGGTCAAGCGGCACCTCTCGAATATCTTCGACAAGACGGGAGTATCGACGCGCCTGGAGCTTGCTCTCTTCGCCATCGCGCACCATCTTGTCACCCCACAGTTTTCATCCTGATCCTTATTTTGCGAATCGAGAACCTCGCCCTCACATACGACATGTGAGGGCATTCTCTTGCTGCGCACATCCTCTCGCCCGCATCGAATACGATTGATGGCAAACACGGAGGGTCGCAGGTGAAGATCGCATTTCTAGGCTTAGGGAAAATGGGGTTGCCGGTTGCGCGTCGGCTTTGGCAGGCCGAACACGATCTGACTGCATGGAATCGCTCTCCAAGGCCGCCGGAAGTACTGGATGGATTGCCTACCTCGTCGAGTGCGAGGGAGGCCGTGGACGGCCGCGAACTCGTCTTCACCATGTTGAACGATGATGAGGCCGTCAGCGATCTGGTTCTGGGCAGTGGCGGAGTAGCGCGAGCCATGGCGCAGGACGCAACCCACGTCTCGCTCAGCACGATCAGCGTGGCACTTTCCGAACGACTTACGCTGGAGCATCGCAACCGGGGGCAGCGCTTTATCGCTGCTCCCGTGTTTGGCCGTCCCAACGTTGCCGCAGATGGAAAACTATGGATCGCCCTTGCCGGAGAAGACTCTGCAATCGAAATTGTGCGTCCCCTTCTTGCCTCTATCAGTCGCGGCTACACCGTCGTGGGATCCGAACCGAAGCAGGCTCACGCCTTGAAGCTTGGCGGCAACTTCATGATCACCGCTATGGTGCAAGCTCTCAGCGAAGCATTTGTCTTTGCGGGTGCGCAGGGCATCGATCCAAAGGTCTTTCTTGAGACAGTGAATTCTGCGCTCTTCCAATCTCCCTTCTACGCTGCCTACGGCAAGGTCATGCTAGAGCCACCGGAGCATCCCGGCGCCACGGTCGCGCTGGGCATCAAGGACACACGATTGCTGCGCGAATCGGCCATGGCTGTGGATACGCGGCTGCCCCTGGCGGATCATCTTGCGGGAATGTTGCGATTGACAGCGGAATCCGGCATGCTCCGAGAAGACTGGGCAGTGGGGCAGTACCGGACAGCCCAATTCGTGGCTCGATCAGCCGAATATGCAAATGCACAGTTCGACAACCTGGAACTACTCGAAAAAAGCTGACTCGTCTTTGAAAATGAAATTCACAATTGTGAACCCGTCCTCTGGTCACATCTGAAAAATTGAGGCGTCACATCTGCGTCTCCGGGAGAAATGCTCTAGCATGGTCAACATGATTTCACTTCGCGGCAAAATTGTTTTTATAACGGGAGCGAGTTCCGGCATCGGGCTGGCATGTGCCGAAGCTTTTGCGGCCGAGGGTGCCCGGCTGTTATTGGCAGCTCGGCGCAAAGATCGTCTGGAGAATAGCAGAGGCCGCTTGCGCGAACTGGGCGCGGCGGATGTGCACGTCCTTCCTCTTGACGTGAGCAAGGCCACCGACGTCGCGAATGCTATATCGAGCCTGCCAAAGGAATGGGAGTCGATCGAAGTGCTTGTCAATAACGCGGGACTCAGCCGCGGCCTGGAGACGCTCTACGCCGGCAGCCTCCAGGATTGGGAAGAGATGATCGATACCAACGTGAAAGGGCTGCTCTACGTGTCGCGGGCCGTCGTACCCGGGATGGTGAGCCGCGGGCGCGGTCACGTGGTGAATTTGGGATCGACAGCCGGGGAAATGACTTATCCGAAGGGCGCTGTCTATTGCGCCACCAAAGCGGCGGAGCGTGCCATCAACGATGGCATGCGACTGGACCTGCTCGGAACTCCAGTTCGAGTCACGACGGTTGATCCTGGGATGGTGGAGACGGAATTCAGCGAAGTGCGCTTTCGGGGCGATACGGAGCGAGCCGCCAAAGTCTACCAAGGAGTTACTCCCCTGACGGCCGCTGACGTAGCCGATGCCATCCTGTGGGTCACTACCCGGCCTGCACACGTGAATATTGCGCGCGTGCTGATGACCCCGGTCGACCAGGGGAATTCCCTGCTCTTCAACCGCAAGTCGTAGAAGGCTCGTGCCGCAACGGAGGTCTAATTCAGCAAGTTGAGCTTCGACTCGACGTCCGACAGAGCCGCAGTCAACGCCGCGCGGCGGTGCGGGCTCGACGTGCGCTCGGAAAGAATCCGCTCACGCTGAAGTTCAAGCGCCTGTTTCTCGCGGAGAATCGAGGCCTTGTTCCCTTCAGCGGACTTTTTGTGGGCAGGATTTGGTTCCCCGATTGCTGACTCCGATTCCTTCTGCGTCAATTGCTCCTCCACACTTTTGCTCTCCCAACCTCTGGCCATGTGTCTATGGTAACGTTTTTCTCCGAATCGGTGCCATACTTTGTGCATCCTCTCTAATATCAATGCGGTATGGAGCAACGGTCATGAAGCTGTGGAGAATTGCTAATTTCGGAATCGAAAAACTCGAACAGGTTGAGGCTCCCATTCCGTCAATCGGCACCCACCAAGTGCTGATTCGGGTCCACGCCGTGTCGCTCAATTTTCGCGATCTGTTGATGGTAAAGGGCCATTACAACCCCAAATTGGCTTTGCCCCGAATTCCCTGCTCGGACGGGGCGGGCGAGATCGCAGCAATTGGAGCCAATGTTCACCAATGGAAGGTCGGTGACCGTGTCGCTGGAATCTTTATGCAGAACTGGCTGGACGGAAGGCCCTCATCACAAAAGGAAGTAGGAGCCCTGGGTGGAGACATCGACGGCATGCTGGCGGAGTATGTGGCACTGCCCGCTGAGAGCCTGGTGGCTGTCCCTGAACATCTTTCATACGAAGAGGCTGCCACCCTACCCTGCGCTGGCGTTACTGCCTGGAACGCCATTGTCACCGCAGGCAAGGTTCGCCCCGGGCAAACCGTTCTGATACAGGGAACCGGCGGTGTTTCCATCTTCGCACTGCAGTTTGCCAAGCTCGCCGGCGCCCGAGTAATTGGGATTTCCAGCAGCGACGAAAAGCTGGCTCGTGCCAAATCGCTGGGCCTGGATGCGGGCTTAAATTACAAAACCTCTCCGGATTGGGCTCCGTGGGTGCTCGAGCAAACCTCCGGGGAAGGCGCCGACCTGGTCGTCGAAGTGGGCGGCGCAGGAACTCTTTCTCAATCGCTCAAGGCGGTTCGCGTGGGAGCAATGGTCGCGCAGATCGGCGTCCTGGGCGGAATTGAGGACAAACTTCTCATTGGCCCGATTCTGCACAAACAGGTCAATATTCAGGGGATTTACGTGGGCTCGCGGCAGAATTTTGTAGAGATGAATACCGCAATCACGCACAGCGGGCTCACCCCAATCATCGATAAGATTCACAGCTTCAGCGATATACGAGATGCGTTGTCGGCCATGGAAGCCGGATCACACTTCGGGAAAATCGTAATTCGTACCATTGAACCCACCAAAATGTGAAAACAATTTCTCAAATTAAGAGATAAATTTCTCATTTAAACCCTGGTTCTTTCGGGTTATGTTTGCATCTCTATTGTTGTAGCGCGCAAATCCCGCGAGGGGTTTGACTCTACCGAGTCGAAATTGGCCTTCCCCAGATCTAGCCAGACTCGGAGAGATGAAAGGAGCGCTTTCCAAATGAAAGCCTTGATTATTTCTGTCTTCGGGTTCCTGTATGAGATCTTCTTCGGCTGCCGTCATGAACGGCTTACACGTCCCTTCACCCTGCAGAGAAGCACGTACAAAGTTTGTCTGGATTGTGGCAAACATGTGATCTACTCAGCCGATCGCATGCAGCCATTGACTGCCAGGGAACTCCGGCGTGCACGAGCCATTGACGGCGGCGAGATCAAGATCCTGCCTCAAACGGTTCGCGGCCCCCAACTTGTCCCAAGTTCAGAATCAGGGTCGGACGCCGTGGCCTAATGGATCGAAGCCGGGTTGGAGAGCTGAATCTCCAGCTCCCACCCGGCAAGTCTCCTCCATTTAACTGGTCGGCCGCCGCAGCAGAAGCCAGGGTCGCGTTGGAGGCCCTCGAGCCACATAACACTCTCGTTGCAGCACAACGTTTTGGCTGCATCCTGCCGAACAGGTAGCATGCAAGAGTGACCTTTCTCCGCTTCTGGGCGTCGAATCAGAAGGCTTATGGCCCTCGGCCTCTCTCGAGTTTCTCCGTGAAACAAGAGAATTTCTACGCCATTGCGGAAGAGCCTCGCCTTGCTGCCATGATCAGGATCCCCCGACCCATCGCCGTGTTCTTGCTGCCGTTAGCCCTGCTGGTTGCAGGTTGCGGCGGATTTGCGAATGGAGCGGGCAATGCGGATTTTCACGTCAACCCTGCGATCCCCAATCTTGATACGAATACTCAACAAACATTCGCGGCAACCTTGAACACCGGCGCACGCGCGGATGTAACCTGGCGAGCGACAAACGGAGATATTAAGGCCGGGGCTGGTACCTTCGGGCCGAACGGCTTGTACACTCCTCCCACTTTTCTCACGCAGGATGTGGTGCAGGTAAGGCTCATCGCATCACTAAAAAATAATCCGGCGAGTAACGTTGCCGTTACGCTTACCGTTCATCCTGGATTCCTTCAGCCGCTCAGCCCGGAGAACGCCACCCTCTCCCTTGGTTCGACAATTGACATTCAAGGCACCCTCGCGGAAGTCAGCGCCGGCACTATCAGATGGGCGTTGAGAACAACGCCCACAGGAAGTGATGGGGGCGCAGCATTGGGCACACTTGGTCCAACCACCTGTCACCACGGCCGCAAGGAATACACGACCTGCAAAGTGACGTACAAAGCGCCATCGACGCTGCCTGCCAATCCATCGATCTACGTGGTTGCGCGCGCCAACGACAGCCAATCCACAACTCCTCTGCACATCCTGTTAAATGGCGAGAATCTGAACAGCTCACCTCTGGCCAATCAGGAAGCGCAAAAGGGGCTTGTACAGATGGGCTCTTCAGGCGGAAATAATAACGACTACGACACCATCAAGGATGGCCGCGGAATTACCAACATTAGCAACTGTTGCGGCGGAACTCTTGGTGCGTTGGTCGAGGATGCGAGCGGAACGCGCTACATCCTCAGCAATAATCATGTTCTCGCGGAGAGCGACCAGGCGCGCGATGGCGACGCTGTTATTCAGCCAGGACTTATCGATGGCGGATGCACTCCGTTTGGCCAGGAAGGAGCGACCGCTCGACCGGTAGCAACGTTAAGCGCCTTCGCGCCGCTCGCCAGCCTGCAAACAAATGTAGACGCAGCCATCGCCCGCATTGATGCCAATGTGATCGACGCAACCGGCGCCATTCTGCACATCGGTCCGCAGGAATCCGGCGGTCTGTCCGCCCTGCCGCCTGCCGCAGGTACGGGAGAGGCCATCTCCCCGGCGGGTTCGCGACGGCGCCGCTTCGCGTGGTAAAGAGCGGTCGCACAACGGGACTCACATGCTCAACTATTGAATCCATCAGCCAGAATGTGCTGGTGGATTACTTCAAGGACTGTGCAGAGACAACGAAGTATCTCCGCAAGGTTTACACCAACCAGATCTCAATCGGAGGCAACAATTTCACCGACGCAGGTGATTCCGGCGCGCTGATTATGGACGCAAGCAATGCGCAACCACTCGGCCTTTTCTTTGCTTCGGGTTCAGGGGTAAGTCTGGCGAGTCCGATTGGCGACGTGCTCCATGAACTTGCGACACAGACCGCTCAGCCGGTCGGAAGCTTCAAAGTGGTTGGCGCCGCGGAGCACCCAATCACTTGCCTGGATTATGAAGCGAAAAGTGCCGACTCTCATACTGATGTCGAACTCTCCGCCAGCAGCCTGACCAGCGCGCAGCAGGCTGCTAGCCTGGCAGCAGCCTCGTTAGTGAATTCAAGGCGAGGAGTGCTGGGAACTGCCGTTGGAAGGAGCGCTGACAATCCGGCCGAAGCGGCTGTGGTTGTGTACGTGGATGAGGATCGGCAACACGTAACCGTGCCTGCTACGATTGCGCGAATTCGAACCATCGTCATTCCTTCGAATGCCGGGAGCGTTGCCAACCACACCGCCCCCATCAGCCGAAAATTGGTTCCTGGGCTGCATCTGCCGGCAGGTGTTTTAGCGCCGGCCATCGCCGTGAAGGAACGCAATTGGAGATCGCTGATGATTGATCCGGCGATATTCGGTGTCGGGGTTGCGCAGAGTCAGGATAATCCCGCGGAGGCGGCGTTGCTTGTCTACGTCGACCGCAAGATGACTCCGGTGTCGATGCCGGCCACCATCGAAGGACTTCGTATTCGCTATCTGAGAATGGATCGCTTCCACGTAACTCGATCCAAGTCTATCGGTCAGCCCCACCCATCGAGTTGTGCGATTCAATCAAAATTGTCTGACCAGCAACCGGACTTCCTGCACGACACAAATATTCTTCCCTAGCAGGTTTCGAATAATCAGATCAGGCGGTTACTTCTCGGTTGGGCTGTTCATTGGCAACTTCGGGAGCAGCTTTCTCGGGGAAGAACAGCATGAACACCGTGCCTGAGGTTTTCCCCTCGTTGATCGATCGACTGCGAACGGCCACCGTGCCGGAGTGCTTTTGAATAATCTCCGCACTCACCCACAATCCCAAGCCTGTTCCCGTCACTTCCTTGGTAGTAAAGAAGGGCTCAAAGATGTGCCGGCGAACTTCCTCGTCCATTCCGTAGCCGTTGTCGGCAACGAAGATGCGAACACCTTCCGTCTCTGGATTTTTCCACGAACGTGACCTGCGGACCGCGACAAAGAGCCGACCGCCCAGCGGCATGGCATCGACCGCGTTGCCCACCAGGTTATTCAGCAGTTGCCGCATTTCTCCCGCAAAGCAGAAGAGATCCGCCTCCTGTCTGTAGTCCCGCGCCAGGTCAATGTTCAGGCCATTCATGCGGCCCAGATGAAGGGTGATCACGGAATCCAGAAGGTCCGACATCCTGGACATAACCGGCAATGTGGATTGACGATAGAAACGCAATGTCTGCTGGGTAATCTCTGACACACGCGCCACTTCAAATTGCGCCATCTCGGCGTATTTGCGGGCCGAACTATCCAGCGAATCGTTGAGATTCAGCAAGTAGAGCAAGTTGGTTACAGCCTCAAGAGGATTATTGATTTCGTGAGCGATCGAGGCCGCAAGTCGTCCTGCGGCCGCAAGCTTTTCCGTCTTGCGCAACGCTTCTTCGGCACGAATGCGCTCCGTCGTGTCCACCACGATGGCTCCCACCCACCGCACCGGCTGCGTGCCCGTCCGCACCGGGTAGAGGCTGATGAGCCAGTGGCGATGAGTACCAGGATGTTCCGAAAGTTCGCCGCTTACGACGACGTCCTGCACCGCTTTGCCACTTTCAAAAACAATACGAATGTAATCTTCAAATTCCACTGACGCCGGTATCGGAAATATTTCGGAGGGAGTCCGTCCCAGGTGCTTGCTTACAGGGATTCCGTTCAGGTCGGCAAGAAATCGGTTCACGCGGACATAGCGGCACTTGCGATCGAAAAATCCAAATCCGGTGGGAGCGTTGGCCAACATGGAATCCAGCAGGGCCAGCGTGTCATTCAATCCGGAGCGTTGTTCATCCATCGACGACACCATGCGATTGAAGGCCATGGTCAGGTCGGAAGCCTCATTTGAAGAGAGCACCGGGAGAGGAAACCGGTGACTGGCAGAAGGATCGCGAATGAGTTGACGCGTTCCTTCGCGCAACACCGCCAACGGCCGCGTAATGGATTGAGCCAGAACAATCGCGACCAGGATTGAACCGAGGATCGCGAACAATCCATACATGATCGTAATGCGCAGGAGCGAGCGAACCTGTCCGCGATCGGGGGCGGTGTCGGGGTAGATCCATGCATAACCGACCAGGCTGCCGTCCACGATAATCGGCTCGGATGCCTCGGTAATTTCGTCGTTGCCATTGCTGATCATGTTGAACGTCTGAATCCTGCCTGTGCCGGGAATGAGATGTTTGCGCTCAGTAGGAGTAAGGATGAACAAGCCGTTGGCGGTGGTATCGCTGCTCACAAGCGTCCGGCCCGCCGTGTCCGTTACCTGCGCAGCGTGGATGGTGGAGGATTCCCGCATGGTTGAGACAATTGATTGCAGCGCGTCGATTTGGCCGGCTACGATGAGCGGCCCGGCTTGAAGCGAAAGCAGGTTGATCTGGTAGCTCAGGCGCTGCTCCGCGCGATGAGCAATCTCCTTCTTCTGCTCGCGCATCAGCACGATCGCGAAGAAGATAAGCAACAAACTCTCCAACGCAATCAGCCCGGCGATGAGCTGACTTCGGATCGTGCGCGGCTTCCAGAAATATGTGAACCGTGACTTGATTGTCCTGTTCCTCAACTTTCCGGCAGCGACTTTATTTCGTCATCGCGAAGGACTCTCTACTGAAAATCAATATCCCTATTCCAATACACGCCAATCAATTTCAAAGGCCCACTTTTTCTTTCAGATCGGCCGCTATCTGATGCCCATGAAACCTTCCGTTCTCAATGAAGATTTCATTGGTCCGCTTGCCGGCCACAATGACGCCAGCGAGGTAAACACCTTCCACATTACTCTCAAGTGTTTGGGGATTGCACACCGGCAGGCGGTCCTCACCTTCTAGACGAATGCCCAACGCCAACAGAAAATCAAAATCAGGATGGTATCCCGTCAAAGCGAAAACATAGTCGTTCAATATCGTCTTCTCCCCAACCGGAGTGGCGATCGTTGCGGAGTCCTCATCAATCGAGGTGACACGCGATTGAAAAAAAGCATCGATCTCTCCATTCTTGACGCGATTTTCTATATCCGGGAGAATCCAGTATTTTACATGACGATGCATGGCCGGGCCGCGATGGACGAGGGTGACTCGCGAGCCATGCCTCCATAGGTCCAGGGCGGCAATCGCAGCGGAATTTTTCCCGCCGATCACCAGAACGTTCAGGCCGGAATAGGGATGCGGGTCCTGGTAGTAATGGAGAACTTTTGATAGATTTTCGCCGGGAATCCTGAGGTAGTTCGGCAAATCGTAGTAACCGGTTGCAAGAATTATTTTTCGCGACCGGAAAATGCGCGGACGCTCAAATCGATCAGCCGTCTGGATCACAAAGGCTCCGTCTTCGCCGGAAACACTTTGAACATGATGATATTGACGAACGTCGAGTTGAAAATGCTCCGCGACTTTGCGGTAATATTCCAGCGCCTCGCCGCGGTTGGGCTTTTGGTTCGGGCTGGCGAAAGGGATGTCGCCAATCTCCAGCAGTTCGGGTGTGGTAAAGAACGTCATGTTCGACGGATAGTGAAAAAGAGAGTTGCAGAGACAGCCTTTTTCCACCAGAACAACCCGCAGCCCCAATCGCTGAGCCTCAATCGCGCAGGCCAGCCCCGTCGGTCCTGCGCCCACAACCAGAACATCAAACTGCTCGTCGCCAGAACCGGCTACACCCGGAGAAGGTGCCGCAACCACATTGCGAATCTCACTCATTTCTATAGGTTAGATGATTGACGCTCTAGCGCAACCCTCGATTTTGGCGCTGCCCAAATAAACGATCGCGAATAGCAAACGCGCAGGTTTCCTGTGAATGGTTCGATCAATTGAACTTACGACAGATCCACGAACATCAAAAAACAAATGTGAAAGAGGTGTGGAATGAAGGTGATTTGTCTGGTGGCTGGAAATTCGCTTATCGAGGAAACTCGCCCTGTCCCTGCGCCTGGCGCGGGTGAGATTCTGATCCGGGTCCATGCGGCGGGTGTCACGCCCACGGAGCTTATCTGGTATCCATCAACCCACACGCAGAGCGGAGAACCTCGTGCTGCCGCCGTTCCGTGCCATGAGTTCTCGGGCGTTGTCGCCGCTCTTGGCGATCCAGCCAGCGCGTTCCAAGTCGGCGACAAGGTCTTTGGCATGAACGATTGGTTTGCCGAGGGAGCACTGGCGGAATATTGCGTCACGGTACCATCCTCGGTTGCTCTGTTGCCTGCTGATCTTTCTCACGTGCAGGCTGCGTCCGTACCGATTGGCGCTCTGACCGCATGGCAGGGACTTTTTGAGAGGGCGAACCTTGCGCCCGCGGATCGGATTCTGATTCACGGCGGAGCGGGGTCCGTTGGCCTGTATGCCGTGCAACTGGCCCACCTGCACGGCGCGTATGTCACCGCAACTGCATCCTCGGCCGATCTCGATTTCGTCTCCAGCCTTGGAGCTGATCAAATCATCGACTACACGGCCGCTCCATTCGAACAGCTCGTGAGGGAGGTAGACGTAATCTTCGACACCGTCGGCGGTGAAACACTCCGCCGCTCGTGGCCCCTGCTGAAACCCGGCGGCAAAATGGTCACCATCGCGGCCGCGAATGAGCAATCGGATGAAGAGCGAGTCAAGCAGGCATTCTTCATTGTCGAACCCAAACAACAACAACTAATAGAAGTGGGCAAACTTTTTGCCTCCGGAAAGATTCGAGCCTTCGTCGACACCGTAATAACACTCTCCCAGGCACCCGACGCTTTCTCCGGAAAGTTGAAGCGCCAGGGACGAGGCAAGATTGTCGTTGAGTTGGAGTCCGAATCTATTCCCGCCGTGTGAATCAGGATTGCCGCGCAGCTACTTTTGCGCAGCGATCCATTTGGTGGTGCGTTCGTCCAGCAGATCCAGCGGCAGCGTGCCGCCGTTCAGGATCTCGTCGTGGAACGTACGGATGTCGAACTTCGGCCCCAGTTCCTTTTGTGCCCGGTCCCGAAGCTTGCGAATCTCAAGTTGGCCAAGCTTGTAGCTTAAAGCCTGCGCAGGCCAAGCGATATAGCGGTCCGTCTCCGACTGGATGGTTGGCTCATCGACGGCTCCGGAATTTCTCATGAAGACAACCACCTGCTCCCGCGTCCATCCCTTGGAATGGATGCCCGTATCGACAACCAGTCGCACCGCACGAAACAGCTCGGACGAAAGACGTCCGTAATCGGAGACAGGATCCTGATAGAAGCCAACTTCCTTACCCAACTGTTCTGCGTAAAGAGCCCAGCCCTCTATGTACGCATTGAAGAAAAGGCCGTGAAGACGAAACTTTGGCAGCCCGGTGAGTTGCTGCTGCACCGAAAGCTGCATGTGGTGTCCGGGAACGCCTTCATGGTAGGCAATGGCCTCGTCGTCAATCAGCGAACGTTCCTTGAAGTTGGAAGTCGCCACTACTACGCGGCCGGGCCGCTTTCCATCTGGAGTGCCGGTCACGTAGTGCGTCGCAGCCGCAGATTGAAAGGCCGGAATCGCTTCAACAGTGACCTGCGATTTTGGCAGCAGAGTGAAAAGTTGCGGGAGCTTTGGCTCCATCTGGTCTATGTAATGGCGAAAATCTTCCAATATTTGATCGGACGATGTCGGGATGTATTTGGGATTCGTTTTCAAGGACGCGCGAAACGAAGCAAGATCAGCGAAGCCCTCTTTTTTCGCAATCACGGTCATCTCTGCTTCAATGCGCGCAATCTCCTTCAGACCGATCTGGTGAATTTCATCCGCAGTTAAGTGCGTCGTGGTTCTGCCATAAATGTCGTTCTGGTAGCGCTTCTCTCCATCCGGCAACGATGTAATGGCGAGTGCAGTGCGGCCATGCGGCGCATATTGCGTGCCCAGAAAAGTTGAGAACGTTTTGTATGCCGGAATAACCTCGGTCTGAACCGCATCCGTGATTTCTTTCGTCAGTCGCGCCTGGTCTAACTCGGAAATGTTGGCCGGATATTTCTTCGTGGGCAAAAGAAACGGATCTGCGTCGATGATTCCCTGGCATTGCACCGGAAGCTTTTCCAGCAGGAACTTGGGCGGCATCAGTTTGTCTTTCATGCCTGCCTGCAACACTTCCGTTGTCTGGTTGAAGACACGCGGAATCTGCTTGAGTCGCGCGATGTAATCCTCGTAGTGCTGCACGGAATCGAGCGGCACAGACAGTGGCAGATCGGCCATGCCAGTGTGAATGCCGTTCTGCTGATTGATCGGCATCTCGTATTCCTTCAGGTTGTAGTCGGCAATCCGTTGCTCCAGCATTCGAACCATCAGGTCGTGCGAAAGCTGGTCCTGGTCGGAAAATCCCGTGGTGGGGATGCCCTTTAAGCGCACCAGGAATTCCTGGTTCGTCTTGTTGCGCTGCGCAATCGCGGCCAGGGAATATTCCGCGAGCTTGTTGTTGTAGCGATAGTCCCCAAACGCAGTCGCGCGTTCGGGAAAATTGCGCATATCCGATTCGTATTGCTCATCGAAGACAGCGTTTTGCAACGCGACACGTTCAGCAACCGGCTTGCTGTTCTGAGCGAAAGCAGAACCGGTAAGGGCAAAAAGCAATAAGAGACTCCGGTGAATACGCATGATTTATAAGTGCAGCCTATCAGAGGACGAAGCGTTTGTGGCCAGTCAAACTTCCCTGAACGGGACCTCCCCTTCCGTCACGGCGAGCGACAGTGTCCATGCTCTATACTCAATTCCGCGCGGGCAGCAGCATTCTCCCGCATGGAATCAGCATCAAAATTCACACATTTTCAGCCGGAGCAAAGGGAGCAGTGGCATGTCGGAAGTTCGGAAAGAAAAGGATTCTCTTGGGTTTGTAGAAGTGCCAGCACGTGCATATTTCGGTGCGCAAACAGCGCGCGCTGTTGAAAATTACCCCATCTCCGGAATGCGCGCTCATCCCCACCTTATTCGCGCGCTGGGCATGGTCAAGCGCGCCGCCGCTGAGGCCAACAAGGATCTCGGCCTGGTCGAGCCGCGTCGCGCCGATGCCATCATCCAGTCCTCGCAGGAAGTGATCGACGGCAAGTGGATGCCCGAGTTCGTGGTTGACGTATTCCAGGCCGGGGCCGGGGTCAGCCTGCACATGAATACCAACGAGGTGATTGCCAATCGCGCCAACGAGATCCTCGGCCTCCAACTGGGCGAGTATGCCGACGTTCACCCGAACGATCACGTGAACTACGGGCAGTCCACCAACGACGTTTTTCCCACCGCCATGCGTCTGGGCACTCTTCTTGCTCTCGAGACGCTCTATCCCGTGCTGGACGCGCTTGCGGGCACATTCTCCGCCAAGGCAAAGGAATTCCACGAAATCATGAAGTCAGGCCGTACCCACATGCAGGATGCGGTGCCCATGCGCCTGGGGCAAGAATTTGCCGCCTACGGCAAGGCCATTGAGAAGGGCAGGCAAAATCTCGTCAATTCGGCTGATTCTTTACGCGAGTTGGGACTCGGCGGCAGCGCCGTCGGCACCGGAATCAACACTCATCCGGATTACCGCTCGAAGGCGATCGCTAATCTTGCCCGCATCACAGGGCAGAGGCTGTCACCCGCTGAAGACATGCGGTGGGCCATGCAATCGAACGCCTGCATGGGCGAGGTGAGCGCGGCACTTCGCGGCATTGCGCTGGAGGTTATTCGCATTTCGAATGACATTCGCCTGCTCTCTTCCGGACCCAACACCGGATTCGCCGAGATCTACCTCCCCAGCCTGCAGCCGGGGTCGTCCATTATGCCAGGCAAGATTAACCCAGTCATGCCGGAGTTGGCCGCGATGGTCGGTTTCCAGGTGATAGGCAATGATGCCGCGGTAGCTTACGCGGTCCAGGCGGGACAACTCGAGTTGAACGTGATGATGCCCACCATGGCGCATAATGTTCTGCAGAGCATCACTATTCTGGCCAACATGCTTAGACAATTTGATACACGCTGCGTCGCCGGCATCACCGCCAATCCTGAGCGCTGCAACTTCTACGCGCAAAGCACTGTATCGCTGGCCACAGCGCTAAACCCCTACATCGGATACGCCAAGGCCGCTGAAATTGTGAAGGAATCGGTCGCCACCGGTGAATCCATCATCAAGATCGCGCGCGCCAAGAAGCTGCTCAGCGAAGATCAGATTGCAGAGATCCTCGACCCCGTCCGCATGACCGAGCCGCAATATCCGCTAGATGTCGCCAAGGAGCGGGACGAAAAAAAGAAGTCGTAGCCTGATCGGCGACGATAAAAAAGGCCCCACCCTATGAGGGTGGGGCCTTTTTCCATTTAGTTCAGGCTACTTCTTGCCGAACCGATACACCAGGCCGACCGAGAATCCCAGGTTGAACTGGTTCGAGCCGCCAAAGGTGTTGTAGAGAAATTCGGGAGTAACCCGAGCCGCAATCGCAGGGCTGATGTTGTAATCCAGCGGCAGGCCACCATTCAAAGCGAAGGCATTGCCGTTGGGGTACAGGCCCAGATACTGCGACGGCAGTCCCCCGGTATTCGTATCGAAGTTACCGTGAGAAAGTCCAGCAAGTACGCGGACACCAGCGGCAAAGTGCAGCCCCTGGTACGCACGGTATTGTGGTCCAGCCAAAAATACGTATTGGCTAATGCTGGGCTTGAAGATCTGGAATTCATTGTTATAGGTATACGCCGTGCCGTAGTAGCCGCGGGAATCTCCAGTAATCGCCAGTTTGGGCTTGATATAGTCCGTAAAACCCACATTCCAATCCACTTCCGTTACCCGCTGCAGGCTGTCTCCTGGCCGGAACCGCAGATAGCCGCTACCCGCATAGGCCTCGTATTTATGACTGTAGATGTCCTGAATGATTGCCGCAATTCGCTGTTGACGGCGTGCGCGCACCCGAGCCGCCGCGGTCTCGGCTCCCTGCGCTGGTGCGGGAGTCGGCGCCTGGAGGGTGGGGTTCGGGGGCTCTGGGGTGTTCTGGGCGCGCATGTCAGGCGCGGCGAGAAGAAGAAAAGATAGAAATGGATACAGAATGTATCGAATACGCCTGCTACGGTGCATGAACCTGAAATCCCTCCACTACTGAACCATCATCAATTACTGCTGACATCGTCCCGCGATCGCGACCGGCTGCTTGTCCACCGGCCGTCTCCTTCGCGCCTCCGGAGAAAATCGAGGATCCCGCGCCAGGTTATTCCGTGAAAAGTCGGGCCAAAAATCTTGTCTCTTTGTATTAAAGCATCTGCATGGTGCGTATGGACTTGCTTTCCTCTAGAATCAGCATCACAGTGGCATGTGAATTAAGCGAAACCTGCCAGGCGAGGGCATTTTTCCCATGAAGACATTTCTCATCGGCTTGATTCTGGGCCTGCTTCTCTTCCCGATTGGAGCCTTCCTCTATCTAAATACCGGCACGCTCCCCGTGGCCGTAGCAGACAAGCCGTTCCCAATGGAAGCCGCGATTGTGCGTGTTCCGCTGCATGCGCGGGTGGCTAAGGAAGCTCCGAAAGCGTCACCGATGGAAGCCAGTGCCACCAACCTGGAGGCCGGGGCGCTCATTTACCGTCAGGAATGTGCCTCCTGCCACGGCCTTTACGGCAGGCCCTCCACTTTTGCCTCGAGCATGTATCCAAGCGCCCCGCAGCTTTGGTCGCCGCACAGAAACGGCGTGGTAGGTGTGAGCGACGATCCTCCGGGCGAGACCTATTGGAAGGTGGCAAACGGCATTCGGCTAACCGGAATGCCCTCCTACAGCAAAATTCTGAACGAAACGCAGATGTGGCAGGTCAGCCTTCTGCTGGCGAATGCAGACAAGGCACTTCCGCCGCAGGTTATGGACTACTTGAAAAAACCCTTGGAATCTAATGCGGAGCCCTCGGCACCGAGCACCGATATGCCGGCAAATACACCACCCGCAACGAAGTAGGCGGTGCGTCTGGAAAAGGCTTCCGACGGATTCGCGGCTGAATTTGGCGAGCGTACAGCGGATTTCAGCACTCCGTACCGGAACGCTCGCCAACCCGCCCCCGCTCCCTTTAGAATCGATCTATGCCGTTGAGTCGCGAACAGGCACTTGAATATTTCCGCTCGGACGACCTGATCGGCCTGGGCATGGAGGCCGATGCTCTCCGCCGCAAGCTCCACCCCGAGGGCGTCGTCAGCTACATCATCGATCGCAATATCAACTACACCAATTACTGCACCGAGTACTGCACCTTCTGCGCCTTCTACCGCCCGCTCAAGGGACCGCTAGCGACCGAGGGCTACATCCTCGATTTTGAGACGATCTTCGACAAGATCGCGGAAACGCTCGAGATGGGCGGCACCGGCGTGCTGATGCAGGGCGGCCTGCATCCCGACCTTAAGATCGATTACTTCGAGCGGATGCTGCGCGGCATAAAGCAGCGCTTCCCGCAGATCTGGCTGCACTGCTTCTCCGCGTCAGAGATTCTGGCCATCGCCGAATACAGCGACATCTCCGTGCGCGACACCATCAGCCGCCTGCGCGATGCGGGGCTGGCCTCAATTCCCGGCGGCGGAGCGGAGATTCTGGACGACGAAGTACGCCACCGCATCGCCCGCCTGAAGTGCTCCACCGACGACTGGGTGCTGGTGCACCGCACCGCCCACGAGCTCGGCATGCGCACCACCGCCACCATGATGTTCGGCGTGGGCGAGACCTTCGAGCATCGCGTCAACCACTTCGAACAGGTCCGGCGACTGCAGGAAGAGACCGGCGGATTCACCGCTTTCATTCCCTGGAGCTTTCAGCCGCAGAACACCGCGCTCGGCGGACGCGGTTGGGACGAAGCAACTTCGGTCGAGTACCTGAAGGTCCTCGCCATCTCCCGCCTCTATCTCGACAACATTGAAAATGTGCAGTCCAGCTGGGTTACGCAGGGCCTGAAGGTGCTGCAGATGGGCCTGCACTTCGGCGGCAACGACGTCGGCTCGGTCATGCTGGAAGAGAACGTGGTCAAAGCAGCCGGCACGTCGAACTGCACCACCGAAGAAGAACTGCGCCGCCTTATCCGCGATGCCGGCTTCAAGCCGGTGCAGCGCGACACGCTCTATCGCACGATGTTCCTGAACTAGAAGCTCTTACCCTCTGGCGTGGGCAGTTTGCTCCTCGCGTACAATTGGCAATACTCAGCCGCAGACACGCAATGTGGAGGCACGATGCTGCTTGCACTCTATGTTCCTGACGCTTACAGTCACAAAATCCGCGCTTGCATCTCTGCTGTGGACGGCGAATTCGCTTGCTGCACTGTTCCTGTTGGCGAACCAGCGTGGGCTCCAGCACTACCTGCGCACGCACTACGGTGACCGGACCTTTGAGCATCTCTACCGCTGGAACCCCTTCGATATCGCTCTGCTGATTCCCTACTTCACCGTAATGATCATGCTTGCGGCTTACGGAATGCATCGATACCAGCTCGTCTACAAGTACTACCGGAACAAGAAGAATCTCGATGTCACGCCGCCGGATACTTCAGCGAATTGCCGCGCGTAACGATACAGCTGCCCATCTTCAATGAGCAGTTCGTGATCGACCGCCTGCTTGAGGCCTGCTGCAACATGGAGTATCCGCACGACCGTCTCGAGATCCAGGTGCTCGACGACTCCACCGACGAGACCAAGGAAGTGGCTCGACAGATGGTGGAGCGGTACCGCGCTCTCGGCCACCCCATCGTCTATGTGCATCGCGAGAATCGTTACGGCTACAAAGCGGGAGCGCTGGACGCAGGCCTTAAGACCGCCACCGGCGAATTCATTGCCATCTTCGACGCGGACTTCGTGCCACCAAAGGATTGGCTGATGCAGGTCATCCATCACTTCTACGATCCGGCATCGGCATGGTGCAGACGCGCTGGACGCACCTCAACCGCGACTTCAGCTTCCTTACGCAGGTTGAGGCGATTCTGCTGGACGGTCACTTTGTGCTCGAGCACGGAGCACGTGCCCGCAGCGGAGTCTTCTTCAACTTCAACGGCACAGCGGGCATGTGGCGGCGTCAGGCCATCTCCGACGCGGGCGGGTGGCAGCACGATACGCTCACCGAAGACACAGACCTCAGCTATCGTTCGCAGCTCGCCGGATGGAAATTCAAATACCTGCCCGATGTTGAGTGCCCTGCCGAACTTCCCATTGAGATGACGGCCTTCAAGACGCAGCAGGCACGCTGGGCCAAGGGCCTCATCCAGACATCAAAAAAAATTCTTCCGCAGGTGATTGACAGCAACGCGCCTCGCCGCGTAAAGATTGAAGCCATCTACCACCTGACCGCGAATCTCAGCTATCCGCTGATGGTGGTGCTCTCCGTGCTGCTGATGCCCGCCATGATCATCCGCTTCTATCAGGGCTGGTTCCAGATGCTGCTGATCGACGTGCCCCTCTTCATGGCTTCGACGTTCTCGATCTCATCGTTCTACCTTGTCTCGCAAAAAGAACTCTTTCCGCGGCAAATGGTACAAGACATTTTTGTACCTGCCCTTTCTGATGGCGCTTGGTGTCGGTCTCACGGTCACCAATACAATCGCGGTGATGGAGGCCCTCTTCGGTATCAAGAGCGCATTCAAGCGCACTCCGAAATATCGCGTGCTGCAGAAGGGCGAGAAGTCGCAGGCAGCGAAGTATCGCAAGCGTCTCGGCATCATTCCCTGGATCGAGCTAGGCCATCGGCTGCTACTTCGCCTGACCATCTGGTATGCCGTCGACCAATGAGAATTACTTCACGCTGCCGTTCCTGCTGCTGTTCGTAGTGGGCTACTGGTACACCGGCTTGATGTCGCTCTTCCAGGGACGGTTTGAGCGCTTCCGTCGAGGCGCGAATCTGGACGAATCTTCGCCCAAGCCCTATCCAGTGGGAGTTTAGACGCCTCAGAATGTCCGGGTCCGCAGATTGCTGCTATTCGACTGGAAAGCATACATATGTTGCGAAAGATTGCCGTTGTCGTGCTATTGGCTGCCCCATCCGGTTACAGCGCTGGACAAGCAACCCGCCGCCGACTATCACGCGCGACGCGAGGCCGTGGCCAAAGTCCCTGAACGGCGGCGTCGCGATCCTCTTCGCAGCGCAGGAACCCGTGCTCGACTTCATGCCGTATCGTCAGGACGAAGATTTCTACTACCTCACCGGATGGAATGAGCCCGGCGCGGCACTCCTGATCCAAGGCCCCGCCGATGGATCCAGCGAACATCCCGCCCGCAGCTATCGTGAGATCCTGTTTCTGCCGACGCGTAACCGGCGCACCGAGCTTACACCGGCGTAAAACTCGATGAGAAATCGCCCAATGTCTCCACACTCCGGAGTGAGCGAGGTGCAGGACTGACCGGCCTGCCGACGGTGCTGAACAAAATTTCTCAGACGATCGCCTGTCCGGCAGAATATCTAGACCAGCCGAATTCAGCCCGACGCATGCGCCCTCCTGACCTGGTAGCCACCACCCTTGGTACCGACACCGTACCTCCCGCACACGACGTCGCCGCCCGCTCATCCCCCTTCGCACCGTGAAAGACGCGCGAGAGATCGAGCTGCTAACCAAGGCGACGGATGCTTCCATGGTGGCGCAGCGAGCAATGATGCGCGCCGTGCATCCCGGCGCGTCGGAGCGAACCGTCGCGGGAATCATCATCGAGAACCTGATGGAGCAGGGATGCGAGCGCGTCTCCTATGCGCCCATCGTGGGCTCCGGATCTGATGTCGACCGTGCTGCACTACTCCGCCAACAACCAGATCATGCAGGCCGGCGATGTCGTGGTGGTCGACGCGGCGGGCGAGTACTCCATGTACGCTTCCGACATCACGCGCACAGTCCCCGTCAACGGGCACTTCACAGCGCGTCAGCGGGAGATCTACGAAATAGTACTGGGCGCGCAGCGTGCTGCGATGGCCGCGTTCGTCGCGGGAAAATCAAAGACCAACAACCGCCAGCACACTGACCCGGACTATCCTCGATACCGTGGCCTTCAACTACATCAACACCCATGGCAAGGATCTTCACGGCGAGCCGCTGGGCAAGTACTTCATCCACGGACTGGGCCACTCCGTCGGCATCGATGTCCACGACCCCATGGACTACAGCAAGCCGATCCCGTCGGGCGCAGTCTTCACCATTGAGCCCGGCATTTACATCCCGGAAGAAAAGCTCGGCATTCGCATCGAGGATATTTATCGCGTAGATGAAAGCGGCAAGCTCATCGACCTGACCGCCGCACTCGCGCATACGCCTGACGAAGTGGAAGCCGCGATGAAATCAGCCACAGTGAAGATCCTGCACTCGTTTCTCGCGATCGGCGGGGGCTTTCTCACGGTCGCGTTGCTGATTGCGATCGCCACGCTGGCTGAGAAGCGCCTGGCACCTGGCGCGGCGAGAGAATTCGCTACCGCGCCGCCTTCACCTGTGGATGAACCTTGTTCTCAGCGCCGTCTCCGCGGCGGCCGGTGGATACGTGACAACCTGGATCGCGCGCGAGAATCCGCTGGTCCACACGCTGGCACTCGCGCTGGTGGTGTTGTTGCTAAGCGCGCTCTCGGCCCTGCAGTTGAAGGGCAAGCAGCCCTGTCGCGTATCAGCTTACGCTCACGGCTCTCACGCCGCTCGCCGTGCTGGGCGGTGGGCTGCTCCGCTTGAAGCAAATCGGGACTGATCTAATTGCGCGCAATAACAAAGGCGAGGCCGAAGCCCCGCCTCTTCCCCATACATGCCCCTCTTACCAGCGAACACCAATGTGACCGGGATAATCTTCGTGCTCTGCCCCGGCGTGGCAATCCAGGTATAACGCGCCTCTGAGTAAAACTTGGCGCCCTCGAAGCTACCAAAAGTGAATCCGCCGCCAATATTCATGCCGCCGGCATTGTCAGAGAACTGCGCTCACCACTACGCTGCCGTACATACTGGTACGGATAGCAGTAGAAGTAATCGCAGTAGTAGGACGTGATAATCGCGGGCGCGTGAACGATGTGGTCTTCTTGTAAAAGCCGCCACCACCCATCACATATGCGCCCCACATGCCGCCGGTCTTGATAGTTCCACACCGGATCCACCGTCAGCGACCAGATGTGAATGTGGCCACCCGGCTCGCCCACCTGTTGCAGCACCTTAGCGGGAATGTTGTTCGAGTTGAACTGGTACTCGCCCAGCATCGAGAAGTGGCGATTGAACTTGTATCCGCCGCCCAGCACAACGTCCCAGCCGTACGTCAGATCGTGCTGATCTTCGCTGGCAGGAGTGGTCCAGCCGCCGCCAAACTCCGTTGCCAGGTGGCTCTGATCCCAGATTCCTCCGGGTAGCCGTAATTCGGCAACTGGTTGGGGTTTTGCGATGCAGCCAATTTAGAGGAAGCCCCAGTCGCCGATGCCTGGCATCCGGATTCGACAGACGAACGGCGCTCCGCTGAACTTGAGTCCTGCGCCAGTAAGCGGATTCGAGCCACAAAGCGAGAAGAAAGGCGGCCGCCACTGCAGTGGTCGACAGAAAGTTTGAACGCCGATGTCGAAAAAAAGTCATAGTATTCCCTGTGAATCTGCCAATGCGGGCGGCTTCGAACCATGCGAATCGCCACCACTCCGCTTTTGCCCTTGTTTAGACGCGATTTACCGAAGTTTGTCGCGCGTCCAGAATTGCGATTGCGCTCAACAGACAACAGACCGGGAATTCCCGGCCTGCTGCTGTTATAGTGAAAAATTCGTTTCTAGTGAATATCGAACTGCTCCGGATGCAGGCTGGGATCGCTCTTCACGATGATGTTCTTGCCGATCATCTCTTCCAGCTCCGTCAGCCAGCTGCGCATTGTGCATCCTTCAGGGTCTTCACCACCTCCGGATGCACGCGCAGCAGCACGTCGCCGTGATCAAGATGCTTCTGCATCTTGCGCATCTCGACGTAGATTTCGTTGCACACCGTTGTCGGGCTCTTCACCATGCCGGTGCCCTGGCAGATGGCGCACTGCACGCTCAGCGTGCGCTCCAGCGATTGCTTCACGCGCTTGCGCGTGATCGCCACCAATCCGAAATCGTTGAACTGCAGAACCTTCGATGGAGCGCGATCCGCCTTCAAGTGCCTCTTCCAGAGCCTGCATCACCCGATGGCGATTCTTGCGCTCGTCCATGTCGATGAAGTCGATCACGATGATGCCGCCCAGATCGCGCAGACGAATCTGGCGCACGATCTCCGGAATCGCATCGAGGTTCGTCTTGAGAATCGTGTCCTCCAGACGCGCCGTCTTGCCGACATACTTGCCGGTGTTGATGTCGATGGCGACCAGCGCCTCCGTCTGGTTGATCACGATGGAGCCGCCGGACTTGAGCCAGACCTTCGACTTCAGCGCCTTGCTGATCTCGTCCTGAATACCGAACTGCTCGAAGAGCGGCGTCTCCTTGGTGTACAGCTTCACGCGGCGAACCAGCGAAGGCTGGAAGCGCTTCAGGAAGCGAACGAATGCGCTCGTACTCAACTTCGTTATCCACCCAGATGGACGAGAAGTTGTCAGAGACCTGGTCGCGCAGGATGCGCTCGACAAGATTCAGATCGTGATAGATCAGCGCCGGAGCCTTGCCGGTATCGGAGCGCTGCTTGATCTCGGTCCACAGGCTGATCAGGAAGCGAATATCGGCGCGCAGATCCTCTTCGCTCGCCCCATCGGCCGCCGTGCGCACAATGAAGCCGCCGGTGGTGTCGCCCTTCTCGCTGATCAGAATCCGCTTCAGACGCTGGCGCTCGTCGTCAGAAGAAATCTTGCGCGAAACACCAACGTGATTCACTGTCGGCATGAAGACCAGGAAGCGGCCCGGAAGCGCGATGTGACTGGTGATGCGCGCACCCTTCTTGGCGATCGGCTCCTTGGCAATCTGCACCAGGATCTCCTGCCCCTGCTTCAGCAGGTCGCTGATCATCGGCAGATCGCTCATTTGCGATGTCGCTCTGCGACCGCGATCGCCTCCACCACCACCGCCATTGTTGCGGCGCCGCGTCCGTGGCGTCCTCCGCGTCCACCGCGGCGTCCGTCATCGGTGCGACGGCTGGGAGCCGGACTGCCTTCGGCCGCCGGCAGTTTCTTCCTCCTCGTCGAAGCCATCCTCGCCCACTGGATCAGGCCCTTCTTCGCCTTCCTCCTCTTCTTCCATCTCTGTTTCTTCGGTAGCCACGTCCGAGTTGAACGCGACATTGATCCGCTGATCGAGTGCGTATCGCGAACCATCTCGCCGAGATCCGTGCCCGTCAAGTTGTGATCGATGGTCTCTTCTTCCAGCTCGTCCAGATCATGCTCATCGTGGTGCGCGTAGAGGGGAGTGTAGTCGTACTCTTCCTCTTCAATCACCTCTTCTTCGATCACGCCGCTGCCCGGCGCAAATCCGTGGATGCCGCCGACATTTTCGCCGTTCTCCTCGTCGGTCTCTTCGAAGTCTTCGGCTACATCCTGCAGTTCTTCGAGAACCTGCTCCTTGGTCAGCAGTTCCTCTCGCTCCGCGGATGCTTCTTCTTCCTCAACCGGCGCAATCGCCTGCTGCATGAGGCACCGGCGCTTCATGAACCGCCATCGGCTCAAAGTGCCCGAGCACGCGGTCAACGTGCGGGCGGTCTACATGCTCCTGACCGCAACGATCGCTTCCGCCGGCGCTAGGCTGTCTCGGTGATCTGCTCGGCCACTGCCTCAGCCGCAGGAGCTTCCGGCTCCTCTTCCACCGGAGTCGGCAGGCGAAAACTCGCTGGGCGCGGATGGATCGACCTTGTGAGAGGCAGATGCCTCCTCCGGTTCGACCTCCTCCGCAATAGGTTCGACTTTCCACGCTGAGATCGTGGTGATGTCCTTCGTGATGAATCTCCGCTACCGGCTCAGCCTCAATGGTAGGCTCGGCGGCGTGTCCGGTGATCGATGTCGTCTCTTCAACCGCTGCTTCCGCCTCGGCCTCGATCGCATTCTCAACCACAACTTCTTCGGCCTTCGGCTTCTTCGGTCTGGGCTCTCTGCAGCGGGCTCAGCATGCTCGACTCGGAGCCACCTCGCTCACCTGCTCGTGAACCGCGGCCTGCGCGGCGCGATACCGGCGCTCGTTGCGGTAACGCGAGATCGTCTCGCCGGGCAGCAGGCTGCTGCCGTCCCAGACAATTGGCGTCTCCATCAGCGTGGAGGGCTTGAAGGTCGTGTAAGCAGGAGTCGGCCGCGCAGGCTCGATGGGATTGGAGGGCATCGCCTCAATCTCAATCATCGGCTCGGCGGCGGGCGCGTGACCGTACTTTGAAAGCGACTCGCCGGGAAGAAAGATCGGCTGATTCGGCGCAGGCAACTGCTGCGTGTACGCCGGGCGCCTCGGCTCCGGCCGTGTCTCGATGGGAGCAGCGAACGACTCCGCCTCTGAACCGGCTTCAATAACAAACGTCTTCGGCTGGCTCGCGCGATCTCCTGCTGTGAGCGCTTGGGCTGACCCGCCTTGGCGGTGTGGCCTGGCACCGCGACGGCGGCCACGACGACCACGCCAACGGCGGGTTCCACCCTGATCCGACTCCTCGTCCCGGCCTTCGCTGGGCGGAGGCGTAACTACGTGCAGCCTCTTCGGCTAGCTGATCCGGCGCCGCTGCGATGCGCTTCTCGCGAGGCTCTCTGGTTCACGATTTTCCCGGGGCTCACGATTCTCCCGCGGTTCGCGTGCTTCGCGAGGCTCGCGCCCACGGCCATCCCGGGATCCTTCGTTCTCGCTTTGTTTTCCGCCGCCGTCACGACTGCCTTCGCGGCGACCCTGTGCACCCCCACCGACCTTTTCAAAATCGGCGCGAGTCTTCCTGCTCTTCAAGAAAATCGGTGACGTACAGGAAGGCGTCGCGCTCGAGGCCTACATCGACAAATGCCGACTGCATGCCGGGCAGTACACGGGTGACACGGCCCTTGTAGATGGACCCGGCCAGGGTGTATTCATTCTCACGCTCGTAGTAAATCTCTGCGAGCTCATCGTTTTCAATAATCGCCAGACGCGTCTCGTGGGGCGTGCTGGAAATACAAATTTCTTTCGCCATTCTGCCTCTTCTGCCCGCACGGCTCATGCCGGCAGGCTTCGGCAGGGCGATCAGAACAGGAATGCTCCCGCTCCCGGGGTTCCGGAGAGAATTGGGGCAGACGAAGAGATGGCCGTAGCGAAGAAGATTCTTTGTGTGAGGGGTACCGCACACCCCCGCCCGGAACCGGGAGGAGGCTCACTGAAAGGATCGAAGTGCTCGTAAAGGCTATCTGGGCGCAAGGAGTTTGTGACCACTTCAGCCTTGAAATCAGGCGGGGCCGTTACCCGTCTTTGCGCGCTCATACCCAATCCTGCCCGGCCCGGTGATCCACCCGGCCGGTATATAAATTGTTGGACTTAACTTCTTTACCCCGGCATCGCACGTGCGCACTGCCGGGCTACAAAAATCTGATGCAAACCCTGTGAAACAAATCCTTGTGTTCTACAGCCGCAGCCTTCTGGATCCGTCTACAGACCTAGTTCACGAAGCGGTTCATGCGGACGTTCATCACCATCCCCAGAGCCAGAAACGTGAACAGAACCGAAGATCCCCCGTAACTCATTAACGGTAAAGGAATTCCGGTTACAGGCATCAACCCGACGACCATCCCGACATTCACCGCTATCTGAAAAATCAGAACGGCGACGACGCCCATGACCAGAAACGTTCCGGAAAGATCGGCAGCTGTTTGAGCGTTTTGAATCAAACGCATCAATATGCAGAAGTATAGCAGCAGCACAGCCACTGCGCCGACGAACCCATGTTCCTCGCAAAACGCCGCAAAGATGAAGTCCGTATAGGGAATGGGCAGAAAGTCGCCCTGGGTCTGCGTTCCTTTGGTCGCACCCTTGCCCCAGATGCCACCCGAACCCACCGCGATCAGGGATTGGCGAATCTGGTACCCGCTGCCCTTGGGATCGTTGTCCGGATTCACAAAGCTGGTCAAGCCGCGCCTTCTGGTAAGGCTTTGAGCACCTTGCCGCTATACCAGGCCGCTGCCCACGACCAGAATCCCGGCCAGCACCAGGATCATCGCCTGCTTCCAGCGGATGCCGCCCAGGAACAGCCCGCAAAGCAGGATCGGCGAATACGTGAGCGCCGTCCCCAGGTCGGGCTGCTTCAGCACCATCAACATGGGCAGCCCGACCAGCGCGAAAGCCTTGAAGATGTCGCTCCAGGTCAGATCCCGCCCGGCAAGCGTCGCGAAGTATCGCGCCACCGCCACAATCAGGATCAGCTTCACCCACTCCGACGGCTGAAAGTGAATGCCGCCCGGCAGCTTGATCCAGCGCCGCGCGCCCAGCACCTTGGTTCCCACCACGATCACCGCGATCAGCGAGACAATCGAGACCACATAGGCGTAATGCACATAGTCGATCAGACGGTGATAGTTCACCAGGCTCAGCCCAAACATGCAGACCAGTCCTGCCAGCCAGCCAGATGATCTGCGTCTTGTGGAACCCGACAAACTTGGTGTGCAAGGTGGCGGAATAAATCTCGAAGACGCTGATAACCGAAAGCAGCAGCACCAGGCTGAGCAGCACCCAGTCGAAGTCACGAAATGTAGAGAAATCGCCGCATCCTTATTCTTTTCCTTTAGCTCAGTGCGTTCTTACCGATGTCCCGCACGATCCGGCAATCTGTCGCCGGCCAAGCCGCATGCGCTACCGTGGCCGCTTGCGTCTTTGCCGCATCGCTGCGGTTTCCTGTTTCTCGGCGGGAGTCACGAAGAAGTGCCCCCCACGCAGCGGGGTCGGCTGGTCGCCCACTCGGCGTCTCCGACCATATCGCGCCCACTTCTACCGGAGCCGGGGGCTGCTTCGCCTCCAGCAGATTGTTGTCGCGCCTTGCGCTGCTTGTTCACGTAGGCCTCGATCACCTGTGCCGCCACGCGTGCCGCCAGCTTGCCGTGCTCGCCGCCTTCCATCAGCGTGCAGACCACGATCTCCGGATTCCGCCGCGGCGACACGCCCACAAACCAGGCATTGTCGCGCAGTGCCTTGCCGCCGCCCAGCCGGCTCTTGGCCTCGTTGCTCACCACCTGCGCGCTGCCCGTCTTGCCGGCAAAATCGATGCCCTCCAGATGGGCGCTGGGAGCGGTCCCTATCCGGCGCCGGAACCTCGCGCCATCGCGTCCGTCACGATCTCCCAATTAGCCGGATCGATAGGCACATTCGTCGTCTCCGGTCCCCGGAAAGCTGTCCATCATGGCCTGCCGATACTCCGCCGGCAACTCCTCCGGCATCACCACGTGGGGCCGCACCAGCACGCCACCGGAGGCGATCCCGCGATCGCGCGCATCATCTGCACCGGCGTAGCGGCAATCGCGCCCTGGCCAATGCCGACCGAGATGGTTTCGCCCGCATACCACTTCTCGTGGTAGTTCTTCATCTTCCATTCTTCCGACGGCATCACCCCGGCCACTTCGCCCGGCAGGTCGATACCCGTCTTCTGTCCCAGCCCCAGCGCGTGCGCCCACTTCGAAATCTTGCCAATCCCCAGCCGCTCGGCCAGGGTGTAAAAGAACACGTCGCAGGACTGGTAAATGCCCTTGGTGATATCCGTTCCGCCGTGGCCGCCGTGGGGAATCCAGCACTTGAAGTAGCGCCCGTAGAACGACGCGCCGCCGGTGCAATTCACGTGCAGCGTCTGCGCGATGCCCTCCTGCAGTCCGGCCGTCGCCATGATGATCTTGAACGTCGATCCCGGCGCGAGCTGCGCCTGGATGGCCTTGTTCATCAGCGGGTGGTCGGGATCGGTAATCAGCTTGTTCCACTCGCCCGCGATGAATGCGAATAGCAAATGCGTTGGGATCGAAGCTGGGATGGCTGACCAGCGCCAGCACCTCGCCGGTGCGCGGATCCATGGCGATAATCGCGCCGTTGCGATCGCCAAGTGCCAGCTCGGCCGCGCGCTGGATGTCGATGTCGATGGTCAGCTTCAGGCTCTTGCCGCCGGTCGCCGGCTCCTTGCCCAATCGCCCCACCTCGCGGCCGTGGCTGTCCACGATCACGTCGCGCGAGCCGTCCTTGCCCACGCAGCATCTGGTCGTACGTCTGCTCCACACCCGATCTGCCGACCACGTCGCCCGGCATGTAATAGGCGTAGCTGTCGGGTCGTTGAGCATGTCTTCGCTCACCTCGCCGACGTAGCCAATCAGGTGGGCGGCAAAGCCGTCCCGGGGATAGAGACGCCGCTGCTCGTCAACCGTTTCCAGCTCCGGCAGCTCGTTGCGATGTGCCTCGATAAACGCCTCCTCGTCCGGGGAGATGTCCTGCTTCAGCGGCAGATGGCTGATAAATCGGGGCGCGTGCGGTAGCGCTTCAGAATGGACTGCAGCTGATCCACGTCCATGTGCAGGCCGCGCGCAATCAGCGGCAGATCCGCGCTCGATATCGCGGCCCGCTTCGCGCACCAGGAAGCAGGAGACCGAGGGATAGTTGTCCACCATCACGCGGCCTTCGCGATCGAACAAGCTTGCCTCGCGGAGCGAGAATGGGCACCTTGCGTACGCGGTTCTGCTCGGCCAGAGCGCGATAGTTCTGCGCCCCTAGCACCTGCAAACGCCACAGTCCCGAGACCAGCACCAGCAGGATCGCGACGATCACATACTGCGACCACCGCCAGCTTCATCGCCGGAAGCTTTTCGTCCCGATTTAGATTGTCTGAATACATCTTCTGAATAGCTCGCTTGTTTCTACTAGGATACTGCGATTTCAGGGCTGCGGGGAGCCTCAATTCTCTCGCTTGCTCGGTCCAGCAGGGCAAACAACACAACGGCTACCAGCGAATTGACCACAGCGCGAATCAGCTCATGCCACCAGCTCCAAGCCACCTGCATTGCCAACATTCGGTGAACGATCAGCATCGTAATCGCGCTGTTCAGCCAAGTTGCGCCGAAGTTGAGGATCAGCCGGGTACCGTGATTATCCACGTCCACGCGCACACCGATCGACGCGCAAAGATAGCCGATAATCGACTTCGAAATGCCGTTGATACCTATCGGCTGCTGCGTCAGCGCGTCCTGCGCAATTCCGATTACGGCTCCGGTCAGCGTGCCCGCGATCGGATTGCGTCGTGCAATCGCAAAGTAAACCGTCACAATCAGCGGCAGATCGAGGATGCCGAATCGCCAGAAGTGAAGCGGCAAATACGCCTGCAACCCTATCGCAATCAGCGGAACCAGGATGGAGATCGGCCAGGGGAAGGAGTGAACCTCGATATCACGGCGCGAATTGGCGGTGAGCAATGCCAATGCTAGATACGACCTCCCGGCGGTTTTGAATTCGGTGTCGCCGCATCCGGCATGGGTTGGGCGTTCTCAGGTTTCGGTTTCGCAGTCGAAGGCGGTGTCGGTTTTGGAGTCGTTGTCGAAGGCGGCGTCACCGTGCTGCCATCCGGCGAAACAACGCGCGGCTTTCGCACCGGGGCGGCGGTACCAGCAGCCGTTCCACTTCCTGCAGTAGACCCGGTTCCCCCCGTTGACCCCGGCGTTTGCCCCGCCGTCCCGGTCCCGGCACGCGGCCTTGGATTCGTGGCCGGAGTTGCCGGATCGGTCCCCTCCGTTGGCTGAGAACTCGGCTGCGCAGCCGTCACTCCCGGTGCTGGCCGAGGAGGGCTCTGCCCTGGAATCAGCGAATTTGCCGGCGGTGACGAGTTTGGCGAAAAACGGTCTGGATGTAGGGCTACGCCGGGCTTTGGCGGCCGCCCCGGATCACCATCGGCTCCGGCTGACACACGGCATCCGGCGCAGCCGCGGGCGCATTCGGATCCTTCAATCCCGGCAGCCTCTCTGAAAGAATGTCCGCAGCGCGCTTCTGTTCGTCGGCCTCTGCCACGCTTTGCTGCGATGTCCTGCTGCTCCGCCGTCGGCATTGGTCTCGCTCAGTTCGGTAATCACGAGAACTTCTTCCAGCCGCGACAGATTTGCTGCGGTCTTCACCACGACCGCCACGTATCCGTCGTGATCTGGATCCGGCACGACATGCTCCACCACGCCAACCGGCAGTCCCCGGGGATAAACCTGATCACCGCCGCTGGTCAGCACGCGCTCGCCCGGCTTGATGCGGTCGTCCGTCGTCATATTGACGATCTGCGGCTGGCCCTGCGAATTTCCCCGAAGCAATGCCGCGCAAGCGAAGCGACTCCAGCATCACGCCTGCTCCGCTCGTCTGATCCGAGATCATGCAGCAAGTGAGCGGTATCGCGGAAATACGTCCTTGATCTTGCCGACGATTCCATCCGGCGTAATCACCGGCATATCCGCGCAGATGCGTCGTTCGATCCCTTATCGATAACAGCACGTGCGAAAGATCAGAACCCGACGTTCCAATCACCTGGGCCGGTTGCGTTCTTGTAGATGTAGTGCCCTTTGAACTAAAGCAGCTTCTGCAGGCGCTTTCCCTTGCCGCGCGTCTTCCATCAGCCCTGCCTGCTCCAGGCGAAGGCGCTCCACTTCTGCCTTCAGATCGCGATTTTCGCTGCGCACACCGCGCAAATCGGCGTAATTCGACCACATGCCGCGAAATCCGCGCCCGATGGCAGTGAACCAGCTTTTCCGGGGGAGTCACCAGGCTCACCACCCAGTAACGAATCAGCCGAACCTGTTCGCCGCTTCCGGCGCATCCGTCACCGCGCGCCTCACCTGTACCGCGAGACCGACGACCTGGACCAGCAGGACAACGATCAGCACCAGGACGTTCTTGTACCGGCTGAGAAATGATTCCATACTTCCGATAGACGTTCCGAGTGTGCACTGTGCGCTATTCGAGCGCTAGTACGTGGAAAGGTACTCTCAGCCGTGGATCCTGCGGCGTGAAAGAATTCGGCCGCACTCCCGAGGGCACGGCCGCGATAGAATTCAATCGATCTTGATCTTCCGCAGCAGGCGGAAGTCGCTTAACATCTTGCCCGTACCCAGCACTACGCTGGCCAGCGGATCATCCGCAATCGACACCGGAAGCCCGGTTTCCTCGCGAATACGCTTATCCAGGTTCTTGATCAATGCGCCGCCGCCGGTCAACACAATGCCGCGGTCGCTAATATCCGCGCTCAACTCCGGCGGTGTCCGCTCCAGCGCGACGCGGATCGCGTTCATGATCGTCGAAATGCACTCCGTCAATGCTTCGCGAATTTCGCTGTCGTCGATGGTGATCGTCTTCGGCACGCCTTCAATCAGGTTGCGTCCCTTGATCTCCATCGTAAGCGGCTTGTCCAGCGTGTAAGCGGATCCGATTTCTATCTTGATCTGCTCTGCCGTGCGCTCACCAATCAGCAGGTTGTACTTGCGCTTGAGGTAATTCATGATGGCCTCGTCCATCTGGTTGCCCGCCATGCGGACTGACCGCGAATAGACGATGCCCGACAGCGAAATAACCGCAACATCCGTCGTTCCTCCGCCAATGTCTACAACCATGTTGCCAGAGGGCTCAGTGATGGGCAGGCCCGCACCAATTGCGGCTACCATCGCCTGCTCCACCAGGAAAACTTCGCTTGCCTTGGCGCGGTACGCCGAGTCCTCAACCGCCCGCTTTTCCACCTGCGTAATCTCCGACGGCACGCCGATCACGATCCGAGGATGCACCAGCATCTTGCGGTTGTGTGCCTTCTGGATGAAGTAATTCAACATCTTTTCGGTGATCTTGAAGTCGGCGATCACGCCGTCCTTCATCGGCTTGATGGCGACGATGTTGCCCGGCGTACGGCCAAGCATCTCTTTCGCCTCTTTGCCGACGGCCTCGACTTCTCCGGTGTTCTTGTTGATCGCTACAATCGATGGCTCGTTGACGACAATTCCCTTGCCACGCGCGTAAACGAGCGTATTGGCCGTGCCGAGATCGATCGCCAGATCACTCGAGAACACACTGAACAGCGAGCGCACTCCGTGCGACCGCGAAGAACGCGACTGAAATCCATTGAATGACATGAATACGGGACTTTTCCTGAGACTCAGCTTAATTGTAAGGCCAGATTCTCATTGTCGCATGCAATCACCCACCATTGTTGTAGGCGTGCCCGTTGTTCACTGAGATTCCCGATACACACGCCGGCGCGCGAGCAGGAAACTCCCTCGCTGCAGCGGATTGCGGCGATTGGCCTGAACACCCGTCGGCGCGAGGAAATCTCTATGGCAGGCGAATTTCTCTCTGCTCTGAGCCAGGACCGCCGCTGCGAATCACCACTCTGCCGTTGCGGCACAGGGCATAGCTCTTCAGAACCGGCTCGACACTCGCAAACATCTTCTCGCAGTCCGATCCGTAGAGAAAGATTGTCGTGCCCGTCGGCCCGCTCTCGCTTCCATCCAGAACACCCGCGCCATCGCTGGCAAGACGCTCCATCAGCAAATCCTCAAGCGTGCTCACATCGCATTGACGATTCGCAACCCCGTTCATTCCGGCGACATCCAGAACAATTACGACAGCCTCTTCGGTCTTTGTCGGCATACAGTCACCCCGGCCCAACTTCTTTTTACCCGGCACGATTATCTACCCAACTTTTTCGGCGCGCTATTTTTCTTCTTTTGCCTCTTGACATCCACGGAGCGGTAAGCGATAACTTACGGTTAGTGGACACTTACCTACATGCCGGGCTCGAAGCTTTGGGCGACGCCACCCGGCTCGCCATCTTTCAGCGTCTGGCAGCCGGGCCTCTCGCCGTACACGAATTGGCTGGCGCCTTCCCCGTCAGCCGGCCGGCCGTCTCGCAACATCTGCGGGTGCTCAAGAATGCCGGGCTGGTCAACGACACCAAGCAAGGAACTCGTCGCCTGTACCATGTGAATCCAGAAGGCATCTCAGTTCTCCGGGCGCACTTCGAAACTTTGTGGGAGCAGGCTTTGGGATCATTCAAACTATCCGCCGAAGCAGAATCTTCAGGAGAAAACAATGGCAGAAGCCGCAGAAAAAGCCGTCGTCCGTAAGAGCATTCGGGTTCAAATCCCCCCCGAACGTGCCTTCTCAGTCTTTGTCGAGAACATGGAGGCGTGGTGGCCCGCCGATCACCACATTGGGCAGAAACCCTTCCAGGCAATCTTCGTGGAACCGCGCACCGGAGGCCGCTGGTTTGAGCGCGACGCGGAAGGCAACGAATGCGAATGGGGCTATGTGCTGCAATGGGATCCGCCCCACAGCGTTAAATTTTCCTGGCACCTGGGACCAACCTGGAAGTTCGATCCCGATCTCGCCAACGCCAGCGAAGTGGAAATCCGCTTCACCGGCGAAGGTTCCGGCACGTTTGTCCAATTGGAACATAGCGCACTTGAACGTCACGGCGAAGGTTACCAGCAGCTTCGCGACATGATGGACTCGCCGCTGGCCTGGCAGCAGACTCTGGCCGTCTATGCAGCGGAAGCGAACCGGAAAGCGTCCGCCGGGGAGGCCAGATGAAACCCTTCATCCTGCTGCGCATCGCGTCTACCCTGACGCTCATTCACGCCGCGCTGCACACGGTTGGCGGAGTCTTCGGGGCTCCGCCGCCAGCTGCGGCGCAAGTCGTCCAAGCCATGAAAACAGTGTTCTTCCCAGCCATGGGAGTCACGCGCAATTACTGGGAATTTCATATGGGGCTGGGCCTCGCCGTCACTATCTTCCTCGCGATGGAAGGTATCATCTTCTGGCAACTGGGCACGCTGGCAAAGACGAACGCGAAACAACTCCGCCCCATCCTGGTTACGTTTCTCGTGGGCTATTTGGCGCTCGCGGTCAACTCGCGGGAATTCTTTTTTTCAGGCCCTGTCATCACCGAAATCCTTATTGCGCTGTGCCTCGCACTGGCGATCTGGAAGGCGCCAACGACCAGCAGATTGGCGGCAACGCAGAGCATCCGCGACAGGGTAGCAAGCTAAGGCTGCCTGGTGGCCAGTGCCCACTCGAGTTCGCCCTGAAGCAGAAACGCAGCGCGATCTTCCGGAAGAAGCCAGCGCTGCTTCACCAGGTCCTCAATCGCCTGCTGATAGCGGCTGAGATACTCGTCTCGACCGCGGTAGCGCTCTGCAATCGATTTGCGGGGATCGCCGTTCGCCTTGCGTTCGGCCGCAGTCTTGGGGAAGGCAAGGTATGAGCCTTCAAAAGCCACCCGCTCGGTGGGTGCGCCAATCGACGCGTCGCGAAGATTCCAGCCGGTGTAGGTGGCCAGCGGCACCGCAATCTCCGGCAAACGAACTCCGTCGCGATCGTTCCCATCCGCGTCCACCTGCGGCACCAGCACGGGGAAGGCGTTGCCGACAACTGGCGGCTGCAGGCTCAGAATACCGTTCTGCCAGTTCGGCCCGAAGTTCAGCCGATATGCGGTATTGGCTTCGTGTGGCTTCTTCACGCCCGGAATTTTCGGGAAGGCCCACTTTTCCAGCGGCACCAGGTTTTGCTGGTCGATTCGCGGATAACTGCTTGGAGGTGGCGCGGTATCGTCGCGCACCCATGCATCCATATTCGCAATCATCGCTCGCCAGAAGAACCTCACTGGGAGAAACGATTCCGGCTCCTGCCCCAACAGGTCTGCTTCGCCGCGGGCAGGCGGAAACGGCCCGGGAAAGTGCTGCAGCCCAGTCAGGTGGTAAATGCGCACGTTGGGCGAAAGCTCCACATCCCGAGCCCCATCGGCGGTGCTCGAGATAAGCGAAGCCACCCGGCCCCAGTACTCATAAGACGTATTCGAAAAGAAGATCTTTGGAACCACCTTGTTCACAACCGCGCGATCCAGCAATCCCATGGTCGCGCCCGTCAGCGGATCTTTCTCAGGCAAATCCGTGAAGGGAAAAATGTCCGTCGGAAAATAGACCGCTGCAGTCGGCTGCGCATCCCGCGATGGCTGTGCGAATCGGTAGTTGAAGCTTCCGCGCCCCGCCCCGGCAACGTGTGCCAGCACTCCATCCAGCGCCGGCCTGTTTTCCTCGTCGGCATTAAAGCCCTGGTAAAGGAAATCCCTCAAAAAGCGGCCATTCTGCGAGATACCTTCTCCGTACACCCGTTTCGCCGGGGTTATCGCATCCGGTGCATGTTTGGCATACGCAGCGAAATCGCGGAACGCCGCCAAGCCTAACCCCGCCACCACAGGGTCTGCCGCAACATAGATGTACTCGTAGATACGCCCCGGCTGAAACCCGCCCTTCAGGCGGATATAACGATCGCTGGGCTCAACCTTGCCCTTAACCATCTGCGCAAACTGCCACTCGGACCGAGGAAGCCGCATCCGCCCGGATTCCCGCCGGAGCCGCACCGTCAGGCTGTTGCGAGGATCTTTGGGATCGAAAACCGGGTATTCGGTGCCTCCGATTCTGCCCGTAATCAAGTGAGCCAGCGGGATCTCATCCATCACCTTCGATGGCATGATGTCGCCCCGGACCAGCCCGGTAATCGTCTTTCCGTGGTCTTTGGCGATCGGTGCGTAGAGGCGCAAAGCATCGTCGCCGGTCGCATCCCACTGCCAGCCCAGCGTCACAATCGTGTAGCCGTGCCTCAGGAGCCAGCCATCACCCGCATCCTTCGTAATATCCAGATTTCCGCCGTCAGCGATAAAAACAATTCGCCCGTAGCCACGGTTGGGATTCTCAAGAATCATCGAGCCATTGCTCTTGGCGGAATCCTTCGGCTGTACGGCGATGAAGTCCGACGAAAACTCAACTTCGCCATTCTTTAGATTCACCGCATTGTCGATATCCACGATGCGGCTATTGTGAGGATCCGCGACGACAACGGAAAAATAAACGCGGCCAGTGATTCGCTCATAGGCTCCCGCAGCATCGAATTCCTTGCCCCCCATCACGTCCGTACGGGTTGCGATTTCCACCCGGGTGACGCGGGCATTTGCTTCTATGGCAGCAAAAAGAAAGAGAATAACAAGTGTGAGCTTGCGGACGAGCGGCATGCGCGAAGCATACCACGCCAATTGATCGACTTAGCCACATCTTGAGGCGCCTGGTTGTGCTCAGCTCCGGAGGCACCTACACCCAAATCGCATTCCGTGGACAAGGCCAGCCTGGAGGCGCTTGAGAAAGGCTGAGTGACCTTAGCAGGGTAAAATTTCGCGTGAAAGGCGCATGGACACTGGCGACGGCGACCCGCCCATCCCCAATCAGCTAAAACTCCCACGAATCTCGCGCAAACAAAAAACAGGACTTCCGACCATCCACCTGTTCCGTCGCGAACAAACTGTGCCATTCTAGAGTGCGTTTCGGGCCCGGGGTCCCGCACAAGCGTTCATCGGAGCCTGCCCATGATCCCTCGTCCGCTCAAGATCGCCATCCTCATCTTCCTTTACTTAGCAACGTTTGAAGACACACTTATCTTTCTGATGAGCTGGCTCGCCCCCGACCTATGGTTCCGTTGGTTTCATGGCACACTTCCAGCGGGACTCGAAACAGCGTTCCTGCGCCGTTCCGGCGGTCAATGGCTGGCTTTCGCTATCGCGCAAGGTATCGCCATCCTGCGCTGGCGCAAGGCTCCAATCTGGCTGGTAGTGGTCGCTGCCGTTCGCTTCTCCGATCTGTTCACCGACATTTCCTACGTGGTGACCGCGCCTTCACTTACCACGCTGGGATGGGCCGCCCTGCTGCCGCCGACATTGCTGAACGCAATCGGCATCGTGATCATGATCTGGGGATACAGACTGCTGGTAAAAGAGGCACCCGGCACAACTTTTTAAGCACTCCTTGGCGCGCCAATCAAGCCGCGAGAGAAGTTGCCGCGGGCTGCATCGTCATGCTGTTGCCTGGCGTTGAATCGGACGGCTGGTCGCGATGGGAGCGAATTCCGCCAACGGCAAAGAAATACAGCACGGCGACAAGCGCCACGATAATGCCGGCAATGCCCGCGATGCGTCTCACGGGTATGGTGCGCTCCGAAGCAATTTCTTGCCTGGGCTGGTCAGGATTTTCTGGCATGGTACCCTCGCTTTTCAACTTCAATAGCGCGATCTTCTGGGGATTGCGGGGCCCATCTTCCGCAACTCTCGCATCTTCTTAGGTTCAGCCGCCATCCAACGAGAGTCTGCCGCCCCCCGACGTTCCCGAACCGCGTGAAAGTCACATCATTCCTGTATTCTTACCAGTTTGGCAATACAAAACCGGAAGGCACGCTCCAATGTCCACACCTGTGTACAAGAACCTGATCGGAGGCGAGTGGGTTGCTTCTCACTCCGGCAAAACTTTCCTCAACTTAAATCCCGCACGAAACACAGACGTTGTCGGTGAATTTCCCGCGTCCAACGCGCAGGATGTTGACGATGCGGTAGCCGCCGCCAAGAAAGCATACGCAAGCTGGCGCCTCACTCCTGCTCCCAAGCGCGCCGAGATCCTCTACCGCGCCGGCGAAATCCTCGCGCAGCGCAAAGAACAGTATTCCCGCGACATGACCCGCGAGATGGGCAAAGTGCTCAGCGAAACCCGCGGGGACGTGCAGGAAGCCATCGACACCGCTTTCTACATGGCCGGTGAGGGCCGACGCCTCTTCGGACAGACCACACCCTCTGAGTTGCCCAACAAATTCGCCATGTCCGTACGCATGCCGGTGGGCGTCTGCGGAATGATCGCTCCGTGGAACTTCCCCATGGCTATCCCTTCGTGGAAGCTTCTGCCCGCACTTGTCTGCGGAAACACATGCGTCATCAAACCGGCACAAGACACGCCGCTTTCCACCTACAACCTGGTGCAGTCGCTGGTGGACGCGGGCCTGCCTCCGGGCGTGGTGAACATAGTGACCGGCTCCGGTTCGGTGATTGGCGGCACCATCGTGCAGCATCCCGACATCCGCGCCATTTCCTTTACCGGATCCAGCGAAGTGGGCCGCATCGTCGGTCAGGGAGCGGCTGCGAACTTCAAGCCCTGCTCATTGGAAATGGGTGGCAAGAACGCAATGATCGTCCTCGACGATGCCAACCTGGATCTCGCGCTCGACGGCGCCGTGTGGGGATCCTTCGGCACCACCGGCCAACGCTGCACCGCAACCAGCCGCATCATTCTGCACAAGAAAATTGCCGCCGAGTTTACCGAACACCTGGTGGCCCGCGCAAAGGCGCTCAAGGTTGGCGACGGTCTCGACGATGCAATCGAGATGGGTCCGCAGGTGAACAGATCGCAAATTGAAACTTCGGCCCGCTACGTGGATATCGCTGTCACGGAGGGTGCAAAGCTACTCTGCGGTGGCGAACGACTCTCGAGCGGCGCGCATGCGGATGGCACCTTCTTCGCTGCGACGGTGATCAGCGGCGTCACCCCACAATGCGCATCGCGCAGGAGGAAGTCTTCGGTCCCGTAGTCAGCCTGCTGGAATGCGACAACCTGGAAGACGCCATCGCGAAGGCCAACGACATTCAGTTCGGCCTCTCCACCGCGCTCTACTCCCGCGACGTAAACCGCGCCTTCAGGGCCATTCGCGATCTTGAGGCGGGCATCACCTACATCAACGCACCGACCATTGGCGCGGAGGTGCATCTGCCATTCGGCGGCGTGAAGCAAACAGGCAACGGCCATCGCGAAGGCGGAACCGGAGCTATCGATTTCTACACCACGTGGAAGTCTGTCTACGTGGATTATTCAGATAAGTTGCAGAGAGCGCAGATTGATTAAGCGGGTTTTGGGCCGTCTCAAGCGACTCTTCACAAGAAGGTCGGAAGATGAGGAGAAATACTCTTCGGTCGTGATGTTGCTTCGTGTCACTTCAATTCTGTCGGAAGACAATATGAACACCGCTGCCGGACGTGCATTCAAGGAGTTCAAGTATGTTGGTGAGTTTGCAGGCAGACACAATTTTGTAGTGGCGACCACAGTCCTGACCATTGAGTCCAGGGATGGATTTTACTTTGATCCCGAACAGGATAAGGCAGCAGCCGACACGAATTTGTTCGCAAGGACTTGGGCTGAACACACAGCGTGGCTGTCGATAGACCTGCCTCAATCCGTCGGCAAGCCAAAGGGAATGAGAATGAAGAGTTATGCCGTTACATTGCCGCTGGCAGAGCAATTATGGAATGGCAACTGTACCGGGCTTTATTTCCCTGCTGAAAGTATCACAGTACCCAATATTGGTGGCTTCAATGAAAGTCTGTCGTGGTACACGAAGAATCGTGGGCACGCAACAGACTTTGTAGCCAAAATCTATGGCTCTAACAAAGGAAGAACAGCATGATTATCGGAGTACCGAAGGAAGTAAAGGACCACGAAAGCCGCGTCGGTATTACCCCTGCAGGCGCAAGAGCTTTGTCGCATGCCGGGCATAAGGTACTTGTTGAAACCCACGCCGGCGAAGAGTCCGCCTTTACCGACGACGAATACCAGGCAGCAGGAGCAGAGATCGTGGGGTCGGCGCACAACGTCTGGGGCCTGGCCGACATGGTGGTCAAGGTGAAAGAGCCGATAGAGAAGGAGTACGGCTTCTTTCGCGACGGACTGGTGCTCTTCACATACCTGCACCTCGCGCCGGTACCGGAACTCACAGAAAAACTTCTTTCGAAAAAGGTTATCGGCATTGCGTATGAAACCGTTCGTGACAAGCAGGGAACGCTTCCGTTGCTCACGCCGATGTCAGAGGTAGCGGGACGCATGGCCGTGCAAGTTGGCGCAACCTATCTGCAGCGCGCCAATGGAGGACGCGGCATTTTGCTTGGAGGCGTGCCCGGCGTACCCCCCGCAAACGTATGCATCATCGGCGGCGGCATCGTCGGCATCAATTCCGCCAAGATCGCGCTCGGCATGGGCGCCAAGGTCACTCTCATCGATGTCAATCTGAATCGGCTTCGCGAACTAGACGACATCTTCAACGGGCGTCTTTATACACTCGCCTCCAATCACCATAATGTAGCCGTGGCTGTTGCAGAAGCCGACCTGGTGATTGGCGCGGTGCTTGTTCCCGGGACTGCCGCCCCTAAAATTGTTACCAAGGAGATGGTCGCCACAATGAAGAAAGGCGCGGTCGTCGTGGACGTTGCCATCGACCAGGGTGGTTGCATCGAAACAGCCCACGGCACGTCTCACAGCAATCCCTCGTATGAAGTGAACGGCGTTGTCCATTATGCGGTCACCAACATGCCGGGAGCCGTGCCCAACACCTCCACCCTTGCGCTTACCAATGCCACGCTACCCTACGTGCTCAAGATTGCTCAACACGGAGCCGAGTCAGCCATCCTCAACGATGAGGGAATCGCCGAGGGCGTCAACACTTATCTCGGCACGCTGACATACAAAGGCGTCGCCGAATCTCAGCAGAAGGCCTGGACTCCAGTTCGCGAACTGCTCGCATAAACTGGAAACATAGCGGAACGGCATGGCGATGTTCGGGGCCCTCTTGTAGTGCACCGCATTGGTCGCTGCGTCTATCCTGCAGGCGAAACTCCTCGTCCACCGCCTATAATGCCTTGTATCCCCGCATAGGACCGCGGACGCTTCAGGAGCCGGGAATGGCTGAGCATTCAAAGCGGAAAGCGACAGTGTGGATGCTCGGCGGAGGAATGCTTTTCCTCTTCCTGCTGCTCGGCGCGCTCAACGCCTTCAACCTCAGCTTCCTGCATCCGCGCAGCGTGGGACAGGTCTTCCTCTTCACCGCGCTTTCAGTCCTCGTCTTTTTGCTCTTTGTCATGCTGCTGGTGCTTTTGTCGCGCAATATACTCAAGCTCCTGGCCGACCAGCGTAGCCGCGTGCTGGGCTCGCGTCTGCGATCCCGCATGCTCATTGGAGCGGTGCTCCTTTCCTTCGCGCCGGCGCTCTTCATGTTCCTGTTTAGCTACCTCCTGATGAACCGCTCCATCGAGCGATGGTTCTCGCAACCCACCTCACAGCTTCGCGAACAGTCAACGCGGGTTGCCAGCGAACTGGCTCAGTATGCAACTGCAAACTCGCAGGCCGAAGCCCAGGCCCTGGCCAGTTCTGAAGATCTCAATCGCGCACTGGGAGACCCGGACCACGCCACCCTCTGGGCTGTCATGCGAAACCACCGAATCAGTCTCGAAGGCGGATTCGTCATGGTCTATCTCGACGGCAAGCTTCTCGGCGAGTACCAGGTACCCAACGAGCGGAAGGTTACAGCCATTCGTTCTTGGACAGACGAAAATCGCGACGTAAAACCACCCGCCGGTGAGAACCTCACCACTACCGTGCTGAGCGCCGCGCAGCGCAACGATCAGCCGATTGTGACAATGGGCACACGCGAATATTCGCTTGGCCTCGGAACCACGCAGAATGGTGCATTGGTCGTCGTCGGTCTGCCGTTACCTGCCGGCTTGAGCGCGTCGGTCGACCAAATTCGCTCCGGCGCACGCGACTACTGGATTCTCTTCCGCGCCCGCAATCGCATCAGAAGCACCTACCTGATGCTGCTCATTCTTCTGACCACGCTCATATTTTTTGCCAGCAGTTGGCTCGCGCTTTTCCTCTCCAAGCAAATCACGCGGCCGGTCGAATCTCTCGCCGATGCCATGGGCGAGATCGCTGCCGGGCATTACAAGCACCGCATCCAGGAAGACGCCACGCAGGAACTTGGAGAGTTGATCCGATCCTTCAACCACATGGCCTCCGATCTCGAGGAAAGTCGCGCGCTTGCGGAGACATCCACCATCAAGCTTTCCGCTGCAAACCTTGCTCTCGAAGAGCGACGCCGCGAATTGGAAACCGTCCTCGAAACCATTCCCAACGGTGTCGTAACTCTTGATCCCGAACTCAGAATTATCCAGGCAAACCGTACCTTCGTCGAGCTTGTCACCAGCGAACACCGTTCGGTTGTGCACGGAATGCACCTCAACGAAGCCTTCCCGGAAGAAATGGCGAACGAACTCACGCTGCTGGTGCGGCGCAGTCAAAGAATGGGAACGGCCTCCACGGAGTTTGAGCTTCGCGGTCACGAAGGCATGCTCAACCTTGCCGCCACAGTCGCCACGCTCGATCTCGCCGGCGGCCAACGCGGCTGCATCCTCGTGCTCGAAGACGTGACAGAAGTCCTTCGCGCGCAACGCCAGGTCGCATGGAAGGAAGTCGCCCAGCGTGTCGCCCATGAAATCAAAAACCCTCTGACCCCCATCGGCCTCTCTGCAGAACGCATTCGCAGGCACGTCGATCGCAACGCGCCAGAGTCTCCGGGTGTCATCCGGAAATGCAGTGACGTAATCCTTGGCTCAGTTGAAACCATGCGCACGCTGGTCGACCAGTTCGCCGCACTCGCCCAGTTCCCCACCGCGCAGCCCCGGCCTTCTGACTTGAACCAGACCATCGAAAGCTCGCTCATGCTCTTCGCTGGAAGGTTGGGAGGAATCAAGATCAGGCGTCAGATGGAAGCGAAGCTGCCGCTCGTCATGGTGGATCCGGAAGCTATGAAACGAGCACTCGCGAACCTCATCGACAACGCCGCCGAAGCCATGCAGGGAAGCCTCGTCAAAGTGCTCACCATCGCTACCACGCTGAATGAAAATCATGGTGCCGTCGAGGTCACTCTCTCGGACACCGGACACGGTCTTACCATGGAAATGCGCGAGCGCCTCTTCCTGCCGTACTTCTCCACCAAGCAACGCGGAACAGGCCTCGGCCTGGCAATCGCTGCGAAAATCATCCAGGATCACCGCGGAACCATTCGGGCCGAGTCAAATATTCCAGCCGGCGCGCGCTTCATCATCGAACTGCCGCTGGCTGAGACCAGCGCTCCCAACGAACCAGCCCGGGCGAACGAGGATAAGACAACTGCATGAACCACCTGCTCATCGTTGACGACGAAGCCGAGATCCGTGAGTCTCTCGAAGAGATCCTCAAAGAAGAAGGGTATGCCGTAACCTCCACCCCCACTGCGGCTGAGGCCTTGGTGCTCATGCGTGATGCGCCCTACGACGTCGTGCTGCTCGACATCTGGCTGCCCGACCGCGATGGACTCGATGTACTCAGCGACATCCACGCGCTCAACACCGACAGCAAGCCGGAAGTCGTCATCATCTCCGGGCACGGCACCATCGAGACTGCTGTGAGAGCAACCAAGTTGGGAGCCTTCGATTTTCTTGAGAAGCCGCTCTCGCTCGACCGCACCCTTATCGTCGTCAAGAACGCGATTGAGGCTAAGCGCCTCCGCGGCGAGAATCAGGAGCTCAAGCGGCGCTTCTCTCACCACGCTCCCATCACCGGGGAAAGCGTTCCCATCAAGGCGCTGCGCCAGCAGATCAAGCTCATGGCGCCCACCAACGGCCGTGTGCTCATCTACGGCGAATCCGGCTCCGGCAAGGAACTGATCGCGCGCGCCATCCACGAGCAAAGCCTGCGCGTAGAGCGCGTCTTCGTTGAGTTGAACTGCGCCGCCATTCCCGAGGATTACATCGAGAGCGAACTCTTTGGTTATCGTCACGGGGCCATCGCAGGGGGACCCGCCGAAAAGCGCGGCACCTTCGAACGCGCGGATGGCGGTACTTTGTTCCTCGATGAAGTTGGCGACATGAGCCTGAAGACACAGGCCAAAGTGCTGCGCGCCCTTGATGAGCAACTGTTTACTCCGGTGGGCGGCTCACAGCCTCTGCGCGTGGACGTGCGAGTAATCGCGGCAACCAACAAGGATCTCGAAGAGGAAATCGCCAAGGGAAACTTTCGCGAAGATCTTTTCTATCGCCTCAATGTCATTCCGTTTTACGTGCCGCCGCTGCGCAATCGCAAGGAAGATATCCCTTTGCTCGCACGCGAATTTCTGCGTGAGATTGGCCGCGAGTACGGTCGTCCACGCGTCGAAATCAGCGAAGAGGCGACCCACGCGTTGCAGCAATATCATTGGCCAGGCAACGTGCGCGAGTTGAAGAATATGATTGAGCGCGTGCTCATCCTCAACCCGACCGTTACCCGCGGTTGAGAGAAAGCATCTGCCCATGATGGTGTACCGCGCAGGCGGAAAGCGCAATGAAGAATTTAGCACGCTGCAGCAAGCCCGCGAGGCCTACGAGCGCGAATATATCCTGAAGAAAATCGATGAGTGCCGCGGCAACGTAAGCCGCGCCGCTGAGAGCCTCGGCCTCGAGCGCAGCCATCTCTATCGCAAGATGAAGACCTTGAACATCGCAGTGCGCGAGTAGCGTCCGCGCGTCCGGGTCTAATCCTCTTTCGAAAGAGTGGGCAGCTGTGGCCGAGATGTTTTATCAGCTCAGCGTATTTTTGCGCGATGCGCATCGGCTACTTCTCGTTGCGCTTCTTCTCGTCCGCGTCCGCCTCGGCGATCACCGCGTTCTTGTTCGCGATCTCTTCCAACTGCTTGCGCCAATCCAGCGTCTCGAGAAATCCGCGCGACTGTCGCCAATTCTCTTCCACCACCACAAATAGTTCGAGGTATACGCGCGTGCCCAACAGAGACTCGATCTCCTTGCGCGCCGAAGCTCCAATCTGCTTCAGCTTACTCCCGCCCTTGCCGATCAAGATCGCCTTCTGCCCATCGCGCTCGCAATAAATCGCCGCGGAAATCCGAGTGAGGGGAAGTTTCTCCGGCTCGCTCTTCGACGTCGACTTCTTTTTCTTCTTCGGCGGAGCCGGAGGTGGCTCCTCAAATCGCTCGACCACCACGGCAGATGCGTACGGAATCTCTTCCCCTGTCGTCATCAGAATGCGCTCGCGAATCAACTCCGCTACCAGGAAGCGCTCCGGCTGATCGGTAAATTGGTCTTGCGGGAAATATCTCTGCCCGGTCGGGAGATTCTCAATCAGACGCGCAACCAGCCTGTCCAACCCGTCGCCCTTGCTCGCCGAGATGGGAATCACTTCCTTAAAATTGTGCATCGCCGTCAACTGCGCGATCAATGGAAGCAGCTTGTCTTTCGCCACAAGATCGATCTTGTTCAGCAATAGGAAGACCGGGCAGTCCAGCTTGCGAACCAGCTCCAGAACAAATTCGTCTTCCGATAAATCCTCGAAACCGCGATGCGTCGGCTTCTTCTCATCGCCAGTCCCGCCTGTCTCTTTTGCTCGTACCTGTAGCCGCCGCGTCGCATCCACCATCAGCAGCACAACGTCACGCGACTCAAGCGCGTCATACACTTCCTGCATCATGCGCCGGTCCATCAGCGTTCCCGGCTTGTGAACACCTGGAGTATCCACGAACACAATCTGCGCCGCCTGGTGCACGCCCTTCTTCGCAGGCAAATCAAGAATGCCGTGAATACGCGTGCGCGTTGTCTGCGGCTTGTTCGTCACGATGGCGATCTTTTCGCCGATCAGCGCGTTCAGCAGTGTGGACTTGCCCGCGTTCGGACGTCCGAGAATGGAAACAAAACCAGATCGCAACTTGTTACTCTCCTTACCCTCTTTGCTTGTATCTGTCGCCCGCCAGCGCCGTTTAAGCCTCTGCAGCAGGCATTCTGCCCACGCGCAGGCGTTCAATGCGCCGGTCCGTGGACGACAACACTTCGAAGCGTAGCCCGTCTGCTTCCACCACTTCACCCGTCAGCGGAATACGTCCCGCAGTTTCACTCACCAGGCCCGCAACCGTTGCCGCGTCGTGCCCTGCGTTCTTTTCCCACGCATCCCCAAAGAGACCTTCAAGATGCCCCACCTCGAGCGTTCCCGGCACAACCCACGATCCATCTGCCTCGCGCACGGGCCTGTCCAGCGTATCTTCTTCCTCATGCTCGTCTGTAATTGCTCCGACAATTTCTTCCAGCAGATCTTCAATCGTCACCACGCCGGAAACGCCGCCGTATTCATCAATCACAATGCGCATATGCTGCTTTTCACGCTGCATTTCACGCAGCAGTTCATTCACCCTCTTCGTCTCCGGCACAAAGGCGGCAGGTCTTTGAATGCTCTCTACCGTCCGCGTGTGTGCATCTTCATCTTTGATCTGCAACAGATCGTGCGAGAACGCAATGCCGGTAATCTTGTCCACTGAATCCTCGTAGACCGGCACCCGTGAATAAAGATGGTTCTCCAGTTCGTTGAGAAACTCCTCCAGCGTCATCGTCCCGGGCACGGCGAAAAGATCCGGCCGCGGAGTCATCACGTCTCGCACCACCTTGTCGCCGAACTCCACCGCCGACCGCACCAGGTCCCTGTCGCTTTCTTCCAGGATGCCTTCTTCTTCCCCTGCTTCAATCAGCGCATCGACCGCTTCGGAAGGACTCTCATCGTCACTCGGCGCAGGCGCTTCTGCAAGTGCGGCAATCGAGAGCAGAAATCCTAATAGCAGCGTCACCGGCATCACCAGGTAAAAAAGCACCCGTAGAAGGATGCGGTATTTCAAAATCCATAATCCCCGCGTCCGCGTGAAAAATACGAATGGCAGCAAGCGGTTGAAGATCACAACCACCAGCACGACGGCCAGCAAGGACTGCCCCACTTCGCCCGCACTCGGCCTGTCCATTGCCGTTCCGCGGTCAAAAAGAATAGCGCCGATCAAAAGCGTGATGCACGCCAGCGCCATCTGAGAAAGCACCGCAGCCGACAGCGAAATGCGCTCCGGATCCATGCCCAGCCGCGGCTCAACCAACTTCTCCCAGGCGTCGATGTTCTCCTGAAATCCACGCGACAGGAACTTGCCCATCTCGGAGTACATGCGGTCGACGTAGGATCCGAGCGTGAGAATAAACAGCAGGGCGATGATCAGAATCACGGCAATGAGCGTCATGATTGAGCTTTCCGTTTCGTGCTCCGTGTCCGCTTCGCGGCAGTGAGTTTCTTAGCCGGAGCCTTTGCCGCAACCTTTTCGCTTCGTTGGATCAATCCAGCCGGCAATGTCGAAGCGCTTCCTCAATGCGCTCTCGCGCCTGGCCATCTCGCCCTTGTCCGCTTCGTGGTCCATCCCCGCGAGATGCAATATCCCGTGCAAAATCAGTACCTTTACTTCGGCCTCCAGGGGATGCCCAAATGCCTCGGCCTGGCGTGCCGCCGTCTCAAGTGAAATCGCCAGATCGCCTGCTATCTGCGCGGCTTTCCCAAAGGCCTCCCGCTGCCGGAAACGAAAGCACATCGGTGGCCTTGTTTTTTCTGCGAAATCGAAGGTTCAAATCGCGGATCACTGCATCCGTTGTCAGCAGGACACAGATCTGCCCCTTCAACTTCGCAGCGCTCGCCGCCGTCGTTAGAAAGCTGGAGAGCTCGCGTTTGCGAAGCGATTTCTTCGTGGCTGGCAGCGAACTGGTAGCCGCTGCAAGGGTAGTGATCAGGTCCGCGGGTTCAATAACTATCATTGCCCAGAAGGGTCACCGGTCCAGACGCGCTTCAAAAGAATGCGTCTTCATAAAACGAACAGGAGAGCCGAAGCCCTCCTGTTGATGGTATCGCACTCCGGCTTCTGGTCGCCTTACTGCGGCTTCACGAAGGGCACGCCGCCGTTCTTTGCCCGCGGTTTCTCCATGGTTGGTGCTTCCGCCATTGTGAGCGGAAGCTGCGGCTGATTGCGGCCGAAGCTGTCGTAGGCACGAACAATTCGCTGCACCAGCGTGTGGCGCACTACGTCTCCGTCTTCGAAGTGGCAGAAGCGAATGCCTTCCACACCTTCGAGCACGTTGATCGCTTCCACCAGTCCCGATTTCTTGGGATTCGGCAGGTCGATCTGCGTGATGTCGCCTGTGATCACAGCCTTGGAGTTGGCTCCGAGCCGGGTGAGAAACATCTTCATCTGCTCGGCAGTCGTGTTTTGCGCCTCGTCCATGATGATGAACGAATCGTTCAACGTCCGCCCGCGCATGAAGGCGAGCGGCGCTACCTCGATGATGTTCTTCTCCAGCATCTTGTCCACGCGTTCCGGCTCAAGCAGATCATAGAGAGCGTCATAGAGCGGTCGAAGATATGGATCGACCTTTTCCTGCAAACTCCCCGGGAGGAATCCAAGCCGCTCTCCCGCTTCCACTGCGGGACGTACCAGGATAATTCGACTTACCTTCTTCGCCATCAGCGCAGAAGCGGCCATGGCCACAGCAAGATAAGTTTTGCCCGTGCCTGCTGGACCCACGCCGAAGACCATATCGTTCGCTTCAATCGCTTCCACATAACGCCGCTGGTTCACTGATCTCGGCTGCACCATGCGCTTGATGCCCGACGAGCGCTGCCTTCCGCTCTCCACGAGACTGCGCAAAGTGACAGCCTTGTCTGAGACCACCAGCTTCAGCATGCCGTGTAATTCGCCATTTTGCAGATTGTGTCCACTGCGGCGGAGGTACTCGAAATCCGCGAATATGCGTTCGACCTGGGATACGCTCTCCGAAGAGCCCTCAACGTGTAATGCATCGGATCGCAAATCAATCCGCACGCTAAGGCTGTCTTCGAGAAGCCTGAGGTTTTCGTCGCGGGTCCCGAACAGGGGCTCAAGATTCGGCGTGATTTCAAGCGCTTTTTTCATCAAGCGGAGAAAATCCCTCCCATGGGATGTGCCTCTCGCGAGGCAAGCTGAATTGTGGTTGTTGAAGTACAGACGGACGTAGCAAACCGGAAAACTGCACATCCAATTGGATGCAGTATGTGACCGGGTTGGACCAGATCTTTCCCGTAATGCGCTCAGAGTAGCGCTCTACCCCCGCCACGTCAACGAAGAAACGATCTACCCGGAAACATCTCCGTTACCCACGTTCCTTTTCAGGCATCTTCCGGGCAACAACGCAACGCTTTTTCGCCGCTCGCCTGCGGGAAAGTATCTGCTTACTTCTTCTTCGCAGCGCAGACAAAATTCGCCGCGTCGTTGGTGTCGCCGGTTCCCTTGTATTGAGCCGATTGCGGATACGGGCAAAGGGGCCGCGTCATACCCGGCGTTTGCGATCCCGGAGAATACTTCGCAGCCACGATCTCCGACGGCGCTGTCCCCTTTTCCACCCAGACCTGCAAGGCCGAGTTAATGTTGTGGCGCGCATCGTCCGGCATCGTGCCCATCACCTCGCCGAACACATCGGTGCCCGGGCCGCCACCGCAATGCTGCATTCCCGGGACCATGTAGAGACGCGCAAACGAATCCAGCTTCCCCTGTCCCATCTTTGCCGCGACACTCTGGTAATAGTTCACCGTGTTCAGAGCCGGGATCGCAGGATCGTCCCAGCCGTGATACAAAATCAATTTCCCGCCCCGCGTCTTGAACGGCCGCAGGTCAGGATCGGTCGCATCCAGCGCCGCTCCCGTCTTCGCTGAAGCGTCTTTCAAAGCTTGTTCCATGCGGAAGGTCTTGAAGTCCCAATCCGGCTTGTCATAAACCATGAAGGAGAAGTAACCGGTCCCGAACGCATACATCAGACTCCGTCCCGGTGCCGGACCCACAATCCACAGCCCCCATCCTCCAGGCCCATCTTCCGCACCCGGCAGATATCCGGGAAAGATGACTTTTCCCTGCGCATCCCGCGGGCCGCCGTAGATTTTTTTCAACGTCGCCGCCTGGGGAGCCGTCAGGCATGTATCTGCCTCAGCACCGTTCTTGCAGATGAGCGATGCGGTGTCAAAGTGGCATTGCGTGGGATCGTTCAAAATTCCGTCGCTTACTCCATCCTTCGCATCACATGCCTTCAGTACCGCGTTCGCAATCATCGGAATCTTCGTCGCGGGAATATACGCCGCTGGATCCAGCATCAGCGCCTGCGTGTCATACATCGAAGTCGCCAACAGCGCCGTCCAGTAGTTCGCCGGAGCACCGGCAAGTATCCCGTCGTAATCCGCAGGATATTTCTGCGCTTCCATGAGGGCCTCACGCCCGCCATCCGAACACCCCGAGAAATAGGAGTGCCGTGCGTCCGCACCGTACAAAGCGCGGCTGACAGTCTTGGCCACACGCGTCATTTCGTGAATTCCGCGATGCCCAAAGTCCACGATCTTTTCCGGATGCCCCAGCGCCCACGTTGCATCCGTGGAATCCCCCGTGTGCCCCGCATCGGTTGTGGTCGCGACGGAGCCTTGCTGCATGGCCTCACCCATCTGGTGGTAATCAATCAGCCCGGCGAAGCCGCCATTACCCAGCCCCTGCAGACGCCCCGTCCATCCGCTCGCCGGCATCCACACTTCGATCTTGATATTCGAATCAGCGGTTGGCTGTGCCTCCACCACAACCCGGCAGAAGGCGGGAAGACCTTTATAGAACGCCGACATATCCCGTCCCGAGAACACTTCGTTTGGACCCTTGAAGCCGCCCGCAGGCACCAGCTCTGCCATCGTGATCCGCGCATTCGCCACCGGGAACGACGCCAGACGCTCGCAGCTTTCCTTACTCACCGTCCCAGCAAAGGAGGTCGTCGCCGCACCAACCATCATCACGCCCAAAACAAGCCACATCGTCGAGAACATCAAGCCCTTGGAAGGTCGCATTTTCTCTCCGGAGAGTTCGTCCCGCAGTCTATTCCCGTCCTATGTCACTGGCTAGTGCATCCACCACCAAGCCATTGCAGACTAGGGTTCTACCTAGCAAATTTGCAGCTAGTCTCTTCCGACGCGGAATACTAGAGTGGTGTACTCCGAGCCCAGCACCCCTCATGCCGCAGCTGGTCGGGTTCGAGATCACTCGAACGCCGGAAGACTTTTGATACAGGAAAGATCAGGCGGAGAAAAGCCGCCGGGAGAAATATGCATTCATTCGAAGTCAGCGCAATCGTCTTCGCCTGGATATTTGCCGGGGCAGTGTTCGGTATGGTGCTTCGCAAATTTCTCCCCGAAAAACATCTGAACTCCGACGCGAAAGAGGTGATGCGTCTCGCCACTGGCCTCGTCGTCACCATGTCCGCGCTCGTTCTCGGAATGCTCGTCTCCTCAGCCAAATCCTCCTACGACTTCCAAAAAACCGAAGTCTCCACCATGGCTGCAAAGATCGTTCTGCTGGACCGCATCCTGGCCACCTACGGACCCGAAACCGCTGAAACTCGCGTCCAGCTCCGCAAATTTGTCGAGTCAAGCCTTGAGCGCGTTTGGCCTTCTGAAAGTAAGCGGCATGCCCAACTTCAGCCCCGAGAAAACGTGGATCGCCTGTTCGACAATTTACAGGCCCTCGCGCCTCAGAATAATCAGCAGATAGCCGCCCGTTCCGAAGCACTTGCCATGTCCCTCGAGTTGCGCGAAAGCCGATGGATTCTCTTCCTCCAGGCGGAGAACAACTCCCTCTCCATCCCATTGCTCATCGTCGTCGTGTCCTGGTTGGCCGCTATCTTCATCAGCTTCGGCCTCTTTGCGCCGCCAAATGGTACCGTAATCGTCACGCTGGTCGTCTGCGCCCTCGCCGTTTCCGCTGCTGTCTTCATCATCCAGGAGATGTATACGCCGTTCAGCGGATTCCTAAAGATCTCCTCGGCGCCCATCCGCGACGCGCTCAACCAGTTGGGAAACTAACTAGCGCCCGAATTGCCGCAGGTGGTGATCGCAGTGCAGGTATCCCCACCGCATCCAATCCCCCACGCTCATCTCGCCGAAGAAGGCATGCCGCACGCAGGGCTCGGGCAGCTTCTCACAGAACCTCTCCAACGTCGCGATCAAGGAGGCGCGGTCCCGATCGAAACCCGTAGGAACAGTGCCGCCTTTGCCCACAACCGCCTCCGGCACCGTGGGCACTCCATGCGGCCACTGCATGGGTGCGCGTAACGAAATCAGCTTTACTACCGAGCCCGGCAGGATCCCCGCAAATCCCGGCAGTCGTGGCCTCGCCTCCGTTGTGCGCTCTCCGAGTCCCAGCTTGAATGCGTCCTCCAGATGGCATAGCGCCTCATGTACGGACATCGTTCCCCACAGCGCCTTGTCCGATGCCGAGAACGTCTGCAGGCGTGCCTCAATTTCCTTGCGGTCAGCCGATCGCGTCAACGTCTTCAATGATCGCCTCCACCATTCCATCGCATTTCCGCGTGGAACTTTTCGTGTTTATTGATTGCAACAAGCGGTGGCGCGTTGCGAAAAATTTCTTCCCGCTCAAGCCCTCGTCAGCTCACGAATTATCTCCGCGAATGTGGGATACTCCGCCGTCAGCCGCTCCCGTGTCCCCTGCTCGTAATCGGCAAAATCAAAGCCGGGCGAAACCGTGCATCCCAGCAGCGCAACTTCACCGCCCGCAATCAGCCGCGATCCCTGCCACACGGATTGGGGCACCAGCAATTGCGGTGTCATGCCGCCCTCGATGTCTCCGCCCAGGCGAACAATCTCGCCCTCCCCATCCGGCTTCAACTGAAGCATTTCAACCGGGTCGCCCAAATAAAAATGAAAGACCTCATCCGAAGCCAGCCTGTGCATCTCTGAGAAAGTAGCGGGAGTCAGGAGGTAGTAAATCGCTGTCGCCGCCGCACGTTCTCCACCGTAGCGCACCGGTAGCGCGCCCTGCGGAATCGTCTCCGCCGACACATAGGTCTGGCGAAACCATCCGCCTTCTCGCGGATGAGGCTCAAGTCTCAGGATCTCTTTCAATCGTTCGGCAGAAAGCTTCTCAGGCGACATGCCAACACTCTACACAACCGCGCCTGCGAAAAGATCAGCGGGTTCCTGACCGCCCTTCACGTCACAAAAAAATCCGGAGACATGCGGTGTTGGCGCGTCCCCGGTTAACGACGCTTGCTTTGCGTTTTCACTTATCGCCCCCACCTATGGGAGCGTCGTTTTACAGGTCAACTGTCCCGGAACGGAAGTTCTCCCATAGCTAGTCTTTGTTATTGGATTGCCGCAAGCCTAGTCCCGCGCAACCCTCCCGTAACTAGCAAAATAGCCAGCATCCGAAGGAATTTCAGCAAGCGGATGCCGCGACTGCCAGGCAGCCCTCAGTCGCGACGCCCTGGGTAGAAACCAGGCTGCGTCCGGCGGTATAATATCGCAGCGTGCCACCCCCGGAACTAACAGAGACGAGAAGGAATAGCCTTCCATCGCGCCTTTCCTCCCCCTCTTCGAAACAGGGAAATCCGGCACGCGAATCGGCCTCAATAGTTGACCCGGAGCCCCATTTTTCATACACTTGATGATTGCAGGGGGTGTGGCAATCGCTTGTCTTCTGCCTGCATCCCATTCCCACAGGAAAGTTAGGACTTTATAGATGGCGAACCATGTTTCCTCGCTGAAGCGCGCCAAGCAGACCGTCAAAAAGACGGAGATCAACCGCGCCAACAAGAGCCAGGTGCGCGGCAGCTTGCGCAGCTTGCGTGAGGCATTGACCAAGGGCGACGTGAAAGCAGCTCAGGAGCAGTACAGAAAGACCGCCTCTGCCCTCGATAAGAGCGTGCAGAAGGGCATCCTCCACGACAACACCGCCTCCCGCTACAAGAGCCGCCTGAACGCCCGCGTCAAGGCCCTCGCAACCAAGAAGGCCTAAGCAAACCGCAAGGCCGCGAACCCTCGGGCTTCGTTCCAAAACACCACCATCCAAGGCCGGAGATCCTTCCGGCCTTTTGTGCTGGCCGCACGGGCGTACCAGAAGCAAAAACTGTGCGGCCCCAGGCAAGCCCTCGGTTGGCTCGAGGGGAACTGTTACCCGCCCGCGAAATCCGCACATGTCAACCCGACCGGAGCGAAGCTCCGTGGAGGGATCTGCGGTAATGACTCCTTCGAAACAAGGTACTTAATCCCACTGGCGGCATTCAGAGTCTGGTGTTAGTCTCGTTCGTCCCGCGAATCCTAAATCCGAGGTTTCCGTGTGAAGCATTTGGTACTTGCAAGCGCCATTCTTCCCGCTGTCCTTCTGTTTGCTGGATTCACCGACACAAAGCCGAGAAACACTCCGAGTCCTCATGAGGCCACCGCCGAATCCGCGAACTGGCTGATGTACGGCCGCACCTACGACGATCACCGCTTCAGTCCGTTGAACCAGATCAACGAGCAGAGCGTCGTCAACCTGGGACTCGTCTGGAGCCAGGAACTCAGCACCACGCGCGGTCTCGAAGCCACTCCGATTGTCGAAGACGGTGTGATCTACACAACCGGGTCATGGAACGTCGTTTACGCGATGAACGCGAAGACGGGCAAGACACTCTGGCAATATGATCCCCACATCGATCGCACCCGCTCGTATTTTCTGTGCTGCGACGCGGTCAACCGCGGTGTCGCGCTCTACAACGACAAGCTGTATGAAGGACTGCTCGACGGTCGCCTCATTGCGCTCGACAAGCGCACCGGAACAATCGTCTGGAGCACACAGACAACGGATGTCGCACAAGCCTATTCCATCACCGGAGCGCCACGGATCGCGAAAGGGATGGTCATCATCGGCAACGCCGGCGCGGAGTACGGGGTACGCGGCTATATCTCAGCCTATAACGCCGAAACGGGCAAAATGGCGTGGCGCTTCTATACCGTTCCCGGCGATCCGGCGAACGGCTTCGAAAACAAAGACGTCGCTCGCGCCGCCAAAACATGGACGGGAGACAAGTGGAAGAACGGCGGCGGTGGACCTCCGTGGGACAGCATTGGATACGATCCCGCGCTCGATCTGCTTTACTTCGGCACGGGCAACGCGACTGCCTGGTTTCGCGCCCTTCGAGGCGGTGGCGACAATCTCTACACCGCCTGCATCGTCGCGGTGCATGCGAGTACCGGCGAACTGGCGTGGTACTTCCAGCCCACCCCCGGGGACAACTGGGACTATGACGCGACGCAACCACTCGTCCAGGCCGACCTCAAGATCGGTGGACGCGTCCGCAAAGTACTGATGCAGGCCAACAAGAATGGCTTTTTCTACGTGCTTGATCGCAAGACTGGCGAGTTTATTTCCGGTGCGCCATTCGTCTCCGGTGTTACCTGGGCCAGCGGACTCGACCCGAAGACCGGCCGTCCAATCGAGTTTCCCGGTACAGGTGGCTTCGAGCCCACACTCGTCTCGCCCGACCCCTTCGGCGCGCATAACTGGTATCCCATGGCTTTCCATCCGTCCACCGGCCTGATCTACGTTCCGGCAAAGATTGGCGGCCAGATGGTGATCGCACCGAATCCAAAGTGGCAATACGATGCCAATGCGCAGAATCAGGGTTTCGACGACAACTATGAGGGAGCGCTTTACGCGAAGGCAGCAGCAATGCCACCTATGACCGGAGAACTGCTGGCCTGGAACCCGGTGACCCAGAAGGAAGCCTGGCACGCCACGTCTCCAGTCGTAGAAACCGGCGGAGTGCTGGCAACAGGGGACAATCTGGTTTTCCAGGGCCGCAGTGACGGAATGCTCGTCGCCTATCGCGCCACAGACGGCAAGGTGCTGTGGCAGTTCGATGCCGGCACGGGAATCATGGCTCCGCCCGTGACCTTCGCGCTCAATGGCGTCCAGTACATCACTGTGATGGCAGGTTGGGGCGGCGGCGCCGGATTGTTCAACCCGCCTTTGAATGGTCCCGTAAAGCCGGGATATGGGCGCATTCTTACCTTTGCTCTGGGTGGTCAGGCGAAGTTAAATGCGCCTTCGTTCGGTCCGCAGGGTCCGCCGCCCATGCCGGAACTCACGTACGACTCCTCGCCCGAGTTGGTCCACCGGGGCTCTATCATCTTCAACTCGCGCTGCATGTTGTGCCATGGCTTTAACGCCGTGGGCGGATCGCTCCCCGATCTCCGCTACTCCCGCAAGAAGATGATCGAGTCGCTGGACCAGATTGTGTTGAACGGCGTGCTCGCCCGGGCGGGGATGCCATCCTACAAGAAGATACTCAATGCGCAGGATGTAAAGGCGCTGCAGGCCTACATTGTCTCCCGGGCCAGGGAGTCCGCGACTGCTGCGCCGGACAAGCCTAGGGCGGTTGGCCCAGATCTGAAATAAGTGATAAATGCGGGTGGGTTGGTGGCCAACTCATGTCGATTTCAAAAACGAGGGTGCCCCATCCTTCGCTTTTTGCGAAGGGCGGGATAGCGAAAGACCCATCCCACCACACCAAGTTCGCGTGACCCATGTCTCGCTTCGGAGACATAGTTTTGCATTGGTACGCCCGTGCGGCAAGCAAACACCACTTACGGCAGGTCGTAAATTTCAATTGTGCCGTCGTGAAGAATGGCGAACTTGTGTCCATCTGCTGAGAGCGCAAAATTCTGCCCTGCGTCATACACAGGAGTCGCCGGGGCGGACATCAGAAGTTTCCCACTCGTGGTGTCGAATACGTTAACGAATTGGCCTTGAATATCGCTTGTCCCCGGCACGGTGGACACGCTGAAATAGCCTGCGACTTTCAACATCCCCTGGGCGAAGCGGCTTCCGTCTTCTGACCGCGCAATTGTGGGCCAGATGTGGTTGTTCTCCACTTCGTGCTCCCAAAGCCGGTTGCCCTTCAGGTCGAGCGCCAACACGGAGTGATCCCGCGACTTGGTGCAGCGCACCGCCTCCAGCGTCTCGTGGTTCAGAAACGAAACCGACGGACGGCAGGTGGAACTCACCTCTGCCAACGGCTTCGGTTTCTCCGGGTTGGTAGCAGTGGTCATGGGCGCATAGCTGATCAGCCAGTTGTCCGGCTTCCCTTCCAGCACTTCCAAAAAACCGTCGCCATTCAGCGGCAGGTTCACCGGGACTCTCGCCCTCGTTTTCCCAATCAGCGTTGCGTCGGAGATACGCACGATGCGCACCACAATGGGCTTGCTCGTCGACTCCAGAAATTCACTGGTAAGGCTGTCCACCGGAGCCGCCTGGGCTCCTTCCTCCGGCTCCCGTGTCTGCGCCACCAGCAGCGAACCTTCAGGAGACATCTGGATCGCCACCAGGTTGCCGGGGAAGCGGCCGTAAGGGACAAGTTGCAGCGAGGAATTGGTGCGGAAGACAGCGTTCGCCTGTCGCACCAGGAACGTTCCCTTCCCCAGCGGCCAGAGGTAACGATCATGGTCGTGCATCCTCCAGTCCGCCGATGCCACTTCGTTGCCGGTCGGCATCTCCACCACCACCGCGTGGATGAGCTGGTCGTCGTCGCCCGGATGCGGATTTGCCTCCCGCGTCAGCAGAGCTTTTTTCTGGAACGTAAACAGCAGATGATTTGCATCCAGGAAATCAAGCGACATCAGGGAATACCGCATCGAGAGATACACATCTCCCGGGCGATGGTATCCAAATTGATCCACAGGAATCATCAGGGAGGGCTTCTGCGTGGCGTGCGGCGCCTCTCCAGCCCAGGATATAGCGGGACTCAAGGAAAGCCCGGGCAGGCAACAGCAAAGCAGGCGGAGGAAGGCCCGCAACTTCCTGTTCATCGCTCTGTTCGCATGCACTTCTGCCATCTTGAAACAAGACCTGCAGGTCCTATTGTCGCGCATTTTCCGCCCGACGCGTTCGATTCCCGTCAGGCGACCTTTCATTGGACGCGCCGGGGAAACGGTTGGCAGCCTCCGTTATCGGCTCACCTTCAAAACCCAGGCCGGCTGCCCCATAAGATTCTCCGGTACCGGCGGCAGGGCAACAACCGTGGCCGATCCCTCGGATTTGAACTGGAGAGTTCCCGGCGCTCCCAGCAGTGAAACGGACTTCAGCTTGGATCCGTCGAAGCTTTTGAGCGTGAATTGTGAACCAGGCCACCTGGGTAAAATGACATAACAATCTTTGCCTTTAACGGTAAAAAACGCCTCAATGGACGCCTTTCCAGGCTCCGGTTTCTCCGTCAATTTCGCCACATCGTATGGCACCATGAACTCCTGGTTGTAGTTCACTTTGGGGATTTCGCCCTCGCTGTACTGCCGCGTTTCCGCCGCGGCTCGCGTTCCATAGATCGCTTCGCCGTTTATTTTCAGCCAGTTGCCGATCTGGATCAGCCGCTCCTCCATCACCACTGGAATCGTTCCGTCCGCCGCCGGACCGATGTCCAGAAGCAGATTACCGCCCCGGCTTACCGTGTCCACGAGCATCAGCACCAGTTCGCGCCCGGTGTGGTAGTCGCTCAGTTTCTCCGCGCGGTTGTAGCCGTAGGAGAAGCCCATTCCGCGGCTTTCTTCCCACGGATGCTTGGTTTCCGTCATCCCCGGTGTGTACTCGGTAGTCCAATAACCACCGTGTTTATGACGCGTTTCCTTGCCCCATCGGTCGTTCACCACCACTTCGTTTTTCACGGGAGAATCGTTGAAAAGCCAGGCGAGAATTTCCGGCGATTTCCAGTCGGCGGAGGGCAGTTCCCACTCACCATCCGTGAAGATAATAGACGGTTTATACCGCGTAACGACATCTTTGAACTGCGGAATCATGTGCTCGGAAACGTATCGCGGCTTGTCCGACAACCAGAGCGGGTTGTACCACTCATACAGCGAATAATAAAAGCCCATCTTCAATCCCCGGGCGCGCACCGCAGCCGTCAGATCACCCAGGAGATCCCGCTTCGGCCCCACTTCGACGCTGTTCCATGGGCGTCCCCATGTAGCCGATGCCTGCGCGCTCGGCCACAGTGCAAAGCCCTCGTGGTGTTTCGATGTGAGCACCACGTACTTCGCTCCGGACCGCTCAAATGTATCCGCCCAGCGAACTGGATCGAACAACTCGGCTTTGAACATCGACGCAAAGTTCTGGTAGGGAAAGTCCGCGCCGTACACGCGTTTATGAAAGTCCAGCGTGGGCTGGTTGTTTGGATCGGAACCGTTTTGCGCGACGGTCAGGGAGTTCCAGTACCACTCTGCATAGTGTTGCGCTTTGGGTGCATCCACTGCCGCGTACGCCGGAACCGAATAGAGTCCCCAATGGATAAAGATTCCAAACTTGGCGTCGCTGAACCATGCTGGCGTCGGTCTGCTGTCGACGGATTCCCAGGTGGGCTGATAGTGCTGGGCATTCGACAAAGAAGAGGCAAACAGGAGGCAGCAGGTGAACACGAGCGAACGCTTCAACATTTTAGAGAGGACTCCCAAAGGTAAGTAAATGAGCAACAGCACGATAACGCGCTCGTCACTGCATGTCCAGAGCGCAGCGCAGTCCCATTCAGAGGCGCCCCCACGCCCTCTCTCAGCACAGGCAATCCCTCCGGCGCAGGCTTACTGCGATTGACATTCGCCACGCGGCACCGTTTGATGGAAGGGCTGGCAGAAAGCAGTGAACCGGCGTCCGACTTCAAACGTATTTGATAAGACATATTTGTTCCGATTTGCGGGTTTCACTTCCGGAGGCTTCCCAATGCAAAGCAATCAATCGAGATGGCGGACCCTTGTGATCCTGGCCACGGCGGTCGTGTCTGCGAGCATGGCGCACGGCCAGGCCGCATCTTCACCCATCGTCTTTAAGCCGCTTCCCGGCTTCGATAAGAGCGTGATGGACCTGAATGCCGATCCCTGTACCGACTTCTACCAGTACTCGTGCGGCAACTATGCCAAGGAACACCCGATCCCCAGCGATCAGCCTTCTTTCGGACAGTTCGACAATCTCTACGAGGTAAATGCACAGGAACTCCACGGCATTGTGGAGAAGGCCGCCGCGGGCGGCGCTGGGCGCAGCAGCAACGATCAGAAAATCGGCGATTACTACTCCAGTTGCCTGGACACGGACACGATTGAGAAGAAGGGGCTCGCTCCCATTCAGCCAGAACTGGACCGGATCAGTGCCCTGAAAAGCAAAGAGGAGCTGCCCGCGGAGATGGGCCTGCTGCTGCGAATGAAGGTCGGAGCCTTTGTTAATTTCGGATCGCAGCAGGACTACAAGGATGCGACCAAAGAAATTGCCGACCTCGACCAGGGCGGCCTCGGGCTTCCGGAGAAAGACTATTACACGCGGACGGACGCGAAGAGTGAAGAGTTGCGCAAGCAGTATGTCCAGCACCTGGCCAACGTCTTGAAGTTGCTGGGCGAGCCTGCGGACAAAGCGCAGAGCGATGCACAGGCTGCTATGAACTTGGAAACAGCGATGGCAAAAGTTTCTATGGGCAACGTGGAGCGGCGCGACCCCGCGAACGTCTACCATCTCACTCCGCTGGCTTCTGTTGAGAACAGCGCACCGCGACTGAATCTGACCACCTTCCTTAAGACGGTTGGATCGCCCCAGATCAATGAGCTGAATGTCGACTCGCCGGAGTTCATCAAGGGATTGAATCAGATCATCGCCAGCACCGACCTGGAGACGATCAAGACCTATCTCAAGCTGCGCCTGATCGATTCTTTCGCAAGCCGTCTGCCAAAAGCATTCGACGAAGAGGACTTCGATTTCTACGGACGCAAGCTTACCGGCACTCCTGAGCAGTCAGCCCGCTGGAAGCGGTGCGTAGGCAGTACGGACGCCGCACTCGGGCAAGTGCTGGGGCAGCTTTACGTGCAGCAGTACTTCACACCGGATCAGAAGGCGAAGACCCTGCAGATGGTAAACGACATTGAGGCGCAGATGGGGAAGGACCTGGACACGATCGACTGGATGAGCGCGCCCACCAAGGCAAAGGCGAAAGAGAAGTTGCATCTTGTTGCCGACAAGATCGGATACCCCGACAAGTGGCGCGACTATTCCAGTCTTGAGATCAAGCCCGAGGATGCGCTGGGAAATTCGTTGCGGGCCCGGGCCTTCGAGATGAATTACCAGATCTCAAAAATCGGAAAGCCGGTGAACCGCGAAGAGTGGGAGATAAGTCCTCCAACCGTGAACGCCTTCTATAACCCGAGCATGAACGACATCAACTTCCCTGCGGGCATTCTGCAACCCGTGTTTTACGACAAAAATGCAAGCGACGCCACGAACTATGGCCACATCGGCACGGTCGTCGGCCACGAACTGACTCACGGCTTTGATGACGAGGGACGCAAATTCGACGGCAAGGGGAATCTCTCCGACTGGTGGACGGCGGAAGATGCAAAGAAGTTTGAAGAACGAACCAACTGCCTGGTGGAAGAATATGGCAGCTTCACGGCGATCGATGACGTGAAGGTGAACGGCAAGCTCACGTTGGGTGAGAACACCGCAGATAATGGTGGGTTCCGTCTTGCGATGATGGCGATGATGGCCCGTGCAGCAGAGTCGGCGGTGGACATGAATCAAAAGACGGACGGTTTTACGCCGATTCAGCACCTGTTCATAGGTTACGGACAGAACTGGTGCGAGAATCAGCGCCCGGAGTACCAGATGCTGGCAGCTAGAGTGGACCCTCATTCGCCGGACAAGGCGCGCGCTAACGGCGTAGTGAGAAACATGCCGGAATTCGCAGCGGCATTTGGATGCAAGAAGGGCGCACCCATGGTTGCTGCCAAGCAGTGCCGTGTCTGGTAGAGTTACTTTTCGCCGGAGCAGGAAAAGCCCCGCCTCAATCGGCGGGGCTTTTCTATTTGCGTTCACGCGGTTAGGGGTTGGAGGGAGTTTGCGGAATTCCAGCCGCGGGAACATTGGGTGCGCGGATGAAATCCTTCCCGTAGAGGGTTCCGTTCCCCACCACGTAGTTGTATCCCTTCTTGGAGAAGTACTTGCCGTTGTAGCCGGGAATATTGTCGTGATAAACGCGCAGCCACGAGCCTGAGTTTTGCGCGGCTGCCAGCGTGTAGATGTCATAGTTTTCGTTACCCAGACGGCCGCCGATTTTTTGGATCCGCAGGGCCAGAAGACCGGTGAAGTCGGGCGCGGAGGCACTGGTGCCAATGACCTCATAGAAGTAGCCGCCCACTGCAGCGATAACGGCACTACGATCTGGCTTACAGGGTTCTACTGCGCCATATGGGCACCCGCCCATATGCAGAGAGAGATCTGGAATGGTTCGCATCGGCGATCCGGTGTTCACCAGTGTTTGGAACCAGGGCTTCTTGAAATGAATGCTGACGCCCCCTCCAGATCCCCAATAGGCACCTTTGGCCGGCGTTCCATAGAAGATGTCCCCCTGTAGGGGATCTCCATAGGCCTGTTCCTTGATGTAAGCGGAATCCAGCGTGGTGCTCTTTGCGCTGGCGGTGGTCACAAGATTCGTTCCACCGACTGCGGTGACATGCGGACTGCTGGCTGGGTTTTGCACCGATACCCGATAGTATCCGCATGCGCTGGTGGCATTCGAGTCAAAGCATTGAATGGGAGGAACGCCCAAGGCCCCGCTGTCGCCCGAACTTGCGACGAAAGTAATGCCCTGTGAGTTGCCCTGTTTGAACAGATCGTCGAAGACAGTGAGAATGCCGGTGTAATCCACTCCGCCGTTGTACTCCTTGGTATAGCCAAGCTCCGGCCCGCCAAAGGACATATTTACGACGTCGACCCTGTTGCTCTCGACGATAGTGGTCAGGCCGTCAAGGATGGAGGAGTCGTACAGGTCCGGCAGGTTATAGAGAACAATCGTAGCTTTTGGCGCCATGCCGCCACTTTGCTGGATATCCAACGCCGTCTCAAAAGATCCGTTGGGATCGAATGGCGCTCCGCCGTGGATCTTGACCTCTTCGATCTTGGGCGTGGCTAGCTTTTCGTGACCGAAGTAAAGGTCCATGTCTGCTTTGCTGAATCCGCTAACCATCAGAATGCCGATGGTGGCACCCTTGCCGGTGTAGACCTGGTAACTGGGATAGGAGTACGCCTGTTTGAGGTCCGTGAACCAGTAGGGCCCGGCGGAGGAGTAACGATTCTGGGGCAGGAGAGATGCCTTCTTCACACCTGGATGCATATGAATGGTGCCGGAGAGTCCGACTACTCTAGCTCCAACCAGGGCCAGCGTGGGAGAAAGCGTGATCGGGCGGGTGGCTGCGAGGGTCTTCCTGCCGTTGGTAAAGGTCGCATTGGCAATTCTTGTCGAGAACGTATGCTCTACTGCACCAACACTGCCGACCACATGGAGGCTGTGCGTGTGAACCTCGGTGACTTGAAGGCCTTTCACACTGAGCTCCCGTTTGATTTTGTTGACCTGCACATCCGAAGGCGCAAACCGTGTGTGAAATTCGTCCGGTGAAAGCCAGTGCCGATAGTTGGGCGAGGAGGGATTCTGTTGGCTGGCGATCAGGGCATCCAGATCGGCTTCGTGCTGAATCGGAAGATAAACGTCAAACTCAACGGGCTGGGATGCTGAAGCCCTGGCTTGTATGTGGGCTCTCTCGATAGCGTAGGCAGGTAAGGGGAGTTGAAATGTTGCTGCGATCACACCGAAGATAGCGCCGGTGATCGGAATCCCAAGTTTCATGGAGCCTCCAAAAAGTGCTGCTGCCGTCGGATTGATCCAGAAGCAGAGTTCAGTAAGTATCTACTTCGCACGTCGATAAGCAAAATGATTATTCGATTACAGTCATTTCCATTTAAGTAAACGCTTGGGCATTTTTTGATCTCCGCAAACCTTTGTTGCGTACGGTAATCGAGCCACCCCGAAATTCGCACTACCCGGGACGCCGGGTCACCTGAGCCGGCGATGTGCGAAAGTGGATGCATGGCTGAATTGCAAACCGGGCGGGTTGCCGACAGCACCAAGATCCGGATCTTCGGTTATGGCGCATGCGCGATTGCCGGATGCCTGTGGGGTACGGGCTTCTATTTCGGTAAGCTTGCCCTGATGGAGATGGGCGTCAGCCACATGGTGCTTTACCGTTTCCTGTTCGCCTCGATTGGCTTTCTTCCCATCGTTCTGCTGCATCCGGCTCGATTGAACAGGTCAGAGTGGCGAGTAATTTTGATCGCCTCGTTTCTCGGTATCCCGGTGCAATTTCTTGTCCAGTTTTATGGACTCTCGCTCACCACGGTCAGCCACGCGTCGCTGATGGTCGGAACTATGCCGGTAATCCTGGCAGCGGGTGCTGTGCTTTTTGCCGGAGAGCGCCTGGAGGGGCTGGGATGGCTGGCTCTGGTCGGATCGACGGTCGGGGCAGCATTGATCGTTCTGGGAGGCAGGCGCATCCAGGGCGGCCACGGTCCCAGTCTGATCGGCGACTTGCTCGTCGTCCTGTCACTGGGGGTATCGCTAGGCTGGGTTTTGCTGAACAAGCAGTTGATGCGGACGCACTCGCCCCTGGTAGTGACCGCGTACGGCATTCTGACCGGCACAGCGATGCTGATTGTGATCGTGATTGCCCGCAGCGGCCTGCCGCCGGTGCATGGCGTTTCTCCCCGCGCATGGCTGGCGCTCGCTGCAAGCGGATTTCTGTGCACAGCGACCACGACGCTCTTGTGGAACTGGGGCATCCATCACGTCCCAGCCTCGCGCGCCGGAGTCTTCCTGAACATCGAGCCGGCGCTGGGTTCCTGGCTTGGCGTAAAGCTGCTCGGGGACCATCTCGGCCCCTACGCGTGGGTGGGCGGTGCGCTGATTCTCACCGCCGCCATCACACTCACTACACGCGGACACCAGGAGACTCCCATGGTGCTCGAGTAGCTGCCAACCGCTTACGGGGTTAGCCGGACATCATCCGAAATGGAACTGGCTCTTCATACTGCGTAGAGGAAGAGAGTCTAAATATGCTGTTGCGACACAGTCGCAACAGTTGTGCTACTCTTGAAGCTAAGGTTTCATGCTCCATTCGAATAGAAGGGATGGCTACAAAACCGTTTAGATTGTTTGCGACCTATTCGCAACTAGACAAGGAGCCGAGTTCCCATGCCTCTGCCGAAAACGGAAATTCCGGGAAGGCTGCAGCACTTGATGTCTGAGCGCGGCGTGCGCATGACGGAGCAGCGCCGTGCCATCCTCAGCGTGATTGAGACGGCCAAAAAGCATCTGGACGCAAGCCAGATCCTCCGCCGCGCTCAGAAAGTAGATGAGTCAGTAGATCGCAGCACGGTTTACCGGACTTTGAATTTGTTGAAGCGCCACGGCCTGATTGACGAGTTGGACCTGATGCACCTCAGCGGCGAAGGGCACTATTACGAGCGCAAGATGAGCCGCGATCACATCCACATGGCCTGCCTGCGCTGTGGAAAGATTACGGAATTTGAGAGCGAGCTCTTCGAGTCGTTGAAGGACCAAATGGAAAGCGAGTGCCGTTTCAAGATTGTTGTTGCCCGGCTGGAGATAGGCGGCTACTGCACCGCCTGCAGAAAGTAGCCGCTACAAGTGCATCGAATACTGGTTTGCCGAAGGATTGCCCAGGATTTGACGTGGCTCACTCGCCAACTCCAGCACCAGTCGCTCCAGCACCAGCCGTTTATCCGGTGGAGAAGAGCGCAATTCAAGATCGGCGCGCGCGATAAGCCTAAGAGCACGCGTAAGCTCGCGGCGCGATTTGTACCGACGCGCTTGGCGGATGAGATCGTCCGCTGCAAAAGGCGGCATGCGGAATCCCTGCCATAGCGCTTGCCATATCGCACGGGAATCGCGGACATTTTTCTCGAGAATGATCAACATTTGCCGGAACGTTCTCGCCAGCATGTACAAGTGGCCGATGGCGGAATCTTCTCCGCCGTCAGAAGCGTTGAGCAATCCCTGCAACAGAAGAAGCGCGCGCGCTTTGTCCTTGGAAGAGATCGCGTCCGTGAGTTCGTAAAGGGAACGCTGCTTGGCCGCAAGCACCATCGTTTCCACATCGCCGAGTGTTATGCGGCGCTTTTCTCCCACGTAAAGAACCAGCTTTTCAAATTCGCTGGCGATCAGCATCATGTCCGCACCCAGTGCGTCCGACAACTCGCGGGCGGCTTCTGGTTCGAAGCGCACGGCGATCTTCTCTGCCTCTTCTGTCAGCCAGCGAATTGCATCGGACTCATCCGCACGCGCCAGCTCAACCATGCCGCAATACTCGCCAATTGTCTCGCGAATGCGTTCGTAGCGATTCTTGTCCTCATAATCCATGCGGCGCAGGTCGGATGGAATTCGGATGTGGTCGGCTACAAACAAGAGGAGCGCCTGCGGATTCGGAGAGCGGAAGTAGTTTTGCAGGGCGGCGAACTCATCTTTTTTCGCGCCGCGGGTGTAAAGCACTTTTAAATTGCGGACAAACAGAACCTGGAACGGAGCCATGAGGGACGGAGTCTGCGCGCGATCGAGTGCCTCAAAGACGTTGGTCTCTGCTAGGTCAAGATCAGAGAGACAGAAGTCGCGCATATCGCGCGGAACGAACGCATCCAAAACGGCGCGGCGACAACGCTCATAAAGAAATATTTCGTCACCAACCAAAATGTAGCCAGGCTTGAGCAGAGAGGCGTCGTTGGCGGCTGCGCGAATCTCGGCGACAAAGCGCTCAGTGGATGCAAAGCCTGCTCCCCAGCGTGCCGCGCTCATCTGTACTCCCGAAATGGCAGCGTGTTCGTCATCATCTTGCTAGAAGGACTCCAGCATATCGCTCACAAGGGATTGCGCAAAGTCTTTAGAGAGCCGATGAATCGCCGCAGGATCCTCTTGTATAAAACTGGTAAGGTCGGCTGTCGTCTCATATTGCTGCCGGAAGACGTAGCCCTGATTTTGATAGAGAACCCGGCTGTTGCGGTCCGTCAGTACGACCTTTGCCCTTACAGTCACAAGAAAGCTGGATGACTGGCCGGTTGTCGAGTTGTAGGTAAGAGGAGTAACGATCTCCGAAAGGACCGTTCCCCTTAGCGTCGCGTCGGCTTCGCCGGATGCGTTGTTGGTAACCACGTTGAGCGACGTCCGGCTGGTGAGTTCGCGAATGACAGCGTCCGTCATTGCCACTTCCGTGTGGAACGACTGCGCCTGGGTTTGAAATACGGGCACGTCCAGCGTATGTACGGTCGATGGCAGGTGAACAGCGGAACCAGCCTTGTGGTATCCGCAGCCGCAGAGACAGGCGAGACCTGCAGCAAGAGCAATTAGGCGAACTGAGCGCATCCTGGGTTCTATTCTCGCAGAACTAGAGGTGTGGACCGATTTTGTTTCGCTGACCCTCGGCAGATTGCACCAGTTGATGAGCCAGTTCTGGAAAAGGCACGGAGCGGTCAGCATGCGCGGCAAAGTCCTGCACAAAAGTCATCCAGCCCAAGGTCACGCCCTCGTCATAGCTGGAACCTACACCATTCTCAGCCAACAGCGCTTTGAGTCCGTTGCGCATTCGCTCCACGGCCTCTTCCGGGGGATAGTGCAGTACGTACCAGAGCGCGATCTCGAGATGCTGCGTGTGGTGCATCTCCGCGATCGGTAGCGTGCACTGCTCGAAGCGCTCGATAAGATCCATGTCACCATCCACGGCAATAGTACGCAAAAATGAAAAGAGGCGACTCGTTTGAGTCGCCTCTTTGCATTGGTGTGAGTAACTACGCTGGTGACGGACTGCCTTCCGGGAATCCCGGGGAGCGTCCGGCGTCCGGCTTAAGAACCTGCTGCACATCGCCGGTGGGGCTGCCGGGGCCATCAATTTTGAGCGGCGGCAGTTCCTTGCCTTCGATGATCATGCGAATCTCATTTCCGTCCAGGGTCTCGCGCTCCAGCAAAGCGGCCGCCATGCGGTGCATGATGTCCTGCCGCGAGTCGAGAATTCCGTACGCGGAACGATAGGCCTCATCCACGAGAGATTTCACTTCAGCGTCAATCTGGCGGGCAGTTTCCTCAGAGAAATCGCGATGCTGTGCGATCTCGCGTCCCAGGAAAATCTGCTCCTCCTTCTTGCCGAAGGTGAGGGGTCCCAGGCGGCTCATGCCGTATTCGCAAACCATTTTGCGCGACATCTCTGTAGCGCGCTCAATGTCGTTTCCGGCACCGGTAGTCATCTGCTTGAGGAAGATCTCTTCTGCGATGCGTCCACCCATAAGGATGGCAAGCTGCGTCTCAAGATAATCCTTCGTGACGGTGTGCTTGTCATCTTCCGGCAGTTGCATGGTGACGCCGAGTGCCATTCCACGCGGGATGATGGTTACCTTGTGAAGCGGGTCGGCATGGTCGCGTATGCAGGCTACCAGTGCGTGCCCGGCTTCGTGATAGGCGGTAACCCGCTTCTCCTCGTCGGTTAGCAACATGGACTTGCGCTCGGCACCCATAAGTACCTTGTCCTTCGCAGTCTCGAAATCGATCATGAAGACAGACTTGCGATTCATGCGGGCAGCATTGAGTGCGGCTTCGTTCACCATGTTGGCGAGATCGGCACCGGAGAAACCCGGAGTTCCGCGAGCCAGCACGCGAAGGTCGACATCCTCTGACAGAGGAACCTTCTTGGCGTGAACGCGGAGAACCTCTTCGCGGCCACGAACATCGGGACGGCCTACCACGACGCGACGATCAAAACGGCCCGGACGCAGAAGCGCAGGGTCGAGAACGTCGGGACGATTGGTTGCAGCCACCAGGATGACGCCGTCGTTGGATTCGAAACCGTCCATCTCCACGAGCAACTGGTTCAAGGTCTGCTCGCGCTCATCGTGTCCACCACCGAGACCGGCGCCGCGATGGCGTCCGACCGCGTCGATTTCGTCGATGAAGATGATGCAGGGCGCATTCTTCTTGCCCTGCTCGAACAGGTCGCGGACACGGCTTGCGCCGACGCCAACGAACATCTCAACGAAGTCAGAACCTGAGATGGAGAAGAAGGGCACATTGGCCTCGCCGGCAACCGCGCGTGCGAGCAACGTCTTGCCTGTTCCCGGAGGTCCGACAAGCAGGACACCCTTGGGAATACGCCCGCCAAGCTTCTGGAACTTCTGCGCCTCGCGAAGGAACTCGATGATCTCCTTCAGCTCTTCCTTGGCTTCATCTACGCCGGCTACATCTTTGAATGTGACTTTCTTCTGCTGCATGGAGAGCAGGCGCGCACGGCTCTTGCCGAACGACATCGCCTTGTTTCCACCGCTCTGCATCTGTCGAAGCATGAAGAACCACAGCAGGCCCAACACAAGAATCGGCGAGAACTGGATCAGGATGTTTACCCAGCCGTTACCAGAGGTGTCCTTGATGGTCGTGTTGACCTTGTTGTCCTGGAGAATCTTGTACATGTCCGGGTAATTTCCCGGGATCGTGACATGGAACTGCTCTTTAGCATCGTTCTTGTAGTGACCATGAACTTCACTGTTGACCACAGTGACGTCGTTTACCTGTCCAGCCTGGGACTCGGTGAGAAACTGCGAGAACGTCACTTCTTTGTCTTTACCCATGCCGGTGTTCTTCTGGACGACGCTCCAGAGCAACACGAGACAGGCCAAAATGATGACCCAGAAGATAATCGTCTTGACCGTTGAATTCACTAAGAACCCTCTTTTCTCTTAACTACCCGCCGCTTTGGAGATGGTGTCCGCTCTGCCCGAAATTCGGGTGGGGAGGCTAACTACTCATCTGCATTGCAGTATTAGACGACAATGGCTGCCACTAAGTATCAGAAAGAGCCATCTCTATTTTGCCGCCATAAGCCACGGCTGACGACCGAGGCGAATCCCGTATCGCTAATTCTAACCTGCGCAGCGGAGAATAATCCTACAACTCCCGGGCGGACCCACTACTACTTCCCGTTTCGACTCTTCAATAGGCCGGATCAGCTTTGATCTTAATAGCTTACGACGGTAATCATGTCGGGTTCGCGTTTGCGGACTCAGCCAGGATTTTCAGCCCGGCGTCCTGTGCGATTTCCGATTCCAAATCCACGCCTTGCATCCAGATGATCTCCCCTCGCCACTCCACCACTGGCCAGGACTGTCTTTCCCGAGCGGCCACGTGCATCCGTTCGAAAACTTCCTTGATGCGCTTGGGCGAGCGGGAGTGCCGCAATCGAACTCGATCGCCCGCTCGCGGCGTGCGAATCAGGGCGGATGCCGACTCCCAAAGCTGAGGGCAGGTCGCTCGAAACACAAGGCCGAATCGCTCCGCCACTGCCTCCCCTGGAACTGAAAGCGTGTACGAGGGGAAATCCACAATTGTTCCCCCACAAACAGACAGACGGAGCTCACGCGACGAACGTTCCGCCCGCACACCGTTCGGCATGTCAAGGCGGGGTGGTCCCTTGGCCGTACCGAATCCGCACATATTTAGCAATACCTCTGTGTGATCGAAACCGATTGTCGCCCCGAGTTTTCCGACTGCCGCCCGCAGCACCCGACGACGCTTGGCTGGGTGCAAGGATCGCAGCCGCTCAATCTCGATGGACAGCGAGGCCTCCCCGGGCAGCGTGCTGGCGGACCGGCCTCCGCCACGAACGGGCTTGCCCGGCAACAGAATCATGGGCAGCAGATCCGCTAACTCTGCCTGCCAATACGCTTCTTCATCCCGGGCGGTCGCGGACAAATTCGCAAGATTCTCCGGCAGCCGAGGGTTGTACTCAAGCATCGTCGGAAGTAATTGATGGCGAATGCGGTTACGGGTAAAGACCTCATCGCTGTTCGAGCCATCCTCGCGCCAATCCTGCTGCCGGTTCTTGAGAAATGCCTCCACCTCCGACCGATGCGTTGCCAACAGAGGACGAACGATTTTCCCCTTGCCCGGAAATTCGACTGCGGGATGAATAGCTCCCAACCCTTCCGTCCATGCCCCCCGCAGCAGTTTCATCAATACCGTCTCCGCCTGATCGTCGAGGGTGTGGGCTGTGGCGATACAATCCACCTCCCGCGCCGCCATCAAGGAAGCGAAGAAATCGTAGCGGAGTTCCCGGGCCGTCTCTTCAATTCCCTGCTTCAAAGAACGGGCTGACTTGAGCACATCGCAGCGAACAAAGTGGAATGGCAATCCGTGGGCATCCGCGAGTTTTCTGACAAATTCTTCGTCGGCGTCCGATTCTTCCGCACGCAATCCATGATTCACGTGGGCAACGGAAAGAACGAAGCCATATTGGCGGGCCTGCTCGATCAGCGCCAGGAGAAGTGCGACGGAATCTGCGCCGCCGGAGACGGCCACCGCAACTCGCATTCCGGGCCGGAAAAGGCTCATGTTCAGCGGCAGCGTGGCGAAGTGGGGCATCGATACATCCTAGTGTGAATTCGCTCTATTTGCAGAGGACGGGCAAACCACTTCGATCAGGCCGCAACCAGCCCCCGGCAAGCAGCTCCTCCCGTTTCCACGTTCGCTGCCTTATACTTGCGGTTGGCTTCAGGAAGGTGGAGGGAGCAAATGCATACCAGGGCAGCGACGGTGGCCGACGCACCAATCATCACGCACCACCGGCGGCGGATGTTTGTGGACGGGGGCCGTAAGGACGACAACTATCTCGCCCTCATGTCTCAGAATTTCGAGCCATGGGTAGAGCGCATGATGGAACAGGAAAAATACTTCGGCTGGCTCACCACGGATGGGGAGAAAGTGATTGCCGGGGCCGGGTTGTTGATCCTGGACTGGGCTCCGCACCCGCTCGATCCCTGGCAGTGCTACCGGGGCTATCTGCTGAACGTGTATGTCGAGCCCGAATACCGCCGTCGCAAGCTGGCCAGTCACCTGGTTGAGATGGCGCTGGCCGAAGCCCGCAGCCGCAAGATCCGCGTGGTCGCATTGCATTCGACCGACGAAGCTCGTCCCATGTACGAAAGCAACGGCTTCCGGATGACGAACGAAATGTTCTACATCGACCCTATTGAGGAGTAGCGCGAAGGTATGCTGCGAAATACGGGTGGCAGGCTTCTGACCCGGCCCATTCGCGATTTGCCGCACTGTCACATGGGGTTCATCGGGTAGTCCTGTATACTCCAATTTTTATGCGTGTATTCGTCATATTACCGGCAGCAGGGATAGGCACTCGCATGGCGGCGGCGCACAACGCGCCTTCAGCGCCCAAGCAGTTTCTCGAACTCAATGGCATTCCAATCCTGGTGCACGCGCTGCTGGCATTTGCCGCGGTCACCCAGGTAAATGCGATCTACGTCGCCGTCCGCAAGACGGAAATGAAGCGCCTGCAACAGCAATTGGACAATTACGGATTTGCGGGGAAAGTGCATGTCGTGGAGGGTGGAGACACGCGTCAGGACTCAGTCAGCCACGCCCTCCACGCACTGGACTGCGCAGACGATGACGTTGTGCTTGTGCACGATTCTGTTCGCCCGCTGATTGAGCCCGCAACCATCGAGCGCACGATTGAAGCGGTCGAAAAGCATGGCGCGGCGATCGTAGGCGTTCCGGCCGTGGATACGATCAAGCAGGTTGAACGCGTCGCCGACGGAGCGATCATCTCGAGCACGATCCCGCGCGAACGCATTGTGCTGGCTCAGACTCCGCAAGGGTTCCGCTGCGGGCTGCTCAAGAAGGCATTCGCCGAGGCAGAAGCGGACGGATTTCTTGGAACCGACGAGGCCTCCCTGGTGGAGCGCTCCGGCGCAAATGTTTTTGTCGTAATGGGTTCGCCCACGAATATCAAGATCACGCAACCATCGGACTTGGAACTGGCGGAGTTCTACCTGAAAACGCGCCTGTCGCGACAGACGGCGTTGCCCCGGAACAAGGGCTGAAGCCTGCGGCCACACACTTTCGTTGGCACAGAGAGATTCATTATGAGTATGAGAATTGGGTACGGCTGGGATTCGCACGCATTTAAGACTGGCGTCCCCCTGCGGATTGGCGGTCTGGCTATTGAGCATTCAGAAGGACTCGCCGGCCACTCCGACGGCGATGTCCTGCTGCATGCAATTACCGATGCTCTGTTGGGAGCCGTGTCGGCGGGCGATATCGGCAGCTTTTTTCCTCCGGGAGATCCTCGCTGGAAGGACGCCGACTCATCCATTTTTCTCAACCTGGCTCTGGAAGAGATTCAGAATGCCGGCTACAGCATCGTCAATGTCGACACGACGCTGGTGCTGGCTGCTCCCAAGATCTCGCCCATTGCCGGAGAAATGCGGGAACGGCTCGCGGAACTTCTCGATCTTGATCCCTCCGTGGTGAGCGTGAAGGCGAAGACGCCTGAGGGATTGAACCAGGATCATGTGGCACAGGCTCACGCCGTCGTACTGCTCGAGAAGGTTGAAGATCCGCACAAACTGAAAAGCATGAGCGCGGTAATCGAAAGCCATAAGCAGCTCGAAGACGTGGTGGAAAATCTGCTGAGCCAGGTGCACGGTGTAAAGCCACGCAGCCGGACCGTGACTCCGGCCTTTGACACGGAAGACTTTACCTGAGATTCCGCCGGCGATCTGCGCGCGCAATTGACAGCGGACACTTCTCCGGCAAAAAGGGAAAGAAATTGAAGAAACGTGCGGCAGCCTTCAGGACTGCCTTGTCCGTAGTGTCGCTGTTGCTGGGCGGAGCTAGCCAGCTTACGGCCGAGGATAAGCAAGCTTGGCTTACTCCCGCCGAACAAACCGATTACCGCACCACGCCTGATTACAGCCAAACGATGGCCTATCTTGAGCGCATTGCCCAGGCTGCCCCGAAGCAAGTCCGCATTGAGACTTTCGGCAAAACTGGCGAAGGCCGCGATCTCTACATCGTGATTGCTTCCGGCGATGGCGTATTCGATCCGGCAAAGCTGCACGCAGCAAAGCGGCCGATAGTGCTGGTACAGAACTCCATTCATGCGGGCGAGATGGACGGCAAAGACAGCTGTCTTGCCATGCTGCGAGATATGGTAATCACGCGCAAGCAGGCGGCCCTTCTGGACCGCGCCGTCTTCATGTTTATCCCCATCTACAACGCAGACGGCCATGAGAGGCGTTCGAAATTCAACCGAATCAATCAGAATGGCCCGGAAGAAATGGGATGGCGTACAAACGGCTCCAATCTCAATTTGAACCGCGACTACATGAAGGCTGCCGCGCCCGAGACACGTGCTTTCCTGAGCATGTTTCACCGGTGGCTGCCGGATTTCTTCGTGGACGACCACGTAACCGACGGAGCGGACTTCCAGTATGACGTGACATTCGCGGTTGACGACGGACCGGACGTTGCACCGGGCACCGCGAAATGGATCCACGAAACGGTGGCGCCGTATCTGGAAAAGGCTGTGAACGACGCCGGCCATGTGGCTTCGCCAACTTACATCACTTTGAATGACGACACCGATCCGGCGCAGGGACTGGGCTTCAACGACAATCCGCCGCGCTTCTCAACCGGCTACGTGATCCTGGAAAATCGACCGGGCATGCTGGTGGAGTTGCACATGTTGAAGGACTACAAGACGCGCGTCACCGGAAATTACGAACTTCTGCGCGGATTGATGCAACTTGTGAATCGCGATGCCGATCAACTGATTGCCCTCAATCAGGCGGACGATGAGGAAGCGGCACGACTTGGCGCTCATCCCCTGGGCAACGCGCCGTTCCCTCTTGCGATCGGGTGGAGTGGAGAGACGACTCCGTTTCTGTTTCGCGGATACAAAGCCTCGCGCGAACTGAGCGAGGTATCGGGCTCGATGTGGGTGAAGTATTCGCATGAGCCATGGGATGTTTCACTGCCCCTTCAGACGGGGGCCAAAGTGATCGCATCCACTGTTCCTCCTGCGGCCTACATCGTTCCTGCACAGTGGACTCGGGTGATTGATGCGCTCGAAGCGCACCAGGTGGAGATAGAGCGAACCACCTCACCGTGGACAGGTATCGTGGAGACCTACCGCTGCAGTTCGATGGAATGGCAAACGCCGCCCTTTGAGGGCAGGCATCCTATTTTTGCGGGAGAAGGATCGCACGGAAGGCCGGGCAAATTTGGCCAATGCACTCTCGTAACTGACACTGTTACGTACCCCGCCGGCTCGGCGGTCATTCGCCTGAATCAACGTTTATCGAAGGTAGCCATCCAGTGGCTGGAGCCGCAGGGACCTGACTCCGCAATGGCTTGGGGATTCTTCGATTCCATATTCGAACAAAAAGAATATGGCGAAGCTTACGTACTGGAGAAGCTGGCAAGGGAGATGATGGCGAAAGATCCCAAGCTCAAGGCGGAGTTTGAACGTAAGGTCCAGACCGATCCCCGATTTGCTGCCAATCCCTCCGCAAGACTGGAATTCTTCTACGACCGCTCCCCCTGGGCCGACTCGCAACTCGGGCTCTATCCAGTGGGACGACTGGCGAAAGTGGATACTCTCCCTCTCAAATAACATCGCTCATTTCAGTTGCGCGAGGCCGGTCCTTCTTCTAATCTGGCGGCGATATCAGAAAGAGGAAATCGATGGATCCATCATCACCGCATATCAATCCCGCCGCACTCGCGGCGATTCTCGTGCCATTCTTTATCGTCGTGACAGCGATTGTCCTTATTCCTTACTGGGTAATCTTCCGTAAGGCTGGCTTCACACCCTGGTTGTCACTTCTGATGTTTGTGCCGCTCGGAAACATCATCATGTTGTATGTGCTGGCGTTTTCGCAGTGGAAAGTAGTTCCGGCACCGACAGTGCCTTACCCTGCCTACCCTCCGGTGCAACCGCCACTCTAGGCAACATAAAATTGCGCGATAGGCTGGGGAGCGCAAGGTCGCGTTCGCGAACTTTTTACGACGGGCATTCGTATTGTCCCTGGTGACTCAATTGGAACAGGCGGAGACGGAAACAACTCAGTCCACCTTCTCGAACAGCGGACTTGCCCTCGCGGCGTGGCCGCGGCCCGGACGGATCCCAGCCGCCCACGGACTGGGACTCCATGTTCGGCGGCCCGGTCTGGGCCCGCGTGGCCGACGGGCAGTGGTACCTGCACCTGTTCACCCCGGAGCAGCCGGACCTGAACTGGGAAAACCGCGAGGTCCACGACGACTTCCTCGAAACCCTGCGGTTCTGGTCCGACCGCGGGGTCGACGGGTTCCGCGTCGACGTGGCGCACGGCCTGGCCAAGAACCTGGCCGAGCCGCTCGCGTCGCTGCCCGTCGGGGGGACATCACCGACGGGTCACTGCCGCCCGGCTCTCACCCGCTGTGGGACCGCGATGAGGTGCACGACATCTACGCCGAATGGCGGCGCGTCCTCAATGAGTACGACCCGCCGCGGGCTGCGGTGGCCGAGGCCTGGGTGCACCCCTCCCGGCGGTCGAGGTATGCCAGCCCGGACGGGCTGGGACAGGCTTTCAACTTCGACCTGCTCGAAGTGAACTGGAACGCCGGAGAGTTTCTGCGAGTCATCGCCGATGGCCTCGCCGATGCGCAGCGGCAGGGATCATCCACCACCTGGGTGCTGTCGAACCACGATGTGGTCCGGCACGCCACCCGGTACGGACTGCCGCCTGAGGACCGCCGCGACCACCAGACGGCCAGGAAATGGCTGCTGAGCGGCGGCATCTCTCCGAGACTGGATCGTGGCCTGGGCCTGCGGCGGGCCCGGGCCGCGATCCTGCTGATGCTGGCCCTGCCCGGTTCCGCGTACCTGTACCAGGGCGAGGAACTGGGCCTGCACGAGGTCCCCGACATCCCCTTGGAGCTGGTCCAGGACCCCAGCTACGCGCGCTCCCGGGGGGCGGAGAAGGGCCGCGACGGCTGCCGGGTCCCGCTGCCGTGGACGGCCGGCGGGCCCTCGTTCGGGTTCGGGCGCGGCGCCGCCCACCTGCCGCAGCCGGCCTGGTTCGGCCCGCTCAGCGTCGAGGCCCAGGAGGCCGATCCCGCCTCAACCCTGTCGCTGTACCGCCACGCCCTGCACTGGCGGCGCAGGCTGCAGACCACGGAGAGCATGGAGTGGATGCCGAGCACCAACGGCCAGGTGCTGCACTTCGCCCGCCCGGGCGGCTGGCGTTGCGTGACCAACTTCGAGCCCGGGCCCGTCCCGCTGCCGGACGGCACCGTCATCCTCGCCAGCGCCCCGGTCGAGGGCAGCCAGGCTGCGCGCGGACACCAGCGCCTGGCTGATCGGCGCCTAGCTCCGGGACCGTACCGAGGTGACCTCCGCGGCCCCGCGCGTGTTGATCACCCGGTCCGCGGTGATGCCCGCCTGCTCGGCCCGGATGGTGCCGTTGCCCAGCCACGTCAGCTGCCCCGGCGCGTGCGCGTCGGTGTCGATGGCGAACCGGCAGCCCATGTCGGCGGCCAGCCGCAGCAGCCGGTCCGGCGGGTCCTGGCGCTCTGGCCGGCAGTTGATCTCGACCGCCACGCCCGCCTCCAGGCAGGCGCCGAACACCGTCTCGGGATCAAATTCGGACTCCGGCCTGCGGCGGCGACCGTCCTCCCGGTCACTGAGCAGCCGCCCGGTGCAGTGCCCGAGCACATCCACCTGCGGGTTGCGGATCGCGGTCACCATCCGCCTGGTCATCGGCCCGGACGGCATGCGCAGCTTGGAGTGGACGCTGGCCACTACCACGTCGAGCTGGCGGAGCAGGTCCTCACGCTGGTCGAGCGAGCCGTCCTCGAGGATGTCGACCTCGATCCCGGTCAGGATGCGGAACGGCGCCAGTTCCTCGTTCAGCTGCCCGACCAGCTTGAGCTGGGCCCGCAGCCGCTCGGCGGACAGGCCGCCGGCCACGGTCAGCCGGGGCGAGTGGTCGGTCAGCGCGATCCACTCGTGCCCGAGCCCGCGAGCCGCCTCGGCCATCTCCCGGGCGGGCTGCCGCCGTCGGACCAGTCCGAGTGCGTGTGGCAGTCGCCGCGCAGCGCCGCCCGCAGGGCGTCCCTTTCCGGCGGCGGCCGGTCCTTGACCAGCCTGGCCAGGTACCCGGGCCGTGCACCGCGGGCGGCCTCGGTGATCACCTGAGCGGTCGTGTCGCCGATGGCCTTCAGCGCCCGGAGCGTGCCGGCCTCGATCCGGCGCTCGAGCTCGCCCGCGGGCAGGTCGCCGAGCACCCGGGCGGCCCGGCGGAAGGCCTGGACACGGTACGTCGGCGCCCCGCTCCGCTCCAGTTCGAACGCTATCTGCCGCAGTGCCTCCGCTGAATCCACGTGTCCAGTCTTACCCGGCCCAGGCAGAATAGAGCGCGTGCAGGTGCGGTGACCGGAGGCCAGGCGGAAATCCCCGGCGTTAGCATGAGCCCATGAGCGCTACCCGGATGCCGGCGGTTTACCTGAGCCACGGCGCGCCGCCGCTGGCCGACGACCCGATCTGGCCGGGGGAGCTGGCGGCCTGGGCACAAGCTCTGCCGCGGCCGGATTCGATCCTGGTGGTCTCGGCGCACTGGGAGAACGCGCCAGTCTCGGTGAGCGCGACCCGCACGGTCCCGCTGTACTACGACTTCTGGGGCTTTCCCAAGCACTACTACGAGGTCACCTACCCGGCGCCGGGCGCGCCCGCGCTGGCCGAGTCGGTACGCAAGATACTCGGCGGCCAGGTGCACGAGTACCCCGACCGCGGCCTGGATCACGGCGCGTACGTGCCCCTGGTGGAAATGTTCCCGGACGCCGATGTGCCGGTGATCCAGTTGTCGATGCCGACCCTGGACCCGCGCCAGCTGATGGAACTGG
>CAWFKA010000005.1:0-252574 GCA_963816335.1 uncultured Acidobacteriaceae bacterium | reverse complement strand
GGCCTGGATATATAGATCTTGATCTTCCGTCGGGGGATAAGAGAGAGCAGGCTATCCAATACATCTATGAACGTTACGGGGAACTCGGCGCAGCTATGACAGCGAATGTCATTACGTACCGCGGACGCTCAGCGGCGCGTGAGGTTGGCAAGGCTCTCGGCTTTGAACCGGACACGCTCGGCAGGCTGGTGAGCCTGGTTGGCAACTGGGAATGGAAAGGACCGAATGACACGCTGGCTCACCAGTTCCAACACGCTGGCTTCGATATTTATCATCGCCGAATATCAAAGTATTTAGAACTCTGCATGCGCATACAGGATCTGCCACGCCATCTCGGTCAACACTCCGGTGGCATGGTTATCTGCCAGGGACAGTTGAATCACGTTGTGCCGATTGAGCGTGCATCCATGCCGGGTAGAAATGTAGTCCAGTGGGACAAGGAGGATTGCGCTGATCTTGGAATTATCAAGGTGGATCTTTTGGGCCTAGGCATGATGGCGGTTCTAAAAGATTGCCTTGAGTTGGTTCCGACACTACAACAAGCAGGTCGACTTATCGGCACTCCCGCAGGATCCTGCTGTGTACGACACACTCTGCAAAGCGGACACGGTTGGAATGTTCCAGGTGGAGAGCCGCGCCCAGATGGCTTCGTTGCCAAGGAATGCTCCGACGAGATTTTATGACCTGGTAGTTCAGGTGGCGATCATCCGGCCCGGGCCCATTGTTGGAAAAATGATGCATCCCTATATGCGTCGTCGACAGGGAAAGGAAGAGGTAACGTATGCGCATCCTTCACTTGAGCCTGTGCTTCAACGCACGCTCGGGGTCCCACTTTTTCAAGAACAGCTATTACGAATGGCGATGACAGTTGCGAACTTCAGCGGATCGGAAGCAGAAGAACTACGGCGCGCTGTAGGTATGCGACGCTCGATGCAGAGAATGCAAGAGTTGGAAGGGAAGTTACGAAGTGGTATGACGGCCAACAAGATTGATGTAGCGACGCAGGACAATATAGTTCAAAGTATCTCTTCGTTTGCACTGTATGGATTTCCAGAGTCGCATGCAGCCAGCTTCGCACTCATCGCATATGCATCTGCATACCTGAAAGTGCACTACCTGGCGGCTTTCACGTGTGCCATGCTGAACAATCAGCCCATGGGCTTCTACATGCCCGCTGTATTGGTAAAGGACGCACAGCGGCATGGTCTGCGCATCAAGGCGATCGATGTTCAACAATCCGACTGGCAATGCAAGGTTGAACATGCGGAAGATGGCACTCTGTCGCTTCGCCTCGGACTTATGTATGCCAAAGGATTTCATCGTAATACCGCCGAAGCTTTGGTAGCCTCGCGCAATCTATATGGCCCCTTTACAGATGTAGAGTCTCTTGCTCGGAGGGTTCCATCACTCAATCGGAAAGACATGGTTCAACTCGCGCGCATTGGGGCAATCAACAATCTGGATCGAGTTGCACATCGTCGGGACGCGCTCTGGCAGGTAGAACAGTCAGGTCGTCCGGTTGGTCCACTTCTACAAAAGTCTGCGAGTCTTTCGCAGGAGCCCACCTCATCGCCTTTAGAAAAGATGTCAACGGAAGAGAGGATTGTCGCGGACTATTCCGGAACGGGGCTTACAACAGGTCCTCACCCAATTGCCTACATGAGGTCGTGCTTGAAGCAGCAGAATATACTCTCCGCCAGCGAACTGGCCAAGATGCCAGACGGACTCTACGTGCGAGCCGCCGGGTGCATAATTGCTCGACAGAGGCCGGGTACTGCCAGTGGATTTGTGTTCCTGTCGCTGGAAGATGAAACAGGCATTGCCAACATCATCGTCCATCCCGACCTCTACGAGCGGGAGAGGATCCTGGTTTCTCGAGGGAAGTTTCTGCTTATCGAAGGTAAGCTTCAGAATGAGGATACGGTGGTCCACATCCGAGCAGAGCGGGTACTGCCGTTGGCTGTAACTGAAGCAAAAATTGAGTCTCACGACTTTTACTAAATCATTTTCTACTATTGATAATCCACCTGAAATCTAATCGCTATCAGAACAGCAATTTACGCGAAAATACCTAAATAAAGCGATTTTGTTGGTGCATAGACGCTTGCCGTCTGTATGATTCGTGCGCGGCGGATGGATGGACTCTAGCGGCGGTCAGATTATGTTTTGGCTTTCAATATGAGGAGAACGGCATGTTAGCGGAGCGGCATTTTCGGATTGGCGCAATCTCGATTTTAGCAATCGGAATTTTAGTTAATGGCAGCACTTTCGCGAACGCGCAGCAGCAGGCTGCAAGCGTTACGAATGCACCATACATGGATGCAACCTTACCTACTGAATTACGCGTCAATGATCTCATCTCGCGTATGACTCTCGAGGAGAAGGCATCGCAGCTTGTGAATCAGTCTCGCGCGATTCCACGCCTGGGTGTTCCGGCATACGACTGGTGGAGTGAAGCTCTTCACGGAGTGGGTTTCGCGGGGGTAGCGACGGTTTTTCCTCAAGCGATTGCTATGGGGTCGACATGGGATACACCCCTGCTGCATGAGGTCGCGACAGTCATCAGCACCGAGGGTCGCGCCAAGCATCATGAAGCCGTGCGCCAGGGCCGCAGAGACATCTTTGAGGGACTAAGCTTCTGGTCGCCAAACATTAATATCTTTCGCGATCCGCGTTGGGGCCGTGGCCAGGAAACGTATGGGGAAGACCCCTATTTGACGGGGCGAATGGGAGTTGCATTCGTAACCGGGATGCAGGGCGACGATCCGAAATATTATCGCGTGATCGCAACGCCGAAGCATTTCGCAGTGCATAGCGGTCCAGAACCACAACGGCACTTCATCGATGTAGATGTCTCGAAACACGATATGGAAGACACCTATCTCCCGGCGTTCCGCGCTGCCGTTACTGAGGGTCAAGCAGGATCGGTGATGTGCGTCTATAACGCGGTGAAGGGTGTACCGGGTTGTGCCAATACATTTCTTCTCCAGGATCAACTCCGTGATAAATGGGGATTCCAGGGCTATGTCGTATCGGACTGTGATGCCGTTGCAGATATCGAGCGGGGGCATCACTATACCAACAGTCAGGCGGAAGCAGCCGCTGTTTCTCTACGAGCTGGAACCGATAACGAGTGCGCCGATTTCACGCAGAAGGCAACTAACAACAATGACTATGTTAAGTATATTGACGCCGTCAAACAGGGACTGCTGAGCGAACATGAGGTGGACGTATCCTTACGCCGACTTTACACGGCACGCTTCAAGCTAGGGCTTTTCGATCCCCCGGACATGGTGAAGTATGCCCAGATCCCTTACAGCGAGAACGATTCCGATGCGCATCGCCAACTTGCCCTTAAAGCTGCTCGCGAGACAATGGTTCTCTTGAAGAACGATGGCATCCTTCCACTTGGCGAGGGCACGAAGAGGATTTTGATTGTTGGACCTTTGGCGGACCAGTCACTGGTATTAGCCGGTAATTACAATGGAACACCATCGCGTTCCACGACGGCGTTAGACGGAATTAAGAAGCAATTTCCGAATGCCAAGATAACTTTCGAACCTGGGACAAATTTCCTGCGTGGGCCGGCGGTAGTCCAATCGGCCCTTCTCTCGACGAGTGATGGTAAGCCCGGACTCAAAGCCGAATACTTCCAGGGCAAAGAATTCAAAGGTTCGCCGATATTAACGCGCATCGACCCGTCCGTGAATTTCGATATGGCGTCGCATGCTCCTGCGCCCGAAGGGGTAGCCGAATACTCCGTCCGCTGGACAGGCTACTTAACGCCGATGGAATCAGGGAAATACACTGTCGGACTCGACGGTCTTTCCGACCAACTCTGGATTGATGGAAAACTGGTTGTTGACGATAGCGGCTTGCACGCTCCCTCGCCGAAGACGACCGAAATGCAATTTGAAAGAGGACACAAGTACGCAATAAAGATTGAGCAGAATCTTGGCATGGGAGTTATGACTAAACTAGTGATGGCTCCCTTGCTTGCAGATCCGCAAAGCGCTGCTATAACTGCTGCCAAGCAGGCCGACGTCGTCATTGCCGTTGTTGGAATTACATCGCAATTGGAAGGCGAAGAAATGGATGTGTCAGTGCCCGGATTCAAGGGCGGTGATCGTACCAGCCTGGACTTGCCAAAGGATGAAGAAGATTTATTGAAGGCTGTCAAGGCCACCGGCAAACCACTTGTTGTGGTATTGATGAACGGTAGTGCGCTCTCAGTGAACTGGGCCAAGGAACATGCAAACGCGATACTTGAAGCATGGTACTCAGGCGAAGAGGGAGGGGCTGCAATCGCAGAGACACTAGCCGGAGTGAATAACCCTGCGGGCCGTCTGCCGCTAACTTTCTATACCGGTGTGGATCAGCTTCCGATCTTCGAAGACTACTCGATGAAGAATCGGACCTATCGCTACTATGAAGGCAAACCGCTCTATCCGTTCGGATATGGCCTCAGCTACTCAAAGTTCACTTACGAAAATCCGAGATTATCTGCTTCCACTATCAATGCAGGAGATTCACTCCGCATAGATGTAGACGTGAAGAACACGAGTCCTCGGGATGGGGACGAAGTAGTCCAGGTGTACTTGAGCTTCCCAAAGACTCCGGGTGCACCTCTGCGCGCGCTCAAGGGATTTAAACGCGTTCATGTTTCCGCGGGTCAGGTCCAGCATGTTCATTTGGATCTGACGCCGCGCGACTTGAGCGAAGTAAATCCTGATGGAGATCGCCTGGTAGCGGCTGGTAGCTATATGTTGCATGTTGGCGGAGGCCAGCCGGGAACAGATGCCGTGACCGTCGATCTTCCACTAACTATCCAGCAAGAATTGAAGTTGTCGGAGTAATGTTGGTCAGAGTAATTGCGCGGAGTGAAAAGGCCATCCTGAATTCTCAGGATGGCCTTTTTTGCTAGTGATTTTAACTTCCAGTTAGAAGTTGAACCGTGCAGCAAGCTGAAAGGCTCGTGGGCCGCCCGATCCGAACACTCCGCCCGCCGTCGTTACAGGCTTGCCAAAAGTAGAGGAGTAAAGTGGATTGTCCGTGTCAGGCGACAGCGTGTTGTTGAATCCCGAGTAATTGAGGTTGCTGTTACCGAGAATGTTGGTCATGTTGAAGATGTTGAACGCCTCGCCAATCGCCGTAATGTTGAAGCGCTCGGTAATCTTGAAATTGCGGCTCAAGCGAAAATCAAGTGAGTTGAAGGAGTCGTTGAAGCGTGCGTTGTTGTCGACGAAGGGAAGCATAACCGTTCCATTCGGTGTCTCAACACCGCCTGCCGCATTCGTCTGCGAGATGAAGGTATTGAGTTGTGCTGCGTTGTGAAACTGACGTCCGCCGGCGTTTCGCTGGATGGTGGGCACGCGCTCACTCGCATCGGGGAGCAGAATGTCCATCGGCACACCAGTAGCCATCGTCCAGATCGGTGAGAAGACCAATTGCCACGGCAAGTTCGCTACGCCGGACAAAACGATGCGATTTCGCTGATCGTTTGGCGGCGGCCCATATTCCCGGTGAAGATCGTTCGGGTCGATGGGCGCATACTCGAACGGAATCTGATCATCGTTGGCGTAGTTGTAAGCTTTCGCGAATGTGTAGGCGACATCGAACTGACCACGCTTGATAAACTGCTTACGCAGTGTAGCCCACAAAGCATCGTATTTTGTGTTCACGCTGGATTCCAGGTCCGTGACGGTGTCGGGCCCGCCAGTATCCGGATTGTAGGGAATCGAGCCATCCGGACGACCGATGATAAAACGCGTGCCAAGGTTGTGAACGCCGTCGAGCTTGAACATGAAATTAGTGCCGAGGCTCTGTTCAATTCCAACGTTGAACTGCTGCACCATCGGATTCCGTAGACGATTGTCGATGATGTCGATGCCCGTCGCACCGGCACCGGCGAACAGAAATCCGCTGAACGGACTCGACACAAGTTCCGGTGCGCCTGGCTTGAATGTGCCATCAGGGTTAAGATACACCGGTCCATCGGGATCGCTGATAACATTGCCCGCGGTAACATTGAACGCGAGTGCCGTGCCATCCAGGCCGCGTTCCAGCGACATAATTTCCAGGGTGATACGGTCGTAGTAGATGCCGTATCCGCCGTGAATGCTGGATCGTGGATACCGGCCTAAGTTAAAACCGACGCGGGGTGCGAAGTCCAATTACTGGCGTCCACGGGTGCCGGTATAGAACGAATCCACGATAGGATTGCGTTGTGGATACCAACTCAAGTTATTCAGATTGGTGTCCATCTCCCAACGCAAGCCCGCATTAATTGTCAGATTCGGCAGCACTTTCCAATCGTCCTGGCCGAAGAAGGCCAGATGGTAGTTATCGCAATTTGGAAGCACAAGAGCGCTGCTCGGATTTGTGCTGCGAAGAGCCACGGCGAAGAGGATGTCGTTGTCGTCCACCTTGCCATCGCCGTTGCGATCGAAGTCAGGGAAGTCCTCGACTGCCTGAATATTTCCTTGCTGGAAGACTCCAAGATAAAACTCGGCATTAATGCTTTGCAGTTCGCCACCGAAGCTCATCGAGTGGCGACCCTTGGTCCACGAAACTGTGTCGTCGTACTGCAACCTGAACTGTGTCGTCTTCTGAGGATTTCGATACGTGGCGCCGTCGTCAATACTGGGGAAGCTGATCTGTGGTGTCAGGGACGTGGGTATGGTGGCGTTCGAGAAATTATTGTCAGCAAAACTCAGGCGATTAATCAGTGTTGGAGTAAAGATGTGAACCCAGTCTGCAACCAGCGAATTGAAATGGTTGTTCACCGTCTGCCGATAATCCGCTGTCCCGATTGCTCGATCAAGCTGGCTTGCGCCAGCGTCGTCAAAAAGCTGGAGCGATTCGCGAACACCCACGCGATCCTTCTCGGTCATCTGCCAATCCACTCGGCCGGTCAAAAGATAATCATGCAGAGGCGCGGATGAGAACGCGTTGTCGATGGTGCGAGTGGCGGTGTTGCGAACGCCCACGAGATCGGCGCCAAGTTGCTGCCGGTCTTCCATTGCGACGAACCACCACGCCTTGTCCTTGCGGAAGGGTCCGCCCACGTTCCCTGCATATTGTTGCCGATGGAATGTCGGAGTCTCGCCCAGTTCGCGATTGAACGTAGCCGGTAATCCCTGCAGCACGTTGTCACGTTCGAAGAATGCGACCGATCCGTGAACATTGTTTGTGCCTTGCTTCGTGATCACGTTTGTCACCGAGGAGCCGCTGCGACCGGTAGTCGCTGAAAAGCGATTGGTGGCAATTTCGAATTCCTGAACAGCGTCCTCAGGAATATTTACCAGTGATCCACCCACGGCATCGTCGTTGTTGTCTGCTCCATCGACGGTCACATTTGCGCCGCGACCAAACTGGCCGGCACTGGATATCAGCACGGTGTCCTGTTTTGTGGGATCGAAGTTCGGTGCGGGTGAGTTTCCTGGCACAAGCAGGGAAAGCTCCAGATAATTTCGGCCATTCAGTGGGAGGCTGCTAATCTGGCTCGCACCAATTACACCACCAACAACGGAAGTGCTCGTATTGATTTCCACTTGCGGATTGGAAACCACTTCAATTTGAGATTGGCTGGCGCTTACCTTCAGCTGAATAGGCAGTCGCAGCACCTGCCCCACCGCGATGCTTATTTCCTGTTTGTATGAGGAGAATCCCGCTGTCTCCTTCGTTGATAGTTCGTATTTTGTCGCGCCAATATCGGTGAAAGAATAATTGCCATCGTTTGTCGTGGTGTATGTGCGCACCGTTCCTTGGGCGAGGTTGGTGAGGGTAAGCATGCACCCTGTCACCGGCCGTCCGGAGGGATCAATGACGGTTCCATTAATGGTTGCGGCTCCGGATTGCTGCGCGGGGAGAGTCTGGACTGCAAAGATTGTGACAATGGAGAAGAGAAGGATGGGGATTCCGATCGACTTCATTGGAAACAAGGGAGTAACCTCCTACGGCCTCAAGAAAGTGACTACATGGGGAAAATCTTGTCTGCTCGTGACTGCTGAAAGCACAGCTTTGCGTTTCTGCACTCTAGTACGTGACGGCGCTACTGTCGTGGACATATCGATGGACATCCATCTCCATCGGACGAATGACCCTCTGCAGGTACTGGAGATCGTCGCGGCTCATCCATTTGGTGGATGCGCGACTACAGACGGCACGTTACGATCAGCCGAGTGGCGAACGAAAAGAGGCAGCTAGGCCTGTGGGCAGCAATTGCGGTGGTAACCGGCGAATCCATAGCCCTCGGAATTTTTCTTACACCCGCGGCCATGGCAAAGTCATTGGGATCGCCCTTGCTGCTGGGTGCAGTCTGGTGCGCCATGGCTCTCATGGCAATCTGCGGAGCGCTCTGCTACTCCGAGCTTGCGGTGCGCTTTCCTGAGGCAGGAGGAGCTTACGTTTACCTGCGGCAGGGGTACGGCGAGCGCGTCGGATTCTTGTACGGATGGATGAGTGCTGCTGTGATGGATCCCGGCCTTGCAGCAGCTTTGGCAGTGGGAGCGACCGCTTATATCGCCGCGCTCGTTCCGCTTTCGCCGCTCGCTGCAAGCCTTGTCCCCGCCGCAATCCTCATCACGCTTGCTGCCATCAACTTCTTCGGCACCCGGCTCAGTGGGAGCGTCATGACCACCGCCAACCTCATGAAGCTTGCCGTGCTCTTCGGGCTGATCGCGTGGACTTTCATCTCCGGCAAGGGCAGCATGCAAAATTTGTTGCCGCTCGCCACCCGTCGCCCAGGTTCGGAGGCGCTGTTTCCGGCGATCGCCAGTGCCGCCGTCAATGCGTTTTTTAGTTTTGGAGGATGGTGGGAGGCGGGGAAACTTGCCGGCGAAATCCGCGATCCTGAAAAGAATCTGCCGCGGGCTTTTCTCGGAGGAGTCTCTCTGGTTACGGCTGTCTACGTCTTCCTTAGCTTTGCTTTCTGTATGCCGTTCCACTTGAGCGAATCGTTTCGAACACGGCCTTCGTTTCGCAATTCGGAACTGTGCTGTTCGGATCGATCGGCGGCAAAGTGCTGTCGGCTTGCGTTCTGCTGTCGGTGCTCGGAGGCTTGTCAGCATTGACCATGGCATGCCCGCGGGTCTATTACGCGATGGCTCGGGATGGAGTACTGTTCCCGGCATTCGCGCGTTTGCATCCCCGCTATGAAACTCCTGTGTACGCGATACTCTTGCAGACGGGACTGGCGCTCGTCATTCTGACTCTTGGAGCCTTCGACCGTATTCTTTCCTACATCATTTTTTCCGCCGTTCTGTTTCTCGCGTTGTCTGTTACTACCCTCTTCCGGATGAAGATGCCGGTGGCCCGCTGGTGGTACCCGGCCGCGCCAATCGTCTTTTTTGCGGGGTGCATCACGATCGGCATGTTGATTCTCCTTCACGACCCCATCCCCGCGCTCCTCGGCGTGGCCGTGGTGTTATGCGGCGACCTGCTCCGCCGCTTCTTCTTTCCTCTGCGTGGGGAGTTGCCGACAGGGGATGCCAGGATTCCCTAAAAAATCGCGCTCTCTGCGTCAGCCGAGGCTGAGAAGGGGATCCTCGCGCGAAGATTCAAATCAATCGAAATTAGGACTATAAATGTCTGTCCTCAATTTTCTAATTTGAGTGCTTATGGAGCGTGGGCCTGTGTTCGACCGGAGATCGTTTCTTAAAACTGCATGTACCTCTGCCGCTGCCGTTGCCGTGTCTAATCGGTTCACAGGTTTCGCACAGTCAGCAGGAGTTCACGCCTACGTGACGGATGCGAAACGCCGCCATGAATCTCTCCCATTAGTTAGCTGGAATACTGCTAGCGAGAACGGCGAAAAAGAGAAACTAGTTATAGATGAAGGCGTGCGCTATCAACCGCTGCTTGGATTTGGCGCGGCCTTCACGGACGCTTCGTGTTTTCTCTTCAGCACCATGGCGCCGCAGACCCGTCAAAGTCTGATGAACGATCTCTTTTCCCCTTCCGAGATGAATCTCACTGTTGGCAGATGCTGCATAGGTGCGAGCGACTACTCGCGCGATGTGTATAGCTACGACGACGTCCCTGGAGATGTGGCGCTCGAACACTTCAGCATCGCGCATGACGAGGCTTACATTCTTCCCACATTACGCGATGCGGGCAAAATAAACCGCGATCTCTTTCTGCTTGCCAGCCCGTGGAGTCCTCCAGGATGGATGAAGACATACGGCTCCATGCTGGGCGGGTGGATGAGTGCGAAGTATCTTGATCCCTATTCGCGGTATCTTGTGCGGTTCGTGCAGGATTATGCCAAGGCGGGCGTGAAGATTCACGCACTGACCTCGCAAAACGAATCAGAGACAGATCAGGAGGGACGCATGCCCGCCTGCTATTGGACTCCTGAAATGGAGCAGGATTTCGTCCGTGACCATCTAGGCCCCCTCCTTAAGAAGCAGAATCTTGACACGCAGATATGGCTGCTCGATCACAACTACGATCTTTGGAAGCGAGTGAAGTGGCAGTTGCAGGATGCTGAGCTCCGCAAATACGTCGACGGTGTAGCCTGGCATGGATATGTTGGCACTCCAGACATGATGAGCCGCATGCACGAAAGTGCGCCGGAGCTTCCGTTTTATTGGACAGAGGGTGGACCGGACATTTCCGATCCTCACTACGCGACGGATTGGACGAAGTGGGCGTCGACAATAGCAGACATTCTGCAGAACTGGTGTCGCTGCGTAATTGGATGGAACCTTGTGCTTGATGAACACGGGAAGCCGAATATCGGACCCTTCCCGTGTGGAGGTCTGGTTACCTACCACGCGGACGGAAGCATTTCGCAGAGTGGTCAATACTGGGCCCTGAAGCATTTTTCACATCACATTCGACGGGGAGCCGTTCGCATTGCCAGCCACTGCGACGCCACTGGCCTGTCCCACGTCGCAGTGAAGCAAGCTGACGGAAGCATCGTTGTAGTGCTTGCCAACACGGGAGAAGATCGCAGCACAAGCCTGCGCGTAGGTTCAAAGGCCGCGAGCATCGCGGTGCCCAAAGACTCCGTGTTGACCCTGACGTGGAGTTGAGCGGACGCGAATGTTGTCGCAATGAGAAGAAGTCCAGTCAGGTGGAGAACAAATGAGCCGTCGTATCGTTCTATTTGCAGCTTTGTTTTTTGTGATCGCACTGCCCGTGTTCGGCCAATCATCGTCCGGCAAGATTCATGGCCGCGTGCTAGATCCAGCTACTATGCCGAAGACATCGGGCACCGTCGCGCTATCCGTCGATGGCGGATACAACTCGCGGTATACATTTCCTGTGAATGCGAAGGGCGAATTTTCTGGCGGCGGAATTGAGCCTGGCACGTACTCCCTGGTCTATCGCGCCACAAATTCTGTATCTGATAAATACGTTGATCTGATTAAGAACGTAAAGGTTGTTGCCGGCGAAGACACTTCGCAGAACATCGATATGTCGCGAAAGGAATACATCGACACCATGTCTGCCGAGCAGCGCAAGCAGCTGGAAGAGTTCAAGGAGAAGAACGTTGGTTCAATGCTGCAGGGTCAGACATCCAAGGGGCTGAACGCCGATCTCACTGCCGCTCGCGCAAACAACAAGGCGGAAAAGTTTGCGGAAGCCGAATCACTAATGTTGAATGATACGAGGGCCTACCCTGATGCGGTACTTCTGTGGGTAGAGTTGGGATTGGCTCAGCTTGGACTTAAGAAGTATCCCGAGGCGGAACTCTCGTTCCAGAAGGCGCTCGCCGTCGATCCCGTTTCGCGAAATGCTGCCCGTCGGGAAGACTATTACGCCGAAGAGGGCCGAACGCATGCTTCCCGTAATACGGCGGAACATACGGTTATCACGGAAAAGAAGCTGACTCCGGATGTGCAGGCGGTAAGTTATGCCTCGCTGGGCGAAGTCTACATTCGAACCGGAAAGGTAGAGGACGCGCAGGCCGCATACGATACTGCCGCGAAACTCTATCCGGCGCAGGCTGGATTCTATTACGGAAACGAGGCAGTATTCTTTTCACAGACCGGCAACAATGCGGCGCAGCTTGCAGCAGCAAACAAAGCGATTGCCGCGGATGCGACTCGCGCCACCCCCTATTATCTGAAGGGTCAGGCGCTAGTTGCCCAGGCAACGATGGACCCGAAGACACAGAAACTGATCTTGCCGCCGGGTTGTCTCGAGGCTTATCAAAAGTATGTAACGCTCGATCCAAACGGGAAGTTTGCGAACGAAGCCAAGGCCATAATTTCCGCCGCGGGGGAAAAGCCCAAGCTTGGCAAATCCTAAACAATTTCAATCGCGCGTACTCTCATAAATCGAATTGCATCGGAGACTGTATGAATCGTGTTTTGTCGTGTACGGTTGCGGTCGTGCTCGCGGGTTCTATTCCTTGCATTGCCCAGTGCTCAGGCGCTGCGGAGGGTATGCTTGCCGGGCTCACAAAGCCTCACGACTATGTACAGAAGCGTCTCTCCAGCTACGACCGTTCTGGAGGTAACGCGGATGCAAGGCCGATCGCCGCGGGCGACACGCTAACGCTGATGGATGATGCAGGCCCGGGAGTTCTCACGCATATCTGGATCACTATCGCATCGAATGAGACTTATCATCTCAAGAAACTGGTGCTTCGAGCTTATTGGGATGGCGAAGCTACTCCGAGTGTCGAAACACCGATCGGTGACTTTTTCGGACTGGGCCTTGGAGACTACATGCTCTACCAGTCCCTGCCGCTGCAAGTGGCATCGGACAAGGCGTTGAACGCGTTCTTCCCAATGCCGTTCCAGAAACATGCCCGCATCACTGTCACGAATGAAGGCACACAGAAGGTCGACGCCTTCTATTTCAACATTGACTACCAGCGCTGCAACCAGCCTCTGCCGCAGGACACGATGTATTTCCATGCCCAGTACCGACAGGCGACTCCGGCAAAGGGTTGGACGAGTAATTGGAAGAGTAATGGTGACCCCACGGTCAATAACAAGCCGAATCTGAACGGCGAAGACAATTACACCTGGGTCGAGGCGAAGGGGAAAGGACACTTTATAGGGGTTACCATGTCTATCCTTCAAAACCAGGACGACTGGTTCGGCGAGGGGGACGACATGTTCTTTATCGATGGAGAGAAGTCGCCTTCCATCAACGGGACCGGGTCTGAGGACTATTTTCTTGGCGCGTGGGGTTATGGGGAGCATCCGTTCGCCTATCAGCTGTACGGTGCTCCGGTTAAGGGAGTAGACCGCGCAGGGGGGCGTACATCTGTCTATCGCTTCCACCTTGACTCGCCGATTCCGTTCACCACGTCTCTCATAGCTGGCATCGAACATGGACACGCCAACCACCGCTCTGACAATTTTTCTTCGGTTGCATACTGGTACCAGACCGAGCCGCACGCTAAATTTCCTGATCTACCACCGGTAGACCTGCGCGTGCCGAAGCTCTATCCGGTGGGCGGCCCAGGGAACGCTGGAAAGTAACGCCGAGGGATGCGCGCCAACACATTTTTGGCGCGCATCTTCCAGGCAACTCGCCAAGCTCGACTTCAAACAATACAATCAATCGGACATCGTGCCGACACCCGCTGAAGCATCCACAATTGAGCAGCACGTTCCTCGCCGGCGCTGGCGCATCGCGTTCCTGTTGGGTTTGGGAGTGCTGGTGAACTACGTCGACCGCGTGAACCTCTCTGTTTCGCAAGGCGCGTTGCACGACGAGTTCGGCATCTCCACCATTACGTTCGGTTACCTGCTCAGCGCCTATAGCCTTACCTACGCCATGCTCCAGTTGCCGGTGGGTGTGATTCTGGATCGGTTCGGCGTAAAGATAGTTGGCCGTTGCAGCACCTTTCTGTGGAGTGTCGCCTCGTTTGCGGCGGCCCTCTCGACCGGAGTGGTGAGTCTGTTTTCAGCCCGCCTTCTTCTAGGGATTGGAGAAGCTCCCACATTTCCCGCCAACGCGAAGGCGACGGGCTACTGGTTTCCGAAGGAGGAGCGGAGCTTCGCAACTTCCATCTTCGACGCTGCCGCCAAGCTTGCCCCGGCTCTCGGTGTTCCCATCATCGGAGTGCTGCTTCTGCACTTTGGCTGGCGAAAAAGTTTCGCATTCACCGGCCTTGTGAGCTTTGGGTATTTCCTGCTTTTCTACTGGATCTATCGCAATCCCAGTGAAGACGAAGAGCTCACCGACGCCGAGCGGCGCCTGATAGCTGAAGGCGGTGCCCAGCCGGAAGTCGCTTTCGCGATCCGGGAGAAAGGGGCCTCCCTTTGGTACCTTTTGCAACAACGCAAGATGATTGGCCTGGCTCTCGGGTTCGCGTCCTATAACTACACTTTTTACCTGCTGCTCACATGGCTGCCGAGCTACCTTTCGTCGGCTCTGCATATCGATCTGCTTCACTCGGTGGTCTACTCCAGCGTTCCCTGGCTGGTCGCTACGGTTACCGATCTGTTCATCGGTGGTCTGCTGGTGGATTGGCTTGTACGCAGTGGCCGCAACGCCTCGCGTGTGCGACAGATCGTCCTGGTGACAGGGACAGCTCTGGGCATGGGCATCTTTGGCGCAGCCAGCGCCCGCACGCCAGCCGTCGCAATCTTCTGGATCAGCGTTTCGATTGGAGGATTATCCGCAGCAGCGCCAGTCGGGTGGTCCATTCCGACGCTCATCGCACCGCGAGAGAGTGTGGGACGAGTCGGGGGCATCATGAACTTCTTTTCTCAGTTCTCGGCGATCTCCGCCCCCATCCTTACCGGATATATCGCTTCGATCACGCACTCGTTCTATGGAGCGTTTGGAGCAGCGGCAGTCTTCCTGCTGATTGGCGTAATGGGATACGTCTTCCTGCTGGGTCGCATCGAGCCGATCCCGGAACCGATTCCGATGTCCGAGTAGAAAGATTATTTCCCGGGCCCGTAGTGACGTGTTGCCTGTGTCCGCGAATTGAATACATCCATGCTGCCGTCCTGGCTTCCCGTCAGCTTCAAGTAGTTTCCAGCGTCCGGACCTGGAAGATTCGCGATGTATGGCGGCATGGTGTTGTGCGCGCTGCCACCTTCGTCGGAGTAGTGCAGCTGCCAGAGGTGCTCCAAGCCCGGCGTCGCCTGGATCGTATCAATCACAATGGGCGAGCCGCCCTTCTTCTCGCCGTTGTCCATGATTGCCACTCGTGGTGCGATCGCATCCACCAGCAGCGGACTGCTGCTCTGGTACCAGCCGTGGTGCGACACGATGTACACGTCCACCTTGCCCAGCTTGTTGATGGGACACATCAGTTCCTGTTCCTTGTCCGACGTGAGATCTCCGAGGTCCAGCAAAGTCAGTTTGCCGAAGGTGAATAGCACACCCACCGATCGTGAATTTTCGGTCGTATCTGCTGCATACTTCGATGTGGTGGCGCACTCTTCGTTCGCGGCGCCGCCGCCATTCACGGGCTTGTCTATGAGTGCTCCGTCTGCGCTGATTACGGTTGCGTCTATGCCCTTCAAGGGGAGCTTGTCGCCCGGCTTGAGAGTTAGCCGCTTCACCTGCCCGGTAAGAACTTTCTGGTACTCGTCAAAGTTATGGACGACGTTTGCATCGCCGGTTTCGCGGTTCGGACCATGATCGATAAATGTCATCACCGGAAACTTGGCGACAAGTTGCGGCACTCCACCCACGTGATCGTCGTGGTAGTGGGTAATCAGCACGTAATCCAGCTTGACCAGACCAGCCAACTTCGCCGCCTTGACGATGCGGTCTGCGTCGCGACCATTGTTGCCGGGCCATCCGGTATCGATCAGCAGCGATTCGCCGGCAGGGGTTACAAACAGTGTCGCCTGGCCACCCTCAACATCAATGAAATAGACCTGCAGACCGTCTCGCGAAGGAGCGGCTACTGCGTGAGTGGTTGCTCCAGCCAGCAGAAGAACGGCGGCAATCCAAAGCATAGTGCTGAAGGAAAACTTCGCAAAACGACAAGTCTGATACATGGGCCTGGACCCTCTTTCCGTGATATCGAATGCCATACTATCCTCTGCGACAATCAGGGCGTAAGTACAACTTTCATCAGGTTCGGTTCGTGCGCATACAAACGCTCAAACCAGCGCGGCCCATCCTCGAGAGGAGCCACCGCAGTAATCAACGGCTTGACGCGGATGGCGCCGCTGGTCAAGAGTTCGATCGCCCGAGGGTATTCCCCGGCCGAGGCTGCCGAGCCCTGCAGCCGGATCTGGCGCGAAACCACTGCCTGTAAAGGGATCGTTACCTCGGGAGTAATGTTTCCTACCAAGGTGACTGTGCCTCCTTTTCGCACGCTGCCAATCGCCGCCCGAATGGTCACGTCCCGGCCCACAGCTTCTACTGCGGCATCCACGCCTTGTCTATTGGTAAGACGCAGGACCTCGGCCACCAGTTCGTTCCCGGAAAGGGGAATGGTTACGTCGGCTCCCAGCTCTTCCGCGAGCTTCAATCGCGTAGGATCAACATCCGCAACGAAAATCTTCTTGAAGCCCTCTGCCCGCATCGCTTGTAGTGTCAGAGCGCCAATCATGCCGGCTCCGATCACCAAGGCTGTGTCTTGCGATTCAGTATGGGAAAGGGCCGCTCCGTGGAGGGCAACCGCGACCGCCTCAAGCATCGATGCCTCAGTAAACGACAGGCTGTCGGGAAGCCGATACAAGATGCGCTCAGGAACGAGCACGAATTCCGCAAATGCACCGGCTCGCCGATATTCCTCAGTTGAAACGCCGAGAACCTGTCGATTATCGCAAAGGTTCGCCTGGCCCCGCAGACAGTAAGGACATTTTCCGCAGTAAATGGTCGAGTCAAACGTCACCCTGTCGCCGACGGCGTATTCGTGAACGCCGTCGCCGATGGCGGCAATTGTTCCCGCTGCCTCATGTCCCATTACGATGGGCGGTATTCGCCTGCCGGACGAACCGTCGTAGCCGTGAACGTCGCTGCCGCAGATGCCGCAAGCGGCTACCCGTACCAGAACTTCGCCTGCATCTGGCGAGGGCTGGGGGCCATCGGTGATTTCCAATTGTTTGTAAGCGGAGAGCAGGAGCGACTTCATTTCGAGGGCCTCACTACCTGCAAGTCTGCCATAGAACTGCATGGTAGAGCTATGGCCGTTCGTTTCCGGCAGATGTTCCGCTGCGGCAAATGGTTGTGATGTCCATCAACTCCGGAAAAGTATTCGCGCCGGCTCTCCACGATAGGGCGATTTCGCTTACCATTGGCGAGAGGTCGGGCTCCTATGAAAATGCCGTCCATCGAATCACCTTACCGCGCACTTCCGTGGTGCGAACGATGAGTACCGCCGCCAATTTTCTCGCCGTTGATCTGGGTGCCTCCAGTGGACGCATGGTAGTTGGACGCTGGGACGGGAACAGGTTTTCTCTAGAGGAACTACACCGCTTCTCAAATGGCGGTGTCTCGCTCCTTGGCCACATGCATTGGGATGTGCTGCGCCTGTGGTCGGAAATTTGCGATGCGCTAGCCAAGTACCGCGCAAATCATGACGAACTGCCCTCGGGCATCAGCGTAGATTCATGGGGCGTGGATTTCGGATTGCTCGACAGTAGCGGCTCTCTCATCGGAAATCCGTTTCATTACCGCGACTCGCGGACAGACGGCATAGCGGAATTAGTGATGCAAACCGTCTCCGCACATGAGATCTACCAGCAGACCGCTATTCAGACGCTCCACTTCAACACGATCTTTCAACTTTTCAGCATGGTCCGCTCAAACAGCCCGCAACTCGCCTCGGCCAGTACGCTGCTGATGATCCCGGATCTCTTTCATTATTTCTTGAGCGGAGAAATCGCAGTCGAATATACCAACGCGACGACATCTCAAATGTATTCATCCGAGGCTGGAGATTGGGCGCACGCGCTGCTCGATCGTCTCAAAATCCCGACCAGCATACTTCCGCGGATTGTGAAACCTGGAACTGTTCTTGGGCAGGTTCGGCCTGATGTTTGCCGGGCTGCCGGATTTGCATCAACTTTTCCGGTAATCGCCGGAGCGACACATGATACGGGCAGTGCTGTGGCTGGAATCCCAAATCTCGACAGCGAGAGTGTCTTCTTAAGCAGCGGGACATGGAGCCTTATGGGGGTGGAGGTCGACAGCCCGGTGACTTCCAACGAGGCGTTCGAGCTGAACTACACCAACGAAGGCGGCGTCGCCGGTACCATTCGCCTCCTCAAAAATGTTACGGGTCTGTGGCTTCTTCAGGAGTGCCATCGCCAATGGAGCAGGGAAGGCCACCATCTGGAGTGGAGCGAGATTATGCGGCTTGCTGAAGCAGCTGAGCCTCTGCAATCCTTGATCGACCCGGACGATCCCGCCTTCCGTGCTCCACTGAACATGGTGGAAGCGATCCACGACTACTGCCGCGCAACTTCTCAGCCCGTCGCCCAGTCTGTGGGGCAATTGGCGCGCAGCTGCCTGGAAAGCCTTTGCGTGAAGTACCGCATAGTGCTGGACCAGCTTCGGAGCATAACCGGAAGCCACCTCGATACCATCCGCGTGGTTGGTGGTGGAAGCCAGAATCGGCTTCTTTGCCAGTGGACCGCGGATGCCTGCGAGTGCACCGTGATTGCTGGACCCGTCGAGGCTTCGGCCCTCGGCAACGTGATGATGCAGGCAGTTGCCACCGGGCTGATCAAGGATGTGAAATCGGGTCGGGAGGCCATTGGTAGATCGGTGACATGCGAACGCTACTCACCAGGCGATTTTCAGCCATGGATTAGTGCGATTGCTCGATTTCGGGAGCTTGGAACACCTCGAGTGGTCTAGAATTCAAGGCGCCGAAATTATCGATTTACTTAGGTTGTCAGCCAGGAGATTTCTACCATGTCCTCTTATGCAGTTCCGGTCCTTGAAAGCCCCCAGTCCCTTGCCGCCGATGAAGTTTACCTGATCTCCAGCGGTGATCTTCGCCAGTCCGCCAACCAGGTCTGCTGGGCCGCCCAGGCTGAAGTTGAGCGCCAGGTGACAGAAGCATTTGCGGCAGAAGGCATCAAGATTCGCCGCGCCAATCCCTTTAATGCAGAACTCGGGCATGGATTTGTCTACAACCAGCGTATGGGCATGGACGTCTTTATGACGCTGGACCCGGATGCGCCCATCATCGTTGTGGAGGCAGTTTGGCAGTACAGCCACAATGTTCTTTCAGGACTGGAAAGCCATCGCGGCCCGATTCTGACGATCGCCAATTGGTCGGGCCAATGGCCGGGTCTGGTGGGAATGCTCAACTTGAACGCCTGCCTGAACAAGGCGGGAGTCGAATTCAGCACCATCTGGAGCAAGGACTTCAAAGACGATTTCTTCCGCAACGGCATAAGAGAATGGCTGCGAAACCAGCGAATCACGCACGATCAGACACACGTTCGCGCGTTTAACCTGGCAGCTATAGGACAGGCGGAGAGGGAACTGGGACAGGCGCTGGCGCGGGATCTCAAGAAGCGCAAAGCGATTCTCGGGGTATTCGATGAAGGCTGCATGGGCATGTATAACGCCATCATCGAGGATCACCTGCTGAACCGCTCGGGAATCTATAAAGAACGTCTCAGCCAGTCGGCTCTGGTCGCCGCAATGCGGGAGATACCCGATTCAGAGGCCCAGGCTGTCCGCGACTGGATGGACAAGAAAGGCGTTACGTTTGTCACCGGCCCGAACCCTGAGACAGATCTGACGGACGGCCAGATTCTGGATCAATGCAAGATGTACATCGCTGCCGTGCGAATCGCGAACGATTTCGGCTGCAACGCGATCGGCATTCAGTACCAACAGGGACTAAAGGACATAGCTCCTGCATCCGACCTGGTGGAAGCACTGCTGAATAATGCTGACCGGCCCCCGGTTTTGGACCGAAACGGTAAGGAATTGTATGCCGGGGCGCCACTCCCGCATTTCAATGAGGTGGATGAATGTGCCGGTTTGGACGCCGTCGTCACCAATCGTGTGTGGACGGCGATGCATCTCGACCCGGCGACCACCCTGCACGATGTCCGCTGGGGTGAAGATTACAAAGGATTAACGACGGATGGGCAGGCTGTGGATGAATTTGTCTGGCTTTTCCAGATCTCAGGAGCCGTCCCGGCTTCGCATCTGCAGGGTGGATATGCCAAAGCCATCAGCGAGCGCCAACCAGCTATGTATTTCCGGCTTGGAGGAGGCACCTTGAAGGGTGTTTCGAAACCCGGAGCGGTTGTCTGGAGCAGGGTCTTTGTCGAAGGGGATCAACTACATGCGGACATCGGACGGGCAACGGCGATCGATCTGCCGCCTGCCGAGACTCAGCGGCGCTGGAGTGAAGCCACCACCCAATGGCCGATCATGAATGCCCTTCTGCACGGCATTACACGCGATCAGTTCATGGCGCGACATCGGGCAAATCACCTGAATGTCGCCTATGCACCGACTGCGGAATTGGCGGATAAGGCCCTCGAAGCAAAGGCGGCTATGATGACAGAAATGGGTATTCTAGTTCATCGCTGCGGGAATTGAGGGTGCGGTTTTCCGTGTGATGTGGTCTGATGAAAGTAGTACTCGCAAAGGGTGATGCAATTATAATGGGAAATAGTTTCGTATCTGAGAGAGCGACTGGCAGAATGAACCGTATCAGCAATGAGCAGGTGCGCAGTATAGTGCTCCGCGCCGTGACGGAGTGTCTGCCGCAGGCCAATGCAGGAAGCCTAAGCCTCGAGGAGGCAAAGGAACTGTTTCATTCCCCCCAGGCACTCGCGATCAAGCACGAAATTATCGACGCGGGGCGCAAGCTCTGGGCTCGTCAGTATGTCGATGGCAATGGCGGCAATATTTCCGCCCGCCTCTCGGCCGAGTACGTAATCTCGTCGCCAACTCTATGCAGCAAGGGAGATTTGCGGGTAGAAGATCTCTCGCTTGTCGACCTGGAAAACAACCGCATTTGCGGCGACCGGCCCCATACCAGCGAAATACGCCTGCACCTCGAAATCTACAAGGCAGTGCCGCGTGCCACCGCCATCATTCACTGTCATCCGCCATATGCAACTGCCCACGCGGTCGCCGGCGTGGTGCCACCCGGAAACCTGATTCCGGAGCAGGAAGTTTTTATCGGGCCGGTTGCTATTTCTCCCTATGAGACCCCCGGCACCACTGCCTTTGCGAAGACTGTGCTGCCCTTCGTCAAGCACCACAACACGATCCTGCTTGCCAATCACGGGATCGTCTGCTGGGCTGACACGGTTACGCATGCGGAGTGGTACACCGAGGTCATTGACACGTATTGCAAGACGGTCATGATCGCATCGCAGCTTAAGACGCCCCTGAATGAAATTCCGCCAGACAAGATTGCAGACCTTCTTGCCATCAAGAAGACTCTTGGCTTGCCGGATGCTCGCTTTGCGAACGATGAGGACGAAGAAGAGCCCGTCGCTGGAATGGTAAAAGCAGCATTGAACGGAGCAGCGTTGACCACGCGGCCACCACAACGCGAGATCGATTCGCTGGTCGAGGCGCTCAGTTCCACAATCTCCGACTTTCTGGAGAAGCACGGCGTCGAATAGCCCATTGTGGCCTGATTTGCTTGACAGGAAAACGAACGAAATGGCGAATCAGCAAGACCCTGCGCCGAATAAATGGATAGGGACCCTTCGAGAGAGGCTTAGCCTGTTCGGACATCGGAATTGGGTCGGCGTAGTCGACTCCGCTTATCCGCTTCAAACCTCCCCCGGCGTTGAGATGATTGACACGCGCACCGATGCTCTTGAAGTAATCGGCGTGGTCCTAGGAGCCATAGAGGCATCTCCACACATTCGAGCAATCGCGTATCTGGACGCGGAATTAGCAGAAGTTCCAGAAACAGATGCAAAGGGCGTTACACGCTACAGGGATAGCCTCGACCCGCTGCTCAAGAATTGCTCGCAACGGGTGCAAAACCATGAAGAAATCATCGCCCGCCTGTCCCAGGCCGGAAGAGAATTCAACATCCTTCTCCTGAAAACAACACTGGCGATTCCGTACACCTCAGTATTCTTCGAGTTGGACTGCGGTTACTGGAGCGCAGATGCCGAAGACCGCCTGCGAAGAGCGATCCGTTCCTCCTCCGCCTCTTCGGCGGCAAAAGATATTTCGAAATAGTCGAGTGTTCCCCAATTTTCCAATTCAGTTTGCAGCGAAGTCCTCTATTTTCGCGAGTCTTCCTCTATGATGGAGGGTCTTCCGGGTAGCATCCAGCAAGTCTCTCCAACGCGATGCAGTCTGGCTCTTGATAAACAAACTAGGGACGGTCTCTCATTCATGGTTCTTTGTAAGTGTGGCAGGATTTTCTCTCTTCTGGGATTACTCGGTGCGATCTCAACAATCCCGGCATTATCCGAAGTAAAGGTGCCTTCCTTTTTCGCGGACCACATGGTCATTCAGCGGGATCAGCCAGTGGTTGTGCGTGGAAGCGCAGATGCGGGCGAGGCAGTCTCCGTCACCTTTCGCGGTGCAACGCGAAAGACGGTTGCGGATCCCTATGGCCTTTGGGAAGTAGCGTTGCCAATCGGTGCTGCAGGCGGTCCTTTCACACTTCAAATTCAAGGCACAAATTCGCTGTCGTTTTCTGACATTCTCGTGGGCGATATTTGGGTAGCTTCCGGCCAATCCAACATGGAGTTTCCAACCAGCAAGGTCAACCACGCGGCCGAGGAAATAAGATCGGCGAATCGCCCTGACATCCGGCTCTTTCATGTCGACAAGAAGACATCGCAGTATGCGCTCGAAGATGTATCCGCACAGCCGTGGGTAGCATGCACACCGGAAACGATTGTGGACTTCTCAGCCGTGGCATTTGTGTTCGCCAAGCACGTACAGGATGATCAGAAAGTTCCTATCGGCCTGATCGAAGCAGATTGGGGAGGCACTCCCGCGGAGGCCTGGACCAGCGTACGTGCGATCTCCGCCGACGCCGGACTGATGCCGGTCTTCGCGGTGTGGGCGGGCATGACCGACGCGCAATCGCACCGTGTGCGCGAGCTTGAGTTTGAAGATCGACAGAAGGCGGAAGCCAAGGCCGCAGGCAAGCCGGAGCCGAAGTTTGGCTGGCATCCTGACATCCGCTCCTATGCCCCCGGCGAGCTCTGGAACGCGATGATTGCTCCTCTTACGCATTTCCCGATTCGCGGAGTGATCTGGTACCAGGGCGAGACCAATTCAGGTCCGGGTCGCGTCAACATTTACGCCAGCTTATTTCGCACGATGATCCGCGACTGGCGCGTAAGTTGGGGAGTTGGAGATTTCCCCTTCCTGCTGGTTCAGCTATCCAGCTTCAACTCTCCCGGAGAAGATTGGCCGAGCGCGCGCGAGGCGCAACGTCGCACGCTTGTCCTTAAAAACACGGCAATGGCCGTGACCATCGATATCGGCAATCCCGACGACGTTCACCCAACCAACAAGCAGGATGTGGGCTCCAGGCTGGCCCTGGCTGCGCGCGCCGTGGCATACGGTGAACCCATTGAGTATTCGGGCCCACTTTATCGCATGACAACGCCCGACCCAGACGGGATCCGAGTGTGGTTCGATCACAGTAAAGGGATGGTCGCCAAGGGCGGCGAACTCAAGGGATTTGAGATCGCCGGCGCGGACAAGAAATACGTTGCTGCCACGGGCCGCATCGATGGCGACACCTTAGTGGTTTCAAAGAGCGGGATTGCCTATCCCGTGTACGTCCGTTATGCGTGGGCATCGGTTCCCGATGCAAATCTCTTCAACGCCGCCGGATTGCCGGCCTCTCCGTTTACGTCGGAGCCGTAATCGCGAGTTCAATGCCTCAAAAAAAGCGGGCAGATCGAGAACTTCGTTCTGCCCGCTTTTTTTGCTTCTCGGCTATTCAGTGAGTTTGTACATTACCGATGCATGCGGCTTCAAGGGCACACTCAGCGAAGTCGCACTCCCGAGGTCTTTGTGCTGCCAAAGATCACGAATTTTATAACTGCCAGCTTTCAATTCCATGTCTTTCCAGGAATAGGAGACCGTCAGGTCTGTTTCGCTGATATTAAAGACTGCGAGATAGTGGCCGCCGCCCGTCTCCGCCTTTGCCAGCCACACCACCGTCGTTGGCGTTTTGACGACCGGATGATTGTCACTGGAGTGCTGATCAACCGCGATCACTTCCTTGTTAGTCAGCAGGGGAGTGATCAACGCTGCGCTCTCCGGCAAGTTAGCCCCGACAAAAAGAGGCGAGCGAAAGATCGTCCACAGATTCATCAGCGTATGCTGTTCGTCATCGGTCAGCTTTGAGACCCGTTCCGTGCCCCATGCACTACCCAGCTTACCCACCGGCAGCATGTCCGCGTCGGGCCAATGACCGGTCTTCGCATGTCCCGCCCACGCCGCTGTTCGAGTGAACTGGTCCCACACTCCCTGCGGATTCCACTCCTTGCCTTCGGCACGCTTCCACACATCCCACACGTCATCTGAGATGCGCCACATATTTGCGTACTTGAGCAACTCGTTCTGCTTGTCCAGGGGAGTAGGCCCGGGCGAGAGGCTGAACAAGATTGGTCGTCCACTCTTCTTGAGAGCAGAGCTCATCATGCGAACTTCGTCGTCCTTGTAGGGCGACGAAATGCAATCCACCTTGATGAAGTCCGTTCCCCAGCTTGCGTACAGTTTCGCGATCGAATCGTAATAGGCTTGTCCTGCGGCGTTGGCTTTCAGGCCATAATTGTCAGGATTCCACGCGCAAACGTCGCTCTTCTCAGCGGCATCCGACGCATGGAACTTTGATCCAGCTATCGGCAGATTCTTCTCCACTGCTTCTTTTGGAATCCCGCGAATGATATGGATCCCGAACTTCAGTCCCATCGCGTGAACGGCGTCGGCCATCGTCTTAAACCCCACGCCGTTTGCCGAGGAAGGGAAGCGGCTCACCGACGGCATAAAGCGGCCGTTTTCATCGACGGTGAATTCCCAGGCCGGCTTTCCCTGATTTTCAGGATGGTTGAGATACCATCCCTCATCGATCACGACATACTGCCAGCCATACTCCTTCAGATTCTCGTTGAACCAGGCAGTATTGGCTTTGAACTGGGCCTCGGTAATCGTCAACCCGTAGGAGTCCCAACTATTCCAGCCCATCGGCGGAGTGTCTGCCAGCACCTGGCTGCGCGCAGCCAATGGAGTGACTACAAGCAGTCCACTGATGAGAAGGAAAAGAGCGAAGAAAGTACGTCGCATGTGTGGCGCCTCTTTGGATAGAGTCTGCCGCCCAAGGGAGTTAGCGTAAACGTATACTTTGGCGGACCACCCATAGTAAACGTTAACGCTAATGCCGCGTCACCCATTTGCAGGGAATTTCTGAATTCGCTAGCCTACCCCAGCACTCGCATGAGTTTCTCGATCTGCTGTTTCATCTCCGCAGCATCAGACTGGAGCGCCGCGATCTGCTCCTCCAGAGCCGCTATACGCTCGCTATTTTCCGCAGCACCAGTTGCGATCGCCGAGCTGGCTGCAACTTCGAAGGTAGCGACATCTCCGGAGAAGAGGTGAGCGTAGCGGGCTTCCTTTGTTCCCGGCTGCCGAGGAAGTACTTTTACCAGCGGAGGCTCACGATCCATCAACTTCTGAAGCGTAGTCTGCACGTCGCTGAGTTCCTCAAAATGGAACAGGCGATCGGTGCGGCCGCGGATCTCACCCAGCGTCTGCGGACCGCGCAACAACAAGACACAGATTGCTGCGATCTCGCCGCGAGTAAAGTTAAACGCCTCCTGCAGCCAATGTTCGTATTTCGTCACGCGTCCATCTGAGGAACGCGCTCGCCCTGCCAGCCGCTTTTCCTCCAGCCCGTGCAGACCCTGCCGAATCTCGTCTTCGTCCAAATCCATCGTTGGTTCGCGGTTCGACTTTTGATTGCACGCATTCATCAGCGCATTCAGCGACAGGGGGTAATAATCGGGCGTTGTCACTTCTTTTTCCACTAACGCGCCGAGCACTCGCGCTTCCACAATCGTAAGCAAGGGATTCATTAGGCACGCCTCTACAAAATCAATCTGGGTGTCGACGGCTCTTATTGTACGAAGACGCAACGGGGCTGTCTTGCACTGCCAACCAATTGTCAGGCTGTGCCGATGAGAATTACGGTCGTAGGAGTATAAGATTCGTTGGAGCGAACTATGCGCTGCGGAATGCGTCCGGTTTTTGGTTTCATATCGTGGCGATCGATCGTGTCGGCCAATAAGGAGCAGGTATGTTGAAGCGCTGGATTGCTGCATTTGCTTTAGCTGTTGGAGTAATCACTGCATCGTCATTCACGAGAGCAGCGGAGTCGCCGTTTACGGCGCACAAGTTTGCCGTGGGACAAGGCCAGTTTCTGCTGGATGGCAAACCTTTCCAGATTATTTCCGGCGAGATGCATTACCAGCGAATCCCTCGGGCCTATTGGCGTCAGCGCCTGCAAATGGCCAAGGCTATGGGGCTCAATTCCGTTACTACGTATGTCTTCTGGAACCTGCACGAGCCCGAACCCGGCGTCTTCGATTTCACGGGCGACAATGACATCGCGGAGTTCCTGCGAGAGGCGCAGCAGGAAGGTCTATTCGTGGTCCTTCGGCCCGGGCCCTATGTGTGTGCCGAGTGGGAATTTGGAGGGTTCCCAGCGTGGCTCCTGAAAGACCGCAGCATGGTCATCCGCAGTAGAGATCCAAAGTTCATGGCCGTTACGCGTAGCTGGTTCAACCGGCTTGGCAAAGAGGTCGCCAGCTTTCAAACTGCGAACGGCGGCCCTATCCTCACCGTGCAGGTGGAGAACGAATACGGCAGTTTCGGCGACGATCACGAGTACATGAGCCAGATCCACCAGGCGCTGATTGATGCGGGATTCAACAAGACCCTCTTCTATACCGCCGATGGAGCTGAAGAGGTGGGAAACGGCAGTCTCCCAGGGATGCCGATCGGGATCAACTTTGGCGGCGGAAATGCGCGCAAAGAATTTGCTCTCTATAAACAGACCCATCCCACGGGCCCCTATTTCAACAGCGAATTCTGGGCAGGATGGTTCGATCACTGGGGCGGCAAACACGCCTCTACCAACATGAAGGCGGAAGCTTCGGACCTGAAGTGGATGCTCGATCAAGGCTTCTCTGTCAGCATCTACATGTTTCACGGCGGCACCAGCTTCGGATGGATGAACGGAGCCAACACGGACGGCACCAACTACGAGCCCGACGTTACCAGCTACGACTACGACGCTCCACTGGACGAAAGCGGCCGGGTAACAGAGAAATTCCGGCTCTTCCGCGAAATTATCGCCAGCGTCACCGGCGTAGCTGCCCCGCCGCTACCACACATCGTGCCGCCCATCACGGTGCCGAAATTCACGCTCAAGGAGACCACCTCGCTGTGGAAGTCTCTGCCGGTCCCGGTGAAATCCAAAGAAGTGAAACCGATGGAAGACCTCGACCAGGCCTACGGCTACATTCTCTATCGCACGCAGCTTAAAGGGCCGGCATCCGGCACGCTAGCTTTAGAGGATCTGCACGACTATGCGCAGATATACCTCGATGGCAAACTCGTTGGCACGCTCGATCGCCGCCTCGGCGAAAAACAAATGGACCTCCAGGCACCGGCAATGAAGTCGCAACTCGATATTCTGGTAGAGAACTCAGGCCGCATCAATTTTGCGACGATGTCCTCAGTCGCGGTTCTGCGCGGTGAGCGACAGGGAATCACGAAGCAGGTTACTCTCGACGGAAAGCCTTTGAGTGGGTGGGAAATCTACTCGTTGCCAATGAAGGATCCGGCTAGCATGACCTTCTCGGATCATCCCTGCGATGGACCCTGCTTCTATCGTGCCAGCTTCAACGTTGAGAATCCCGCCGATACTTTCCTCGACACCACCTCGTTTGCCAAGGGAGAGGTCTGGTTGAATGGCCGCGCACTGGGCCGAGTGTGGAATGTGGGCCCGCAGAAGACCCTCTACGTGCCCGCACCGTGGTTGAAGAAGGGCGCTAACGAAGTCATTGTTTTCGATCTCAGGGGAGAAGCAACGCGGACGTTAGAAGGCCTCAACAAGCCCATTCTTGGAGCTTCTAAACCCTAGTTGAGAAATAGGCGGGCAGTTCGGATGGCTCTGATCTTTTTCATTTCGAGGCCAAAAAAATCCCGCCCGGCGCAACCTCGCGACGGGCGGGACGCTTACAGTGTTGATCGAGATTACTGCGGTTGCTGTTCCGCTGGTTCCGCCGACTCTTCTTCCTTCGGCGTGACGGTGACCGAAATAGGAGCCGTCAGGGTGAAAGTGACGGTTGTTTCAGCCGGAATGACGACGTTCTTGTTTCCTGTATAGGCCGCGCCTGCGGTGCCGGCACCGGCTCCAATGAGTCCGCCGATCAGAGCACCTTTGCCGCCGCCCGCGAGACCGCCAATCAAGGCGCCAGCACCGCCGCCACCCGCTATCATCGCCGTGCTGCGCTTGCCCTTGCCACTTACTGCCTTCTCATAAGCGCTGGTAGAAACTGAGCGTGATCCAATGGCGCGAAGAGAAATTGCCAAAGCACCTTCGCCCTTGAACTTACCCTGTCCCTTTGCCGCGGTGACCGTTCCGGAGACGGGTGCACCCGCACGGATTAGAGTGTGGCCTTCGGCCGACAGGGACTGGACGAGCGTTCCGCTGAAGGAATCGCCAACATTGTTGTTTTTCGCGCTGAGTTCAGAACTGGTCCGAATGACAACATGGGTTCCAGCGGGAATGGTGTACGTAACGGGCTCGGGAGGCGGTGGCGGAGCTGCGGGCCTGGGAGCTGGCGCCGGTGCGGCTACGGGCGCTGAAGCAGTGGCAGCCGGCGGAGCACCGGGAGTGGCCGCGGGACCAGGCTCGGCCGTTGCGGGCGGCTGGGCGGCAGAGGATTGCGGAGCCCCTTCAGGCGTTTCCGGCTGCTTGCGGCAACCTGCAATCAGAACGAGCCCCACGAGGCCCATGGCCAGGATCCTGCCGGGAACAAACGACCTTCCTTTGGGAGCAATCTCTATACGTCTTGGTTCCATCTTCATAAATTCCCTTCGTTAAATCTTCGTTATCTTAGCGATTCGGGTGTCCTTAATTGGCGCAAGGCTACTTGTTGTCGTCTCCAAACATATAACAAGAGGAGTTCGCAGTGCTCGCTAATTGAAAGTCAGCCATTGCGGTGTATTTCCAGACGAGGAGATAAGTGTTGTCCTCGATGTAATATCTGCCGTCAGACTCGCCATCCCAGGCCCACCATTTGCACGCTGATATTGGTCTTTTTCGGGCGGACCGTGCGGTGGTCGAGTTGCTCAGTAAGTGGGTCGACTTTTTGTTGCAGGGACGCCACTTCATCGTCAAATTGCTTCTGCAGATCGGCTAATTGCTGCACCAGTTGATCGACATTTTCCTTGGCCTGGCTTACATCCTGCGATTCTTTGTAGGTTCGGCTTGCCTGTCGTGCTGCCGTCGCGGCACGGCCCATGGTTGCGGCACTTAGCGCCTTGCGACCCAGGAACGCGCCCAGGATGCTGGCGCCAACCGAGACCGCGGTCTGAATCGTGGCCGCCTGCTGCTGCGATTTTTGCTGCTCGGTGGCAAGTTCGGCACGGCGCTTTCGCTCCTCAAGAGCAGCGATTTTGGGCGTATATTTTCCGCGCAAAGATTCTGCCAGTTTGTCCCGTTCTTCACGCGCTGCCTGTTGCAGTCGGACACGGAAGTCGCGTTCATTCTCTCCCGGGTTAGACACCTCGCCAAGGCTGGGACTGGCGAAGAGGTCAAGCGCCTGTGTCTGGAAGAGCCAGGTTGCGAATGCTTTGTTCCAGGCGGCATAGCTTTTGGCCTGCGCTGCGGCGGAAGGGAGATCGGCAAAGAGCGCTCCGTCCTCTGGGGACTTCTCCAAATCGCCCAGTGCCGCGTCCAGTGCCTGCGCCTGTACCCAATCGCAGGGTGTAACGGCATCGGTCAGCGGCGTCGCAAACAGCAAGTCGCGGCTCTCATTGATCTTGAGCTTGTCGTCGGAAAAGAGAATTCGTGCGGCTCCAATAACGGCGGGCTGATACGTCACGGTTCCAGTCTGGCGTACCGGCACGAAGTATTGCGGTATCTCGGGCGGAAGGACCGGTGCGGAGGCCGCAGAAGGCGATGCGGGCGCTGCAGGGGCAACAGAGGTAGCAGAGGCAGCAGCAACCGAAGAGGCGGGTGTGGATTTCGTTGGGACGTTGCCGGAGAGGAGACGAATCTGATCGCGGGTAATCGGACCTCGCAGGTAGGACAGTGTCCAGCGGGTCTGAAAGAGCACTGGGGAGTCTTCATGCACGTTATTCAGCAGGAACACTCGATTGCCGAGGCCGGAAAGGATCTTTGTCATGCGCTGGCGATCGAATGTCGCTCCAGCTTCAGACATCACACCTTCCAGTCCGTCGAGAACGCGCGCCTTGTCGCGATCTGTTTGCAGACGGCCGATGAACCACGTACCGGCATTTGAGAGTCCCTTATAGTCGAGATCCATCGGGTTCTGCGTCGCCAGAACGACCCCCAGGCCGAAGGCACGCGCCTGTTTGAGCAGAGTAAGTAGCGGCTTTTTTGAGGGCGGATTGGCGACTGGCGGGAAAAATCCAAAAATCTCATCCATGTAGAGAATGGCTCGCAGACTGGTAGTACCGGATTGCGCCCGCATCCAGCTAAGGACCTGGTTAAGCAGCAGGGTGACAAAGAACATGCGCTCTGCATCGCTCAGGTGCGCGATTGAAATCACGGAAACGCGCGGCTTTCCCTGGGGAGTGTGAAGCATGGCTCCAATATCGAGAGGCTCACCCGTAAGCCAGGTCTGAAATCCAGGTGAGGCCAGGAGATTATTGATGGATAGCGCGAGGGCAAAGCGGTCCTTCGCCGGGAAAAAGCTCTCCATATCCATGACGCCAACCTTGGCGAACGGCGGCTTCTGGATTTGCGCGATCAGACCGGCGAGGTCTAGGTCCTGCCCTGACCGCCAGGCGTTGTCGAGGATGGTGGAGAGAAGTGTGTGTTCGCGGCTCTGGACCGGATCTGCATCGATGCCCACAAGCCCGAGCAGGCTGGTGGCAGTGGCGTTGATTCGGTCGAGAAATAACTCACGGTCATCGACGACAGCTTTCCCGGGAGCGGCAAAGGAACTGAGAATCGAGATTGGAATACCGGCGTCGCTGCCGGGAGTGTAGATGGCAAAGTCGGCTGCGTCGCGCAGACGTTGAATGCGGGCTCCATCCTCGCCAGAGGATGCCAGCCCCTTCGTCCACACCTCTGCTTGCTGACGAGCAAAATCATCGGGGGATACACCCTTGTTGCGGGCGTCGTCTTCATTGATCCAAGGACGGAAGTCTTCCGGTGCAAGCTTGGGGAAGGTGAGCAGCAGGTTAGTGAGGTCACCCTTGGGATCGATTGCAATGGCGGGGATGCCGTCGATGGCAGCCTCCTCCAGCAGGGAGATGCAGAGACCAGTTTTACCGCTCCCAGTCATGCCGACACAGACAGCGTGAGTAACAAGATCCTTCGAGGTGTAGAGCAGGGGTTCGTCTTTAGCTTGATTGGTTTCGAGGTCATACGGCTTGCCCAGGTAGAACACTCCAAGTTTTTCGAAATCCTGCATGGTCCGGCATCTCCTAAGGCGTCATCATACCGGGAATCGCAGTGTTTTCAAGCTGGAGGCCACCCCTGCTGTGATGACTTGACCAGGCACGACCTTGCGTGTTCGCGCGGTTGAATTGACACGCCCCCGCCCATGGACTAAAACCGTTTCGATCCTCCTTCGAGCAATTTCCCGCAGCTTAGAGTTCCTGGGCTGGGAAAAGTGTGAGCCGAAAGGTTGAGCCCTCGATGCGGCGAAAGCAACAGGATCGAATCTGTTTAGCTCTGGAGAGTCTGAGAAAATGCGATTGTTGCCAAGGAAATTTGCAGGGCCGTTGATGGCCCTTTTTGTGGCCGGTCTTATACCTATGAATCTTTCTGCTCAAGATAGTCTGCAAAAGCTGAGCGTGCCGTTGAATTCAGGATGGGAGTTCCGGCAGGTGCTGCCCGCCGTTCCCGCCGAGCAGGCACCTGCGGCAACCAGTGGCACTTCCACTGCAACGCCTGGTGCGGTAAGACCCACCACGGCGACAACAGTACCGGCGAACGCAGCCCCGACACCGGAGTGGCATCCGGCAACGGTTCCCGGCGATGTGCACCTTGACCTGATCGCAAACAAGTTGATTCCAGACCCGTTTTTTCGCGATAACGAAGGAAAGCTTCAATGGATTGAGAATGCCGATTGGGAATACCGGAAAGCCCTCCCCATAACGGCGGAGATGCTGCGCCATCAGCACCTCGATCTGGTATTCGACGGACTCGATGCGTATTGCGAAGTCTATCTGAATGACAAGCTGGTGCTGACCGCAGACAACATGTTTCGCGGCTGGCGGGTAGACGCGAAGCCGTTGCTCAAAGCCGGTGACAATCAGATTCGCATCGTGTTCCCGTCGCCTATCAAGGCCGCTGAGAAGATCGCTGCAGCAGATCCCTGGCGCCAGAGAACCAAGGTGGAAGCAAAGACCTACATCCGTAAGGCTGCGTATGAATATGGATGGGATTGGGGGCCGCGATTTGTAACCAGCGGAATTTGGCGTCCTGCGCGGCTGGAAATGTGGGACAAGGCAAGAATCGCCGATCTCTACGTACACCAGAAAGACGTAACTGCGGCCGTAGCGCACATTTCCCTCGAGGCTGAAGTCGTTGCCAGTGACGATGCGACGGCGACTCTTTCGGTGGAATACGGAAGCAGCGGAAAGCGATCGACTGCCACTCGCAATGTTCAGCTCACGAAGGGTGTAAATCATGTAACGCTGCCCATCGATATCAACCAGCCAGAACGCTGGTATCCCGTTGGATACGGCGCTCAGCCAATCTATAAGTTCAATGCCAGGTTATTGATTAATAAGAAGCTTGAAGCTGAAATTCAAGCTAAGGCGGGACTTCGCTCCATCTATTTAAGGCGCGATCTTGACCAGTGGGGCCGGTCTTTCGAAATCAACGTGAACGGCATTCCCATATTCGGCAAAGGAGCGGATGTGATCCCATTTGATTCGTTTCCCAGCCGCGTAACCACGGCGCAATACCGGCAGGTGCTGGAGTCGGCGCGCGATGCCAATATGAACATGGTTCGCCATTGGGGAGGCGGATATTACGAAACTGAAGAGTTTTACGACATTTGCGACGAACTCGGAATCATGATCTGGCAGGACTTTATGTTCGGCAACGATTGGCAGCCGGGTACCTACGCCTTTAAGCAGGAAGTGGAAAGGGAAGCGGAGTTCCAGGTAACGCGGCTTCGAAATCACCCGAGTATCGTGCTCTGGGCTGGGAACAACGAGACGGAAGCGGCTGTGGCGTGGAAAGGAAGACTCGATCTTCCGGCGGACGTGCGCTACAGGATGTGGCAGGACTATTTGACGGTCTTCAGCGGAGTACTGGACCGCACGGTGAATAGGCTGAATCCAGAGACACCTTATTGGCCGAGTTCGCCATCGGCGGACTATGAAGAGCTTTCCGACACTTTTCAATCAGGCGATATGCATGATTGGAGTGTGTGGCACGGGCGGGTGCCATTTACGGAATACGAAAAGCACTTTCCCCGGTTCATGACGGAGTTCGGTTTTCAATCCTTCCCGGAAATGCGGACAATCGAGACGTTTACGCTGCCGGAAGACCGTACGAGCATTTTTACTCCGGTTATGCTGGCGCACCAAAAGAATGATGCCGGAAACTCAATCATCCGCGACTATATGACGCGCTACTACGGCACGCCAAAAGACTTCAGTAATTTTCTCTATGCAAGTCAGGTGTTGCAGGCCGAGGCGATGAAGATTGGCGCGGAGCATTTACGGCGCACGCGGCCGCGAGCGATGGGATCCCTTTATTGGCAACTGAACGATTGCTGGCCGGTAGCCTCGTGGGCCAGCCTTGACTACTACGGCCGATGGAAGGCTCTGCAGTATTACGCCAAGCGCTTTTACAGCCCACTGCTTGTCTCTCCGCATGTCGAGGACGCAATACTGGCCACCTACGTAGTTTCAGACAAGACGACACCCACAACGGCGCAGCTTCGCATTCGCGTCATGGGGCTGGACGGCAGCGTGCTGAAAGAGTCGACGCAGTCGATTGAGGTCCCCCCGCTCTCGAGTAAGAGCTACGCGAATTGGGCGCTTACCCCCTTTCTCAACAGCGCGGGAACTGACTCCGCGAAAATCTTCGCTGTGACAGACCTGGTGGTTGGCCGTGAAACCGTTTCGAGCAACCTGACGTATTTCGTTGCTCCGAAGCTGGTACACCTGTTGCCCGCTCCGATTGATTCTTCGCTGAACAAAGTGGGAGATGCGTATGTTTTGCAGCTTTCATCAAAGGTGCTGGCGCGTAGTGTCTACGCTTCCTTCGGAAATATCGATGTCAAGCTTTCCGATAATTTCGTGGACCTCATCCCCGGGGAGCCGAAGGAGATCAGGATCACAACCAACGCATCCCTCGATGATCTGCATACGAATCTGAAAATAACTTCCCTGGTGGATGCCTTCGCACCGGAAGACGAAGTGAAGGCTGCTATCGGCGCTCAGTAAACCTCGATCCAAATAAACGGGAAAGAGCACCGCGCAGGGCGCCAGAAAAATGCTGTCGCTGTCACGGGCTCAGAAAAAATCGTCGGAGACCGACATTGTTAGTAGGCTGGCTGTCCTTTGATGCGGCCGAGCCAACGGCGCAGAGTCTTGACCATCCAATGCGTCATAACCACTGCAATCAGCAGCAGAACCGCGGCGATACTGGCAGCCGTCCACGGATGCTGCGTGACCAGCCAGCTTAAGCCGATGGCCACACCGTCTTCTGTGGTACTGAGCGCGATGTTCGATATCGGTTCGGGGCTGGGTGTGACGGCGGCACGAAGGGACGTTTTGGAACCGTGTGCGACAAGCGCAATGGAGGCACCGGCGGCGGTAGCCAGCACCTGCATGCCGGGTGATAAGTGCGACGAGGCTCCGTACGCGATCAGCGCAGCTACCGGAATACGAATGGCCGTATGCATCGTGTTCCATACGAGGTCAAAGCCAGGAATTTTATCGGCGACGAATTCGGCGGCAAACAAACAGGCACTCACGATGATGACCCACCACTGCGAAAGAATCTCCAAACCCTGGGGCAAATCCACCCAGTGAGCGTGCGCCAGCAGGCCAAGCGTCAACACGGTGGCGTAGACATTCAGTCCGGCAGCAAAGCTGGCGGCGATGACCAGGGCAGCAATCGTGCTTGGAGTGAAGTTTGTCATGTATCCCTCTCTGTAGCGCCCGAACGCCGCAATCAGCAGACGGTATTAGTGATTCCTAGGACAACCAGAGTGGAGTGGATAGATTTTCCACCCGGGAAATTCAACTTCTGCCTAATCGGTATTGGAAGTCGGCTTCTGAGTCTCATAAATTCTCGTTCACTTTTAGTTCTTTGTCGAACGCGATCCCGCTAGGATGAAGAAACGCCCTCCTGATACATTCCTGGGGCTCTCAATTTGGAAGGTACATCAATTCGCATGCGGATTCGGCCTACGTTCTTGTCGGTGATTTTGTTCTCCTTAGCGACTTCAATCGCCGTACGGGCACAGCAAAAGACCGATGCGCCCACGGAAGACTACGTAAAAGCACACTATACGAAATACGAATATCGCATTCCCATGCGCGACGGGAAGAAGCTTTTCACGTCGGTCTATGTACCCAAGGACACGGCTCAGGCGTATCCCATCCTGATGGACCGAACTCCCTATAGCGTCGCTCCCTATGGAGAAGATCAATACAAAAAGTCGCTTGGGCCATCGGATGAATTCGAGAAGAGCGGTTACGTCTTCGTCTATCAGGACGTGCGCGGGCGCTACATGTCAGAAGGAACATTTGTTGAGATGCGTCCGCACATCGATGTCAAAAAGGGATCGCAGGATGTGGACGATTCCTCCGACACCTACGACACGATCGATTACCTGTTGAAGCACGTTCCGAATAACAACGGCAAAGTCGGGATCTGGGGCATATCGTACCCCGGATTCTATACATCGGCGAGCATGATCGACTCGCATCCGGCGCTCAAGGCCTGTTCTCCTCAAGCGCCGATGACCGATCTATTTATGGGAGATGACGGCTACCATGGTGGAGCCTTCATGCTTGCGGCGAACTTCGGATTTTATTCGTCCTTCAAACCAATGCCGGAGCCGACACTTCCTCCAAAGGAGATTCCGTTCGAGTTTGGTACGCCAAACGGCTACGAATTTTATTTGAAGGCGGGTTCTCTTTCGGATCTCGACAAGACGTATTTGAATGGAAAGAACTTCCTCTTCACCGACCAGATCTCTCACAACACCTACGACGCGTATTGGCAGTCGCGTGACCTTTCGCGCCATATGAAGAACGTGAAGTGCGCGGTGATGACGGTGGGTGGCTGGTTCGATGCGGAAGATTTGTCCGGTCCGCTGAAAACGTATAACGCGGTCGCAGCAAACAATCCGGGCACACCGAACATGTTGGTGGAGGGGCCTTGGGTTCATGGCGGGTGGTCGCGCTCGGAGGGAGATCATCTCGGAGATGTTGCATTCAATGCGAAGACGGGCGACTATTTCCGGAAGGAAATTCAGTTCCCGTTCTTTGAGCATTATCTGAAGGGCAAGGGAGCCGAGCCGCCTGAAGCATATGTTTTCGAGACGGGAACAAATGTCTGGCGCAAATATCCGAACTGGCCTCCAAAAGCTGCACAGGCGAAGATGCTGTATTTCCATCCAGCAGGCAAACTGTCGTTCGATCCGCCGACAAGCGAACCAAGTGCAGCAGACGAGTACGTGAGTGATCCGGAGCATCCGGTGCCGTTTGTAAATTACATCACTGATACCGTTCCGCAACGCTACATGGTGGACGATCAGCGGTTCGCGGCGACGCGCCAGGATGTGCTGGTGTACACGAGCGACGTGCTCGACGAGGACTTGACGATTGCGGGCCCGATAACGTCCAAAGCTCAACGTTGCTTCGTCTGGAACCGACTCTGATTTTGTGGTCAAGTTGATTGACGTGTATCCCAACGACTATCCAAATCCAGCGGCAGACACTGTGGGAAAGCGAATAGTGAGCGCGCCACCACTGCTGATGGGCGGCTATCAGCAATTGCTGAGGGGCGAGCCCATGCGGGCTAAATTTCGCAACAGCTGGGAGAAACCGGAGCCGCTGACCCCGGGAAAAATGACAGCAGTGAACTTCACCATGCCGGACTTGAACCACACCTTTCGCAAGGGGCACCGCATCATGGTGCAGGTGCAGAGTTCGTGGTTTCCATTAGTCGATCGGAATCCGCAGACATTTGTCGACATTCCGAATGCAAAGCGAGAGGATTTCCGCAAGGCAACGGAGAAGATATTTCATGGAAAGGGCAGCGAGTCGGGTGTGGAAGTGCTGGTACTCCCGCAGCCCTGATCCGGTTCAAAACGACGCTCTAAAAAAGAACGGGGATGCACCCAAAAGCGTGCATCCCCGTTTACCGCTTATTAGTTATTTAATGGTGACGGTGAAGTCAGTGCTGGTTGTAATGGTGCTGTTGGCAGAGTCGGTAGCGACCACGGTAACGGTATATGTTCCCGCCACTGTTCCGCCGTTTCCTCCGCCACCACCGCCGCTGCTGCTGCCTCCGCCACCGCAACCGATTCCGCCTATGGCTATCCCGAACAGGAGCACGCTGGCTAATGCGTTCCACCGGCGACGGCGGATCCCCGGAATGAGCAGGAATACGCATCCCAACGCCGCGCCGCTGCCGGCAATCACCTTACTCATGCCGCCAACGCGACGGAACTTCGCGCCCGGTGTGGTCTGCGCGGAGGAAGCCACAGCGGTTATCGTGATGACCGCCGAACCCGTTCCTCCACTCGCGAGGGTGACGCTTGCTGGAACGATGCCGTAGGAGGCGACGAGATTGGCCGCTGTTGCGGTGAGGTTCACGGTTCCGGAGTAGCCTCCCGTGGACGTCAATGCGATATTTGCGGTTCCACTTGTCCCCGGCGTGGTCGAGGAGATCGTCATGTTGGTCACGGTCATGGTTATGGAGGGACTTGTAACCGTGACAGTGGCAGATCCAGTGGAGGACGCGAAATTCGCATCTCCGCCATAAGTTGCGGTGATCGTGTTCGCGCCGAGAGCGAAGCCAAGTCGCGGAATCGCATTCACTGTGAGCGTAGCCACGCCTGCTCCGGTTGCATCGACGGTGATGGGCGCGGTGCCAACAACTGTCGATCCATTAGAGAAGGTGACATTTCCGCTGATGACCGAACTGTTATTTGAGGGCTGAACCTTGGCCGTGAGTATCGTTGATCCGTAAAGAAAAACAGACGCCGGGTCCGCCGTCACGGTCGTAGTGGACGCAGCCGCAGATCCGGGAGGCGCGACAGTGAAGCTGGTAGAACCGGAAGAAGCTCCGAAGGTCGTGTCGCCGGAATAGGAAGCTGTTAGGGTGTGAGGACCTCCGCTTGCCAGAGTTGCCGTAAGTGTAGCCGTACCTCCCGAAAGGCTGGCGGACGTCGGAGTTGCGCCATCGAGCGAAAACGAAACCGTGCCTGTGGGAGCACCCGACCCCGAGACCGGAGCGACCGTGGCAGAGAGAGTAACGCTTCCTCCAACCGCGGGACTGGAAGGCGCAACGGAGACGGTGGTGGTGGTGTCTGTAAGCGCGAAGGCCGATGCCAAGGCATTCGCATCTACTGACCCAAGTCCGGTGACCTGGTCGTAGCCCGTCCCAGCCGTGTAACCGAGCAGCCCATTCACGCAGTCAGGAGTTCCGGCTCCGCAGGGCACGATGTTGGTTCCTGAGGTGATGTCATGGAAAATTGAAGAGTATGAGGTTGGATCGGCTGCGATGGCATAAAGCGTGGGATTGATGTTGCCCTGGGCGCTGCCGACTTTTTGTTCAATCAGCGCGAGAATTCCCGCGAAAGTTGGTGCCGCCGCCGATGTTCCTCCCACCGCCTCAAGAGAATTGTCACTGTAACGGAAGCCGTTGGTGCAGCTAGACGTGTAAGTCGTGCTGCCCGTGGGTTTGATCTGCGTGCAGAAGAGATACGGATCGTGGCTTGCAGATGCGTTAAGAGAGATATCCGGGACATCCCGAGCATTGTCATTCGGAATACCCGGGACGTTCGCCTGCCACGTGGGTTTCGCAAAGAGATAACTTGACCCGCCGCCGCTCGCGGAGAAGCCGCCCCCAGCAGTGATGGAAGCTGGCGTGTCATTCCATGTCATTTCGGGAATATAGGATTTCGCGGAGCTGATGAGATCGGTTGTTCCGGTAGCGCCATTCCAATACTGAGTAGCGCCAGTGGCCGGGCCTTCGCTGAATTCGTTACCGCCCGCGCCGGTAGCGTATGCGCTGCTCGCCGGGTAATCCACTCGCAGTCCGCTCGTGGCAGAGTTTACAACAGCACTCGAGGACGAATAATCACAGTCCGCCGCACCGCTGTCACCGGAAGCCGTGACAAGGGTTTGCCCTTGAACATTGGCCTGCTGGAGCGCCGTTTCCAACGTTTTGATATCTGTGGATGCAAAGTTTGTTTCGCAGCTGCCGTAACTGTTGCTGATGATGGGGATTGTGACGGAACTTGAGCCCACAGTAATTTTGTTCTGAATCACGTAGAGCATCGAATCGAAAATGTTGGCCGAGTTGATGAACACGATGTCGGCATCTTTGGCGACGCCGCCGGTCCATTCCAGATCGAGGTCCGCCTCCGTCAGATCGCCGCTTGCCGGATTATTCGGCGGAGTTGTGCCGGGAACTGTGACAACGGTGGGATTATTCACGGAGAGGCCTGCGGCAGCACGGAAGGCAGTGATATCCGCCATGACAATGGCTGTCTGGCCGAGAACGGCAATGGTCTGACCCTTGCCTGTGAAGCCCGCAGTGTAAACCGGAGCCACGTTATAGATGGTGGCGAAGTCGCCGGGAGTAAGGAAGTGGTTGCCAGACTGTCCCGAGGTAAACTCCGGGTGGCTTAATCCTGTATTCGCCGTAGGAACGCGGATATTCTGCGGCCGCGGCTTGAAGTCATTCAGCCCGCGGATGCTGCTGATGGCAGGCGCAATGGCAGCGGGAAGCGAGATGTCACTGGTGTTCGCGAAGTGCTTTTCGCCATTCACAGAATAGTTGTGAATCTGCGTATGAAGAGCAGCCTCAACCGTTGCGACCGAGCCGCTGAACCGAATGGAATTCCGGCTGTCGGCGACGCCGTCAATGGTGAATCCCTGTGACTGCAGCCAGGAGGAGACGCGGCTGATGTCCTGCGGGCTCATACCGAACCGGTCGGCAAACTGTTGCGGAGTCAACCAGCGATGGTAGTCAGGAGACGAGGGTTGCTGCTGACTGAGTAGCAATGCCTCCAGGGCTGCATGTTGTGCGGCAGTGGGCGCAAAGTTCATCGTGAGCCCATGTAGCACCGTGGATGCGTCCATAAGGCCCTGGTCGGTCTCGGGACGAATCATGGGGTGCATGGTGCCTTTAATGGCGCTTACTGAGTCGTTGGTGATGGTCCTGGCAATACGATTCGCCGGACCGTTCTGCGCGAGTGAGAACGTGGCAGAGGCGAGAAGGGTAACTGCCAAAGGCAGTACCTGGGAGAGGCGTCGAAAACTAGTTTGCATCGTGCTTTGATTCTCCACTTAATTCTTAATAAGTCGCAACCCGCTTACGACGGTATAGTTTCGGCTCCGAGGGAATTCCGCTCGGAATGGAATTAACGGGCGGAAGCCAAATTCGTTCCGAAATCAAACCTCAACTTAATAATCCATTTGAAACTGGGGGCGGCCTTCGAGAGACAGATCACGCCTCTGACCCGGTTCCTTCGGATTACCGGTACTTCTCTTTGAGGCCCTATTGTTCTTCGCGGGCCAGTCACGCGCATTCTGAATCTGAAAACGATGGTCAAAGCTGCGAGAGATTGAGTTTGAGCGAAGCCTGAGATTTGGACGTGTCGGGTGTTCAAAAGTCAGCAACACTAAGGTCTTTCTAACTACTTTAGGGCAGCCACAAGAGTCAGGGAACTGCCCGGAGGTGGTAATAGGGATAAATTCCGTTAGATTTCGTGGCGCCCTTCCATGGCCCGGGCCATCGTCACCTCGTCTGCGTACTCAATGTCACTCCCGGCCGGCACCCCGGTTGCGATGCGGGAGATCCGGATTCCGGCGTTTCGCAATTCGCCGGCGAGGTAGACAGCAGTGGCTTCCCCTTCAACGGTTGGATTGGTGGCAAGTATGATTTCGTCGATCTCTCCACCATGGGCGCGAGAGACCAAGTTGTTGATTCTTAGGTGCTCCGGGCCAATTCCATGGAGCGGGGAGAGGGTACCGTGGAGGACGTGGTACACGCCGTTGTAGCTGCGTGTTTTTTCTACGGACGAGATATTCGTAGGCTCCTCTACGACGCAGACGATGCGCTGGTTGCGCGCCGGGCTGGAGCAATAAATGCAGGGATCAACATCGGTAATGTTGTTGCAAATGGAGCAGAGCCGCAGCTTCTCCTTCAGTTCGCGGACGGCATCAGCAAGCGCGTCAGCGTCCTCGGTGCTGGATCGCAAAATATGAAAAGCCAGCCGCTGAGCGTTCTTGGCTCCGATGCCGGGCAGTTTCTTAAGTTCTTCAATGAGCCGCGACATGGGCTCGGCAAATCTTGACAATCTCATCTCCTCTGGAAAAGGTCGCGTTCTCGACAGAAAGAACTCGCTTATGTCAGCCCGGGAAGGTTCAGTCCGCCCAGCATTCCGCTGAGGTTTGACTTGATTGCCTCGTCTGCGCGTCGGCCCGCCTCGTTGCAGGCGGCGGTCACCAGGTCCTCCAGCATTTCGACGTCCGCCACGTGTCCGCTGAGGCTGAGCACTGCGGAAGGGTCGATCTTGATTTTTAGTACCTGTTTCTGCCCATTCATGGTCACGGTGACCGCACCGCCGCCGGAAGTCCCTTCGACTACGGTCTGCCCAAGTTTTTGCTGGACCTGCTCCTGCATTTGCCGAGCCTGCTCCAACATCTCCTGCATCTTCAATGGGTTCATTTCGTAAACTCCGAAGTCTAGGATTTGTCGCTCAGGTCCATAACGCTGCGCACTTCTGTTCCAAACAATTCCTGCGCCTGCTGGACGAGCGGATGGTTGAGAGCGCGTCCCTGGGCGCTGCCAGAGATCGGCTTGCGTTCGGCCACAGGTTTGCCTGCAGCTCCCGTGCCACCAGCCTCGCTGGAAATGACGTTGAGTTTTTGATTGAAGCCGGCAGCGCGAAGAGCGTTACGGGTGATTTTCTCCGCCTCGGCGTTCATGGTGAGACCGAGCATGGTCTTCTTGATGGCGACTTCCACCTGAACTGCGCTCCCGGCCTCGGTCCAGTTACCGGCGGAGAGAAGCGCGGCAGCGGTGTGGTGGCCTTCGTTTTCAAGCGCGGAAGTGACGACTTCCCGAATCGCATTGGCATCCACATCGGTGGCCGGTGGAGCTACGTCGACGGCCAGTGCGAGAGCTCCCGCTGCACCATCGCCGTTGTCAATAGCCATGCTCGCGGCTATCGATGGCGGGCGGGGAGTTGCGGCTTCAGCGTTTGAGGCGAGGGCTGCACGGACAGCCGCAAGGACCGGCGGAACCGACGAGACGCTTGCCGGTGAGGGCGTCATAGCCGGAGTTTCAGGCGATTGCGGGCCCTGCATGGATTCGCCGCCGGATTTCCGGGACCTGTCAGCTTCGAAGGGAGAGAACGCAGGCGCAGGCTTTTGGGGCGTCGAGGAAGCATACGACGGCGGCCGTGCAGGCACGCCCTCCCGGTTCACTGGAGGGATTTGTGGAGTATTTCGCGCAGAAGCGGGCAAGGCTGCGGGAGACTTAGTGGCACCAGCCTTTGCTCCGGCAAGGGATGGCATTTGGCTCAGGAATTCTTCAATCGGCAAAAGGCGCTGCAGGTGGACTAGCTTCAACAGGCCAAGTTCTAGATGGAATCGCTGCTCCTGCCGGTAATTCAGGTCGTCGAAGGTCTTCAACATCATCTGCAGAAAACGGGCGAGATCTTCTTCGCTAAAAAGCGAAGCGGAGCGCGCCGCCCGCGCTCGCTCGTCCGGGGAAAGCTGAATCAGCTCAGTGGCTTCACCCCCAAGGCGTGCCATGAGGCAATTGCGCAGGTAGCGGACAAACTGACGCGCCAATTGGGAGGGACTTTGCCCCGCATTGAGCAGGCGATTTATCTCTTCAATTACAGAAGTGCTGTCGTTCGCATGGACTGCTTCGAGAAGCCTCTCAAAGACAGTGTTGGGAACCGTTCCCATAAGTTCACGGATCTGCTCCGCGTTGAGGTGTGCACGGCCGCTCTCCTGCGGAGCACTCGCAATTGCCTGATCCATGATGGAGAGAGCATCGCGCATGGAGCCGTCTCCCGCTTCAGCCAGCAGGGCCAAAGCCGCGTCTTCCGCCAGGATGTCCTCCGCCATGGCGAGGGTGCGAAGTTGGGTGAGGATGTCGTCAAAGCGTACCGCGTGAAAGCTGAAGTGTTGACAGCGGGAACGGATGGTCTGCGGGATGTCTTCCGGCTGGGTGGTAGCCATCATGAAGATGACGTGATCGGGCGGCTCCTCCAGTGTTTTCAGCAGGGCATTGAAAGCCGCATCCGTGATCTGGTGGGCTTCGTCGAGGATATAAATCTTGTAACGATCGCGGGCAGGAGAATAGCGGGCCGCATCGCGGAGTTCTCGAATCTCGTCGATACCGCGGTTTGTCGCTGCGTCAATTTCGATAACGTCGACCGCGTTTCCTGTTCGTATCTCAGTACAGGAATCGCAGATTCCGCAGGGCTCGGGTGTCGGCCGCTGCTCCGTGCCGATAGCTGTCCTGCAATTGAGAGCCATAGCCAAAATTCGAGCGATGGTCGTTTTGCCAATGCCCCGATGGCCGCTGAAAATATAGCCATGGGCGATGCGGCCCTGGCCAAGAGCGTTCATCATCGTGCGAGTGACGTGGTCCTGCCCTAAAACGTCTGCAAAACGCTGGGGGCGATATTTCCGAGCTAGAACAAGGTAAGCCATTTTCTCTCGATGTCTTGGGGCGGGAGACGCTCAACCGCGCGCGACGAATCCCTGAAGGCTGATTGTATCCGCTTAGGAGGCTGTGAATGGGGGAGAGTGGCTTGGGCGTAATTTTTGAGTGATTTCTCAGCTTCTGAAGAACATCCAAGCCAGGAATCCGGCAAAGATGAGGAGTCCAAGGGTGATAAGCATCTGGATCCGCTCGGCACGATCATTTGACCCCCGTGAGAGGTGTGGACCGAGAAAAGCAATGGCGTTGACAAGTCCGAAAGCGAGAATCCCAGTCACAAAGTAGACGCTTATGGGTAAATGACCCGGAACCAATGTGAGCAGCAACAGGCACCCGCCAACCGACACTATGTTCATTAGAACCAGCTTCTGCCACAGCCGCATACCGTATCCATTCTGTGTTGCGGATTCTGTTTTGCTGCCTTTGTAGGTTCCTTTTCTTATACAGTTTCGCGGAGCTGGTTGCGAGGGCCGCGTTTCTTCGAAGGAGCAGAGGGAGGGCTATTCCTGGCGGTCTTCTTTGCGCCAGCCGCTTTTGCAACGCGGCGCCGACGGCGCAACTCCTCATGGGAATACATGGTTCTGCGGCAACGCACGGAGCCACAGTTGCAGTTTGCATCGCTCTCGTCGCCGTCATAGAGGTTGTAGTCGTACGTAAGTTCTTCGTTTGCCTCGATATTGCGAATCGCCTTGATCCAGACTCTGCCCCGGACCTCGTCGGTTTCGCAATTGGGATCACAGGAATGATTGATGAACATGGCGGTCCCATGACCATCGATCACGATCTCGCCGTCGCCAAGTCCAAAAAGATACGTAGTAGGCGAATTCTGATACTTCTCGTCAGCGACTTCCTTGGTGATGCGAGGGCCGGTGTATTCCACCACCCGGACGCCCGATTTAATAGGCGTTGTGGTGTAACAACCGGCAGCATGAATGGCAGAGGAACGAATTATTAGGCCCATAGGGTTCAATGATATCTGGCAGTGTATATCAATGCTCTGTGAGGGCTGCATCCCATTCCCGCGATTTACCGTCTAGACTAGAGGAGAATATGACGCGAACCTCGTATTTCGCATTTCTTCTGGCCGCCTCTATCGGCACAGCGTGCCTCGCCGGGGCGCAGGACCAGACACATCCGACCACGACGAACAATGGGTCCTCCACCAATAAATCCTCTGGCAAGGACGCAAAGTCGTCGCAGGACAACAAGAACTCCACGGGCGATGTCAGCACGCCGCAGAAGTCCAGTGCGAACGATAATCCCTTCCCCGAAGAGGAATCGAAGCAGGCAGCGAAGGCCGTAGAGCAGGGTGCCACCCCGCAGGCTCCAGCGGATATGGCAGGTGATCCCACGCCCGCACCGAGGGACGGCGACGGGGAGAAGAGTGAGAGCAGCGACGAAGGAGTAAGTTCGAGCAGAACACGCTTGGAGGGGATGAACGATACCGATCCAGATGCGTCACGGTCGCAAAAGACCACAATCACGTCAGTGGCTCACAATTCGAAAATGGCAGAGGAAGACGTGGCGATCGGAAAGATGTATATGCAATCGGAAAACTACCGAGGTGCGTACATCCGCTACAAAGAAGCACTTACGCTGGATCCGGAGAGTGTGGACGCGGCGTTTGGAATAGCCGAAACTGCTCGCAAGATGAACCAGCCACAGGAAGCGATCGCGAATTACAAACTTTGCCTCGATCTTGATCCAGGTGGACCACGTGCTAAGGCATCACGCAAGGCACTTTCGCAGTTACAGGCAGCCCAAAGCCAGTAGATAAATTAAGCCTCTAATCCGAGGCTATCAAGAGGCTGGGACGGCGCCATTCTTCCGGCCTGCGAATAACACATAAGTCGCAGTTGCCAAGGTGTTTACCGACTACAACGTTTGTAACACCCAATTAACTCCGCCGTACTGTTTGCAGATCGTGATTCGAGTGCTAGTCTTCGCTTGATACTAAAGTTCCGCTCAGACGGAACCATTCGCATCAACGGGGGAAATCGCTCTCCGTTTGCAAATCGCTCATTCCTTGGTTCTGCGTTGTACCCTCTGTGAATTCTGATTTCAGTCTTGCATCTGTGCGTCCGATAGGGCGCACATGGGCCAGTTCGACATTCAGTGTTTTTTAGGGGGTAGCGAATTAAGAACTGTCATTTTGTATCTTCGGCAGTCTAAAGTTGCGGACAAGCAAACAACTGCAAGTTTTGAAAAGTAGTTACTTTGATTTCAATCAAGGGTGAAGGAACCCAATGCATCCAATTCTTCAACGAGTTGAAAGCCAATTCCATTCTGTTCTTGGGCCCCTGGACTGTGACGAAACGCAAGTGCACCCGGACGGCAATCCTTTACGCTGGAACACGCAACAGGTTGTCGAACATTTGGTTCTCACCTATCAGCTTACGAGTAAGACACTGGAGAAGCGCCTAGAAAAACGGAGGCCAACTGCTGCAAGATGTACGCCCCTTGAGTGGTGGCTCCAATTGATCGTACTGAGTCGTGGAAACATGCCTAAGGGAGCACCGGCTCCATCAGAAACGGTTCCCGTTCACTCAGATCCCCTCAGTGGTCATGAACTCGCCTGGAAGCTATCAACGGAAGCAGAAAAGATGGACCAATTACTGAGTCGCTGCCGGACTCAATTCGGTCTTCAGCGAGTGGCGAGCCACACGATTCTCGGACCCTTGCGCGTTGACCAGTGGCGTCGCTTTCATGTGATCCATGGAACGCATCATCTCGCTCAGGTAAATCGCATCCTTCAGACCATTCCAACAAGCGTCCGTTCCGTGCCGAATCGCCAGATTGTTTCGGCCTGGGATTCAAAAGAAATCCATATACCAGCGAATCACACTACCGCCTGAGAAAAGTGAAAAGAATGAGGCGACACAGAGAAAGAATCCAAGAGGAATTCTGTCACTAAGAGAAAGACCCCTGTCCCCAGATATCTGCTTGGCTGCAAGCATGAAGATTGAATAAAAAGCCGCTCCGACAACGGCAAGAAAAAAAACAAGCAGCGCACTGGCAGGCCCCTGCCAAGCCGCAATCATTGCCATCAGCTTCGCATCTCCCAGTCCAATCCCTTCTTGTTTTCGAAGAATGAAATAGACCCAGCGAATTACCAGGATTAGGCCTGCGCCCAATAAAGCAGACGCACCTGTCAGCAGCATTGCGTGCATTGCCAAATGAGGGTGGGTCAAAAGCAAGCGATTCTGTGGTGCCGCGCCCAGGTTGAACAGAGGGTGCGGGAGCGTCGCGTCCATCCACTCCGGCAGCCGCACCGCCGCCAACAGAATTGCAATCACTGTTCCAGACTTGGTGAATGAATTCGGCAGGCGCATGGTCTCCAAATCCATAACAGCCAGGCCGAGGATGAAGAAGCAAAACGTTGCGGATGCGGCGAAAAAAATTGCAGCCTGGAGCGACTCGACCACCGGACCGCTCTTGAAAAAACACAGGACCCAAAGAGCGGGCAGAGCAATTTCAACAAGAGGGTACCGGATAGATATGAGGGCATCGCAATCGCGGCAACGGCGATTGAGAAGTATCCAGCTTAAAACCGGGATATTGTCCCACGCACGGATCTGCATTCCGCAATGGGGGCAGCGGGAACGTGGGGTCACAATCGAGTTATGCGCAGGCAGCCTGGAGATACAAACATTCAGGAAGCTGCCGAAGAGCAACCCGAGAATCACGACGATCAGCATGGCGAGTAAATTCATGTGGGTCCAGCGGCAGTATACGGGTTGCCACACCAGCCGTTCGGTTTAAAGTGTAGGCATGGATTCACAGCAGGCACAAAGCAAAGACCCCAGTCACGCCGGGAGCGTCCTTCTCCGAGGCGGTTAAGATTATGGCTCGACTTCGGGCGCCCGGTGGCTGCCCGTGGGATCGCGAGCAGGACTTCGATTCGATTCGCAAATATACGTTGGAAGAAACCTACGAAGTACTCGACGCGATTGAACGTCACGATTGGCCACACCTGAGAGACGAGCTTGGCGATCTCTTGTTGCAGGTTTTGTTTTACGCGCAGATGGCCTCAGAGGCGACGTACTTCACGATTACAGATGTGATTAACGGTCTCAATCAAAAACTCATTCGACGACATCCCCATGTGTTTGGTGATGAGGCATCCGCAGCCGCAGGAAATGTGGCGCAGAGCTTGAAAATCGATGGCATCGACTCAGCACAGGTCCTGCGCAATTGGGATGAAATCAAGGCTGCCGAAAGACCCGTTGGGCGGAGCCAGACGGCGTCTCGACTCGATTCCGTACCCCGATCGCTGCCGGCTGTGCTCGAGGCAGGGAAGCTTGGTTCCCGCGCTGCGAAGTGCGGATTCGATTGGCCGGAGGTTGAAGGTCTATTTAGTAAGCTGGCCGAAGAAACTTCGGAGCTGAGAGAAGCGATGGAGAAATCAGAATCAACTTCGAACGCGGAGACGAAGCACGAAATCGAGGACGAAGTTGGCGACCTGCTATTCACAATGGTAAATCTTGCTCGACGACTCAATGTAGATCCCGAGATAGCGCTGCGCGGAACAAATGCAAAGTTCCGCAGCCGGTTTCAAGCCATGGAGAACGAGAGCGATGAGCCGCTTGAATCACTTTCGCTGGAGAAATTGGACGAATTATGGACATCGGCGAAGAAGAATGACTATAGGTAGCGACCAGAGTGACTACCGTAATAGAAACAGCTACAGATAATATCCTGGTCCGACCCTGCGGGACTTTCGCGGAGTTGACAGCATGCGTTGATCTTCAAATAGAGGTGTGGGGCTACTCTGACGGAGACGTAATACCGAGACGAGCCTTTGTCGTGACACAGAAAATCGGCGGCCAGGTCTTCGGAGCGTTTGATCTCCGATTGCCGGGAGCCTCACCGAACGGGGATGCGGAAAGTCTCATCGGATTTGCAATGGCATTGCCCGGCATACGTAACGGTCACGGTTACTTACATTCGCATATGCTTGCCGTCCGCGATGCGTACCGCAACCGCGGAATCGGAAGGAGCCTAAAGTTAGCTCAGCGGGCAGAAGCTTTGGCGCGAAACATCCACTTGATGGAGTGGACTTTCGACCCCTTGGAGATAAAAAACGCATACCTGAACATTCGGCGGCTGGGAGCGATCGTTCGGCGGTATACCCATGATTTTTATGGAATATCCACCTCACGTCTTCAAGCAGGAATGCCGACAGACCGGCTGCATGCCGAATGGTGGATGAATTCCGCTCGCGTTGAGGGGGCACTCTCGGGTAATCTTCCAGTGATAGATGTAAATGAAACGATCCGAATCCCGGCGGAGATCGCTAAATGGAAGAAATCCTCCGATCTCACCCAGGCTTTGGCAGTTCAGTCAAAAGTTCGCGAACAGTTTCAGGATGCATTTGCACGCGGGATGGCAGCAATCGGTTTTGAACAAGACGTAGAGGGTAATGGAACTTATCAACTTGGAATCGCTGAGTTGGAAGTTCCGCACGCCGAGCCAGCCTCATTAAGGTGAGAACCGAAATCGATGAAAATTGAATCTATAGTTCTGCGCGAGATCCGCATACCTTTAGTCAAGCCCTTCGAGACCAGCTTTGGCAGCACAACAGATCGCCGCATCCTGCTCGTGGAAATCCGGGCCGACGGTTTGGTCGGGTGGGGTGAGTGCACGGCCGGCGAGCACCCATACTTCAGTGAAGAGACCGTGGATACAGCCTGGGCTCTTATCCTGGGAGAACTGGCGCCTTCGCTTGCATCTGCCGATGTTGCCCATCCGGGAAAGTGTCCGCAGATATTCGGGAGGGTGCGCGGCCATCGAATGGCGAAGGCAGCACTGGAAAATGCAGTGTGGGACCTGCAGGCGCAAATGGATGGAGTTCCACTGGCTCGTCTCCTTGGAGGTGTCCGCGATGTAATTCCGAGCGGCGTCTCGATCGGTATCCAGCCCAGCATGGAGCACTTGATGGCCGAGATAGAGAAAGAACTTGCCGCGGGCTATCAGCGAATCAAGTTGAAATGTAAGCCAGGATGGGACGTCAATGTATTCAGCGCTGTTCGGGACCGTTGGCCGGGCATCATGCTCAGTTGCGATGCGAATTCAGCGTATCGCTTACGCGATGCGGATCATCTGCTGAGTTTCGATGAATTTGAAATGCTGATGATCGAGCAGCCCTTATGGGCGGATGATTTCTACTTCCACTCCATGCTGCAAAAGCAGTTGGAGACGTCCCTGTGCCTGGACGAATCTATTCGTAACCGTCGCGATGCCTTGGCCGCAATCGACATGGAATCGTGCCGGATCATCAATATCAAAGTGGGTCGCGTTGGCGGTTTTAGTGAGGCGATCGCGGTTCACAATGCGGCGCACGAACGTGGAATTCCAGTCTGGTGCGGCGGCATGCTGGAGACGGGAATCGGCCGCTCGCACAACATCGCGTTGTCCTCGCTGGAAAACTTTAGCCTGCCGGGGGATGTCTCCGCATCCAACCGCTACTGGGCAGAAGATATTATCGAGCCGGAAGTATCGGTGTCGGCCACGGGCGAAATTCAAGTACCGGAATCGGCCGGTCGGGGGTTTGAAGTGAGGGCGGACCTAATCGAGAAACTCACGGTTCGCAAAGAACAGATACGCGCTTTGGAACTCGTGTCGTAGGGCCGATAAGACTTAGCCGCTCGATCGTCCCGCCACGTGCCACTTCTCCTGTGATCGGTGCTTTCGATTGCAAGAGCCGGATGGCGTCTTTGTAGGTCAACTCCCGCGGCACCAATTCATACCCTGTGCCGTTCTCCGTGATGCGGAAGGTTAGCGTCTTCACCATGAGCGCTTTTCCCGTCAGGTCGAGTTTCATACGCTGCAGTTGCCAATTGTGATTGCCGACATCGGCGTTCTCAATGCGGATGTTCCCGCCCTTGTAGAGCCTTCCTAGAATGCCCCATCCAAAATCGACATCCTGGAACAAGTGCGCATCTAGACGAACCATGCGCTCCTGAGCCTGATCGATCCACAACTCGCCCTGGATACCGACAGCCACCTTTGTTTCCTGGTCGGGCGGATCGAAGCCGGGCTTCGGCTTGAAATTCAGCCGAATGGCTGGGCCGTTAGGGCCTGCAACGATTCCTGCATACGTATAAAGAAAGGCGTCCGGCATAACATGAACGATCTTCTGCGCACGTTCCGCATCATCCTTTTCGCGTTTCCTTCGGCGCTCTTGCAAATCTGGTTGGTCGAGAAGACGCTGCAGGCGGGCTGCCTCAGTGCTCTCCTGTTCAGCTGTGAGTGGTTTGCCGTTGATGGCGATCAGGCGTGCGACACTGCCGTCGCGGGTTTGTACAACTTCCTTGCTGGTCGATCCCTTCTCGTCCTCCTTGTAGAGGAGGAAGCGGACAGGGGGAGGGCCCTGGGCGACGCGATCGTCAATCGCGCGTAATTCATTTGCTGCCGCCCGGCGAACAAGCGCCACGGGATCGGCCGCGACTACTGTTTCCGCCTGCGAGGGCGACGTGACGCCAGCCGATTCCCTGGGAACGGCGGAGCCGATCATAATCGTAGTCAGAAGGATGAAACCGCTTCGATTCATTTGCTCGATAAGCTAAAGGATGTCGACTTTCGGCGGGCATCCCCTTCCTTTTCATTCTAGTTCGAATCCGATCATTTCTAGTACTGCAAGTCGCGACAACGACCGCTTTCCTTAATTTCTTTACAAGAAAGCACGGAGTTTGATCGAATTCGCATCGCAAGTTCGAAACGCTCGCCCTGAAAAGGAGGCTGAGGAAGGCCACAATCGCCGCTTCGCAAGATGGACGGAATCCAGGCGGTGCCAAGGAAGGTTCGTCAAATAAATCCTTTCCCTGCAGCGCGGTTGCGGCATTCTCTGATCCTCTCGTATAGTTCGTGTTAGTCTCACCAGAATTTAGGAGAAGGTAATGAATCCAGGCGAAAGCGCTGCAGCAGTTATCGGCAAGTCAGTCGAGATTCGTGGAGAAGTGAAGGGCAATGAAGACCTAGTGGTCGACGGACACGTGGAGGGCACGATCACTCTATCCGATAGTCGGCTGACTGTGGGTCCAAATGCGAATGTTCAAGCGAACGTAGCCGCCCGGGACGTCGTTGTCCTGGGAACCCTGACAGGAAATATTACGGCGACTGGAAGAGTAGAACTCCGCCAGGGAAGCCAACTGCTGGGAGATATTCGCGCAGCTCGACTCTCGATTGAAGAGAACGCGAACTTCTCAGGCAAGGTAGACTTAGTGACAACGCCACCAGCTTCAACAGAAAAGGCGACTGCGGGAGCGTCGAGTTCACATTCAGCCACACCGGCTCGCAGCTGATAGGGCCGGCGCGGCGATTGCCTCAAACTTCTGCCGCGTGGGGAAGACGGTATCGTGCTGCGTAAGCTGTTCGGGAAAAGTAATGCTGCAGATGCGCGCTCAGGGAGTCCAACCATACTCTCCGGCCCGCGTGTGCCCAGGCACTCGAGCGCGTGGGCGGCCATGCACAAACATCTTCAGCAAGAGCCAAATCTCCGCATTCTCGACATTGGTCCAACCTCTCCTTCCAATATCAATTTCCTAACCGGCCTGGGCCACAGCGTGTACATGGCAGACATTGTTCATGAAGCGATGAAGCCCGAGTGGCGGAAGATGGTGAAGGAAGGTGAAGGACCAGAGGTCGAGCAGTTCGCCACCGAGGCATTTCTCGAACACAACCTGGAGTTCTCCGGCAGGCTATTCGATGTAGTCTTGCTGTGGACGACGCTCGATTATCTGCCCGACGCGATGATCGGGCCGGTGATTGATCGTTTCCGCGCCAGCCTGCTTCCAGGTGGCCGAATCCTGGCGCTCTTCCACACCAAGAAAGTGGGAGACGATACAGCCTACTGCCGGTACCACTTGACCGATTCGGATAATGTTGAGGTGCAGGAGAGCGAGCGTTTTCCCGTGCAGCGCGTTTATACCAACCGCAGTATTGAAAAGCTCTTCAGCGACTACAGCAACTGCAAGTTCTTCCTGGCCAAAGATAATGTCTACGAAGTGATTATCAGCCGTTAGCTCCACATTCAAAGTCCGGTTCAGGCCCTTCGCTCCACGATCAGGGGCAGGCCGCCCTTCGGCCGGAGGGTAATAGCAGGAGTCACCTTAAGCGATTTGCTTCGCCCGGGAACATCGCGGATGGTCCATTGCTGAACGATTGCAGCAAGCACAAGTACCCCTTCCATCCACGCCAATCCTTCTCCGATACATTGTCGAGACCCTGCGCCGAAAGGGAAGTACGAGAAACGCGGACGCGACAATTTCGCTTGCTCGGTGAAACGTTCTGGATCAAATCGCTGTGGATCGTCCCAAAAGCGAGCGTCATGATGAAGTGCAATTTGCGGCGCCAGGAGGATGGCACCCTCAGGAATCCGAAATCCCGCGATTTCGTATGGCTCTGAACAAGTCCGAGCCGTGACCCACACTGGCGGATAAAGGCGCAGAGCTTCGGCGAAAACCTTCTCCGCATACTTCAACCGTGGGAAATCCTCCGCAGTGGGAGCACGCCCATTCAGCACCCGCGAACATTCTGCGTGGAGCGCTTCCTGAATTTCAGCATGTTGTGCTAACAGCCATAGCGCGAAACTGAGCGCGTTTGCTGTCGTTTCATGGCCGGCGAGCATGAGTGTAAGGCACTCGTCACGCACCTGTTCGTCCGTCATTTGGCCAGTGTTCTCCTCGGTGTCGACCGAGGTCAGCAGGATGGACAACAAGTCACCTCGATCAACATTGTCTTTCCGGCGCTGGCGGATAATGCCATAGATGAGATTGTTGAGTTCCCCATGTCCTCGGTGTATCCGCTTCATGGAGGGAAGAGGCAGCTTCTGTATCTGCTCGGAAAAAGGCAGGAATGCAAGCGGCATGAAACCCATGAAAGCGTCGACTGCCGCAGCGATCTTGCGCACTTCCGACTCGACATTGGTGTCGAAGAGGCATTTGCCCACGATGCGTAGTGCAAGCAGGAGCATCTCGGCATGCAGGTCAATCGACGCCCCGTCTTGCCACTTGCTCGTCATCTGGCTGGTGTAGTTTGAAATAACCTCGCCGTAGGCAGCAATCCTTTGGCGATGGAAGGCCGGCTGCATCAATCTTCGCTGGCGCATGTGCACCGGCTCTTCGCTGGTTAAGAGTCCATAGCCGAGAACGAAACGAGACCTTTGCATAACAATTCCACGATTATGGCGACTCACATCGCGTAGAAAAAAATCGTGAACGAGATCAGGATGATTAAGCTGGTAAACGTGACGTCCGACTGCAGTGTAGTGAACAAAATCGCCATAGCGGGAGGCGTTCTGCAACATGAATTCGGCAGTAGTTTCCCGGAAGAGCTTTCCCGTAAGCAGGCGGCCCTTAAGTGAGGGACCCGCCGGGAATTCAGATGAGTTACCGGCGTGAATGTCGATCTCAGGAACGACCATGTGTTTGTTAGTGTAGACCAGAGAAATTTCCCGGTGTTGATTGCATGGATGCGAAAACGAAAGTGCTCGTAATACAGCCGCATCATAATGGCCGCAGCGTCTTATTCGCTATAGTAGTTCGTTAACAGGAAAGGGAAATGCAGAATGACCAATTTGAAAGGGACATCGGTTACCTGGCTCGGCCACTCGTTTGTTCACGTTCAAACTCAAGTAGGAACGTCTATATTGATTGATCCATTCATGGAACAGAATCCTTCCTTTCCCAAAGACTACGCGTTGCCGGAAAGGGTGGATCTGATTTTAGCTACCCATGGTCACTTTGATCACATTGCCGATGCCGTGCCTCTCGCCCGGAAGTACAACGCGATGGTAGTTGCGATATTCGAAGTTGCGGGATGGCTTGGGTCAAAAGGAGTTGAGAAGACGACCGGGATGAACATCGGCGGGTCTTTTCGATTCGAGGACGTCGTAACAACAATGGTAGAAGCCAGGCACTCCTCCGGCATTAGCGATGGGGAAAAAATCATTTACGGCGGCGAGCCCGCCGGATTTGTTCTTGCTATTGATGACGGGCCGGTCTTGTACCACTCCGGAGATACTACGGTATTTTCGGATATGAAGCTCATTCATGATTTGTACGCGCCGGAATTTGCCATGCTACCTATCGGCGGGCACTACACGATGGGGCCAAAAGAGGCGGCTCTGGCCGCAAGTTATCTGGGCGTGAAGACTGTACTCCCGATCCACTACGGCACCTTCCCGCCGCTCACTGGTACACCCAAGCAACTTGAGACGCATTTGAAGGGAACGGGAATAGAAATATCCATGGTCAAACCAGGCGATACGCTCCGATAGAACGCAGCAAATGAATGAGGGCAGATCGAATTTGATCTACCCTCATTCCCTATTCCTCAGATTACAGTGGTTTATTTTGCTGGCTTAGAAGCCTGTTGCTTTTTACGCTCCGCCCAACGCCGTTTCATCGCATCCGCAATCCGCTTTCGGCCTTCGGGAGAAAGCTTCCGTTTCGCGGCTTTCTTAGCCGATGCAGGAACACTCGCAGTCGACTTCTTCCGACCACGACCGGTCTTCGGAGTTTCGCCTGCCAGAAGGCTTCGGACTTGCTGTAACCTGGCAATTTCCTTATCAATCTCTAGAAGTATTTCAGAAACCTGCACTCTTCCTCCTCTTAAGCGCTAAATCTTCGAGAAGCCCAAGACTCGCGCAGTACTTACGATACGCACGCGGCCGGAATTTGACAAATTTTCAAAGTGAACTAGCTTCACAAACTAGAACCTGTTATCTCCGTACGATGAAAGACAGATTAGTAACAGGGAAGATGAAGGTGCAGAAGATAGTTAGTTTCCGGAGTCGGAATCTGTTGAATCGTTATAAGGCTTTGGTGCGCGCATCGTAAGTCCGGAGAACTCTCAGGGAGCTCCGGATAGGATCCCAGACCCCGCATCTGATGTCCACTTAGAGCGGAACGACGCATGTCTTTCAAAGTCTCTTGCTTATCCCGGGCATATTCACTGGCAAGTCGAGTCAATGCATAGGTGACGATGTCACTGTGATGCAGGCCTTGCATATCCGGATCGCGATGGAAGTTCAACCACAGCCGTGCACCAGCTGTACATCATCTGCTTGCAGGGTGGGAACGTGCGGGCCGATGTGGAATGCTTGCGCTTCGCCATCCGGTGCAATGACGAAAAATGTGAACTGTCGTTTAGGCTCCGGCAACGCTTCCCACGCCTGGCCGACGTGAAATGCCTGGTCTTGTGCCGTCATTCGACTGGACAGGCCTGAGACCACAGCGTCCGCTTCAAGAGAGTGAGCAGTCTGAACCAGCGCGGCGAAAATATCTCCGGCAGGGACTACGAGAAGCGAAATATGTTTCCCGAAGCTCTCGGCCACGGAAACAGCTTTGGTGAAGACCATTTGTTCATGTTGCTGAATAACTGCTCAGAAGCTTCGAGGAACTCGGGCCTCCCGCGCCGAGCACGCGGGCAGTCAGCACCACGATATCCTGATCGTCGGTGTTGGTTCTCGCGAGGGTCCACTTCAGTGCGGTGGGATTAGCCGAATCACGCATGGTAACCATGACGGATCCGGTCTTGATATTCAGCGTCTCCCGAACTACGGTGTCTTCGTGTTCGAGCTGGAAAGTGCTCCTTCATCTGTTTCGCTGTTAGGGCATGCCTCTTCTTGTTCTTGTGCTCGGAGAAGCTGAAGATGCAGAAGAAGGTGGCAGCGAATCCGACGCCTGTAACTGTTGCAACTTCCTTTGTGAAGAAATTGACAATGGCTGTACAGATCAGGACCATGAAGACGGACGCAAGGCCAAGGGGAATTTCTATCTTCCCTAGTCGGATGTTGGGAGGAACCTTCCAGCCTCGCTCGCCTTTGTACTTATTTCGAAGCACGAGCATCGCCAGGCTATTGAAGGTGAAGCTCCAGATGACACCGAAGGCATAAGCTTCACCAAGGGTGATGACGTTACCGCGGCTGGCGAGAATCGTCACAATCTGCAAGAGTGCAACCATGTTGACAATGCGATAGCTTGTACCAAAACGACGGTGTGGCTTGCGGAACCAATCGGTGAGAACTCCATCCTCCGCCACGCGCATAAGCACGCCGGTGGATCCGATCATCGAAGTGTTGATTGCACCGGAAAGAATAAGGAAGCCGACGACGACGACGAAGACACGGAAGATGATCCGCAGCACTTGCGGTCCAACCATGTACATCGCCATTCCGGCGATAATGTTGTCGCGGTAGATAGGCACTCGGACCGCATCGGGAATCAACATCACCGCAAGCATGGATGCCATCCCAGTGAAGAGGCAGCTGTACACGGCGATGACAATTGCCGCACGTTTCAGATTCTTCAGCTTGGGATGCTCAATCTCGCGATTGACCTGGGCGAGCGACTCCTCGCCGCTCATTGCCAGAACAGAATGCCCGAACGCAACGATGACTGCCGAAGAGGCCGAGCGCGCCTGCGAACTTGGTATGCCGGAACATGCCCAGCGCATCCGTCGACTGAAGTGCAAGATGCGAAGGTGTGGGAAATGGCGGCAAGTTTCGCGCCGAGATGGATGGCCGAATAAATTCCCCAGATCAGAAGGATGACCACCATCACGGTAGTTATCTTCATGACGTCAAGGGCGCGATCGCTGGATTCCTCGATTCCCTTAATATTCTGCCACCAATAAAAGACAGTTACAGCCACAGCAAAGAAGGCAGCCGTACCGTTCATCGGCAGTTGTGCAGCGATGTGCGGGCCGCGCATCAGTGCGTGAGGTAGCCAGCCGTGAATCGGCCCCGACCATCATCAATTCATTGAGAAGTCCCGTGATATATTGTCCGGCTGATACGCCAGAGATCGGTCCCGTGAGGATGTAATCGAACATGAGAGCAGAGACGCTCAGCTTGGCGAAAGTGCCACCCAGCGCCTCCTTGACCACGCGGTAGACTCCGCCGCGGGTAAACATGCTAGCAACTCTCGACATAGACGGCTCGAACCGCGAAACGAGAAGAGCACGACGCCAAGTATGAACCAGGGTGCCGCTTTGCCGACTGCTTCCTCTGCAATGCCCCCGCATAGAACGCCGACGAACCCAGGTCATTGAGAACAATTGCAGCCGCGCGCCAGAACGAGATGAAGGTAAGCATCACCGAGGATGCGACCACCAGTCGTACACGATTTGAAGGTGCCTGGGTGGTAGTTCGATCCATGAAAACTGTTCGCTTCAAAGTCCCGAGCGCTAAACGGTACGTAACCCCTTGCCGCCCAGCGCTGAGTGTATGTCTGATCTTTAACGTAGTCAACAACGTCTTTTAATATCAACGTAGACCACTCATTCGTTCCCGAAGAAATCCTTCAGCTCTTCCGAAAAGCTGATCACCACTAGGAAGGAAACGAGGAAAGATCCTGCCATACCTGCAAAGAAAGACGTAGGACAGCACGTGCATGGCAAACGAGTAATTGCTCTCCCATGATGCTGAATTGTACCGCGAAGCTCCCCGACGGAACGGAATAATGAAGGCCGGCTGGGATGGTAGACTCTGGCCGATGAAGAAAAACGTACATATGCCGTGGCTACAGCCGCGTTGTCGGCGCTATCTGCTGCTGTTGCCGTTTCCGATTGCGGGTCCTGTTCCCTGTGGAGAACGGCGTTTGGATGGTTCGCGCTCGTACCTCTTTTAATGGCCTTACTGGGTCGAACGGTCATCGAACCCAAACGTACCTGCTGCGAAGTGCGTTACTGCCTATCTCACCGGGGTGCTCTGGTATCTGGGTAACTGTTACTGGATCTACCAGACAATGTTCTTTTACGGCGGAATATCGCCCGTGCTTCGGCGGGATCTTACTGGGATACAGTTTGTACTCGGCCTCTACTTCGCCTCTTTCGGCTTTCTTGTTTCCCTCATTCGAAAAGTTCCCGAAGCAACCGCGTCCTCTGGTGGCTGTCCCGTTCCTGTGGGTAGCACTGAGTTTGCCGCTTCAAGAATCACCAGTGTGCCATGGGACCAACTCGGTACTCGCAGGTAGACAACTATTTGCTTAACGGGACTGGCACCTTCACCGGAGTTTACGGCCTGTCGTTTTTCCGTGTCGGCGGCCTCCTTCTCGTGGCGCGCTGATTCAACACGCTGGTCCTTACGCTACCGCTTTGCCGTGCTCGGCTCGGGAGTGGGGGTGATCGCTGTTCTTCAAATGGGACATTTCTTTCCCCCGCCTGCCCAGCCAACACAGGCTACTGCCGTCCTCATGCAGCCAAACCTCAGCGTCAAGGGCGATTCCGCATGGATCAATCGCCTACGACCGCACGTGGCGGACTTCTCAAGACTGAGCAAGAGGACCTGCGGCACCTACATCGCCGGCCTTCCGGAAACGAATGCTCCAGCCGTAGTTACGCCTTGTACGGATCCCCCGGCCAAGCCCGACCTGATCGCATGGCCGGAGGCGCCTACAGCCTTCCACGACATCGACCCGCGATTTCAAGAGGCGATGCACCGCCTCGCTACCGAAACTGGCGCCTCGGTTATCGCTGGAAATGTCGGCAGTTGAAATCACGGCGGGCGGATACACCATCTACAACTCCGCGGCGGTGTATTCGTCACAGGGAGACTTTGTTGGTCGCTATGACAAAATTCATCTTGTTCCGTTCGGCGAATATGTTCCGTTTCAAAGACCTTCTGTTTTTTGCCGGTCACCTGACCCGTAATGTGTCGGATTTCGGAAGGGGAGAATACCGTAAAGTTTTTCGCACCGGCGGCCATCGCTACGGAATCTTTATCTGCTACGAATCGATCTTCGCCGACGAGATCCGACATTTCGCGATGAATGGCGCACAAGGTGTTCGTCAACATCTCCGACGACGGCTGGTACGGAGACACAAGCGCGCCCTGGCAGCATCTGAATATGGCGAGGATGCGGGCGATTGAAAACCGCCGCTGGATTTTGCGTGACACCAACAACGGCACCACCACGATCATCGATCCATACGGCAGGCTCACGGTCAGCATCCCGCGGAACATCCGCAGCACTCTCCGGAAAGTATGGGTTCCGAGATGACGTAACCTTCTACTCGGGTCATGGCGACGTATTCGCGATGCTCTGTGCCATAATCGCCATAGTGTTAACCGCACGGGCGAGCCAAGACAGTTGTGCTGGCCCGTAACTGAACTCTTCAAAAGACAGGTTTTGATCGTGACTCTGAATGAACTCGAATTCGCCTACACCCAGGTGAGCGAGAAAGTTCGCGACCTGCGGGAGTATCTTTGACCCCGCAACGACAGCGCGTAACGACTAGCCTCGGTCGAGGCGAAACTCTCCGATCCCAAATTTATGGTCTAACCCCGCTGCATCTCAGCCACTCATGCGAGATCGTAAGCGCATTGAGTCGAGTCTCGCCGATGCAGACGAACTGAATCGCCGCACCGGCGACGTAGAAGCCTACTTCGAACTTGGACGCGAGGGCGAAACTGTGGAGCGGAACTCGAGCGGGAGATTCATGGCTTGGCGAGTTCGTAGACGAGCTTGAATCGCGCACCATGCTCTCGCAGGAGACTGATCCAGCTGAACGCCATCGTGACGGTGCATCCCGGCGCGGGCGGCACCGAGTCACAAGACTGGGCCGAAATGCTGATGCGCATGTATTTGCGATGGGCTGAGCGTCTGGGCTTCAAGACGGAAATCAACGACTACCAGGATGGTGAAGAGGCTGGTATCAAGTCGGCGACCTTCACGATCACTGGTGAATTTGCCTACGGAATGCTTTGCGAGCGAAATCGGTGTTCATCGCCTTGTTCGCATCTCGCCATTCGATCAGGCCAAGCGGCGCCATACATCGTTCGCCAGCGTCTATGTTTCGCCGGAGATCGACGACTCCATCGAGATCGACATCAAATCAGGAAGATCTTCGCGTGGACACCTACCGCTCTGGCGGCAAAGGCGGTCAGCACGTGAACACAACTGACTCGGCGGTGCGAATTACACATCTGCCGACGAACATCGTGGTGCAATGTCAGAACGAGCGTTCCCAGCACAAGAATCGTGAGCGCGCGATGAAGATGCTTCGATCCCGCCTCTATGAGTACGAATTGGAGAAGAAGCGCGCGGTCACCAAGCAGGTAGAGGACTCGAAAGCTGGAAATCAACTTTGGATCGCAGATCCGCTCGTACGTGCTTCAGCCATACCGAATCGCAAAGGATCATCGCACCAAAGTTGAAGTGGGCGACGTTGACCGCGTGCTGGACGGCTATCTCGAGCCATTTATTCGTGGATACCTTCTCGATGAGCCGGCAAGGTGGAGTGCCTGCCTCGGTCGCGGCAGGGGATGACCTCGACTTGTAGAAGCGGCATCAAAACTTGATGAGGCGCCAGTCGATGAACGAGCCACAGAGCAATCAACGAAATGCTGGATAAAGTAAAGACCATCGCGGTGATCGGTTTGTCCGACAAGCCGGGGCCGCGCGAGCTTCGGGGTTTCCCGCTACATGCAGAGCAAGGCTATCAAGCATCATTCCCGTCACTCCGCAAGGGCTACGGAAATTCTAGGCGAGACCTGCTACCCGACCCTCGATGATGCGTGTTGAGGAGATCGGCAAGATCGATTTGGTGAATGTCTTCCGCGCGCCTGGAGTTTGTTCCAGGATCGTGCACGATGTCATCCGGCTGAAGATTCCTTACCTTTGGCTGCAGGAAGGCGTGATCCACGACGAAGCAGCCGGCCTTGGCCGAGGCTGCGGGCATCAAGGTTGTGATGGATCGCTGCCTCTACAAGGAGCACGCTCGTGCTGGGCTCTAATTCTCTGACACTTTCGACAAACACTGTCTGACAATCTCCGCTCTGTTCCCGGCGTATACTGGCTGGCGAACAGAGATCATTGCAATTGGGGATGGGAATGAGAATGACGGTCAGTTCGCGCATCAAGCTGAGCATGTGTCTTTTCGTGGGACTCATTGCCGCCTCCGTTTTTGCCGCGGATGACACTCATCCCACACTCGCTATTGGCTCTCCAGCGCCGGATTTTTCCCTGCCCGGAATTGACGGCAAAACCCATACCCTGGCCGACTACAAAAGTGCTGAGGTACTGGTCATCGTATTCACCTGCGACCACTGTCCCACGGCGCAATTGTATGAATCGAGACTCAAGAAGCTCGTAACGGATTACGAAGGTAAAAGCGTTGCATTCGTAATGATTGAGCCGAACGATCCTGAAGCTGTTCGTCTCGACGAATTAGCGTGGACCGATGTTGGCGACGGGCTGGACGACATGAAGGTGAGAGCCGCCTATCGGCAATTTAATTTCCCTTATCTCTACGATGGCGCGACGCAGGCAACAGCGAACGCATACGGTCCCAAGGCCACTCCGCACGTTTTTATTTTCGATGCGCAACGGAAGCTTCGCTTCGAAGGCCGCGTGGATAACAGCCAGCGCGAGTCTCTGGTAAAAACCCAGGACACGCGAAATGCCATCGACGAGCTTCTGGTGGGGAAGCCGGTGACTGTTAATCACACGGGCGTCTTTGGCTGCTCAACCAAATGGAAATCAAAGTCCAGCAGCCAACTGGAGTATTTAAAGAAAGTTGAAGCCGAGCCGGTAAATCTCGAGGATGCAAATAGCAACGTACTCAAGGAGCTTCGTGCGAATCCAACCGGCAAGGTACTGCTGGTCAATTTCTGGGCAACGTGGTGTGGTCCTTGCACCGCCGAGTTTCCCGACTTGCAGACCACGTGGCGAATGTTCCGCACTCGAGACTTCGACATGGTGACTGTGGCGACGAACCTGCCGGATGAAAAGCCCGGGGTGATGAAATTCCTGCAGAAGCAACACGCCGGAACACGAAACCTGATCTTTGCTTCCGACGATACCTACGCCATGCAGGCCGCCTTTGATCCCAAGTGGGAGGCGGGCGTGCCATTCACCATGCTGATCGCCCCCGACGGCAAGGTCCTCTACCAAAAGCAGGGCGACGTTGACATTCTGGAGTTGCGCCGGGTGATCCTGGCCAATTTGCCGGATTCTGACTACATAGGCCACAGGGCATACTGGGCGACCAAGTAGCAGCGGCCCCGCGACAGGGTGATTTGAGTGAATCAGTTACGATAGTAGTTGAAGCTTGATTTACTCCCCATGCGACTGCGCCTTTCTAGACCGCTGGTTTTTCTGGTTCTGCTCATCGTGTTCCGAGCAGCCACGCTGCATGCCGCGCCGGTTAAAGCGCCGCATCTGACGGTTGAACTGCTCACACCAACGCCGGTGATCTCTGGTTCCGGTGAGTTCAAGGCCGGCGTGTACTTCAAGCTGGATGCAGGGTGGCACATTTACTGGATAAACCCAGGCGATTCGGGCCTTCCCCCCACAATCAAGTGGAATCTTCCGAGCGGCATCACTGCGGGACCGCTCCAATTTCCCACGCCGAAGCGGTTACCCCTAGGCCCGCTGATGGATTTCGGTTATGACAATGAGGTTCTGTTTCCCGTCGAAATGCAGTTGAAGTCTCCTCTGAAGCCGAAATCCAAGTCCACTCTGGCGGCAAAGGCGGAGTGGCTGGTATGTCGGGAAGTCTGCATTCCCGGGAAAGCGAATCTGTCGCTGGACATTTCCGGCGGTAAGAAGCCGGAGACCGACACCGCGGTTCAAGATTTATTCGACCGCCTCAGCAAGACCTTGCCGCAGGCCCTCCCGTCCTCGTGGAAGACAGCGTTTGCAACAACGGCCACGGGCTTTCGATTGGCCGTTCTTACGGGACGAAAGGAAACATCGGCGCGCTTCTTTCCGTTCGAAGCAAACCAGATCAACAACCCCGATCCGCAGAAAGCTCTGCCCGTCAAGAACGGATTGCTGCTCGATTTGAAGAAGGATGAGAATCTGAAAGGCACTCCGGCATCGTTGAAGGGTATTGTTGTGCTTGGGGACGGCACCGGCTACACCATAGATGCTCATGCGGGCAGCGTTCCTGCTGCAGCGCCGGTTGTCAGTTCTGCAGGCCTCTTGTCGGTGCTGCGGTATGCCGGGCTGGCACTCCTCGGCGGGCTCCTCCTGAACCTCATGCCTTGCGTATTTCCGGTCCTCTTCATCAAAGGGCTGTCGCTGGTGCAATCGTCCACTAACGATCGCGGCCGCATGCGAATGCACGGCCTGGTTTACGCCCTGGGCATTCTTGTTTCGTTCTGGGTCGTGGTAACGGCACTCTTGCTGTTGCGCGCGGGCGGACGCCAATTTGGTTGGGGATTCCAATTTCAATCCCCAATTTTCGTAGCTTTGATGGCCATGCTCCTCTTCTTTCTGGGGATGTCGCTGGCTGGACAATTTGAGATTGGGCTGACTCTCACCAGCGCAGGTGGAGACCTCGCCCGCAAGTCGGGCTACACGGGCAGCTTCTTCACCGGAATTCTCGCAATGGTCGTCGCCACCCCATGCACCGCGCCCTTCATGGGTGTCGCAATAGGCTTCGCACTTGCTCAAACCGCCGTGACGACCTTCATCATCTTTACTGCCATAGCCATAGGCCTCGCGCTCCCTTACGTGTTGCTCGCCTATAACCCCGCGTGGACACGTTTGCTGCCTCGCCCCGGTGCCTGGATGGAAATTTTGAAGCAGGCAACCGCTGTGCCGGTCTTTGCTACCGTCATCTGGCTCGTGTGGGTCTTCACGCAATCGGCCGGCGTGAATGCGTTAGCAGCACTGTTAGGCGGATTGCTGTTGCTCTCCGTCGCTGGCTGGATCCTCGGCCGCTGGCCCGCCAAACGTCTGCCGCTTGTGTTTGCTGTCGGTTTAGCCGCGATTGCGGTCGTGGTACCACTGTATGCAGTTGCCTCCGGGACTCCCTCCGCCGTCGTCGCCAAGTCTGGTGGCCTTTCCTGGGAGCCTTTCACTCCGGTTGCCCTGGAAAAATATCGCACTGAAGGGAAACCTGTCTTCGTGGACTTCACCGCGAGTTGGTGCCTGAGCTGCCAGGTGAACGAGCGGGTGGTGTTGAACACTCCCTCCGTACAAAAACGTTTGAAAGATAGTGGAGTGATTTTGATGCGTGCCGATTGGACTCAGCACGATGAGGTGATCGCGCAGACGCTCGCCCAACTCGACCGCAGCGGTGTTCCAACGTACGCGCTTTATCCCGGTTCAGCTTCAGAGGCACCCAGGCTTTTGCCTGAAGTGCTTACCAGCGGAATTGTTTTCGACGCGTTGGATGGTTTGAAGCAGAAATAATCAGCGGTTCGTCTCGCGCTTATCTTCGCGAATTTTCCGGATCTCTTCCATCCGCTGTGCCAGCAATTTCTCGCGGCCTTCTTGCGTTGGATGGTAGTACCGGTGCCCCTTGAGACTTTCCGGCAGGCAATCCATATCAGCGACTCGTCCGGCTTCATCGTGAGCATACTTGTAACCCTTGCCGTAATCGAGCGACTTCATCAGACCAGTAGGAGCGTTCCGCAGGTGCAACGGTACCGGCTCAGCGCGAGTAGCCTCAATGTCTGCAAGCACCCCGCTGTAGGCGGTATAGACGGCGTTGGATTTCGGAGCCAGTGCGAGATACACCACGGCCTGGGCCAACGCAAGTTCTCCTTCGGGAGAGCCGAGAAAATCCACGGCATCGCGCGCCGAGAGGGTCAAATTGAGGGCTTCAGGGGAAGCGAGGCCGATGTCCTCGACCGACATTCTGACCACGCGCCGTGCAACATACATCAGGTCTTCACCCGCCTGCAGCATGCGTCCCAGCCAGTAGAGAGCCGCGTCGGCATCGCTGTTACGTACAGATTTGTGCAGCGCAGAAATCAGGTTGTAATGCTCTTCGCCCTGCTTGTCATAGAGCAGCACACGTTGCTGCAATGCCTCACCTGCCACGGCTCTTGTGATCGTGCCGGCGGTGGTCATGCGAGCGGCCATTTCGAGTGCGTTATAAGCGTTGCGCGCGTCGCCGCTGGAGTAGTCGGCGATCATCGAGAGCGCGTTCTCATCCGCGTGAAGGTGCAGTGAACCAAGTCCACGTTCTTCGTCTGCAAGTGCGCGTTGCATCAGTGCGATCAGTTGATCGGTGGCCAGTGGCTTCAGCGTGAAAACGCGGCAGCGGGAGAGCAATGCCGCGATAACCTCGAATGAGGGATTCTCCGTCGTCGCCCCAATCAGGCGAATCGTACCGCGCTCAACGTAAGGGAGAAACGCGTCCTGCTGCGCCTTGTTGAAGCGATGTATTTCATCAATGAAGAGAATGGTTCGCGAGCCATAGGCCGACGCCTTCTCCGCATCCACCATCACCTGCTTGATTTCTTTTATGCCCGAGAGCACCGCGGAAAATTCGATGAAGCTGGCTTTGGTGGTGTCGGCAATTATCTTGGCTAATGTGGTTTTACCCACGCCGGGCGGCCCCCAAAAGATCATCGATGCCATGTCGTCGCGTTCGATTTGTACGCGAAGCGGCTTGCCCGGCGCTAACAGGTGCTCCTGCCCGGCGAACTCTTCCAGTGTGCGCGGCCGCATTCTCTCTGCCAGCGGGGCCGCCTGAGATTTGCTATGCCGTCGAAGGTCGGGCGTCTCACCAAAGAGGCTCATAGTTTGGCCGGTTCATTGACCAGATGGCTTCGCTGCCGCGATGCCTCGTAAAGCAGGACGCTGGCGGCGACTGCGGCGTTGAGCGACTCCACCGGGCCCGGGCAGGGAATTGTGATGCGAAAATCCGCCGCTGCGATCAGGGTGGGGGACAATCCCGCTCCTTCGTTTCCAATGAATAGTGCGGTTGGGCGATCGAAATCGATGCTCAGAGCGGGCTCGCCCCCGTCCACTGTCGAAGCCAGCAACTGCAGACCTCGCTTTCGCAGCAATGCGATTGCAGCATCCTTATCCAGAGAAACGACGGGCATTCGAAACGCTGACCCGGACGAGGCTCGAAGTGCTTTTGGATTCCACTGACTGACCGTGCCGGGCAACAGGATCATCCCCGTCGCTCCGAACGCCTCAGAGGAGCGAAGCAGCGTTCCCAGGTTCCCCGGATCCCGCAACTCGGCCGCGACCACAACCAGCGGAACCCCCGTAAACAGATCGTCTGCGTCGAACTCCGGAGGAGTTGCCAGCGCAGCGATTCCTTGCGGCGACTCAGTGGAAACAGCGCTGTGGAAGACGTCCTCCGTAAGAATCAGGATTTCGGTTTCGGCGGTAACAATCAAACTGTCCAGTAGCTTCTCGCTGCCTTCTCGGAGGAACACCGTTGCCAGCGTCAGGCCGCTACGAAGGGCCTCGGCTACAAGATGGTGTCCCTCCAGAGCAACGGGATCGGTTACGCGGCGCCCCCCGTGACTCAGGGCGTATCGCAGTTCTTTTACCCGACTGTTCTGTCGACTCTGTACAATTCGGGTACGCGCTCGGTTGTGAGCAGTATGCATTTGTGCGATTTTACCCCGTGCGCCCGTGCTGGTTGCACCACTCTTGGACTGTATGTTAATTTCCGTCTTTCGCTAAATGTTTACCTTAATTTGAGTACGGAGCCACCTTGTCTGCGGAAATCCTGCGAGTTAATCCCGACGAACCCGAAAAAAAACACATAGATTACATCGTTTCCTGTCTGAAAGCGGGAAAAGTGATCGGGATGCCCACCGATACCTTCTACGGTCTTGCGGTTGACCCTGTAAATCTGCAGGCGGTGGAGCGAATCTATCAAATCAAGGGACGTTTGCGTCACAAGCCGCTCTCGCTGCTTTTATCCAGCGTCGCCCAGGCCTTTGAGCTTGCCCGCGACATCGACGCAAATTTCGACAGGCTGGCCGAGCGTTTTTGGCCGGGACCGTTGACGATTATCGTGAAGGCCGGCTCCCGTTTGCCGCTTCGCAGCACGGCAAACACCGGCAACGTCGCCCTGCGAGTCCCGGATTGTGCGATTCCCAGGGCAGTGGTTGAGGCGTTCGGCCTTCCCATTACGGCGACTGCAGCAAATTTGCTGGGAGCACCTGAATGTACTTACGCGGCCGGAGTTCGCGACCAGATTGGTGAGCGAATCCCTCTCATCGTGGACGGCGGGCCGACAGGACGTGCCGTTCCGACTACGATTGTCGACCTGTCGGGTGAAAAAGACTCGTGGAACGTTCTGCGCGAGGGCGCAATCCCAACACACGAGATTGTGATGGCCCTGCAACGATAGCCCGGTGCAAGAAAGCATGATCGTTCCAGATACCAATCTTCGACCTGCGGCGGCCCCATTGCGCAAGTTGGTCCGTTCGCTGCTGATTACGGCATTTGTGGGCGGGCTGGTGTGGGGAATCTGGGTTTATGCGCAGATTCGCTACTTCGCAAATCGCGACGATGCTCGCAGCTCGGATGCAATCGCAGTTTTCGGTGCCGCCGAATACGATGGGCGTCCATCGCCGGTGCTCCGCGCGCGCCTCGATCATGCGCTGTCTCTCTATGAGAAGGGAATTGCTCCGCTTGTTATCACGCTCGGGGGGCCGGGAGACAATGTTCACTCCGAAGGAGGCGTGGGCCACGACTATTTACTTGCCCACGGTGTTCCGGGGAGCCAGATCATCGCGGAGACGCAGAGCATGAATACGGAGGAGTCGGCCCGGAGACTAGCCTTGATTGCACGCGCCAATCATCTGCAGCGGATCGTCATTGTGAGCGACGGTACCCACTTGTTTCGCATCCACGCGCTTTGTTCCGCCGAGGGTCTGGACGTCTACGGGTCACCACGGCCCGCCGGCCGAAGCATCACTCACTGGGAGGAAATGCAGAGGTTGATTCACGAGATCATCAGCTACACGGCGTGGCGAATTCATCTGTACTAACTCTTGCGTTCTGCCGAAAATCTATCAGCCTATCGAAACGGCGATCCATGCCGCTGATCCAGCAAAAACCGCCGCTGCCAGCGTGGACAGGAAGTTGACAGCGTCATTGTTAATCCGACCCTGGCGTTCCAGCGTTGCCCCCAGCAGACTATCGAAAAAGAGCCCGACGACTGCGCCGCCGAGAAATATGCCCCGCATCGACGGCAATTGCAGCACCTTCATCGACACCAGGACGATGAGTAGTGCTGCTGCCAGACCCGGCGGCGAGCCCGGGGAGGCTGACCGCGCCGTCGGTGCCGGGTGCCACCTCGCGGCAGGGTTGTCACCATGCGGGGCGCGCCTCATACGGCCTGCCCGACCTCAGACGAGACGGTATCGGCTGCGGCCTCTGCCAGAGCGGCAACCGTGGCGGGAAAAACCGCGAACCCTATGATCTGCCACTCGCTGTTCGACTGCAAAAGCCAGTTTGGCAACATCAGGACGGGCATAACCAGAGCGGCAACTCCTATATTCGCAGCCACCTGGGCTGCATTTCTCCCCGATTTAGCCTCCGCGTTGCCCATTCTCACTTGCTTCTCGCGGTGGAACCTGGTGGCCAGGTAGCGTAAGAACAAAGAGCGCAAGCAGGGCACAAGGGGCGTTCGCGACCATGGCTGATTATCCGCACGCGTGGACAGAAAGAGTGAAAAGGACAGCACCGCTCCAGTTACAGCGGCGAACGGTGTGACAGACCGCAAAAGGACAGCCAGAATCGCCAAAACGCAGCAGGCAATCAATCCATACTGAAAGGTCTTCGTGGTGACCGCCCAAACGGCGCTGAATAGTACGTAAATTGATGCCAGTGAGAACACGAGCGACAGGATCGCGGTCGATTGCCAGCGAAGAGGGTCGTGTTGGGGGCGATTCCTCACTCTGATGTTCCTGACCCGGCTCCATCCCGGAGCGCCTTCCGTGATTTACAATCAAGTATCTAAGAGTATTCGATCTGCAGACGAGGTATCTACGAGTGTTGAGTATGGCAGGGCCGAAGAGCCCAAAATTAGCAGCCGGTGGGCTGCTGATGCTGGCAGTTGTTTGCGGTTGCGGTAGCGTTTATCGTCCCGTCGTCACTCCAATTAGTCCTACGGGGCCGCCTCCACAGCCTACCGTCGCAGTGGCTGTCGTCTCCCAGCAGAACGCTCCTGGACAAGTGCCCCTGCCGACTACCGTGGGTGTGGCAACAATCGTCGACTTTGCCGGCGACAGCATTATGGCCCAGGGATATCTCGGTCCTGGCCCGACCGCGATGGCAATGGCGCAGAGCGGTAGTACAGCCTACAGCATCAACAGCGACCATACTCTAAGTACCTTTCCCGTATCCGCGTCTTCCGGTCAGGCTCCGCTCAGTCCCCGCGTTCTAACCACAACGTTGCTGCCGTCGTCGAACCCGGTCAATATCCTTTCCACCAGCGCTGTTTACCTGTCAGATTCAGCCAATAATGAGATCGATTTCCTCAGCGGTAATCCTGCGGCTCTCAAGCAGGCGATTCCGGTCTCACTTGGGCCGATAAATATCGTCGGAAACGCCACCGGACAGAGAGTCTACGCCATCACGCAGCAATTGCCGCCGAATACCTGCGACACGCCAACACAGGGAGTGAATGGGGAAGTCGATTCCATCGAAACTTCCACCAACTCGGTTTCCAATAAGATCCCCGTGGGCGTATGTCCCGTGTATGGAATCCAGTCGGCAGATACTCGCCGCATATACATTCTCAACCGTGGCAGCGGTACGGTGACGGTTATAGACGGGCAGGCAAACCAGCTGAATTCTCAAACGTATGGAGTTAATCAGCTCCCCTGCAACACCGTGGATCATCCCTTCAATTGCCAGACATTCACTGTCGGCGGCGGTCCCGTGTACGCAGAAATCTACCAGTCGGCAAGCATCCTTGCCACCGCAAACTATGATTCCAACACCGTGAGCTTTATCGACGTATCGACGGACGTATATGGCAACAACTCGGTCAACTTCGGCCATGTGCTGGCCACTGTGCCTGTCGGCAAGCATCCGTCATCCGTAACCGTTTTACAGGACGGCACACGCGCCTACACGGCGAATCAGGGCGACGGCACCGTCAGCGTAGTTGACATGTCCAGCTTTACGGTCAAGCGAGTGATCACGATTCCGGCAGATTCCACCAGCACAACGGGGGTCTCCACGCCGCGTTCCGTAGCTTCGGTTACAAACGGCTTGTACAGCAAGGTATATGTAACCTCGCCCGATAGCCCGCGTGTCACCGTCATTCGCACCGACACTGACTCGATCGCGGCCACAATTCAACTGCCGGGAAACGTTGTTGGCCTGCGCACAGCAGCGCAGATCCCTGGCGGAGCCAACTCGATCAACGCCAGCAACAGCGTCGGTTCCGGAACCCCATAAGGCTTCACCGAACGAATGAAAATACGGCTGGATAAGCTGCTCGTCGAACGCGGAGTGATCACCACCCGCGAACGCGCGCAGGCCATGATTCTCGCCGGCCGGGTGCTCGTGAACGAACAGAAAATCTCCAAGCCCGGCACCTCGGTGCCTGAGGATGCGGTCCTCCGGTTGTTAGGCGAAGAGATTCGATACGTAAGCCGCGGCGGCCTGAAACTGGAAGCCGCGCTGGCGCATTGGAAAATCGATTTGAACAACCGCTTCTGCCTTGACGTGGGAACGTCCACCGGAGGCTTCACCGACTGCATGCTTCAGCTCGGTGCCGCGCGCGTGCTCGCGGTTGATACCGGCTACGGCCAGATCGCACAATCCCTTCGTTCCAACCCGCGCGTCACACTCATGGAACGCACCAACGCCCGGCTGCTGGTGCCCGGCGACCTGCCCGATGGTCTCTCATTTGTTGCGATGGATGTGTCCTTCATCTCCGCAACACTGGTGCTTCCTCCCGTGGTTGAGGCCGCGTTTCGAAATCGAGACAACGTTGCCGAAGCAGTAGTCCTGATCAAGCCCCAATTTGAGGCTGGCCGCCAGCACATCGGCAAAGGCGGCATCGTGCGCGACCCGGCTGCGCACCAACTCGCCATTAATCGGGTGCGCGAGTGCATCCTCGGACTCGATGCTGAAGACGTGGATGTCATCGATTCGCCGATTACCGGCGCCGAGGGCAACCGCGAATTTCTTCTGCACGCACGATTTTCTTAGCGCGATATTCCTCTCATTCGCTAACTCTCGTACACTGAAGTTCCATGCGATCCATCGCTATTTTTTCCAAGCCGCAGAAAGAAGAGTTGTCCACCCTTCTACCGGAACTGATCCTTTGGCTGCGTGGCCATGGCTATAGTCCGATCCTCGATCCGGTGAGCGGGAACTACACGCAGGATGCGCCCATTGTGCCCCGGCAAGAGATGGCCGCCACAAATCCCGAGTTAGCCATCGTTCTTGGTGGAGACGGCACGCTCCTCGCAGCCGCCCGCGTATTTGCTAAATCGAAGGTTCCCATACTGAGCGTCAATCTCGGCTCGCTGGGATTTCTGACCGAGGTACGCCTGGCCGATCTATATTCCACGCTGGATGGCTGGTGCCACAATTGCTGCACGGTTGAATCCCGCGCCATGCTTCACGCGGAGCTTTTTCGCGACGGTAAGCTTCACTCGGAGTACGAGGCGCTGAACGACGTGGTCGTTTCAAAGGGCGCCATCGCTCGTATGGGTGAGTTCACCATCCGTTTGTTTGATCAGGTGGCGGCCACTTTCCGGGCGGATGGAGTCATCGTCTCTACGCCTACCGGATCAACCGCATATACTCTGTCCGCAAACGGGCCAATTCTTGTTCCCGATGTGGACGCAATGGTAATTACACCCGTTTGTCCGCATCTGCTTACCATCCGTCCCATGGTCGTTCGCGGAGATTGTCACGTAAAAGTCAGCATCGAGGGCGTACCGGACCAGACATATCTCACCATCGACGGGCAAGAGGCCATCCTGCTGCGCGTCCGCGACGAACTGCATTGCCGCCGCTCGGATTTCAACGTCAATCTCGTGCGCCTCGGCGAGACTGGCTTCTTCGACGTGCTGCGTTCCAAATTAAAGTGGGGCGAGAGATAGAGAACGGAGATCTGACCAGATCTCCGTTCTCGACTGAGTCCGGTCGGGTAAAGCGTCTACCATTGCACCCCGGGATAGAGACTGGGGATGCGAAATGCACGGTACAAATTCACGTTAGACGTCATGCTCCAGACAACCTGCGGATTCTGTTCCAGGGTGACTTCATTCACGTACGACTCAGTACCCACACCGCAAAGATCGTATTCCACATTGCCGTTTCCAAGTTGTTCCGCGTTGCCACCCCAGACGCTGATAAACTGAGGCGGCGCGATTTGATGGAAAGTCAGCGTTGCCGTTTTTCCGGTCTCATCAATTCGGAACACCGGTACTGTTGAATAGAGACAGGGCGGTGAATTCGGGGCACCGCAAGTTACGCCAGCTGGAAATATTCGGCTGTCGCCGTTGTCCATCAACCCTAATGAAAAGACGCCGCTCGTATTTGCACTGAAGAAGTTTGGCTCGTGCTGTGCATATTGCCAATCTACAGGGTCCGTTCCTCCAGAGCCAATGCCAAGGACTGTGCAATGCTCGCCTCGATTACCGCATCCGAATTGGCAGCGTCTTCGAGGAGCTCGTTATCGATTGCGACCAATGCGGCAAGTTTCTTTGCCGTGAAGGTCACGCTGTCGAACGTGCCAGCGCCGGGCGTGATGTTTGCGGCTTCTGCGATCCAGTTTGCGGAAACGTCTGCGGCGAGGCGGGGATACTTGAGCGTGGCAGACTCCATTGGCACAACGATTGCTCCGGATTGCATCACTCTCGCCTGGTTGCGGGCAAGATCGATGACGCTGCCTGCAACCGGAGTCGGAATCATGATGCCGCCCACGCTGGTTGGCGTGCTGCCCATCGCCTTCATTTCGAGTGCCGCCGAATCCCAGTTGCCGGTGACATATCCGCGAAGCAACTTGCCCAGTGACAAGCCCTTGAACTCATCGGGGTATGTTCCTTCGAGACGCTGGGCAAATGACTCGCCTTTGGCAACGAATCGCGGCTTTTTGTCGCCGTTGTTACCGAGCGAAGCCAGGAATGCGCGCCGCTGCAACCGCTTTTTCAAGCGCGTGTAATGCTGTCGCGATGTCTTCCATGTTTCGTTCGCGGCGCATCTTTCGAATGGCTTTGATGGACTGCGATGCCCGGGTGAGAGTGCCAGGGGCGTCTACTGGCATGGGCGCGCTGGCTCTAGCGATTCTTGGAGGAGCCTTTCAATTTCCGTAATGGACACACGTCTAGACCTGCCCAATTTGTGCGACGCGATGGAGTGCGAATAAATGCGGTTGTAAACTGAACCGGGGCACAACCCTAAAATCTGCGCCGCTTCTTTCACTGTTATGAGTTTCGGCATTTGAGTAGCGCTCCTATGCGCGACTGCGTTGAGCCGGTGCATGTCCGGCTTGCTGGTGTTCGCGCACACGACGAAATGGCCGCCCGAGTGGGTAGCCTGTTGGTGTTGCGCGCGAGTTTTTGTGATTTCCCGGTTTCGGAACATGGGTACTCAGTCTTTCCATGCCCCGGGAAAAGGGATGGCTGAACTTTCACCCATGAGGTATTGCTGAAACTGTTCTGCAGACTACTCTGTCCGGCGCGGGCCGTAAGACCACTTTAGTGGTATGCGCTCTCTGGCGAGAGCGTGGAACTTTGCATACGGGTCTAAGCCTGGTATTGCTGATCGATCAGGTTCGATCCGATCAGCGTTACTCCTGCTGCTCCCTTTGCTAGCGTAGCCGGGGAACCCTACTGGGCCGTGTTACGTTCGCGGTTCCGTGTTACGGCTGAGGTCAAAAATTGGGCGGAATTGGGCATATTGTGCAGACCCTACGAGCGAAAATACCGTAACATAAGGTGCACAATCTAGGCGGTTTACGCAGATTTTAAAGGATTTAGCAAAGGCTATGGCGGAGAGAGTGGGATTCGAACCCACGTTACCTTGCGGTAAACACGCTTTCCAAGCGTGCGCCTTCAGCCACTCGGCCATCTCTCCACTCGACTCGATAAGTCTTTTTGACTTTAACACAACTGAATGGTCGAGTTAGGCGCGTTCAACGCTGTTCCTGTTAGGTTGAAGGCTAGGTGGCGATTGCTAAAATGCGCAAACTCCAAGCCAATCCCGACTCTCTGGCAGTCGTAAGCAAACGCGCCGAATTTGGTGCCTTGCTGGCGCTCGCCATCCCCGTAGTCTTCTCCGAGCTAGGGTGGATGGCTATGGCCATAATCGACACAATCATGGTCGGCCATGTGGGCCCGGTCGCAATTGGAGCGGTTGCCGTCGGCAGCTTCGTCTATTACTGTCCTGCTCTCTTTGGCATAGGTATCTTGCTCGGGTTGGACACCCTTGTTTCCCAGGCGCACGGCCGCGGTGATTTCGACGAATGCCACCGCTGGCTCGCTCAAGGGGCCTACATTGCCATCGGATTCACGCCGATTGCCATGCTCGCCGCTCTGGGAGCCGTCCACCTCTTTCCGTTCTGGGGAGTGAACCCGGTCGTCGGCGCGGAGGCCACCCGGTTTCTGCAACTACTGAACTGGAGCACCTTGCCACTGCTGTTCTACGCCGCCGCGCGCCGCTACCTGCAGGGCGTGGGGCGCGTCCGCCCGGTCATGTTCGCCTTGCTTTCAGCCAACCTGGTAAACCTGGCAGGGAACTGGCTGCTCATTTACGGCAAGCTCGGATTCCCGGCCATGGGAGTTCGCGGGTCGGCCCTCTCCACATGTGTCGCTCGCGTCTACATGGCGGCGGTGCTGATCTATTCGGCATGGCGCTACGAGGCACAACGCGGTCATTCGCTTTTTGAACATTGGCCGGGACCGGAAATCGCGCGCATCCGCCGGATGCTTACTTTAGGTATTCCCGCTGCGGGACAGATTCTAATGGAGGTAGGAGCTTTCGGAGCAGCCACTGTTATGGCCGCGCGGCTTTCCCCTGAGGCCTTGGCGGCCCACCAGATCGCCCTGAATAGTGCGAGTCTCACCTACATGGTTCCGCTGGGAATTTCGGCTGCGGCGGCCGTATCGGTCGGGCACGCGATAGGCGCCGGCGATGGAGCAAAAGCCCGTCGTGCAGGGTGGATGGCAATGGCTGCGGGGATAGCGTTCATGTCCTTGGCGACCGTCGCATTTCTGGTCATACCGCGCCCTATCCTGTACGTCTATACAAAAAACTTTGAGGTCCTTCGAATCGGCGTTCCGCTTCTTGCGCTTGCAGGAGCCTTCCAGATATTCGATGGAATCCAGACGGTTTCAACCGGCGCTCTGCGCGGTTTGGGACAGACCCGCTTGCCCATGGTGGCTAACCTCATAGGATATTGGTTTTTCGGACTTCCGCTCGGGTACACGTTGTGCTTCGTCGCGGGCTGGGGTGTATTGGGATTATGGCTTGGACTCACGCTGGCGCTCATCGCGATCGCGATCGTCCTGCTGGCAAAGTGGGCCAGGGAGTCGCGACTGTTGGCGAGGCTGACGGCGGCGAATCCGAGTTAAATTGCGCCCGATATAATTCACCACGTGCGGAGACCCATCCCGCCGAGCACTCTGGCGAATGTATAAGATGACGTCAAAAACAGACCGGTATTGAATTATCCTCACTTCCCGCAACATGAACATGTTCCAAGAAGTCCTCTCGATTCACGTGAGTAACAAGAATACAATCACGGTAAGTTCGACCCATGCGCGGCGCCTTTTCGGAGCCGACCAAGGAGCAGGGAAGCATGCCAACAAAACTGAAGGTGAATGAAGTGGTTACGACGGTCGACGTGCCCCAGGACACGCCGTTGCTGTGGGTTCTGCGCGACGTGCTGAACTACACAGGCACGAAGTACGGATGCGGCGCTGGACTGTGCGGGGCCTGCACGGTGCATATCGACGGGGAGGCGGTGCGCTCCTGCATGACGAGCCTGGGGTCGGTCGGCGACAAGCCGATCACCACGATCGAAGGCCTCTCGCCGGATGGAAAGCACCCGGTGCAAGTGGCATGGGAGGCTATCGATGTGCCGCAATGCGGCTACTGCCAGGCCGGCCAGATTATGTCGGCATCGGCCCTGCTGGCGCGCACGCCGCATCCCACCGACACGGAAATTGATGCGGCCATGAGCGGGAACCTGTGCCGTTGCGGAACATATACGCGCATCCGCGAAGCGATCCATCAAGCGGCCAACTCAGGCCAAATATCCAGCGCGGGCACCACTGCCCGCGGTGAGTAAAGGGAGGCCATCCGATGGACATGAATCGAGGTCATTTCTCCAGTTGACGGCCCTTGCCGGCGGCGGCATGGCATTGAATTTCTATCGATTGCCGCTTGCCGCAGCCCAGGAACCAGGCAAACCACCCGATCTTAAGCCGCAAGCCTTCATCCAGATCGCTCCGGATGGCGTAACCACCATCATGGCGCGCGCCTCGGAGTCCGGCCAGGGCATGCGCAACATGTTGCCCATGTTGATCGCCGAGGAACTGGACATAGATTGGAAGAACGTTCGTGTTAAGCAAGCCGACCTTGATGAGAAGGTATATGGCCGCCAATTTTCCGGAGGCTCCGCGAACACACCGCAGGGATGGGACCCCATGCGCCGCGTGGGCGCTGCAGGGCGGCAACTGCTGATCACTGCCGGTGCGCAGACCTGGGGAGTGCCGGAGGCCGAGTGTACCGCGAAGATGGGTAAGGTGATCCATTCTGGATCGGGGCGTTCTGCGAGCTACGGTGAACTCGCTGCCAAAGCCGCTTCGCTGCCCGCGCCTGCCCTCAGCAGTGTCACGCTCAAAAATCCCAAGGATTACTACATTATCGGCAAATCGCAGGCGGGCATAGACACGCCGGCAATCGTCGCCGGCAAGCCGCTTTTCGGCATCGATGTGAAGCTTCCGGGAATGCTGTACGCATCGATTGAGAAGGCTCCTGTGTTTGCGGGGAAAGTAAAGAGCGCCAACATCGATCAGATTAAAGCGATGCCGGGAGTTCGCCATGTTCTGATCATCGCTGGGGGCATCACTCCTGCCGCCTTCACACCGTGGGAGCCCGGCATGGAGCCGGGAATCGCAGTCGTCGCCGACACCTGGTGGCAGACGCAGACTGCGCGTGCGGCACTAAAGGTCGATTGGGACCTTGGCCCCGCAGCCACGCAGAGTTCTGAGGGCTTCAAAAAGCGGGCTATGGAACTTCTTGAAGCTCCGCCGTCAAAAACCGTGCGCAAATATGGCGACGTTGACGCCGCGCTAAAGTCGTCGGCGAAGGTCGTCGACGCGACCTACGAATACCCGTTCATTGCCCATATGACCATGGAGCCGCAGGGCGCTACTGCCCACTGGAAGGACGGCAAACTGGAGATGTGGTCCACCAGCACGCTTCCGGCCAACGGATGCGAACTGGTAGCCAAAACCCTGGGGATCCAGCAGAGCGACATCACCACCCACATGATTCGCTCGGGAGGCAGCTTCGGCCGACGGCTGCAGAACGACTACCTGGTGGAGGCCGCATGGATCGCCAAGCAGGTTGATGCTCCGGTCAAACTGCTCTGGTCCCGCGAAGACGACATTGGCCACGACGGTCTGCGCCCGGGAGGGACAGTTGGCCTGAAAGCCGGACTCGATGCACAGGGCAAGCTCATCGCCTGGCGGCATCACTTCGTCACCTACGGCGACGACAAGCATCTCGCATCCGGGGGCGGCATTGGAGGGGACTCCTATCCTGCCTCATTCCCGCCCGCTTACGCCCTTTATACCTCCGCACAGCCGCTGATGTTGCGCACCGGTGCCCTCCGCGCCCCCGGCGATAATGCCTACTGCTGGGTGGCGCAGTCGTTTCTAGACGAGGTGGCCCAGGCTGCCGGGCGCGACCCACTCGAGTTCCAACTTGAGCTGCTTAATAACAAGAAAGTGGCCTGGGCTTCAGGCGAACACGATGCTGTGGGCGACCATGAGCCGACTGGGCAGTCGGTTCTCATCCCGGAACGGTTCAAAGGCGTACTTGAGTTAGTAGCGGAAAAGTCAGGCTGGGCCAAGCGTACGAAGGAACCTGGCCGCGGTATGGGAATTGCCGCATGGTTCTGCCATCTGGGCTACTTCGCGGAAGTAGCCGAAGTGACCGTGGATAAGAACAACAAGGTGACAGTTAACCGGGTCTGGGCAGCGGGAGATGTCGGCAGCCAGATCATCAATCCAAGAGCGGCCGAGAGCATGGCGCAGGGCGGTATTGTGGAAGGCATGGGCCACCTGGCACAGGAAATCACTTTGGTGGATGGGAAGATTCAGCAATCGAACTTTGATGACCACCCACTGATGCGGATGAAGCAAGTGCCGAAGATCGAAGTTTACTGGCGCATGACAGACTACTCGCCGACGGGCCTGGGCGAACCGACGTTGCCGCCGGGCTTGCCTGCGGTGTGCAATGCCATATTTGCGGCGACGGGCAAACGCATCCGAACTTTGCCACTGAAGAAAAGTGGATTTGACTGGGCGTAAGGGAAGCGGCGCCGGTGAAGATCGTGGAGTTAGGGCGAATTAGCTGGCCTCGCTCCGCGTTGTCCACTCGTCGATCGCAGGACTGAGCATTTCCGTGTCCTATTCGAGCTATAAGCCTTCATAGTTGCTCTGACTGATCGCGCCAGTCTTTCTCGAAAGCGCCGCAGGGGCGTGAAGAATTCCCGCCAGCCGAAATCCAATCTGCCTGTTATGGTTTCTAACCGTTAGGGTAACCATGAAAAAGCTATATCTCTTTTTAGTCCTGGCATCGGGCGCGGCGCTCGCGCAAACGGACAATACCTTTTCGGTGATGCAATTCCCGGGTAATGACATAGGAACAAAGACGACAGCGGCGCAGGCGGCTTGCAACCCGAACACGCTTATACCCTGCGTAATTGTCTTTGATCCGTCTCTTTCGGTTTTTGCATCGGGGACCATGCCCAGGAAGTGTCCTCAATGCGTCTGGCAGGACAACCGCACTTCAAGCGGCGCAACCAACGTGCCGGGAGTAGTGAACGCGGCACTCTTACCCGGGACGGATATCGGCGCGAAGATCAACGCGTTTGCAACGGCGAATTCTGCAAGCGGTCACTTGTACATCCCTCTAGGCGTCTATCGCTTTTCAACTCCGATTTCAATTACTCAGGCAACGGCACAGCATCTGGAAATCGAATGTCAGAACAGAGGAACAACGCTCGCATTTAACGGGAGAGGGGACGCGATTTATGTAACGTCAGGTACGAACGTCAACGCGACTTTGAGGATCAGTAATTGTACGATCGACGGCGGCGGCGCCGCGGCGGGCGCGAACGGCGTCCACGCGTACGATTACCAGAATCTGTTCATGGATAATGACGTGATTCAAAACTTCCCCGGGGTCAATGTTCTAGGCGAAGGGATGATCGACAGCGTTTTCCTGAAAGACGAATTCCTCGTTGCGGGAACCTACAACCTTGAACTGAAGCCGGACACAAAACACAGTATCGGCGCGAACGGGAACCGCGTTTATAGCGGTTCGATGCAATACGCGGGACTGGCAAATTTCTTTGACGCGGGGAACTCCAGCGCGTACGGCGGCGACACGTCAAATTCGCTTCACGGCGTCACTCTTGAGATGAATTCCAACCATCCGCAATTCATCATTGAAGGCACCTGGGGAGACGCAATTGAAGATTGCTACATTGAGTACATCGGCTATCCAACCGCAAGTGGCAACCTCTCAAGCGGCTATATCGGCAATTATGCGGGAAGCGGCTACGGTAGTAACGTAGCCCGTGCGGCGGTTGCAACCCGGATCGAGGGAGACTATTTCATCACACCCGCGAAAAAGGCGTCCTACAGCACATCCACTTTGCAGCTTAACAATTCGATGTACACGACAATCGCAACGCTGACAGATCAAGGCGCTCCCACCTACGGCATCATTTTTTACGCGTCTGGTACCAATCAGTATGTTTCCACGTCGAATATCAATTTGCTTTGGCAAACGGCGGAATACTTGAACCCGCCGCCATACTCGAACCTTTGGAATATCAACGGCCAGCCCCTGACAGCGAATCAGTATTCTTGGAACGCTGCCGGGTTTCAATGGGGCGGCTCGGGAACCTTTGGCGGCAACGTTACAAGCGGGGGTATTTACTACGGGAGGGGCTCAACTACCATCACAACGCTTGCAACCGCAACCGTTCTTGCTGGAAGCGGCTCGTCTACCGGGCTGTTGCGGTTACGGGATAACACGAACGGTGGCGCGGCGCTTTTCATGATTGATCCCAAAGACGGCGCGGTAGCAATCGGAACCAGTCAAATCGGCGGGACCGTGAGCGTGACCTATAGCGGCGGCAATTGGAACGTAGCGCTTGTATCGGGTACAGTCCCGCGTGTCATTTCGTGGACGATTTACGACTAGGCCGGGGAACCTCAGGAAAGGATTCATAGGAGAGGATCCTGGCTCTTCGCTTAAACCGTATACCCATAGCTTGATTAGTTGGCCCATTCTTTACATGTCCGATAACGCATATTCTGTATAGTGCACGACTGGAGTGGCGAAGGGGCTTTCCCTGCCATGTTCCCGCAGGCTCTCCCGTAATTACCCGACTACATCTTGTAGCGGCCGAGATCCTCGTCGTTCAAGCCTTCAAGCCAGCGCCGCATTTCTTCTGCAGATGCATTATCGTTCGAAACTGGCAGCACTTTTGCCAGTTGCAGCACCTGTTCGCTGACGAAGATTGGGCAATCTGCACGCAGCGCCAGCGCAATGGCGTCAGATGGGCGCGCATCGATGGCGACCGGCTCGCCGTCCTGCTCCATCCATACAACGGCGAAGAAGGTATCATCCTTAAGCTCAGTGACTACAATCTTTTGCACGCTACCATTCAAGCCTTGGATGAAGTTTCTGAGCAGGTCGTGCGTCATCGGCCTGGGGGCCGCTATCTTCTCTATTTCCAATGCGATAGCGTTCGCCTCGTAGAGCCCGACCCAGATCGGCAGCAGAGTCTCGCCATGTACGTCCTTGAGGACGACGATAGGCATGTTGGTGGATGGATCGACCATTAAGCCCCGGATTTTCATCTCAATTTCCATCTTCCACCTCTCTCCGCGCCCTTTAACCCTGCGCCGGTAGTACCGCTTTCCCCACCAGGCTGTTGGGGAAACTATTGGTAATACATACACTTAGATAGCTTCCAGGGGCCGGAAGGATGGGTTGGCCCGTGGTGAAATTTACCGTTTTGTTCTGCGAGGTGCGCCCCATCGCCTGCCCGCTGCGCACGCTTGCACCTTCGACCATCACTTCAACTACTGACCCTATCTGGCTGGCGTAGAGAGACCTTTGGGTCTCGCGTTGCTGGTCCAGCAGGATCTGCAGACGGCGGCTTTTCTCTACATCCGGAATCGAATCTTCCATGGAAATCGCCGGAGTGTTCGGTCTGGGCGAGTAATTAAAGGCGAAAACGGCGTCATATTCGACCGTTTTTAGCAGCTCTAGAGTGCTCAAAAAGTCGTTTTCTGACTCACCTGGGAAGCCCACAATGATGTCTGTCGTGAGGCTTATAGGCCGCTTTGCAGCCTTGACCCAGGAGATGCGCTCAAGGTATTGCTCGCGGGTATACTCCCGATTCATCCGCCGCAGGACGTCGGAGGAACCACTCTGTATCGGCAGATGGACGTGGTCGCAGAGCGTGGGATAGGCCTCAATTGCTTGGACGATGTCGCGGGTGAAGTGTCGCGGGTGCGAGGTCATGAAGCGCACGCGGCGGATGCCGGGCACCTGGCCGACGGCGGTGAGCAATTCCGCGAAACTCTGCTTCCCTTCCGGATCCACATAGGAATTGACGTTCTGGCCCAGCAACTGGATCTCGGTGTAGCCTGAGTCGGCCATGCGGCGCGCCTCGTTCGAGCACCGAGGTGGAGGTGCGGCTGCGCTCCTTGCCGCGGGTATACGGCACCACGCAGTAGGCGCAGAACTTGTCGCAGCCTTCGATGATGGTGATGTAGCCGCGATGCGGATTGGTGCGGGCCGTGAATTCGGTCTCGAAGGTCTCGTCGGTCTGCGCGGTCATCGAGGCCGGTGATGCGCTTCTCGCCCAGCTTCGAGCTGGACCAGCATCTGGGGCAGCTTGCGGTAGGAGGCCGAGCCGGAGACGATGGAGACGTAGGGGGCGCGCTCGAAGATCTTCTCGCCCTCCTGCTGGGCCACGCAGCCCAGCACGGCAAAGCGCTTGCCCTGCTTGTAGAGCTTCTTGTAGTCGTTCAGCCGGTTGAAGACCTTCTGCTCCGCCTTGTCGCGGATGGAGCAGGTGTTGTAGAGGATCAGGTCGGCGTCATCCTCGGTTTCGACTCGCCGGTAGCCCTCGTGCTCCAGTGTGCCAACGACCTTTTCGGAGTCATGGGCATTCATCTGGCAGCCGAAGGTTTCGAGAAAGAAGGTCTTATCGGTTGCCATAATATCGCTGAGTATAACGCAGCGCGGGGTAGGTTTTCTTGTGCGGATAGAACGCCGGGGAGAGAGGAACACAAAGCCGTTCCAAAAATCCTTGCTTCCTCTGCTATGCTCCCGGAGCCAACCCACACTCCACATCATCCTCGGCCCTGGAAAACGACTTTAGAACATTCTTGTTCGGAGAAGCCTAGTTACGCATGGCTCAGGTCAAATCCGAAACAATATCCCACCCTTCGCAAAGAGCGCGAGGGATGGGGCACCCTCATCGCTGGGATTGACTGGGTGGGCCACCCACGCGCTCAAAAAGCGATGGCCCGACGCCCTACCGAATGCCGCCTGGATTACTTCAGGACGGTAGTGGGGTCAGTGTCCGAGATATTCTTTATCCGATTCCACCCACCTACTACCTTTGTCTTCATCGAGCCGTCGGCTTCCTGCACCCAGTACTCGATGACAAGGCCTCCGTATTCGAACGTCACCACATCCTTGGGGGCCTCAGCGTCATCTGCCCAGGCGATGGACTTGACGGCCACCAGTTTAAAGGTGAACTTCTGAAACACCGTGACCGCTCCTTCTCCACCTGCTGACTTGCAGAGAACAAGAACGACAAATAAAAAAGGCGTGCCCGAACAAGCCATCTGATACAGGATGGGAGAAGCCCGATCAGTCTTGCGCGTGACGGCCAGCGGATTGAACGAAACCTTCCCTGCCCCGGCACCGGATGATTGCGATCCGATGTTCAGTGTCTGTGCGATGTCCACCGAGTAATTCTCAACTTCAAAAATGTTGTTATTCGGCGGGAAGGCGATCGCGGACTTTTGCGCGATTTTTGAAAAGTCTATTTGCGATTCACTTTCAAGGTACGAGCCATCGTAATTCTGAAACCACATGTAGGCACTGACTGCCATGATCGTTGTTCTCCTGGTAGCGCGTGGGAACTCCGGAATTCACCGAGTGTATGTCGTGAACGACCGGATTGCCAACGTTGGCATCTGTTAGCCGATTGGCGACATTGGAAATCCTCATGGCTGAGAAGCCAGCCATTGGTCCAGGCCGCCGGCGTGCCAGTCGATGTCGCCGAAGAGGGCCTGGTAGCGCCGGCCGACCGGGTGATCGGGTGCGCGGATGGCTGGGCTTTCTGCGCAATATTCGATGACGGTGATCTGTTTTGGATTGGTGATGTGGGCGAGGCCTCGCTTTACGAGGTAGACGACTTCGACATCGTCATCCGGCATGCTGTAGCCGACGAAGATGACCCGCTGGGCTTGTCGCAGAACTCGCTGCGCCTCATACCAGACCTGGGCCAGATGGGGGTTGCGATAGTCCTTTAAATGGGACGGTGCGATGAGCAGCGGCCGTATTTTGGACTGGCACACGGTACAGGGAGCACCGTCAGGCAGGAATGTGGACTTCGAGTCGCGCCCAAGGACTTTTTGTAAAACCGTTCCGTAAAGCACGGACTCCGTCTCTCCCAATTCAAGGCGGAGACAGGTTTTACAGAGGAGCCAGTTCAGCGATCCATGTAGTTTGAGAAGCGTTCCGTAACGTTGCTCCGGTCCGTAGTTGCGAAACGTTGGCGATTCCGCAGTGGTAATTCGGCAGGCCGCCATCCGGAGGCTTTATGGCCTTGCTGACGTACATCATGGCGGAGTCTGCGATGAGATCGTAGTTGGTGGATATTACGCAGGGTTGGTCCTGCAGCGTTGGGTAGAGCTTATAGAGCATGCTGTAGTGATTGTTGGTGGGAGCCTTTTTGAGAGCCTCTTCAAGCAGATCGTAGATTCCGAACTCGATTGCTTCTCGAAGCTTTGCAATTGCGTCAAGATCCCATGGGGCGTGAAAAGTCTCTCTGCGGTCGAGCGCCGTATCCAGCAGGCTGAGTAGCAATGGGAGACCGGGGTAGCCCTCCTGCGGAGTTGCGGAGGTTACGTGAAACTCCTTTGCCAGGAAATCAACCAGCGCATCTACTTTGCCAGTTGGATCCTGCGCCTGGAGGGCGGCCCTGTCAGTCCATAGCCGCGGCAGAATCTCATTCGTGAGTAACCCCTGCGCCGACTTCGTCGCACCCGCTCCGAGAAAGAGTACAGTTCCACCCATCGCACATCACCTTTCATGGTGGGGCAATGCCGGGATCATATTACCTCAGGAGAATGTCTCAGGCTCGATACAGTTTTCAGGGGGCGGGAACTCGACAAGAAGGTGGAAATGCGATTTCCTCGTCGGATGGCTCCCGCCACACTTTGCAAATTCGATTACGACGTTTCGGCAGTGCATAAGTGTGACGGGATTGCCGTCAAGGTTTACTTGCTATCGAGGCTATCGCGCCAGGCCATTGCTTCGAGTTCGACGCGAATTGCGTCTTCGACGGGAACGACTGGGCTTGCCTTGAATTCAAAGGCCGGCAGCATGGAGCAAAACTTGTGAACCGCCAGAGGGTCGTCGCAATCCACCAGCATGTAGCCGCCCCAGTCACCAACTCGAATGACGAACGCCTCGATCTTGAAATTTGCCGGAGCTTTCCAGGGGCGGAAGACTTCGAGGATTCGTTTTTGTGCGTTCTCATATTCCGCGGGTGATCCCTGCGGACGTTCCAACCAACTGATCATGTACTTCATCCGTTATTCTCCTCGATTCGATTATTGGATCTCGTCGGGAACATCCTGAGCGCACAGCCAGCGGAATGTCTTCCGTTCGAAACAACAGGCAGAGTGTACAGATGGTTGATGACTTCAGCTATCAGAGATGCTGGAGTGCGGGTTGTGGCGACAGGGCCGCAGCTTCTTGGAAAGTCGAGCGACGTAGAAAAGCAATTTCTTGGGAAAATCCGGAAGCCGTGCAAATTATTGCAGGCAGGCGCGGTACAGTGGAGAGTTAACCAAAGAGCATTTAGAAGGAACCAGAAATGAAGTTGCCCACTCTTGAGGATCTAAACGCAGCTGCGAAGGTGGTGTACCAGACGATGCCGCCAACGCCGCAGTATTCCTGGCCATTGTTGAACGCTAGAAGTGGGAGCGAAGTCTGGGTAAAGCACGAAAACCACACGCCGGTGGGGGCTTTCAAGATCCGCGGTGGACTGGTTTATATAAACGCGCTGCGACGGGACCACCCTGAAATCACGGGAGTGATTGCGGCGACGCGAGGCAATTTCGGGCAGGCAGTGGGATTCGCAGCAAGGCAGCACGGTCTGGCGGCAACGATCGTAGTTCCCCACGGCAATAGCCGCGAAAAAAACCGGGCCATGCAGGCGCTGGGCGTGGACCTGGTGGAACAGGGCGACGATTTCCAGGCGGCGATGGAAGCCGTGGGTGAGCTGGAGCGGGAGCGGGGATACCACCGCGTGGCCTCGTTTGGAGCACTCGCCGTACATGGAACAGGGACGTTCGCAATGGAGTTGTTTCGCGGAGCGCCGGAGTTGGACACGGTTTATGTTCCCATCGGACTTGGGTCTTCCATCTGCGGAGTGATGGCTGCCCGCGATGCCCTGGGACTGAAGACGAAGGTCGTTGGCGTGGTGGCCAAGGATGCTCCTGCGTACGCGATGTCGTTTCGTGCGGGAGAGCCCGTGTCTCACTCCGCCACTACCCTGCTTGCGGACGGATTGGCTTGCAGAACTCCTGTGCCGGAATCGCTGGAGCTGATTCTTCGCGGCGCGGAGCGCGTGATTGAAGTGACGGAAGGGGAAATTGCGTGCGCGATGCGGGCGTTCTTCGAAGACACGCATAACGTGGCTGAGGGCGCAGGTGCGGCCGCACTTGCTGGATTGATGCAGGAACGTCAGGGCATGCGAGGCAAGCGAACGGGCGTGATTCTGACGGGCGGCAATGTGGATAGCGAGATTTTTTCGCGAGTTCTGATGGGCACGGAGAATTCCGAAGAGGCAGCTTCGCTTTCGCCGGCAGGGCTCGGGCACAAAGCCGAAGCCCTGCCATAATCTTCAGGCGTTTTCGGCCGGGGCAGGAATGACGCCGAGCTGCTGCATCAGTCCCAAGGTGTCCATCAGGATGCGACTGTCGGCCATCTTTCCGGCATTCAAGCGATCGATCACGACTCCCTTGACGGCGACTTTCCGGCTGGTGGCCGGGATACCCAGAAAATCACTGCGATGCGTGCCCGTCCATGTGAAGCGTGTGACGACTTTGTCGCCGGCAGCGACTGTTTCCTCATCAACCCAATGAATGTCAGGAAAAGCAGTCCGCATCATGCCGATAACTTCCTTCAAGCCTTCCCGGCCTTGTTGCTGCCCAGGCAGTGGGTCGAGTTCGACGAATTCTTCTTCAACAATTTCATCTGCTACATCGAGACGTCCCTGGTTGATTACTTCATCCACGAATCGTTTCATGGTGGCGATGTTTTCCGATTCAGACAAGGCAGAATCCTCCGCGATGGTATGTGTTCCAACCCGGCAATCATAGCGGGACACCGACAAATCACTCAATGGACGTTTCCGAACGAAGACTTCTGAATCTAACTTTCCTGTTTTGTGGCGCGGCATTGACCGTGACCTGCGGCTTCCTTGATAGTCGATGCGGAGCGTACTACTCCAGTTTGGCGCTCCTCAGCGCGCGGCAAGGATGATGGAATGACGGATGTTTTAGCGAAGACAGGCAGGGAGGTTCCGCTGGCGCACACGGCGTCGAACCACTGTTTCGGTTGTGGGCCTGCGAACAAAACCGGGCTGCGGTTAAAGTTCTTCACCGATGAATCGGGCCGTATTTTGAGCCGAGTAAAGATTCCCAAACGCTTTGAAGGGCCGCCGGGACACATGCATGGCGGCGCAATTGCCACGCTGATGGATGAGGCGATGAGCAAAGCGAATCGTGCGCGCGGAGTGACCGCGATGACGCGCCACATGGAGGTGGAATATCTTCGGCCTGTGCCGCTTGGCGTTCCCCTGCTGCTGGAAGGGCGGCTGACAAGGGCCGATGGACGGAAGCACTTTTGCGAGGCGGAACTGATGAACGCCGAGGGCCGTGTGTTGGCCAGAGCGAAGGGAATGTTCCTTTCGATTGACCCGGAGATGCTGCGGAAGCACTCGCTTGCTGCAGGAGTTGCCAAAACGGTCAAATAACGCTCTTTATGCCAATTGGCGCGGAGATGAACAGAGAATTATGCGTGGCAATTCCCTCCTCCCCTCCCTTGGCGTTCAAGTCCACGGAAACTGATAAACTTATCTTTGTCGAGTTATCGCCTGGAAGCCGTTCGCGGAGCATTCGCATCGCGATCTGTGCTGAGGGCATCCCCGAGGAGGCACGAAATGGCAGAGGTTCGCGGCAACAGCAACAACGGCAACTACTCCAACGCAACTGGGCTGCGGTTGAAGACCGGCCTGGCGGAGATGCTCAAGGGCGGCGTGATTATGGACGTCATGAGCGTGGAGCAGGCGCGCATTGCCGAAGCGGCAGGCGCAACCGCCGTGATGGCGCTGGAGCGCGTTCCGGCCATGATCCGTGCCGAGGGCGGCGTTGCCCGCATGGCGAGGCCAAGCCTGATCAAGGCGATCATTGAAACCGTGTCGATCCCGGTGATGGCGAAGGCGCGCATTGGTCATTTTGCGGAAGCGCAGATTCTGCAAGAACTTGGAGTGGACTTCATCGACGAGTCGGAGGTGCTGACTCCAGCGGATGAGGCGCACCACATCGACAAGCATGCCTTCAAGACTCCGTTTGTGTGCGGGGCGCGCAACCTGGGCGAGGCTCTCCGGCGCATTGCGGAAGGTGCTGCCATGATCCGCACCAAGGGCGAGGCGGGCACGGGCGACGTGGTGCATGCGGTAAAGCACATGCGCCAGATTGTCGGCGAGATGCGCGCACTGACTGTGCTGGACGAGCAGGAACTGTATGCCGCGGCGAAGAACCACCAGGCTCCGTATGAACTGATCCGCATGGTCGCGAAGACGGGCAAGCTGCCTGTTCCGAATTTCTCCGCGGGCGGCATTGCCACTCCCGCAGACGCGGCGCTGATGATGCAGCTTGGCGCAGAGGCGGTGTTTGTCGGTTCGGGCATCTTCATGAAGGAAGGCGCTATTCCGCTGGACGTGGAACTGGACGGCGAGGGCAACATTCGCAATCTCAAGGAACGGGAAGAGGCGGAATCGCGCGCCAAGGCCATCGTGATTGCAACGACGCACTACAACGATCCCAAGATTCTGGCGGAAGTTAGCGAGCAAGTCACCGGATCGATGAAGGGTCTGGCGATTGCGGGGCTGGACGAGTCGCAACTACTGCAGACTCGCGGCTGGTAGCACTCGCCGGGACTGGCCGTCCAGGCGAACGCGCCTTCGGCGCAGGACTAGCGTGGCAGCTGCGTTGGAAGTCAAACCTTGCATTCTTCGTTTCTTGTCTCGCCTGTGTAGTCTGAGGGCAGGCTTACGGAGCTGGATCGATTTTGCCATTGACGAACGATACCGAGAGCCCGCAGCAACCTCGCATCGGAGTGCTCGCCATCCAGGGCGACTACGCGGCTCACGTGCAGGCGCTCGAAAAGTCGGGTGCATGCGCGGTGCTGGTCCGCAAACCCGAGGATCTGGACGGCGTGGATGGCCTGGTCATCCCCGGCGGCGAATCGACTACATTTCTCAAGCTGCTGGAGCGCGGCGGATTGCGGGCTCGGCTGCAGACATTTGTGCAACAGAAGCCTACGTTTGGGACTTGCGCGGGATGCATTCTGCTGGCAGATGAAGTGCTGCAGCCGAAACAGGAAAGTCTGGCCGTGCTGCACGCCACGGTGGAGCGCAACGCCTACGGACGGCAGATCGACAGTACCATCGAGCATTCCCAGACCAAGCTTGAGGGCGGTCCGATGGAGATGGTGTACATTCGCGCGCCGCGCATCGCCAAGGTAGCGAAAGACGTCGAAGTGCTTGCCGAGCGCGATGGTTTCCCTGTGCTGGTTCGGCAGGGAGACCTGCTGGCGGCCACCTTTCATCCTGAACTCTCCGAAGACCGCAGGGTTCACCAATACTTCGTGGAGATGGTAAAGAGTTCTCGAACCGCGAGCGCAAAGAGCTGAGAATGGAACCGCAATGCCCCTGACGTTTGCCTCGACGGCTGCGGAAGTGTTTCCGAGATTCCCGGTTGTGGCTGCTTCGCGCCTCTGGATGCCGGAGAATGCTTCGCTGCACGGGGCTTCGGTGGATTGGCTGATGCGTGTGAACCTGATCGCGCTCGGCATCTGCTTTATCGTTGCTCACCTGCTGATTGGGATTGCGATTTTCCGGCGCAGCCGCAAGGCGCATATTGCCTCGACCTTTTGGATGGAAGGCGTTCCGATGGTGCTGCTGTGCCTGCTGTATGCGTGGATGGCCATCTCCGCGCAGCGGCTTTGGGCGCTGAATCGCTTCGAAGGCGCGTCGCCGGGGGCAATGCAGGTGGAAGTCGTGGGCGAGCAGTTTGAATGGTATTTCCGCTATCCGGGAGAGGACGCCAAGTTCGGCACAGTGCGGCCCGAACTGGCGGAAGCTGCTGCCGGGAATCCGCTGGGGCTGGATCGTCGCGACCCTGCATCGGCGGATGACATCGTATCGAGCGAGATGGTGCTGCCCGTTGGGCGCGAGGTGGATCTTACGTTGCGCGCCGTCGATGTGATCCACGGATTCTTTGTTCCGGCCATGCGGTTGAAGCAGAACGCGGTGCCGGGAATGGTGCTGCACGTTCACTTCACGCCGGAAAAGGTGGGTGAATATCCCATCTTGTGCAGCCAGGTGTGCGGGCTGGGCCATGCGAAGATGCAGGCACGGCTGCGCATTATGCCTGCGGGAGATTTTGTTGCGTGGCTCGCGGCCCGTGAAGCGAAGGTGCGTGCGGTGAACTCCGCAATGGCCGGCGCGCGATGAAAGAATCCTCCGCCAACGTAAGTTCCGGCGCGGGTGACGCGGCTTCCCTGCCGCTACGGCCTTCGTGGATGCGGCGCTGGGTATTCACAACGGATCATCGCGCCATCGGCGTGCAATACATGGTGCTGGCGCTGGTTGCTGTGCTTCTGGGGGCGACGCTCTCGCTGCTGATGCGGATTCACCTGGCGTGGCCGGAGCTGCAGATGCCCTTCTGGGGCGTGATGAAGCCGGAGGATTATCTTGCGCTGGTAACGATGCACGGCACGCTGATGGTGTTCTTTGTGCTGACGACGGCGCCACAGAGCGGATTCGCCAACCTGGTGCTGCCGGAACAGATTGGCAGCCGGCAGATGGCGCTTCCTGCGCTGAACGCTGCCTCGTTCTGGCTTACGGCGCTATCGCTCATGGTGCTGGTGAGCGCGTTCCTGGTGCCGGGTGGCGCGCCGATCTCCGGCTGGACCAGTTATCCGCCTTTTAGCGCCATCGCCAGCACTGGGCCGGGGCAGGCGCTGGGCATGGATATCTGGCTGGTGAGCATTGCGCTGTTCTGCATCGCGTCTTCGCTGGCCGCCGTGAACATGCTTACCACCATCGTCGCGGAGCGGTGCGAGGGGATGACGCTGGACCGCATGCCGCTGACGGTTTGGTCGTGGCTGGTGACGTCCATGATCACCGTGCTTGTCTTCAGTGTGCTGTTTGCCGCCGCGCTGATGCTGTTTAGCGACCGCCACATGGGCACGGCATTCTTTGTGCCGATGGGCGACATGGTGAGCGGGAAGATCGTTGGCCACGGCGACGGCACTCCATTGTTGTGGCTGCACCTTTTCTGGTTCTTCGGGCACCCCGAGGTCTACATCGCCATTCTGCCGGGTATGGGAATTACCTCGACCCTGCTGGCAAATTTCAGCCGCCGGCCGGTGTTCGGCTATCGCCTGATGGCATTTACGACGGTCCTGATCGGGCTGCTCGGCTTCATGGTGTGGGGTCACCACATGTTTGTCAGCGGCATGAATCCCTATGCCGGAACGGCTTTTGCGCTGACGACTCTGGCCATCGCGGTGCCGAGTTCGGCCAAGGTACTGAGCTGGATCGGCACGATCTGGGGAGGAAATCTACGGCTTACGACGCCGATGCTGTTTTCCCTCGGTTTTCTGTCACTCTTCATCACTGGTGGCCTAACTGGGCCGCTGCTGGCGCTGCCGATTTTGGACGCCTACCTGCACAATACTTTTTTCGTCGTCGCGCATTTTCACCTGATCATGGCGATGGCCGGAATCTTCTCGATCTTCGCCGGAATCTACTACTGGTTTCCACTCGTATTCGGGTGTCGTCTGAACGAAGGATGGGGCAAAGTACATTTCTGGGTGACTTTTCTCGCCGCATACTCTACCTTTTTCCCCATGCACCTTGCGGGATTGGCGGGCGAGCCCCGGCACTACTCGCAATTGACGGGTGGGGCTGCCTCCATGGCGGCTCTGGTTCCGCTGCAAAGATATATAACGGTTTCCGCTCTCATTCTTTTCGCAGGGCAGCTTGTTTTTTTAGCTAATATTTTCTGGAGCGTGCTGCGGGGAAAACTGGCAGGACCCAACCCTTGGGAAGCAACCACACTCGAATGGTCAACCACAAACGTTGAAAAGACAGTAGTTTATCGTGGTCCCTACGAATACGGTATTCAATCAGGTCAAGGCGATTTCTTGGCACAGGATGATTCAAACGCAAATCGGGAGTAATCTCTTCGATAACGGAGTTGCTATGCCAGTCACCTTCACCCGCACCCCGATCGATACCGAGCGTAAAGATACTGGGATCGGTGGGAAACCGCCTGTCTCGCGCCGTCCAACCGGTGGCGGAGGAGATGGAGACAATTGGGATGGACAGCGAGGCCGAAGCGGCCCACGGCAACTGCTGACACGGTGGCGTCTGGGTATTTTCTTTGCGCTTGTCGGCGACATGTTGTTTTTCGTAGCCATTGTCAGCTCCTTCTTCGTCAGCCAGGGCGGAGGTCACTTCGATCCCCGAACCCACGACTACGTTTCCACCTGGCGCCCCATTTCGATTCCAAGCATTCTATGGCTGAATACAGCGCTCCTGGTGATCAGCAGCTTCACGATGGAAATGGGCCGGCGTCAGCTGTTTCGCGAAATCGACGTAATGGAGGAATGGCTGGGGCTGGGACGGCCCGCGCTACGCCGGGCAATTCCCTGGCTGGCGGCAACGGCAGTCATCGGTTCCCTCTTCCTGCTTGGACAATGGGTAGCCTGGAAGCAGATGTGGACCGATAAGGCACTCCTGGCTTCCGATCCGGCGCGCTACTTTTTCTACCTGATTACGGGCGCGCACGGCATTCACCTCATCTTCGGAATTCTGGCGCTGTTCGCCGCGCTGGGGTCACTGTCGTTTCTTCGCCGCGTGGAGTATCGCCAGATCCTCGTGGATTGCACGGCATGGTACTGGCATTCCATGGGAGTCTTCTGGCTGTTCTTGTTCGCCCTATTAGTCTTCGCACAATGAAGAAATTTTTTCTGGGGATGGTGCTGGCCGGAGCGATGCTCTTCCCTTCACTGTCTTCGGCGCAGGGCTGCAGCATGTGCCGCGATACTGCCGCTGGAAGCGCTCCGCGCATGCGTCAGAACCTGCGGAGAGCGATCCCCATATTAGGAATTCCCGCGGGCGTTCTATTTCTCACCATGCTGACGGTCGCGTGGGGATTCGACCGTCATCTCGACTCCTGAATTATTCCCTGGCAACCAAGGCAAAGCGATCTTTGATTTCCACGCTCATCGTGGGAGCCGCCGGGTCCACGACACGGTACATTTCCGCGTCCATACGTTTTCCCTTCAGCGTTAATACGATGTAGTGGAAGTTTGGGAAGCCCGGATCCTTGTAAAGATCCTGGGGGCCGCGGACGAGAACGGGATAGGGCCGGGCACCGCCGCCGCCGCTCACAAGGTAGGTGATGCCGCCATGTTGGAAGCGTTCGTAGTTGTGAATGTGCCCGCTGACGGTGATGAATCGTGCACGAGTGTGCGCAGCTTTCTCTTCAAGATAGGTGCGCAGACTCCACATCTCCGGCGATGGAAGACTGACGACCACCTGCGATTGCACATCGTCCATCAGCGGCATGTGCAGCAGGAAGAAGATGAAGTTGACTTGCGGTGGAATATTCGCCAACTGCGCGTCAAGCCATGCGAATTGGGGGCTGCGTTGATCAATCTTCTGGAGTGAATCCAGCGCGATCAGCTCCACGCTTCCGGCGAGCACAGAGTAATACCTGTGTTTCTCGATCTGCGGATACGCGGCAAAGTAGTTGACTAGAGAAAGGCGTCCGTCCTTCATCAAGTCGTGATTGCCGAGGGTGGGATAGGTGGGAATGTGGTTCTCTCTCCACGACGCGGTTTCCTCCTGGTAAACACGCCAGTCCGCTGGATTGGAGCCGACGAAAGGCATATCCCCTGACAGAAAGAGCAGATCAGGCTTCTCCGCGCCAACCTTTTCCGCAAGCCACTTGCGCACACGCGGATTGGTGTCGGAGACATTGTCCGTGCTGGTAAACCGCATGTCGCCGTAAGCAACAATCTTCAGCGGAGTATCAGGCTTGATCTCGGAGAGAACAAAGGTCGGCCTGCCATCAGCGGCCGAAGCGGGCGGCTGGGGCGTCGACTGGGGTATGGCCAGTGCAGCGGACGCAACTAAGATGGCCGCGAAAACACACGACAACGCACGGGAAATCTTCTGGTTGAACATGGGGAGAAAGGAAGTCATCACTGGCTCGAATATACCGCAGGCAATCTGTGGATTGCGGCGGAATGGCTAAGTTCGAATTTGGGTGGACTTCAGCTGCGTCCTCCACCGACAAAATGAACTATCTCGAACTTGTCTCCCGATGTTACAGGCGTCTCTACCCAGCGCGATCGGGTAACAATGTCGCCATTATGCTCCACGGCAATGCGGTCGCCCTTCAACTCCAGGGCTTCGATCAGCGCATCCAGCGTCGCTCCCGCAGAGAGAGCGGGAAATTCGCGCAGTACTCCATTAATCGTGAGATTCATCGGAATTTCAGAGTATCACCGCGAAGTGTGGAGAAGTGTGCTGGTGCTGCCTCGCGAAGGCGCGGAACTACGAGGGGAATATGTCTCGCCGGAGTGCCGATTGCGGCGTAGCAACGAAGGTCTAGCTGACTATGCGTGATGAAAGAATTGGACAACACGCTGCGAGAGCGTAGGGACGATGGGACATTCGCAATAAACCTGGCGATTGAGAGACATCAAAAGTTGAATTGCATCCACGCGAGGACTTTTCAATCCGCCCTCGCAACCATCGTGGACGTACTCATCAGTAAGGTACTCGATAGCGTGGCCGAGTCTCTCAATGGCGCGACCACTTTCCAGCGTCATCCGGCGGCGCACAACAGCGGGACGCGCAATCACCCGGGTGGCTGCTGGGACTCCGACGTTGGTGAAGAGTCGCGGAAGATGAACGACAACGCCGCGCTGATGGCCAACCGGCACTTCAGCCTTCTTTACGGCAGGTGCATCTAGAACGTGGGTAGACATTGTAGTGTTCTCCCGTGAACACTCTATCGTTTATTTAGCGGGCAGACTTTAGGTAAGATGTCTCAATTTCAGTACGAATTCTGTTTTGGGACGTACCATCCTCCGCATCCCGCTTCGGGAATCTCCGTGATGGCGCTCACATCCATTAGAGAGTTCTCTCTGATATCCAAGTAGACGGGACAAGGGTGTTGCGCTGCTGTCACGAAATTATGCGGCCCGGGTCTTGAAGTATTTGTCTGCACGGGGGAGCTGAAGCGTGGAATCGTTGGAGCTTGGCGGACGGGTGATACTTCGTGATGGCTCGCGCTGCGCTTACTTCCTTCCCGCTGAGATGCGGCTGTTCTCGCTGGAGGCGCCGGCGAATCTTCCGCTCGAGGAACTGGCGATCCTGGCTGACAAGAAGTATTCCTCCGAGCTTGCACTTAAACCCCACGACTTTCAATTTGGCGATGCGCAGCGGGAAGCAATCTTTCCGATCCTGAACCAGGGCGACCCTTCGCCAAAATCGGGACAAAAGCCGCGGCTGGGACGGTTGACGCTGAACATCAGCAATCTCTGCAACCTGGCATGCAGCTATTGCTATGCGGACCAGGGACGGTATCACGGGCCTGAGAACCTGATGTCGATGTCGCAGATGGAAGAGGTGCTGCGGCGCATCCTGGAACTTTACGGCAAATTGGACGTGGTGCATTTTTTTGGAGGCGAGCCGTTGATGAACCTGGCGGCGATCGATGCGGCCGGAATTTGTTTGCAGACTGCTGTAGCGGATGGATTGCTGCCGCGCATGCCTCGAATGGCGCTGACGACGAATGGAACATGGTCGAATCCGGCGGTGATCGACACGCTCACACACTGGCAGATTGCCCTTACGGTGAGTTGGGATGGCAGCCGTGAAATTCAGGATCAGTGCCGTCCGTTGCTCTCTGGCGGATCGAGTTATGAGTTGCTTGCAGACTCGCTGACGCGCTTTCGCGAGAACGGAATCCCATTCGAAGTTGAGTGTACCTACAACGGATATCACCGGCTGAATGGCATTTCGATTACGGAGTTGATGGAGTTTTTCTTTGAACAGACGGGGAAACGGATTTTGCATATTACGCCGGCGTTTCTTCCCCGCCCGGATGCGAAGGAAGTGAATCCTGGAAACGACTACCTGGAGCTTGCGACGCTCGCAGAAGACTACAGGATAGCGGCACGAGTATCGATTGCGAATCTGCAAAAGGGCGAAGGCCCGATCCTGCAGTTCGCGTATCGCGTGGCGGAACACATCGCGACGCGGATTCCGGCGCAGGCCTATTGCCCGGCGTTCTTCTCGCAGATCACGGTGGCGACGGATGGCACAGTGTATCCCTGCTTCATGTTTGCAGGCGATGCGCGATACAGCATGGGCAACCTGCTGGATGGAAGTTTTCCAGACGGCAACGCGGCCGCGGTGCTGCGCCGGTATTTCGAAGAGTTCAGCGCGCGTCCGCAGGCCTGGTACAACTGCCTGTCAGAAGGATGCGTGGCGGGTGAAGCGATCGTTGCGGGAAACATGAGCGAGCCGGTAATGGCTTCCATCCAGCAGGCGATTGCGGAAGAATGTGTGTTGCAGTTGGCGGTTCCTGTGCAGTCGCAGAGTTCTGGCGCGGTCTAACGAAAAGGAGAGACAAATGTTGGTTGAGGAAGTGGAATTGCGGGAAGTGTCAGTTGCGGCACTGCGGGAAATGTTGGGCCAGGTTGGCAGATACAACGCGGATGCGATGGGTGACGCATGCGGAAGCAGTTGCGGCAGTAGCTGCGGTCGTGGCGCAAGTTGTCTTTCGCACAGCGAAGAGATGGAAGCAGTGCTTTGCGGCGCTGAGTGAGGAAGAGGGACGTGTGAGCTGCGAGCGTCAGTTAATCCCACCCAAGCCCACGGTCGGCTTGGATGGGGCACCCACCTTCCAGTGATTGCGGGGTGGGTCATACCGCCCCCAGAGTCAATACATCGTAGCGTAGACCGTTGCTCGTACTGTTCCCCTTGTCTTAGTCTTAAGTTTGCTGAAGGACTACCCGGGAGCTTTGCGCCGGGTAAAGCGAAGGGACTCTCGAATCCCTTGAACTCGTATGCGACGCCATGAGTCTGCATAGGCATGAAATACTCCTATACTTCCGAGATTCTCGAACGCTGAAGAAGTGAAACCGCCAGGATTTCCATACCGAGAATGATCCGCGAATAAAGCGATTTCAACTTGGTTCAAGTCGCTCTTCAGTTCGTTGCATGCGATCATCGTATTTCACAGGGACGGGAGACTCGATGACGACGTCGCGAAGAGAGATCTTGAGAGGGGCGATTGCGGTGACGTCGGGTGTGGCGTTGAGCAATGCTACGCGGGCGTTTGCCGGGGAGGCGGATGCTCGATTGCAACAGAACCAATCGCGCAGGCTGAAGGTGCTGGTGACCGGCGGGCATCCGGGTGATCCGGAGTGTGGCTGCGGAGGAGTGGTTGCGCGATACACGGATATGGGGCACGAGGTTGTGCTGTTGTATCTCAATCGCGGCGAGGGGTATTGCGGTGAGCGTCCCGTGGCGGAGTGCGGCGCGCTGCGAACGAAGGAGGCGGAGAAGGCTTGCGGGATTTTGGGAGCGCAGGCTGTGTTCGCGGGGCAGGTGGACGGCCAGGCAGTGTTGGACAATGCGCATTACGAGGACTTTCAAAAACTGTTCGACTCACAGAAAGCCGACGTTGTTTTTACACAGTGGCCGATTGACAGCCATCGCGATCACCGTGCGCTGTCGTCGCTGGTTCTGGATGCGTGGATGAAGTCAGGCCGCGCGGCCGCGCTCTACTACTATGAAGTTGCCGAGGACACGATGACGTTTTCTCCGTCGGTCTATGTGGAGATAACGGCGGTGGAGGCGCGCAAACGGGCGGCGTGTTTCGCGCATGCTTCGCAGAGCCCGGAGAAATGGTATCCGCTACAGGAACAAATTGCGAAATTTCGCGGGACAGAGAGCGGCTATCGAGAGGCTGAAGCGTTTACGCGGCATGCGCAGAGTAAAAATGTGTTGCTGCCTTGAGTACTTGCCGCAAGCTCCGCGGGCAAACGCACATCTATTCGCCCGCTGAGCTTCGCTTGAATCCCACATCACACAGCGAGATTTCGGGTACCCTCGTTGCTGTGATTGCTGGTGGGGCCACACCGCTGATTCCAGGATGGTACGATTGCAGCGTGTTCAACTTTGGCAAGCCGAAGTCGCCGAGCGGGTGGCTCGCCCACATTGTATTGGGTATGGTGGCCCTGTTTCTCGTTTGGTGGATGCTGCGAATGTTTGTTCTTTGATTAAAGGCGCGACTAGCTTGCGTTGAATCGACACGCTCTCTAATTGCTTATATGCCTTCCATCCAGACGTCTTTGTGTCGATCGCGGTGCTTCTTCCTGCTCGCCATTCTTTCAACTTGGTTTGAAGTGTTGCCTTCCTGTCATTCCAGAGACGATGGCGAGCGCAATGTTTTTTTGTGCTTTTGCGGTGGAGAAGCGATTCGATCGTAAGAAGCCGGTTGAAATAAACAGAGGATGATAAGCGCTCGCCGCTGAAACAACTTGACTGATCGCGGCTGATCTCGGTAGCGAGTATTTGAAATTGTGTGGTTCGTCCAAACGGATCGCGCCATAGTGACTTACGACATATACAATCATCCTCCAGGTGAACCATGATGCTCGACCAGACAACTGCCGCAGTCGTGGGTGCCATCCTAGGGCCGGCAGCTGCACTTTTCGGCACCAAAGTGAAGGAATGGCTGGCCACTCGTGATGTGAGAGGGCGGGCCGAACAGTTGATGAAAGAAGCCAGCGACCTGCTCGACTTCGCAGACAAGGTGGAGAAATCCGCCGGCACGGGAGGGGTGGTGACGAAGCTCTCGGCGGGTCCGCTGGAAAGCCTGCACACCTCTTTGGAACAGAAGATCGCGCAAGTGGCGGCGGCTGTCTCACCGCAGGCACTCGCAGCGGCTCGCCAGCGGCGGCTGTCGACTGGCTTCCTGGGCCGCGTGCTTTTGTCGCGGCGGCCCCGAGCCTGGTGGGGCTGGATACTGCACGCCCTGTATTACGCGTTTCTGGGCGTGACGGTGCTGTTTGGCATCATGGTGGCACATGACTACTACGCCAAAGCGCAGGACCGGGAATATGGCGCAATTGCGTTGGGCCTGGTCGCCATCGTCGCCATCGTGCTTAACCTGTTAGCCACTGCGGCTGACCGGCGACAGGATGGCGCCACCATTGCGGAGACGCTGTCGAGATCCCTCCCACCCAGCTGAGCAGGGCGCAGGTGGTTGGCATAGGCACACACAAACGTGGTACTGGCTGGACAAGCCGGTTACTGGCCGTAGTAGGCTTCTGCGTTCCATTGCCCGGGCGCAGACATCCGGCGATAACACTGCATCGACAACGGTGGACAGTGATTGGCACGTTAGCGCTCTGTCCTTTCTCCGGTGGCGGGTTGGTCTAGCAGCGCCTCAGCAAGAGAGGATGGGAATAGAATGCTTGGGATTGTTTCGATGGAGGATGAGCGCGCATGAACGATAGTTCGAGGCGGATGTTTTTGAAGCAGCTTGGTGCGGCGGGAGCGGTGGCTCTTGGCTCAAATGCGATAGCGGCGACAGGCAGCTCAGTTGCGGAGGGAGCGGGCAGAGGGTTTGCCGCGCAGGCTTCCACGAGCGCGAGCAAACAGGCGGCGACGCGGGCGCAGCGGATGGCGTGGTGGCACGAGGCGAAATTTGGGATGTTCATCCACTGGGGACTCTATAGCGTTATTGGGCAGCAGGAGTGGGCGATGGAGGTGGAGGGAGTTCCAATTCCGCAGTATGAACTGCTGGCGAAGAACTTCAAGCCGAAGCCGAACGCGGCACGGGACTGGGCGCGGCTAGCGAAGCGGGCCGGTCAGAAATACATGGTGATGACGACGAAACATCACGAAGGATTCTGCCAGTGGGACACGAAGCTGACGGATTATTGCGCGGCCAAGCAGGGTCCGGGGCGTGACCTGGTGCGCGAATACGTGGAGGCTGCGCGGGCCGAGGGGTTGCGGGTAGGATTTTACTATTCGCTGATGGACTGGCATCATCCCGACGGAGCGAAGTGCAAGACGGATGAAGAGGCGCGCAAGAGATTTGTGGCGTATACGCACGGGCTGATCCGTGAGCTGATGACGAACTACGGCAAGATCGATGTGCTTTGGTACGACGTGGATTGGCCTCTGACGGCGGAGCAGTGGGAGTCCGAACGCATGAATGAGATGGTGTTCGAGCTGCAGCCGGAAATTATTGTGAACAACCGCAACGGGCTGGAGGGAGACTTCTCTACCCCTGAGCAGGAGATCCACGCAGCAGCAGCCGGGCGCGCGTGGGAGAGTTGCATGACGCTGAACGACAGCTGGGGATTCGATCGCGCGGACGATAGCTGGAAGAGCGCGAAGACGATTGTGGCGAACCTGGCGAACTGCGCGAGGGGCGGGGGAAATTATCTGCTGAACATCGGTCCCAAGCCGGATGGGTCAGTGCCGGAAGAGTCGGTTACGACGCTCGAGGCGGTGGGCAAGTGGCTGGAGACGAATGGACACCGCGATCTATGGGACGGAGCGCGGATCGTTCAGTTGGAACACGAATGCGAACTACACGCGGCGCGGGAACACGCTGTACATCCATCAACAGTATTGGCCGGGAGCGACTCCCGCGGCGGATTGGCTGACGTTCTACCAGCCGGCATCCGTCATCGCGATTGGCGGGCTGAAGGCGAAGGCGATGTCCGCGAAGATGCTGAAGTCGGGACAGAACGTGGAGTTCCGACAGGATGAATTCTGGCTGCGGCTGACGGGGCTTCCAGTGAGTGCTCCGGATTCTCCTTCGACTGTAATTGTGGTGGAATGCGATGGAGAACCTGTGATTGATCACGAGGCAATTCGTTCTACCTGGCCGCGGTATAAAGTGGGCATCAGTTAAGAGCGGCGAGTCAGTGTGGCAGCGTAAAACGGAAACCCTGATGAGGGTCGAAGGGCTAAGAGCCGTTGATGCTTATAGGCCGGCGGTGGAGCCGTAGGAGCTCTCATCCTCCTCCATCGCGGCACCGTCTTCATTGTCTTTGAGGCGCTGGGCTTCGTCTTCTTGCTCGCGGCGGGTTCGCGCTTCGGCATCTCGCTGGTAGCCTGCTGATTGTTGCTCGTCCTCAATTTGCTGACGGCGGATGCGCATCTCGTCCCGCTGCTCATCTAACTCATCGTCCTCGTCGATGGCTTCCTCGGTGTCGAGGTCTTCATCGTCGTCATCCTCTTCTTCGTCGTCGATCAGGAATTCGTCCGACTCGTCTACAGGACCGTCTTCGTCTTCCTCATAGTCGTCGTCTTCATCCAGATCCTCATCGTCGTCGAGGGGGCCTTCGTCGGTCCCATGCCCATTCTTGGCGTCCATGGGCAGGCGGGTGAATTCGTCGGCGGGATTTCTGAGTGCTGACATTTGCGTTCCTCCCTTCGCTATGAGGGTGAGTTTTCGATACCAGTTGTACGAGGTGCTGGTGAACGGGCGTTTGGCCATACGCGAGAAGAATGCGCGAAACAGCCTGGGTGATATGATGCGGCAACTTCTCTATCTGTACGAACCGCCGCGCTAGGAATTTGTTTTCGGGGGAAAGATGGCACGCAACATCGTACGAACGGGAGTTCGCCGACTCGACAATTTCTTTTTCAGCGCCATGGCGGCGATAGTTCTTGGCGTAGTGTTCGTCGGATTCGCGCATACTTATTACATGGCGGGTGTCTTCCACGCCCCGCTGCCCAATCTGTTGATTCACATCCACGCGGTCGTCTTCTCGCTTTGGATTGTGACGTTTATTGTGCAGATCTCGCTGGTCAGCGCCGGGCGGACGGACCTCCATCGCCGACTTGGAATGGCGGGGTTTGGCCTGGCCTGCCTGGTGGTGATACTGGGACTGATGGCCTCCGCCGATAGAATGGAGCGCCACGCAGAGCCGGGGGGAGACACGGCGGTCGCGGCGCGGGTATTCTACGCCGTTCCAACGGCAGACATGCTGGCGTTTTCTGTGCTGATCTACTTCGGATTCCGCGAGCGCTCACACCCTGCAGCGCACAAGCGGCTAATGATGATCGCAACAATAGCCCTGCTGGACGCGGCGTTCGTCCGATGGCCGGTCCCTGTGGAGTGGTGGCGCAGCACAATGCATGCGGCAGATGTGTGCTGCTACATTTTGCTGCTGTTGGTGATCTCGTATGACCTGTGGTCAACCAAGAAGGTTCATCGGGCGACGCTTTGGGCAACGGCGTTCCTCGTGGTGCTCCACCAGTTGCGCGTGCCGATTGGACGCACTGCTGTATGGCAGGCTTATGCCACGTGGGTTACGGGGATAGTACATTCGCTGCGCTGATGTATGGGTGGGGAGGAGAGACTCGGCGCCGGTGCCCTACCAAGCTGAGTTTTGGAACGATGGGTCTGAATGACCTCTCCCATTCTCAAGATAGCAAACCGTATGACTGAGAACAAGACTGGTTCTCTGCGGTGAATCGGGGTAGTGTCAACAGCCGAAGCATCGTCCGAAAAATTGCGAAGTAATACTTCCCAGAAGTCAGGCCGCAGTCGTGGTGAGTGCTCGGCGTAAAGCGCATCGGGAGGCTTCGTCACTGTCGATGCGGCTTTTGAAATCCGATACCAGTGGAGGACCACATGATTCCCCAAGAGAAGCGCGCGGCGGTTGCTCGCGGACTGCGGGAGGCTTTCGGCACTACAGAGATTGACGACATCCGCGTGGTTACGGGCGGGCACACCGGGGCCTTGGTATATCGCATCGTGGTGAGAGGGCCTGCGTACTTATTGCGGATTATTATGCGTACCGATTCGACAACGGAACGCCACTTCGCCTGTATGCGGGCAGCGGCGGAGGCGGGGCTGGCTCCGCGGGTGTGGTATGCGAGCCTTGAGGATCGGCTATCCATCACTGATTTTGTGAACGCGGTGCCCTTTCCCGATCGCGAGGCGCGGCTCCGGATGCCGCGCGTGCTGGCGGAGCTCCATGCGCTGCCTCCATTTCCCGGAGTGGTGCATCACCTGAACACTACCTGCATGTTTTTGCTGAATAAAGGGCCTGCGCTGGACGGATTCTGGCAGATGATTCGGACGAAGAACCTCCTGCCCGAAGACGTTAGTGAGGAGGTTTTCGCGCGGTTCGCGGAAATTGCCGCGGTGTATCCGCACGACGAGGCGGACATGGTGTCGAGCCACAACGACCTGTTCAAGCCGGACAATGTTCTTTTCGATGGGGAGCGCGTGTGGCTAGTGGACTGGGAGGCGGCTTTCCGGAATGACCGGTATGCAGACATGGCGGTGATGGCGAACATGCTGGTGCGGAGCGATGCGGAGGAGAGTGATTTTCTGGAGGCGTATTTCGGGCGGCCAGCGGACGAGTATCAGCGGGCAAAGCTGTTTTTGATGCAGCAGGTGGCTCACGTGTTCTATGGGCTGGTGTTCCTGATGCAAGGCGTGCCGCTGGATCTAGCTGAGCCGGGGCCGGGGTATGGCGAGTTTCAACGGCAGTTCTGGGCGGGTGAAGTGAAGTTGGAGGATAAGCAGACGAAGATGGTCTATGGCAGGGTTCATCTGGAGCGGCTCCTGCAGAACGCGCGATGTGCAAGGTTCCGGGAATCGCTTAGGGTGGTGGCTGGGTGAACTAGGTCTTGGCTTTGTGAAGGGTTGGGTTGACGGAGCGGGGGGAAATCCCACGTCTCAAACGCGAGACATGGGGCACCCAGATTGGTGGTTTATTTCAGATCTGGGCCACCCGCCTGCTTCAGTACCTGTAAGGCAACGGCCAGCGATGAAACCCGTGGTTCACTCACGAGCAAATAAACGTGCTCGGGCATGACCACGTATCCTGCGATCACAAAGCCATATCGATGGCGTACAGCTTCCAACTCTTGTTCGAAGATGACACAGGCTTGCTTGTTCTTGAGGAGGGGTTCTCTTCGATAACAACTGAATGTTAGAAAGTGAAATTGACCCGTGTGCCGGTAGCGAACCAGGCTTTTAGGCATCCACGCGGTGTTTACTTCCACCCACCCTTCGCAAACAGCGCGAAGGATGGGGCACCCTCATTGCTGGGATCTAGAGGGTGGGCCACCCGCCGTGCTCGGCTTAATGGGACGATCTAAGCGAATGATTCCAATGGTCGGGACGACTGGATTCAAACCAGCGGCCTCACCCACTCCAATCCTAGGACCCACACATTATCAGTAACTTACATATGCCCGTTGAGGTGCGAGAGAGTACTACGATTCGTCGATGGGCCGGTACATGTCGCCTGATCCGCTGCTGAACAGCGGACGCCCTTACAACCCGCTTACTACTGTCGATCCGACTGGTTTGTACAACATTGGATAGTGATTGCCTAAAGAACAAGGGCTGCGGTGCAAGTGCGGAGAAGCGGAGAAACGGTGTTTCTGATTCTGACTAAAGCGGCTAACGGCATGAAGGCGGGAGCGGATAAGGATCGTTTATTCGGGGCTCTGAAGACTTTAGGAACAGAAAACGACGAAAATAATGTCGGCGTTAGTTTCGCTGCGTTAGGCGGAAGTATTGCAGGCCACACTGATGTGCTGGCAGACGCAAGCGGAAAGCTGCCGAGTTTCAAAATCACTTTAGCTAGCTAGAATGTCCAGTTCAGAGAAAGTCCGGCTACGTTTACCGTATAGCTCGGCGACTTCTCGTTGGTTGGCAGATAATTCGTTCCGGTCCCAAACTGCAGTCCCAAATATGCCCAGTCCGTGGCCTTCAGCTGCTGGAACCAATAAAAGCCTTGCAAGGCAGCCGACTTAGTTATCGCGTAAGTAGCGCTCGGCCGGACGCTGAGTTCGTCGTTGCTGATGACCGGGTAATCTTGCGCGGAGATGAAAAAGACCGCGGGAGTCCCGGATGGAAGCGGAGGCGCTGGTGCTGCGAGAGCGAGGGGATTGTTCACGTAACTTCCGCCGCCGACGGCAGTATTTGTCCGCGCGCTCGTGTACAGAACCTCCCCTGCCAGTTCGAGCTTCCCGGCGAACAGGTTTTCTTTCCTGATGGTGAAACCAAGCGTGTCGATCATGTCGCGATCGTTCTTGGTCCAGTTCAGGCAAGGATCGATCTTGGCGCTGGCGTTCTTCGCCGCGACGGTGGAGAAGCACCCCCCGGAGACGGCCGTATTTCCGGCTTGACCCTGGAATGTCGTAGTGCTGTTGCTGCCATACGCATCGCCTGCGCTGGCAAGGCGCTGATTGTCGTAGGTATAGAAGAGATCAGCAACGAGGTCTTCTGCCGGCGCATAACTTGCGTCGACGGTTGCTGTCCAAAACGTGCCTGTCCTTAAACCGTAGTTCGAATGCAGATAATCGTCGTCGTTGTAGTCACCGTTGCCCTCCAGCGAAAACTTTTCTTTGGCTTGCCACTCGAAGTCAGCGCGAACGTGGTTGCGGTCGCGATCCGCCACCATGTACCTTCTGATGCCGACAATCTCATTGATGTTGTTGCGGCTGCCGTAGAAGCCCTGCGGCACAATATTGTTGTTGGGCGAGTAGATGGCTGCGTCGCCGGTGAGGGGCGTGCTTGGCAGCCCCGCCACCGGACCGAACCCGGTCAGCCCGGTCTGCTCCAGGTAGCCGTAGACGCTCGTCGTTGCGCCGCCCGCCGGCACGACGTTAGCCATGGGCACCAGGGCCAGGAAGGCGTTCTCGTCATAGCCTCCCCGCGCGCCATGAAAGGCGTAATCCACTCTGGCGGTCAGTTTGCCTTTGGATTTGCGCCACTCGGCACGCAGCGTGTTTTCGTTGGTCGTAGGTGCGTCGGCGCAGTTGATCCACGAGCCGGAGCAACTGCGGTCGATCCTCTGCCAGTCGTATGCCAACTGCAAATATTGCGTGCCCGTCACGGGATATTCAGCCTGCACGTTGACCTGTTGGGCTAGCTTGCTATAGGCGCGATTCTCATAAATGTTCGTATTGCTTCCCAACGTTGTGGGCAGTCCATTGAGGCCGGCGAAGACAGGGGACACGCCTCTTGGTCTCGTTCGCATCCTGGAACAGATAGATGTTGACGGGAGTTTGATTGTCGCGATTGTCGAACCTGTAGGACGCGATAAGATCCCACTTCCCCCAGTTTCTCGGTCAGTTTTGTCGAGAACATGCTGTCGTACACAAGCCCGTTCAGCGACGCCGCCGGTAGGCCGAATGCCAATTGCCCATTTGCGGCCGTTGACGGGCCGAGAAATGCCTCGTTTTGAGTGTTGCGCCCGTACGATCCGGTGACGACCAGCTTGGCGGTTTTCGAAATTTTGTAGGCTGCGGTCGCACTGAACTGGTTGAACTGGTTGCTCGGTGCACTCGCCATGGTCGCCGACTTGGTAGGGTCGGCCACGTCTTGCCAGGTCATGGACTTGACGTTGTTGTTGAAGAACGAACCGTAATACGCGAACGTCAAGAAAAGCTTCTTGCGCTTGTAATTCACCGCCACCGACGCCTGGGTCGTCGTCCAGTCCACCTGATCGGGCATGATGATGGCATTTTCACTGACCTGCGACGAAACAGCGCCGAGCGCCTTGCGGCCCGCCTTGTGCTCATGCTGAAGCTGATCGGAATATCCCACTGTTGATCGGGGCTGTAGCTGAACCCGGCGTCGACCCGGGTGCGCTTGGTGTCGAGATCGACGTTGTGGAAATCCGGAACATCGGCCGCGACGTATATTGGCCAGCATGGCTAACTGAGCCGTCGTAGGCGGCGTCAGCACGCCGGACTTGTTGATGACGCTTCCCGTTCCCGCGATCGGATCGAACGACCGGAAATTGACATTGGTTGCGTTGACCTGCGGCACCATCGGCTTGATCCAATTTGACGGCAAAGTCAGGTTATTGGTGCCTGCGCCGAGGTACGGCGTCTGGTAGGTGTCGGAGCGGTTCGCCAGCAGTTCGTCGTAGGCGAATCGAAGCTGGAACTTGCCCTGTTTCCCGAACTCGACGGACAGATTGCGGTTTTCGAGGCCAAGATTTGTGCCCTGGAAGCGCCACCGCCACGTACTGCCGCTGTCGTAGGCGGCGCCGCCGCGGAAGTCGAAATTGCCGACGCCGAAGACGCCCGAATTCTGCAGGCCGTTGTACTCGCCGAACTTGAATGAGCCGTCGCTGACGCCGCCAACACCGACTTCCATCTTCTTTTCCGGCGTGGTCTGGCTCGCGGCCGTAGTCGGTGCAGCCGACGTTTCTCCCGGGGGAACCTGGGTCCCTGGATTTCTTCCGGTGGTATTCTGCGGGACGTTTTGCCCGGCCGCGAAAACGACAGCCCGACCATCAGAGCGATCGCGATCGACGTACCGCGCACAGTCCGCTTCGAACCAGTTCCGAAACCGCATGTATTGCTATATTTCATGATTGCATGTCTCCCGATTCAATCCGTTATCGCTCGAATTTGGCCCCGGCCGGATGATTCGAGCCGTGGATGACTGAGTGGCAAAGCAAGCAACTCCGGGCATTGCCCTGAGCTGCCGGGCTCTGGCTTCCCAGCGGGATGGTACCGTTGCCGGTGGTCACGTTTCCGGTCGGCAGGTTGGCACCGCTGTAAAGATTCTTGCCGTGGTCACCCGTGTGACAGTTCTGGCACAGCATGGGGGGCCGCGTCGTCAGCAGCGCCACCTGGTTCGAGCCGTGCGGCGTGTGGCAGTTCGTGCAGTTGTCGACAACCGGCGCATGCTCCCACAAAAAGGGACCGCGCTTTTCCGCATGGCACGTGTAGCAGGTCTCGTTAACCGAGTTCTTCACCATTAGCGTCGGACCGGTCGAGCCGTGCGGGTTGTGGCAGTCCGAGCACGTCACCTTGCCTTCGAGGATCGGATGTCTTGAAAAGCGATGAATCTGCGCGCGCTCGTCTTTATGGCAGGCGAAGCAGTCTCCGGCTGTGTGAGCTTGTTCATCACCTTCGGGTTCGGATTGTGCGCCTCATGGCAATCGGTGCATGCGACGCCGCGAGTTTCATGCAGACTGCCCGACCAGTTTGGCCTCGGACGAACGCTGGACTCGTGACAGGTGAGGCAGGCTGCGTTTCTCGCCTCAACCGACGACTTCAGTTTCGATTTGGCTCCAAAAACCACTTCCGGCGACTTGCTGGGATCTTCCTGGTGCTGGACGCTCTCACCGTGGCAGGACTGGCAACCGGGCGTGCGCGAATCGCCCTTCACGCCATGTTTGGTCTGGTAGATCGTAAGAACTGGCACTCGCCAATTCTCGTCGTGACAGACGGTGCACTTCTTGTCCCCATCCAGTGACCGGTCTACTTCTGCCATCGCCGGCAACATCCCGACAAGACCGATGGCAACTGCGAACAACGCTAAGCGATAATGCAGGATTTTCATCCTCTCTCCTTGTATCCAGCCTTCGTGAAGAGCGCCGGTTGCCGCGCAGGCACTTGCGAACCGTAGGCGGTGTTCATTACTAGTAGAACTTCGGTCATTTCTATTCCCCTTAAGCGACCAGCGACACATGAGACGACAGGCCCAAGCCGACTCTCGAATTCGCATCCATACCGCACAACCGAAAGAGACGATCATCAATCCAGACTCTTGATCGCACAAAGTGATGAATTTCACAGTGAGACCGCGAGCATATCCCATGAACGATGGAAGGGAATGTGACCTTTATCACTAAACCTGATTCTTACTGGCCGTGAATTCTGTGAACCATCATGTGTCACTGAGTTACCCAGGTTCGCGACTACCCCACTCGAATTCGAACACGCCTCACGTACGCAAATCAGAGCTGAGACCGCCAGTCCTTCGCAGGGCTGGATGTTCAGAACCAGATGTGAACATCCGAAGCGGGGCTTAGCTCTCCAGCTTGCGGATATACAGCCAGAGCCCAGTCAGCATGAAGGCGATGGCGATCAGGCAGATGCCAAGGCCAATTCGGCGATGATTGCGCTCGACCATCGCGTCCTGTCCGGCTTTCAGATTTGCGGCGGCGATCTTCATTCCCACCTGAACGTCCTGATCGACCAATCGGGCTGGAAGCTATGAATCGTAACGCGGGCTTTGGTAAGCGCGTCTTTCGCCTGATCCTGGCTCAGGCGAGCCGCACTGACTTCCATTCCCGCAGACTCCGCAACGCGAAGAGACTTGTCTGCTTCATCGATCGCTCTGTCCAAATGCACCAGCTTGGTCTGAATGGATGCTCTGGCGCGATCACAGTGGTCGTCCGGCTTGTGGCAACTCATGCAAACGCCAGCGGGCCCGGTGCCGAGCATCGCGTCCGATGGGATGTGAATGCCGTGATTGCTGTGACACACGACGCAGCCAGGAAGTGAAGCTTCCTTGAAGGCCTTGCTGTGGCGTGCTCTTTTCGTACATCTGTGCCTGGAACGACGTGGCAGTTCGCGCAGACGTTCTGGACCTTGTCAACGCCCGGTGGAACGGCGCCATGGTTTCCGTGGCAGGTGGTGCACGTCGGCGCGCTCAGGTCTCCGCGCACTGTCATCGCCTCGTGGTGGACGCTGGTGTTGTACTTGGCAAACTGATCCGTGGGAATCCCGTACTGCTTCATGTAAGCCACATCCGAGTGGCAGCGAGAGCAGGTCTTCGCGACGTTGACGGGATTCACAGTGGATCGGGGATCGCTGGGCGGCCTGATGTCGTGAACGCTGTGACAATCGGTGCAGACCGCAACCTTGGTGTCGCCAGAGGCCAGGCGCTTGCCGTGTACGCTGGTGTGGTACTGGTCCAGCTGATCGGTGCGCAGGCTGGGATTGTAACTGCCGCATGTATTGCAGGATTGGAGTGGCAAGATCCGCACAGCTGCGGAATCTGCTTGCGATCGATCTTGCCCTTCCATCCTGCCTTGCGGCTCATCGCCTGGTCGGGGTCGTAGCTGGAAGCGTCGCCGCCATGGCAACTGGTGCAGGTCAGGCCCTTCTGCGCGTGAATGTCCTGGCTGAATTTCTCCGGCGTGACCTCCAGATTGCTCCGGGCATGGGCTGAATGGCAATCGAGACAGGAATTGACGGCCTGGCCGTAGCCGAAGCAGCCGCCAGCACGAGAACGCCCGGCCAGCAACATGCGGAGCGGGCTGCGAGGAACGGCCGGAGATTACTTCGCAAGATAGCCATAGACAGTCATACCTATCACGTAAACAAGCGCAAAGATCGAAAGGCCCGGTGATCCACTGCACGTGCGCGCGCGGACTTGTCACTCTCAAAGAACGGCAAGAAGCAGCCAGAACATGCCGGCCAGGGAGCAACCGAGAACGCCAAGGACTTCGCCGTCGATGAACCAGACCTTTGGACGGGATCAGCTTGAGAGTCTGGAACATGAAGAGGAAGTACCACTCGGGCTTGATGCCGGCAGGGGCAGAGACGAACGGATCGGCCTTGACGCCGAGGTTCCACGGGAAGAGCGCGGCGAGAGCGCCCAGTGCGCCGATGGCGACGTACCAGGCCATCATTTCGCGCAGCATGAAGTTGGGAAAGAACTTCATCTCGCGTCGCGCGGCAGGGATTGGCGGCCCACTCCGCTTCGACCTTGGGCGGAACACTCATGCCCTGCCGTTGCACCAGGAACAGGTGAATGGCGATGAGCACGGTGACGATGCCGGGCAGAACAGCGACATGGAATCCGAAGAAGCGGGTCAGCGTGGCGCCCGTGACTTCTTCGCCGCCGCGCAGAAAGATCATCATGGGCTTGCCGATGATGGGAACCTGTCCGGCGATCTCCGTTCCGACCTTGGTGGCGAAGAAGGCCAGCGTGTTCCAGGGCAGCAGGTAGCCGCTGAAGCCGAATCCCATGACCAGAAAGAGCAGCAGCATGCCCGTGACCCAGGTGAGCTCTCGGGGCTTGCGATACGCCTTGAGAAAAACGCACGCTGAACATGTGCACGAAGGCGGTAAAGATCATGAGGTTGGCCGACCAGGAGTGGATGGAACGAATGAGCCAGCCGAACTGCACCCGGGTCATGATGTACTGCACGCTTTCGAAGGCTTCATTGGCGCCGGGGCGGTAATACAGCAGCAGCAGGATGCCGGTGAGCACCTGAACGATGAAGAGGAACAGCGTGATGCCGCCGAAGAAATACCAGTAAGAAAGGCGATGGGTTGGAACGGTCTTATGGCGCAACGGCTCGACGAGACCGTCAAGATGAAGCCGTTCGTCGAGCCAGCGAACGACTGCGGCAATCACGGTTACGCCTCCCGCTTCCGGTTGACGACAATCTCGTCGCCGCGCACGTGGACATCGAAGACATCGAGCGGCCTCGGCGGAGGGCCGGAGATGTTGCGCCCATTGAGGTCGTAGGTGCCGTTGTGACAGGCGCACCAGATCTCGCGCAGATCGCTGCGGTACTGCACCGTGCACCCGAGATGGGTGCAGGTGGCGGAGAGGGCGCGATAAGTGCCGTCGCTGTTGAGGATCAACAGGCCCGGCCGGCTGCCGAAGCGGAAGATCTTTCCGCTGTTCGGCTTCAGATCGCCGGCTTTGGCGGCGACAACTTCGTCTCCGCCGAGATCGACGACGGCAGGAGGAACAAAGTAGCGCATCACGGGATAGAGGAAGGAAGCGAAAGTGGCAAGGACGCCGCCACCAAGAAAGATTTCGATAGCTCGACGGCGACTGGAATCCGGCTGTGGAACTCTTGCAGCGTCCACCCTTGTGTCCCCCTGTATAAGCAACAGCCCAAACGCTTTGAAGGCAACGCCAAGCTTGCACACAAAGCTCACATTGAGTTCCGGGAAGCGGGCGCTTATCCCAGCCTCAACTTCGCTCCATAAGAGTTCTGCTCTCTAGGAATCGTTGGCGAACAATATCGGACCTTTTCAGCAAGGTCTGTGACGGCCGTCACAGAAATGCAGAAACGAGACCCCGGGATTCATCTCGGCTGGGAACAAGAAGCAGTATGGCGTGGGTTCTGAGACAGCAGGGTCCGAGACAGGACGCCTTTGGCGGCATCCCGTCGACCAATGCAAGAGCAGAAGCTAAGAAGAAAAAGGGCTATCGCCCGGTTGTTGGGTATGCCGCAGGCTGACTCGCAAACGCGCTCTGCTTTGTATGTCGGCTATTTCTGCAACGTGCGGATATAAGCGATGACTGCCGTAATCTGGGCGTCGGTGAGCTTGCCCTTGTAAGCCGGCATCTTGTTTTTCCCGCTTTCAACCACTGCAACGAGATCGGCATCTGACTTCTTCACTAACGCGGGATCTTTGAAGGAGGCAGCCTTCAGACTCTTGCCTGCAGGTGTAGCACCCAGGCCATCCGCACCATGGCACATAGCGCATTTGGCTTTGTAAGTATCTGCGCCAGCACTCTGCGAAAACGCTGGAGTGGTGATGGATGCAGTAAGAGTGAGGATGGCAATCCAGGTAAAAGTCGCTTTCATTCACTTGCTCCTTGCGCCAGAATCTTACGTGCATGCCTGGCTGCCCGCAAGTATAGCCTCTGCTATCGACCTCTGCTTTGACGTGCGTTCATCGATGTTCTCCGCACTCTCTTTTCATATGTCTCCAATTCTTGAGCGAGCATGTCTAGCCTGTATGAAATGATCGCCGATCAGTGCGCTCCGCTGGCAGAGGAGACCGTCGGCAGCGACAGACCTACTTGCGATACCTGGAAGCATTGCTGGCTGCGGAATTGGAAGAGCGCGAGCGCCACACCATTGCTTTGTACCTTGGCGGGCGGCCCACCCATTCTCCTCATAATGTTGTTCCACCTCACGATGAGGGGTGCCCCATCCTTCGCGTTCTTTGCGAAGGGTGGGATTACGCATCTCCGGATGACCTCTCTAAGAGTTCCCGCTTTCTCGCTGTCCATTGTGACTCGATCTCAACGATACCTGCTTCTCCCGTGGCGTAATGGCGAAAGCTGGACCAGGGCCAGGATCCGGGCGTATCAACAAGGCCGCGAGTGACCGGATTCCGGTGTATGTATTTTGAGCTTTTCGACGGATTTGGCCTCAGTGTACACGTTGAAATCGTAATAACGGCGCTGCCAGAAACGAGACACTCCCGGCCTCTTCAGCTTTCTTGACGTTTGTTGTTTCAGTACCGTAAGGCAACGGCCAGCGATGAAACCCGTGGTTCACTGACGAGCAAATGAACGGGCTCGGGCATGACCACGTATCCTGCGATCACAAAGCCATATCGATGGCGTACAGCTTCCAACTCTTGTTCGAAGATGACACAGGCTTGCTTGTTCTTGAGGAGGGGTTCTCTTCGATAACAACTGAATGTTAGAAAGTGAAATTGACCCGTGTGCTGGTAGCGAACCGGGCCTTTAGGCATTCACGCGGTGTTGACTTCCACCCACCCTTCGCAAACAGCGCGAAGGATGGGGCACCCCAGTGCTGGGATCCAGAGGGTGGGCCACCCGCCGAATCCGGGCTTTTAGGCATTCACGCGGTGTTTACTTCCACCCACCCTTCGCAAACAGCGCGAAGGATGGGGCACCCTCATTGCTGGGATCTAGAGGGTGGGCCACCCGCGGACCGGGCTTTTAGGCATTCACGCGGTGTTTACTTCCACCCACCCTTCGCAAACAGCGCGAAGGATGGGGCACCCTCATTGCTGGGATCTAGAGGGTGGGCCACCCGGGGATCCAGTGCTCGCACTCTGCGTCTTTCGATTACCGAAAGAGTCATAGGTTCTCGTCCAAAGATCCCGGGTCTCAAAGGCAAGGCCCGGGGCACCGGGCAGACGAAGGTGGTCTTTGGCAGGGTTCATCTCAACCGACCGGCTCTTGTTGAACACGCGGAGGCCCCGATTCCACGAATCGCTGAGAATTGCCGGCGGAACGGCATACGTGCCGGTAAGACCCGCGAGTGAGTTTCCGGATCGCTCCACGGCACTGGGATATGGGCGCGGTGGCAGATTCAGTCCTGTCCCGGGTGATGCGCGGGATATTGATTGGCGCAAGGAGTGGTGGGACTTAGCTTGACTCTGGAGGGGCGAAAACCTAAAGTCGAGGGGTAGGGTAAATTCGATCTTCTCTGAGATTTCGGGGATCAGGGGTGGACGTGTGCCGGCGATAACTCCGTACTTCTGGAACTATGGGCCGCTTTTGCTGCAAGTGCTTGCGGTAGTGGCTACTTGCGGGCGGAATGGTGCTGGCTTCGTGGTTCGTGGGCAGGCATCGCAACTCGCGGGTGAAGCTGGAAGCCTATGAGTGCGGGATTGTGGCCCAGGGCGATGCGCGCGGGACGGTTTTCGGTCCGCTTCTACATGGTCGCGATGCTGTTCATCCTGTTCGATGTGGAAGCAGTGTTCATGATGCCGTGGGCGGTGATCTACAAGCAGTTGCCGCACCTGACCGGATCGAGGATGTTCGGCTTCTGGGAGATGCTGGTGTACATCGGTTTCGTGTTTGTGGGTTTTTTCTACATTGTGAAAAAGGGCATTCTGGACTGGGCGACGGACAAGGCGGATCTCTAGGCCATGACCTCTTCCCTGCTAGGCAAGGACCGGGTTTTCGCGGAGATGGCCGACAATGCGGCGGTTTCAGCGCTGCACGGCTGGAAAGCCGAGGCAGTGAAAGACGCCAAGTTCGAGTTTGATGAACTGACCTTCACGATTGCAGCGGATGATATCCGCGGCGCATGCCGGGCGGTGCAGGCTGCGGGATACAACTTCCTTTCGGATGTGACCTGCGTGGACTGGTATCCCTGCTGAGCCGCGATTCCACGTTACGTACCACATTCTTTCGCACGGCCTGAAGCAGCGGGTTCGGCTGCGGGCGGAAGCGTCGACCATGGACGCGACGATGGACAGCATTACGGAACGTGTGGCCTTCGGCGGACTTCTACGAGCGCGAGATTTTTGATCTCTTTGGCGTGCGATTTCAATGGGCATCCCAACATGCGGCGCATCATGATGCCGGATGACTGGGAGGGGCATCCGCTGCGCAAGGATTACCCGGTGGAGGGCTATCGCTGATGCCTGAGTTCTCTGACGCACTCCCATCATCGAGAGCCGGCCCGACGATCCATCGCACGACAGGACGATGGTCCTGAACATGGGTCCGCAGCATCCGTCGACTCACGGCGTGCTGCGACTGGTGCTGGAGATTGACGGCGAGACGGTGAACCGAGTGGTTCCGGACATCGGTTTTCTGCACACCGGGATTGAGAAGACGTGCGAGGCGAAGTTTTATCAGCAGGTAGTTCCGCTGACGGACCGCATCGACTATCTGAGTCCGATGTCGAACAACCTCTGCTATTGCCTGGCGGTGGAGAAGTTGCTGGGGCATCGAGATTCCGCCACGCGCGCAGTGGACTGCGCGTGCTGCTGAATGAGCTGACGCGACTGAACTCGCACCTGGTGTGGCTGGGCACGCACGCGATGGATATTGGCGCGCTGACGGTCTTTCTGTACACCTTCCGCGAGCGCGAAGAGATACTGAAGATCTTCGAGATGGTGGCCGGCCAGCGGATGATGACGTCGTACTTCCGCATTGGCGGGCTGGCGCTGGAGCCGCCGCTGGATTTCTACACGCGGGTGCAGTCGCTGATCAAGATTCTTCCGGAAAAGATCGATGAGTACTCGAATCTGCTGACCGGCAACCCCATTTTCTACAACCGGCTGAAGGGCGTGGGCCTGCTGACGGCGGCAGAAGCGAATTGCGCTGGGAGTTACCGGGCCTCCGTTGCGCGCGAGCGGCGTGGACTGGGATTTGCGACGCGACATGCCGTATTCGAGCTACGAGAAGTTTCAGTTTGAAGTGCCGATTTCGACGGACGGCGATGTGTGGGCGCGCTACATTGTTCGGCTGAAGGAAATGCGCGAGTCGGTGAAGATCTGCCAGCAGGCGCTGGACGGGATGCCGCCGGGACCGATCAAGGCGGATGCGCCGAAGGTTGTGCTGCCGGATCGCGAGCAGATGAAGACGCAGATGGAGTCGCTGATTCACCACTTCAAGATTGTTACTGAGGGGTTCGCGGTTCCCGCGGGCGAGGTGTACCAGGCCATCGAATCTCCACGGGGGGAGATGGGCTATTACGTAGTGAGCGACGGCACGGCAAAGCCGTATCGCGTGCACATGCGCAATCCATCTTTCGCAACGCTACAGGCGTTGCAGACGATGTGCCAGGGACGGCTGTTGGCAGATGTAGTTGCAGTAATTGGTTCGATTGATATTGTCCTGGGAGAAATAGATCGGTGAGCGTAGAAGTTGCTGCGGTAGTGAGTCTGAGATGGGAGATATGGAAATCGATGCTCGGCATGTTGCGCTCATACAGCGCGCTGGCGGGACTGAACGACGGTGTCGCGATCAAGATTCCGGATGATGCGGAGACGTTTGACTCTGTGTTCTTCGAGAGCCGTGCACGCGACATTGAGCTTGAGTTTCCAACCCGGTTCGGGAAACGGGACGTGGACGCTTCGTGAACGCGAAGGAAAAGTTGAGCGCGGCAAGTTGAAGCAGCTGGGATTCGCGCGGCTGGGAACGTTTGTGATGGTGGAAGATGGGTCGCTCTTCATGAAGCAGGAATTTGTTGAGCTGGACATGGTGGCGATCGAACTGGTGCAAGAGTTGGTCGCGTTCGAACATGCGGTGGAAGGCTGGGGATGAGCACGGTAACCAACACGATATTTTCGCCGGAGCTGGCGGCGCGGTTCGACAGGCTGGTGACGATCTATCCGCTGCGCCGTTCTGCGCTGGTGCCGATGCTGCTGTACGCGCAGGATGAGAAGGGCTATCATTTCGGACGCGGTGATCGAAGAGATCGCGGAGCGTATTGGCATAACAGAACTGGATGTGCGAAACGTGCTGAGCTACTACTCCATGCTGCGGACCGAGCCGGTGGGCAAGTATCACGTGCAGGTGTGCACGAATATCAGTTGCATGCTGCGCGGGGCGAACGAACTTTTCGCTCACTGCAGGCGCACGCTGGGCATCGGCAACAAGCAGACGACAGCGGACGGAGTCTTCTCTCTAGAAGAGGTAGAGTGCATTGGCGCGTGCAGCTGGGCACCCGCGGTGCAGATTAACTATGACTACTTCGAGAATCTGACGCCGGACGAGTTAGATAAAGTGCTGGAAAAATACCGGGCACAACCGGAAGTGAAGCGGAGCTAACGAGACTAATGGCGAACCTTGTCACCCATCCCGATGTCGTTCCGCTGATCTCCTCGCGCTTTGGTCAGGGCGCGGCGGCTATCGATAAATATATCGAGCTGGACGGCTATAACGCAGCGCGCACTGCCATCGAAAAAGGGCCCGAGTGGATTATCGCGGAGATGAAGGCCTCGAATCTTCGCGGCCGCGGAGGCGCGGGCTTTCCTACCGGAATGAAGTGGTCGTTCGTGCCGAAGCAATCAGAGAAGCCGAAGTATGTGCTGGTAAATGGCGATGAGAGCGAGCCGGGAACCTGCAAAGACAGGCTGATCTTTGAGCACGATCCCCACTCGGTGATTGAAGGCGTGATTATCGCGGGGCTGGCGATCAACGCGAAGATGGGCTTCATCTATCTGCGCGGCGAGTATCGCTACCTGCTGAAGATCATGGAGCGCGCAATTGAAGAGGCATACGCGAAGGGCTTCCTGGGCAAGAACATCTTCGGCAGCGGCATTGATTTCGAGGTTGTCTCGCAAACCGGCGCGGGAGCGTACGAAGTAGGCGAAGAGTCTGCGCTGATGGAATCGCTTGAAGGCAAGCGCGGAATTCCGCGCATCCGGCCTCCGTTCCCTGCGGTGGTGGGACTGTATGGCGGCCCGACGGTGATCAACAACGCGGAGACGATTGCGACAGTACCGCACATGCTGCGGATTGGTGGCGCGGAGTATGCCAAGATCGGCACGGAGCGCAACGGCGGGACGCGGCTGTTCTGCATAAGCGGGCATGTTGAGAGGCCGGGCGTGTATGAGCTGCCGATGGGCTACAACCTGAAGAAGATGATCTACGAGGTTGCCGGGGGCATTCGTGGCGGCAAGGAATTGAAGGCGGTGGTGCCGGGCGGGTCGTCGACGCCGGTGCTGCTGCCGAGCGAGATCGATATCGGCATGGACTTCGACCAGGTGGCGAAGGCAGGCAGCATGCTGGGGTCGGGCGGAGTGGTGGTGCTGGACGAGACGGTGTGCATGGTGGAGTTTGCGCTGCGCACGATGAAATTCTACGCAGCACGAAAGCTGCGGCTGGTGTATTCCCTGCCGTGAAGGAACGGACTGGCTGAAGAAGACGCTGACGCGCTTCCATGCGGGCGGCGGCGTGAGCAAGGATATCGACAACATTCAATATCTGGCGGAGAACATGATGGGACGTACGTTCTGTCCGCTGGGCGACGCTGCGGCGATGCCGACGATTGCGTTTGTTAAGAAATTTCGCAAAGAATTTGAAGATCACCTCGACGGCAAGCCCTGCCCACATGCGCATGCGATTGAGGCGGCGCTGGTTTAGCGGATTGCAAGTTAGGAAAAGTTGAAGATGGCAGAAGTAACATTTACGGTCGATGGGAAGCAACTGAAGGCGCCTGCGGGCACGCTGCTGATCGATGCCTGCCGGGCGGCGGGGATCGAGATTCCTGCTTTCTGTTACTACCCGGGGCTCTCACTGCAGGCGGCATGCCGCATGTGCGTCGTGCGCATTGAGAAGATTCCGAAGCTGCAGACGGCGTGCACGACTCCCGTAGCGGAAGGCATGATTGTCGCTACCGAGACCGATGAAATCAAGCAGGCGCGCAAGGCTACCGTGCAATTGTTATTGGGGAACCATCCGCTGGACTGCCCGGTGTGCGATGCGGGCGGCGAGTGCGAATTGCAGGACATGACGTTCAAGTATGGCGCGGCGGAATCCTTCTACACGGAAGTGAAGCAGCACCGCGAAGAGCAGCAATGGTCGCCGGTGGTTTACTTCGACAGACCGCGCTGCATCTTGTGTTATCGCTGCGTCCGTATGTGCGGCGAGGGCATGGATGTGTGGGCGCTGGGCGTGCAGAATCGCGGGGTTACCAGCGTGATTGCCCACCGAATGGCGGGGACCATCTGGACTGTGAAGAATGCGGCGCATGCATTGACATCTGCCCGGTTGGCGCGCTGACTTCAGGGACGTATCGCTACAAGACGCGGCCGTGGGAGATGAACCACGTGGGCACTATCTGCACGCATTGCGGCGATGGATGCAAGACGACGCTGGGCGTGCGCAGCGTGGATGATGGCGTGGAGATTATTCGCGGAGACAATCGCGACAAGAGCGGCATCAACGGCGACTTTCTCTGCATCAAGGGACGCTACGCATTTGACTTTGCCAATCACAAGGATCGCCTGACGAAGCCGTTAGTGCGCCAGGCTGGCAAGCTGATCCCGGTGACTTGGGAAGAGGCACTGGACTACGCAGGCAAGCGGTTGGCGGAGATTCGCGATGCACGCGGCGGCAGCGCGATGGGCGTGATCGGATCGAATCGCACGACCAACGAAGAGAATTACCTCCTCCAGAAATTCGCGCGCAAGGTGCTGGGCACCAACAATATCGATCATCACAGGACGGCAGATTTTGCTGCGTTCTCACGCGCACTTTCGGGACAGGCGGGGCGCACGGCAACGCTGCGCGAGATTGGCAGCGCTCCGGCGATTCTGTTGATCGGCAACGATCCGACGGAACAGCATCCTTTGCTGGCGTGGCAGCTGCGGACGAATCTTCGCCACAATCGCGCGCGGATCTACGTGGCGAATCATCGTGACATCAAGTTGCTGCGGCAGGCGAAGGCCTCTCTAACGATTGCGGCGGATGGCTACGCGGGACTGGTGAATTACCTGGCGGGCGACGACCAGGCGCTGACTCCGAACGAGAGCACTGCGGCATTCCGCAAAGCGGTATCGGCGGAAGAGAAACTGATGATCGTATTTGGCGCGGAGTATCGTGGCCACGATGTGGATGCGCTGGTGAAGTTCGGAATGGCGCTGCCTGGAGCGAAGTTCGCGTGCCTGGGCGACTATGTGAATTCGCGCGGCGCTGCGGACATGGGACTGATGCCGGACATGCTTCCGGGGTACGCGCCAGTTTCACAGGCGGGACATTTCTCCGAGGAGTATGCGGTTCCCTCCACTGTCGGTCTGGACATGATTGCGATGTTCGACGCGGCAGCGCGGAATGAACTGGCGGCGCTCTACGTGGTGGGATCGAATCCAGTGAGCCGCTACAACATTGATCCTGTGACTTTGAAGAATACGTTTCTCGTGGTGCAGGACATGTTCCTGACGGAAACGGCGGTGCAGGCAGACGTGGTGTTGCCGGCGGCAAATCTTTATGAAAAAACAGGCACGGTTACAAATACCTACGGCGATTTGCAGATGGTGAAGAAGGCCGCGGACAAGGCCGGAGTTCGAAGCGATTTCGAATTGATAGTGAGGCTGGCGGACCGCATGGGCGCGAATCCGCAAGAGCTGGTGCCCTATGGGGCGGGTATGCGTGCGGACATGGGACAGAGCCGTGGGGTGCAGTCCGGCGAAGCGGATCGCCACGCGGTGTGGCTGTCAGCGAACAGCCTGGAGCCGAAGCTGAGCCCGTTCGATCCATTTGCAATTCTCGATGAGATCCAGCGGCTGGTGCCGGGCTATCACGTAGAGCGGATGACGCTGCTGGCCGGGCAGGACGAACATACCGAGCCCGGACTGGTGCAGATTGAAACGCAGGCGACGCGAGCCGACGGCGTGCTTGCCGGCTCAGGATACACTCTTTACATCCGGAACCCTTGGTAGATACAGCAGTATTCTCCACCAGGTAATTGAGTCGAGGGAGACACGAAGTGCAAGCGCCGCAGCGGTGGCGGTGAAGGACGATAGGAACGCGTGAGCATACTGACGTTTCTGCTGTTGAGCCTGGTGAAGGTGGCCGTTGTAACGGTCGTACTGTTGTTGGCGGTGGCCTATACGGTTCTGCTGGAGCGCAAGCTGGTGGCGCGGATCCAGAACCGCTGGGGACCCAGCCGCGTTGGCCCATTCGGCCTGCTGCAACCGCTGGTAGATGGCGCCAAGTCATTTCTGAAAGAAGACATCATACCCAGCGGAGTGTATCGGCCACTGTATATTCTTGCGCCGATTATTGCGCTGAGTTGCGCGCTGCTCTCGATCGCGGTGGTGCCGTTCGGAGCCGGAGATTCGTTATCACGGCGTGGACCTCTTCCAGATCGCGGATCTGAATATCGGGCTGCTGGTGATCCTCGGCGTGACGTCGGTGGGCATCTACGGGATCGCGCTGTCGGGATGGTCGTCGAACAACAAGTATTCCCTGCTGGGGTCGCTACGGGCGAGCGCGCAGGTGATCAGCTATGAGCTGGCACTGGGGCTTTCGCTGGTGGGCGTGGTGTTGCGGGCAGGATCGCTGAGCCTGCGCGACATTGTGAACAACCAGTCCACGCACGGAATTTTGTCGTGGAACATCTTCGGCGGATTTCAGTTCGTCGCGTTCTTCATCTACCTGATGGCTGCGTATGCGGAGACGAATCGAGCGCCCTTCGATTTGCCTGAGGCCGAGACGGAGCTGGTGGCCGGGTACCACACGGAATACAGCTCGATGAAGTTCGCGATGTTCTTCATGGCGGAATACGCGAACATGATCACGGTTGGCTGCGTGGCGACGCTGCTGTTTCTGGGGGCTGGACGAGTCCCTTCGGCAACCTGCTGCCGAGCCGACCAGCGGATTCCTCGTCGGGGTTGATTCCGATGGCCTGGTTTGTGCTGAAGGTTTTTTTTTTCCTGTGTCTTTATGTGTGGGTGCGCGGCACGCTTCCGCGTTTCCGTTACGACCAACTGATGGCTTTCGGCTGGAAGTTTCTGCTGCCGCTGGCCATCGCGAACATCATCGGAACGAGCCTGTGGCTGGCGCTGCGCACCAGCTAGTGCGTGGATTTAGAATGCACTTTCCGTGCATGTTCTCCAATTGTTCTTACCAGTGCCGGTGAGCGACCCAAGAACATGCAACTAGTTCTGTTCTTCATCTTTGGCGGGCTGTGCGTGGCGGGGGCACTGAACCTGCTGTTCACGCGCCATCCCATTAACAGCGCGCTCTCGCTGATCGTGGTGATGACGTCGCTGGCGGTGCTGTACCTGTCGCTGGGCGCGGAGTTCCTGGCGGCGGCGCAGGTGATCGTTTATTCGGGCGCCATCATGGTGTTGTTCACCTTCGTCATCATGCTGCTGAACGCAGGCGAAGAAGTGCGGACACGGGGCAGTCGCGCGGCGTACCTGGTAGGGTGTCCCGGGCGTGGCGATTCTGCTGGGCGTGCTCGACTTTCGTTTTTCTATCGCAGGGCAGAGCCTGGGCAGTCGCGAGATCTACAGAATCCTGCAACGCTCTATGACCTGAGCACGGTGTCTGTTTCGCGACCTGCTGCTGCCCTTTGAAGTGACGTCGATCCTGATCCTGATAGCCATTCTCGGCGCGGTCGCGCTGGCGCGAAAGGAGCACTGAGCCGATGGTCCCCATTGCCGTACTACCTGGTGCTGAGCGCAATCCTGTTTTCGATTGGCGTGGCCGCGTTCCTGATCAAGCGCAACATCATCACCGTCTTCATGTCGATTGAGCTGATGTTGAATGCGGTGAATCTTTCATTCGTGGCGTTTGCGTACAAGTGGTCACGCGGTTCGCGGTCAGATCTTCGTCTTCTTTGTGATGGTGGTGGCGGCGGCGGAAGCCGCGGTGGGGCTGGCCATCATCATTGCCATTTATCGCACGCGCAACACGTTGAATGTCGACCAGATCGACCTGATGAAACTATGAACGGTTCTCTACATCTGTGGCTGATCGCGTTGTGCCCGCTGGCCGGGTTCGCTGTGAATGGGCTAGCTGGGGCGCAGGCTTCCGCGCGTGGCGGTGTCGGCAATTGCGCTGCTGGCGACGCTGGTCCCGGCGCTGTTGGTGGCGAACATTGCGTTGCACATTGGCCAGACGCCACTTCCCTATGTGGAGAAGCTGGCGACTCCATGGATCCAGACTTCTACGTTTACGGCTGACTTTGGTTTCGCGCTCGATCAGCTGACGCTGGTGATGTTGTGCGTGGTGACGGGCGTTGGATTTGTGATCCACGTATATTCGATCGGCTACATGGCGGAGGAAGAGGGCTACTGGCGCTTCTTCGCATATCTGAACCTCTTCATGTTCTTCATGTCGGTGCTGGTGCTGGCGGAGAACTTCCTGCTGATGTTTGTGGGGTGGGAGGGTGTGGGCCTGGCGTCGTACCTGCTGATCGGATTTTATTTCACCAGACAGTCGGCATCGAATGCGGGCATGAAGGCATTCATCGTCAACCGTATCGGCGATTTCGGATTTCTGCTAGCGATGTTTTTATTGATCGCGCATTTCGGGTCGCTGAGTTTTTCCAACGATCTTCGGTCAGGTGGCGGCACATCCGGAATGGCAGGGCGGATTTCTGACAACGATTGCGCTGCTGCTAGTGCTGGGCGCAACTGGCAAGTCGGCGCAGATTCCGCTGTACGTGTGGCTGCCGGATGCGATGGAAGGTCCGACGCCGGTGTCGGCGTTGATCCACGCGGCAACGATGGTGACCGCGGGCATCTACATGGTGGTGCGCACGCACGTGATCTTTGACCGCTCAACCTTTGCGCTGGGCGTGGTCGCAGTCATTGGCGCGGCAACGGCATTCTTCGCAACAACGCTGGCGATGGTGCAGACGGACATCAAGCGGGTGCTGGCCTACTCCACCGTTTCGCAGCTGGGATACATGTTCCTGGCGTGCGGTGTTGCGGCGTATTCGGCGGCAATCTTTCACCTGGTGACACATGCCTTCTTCAAGGCGCTGCTGTTTCTGGCGGCAGGTGCGGTGATCCACTCGCTGGGCGGCGAACAGGACCTTCGCTACATGGGCGGGTTGCGGAAGGACATCCCGATTACATGCTGGACGATGCTTGCAGGTGTGCTGGCGATCTCGGGAATTTTTCCGTTTGCGGGATTTTTTAGCAAGGATGAAATTCTTTTCGACGTTCTGCGCTCGCCCTACGGCGGAGTGGTGCTGTGGTTTGTCGGACTGGCGGCGGCCTATATTACTTCGTTCTACATGTTCCGGCTTTGGTACATGGCGTTCCTGGGCAAGAGCCGGACGCGAGTGGACGCGGAAGGACACGGTCACGCAGTGCATGAAAGTTCGTGGATCATGCTGGGGCCGTTGGTGATTCTTGCACTGCTGTCGTTGATCGGCGGATGGATGGGTTGGCCGGAAGCGTTGCACGGAAGCAACTGGTTTGCGCATTTTCTTGATCCGGCATTGAACACCGTTCGCGTCGCGAGTAACGGGGCGCTGGTGGGAACGACAAAGGTGGAGTTGGTGACGAGTTCGCGGCTGGAGATGGGGCTGAGCGGACTGGCGATGCTGGTGGCGGCGCTGGGCTGGTTTACGGCGCACATGTTCTATGTCATCAATCCTGAGTTGCCGGGCAAGATGGCGAGGAGCTACGCGGGAATACGAACGATGCTGGTACGCAAGTTCTGGGTGGATGAGTTTTACAACGCGGTGATCGTGCAACCGTGGCTGTTCATTTCGCGCTACGTGCTGGGCACGGTAGTGGAAACGGGCGTGGTGCAGGGCGGCGGTCTTGCTGCATCCGGCGCGACACTGGGGTTGGGCGGGCTGTTCCGGCGCATTCAATCGGGCAACATTCGCTCGTATGCCGGATGGCTGGCGCTGGGTGCGGCGACAGTGTTGCTGATTTCGTATTTCGGATTCGGCGCGGGCGTCGGAAAGCTTTTCATCAAGAACTGGTAAGTGAAGGAACAGGGACATTGCAGATTGATTCCATATTGACGCTGACGACTTTCGTACCCCTGGCGGGTGCGGCGGTGGTGGCTGTACTGCCGCGTCGCGGGCACTTGATCCAGGGATTCACGCTGCTGGTAACGCTGTTAACTTTTGCGCTCTCGTTGCACCTGCCGGCGCACTTCGTGTACGGCCACACGGGATTTCAGTTTGAACAGAATGTTGCGTGGATCCAGTCCCCTGCCATTCGCTACCACGTTGGCGTTGACGGAATTTCGATGTGGCTGGTGATACTGACAACCTTCCTGGGGCCGTTCGGCGTGCTGGCTTCGTGGAACGCAATCGAGAACAGGACGCGGGAATTTTATCTTCTCTTCCTGGTGCAGCAGACAGCGATGATCGGCGTGTTCGTATCGCTGGATCTCTTCTTGTATTACGGATTCTGGGAGCTCTCGCTGGTGCCGATGGCGATGTTGATTGCGATGTTCGGGCGCTCAAAGGGTCCGCAGGCCGCACTCAAATTTTTCGTTTACACATTTCTTCCTTCCGCGCTGTTGCTGGTAGCACTGTTGTGGCTCTACTCACATACCGGGACGTTTGATTTTGAGAAACTGCAACAGGCAGTCGCAGACGACTCGACGGGCATTGACGGCACGAGGATTGTATCTGGGCGTCGCTGGCGTTTCTGGTGGCGTTCGCAGTGAAGGTGCCGGTCTTTCCGCTTCACGGTTGGATCGCGGACACGTTCAGCGAGGCTCCTACGGCAATGGGCATGGTGGTCGCGGGCAAGCTGGGTTTGTATTCCATTCTGCGATTCAACCTTGGGCTCTTCCCTGCGCAATCGCGGCAGGTTGCACCTTGGATGATTGTGCTGGCGGCTGTCGGCATCCTGTACGGAGCCTCGCTGGCGCTGGTGCAGAAGGATATGAAGAGGCTGCTGGCCTTCTCGACGGTCAGCCATTTGAGTTTCTGCACGCTGGGAATTTTCTCCTTCGCGATTACCGGAATAGATGGCGGGGTTTATCAGATTCTGAACCACGGCATTTCCGGCGGCGCACTTTTCCTGCTGCTGGGCTTTCTGTACGAGCGTTACGGAACCTACGACATCGCCGACTATGGAGGGCTGGCGACGCGGCTGCCCTGGATGGCAACGCTGTTCGTGATTACATCGCTGTCGCTGGTGGGACTGCCGATGCTGAATGGATTTGTGGGTGAGTTCCTGGTACTGAGCGGAAGTTATCCAGGGCATGCGGGATGGACGGCGGCGGCAACCATCGGAGTGATTCTGAGCGCGGCATACATGCTTTGGTTGGTGCAGCGCGTGTTCTATGGAACGGCGTCGGAGATGGTTACGATGAAGGTTGCCGCGGATCGTGAACGGCGCGCGAGCAGATTTCGCTTTGGCCGATGGCGGTGCTGATGCTGATCATGGGCATCGCGTCACCGTACTGGATGCGCGCGATTGACGGACAGGTTACGGCAACTTGTGGGGAGCGCCGACGAGCATCCACACGCACATGATTGAGAGCGGCCAGGCTGCTGCTTGTCTCGGCTCAAGAACCGGAGAAGCAATGAACTCGACTCCTGACATTCTCCGAATCTTGCCCGAGGTGATTCTCACGCTCACCGGCGTTGCCGTGATGATGATTGAGGCGGTGCTGCAAGCGGTCTGCGAACCGAGCGCCGCTGGGCTGGTTCGCGATTGGCGGCCTTGCGGCCGCGCTGTGGGCGAGCCTAGTGCAGTTCCGGATGACGCCGGGCACGGCGTTTCACGAAGTGATGCAGACAGATGCCTTCAGCGGATTCTTTCATGTTCTGATTTGCGGAATTGTGCTGGTCGCCTGCCTGATCGCACTGGACAGCTTCCCCGAACAAGCCGAAAACGTGGGCGAGTTCTTTGCGCTGGTGCTCTTTGGCACGGTGGGCATGGTGCTGATGTCGAGCGCCGTGGAGTTGCTACTGGTCTTTATCGCGCTGGAGATCTCGTCGATTTCGACATACATTCTGGCGGGATTCCGCAAGCATACGGCGAAGGGGCCGGAGGCGTCCCTCAAGTATTTTCTGCTGGGGTCGTTTGCGACGGCGTTTTTCCTCTATGGCGTCGCGCTGGTGTTTGGCGCGACCGGCACAACCAATATTCACGAGATTGCCGCAGGTCTTTCGCAGACCGAAACGCCCGGGTTTGCCGTGATTGCGCTGGCGATGATGCTGATCGGCATCGGTTTTAAGGTTTCTGCCGCGCCATTCCAGGTGTGGACGCCGGATGTCTATGAAGGTGCTCCTTCGCCGGTAGTCGCTCTGATGTCTACTGCGCCGAAGGCTGCGGCGTTTGCCGTGCTGGTGCGGATTGCATACGGAATTTTCCCATTGCTGCACGTGCAGTGGTCGATGCTGCTCTGGCTGATGGCGGCACTCTCCATGACGGTCGGCAACCTGGGCGCGCTGCGTCAGCAGAATGTGAAGCGCATGCTGGCCTACTCGTCAATCGCGCATGCCGGCTACCTGCTGGTCGCCTTCGCCGCGCTGTCGAATGAGGCAATCGCCGCGGCCAGCTTCTATGCTGTGGCGTATGCCGCGATGAATGTTGGCGTGTTCGCCGATTGTGAGCCACGTGGGTGGGTACGACGAACGCGTGAATTCAATTGGCGACTATCGCGGGCTGGCGTACAAGTCACCCCTATTGGGAGCAGTGCTGGCGTTCTTCCTGATTTCTCTGATCGGGATTCCCTTCACCGGTGGCTTCTTCGGAAAGTTTTATGTGTTCACGGCGGCCATCCACGGTGGCGCGATCTGGCTGGCAATCATCGGTCTGCTGAACAGCGGGATTGCGGCGTACTACTACCTGCGCCTGCTGATAACGGCTTACGCGCGGCGCTCAGAGGAATCGGCAAAGCTGGTGGTGGCTCCGGTGAGTTTTGCGCTTGCCATCGCGCTGGTGCTGACCGCAGGCGCAACGCTGATGCTTGGGATACTGCCTGGACGCGTGCTCGGCTCGGCTCGTGCGGCTGCACGAACTTATGCGGTTGACAGCACCGTGACTGCACATGCAGGCGCTGCTGCGGCTTCGCTCGAAGCGCAACGCTAAACCTTCAATCTCCAGTTAAATTAAGATCGCGCCGAGAGAACAGAGCGCAGGCTGCTGCAAAGACTATAGCCGACAGCGCCAGCGTCAGGGTGAGGTCGCGCGTCATCAGCAAATGTGCCGATGCGAACGTGGCTGTCGTTGTCGCCTCGAGAAGTCGGCCCGGGCCGGTGATGGAAAGAAAGGCGAGCGCCGCCATGGTGCCGCCACTGGCGAGCGACGCCAGGATGGATGGCAGGAAGATGGAAAAGAAGATGCTCAGGGTGCCGGCCCACAATCCCACGACAAGCTGCAGCAGAGCCAAGTCGAGCACGATCTGAATGGAGACCTGAGATTGATGGAACATGTAGCTTCCGGAAAGGACGAAGCCGACGAGATATAGCACGAGCGGAACCCACGCCGCCAACAGAAGCGCGAGAAGATACTGCCAGCGATGGATGGCACGCGCGAGAACGGTAATGATCCTGCGGGAGCGTTGCTCGTTGCCGAGCAAATATGCGCCGGTAAACGCGACAAGCGCGATGCCGTAAAAACACTCTTCTTTGAGAAGTGCGAGGACCGCATCGGGTGAGGGGCGGCCGTCGCCGATGATCGTCAGAGCGGCCATGGCATAAGGCCATAGCAGCAGCAGAAAAAGGAGCCAACGGTTCAGGCGCAGGAGAGGACGCAGGAGGTAGAGGGCTTTCACCGGCGCGCCTCCGACGCAATCAGGGCAGGTTTTGTGCGCTCTGCGGTCCACTCGATAAAGAGTTCTTCCAGGTTCTTTCGCATGGGGCGCGAGTAGACCAGTTCCCCTCCCGCGCTCCATGCCGCTTCAATGGCGGGGCGAGCCAGGGCGGTGGGCAGTATCCAGCGAAGGCGCCTTCCTTCGCGATCGGGTGAAGCGATGAAGCTTGCGAACTGCTGCATGGGGACGGGAGATGCGTCGAGGCCGCGAACGAGGATCTCTGTCGTGCCCGATGTGGACATCAACTCGTCGAGATTGCCACAGCGCAGCAGTCGGCCTTCGTGGAGGAATGCGACGCGGTCGCAGATCTGTTCGACCTCGCTGAGCTGATGCGAGCTGAAAAAGACACTCTTTCCCGCGGCGCGAGCCTGGCGAAGGATGGCGCGGACTTCGACGACTCCCGAGGGATCCAGCGCGGACGTTGGTTCATCGAGGATGAGAAGCTGAGGATCGTTGATAAGCGCCTGCGCGAGTCCCAGGCGCTGCTGCATGCCGCGCGAAAATTGGCGGGCATCTCGGCCGGTGGATGGCAGGCCGAGGGTGGAGATCAACTCCTGAGTGCGCTGACGAAGCGGCGGATCCTGCACGCTGTTTAATCTCGCGGCGAGCCGTATAGCCGACTGCGCGCTTCCGGCGAAAACGGTTGGTGCGTCCGGCAGAAATCCCATGCGGAGACGACTGGCCGGAGAGCCGAAGGAGTGGCCAAACATTTGGCCGCGGCCGGAGGTGGCGCGCAGAAAGCCCATCGCGAGATGAAGGGCTGTGGTCTTGCCGGCGCCGTTTGGGCCGACAAAGCCTACGATCTCACCTGGCTCGACGGTGAGCGAAAGCCGGTCGAGCGCGAGGAGCCTGCCGTACTGCTTGCTGATTTCGTGGAACTCAAGCGGATGCGTCACAAAGGGATTGTCTCAGATGCGAGAGGGACTCGCCGCAACAAGTGTCGTCGATACGTCGCACACACAAGCAACTTTTGTGTGATTCGGTATGCCGCTGAGGGCTAAAGTCGAATACACCAAATGTTGCGCCCAGACATGCTGCCTGCAGTACACATGGCGGAGATAACGGAGGATGCAAGGCTAACGGCGGCTCTTGCGCTTGGCATCAATCTTCTTCCAATACTGCAACTCATCGGCAAAGAGTTCTCCGTTGAGATCGGAGACACGCTGCTGCATGCGCGTCTGCGCATCTGCGATGGCACGGTTATAAATTGCGGGACCGATTTCTTCGAGAAAATAGTTGAGCATCAGTCCGGCGGCGAGATCACCGATGGGTTCGGGCATCTGCTCGTCAAAGTAGCGCCGGAGCGACGCAATTGCGTCAGTGCGCACGTGTTTGGGGAGTTCGATCGTCATCATATTTGCTCCTGGAGTTATCTGGCATTTCTGGAATGCGTGAAGCGATCCAACATACTGCGGCCTTCGTGAGTTTCGTTCGCGTTCAGAAGATCAGAAAAGTAGACCCGCACACTTGGTCAACTGGACTCTGCTCGAGGACATCGACGGCGCGAATGATTTTCTCCGCGAGAGTTGCGGGGAACGGCCTTTGTTCGCGTGCATACCGTCAAGGTACAGCGGCCGGGACGATGCTACTACGCCGATTCGTGCGGGAGACAGGATAGATGAGCTCCACCGAGGATTTATCTCGAACGAAATATGATACTGAGATTCATCGGTAGCAATCGCGGGGCTGTGCGCCTTTACCGAGCAAGCAGGCGGTTTCCGCCACGACCGCCGACTCTGCCGAAGTAATGTGTCTCGCCAAACACAAAAGCCCCCGGATCTTCGGGGGCTTTGTGCTGACTGCGTTTCCTGAAGGCTAACTTACTTGACCTTGAGGAAGATGATGACGAGGGTGAAGAGCGAGAGGGATTCCATGAACGCGAGTCCGAGGACGAGCAGCAACTGGATGCCTGCGCGAGCGCCGGGGTTGCGGGCAAGAGCCTCAGTGGCGGAAGCGGTAGCGCGGCCCTGGCCTAGGCCGCAGAGGCCGGCGGCGAGTGCCATACCGATTCCGGCGCCGATTGGCACCATGCTGATCGGCTGGTTGGTAGCCGACTGCGCGTATGCCGGCATCGCCATGAACAGCGCTGACAGCGTCATAAAGAAGTACTGAAGTTTACGCATTACACTCTCCTTGCTTCCGTAGGAATTGCCGAAGGAGGTGGTTGACGCTCACCGTGCTGGCGCCCTCACACTTACGGCCTTCACTGACGGAGTGGAAGCGTCTCCGCAGGAAGATCTTGTTTTGGCCCGAACTCACCGGGTACTGCAATGTCTTCCCTGCTATCTGCCACCGGTTTTCTGCGGGTGCGTCTTTGCGCCGCGCACCACGACTGGCCGATGCAGGAGTAAGCCTAGATGCCTTCTTCGTGCGCGACTGCAATGGTGAGATAGATCATCGCCAGCAGCATGAAGACATAAGCCTGGATGAGGCCGACGCCGAAGTGCAATCCAAGAAACACAACTGGAATGCCGATGGGAATCAGCGAGAAGAAGACCAGTGTAAGCAGATCGCTGGCAAACATGTTCGCAAAAAGACGGATGGTGAGCGACATGATGCGGGCGAGGTGCGAGATGATCTCTATCGGGAACATGAGCCACGAGATCCACCAGATCGGTCCCATGAAGTGCTTGGCGTAGTTGACGGGACCCTGCACGCGGAGGCCGTGGTAGTTGTAATACAGAAATGTGAGAATCGCGATTCCCAGCGGTACTTTTGGATCTGCTGTCGGAGTATGGAAGCCGGGATAAAGGCCGAGCATGTTGCAGCAGAGGACGAACAGAAAAACGGTAGTCACGAAGGGCTGGTAGCGCTCGTAGCCGTGTCCGATGATCTGGTCTGCCTGTCCGCCAACGAAGTCGTGGATGGACTCAGCAACGAATTGAGCGGGGCCGGGTTTCTCCACGTTGAGGGTAAGGCGGACGATCACGAAGAAGGCGATGAGGAAGAGCACGACGCCAAGTTGGAGAGCAAAAGAGTCAGTGAATGGAGCAGCGGGGTCGAATCCCAGGGGGTTGGGCTGCCCGGGAACCGCTGCGTGAAAACCGATCCTTTGCAGCAGGCCGGAAACGGGTGCTCCAAAGACGTGATTCAAGAAATTAGTAAACGCGAGAGACTCGTGCATAATCCTTTTTCAGCCACTGGTTCCGGTCTCTGGCGAGGGCATCAAGCCCGCACCAGGCGCACCGCTTCAATTGAGAGTCCGACCACCGCCAATGCCAGACCCGCCAGCAGTGCGTAAATAGAGCCGTGGAAACATTTTAGACTAACATAGACGAAGCCTGCAGCGAGCAGCAGGCGCAGGAAAAACATTGCCACGACTGGTCCAGCGGCGCGCGGATTTTTGGCGTTGTCGAGGCGCTCGTTGACGACGCCGATGAGACGCTGCCACTCATAGACTCCGCTGGCAGAGACTATCGCCCCTACAATCAACAACACACCGCTCTGCCACCCGGCGAAGAGGCTGGTGGCGACGGCGAGAACGACAGCCAAGATTGCGATCGTCCTCAGGCTGCGGTACATGGCCGCCTTGAGATCGGCATCAGTAAAGTCGAGAAATGGGTTGGATTCGCTCAATTCTTTCGGTCGATGTCCTTTCCTGCGCTCATCACCATGCGAATGACGCTGATAAGGCCCGCAGCGCCGCCCAGAATGAGCCCGGCAATATTGATCCAGGTCTGGTGCAGAACTTTGTCGAGCCAATAGCCAAGGATGTATCCAATGAAGACCGCCGCCGGCAGCATGATGGCGATCTGGATCATTTTTTCGGCCTGCACGAGTGTCTTCAGTCCCCCGCCATCTTGCTTCTGCTTGGGGTCTGGGGTATGAAAGGCCATGGCGCGCTCCGTGGATTAGCATCTGCGATGTTACAACAGTGCGGGCAGTTCCCGGGTGATGGCGAACAGGGCTGTTTCGACAGCTATACTGACAGAGGTTGATTCGAAAAGGCAGAAGAGGCTGAACGTGTTCGATTCGGAATTTGAGCGGAATCTTTTTGCGCTCCGCCAGGAGAAGCTGAGTCAGATTGTCGGGCTGGGACAGAGTGCGTATCCCAACCAGTTTCTTTCCACCGCGACGGTACCGGAGATCCTGGAGAAGTTCGGCGATTCGTCCTCCGAGGAGTTGGAAGCGAGCCATGCCGGGGCGACGGTTGCAGGCAGGCTGATGGCGATCCGCGGACAGGGCAAGGCGGGCTTTGCTCACCTGCAGCAGGGCGGCAAGCGGCTGCAGATCTATGTGCGGCAAGACGCGGTCGGCGAAGCAAGCGTTCCAGATGTACAAACTGCTGGATCTGGGCGACCACATCGGCGTGAGCGGATACCTCTTCCGCACGCGCACGGGCGAGCTGAGCCTGCATGTGGAGACGATCACGTTCCTCGCCAAGGCCTGCTGGCGCTACCGGAAAAGTATCACGGGCTGGCCGACGTGGAACTGCGCTATCGCCAACGTTATGTCGATCTCTTTATGAACGCGGATGTGCGCGAGACATTTGTGAAGCGCGCGAAGATTCTGAAGGCGGTGCGGAGATTTTTTGACGACCGCGGCTATCTCGAAGTGGAAACCCCGATGATGCAGTCGATTGCCGGGGGCGCGGCGGCGAAGCCGTTCATGACTCACCACAACGCTCTCGACATGGACTTGTTTCTGCGCATTGCGCCGGAGCTGTATCTCAAGCGGCTGGTGGTGGGCGGGCTGGATCGCGTGTACGAGATCAACAGAAATTTCCGTAATGAGGGAGTCTCGACGCAGCACAATCCTGAATTCACGATGGTGGAGTTCTACCAGGCTTATGCGAATTATCACGATCTGATGGATTTGACGGAGGCGCTGATCATCCAGGTGGCAATGGAAGTGAATGAGACGACGGTGACAAACTTCGGCGGCGAAGAGATTGATCTCGCGAAGTGGCGGAAATTTTCCATGCGGGAAGCGATCCTAAACTTCTGGCCGGACGAGGCGGGCGCAATGCCGGAGATGCCCGATTTCGCGAGCGATGAGAAGGTACTGGCGATGGCGCAACAGTTGCGCGCAGCGAAGGTGAACGTGGACTGCAAGCCGGGCGAGCCTCGAGGCAAGTCGATTGCGAACATCTTCGAAGCGGTGGCGGAAGACCATTTGATACAGCCAACGATCATTTACGACTTCCCTATCGCGGTATCGCCGCTTTCGAAGCAAAAGCCGGATGAGCCGGAGTGGGTGGAGCGCTTCGAGTTCTACATTGGCGGCTTCGAGGTGGGCAATGCATTCAGCGAGTTGAACGATCCGGAAGAACAGCGCAAGCGATTTGAACAGCAACTGCACGAACGCGAGCGCGGTGATGATGAAGCGCACCAGATGGACGAAGACTACGTCCGCGCACTTGGCTATGGATTGCCGCCGACTGCGGGTGAGGGTATTGGCATCGATCGGCTGACGATGATTCTTACGGGGGCGAAATCCATACGCGACGTGATCCTGTTCCCGCTTATGCGGCAGTTGGCGCAACAGGGCGATACCGCGCAGGATGCAGATGCACCGACTGAAGGTACAGGGGGCGAGCAGTCCTAAGGGGACGGACTACTTCTTCTTGTGGCTGAGCTTCTTCACCAATTGGGCAAGCGTCGTTTTCTCCAACTCCTGCTCAAGGGCGCGCTGCGACTCTGCAAACACCTTGTCGAGCGACGAGGCCACGCGCAGGGCTGCGGATCCCGACAGGCTGGGAGTATGGAAGACCGCTCCATTCTCGACGGCGCGATAGATATCCCGCAGAGTGATGGACTTGGCTGGACGCGACAGCCTTGAGCCCCCGCTGGGGCCCTTCTGGCTGGTGACCAGTTCGGCCTTCTGTAGGGACGCCAAAACGCGACGAATGACCACCGCATTGGTATTGAGCTTGGCGGCGATGTCGTTCGACGTCTGCAGGGTATCGGGCTCGGCTGCGAGCAGAACGAGAGTGTGGACCCCGGTAGCGAAGCGAGTATTGACGGCCATGCGGAAAAGCTACCACAACTTGTCCAAATCAGTACCCGTGTTTCTTCATCAAAGTTATTTCGAGTAACTTATTCGCTCAGTTTGCGGCGCGAGATGTGCGCGAAACACCTCGTGCAGCATGCTACGATCATGGATTGCATCGAAGATTGCGTTGAGCCTGTCGACATTCATTCAAAGCTGCAGGCATTGAGAATGGAGCGTTTGTACACTTGCGGATACTTTTTGTAGGCGATGTTTTTGGCAGTCCCGGGCGTCGCATTGTGCGCGAACATATCGGCCACGTGCTGGATTCGCAGAATGTGGACCTGGTGGTGATGAATGCTGAAAACGCCGCAGGCGGCTTCGGCGTTACCCCGGCAATCTCAGACGAACTCTTCGACCTGGGCGTGCATGTACTCACAACCGGCAATCATGTATGGGACAAAAAAGAGCTGATCGAATATCTGCAATCTGCTGCCGCGGATAGCCATGAGCGCCCGCGCCGCATCATCCGCCCGGCGAATTACGTCGTTGGCACCCCCGGATACGGTTACTACGAGGGCGCGCTGCCCACAGGCCAGCCGTATGCGGTGATCAATCTGCAGGGACGCGTGTTCATGCATTCGAGCGACGATCCCTTTCGCGTGGCCGATGCGCTGCTGAAACAGATTAAGGCCAAGGTGATCCTGGTGGACCTGCACGCGGAAGCCACTTCGGAGAAGATTGCGATGGGCTGGTATCTCGATGGCCGCGTGACGGCCGTCCTGGGCACCCACACCCATGTGCCTACGGCGGACGAGCGCGTACTGCCGGGCGGCACTGCCTACCAGACTGACGTTGGCATGAGCGGGCCTTACGACAGCGTGATTGGCGTGGAGAAGGAGCTGGTGCTGGCGCGCTTTCTTACCGGGATGCCGGGGAAGTTTGAACCGGCCCGGGGAGACGCGCGCATGTCCGCTTCCCTGATTGAATGCGATGGCGCAACCGGACGCGCCTATTCCATCCAACGAATTCAACTGGGAGAGTAAGCGGGAGAGTAAGGGCCTACTTCGCTGCTTTTTCCGGCCAGAGATCCGTGAGTGTCTGTTGCGTTCGCACCGGGGTATTCATCTTCTGCGGCACCACCTCGACCGAAGCGAGGTGCGCGGTCTTGTCGAATTTCAAATTCCAGTCGACCGTGGATTTGGGATCGTTGACGTCGCTGAACATGAGAACGAATTCACCGTTCTTATCGAGGGTGCGCTGCGGCATGCTGACATTGCGCTCGAAGGATTCGCCATACAGCGTGTCCGTGAGAAGCGTGGTGGGGTGATGCCCGGCAAGCTCGGCGTAACAGAGCGCCAGCTTCACCCAGTTATCGTTCTCTTCCATCGCGGGATTGTAGATATTGATTCCAGACGCGGAGACCAGTGAGTTGAAAATGCCGATGGTGGTGCCGTTTGCGTCGGATTCAATGAAGGGCGAATTGCCGCCACGCTGGACGGGGACAATCCGGATCTCCCCCGAGGTCCGGGGAACGACGGCGACAAAGCGACTGGCCCTGTTGGTGCCGGCGTCCATTTCGTAATGCAAAAGCACGGCAGAAGTCAGAACCGGACAAATCGCCTGCTGGTATTTCCAGCCAGCTTGCTGCAGGTCAAATCCGTCTACTGCGGCGGCGCTGTTGAGCTGCTCCTGTCGAGACGCCACGACCTGTGTGTCCGCCGAACTCATCTGCGCGGGATCCACCTGGTCCAACTGCAGCAGGACGCGATGCGGCGGTTTCAGGGGGCTCATCGGCACCGTCGGCTCCGACTGCGCGTGCAGAACGGAAGTGGCCAAACAGCATGGCCAGGGCAACGGCGGATAGCGAAAACAGTCTCTTCATCCTGCTTCAACCTTACCACTTTGGGCCTGGGCTAATTCCGTTCGCTAGTGGCGGCGGCAGGGGGTTTAGGCGGAACCACAAGGAAAAGGACAACCCGAGGCTGTCCTTTCCGAGGTGAGGGCAAGACTACTATTTGTGAGCCGGACGGTGTGCCGGAGCGGCCTTCTTAGGTGCGGCCGGCGATTCGCCATCCTTCAAGGTGATCATGGTTGGAGTGGCGGTATAGGAGTCAAAGTACCGATTAACTCCACGTCGGAACCGACTGCGGGAGGGGTTGCCAAAGGCGCCTTCATATTAACCGTGAAGTCCGCAACCTTTGCCGGTCTTCGCTTCTTCGCTGACAGCGAGCTGAACCTGCGTCGGAGTGGCGGCGATTACCACGTCCAGGGATCTTGGTGGTAACGCCCTGAAGCTGAGCCCAGAGCTTGTCCGCGTCTTCCTTCTTGCCGTTGGAGAGAATGAATTCCTTATCGGACAGCGCGAGGCCCTTGATGTCGGGAGTTTCCGCGACGATCTTGGCCACGACATCCTGCGGCGAAGGAGCGGGAACGATCTTGTAGTCGGCAGTTGGGAAGACACTGGTCTTGGCCAGAGCCTGCACCTGCTCGTAACCGTCCGTCCCGCCGTGATAGCGCTTGTACCAGTACTTGGCCTGGTCATCGATCTGCGCTCTTGGCCGGCTCCGGCGCGTAGGCAGCAGCGCGTGCGAGGTACCAGATGCCGTTCAACAGATCCTTGGGATCCATCGAGATGTAGGCGGTACCCATCTGGTAGGTATCCATCAGGGCGGGACCGGCGGTGGTCTGTTCCGGCGCTGACGGACTCGAGTTCGGTCTTGTACTCGGCGACCGCGCCCTTATAGTCCTTCTTGCCGGCGTCGTCGGCTGCAATGGCGCTGTGGAAGATCGGCGTGGTGGCCTTCTTCAGTTTCTCAAAGTCGGCTGCGATCATGTCGGCCGGCTTGGTGCCGCCAGACCGCGCTGGGCCAGGGCTGCGGCGTCGTCCAGCAAGGGCTGTGCGCCGGCGGGATTCTGCGCTGCCTGGGCCTTCTTGATGTAGACGGTGAGCAGCGAGGGCGCGAAGGTTATTTGGGTCTACCTGCAGGAGACGGTCGGCAGCATCGACGGTCTTGTTCAAATCGCCGGACGCTGGTACGCAGCCATTAACTGCTCCAGCATGTCGGACTTGACGACGCTCTGCGGATACTGGGTAAGGAAAGACTCGATGGCGGACGCCTTGATTTTCGGATCGGACTGGCCTATCGCATTCGTATAAGCGTTGTATTCGGCTGGATCCTTAATTGTTACCTGGGAAGCTGCCGGTATCCTGCGCCAAAGGAAGGGTGCGACGGTAGGGTAGCGCTGGCTACCGCCAACAGAGATGCAAACACGAACTTCTTCATTCAACGCTCCTAGGAAAAGCGAAATCAAACTCTGTGACTCGCTGTCCGAAACCGGCCGACACACTGAAAAACGCCGTCCAAAACAGCAACGGGTATGAAAATCGTAGTGCCCAAATAAACCGACGCGAGTTGTGGTGGATTATAGAAATGACTGGACGTGGATACAAGTTCGCACTTTCTAAGTCACTCTCTCGACGTTGCCTCCAGGCAGGATCATCCGAAGGATGCCCGCCATACATGCGTCGTCGAGACAGCATACACTCTGACGACGCAATTGACATCCTAAAACGATATCGTAAAAGAACCAGAGGCAAAGCACAATGAGCGATTACCGGTCGGGCTTTCCGGCAGAGTCGCCGTGGTAACGGGGGCCGCCCGGGGCATCGGCGAGGCCATTGCGCGTCGATTGGGCGCGACGGGGATGCAGATGGTTCTGGTGGCGCGGGACAAGGCGCGGCTGCGAATCGGTGCGCGCCGCAATTGAAGCGTTGGCGGCAAGGCCGAGGTCTTTCCCTGCGATCTGCGCGACGAGAAAGCAGTGGACGCTGCTGGGCGCGCATCTACGCGAGAAGTATGGGCGATGCGACGTGCTGGTGAACTGCGCCGGCATCGGCAAAACGGGAAAACCACTGCACGAAACTTCAATAGAGGAATGGGACGATCTCATGGCGACGAATCTTCGCGGGGCTGTTCCTGACCATCCAGGCGCTGGCTCCGCTGATGATTGAACGCAAGAGCGGACACATCATCAACATATCTTCCCTGGCCGGGAAGAATCCCCTTGCCCAACGGCGCTGCTTACTCCGCCTCCAAGTGGGGGCTGAACGGGCTGACGTACTCCGTTGCAGAAGAGCTGCGACAATTTAATGTTCGCGTGTCAGTGGTGGCTCCGGGATCGGTAAACACGGGATTTGGCGGCAGGGGGGACGGGTTCAAAGAAGAAAGCTGGAAGGTGAAGCCCGACGACGTAGCCAGCGTGGTGGAGATGCTCGTAAAGCAGGCTCCGCAATCTTTTGTCAGCGAGGTGCTGTTGCGGCCAACGAGAAAGGGCAGCTAAAGGGCGGGTAGCTTAAGGGCGTTAGCTGAACCACGGTTAGCAAAAACCGATTTGTCTCAGGCCGAAGCATGTTTGAGTTAGCCGCAACCGCGACGCTACTCAAAAAGCCTCTTTCGCAAGGTTGGGCCGCCCTGATCAGGGGCGAGCTTTAGTGTGGTTAACAATCCGAGTTCTTTGTTGAACCGACCGTAAGATTCACCGCTGGCATTCGGTACCTGACCCGCCATCATAAGAAATTCCTTTGAGAAGGAAACGCCGGCCTCGCCGTTTCGATACCAGGCTCCTTCCGCGGTCTGGGCTTTGCCGGCGCGTATAAGCTCCTCGTTGAATGTCCGATTCGCTCGAAGGCGAAGCGTACAAGTATCGCCGTTTTGATTGAGAACGTAGGTTCCAGCCAAGGCTGCGTAATCGTAGTTGGCAGCCATAACATACCAGACGCTCAGCAACATAATCGACACAAGGATCAGCGCGCTGGCTTTCAGAAATCTGATCCAAAGGAAATACCACTCTCTCCACGTGCTGTTCGCGCCATGGGCTACAGCAGTTACTGCAGAGCTCTTCGTAGCTTCGAGTCTAGTCTCTTTATTCGGAGACAGGCCTAAAAGCCGCCTAGCTAAGGAGCGGTTAGCGGAAAAGCGGTTGCTGAATTGGCCCGTTAGTCTCAGACTAAAGTGCACTGATTGACCCGTAATTGCATAATTGCGATGCTACTCAAAGAGCTTCTTGCGCAGGGTGGGGCCACCCGCTTGAGGGGCTAGCGCCAAGGTGGTGAACAGTCCTAATTCTTTGCTGAACCAGCCATAGGATTCACCGCTAGCATTTCGTTCCTCGCTCGCCAAATTGAGGAATTCCTTTGAGAATGCTACGCCTCCCTCACCGATCCGACGCCAGGTTCCTTCAGCGGTTTGGACTTTTCCAGAGCGTGTTAGTTCTTCTTTGAAAGTCCGATCGGATCGAAGACGGAGCGTGCATTTATCGCCGTTTTGATTGAGAACGTATGTTCCTGCCAAGTCCCCGTAATCGTAAGCAGTCGCCAGAACATACCAGAAGTCCAGCAGCACTATTGGCAGAATGATGTACGCGCTAACTCTCGCGATTCTTCGGACGTTCAGCGCCACTTTTAAATTCCCTACTCGAACACGGGTGTAAGCAGGCGCACCAATTGTTCGGGTTCGGCGAGAAAAGCGTCGTGGCCTTGCAGGGAGGCCATCTCGCGGTAGTCGCATTGTGCTCCGGCGGCCTTGATGATGGCAGCCAGCGAACGAATATCCTCCGGCGGAAAGAGCCAGTCTGTCGAGATGCCTACCAGCGTGAGATGGCCCTGGATGCGGCTGTACGCCACGTAAGGCGACTCGTGCGCGCGTACCGGGTCGAACGTGTCCATGGTGCGCGTGATGCAGATGTAGGAATTCGCGTCGAAGCGGTCGATGAATCGCTGTCCCTGGTAGTCGAGAAATCCTGCAATATCGAAGCGGCCATTTTGTCCCGCGGCTTTTGAGATCCACGGATTCTCGCCGTTGCGGTTGGGCTTGCGGGCGAAACGGTGCTCAAAGAGTTCGACCGACTTGTAGCTGATGATTCCGAGCGAACGTGCGAGGGCGAGCCCACCGATGGGCTGCTGATCCGGGGAATAGTAGCCGCCCTTCCATGCCTCGTCGAGTTGGATGGCCTGCCGCTGCAAGTGGTTGAGGCCAAGGCCCATCGCGCCTAACGGAGCGACTCCAATGCTGATGGCGCGCGCGATGCGCTCAGGGTAATGGATGGCCCACTCGAGTACCTGCATGCCACCGATCGATGCGCCGATGGCGAGCTTGAGCTTCTGTATGCCGAGCGACTCAATCAGCATGGCCTGCGCGTGCACGATGTCGCGCACATTGATGAGGGGGAAGGTCGGGCCGTACATGCGGCCGGTGTCGGGATCGATGGAGCTTGGCCCGGTGGATCCATAACACGAGCCGAAGATGTTGATGCCGATGACGCAGTCGCGTTCGAGATTGAGCAGGCCGCCGGGAGCGAAGAGTTGAGGCCACCACATGGCCACCTGCGCCGATCCGGAGAGCGCGTGGCAAGCGAGGACAGCATTGTCGCGCGCCTCGTTCAGCTTGCCGTAGATCGCGTAATGCAGAGTGGGATAAGCGAGAAACTCTCCGCTCTCGAGGGAGAGAACTTTGTCGATGACAAAGTCTCCCTCGAAGGTCGGTGTGGGGATGACGATCACGGGTCTACAGTCTTCCTGGGTACTCATCGTGCCGCTAGCTCTTCTTTCGGATGCGAGGATGCGCCGCTGGCCACTTCGAGTGCCTGGTCCAGATCAGCAAGGATATCGCGAATGTCCTCTATGCCGACCGACAAACGCACCATCTCGGGAGTTACTCCAGTTGCACCCTGCTCCTCCGCGCTCAACTGCTGGTGCGTAGTGGAGGCGGGGTGGATGACGAGAGACTTGCTGTCGCCGATGTTAGCGACGTGCGAGAACAGCTTGAGCGCGTTGATGAGCTTCTTCCCTGCCTCGTAGCCGCCCTTGATGCCGAAGGTGAGCAGCGCGCCTTGTCCCGTGGGGAAATACTTCGCGGCGCGATCGTGATACTTGCTCGAATCCAGGCCGGGGTAATTGACCCATTCCACGCCTGCATGTCCCTCCAGATGCTTCGCGACGGCGAGCGCATTCTGCGAGTGGCGTTCCATCCGCAGATGCAGTGTCTCAGTCCCCTGCAGCAGGCAGAAAGGAATTGAACGGCGAGAGAGCCGCGCCGGTATCGCGCAACCCCTGCACCCGCGCCTTGAGGATGAAGGCGAGCGGGCCGAAGGCCTCGGTGTAAGAGAGGCCGTGATACGAGGGATCGGGCGCGGTGAATTCAGCGAAGCGGCCCGATGCCTTCCAGTCAAACTTGCCGGCATCGACAATGATGCCGCCAATCGTGGTGCCGTGTCCGCCGATAAACTTGGTGGCCGAGTTGAGAACGATATCCGCTCCCCACTCAATGGGACGCACCAGTGCAGGGGTGGCCGATGTGTTGTCGACGATCAGCGGCAGTCCGTGCTGATGCGCAATCGTTGCAAGCTTCTCAATGTCCGAGACATCCAGCTTGGGATTGCCCAGGGTCTCGGTGTAGACGGCGCGGGTGCGCGAATTGATGGCGGTCTTCAATCCATCAAAGTCGTCTGCATCGACAAATCGGACGGTGATGCCCAGCCGCGGCAGCGTGTAGTGGAAGAGGTTGTAGGTGCCGCCGTAGAGCGAGGTGGTGGAGACGATTTCATCTCCCGCGGCAGCGAGCGTGGTAATCGTAAGCGTCTCCGCGGCCTGGCCCGAAGCGGTGGCGAGTCCGGCCACTCCTCCTTCGAGCGCAGCGATGCGCTTCTCGAAAACGTCGGTGGTCGGATTCATGATGCGGGTGTAGATGTTGCCGAATTCCTGCAGAGCGAAAAGGCGCGCGGCGTGGTCAGAGTCGTTGAAGACATACGAGGTGGTCTGGTAGATGGGCACGGCACGAGATCCGGTCGTGGGGTCGACCTGCTGACCGGCGTGGACGGCAAGAGTTGCGAGGTGCTGTTTCTGTGTTTCCTCTGACATTTCCCTGCTCCTTCATCTAAGTGATTGGATGTGAGTGCGCGCAATGAGAACGGCCCGGAATCCTGTAAGGGACCGGGCCGTCTGTGGATCTTGATATCTGCTTATCGCCTTAGCGCTTCAGCATGTCCCCACACGCACCATCGGTCCCTATATGCATACACATGCACATGGCCATGGTGAGAACAGGGATGGAGTGCGACGACATGAACGCATTATTCTCGATGGAGGGCCGGGCTGTCAAAAATTTTGCATGTACCAATCCCGGAACCTCCCCACCGATTTTGGGGCCCAAAAACGGGGTATATATGTAGTCAGGGCCCATTTCTTCGACTTACGGACGGCTTATCCACAAGATGTTGGGGTGAGCTTGTTGACCGTGTCACAGCTACTAGCTAGAGTTTTGATAGATGCAGTGTTTCTAAGTTGGATTGGGCATGCTCTCCTGTAGGTAGGGCCCTCGTCAATAATAGGAGTGATCCCTGTGCTGAAACTGAAGAAAATCCAGATCCTGGGCTTTAAGTCCTTTTGCGACCGCACCGAGGTTACGCTGCCGGGTCAGGGTATTGCCGTGGTGGTGGGGCCTAACGGTTGCGGCAAGTCCAACATATCTGGACGGCGTGAGCTGGGTGCTGGGCGAGCAGAGCGCCAAGTCCTTGCGCGGCGGCAAGATGGAAGACGTGATCTTCGCCGGCTCCCGCGACCGCAAGGCGCTGGGCATGGCGGAAGTGTCCCTGACCCTGATCGATCCCGAAGCCTACGTAGGCGGTCCACTCACCGAAGAGCCCGAAGTCGTGATCGAGAACGAACTGGACTCACGATTGGGATGAGGACAAGTCGCGGCAGGAGAGGGCTACCGAAGTCGAAGAGATTATCGCCGAGTCGCAGCCCGGACAGGTGATTGAAGAAGAAGTTCATGCAGCCACCACTCCCCTGCTGGATGATCCAGACGCACCCCACGCTGACAACGCCGTGGTGCTGAAGATTCGCCGCAGAAAGTTCCAGAAGACTCCGCAGCACGGCGAGATGGTGGTCACGCGGCGGCTGTTCCGCACGGGCGAGAGCGAATACCTGCTGAATGGCAAGCTCTGCCGCCTGCGCGACATTCAGGACATCTTCATGGGCACGGGCCTTGGTCCGGAGTCCTACGCGATCATCGGCCAGGAGCGCATTGGGCAGCTTCTGAGTTCGAAGCCCTACGACCGCCGCTCCATCATCGAAGAGGCTGCGGGCATCACGCGCTTCAAAACAAAGAAGCGACTTGCCGAGCTTGCGACTGGAGCAGGCCAAGCAGAATCTCGCGCGCGTCAACGACATCTTTGAAGAAGTGACGCGGCAGATGGGTTCGTTGAAGCGCCAGGCCGCCAAGGCTGAGCGCTATCGTTGCTCTACGCGAAGAAATGCGCTCACGGTTGCGCGTCGTGCTCGCCAGCCGCATTGCGCAGATGGATGCGGAGCAGGCAAAGCTGGCCGCAGAGATCGCGACGCTGGGAACGCAGATCGACGAGCATAGCCAGCATGTAGAGACGCTCGAAGTGGAGCAGGCCGCGGGCACCACGCGCGGCTATGAACTCGAAGCCAGCGCCAAGGAAGCGACCACGCGTGCCAACCAATCCGCGTTGGAGCTGGAGCGCGCCGTGCAGCGCCGCCATTCCAACGAAGAGCGCATTGCTGAACTGGAAGCGCGCAGCGCCGCCGGAATCGCAGAGTTGGAGCAGGCGAAACAGCATCTGCAGGGGCTGACCACCGAGCGCGATTCGCAGCGCAGCTTTCTTGAGACTGCCGCGGCGGAAGCAGCTGCCTTCCGCGAACAGGCCCAGACTCTGCAATCAGAAGGCGCAGGCCGCATCGCGCCAGGTGAGCGAGGCTGAGCAGGGGTTGGAAGCCAGCCGTCGCGCCACCATGCAGCTCTCCACGCTGGCCGGGACAGGCCCGCAATCAGACCGCGCAGGCAGAAGAGTCACTTGCAGTTCTGGAGCGCGAAGCAGAGCGGCTGGAGAATGAGCGAAACGCGGCAAAGCGTGAGGCAGAGCATCTTGGCGCAGAGCGCGGCCAGGCATCGCTCACGTTTGAATCCGTAACGGAAGCTCTGAAGCGGCTGGAAGGTGAGATCGAAACGCTGCGGGCAGAGATTGCGGGCAAGCGCAATGAAGAGTCTGAAATGCGCCGCAGCGGCGACCAGCTGCGCGCGGAACTGGCCACGCAGACAGGCCGCAGGAATTCGCTGGACGCGTTGATCCGCGAGCACAGCTATTCGACAGACACGGTGCGCAAGCTCTTCCACTCCAACTCACTCGGCGGCGGACTTGCCCCGGTGGGCATGCTGGCCGACTTCCTTGAGGTGAACGAGCAGTACGAGAGCGTGGTGGATGAGTTCCTTCGCGAAGAGCTGAACTACATCGTGGTGAAGAGCTGGGAGTCTGCCGACGAAGGCATGCGGCTGCTGAAGTCCGACGTCGATGGGCGCGCCACCTTCCTGGTTCATCCCGATGATTCGCAGGCGAAGTTTTCGTTTGCCGGAGACAACCGCGAGACAGGATACCGTCAGCAACACGGCGTGGTTCGCCTGCGCGACTGCGTCCGCGTGCTGGATGGATTCGGCAGCTCGCTGGAAGTGATTCTGCCCAAGCTGCGCGAGGGCTACGTGACCCCCGATGCGGAAGTGGCAAGGACGCTGGCGCTTGAGAATCCGGATGCCTTTTTCCTGGCACCCTCGGGCGAATGCTTCCACAACGTGACCGTGACCAGCGGCAAGCCGCGTGCCGAGGGCCCCCTGGCTCTTAAGCGCGAGCTGCGCGAAACGCAAGGACGCCTGGAGCAGATGGAGACATCGCTCGCCACCCTTGAGGCCGCGGCAACCACGCTGACGCATTCTCTCTCCGAGCTGGCGCGCGTATTGGAATTGAAGAGCGAGGAGCGGCGTACAGCGGAACGCGAAAGCGCCAACCAGAGCGCTGCCCTGCGGCAGATGGACGCCGAGGTTCAAAGGCTGGAGCGGCGGCTGCAGGACTGGCTACTGCAGGCGGAACGGAATCGCGATCAGCGCATCGCCAAGCAGAGCCTGATTGAGCAGAAGAGCGAAGAAGCAGCGCGGCTGGAAGGCGAGCACGAAGCGTCAGAAGCACGGCTGCTGGAGTTACAGCGCGCCATGCAGGAGCTTCGAAATGTTCGCGAAGACGCCATGCAGGAAGCGGCGCAGGTGTCAGCGCAACTAGCTGGCCTGGAAGAGCGCCGTAGCGGTGCGCAGGCGGCCTTCGAGCGCATCGATCGCATGTACGCAGAACTGGAGCGCAGGGTCGCGCATCTGCAGCAGCAACTGGCATCGGCAGGCGCCGAGAAGCAGCAGCGCGCGATTGAGAATACGCGGCTCGAAGAGCAGCAGAAGACGCTGGCTGCCCTGCGTGAGGAAGCACTGCAGCAGTCCGCCCAGTGGACCGAAGAAGCAGTAACGCTACGGGCAGCACTGGCCGAAACCGAACACCAGTTGAAGGGCCTTCGCGCGGAGACCGATGCCTTGCGCGAGACGCGGTCGGCACGCGGAGCGGCTGCGGCCAAGCTCTCGGCCGATCTCGAACACGTTGAGGCATCCTGCATCAACGACCTCGGGGTTGAGTCTGCCGAGCTTCGAATGCAGGAAGATATTTCCCGTCTGGAAGACGACGCGCTGCTGGGTGAGGAAGATGCCTGCCGCGAGTTGAAGAAGCCGACTGGAAGCGATGGGCCCGGTGAACATGATGGCGCTCGAGGAGTACACCGAGATCGCCCAGCGCCACGAGTTCCTGGAGACGCAGCGCAAGGACCTTCTCGACTCCATCGAGAACACGCAATCGACTATCAAGGAGATCGACCAGATTTCACGGACGAAGTTCGACGAGGCATTTGCGCGCATCAACGAGAACTTCAGCCTGACGTTCGCCAAGCTCTTCGGCGGCGGGCAAGGATTTATGCGGCTGACGGACGAGGAAAACTCCGCCGAGAGCGGCATCGACATCGTGGCGTCGCCTCCTGGCAAGAAATTGCAGAACGTCCTGCTGCTGTCCGGCGGCGAAAAGGCGCTCACAGCCTTGGCGCTACTGGTAGGCATCTTCCAATACCAGCCCAGTCCGTTCTGCGTGCTGGACGAAGTCGATGCTCCGCTGGACGAGAGCAATGTGGGCAGACTGGCAGAGATGTTGCGCGGCATGAGCCGCGACACGCAGTTCGTGATGGTAACCCACTCCAAGCGCATGATGACTTCCGCCGACATGATTTACGGCGTCACCATGCAGGAGCCGGGCGTATCCAAGGTGGTAAGCGTGCGATTGGGCAACGGACAGCAGCGCCAGGAAGAACGGCGCATGGCAACGGCCTAGGCCAGCAGGCTCGCCGCAGATCCTGAATGTAACGCGACATTCGTGGCAACTACTGTTGTGATCGCGTGTGATCACAACAGTTGAACGCAAAAAGTAACCCCCGGAAAAGTTTTATCTTTCCGGGGGTTTGTAGCGAATTGCAAGAAACGAACAGGCTCTCAACAGTCGACGCCGGAGGTCGGTAGCTTCTGACTATTGGAAGTCCCTGTAAATCAACGAAGAGAGTTTTGGCTTCCCCTTTCCAAAACTGCCTTCTGCCTGCTGCGCCCGAAACTACTTATCTGGCTCGTGTGCAGCGTGACAAGATGAGTTTCTCGCAGGTTTGAAATTGTTCCAGTGATCGCTGTCACAGGGCTTAGTGAGAAGTGGGACGATTCCCGTATCGACCACGAACAAAGGAGAGAACACTTCTCTTCACACGGATCAACCGATTTCATCTTGACAAGGGTTCCAGGCGCGTGGCATATCGCGTCGATTGCGCCTTTAGTTGCAGAATACTGCGCGTTGACAAAGCGCTTCTGTCGCCAGACAATCGGTGAACGGTCGCATCTCACGGAAGGTCTCACCCGTTGCCCACTTTACTTCAGACTGAATTCTCCGACTTGCCCCTTTATGCCCGCGGCAAGGTAAGGGATCTCTATTCGATTGGCGAGTATCTGTTGTTTGTAGCCACCGATCGCATCTCTGCTTTCGACCATGTGCTTGGAACCGGCATTCCCGGAAAGGGAAAAGTTCTCACGCAGATTTCCCTCTTCTGGTTCGATCACCTGAAGGACATCGTTCCGAATCACTTGATCACTGCGAACATCGACGAGTACCCGTCGGAACTGCGGCCGTATGCTGATGAACTTCGCGGACGATCGATGCTGGTTGCGCGGGCACAGATGTTTCCAGTGGAGTGCGTGGTGCGCGGTTACCTTTCTGGTTCCGGGTGGAAAGATTATCAGCAAACGGGCGGCATCTGCGGCATTGCCCTGCCGAGCGGAATGCAGGAATCCGAACGCCTGCCTGAGCCGATCTTCACCCCCGCAAGCAAGAGCCCGGGCGGCGAGCACGACATCAACATCAGCTTCGCCGATATGGAGGCGAGGGTCGGCCAGTCCACCGCCGATAGCCTGCGATCGCTGAGCCTTGCCATTTACAACAAGGCAGCGGAGCATGCGGAGAAGCATGGCCTTATCCTTGCGGACACGAAGTTTGAATTTGGACGCACAGCCAAAGGCATTGTGCTGGCCGACGAAGTAATGACACCGGATTCTTCCCGCTTCTGGCCGCGTCAAGGCTACAAGCCGGGCGGAGCTCCGCCATCCTTCGACAAGCAATACGTTCGCGATTATCTGGAAAGCATTCACTGGAACAAGCAGGCACCCGCTCCAAGTCTTCCGGAAGACGTCGTCCGGCACACACAGGAGAAGTACCTGGAAGCATTTCGCCTTCTCACAGGAAAAACACTGGAGTTGTAGCAGGTACGACATGGCTCCGGCAGATTGGGTAATACTCGCAGTCCTCGCAATATCGGTACTCGCAGCATGGAAACAGGGATTCTTCCTGTCGGCATTCTCCCTTGGCGGTGTAGTGTTGGGACTGCTGCTTGCAAGTTGGAATTACCAGAGGTTGATGTTGCCACTTGGAAAGTTCATCGACTCTGTCGAAGCACGGGAAGTCGTAAGTTTTCTGCTGATCGCTTTGGGAGTGATGATCGTCTGCGGTTTGCTGGGAAGGTTTTTGAGAGCGCTCTTTAACATGATTGGTCTGGGATGGGCCGATCGTATACTTGGTGCCGTGTTTGGGTTGTTGCGCGGAGCAGTGATCGTGACGCTGGGAGTGATGGCGATCGCAGCATTTCTCCCGCAGAAAACATGGCTGGAACACTCAGAGTTCGCAACTTACTTTTTGAATGCCGCGCATCAAACGGCGGCCGTAACTCCAGCGGATTTTGCAAACCGGATCCGGGACGGAGTTAAGACAATTCGAGAGGCGCAGCCAGACTGGCTGCGGCCACACGCTTAGCTGCATGTTAAGTTTTACAGCCTGATTTTTGGGATAGAGAAAAGAAAAACAAACATCTCCGGGTTTGTTACCAGGAGGGAAAGAGGGATTCGGTGAAACGCGAACTGGAGAGTCTTGTGACGCAGATGCATGAGGGCGGCATTACATACGCGGAAGCGGTAAGGGAGTTCAAAAAGCGCTACTTGATGCAAGTGTTGGCAAGTCACAGGGGTAACCAGTGCAAGGCGGCCCGGGAATTGGGCATGCACCGGAATACGCTCAGCCGCACAATTGCTGAGCTGAACATCGATCCACTCCAAATTCGCGCCGGGCTCAAGCGTCCTGTGCGCAGCGAACGTCCTGTATCTGAGAACAGACAGGTACGCCAGTCCTGACCGGGGACCGGGCGTTTTCAGGAGAGCAATTCGTAATGGCAGACAACGCCCCGGAAGAACAGCCGAATACGCAGCAGGCAACTCCGGCGACTTCCGGCAAAGTATTTATCCGAGACGGATTCCTATGGGACCGCCAGGATGCCTATTTGTTTGATATCGACGGCACCCTGATGCGCAGTCACGACCGCGTCCATTTCAACTCGTTCGCTCAGTGCGTGAAGCGTGTGATGGGTCAGGAACTTGTGCTCGAAGGCGTGAGCATCCACGGCAGCACCGACACTGCAATTCTGCGGGATGCCTTCAAAGCCAGCAACATCGATGAGTCAGAGTGGAAGCCGCAGCTGGAGCCCGTGCTCGAGTTGATGCGCACCACCGTATCCGAGCAGCGAGACTCGCTGCGCCCCTATCGGATGCCCGGCGTGGAGGCGACTCTGCGGCATCTGAAGGATTGCGGCGCCCTGCTCGGTGTTGCCACCGGCAACCTTGAGGTCATCGGCTGGTTAAAGATTGAGGCGGCAGGTTTGAAAGAATGGTTTCGCTTCGGCGGCTTCAGCGATTGCTACCCTGTTCGTGCTGACATGGTGGGCCACGCCGCGAAGTTGGCTCGGCGCATCGCCGGTCCACTGGCTACCGTTTGCGTGGTGGGCGATACTCCGTGGGATATTATTGCGGCAAAAGCCAATTCCCTTCCCACCATCGCCGTTGCCACTGGCCATTATTCCTTCGAAGACCTGATGCAGCACGAGCCGGAAGTATGCGCGACCAGCCTGGTCGAGTTGCAGAACACGTTTGTCTCGCGAGCGTCCGAATCCGCATGAATCACCTTCACTGGATTCGAAGCAGGCGAAACAGACTGTGTCTTTCCTGTGTGCTAGCCGCTGCTCTGGCGGCAACGCCGATCCTTGCGCAGGACGCAATCCCCCCAACTCAAATAACGCCCAACGCGGCCTCGCAGACTGATACCGCGGTTGCAACAAAGACCACTTCCACGAAAGATAAAAATCGCGCGGCGAAAATCTACACCAAGGGCCTGAAGGCGATGGACACGGGAGATCCGCGAAATGCTGCCGAAGACTTTTCCCAGGCTGCGGAGCTTGATCCAGGTAACCGCGACTACCAGGGTGCGGCGGAAGTGGCACGCCAGCATCTGCTGACGCAGCTGGTCCAGGAAGCGGCTAAGGCCAGGCTGGCGGGGCACGACGACGTTGCCCGTGCCAAACTGCAGGAAGCGCTCAAGATCGATCCTCACAACCTGATCGTGACGCAGCATATCGCGGAGCTTGCCGATGCGCTTGGAGCCAGTGCCCCGGCGTCGCCCTACACCGCCAGCGAGTACTCCAACACGGTGCTTGCGCCGAACGGCGGACGGCATGATTTTCACGTGCGCACAAACGCCAGTGAGTTGCTGCGGCAGATCTTTACCGCCTACGGCCTCACCGTCATGATCGATGAGTCGGTGAGGCCGCAGACAGTGCGCATGGACGCCGACGGCCTTGGATTCCGCAAGGCAGCGGAGTTGGCTAACCTGCTGACACGCACATTCTATGTGCCGCTCGATCCTACCCGCGTGTTGATTGCGGCGGACACCAAGGAGAACCGCCAGAAGTACGAACGCCAATACGAAGAAACCGTGTACCTGCCGGGCATGACTCCAACGGAGCTGTCGGACATAGGCAACGTGGTAAAAAACATCTTCGAAGCGCAGCAGTCGATTGTGCAGCCCACGGCGGGAACCGTCACCCTGCGCGCGCCTGAGCCCACTCTGCGCGCGGTGAACAGAATGATCGCGGGGCTCACCGGCGGAAAGGGCCAAGTGCTGCTCGACGTGCGGATCTACGAGATCGGAAAACTGCGCGCGCGCAATATCGGAATACAACTGCCGCAGCAGGTCACCATCTTCAACATTCCGACGGAGGTAAGCAAAATTCTTTCGGAGAATCAAGGCCTCGTCGATCAGATCATTTCCAGCGGCCTGGCAAAACCAGGAGATTACTCCACCATTGCGGCAATCCTGATTGCTTCCGGCGCGATTACGGGTGGAATTCTGACGGAGCCCTTCGCGGTGTTTGGCGGAGGGATCACGCAGGAAGGATTGGTGTTGGGCACCACCACCGTCAACTTGAGCCTGAATACTGCCGACTCGCGCATGCTTGACCAGATCCAATTGCGCGCTGGCGATCAGGACGCAGCGACGCTTCGCGCCGGAACGCGCTACCCCATCATCACGTCTATCTATTCCACGTCCACGATTGGCAGTAATATTCCGGGACTCACCAGTCCCGGTCTCTCAAGCACGCTGGCAAATCTCGGCATCCAGCTACCCACTTCCGCTGCACCGTCGGTCACACCGCAGATTCAATATGAGGACCTCGGACTCACGCTCAAAGCAACGCCGCGTATTCAGCGCTCCCGGGAAATCACATTGTCGCTGGACATGAAAGTGGAAGCCCTCGGCACTGGTCAGTACAATGGTCTGCCCGTGCTGAACAATCGCGTTTTTACTGGAACCATCACGGTCCCCGAGGGCAAAACAGCAGTGCTTGTCAGCGGGCTCAGCCGCCAGGAGTCGCGTGCTGTGAGCGGCCTTCCCGGGGTGAGCGAGATACCGGGATTCCGTTCTACCACCAACACGGATGTTCAGTTGGACGTATCCAACCTGATGGTTATGATTACTCCCCACCTTGTGCGCATGCGCGGCACCGAATCCGCCGATCCCATGGTCATGCTGCCCAGGCACTAAAACACTTTCGTCGCTCACGCAAATTGCACTTCAGGCAAAAAAACGAGCGCCCCTGCGGACGCTCGTTTCTTTCACAGCGATAAGCTATTTCTTCGCTGGGGTTGTCGCTGGCGGCACGATGGGAGCCGCCGCGGCTGCCGCACCGGTCTTCACACCGTCCTGCTGAGCCTGGAACGCCACCAATTGGCTTAACGCTTCAAGCGGCAACGAGCCGATGGGCAGCACGCGGCCATTCACCACAAGGATGGGAGTCTGATTAATATTCAGATCCTGTCCCAGCTTCAGCGAGGCATCCACCGCACTCTTCGCTTCGGCCGAGGTGGAGCAGGCAGCAACCTTCACGGGATCAAGGCCCACCTTGGTCACGGCGGCCTTCAGAGCGGCATCCGAGCCCTGCGGCGTCAGTTCACCTTGCGCCGCGAACACAGCATCTGAAAACTTGAAGAACGCATCATTGCCGCCCATCTTTGCCACGCACACACTGTATGCCGAGGCTTTGTAGGCTTCCGAGTGGATCTGGACGAGCGGATAATTCTCGTAGACAAAACGGGCATTGGGAAACTGCTGCAACAGCTTTTCAATCGTCGGCTGAACTTCCTTGCAGTGCGGACATTCGAAGTCGGCGAACTCCACCAGCAGAAGGTCTTTCGAAGCTGCGCCACGTGCCGGTCCATCCGCGCGCTGTTCCAGCAGCGCTCGGTAATCCTCGAAAGGCTTGGCGCCAAAGGGCAGCACGTCATCCGCAATCAGGTGCTTGCCATCGGGCAAGGTAAAGAACTGCAGCGACGCCATCTGCGGCTTACCGTTTGGAACCTTCTGCGCTACCAGGACGACTACCTTGGTTATTCCCGGAACTGGAGTCTTTGCAATCGCCTGAACCTGCCAGATGCGCTGAGGATCATATCCCCACGAGGCATGGAGAAACGCGTTTATCGTATCCATGGTGGGAGTATCCGCGGTAAAGTTGCGCGGGTCCGGCTTGGGAAACGGATTCGCCGCATCGCCGGAAGTGGGAATATCCAGTTGCGGGATGGGCGCGTTCGCAGGATTTGTCGGGGTGGAGCTCTGAGGTGCGGGATGTTGAGGCTGCTGCGTTGCTGCCGGGGCACTCGTGCCTGCCTGCGCTGACGCGAATGGCGCAGCGACCGGCGCAAATGCAATCAGCGCCAGCACCGCAGTACTAATTGTTGAACGGAAATGCATTGAATTCCTTTCTTCTTCTTTCCTGTTGGGGTCTGTCTTGCTTATACCTGAACCTTTACTGCGATGGGAAAGCGCCGTCCGTTTCCAAATGACTTTTGCGTAACCTTCAAAACTGGAGCAGCCTGCTGCCGCTTGTATTCACTGCGCTCTACCAGCTTAACAACCCAGCGCACCAACTCCAGGCTGATCTGGTGCGCGGCGGCAATCTCCTCCGGCGTTTCATAGCGCTCCACGTATCCCTCGAGAATCGGATCGAGAACATCGTAGGGCGGCAGCGAGTCAGTGTCCTTCTGTTCAGGACGCAACTCCGCCGACGGCTGCTTTTCAATAATGGCGCGCGGGATCCGTTCGCCCGCACGATTGGCGTAATGACAGAGTTTGTAAACCTTCGTCTTGAACAGATCTCCAATCACCGCCAGCGCCCCCACCATGTCTCCGTAGAGGGTGCAATACCCCACCGACATCTCCGACTTATTTCCGGTAGTGAGCACCAGCGCGGAGAACTTGTTCGAAAGCGCCATCAGCAGGTTGCCGCGAATGCGCGACTGAATGTTTTCCTCTGTGATGTCAGTCTCACATCCGGCAAATAACGGTGCCAGCGACTTGTTGTATTCCTCAAAGAGACCGGCGATGGAGATCAGCTCAAAGCGAATGCCCAGGTTCTTCGCCAACTCCCGGCTATCGTCGATCGAGCCGGATGAAGAGTAAGGACTCGGCATGCCAATGCCCATCACGTTTTCTGCGCCAAGCGCATCCACTGCGATGGTGGCAACGAGCGCCGAGTCGATGCCTCCGCTCAACCCTACGAGAACTTTTGAAAAACCGCATTTGCGCACGTAGTCGCGTGTGCCCAGCACGAGTGCGTCATAAACTTCCGCGTCGTCCCCTTCCGCGAGCGCGGTTGACAAAGTTGGCGGCGCTTCGGTATCGACAATCACAAGATCCTCTTCGAAGGAGAGCGCGCGCGCCACCACGGTGCCATCGTCCGCAATGGCAAGGCTGCTGCCATCGAAAACCAGGCTGTCGTTCCCTCCCACCTGGTTCACCATCAGCACCATCGCGTGATGCCGCTCGGCAATCGCCGACAGCATTTTCTGCCTCAGCTCGCGCTTCCCTTCAAAGTAGGGAGATGCGGAGATGTTGATGATCAGTGTGCCACCGGCCTCGGTCAGTTCCTCAACGGGATCGCGCTTGTACAGGCGATTCGGCCAGAAGTTTTTATCGTTCCAGGCATCTTCGCAAATCGTAATCGCGAGTTGATCACCGCCGAACTCCCAAAGCCTGCGGCTTTCCGCCGACGCGAAGTAACGCTGCTCATCGAACACATCGTAGAAAGGCAACAGCGTCTTGGACTGGACAAACTCTACGCGGCCATTGCGGATGAAGGCGGCGGAATTCAAAACTTTCTTGCCCGCGCCTGGAGGAGCCGGCGTGACGTAGCCACAGAGGATCGCTATGGAGTCCTTCGCCGTAGCTGTGGCAATCTCATCCACCGCCTGCTGCGCGCGCGCCACAAAGGAACTCTTGTCCAGCAAATCGGCAGGAGGATATCCACACACGCACAGTTCCGGAAAGAGCACGAGTTCAGCTCCTGCCTCCATCGCGCGTCGCGTGAAGGCGAGGATCTTCGCAGTGTTGCCAGCGAAATCTCCTACTGTTGGGTTGATCTGGGCGAGAGCGACTTTCACCTTAACAGTGTAACAACCAGGCGTCCAAAGCCGCTGCTACGTGCCTGTTCCCCGAATCACAACTCCAAACGTGCGCATCAGAATCTTCAGATCGAGAAGCAGGCTCCAGTTCTCGATGTACGCCGTGTCGAGTGAAATGTAGTTGTCGAAGGAAGGATCCTGACGGGCCTCGACCTGCCAGAGCCCAGTGATTCCCGGGGTCACATCCAGACGGCGAAGATGGCTGAGTTCGTACTTCTTTACTTCGCTGGCCAACGGGGGACGCGGTCCAACGATGCTCATCTCGCCCATCAATACGTTGAAGAACTGTGGCAGTTCATCCAGAGAATACTTGCGGAGGAATCGCCCGAGCCGCGTAATGCGCGGATCGTTCCGGACCTTGAACAGCACACCATCACGCTCGTTCATGTGAAGAATGTCTGCGCGCTTGCATTCGGCATTGCGCACCATGGTGCGGAATTTCACGCACTCAAAGACGCGGCCCTTTTTACCGATCCGCTCAGAACCATAGAAAATCGGCCCCGGCGAATCCAGCTTGACCGCGATTGCTATTGCCAGAAAGATGGGCGAAACAACGAACAGGCAGCCGAGCGAAAGTACGATGTCTGTCGCGCGCTTCAGCACGTAACCGATCTCGTGGCCCTCGATGCGATGCAGCGGAATGGTTGGAAACTGGCCGATATATTCGACCGAGCTGTTCCAGGCCAGCCCGTCGTACAAATCTGGAACAACCCGAATATCCACCCCGGCGCTCCGGGCCTGTTCCACGATGTGCTTTACCAGCCCGCGCTCACATGGACTCGCAATGAAGATCTCGTCCACAAAGTGTTCGCGTGCCAATGAGAAAACGTAGTCCACTCCGCCGAGTACGTCTCCGGTCCCCGGCGACATGTCCAGGTCAAGGCCCGGAACATGAATGAAACCCTTAAACGTGTAACCAAGATGCCGAATGCTGTCGATGTGGTGGCGAAGCGCCTGGCCAACGCGGCCGGTTCCTACGATGAGGATGTTGCGCGTCTCCACGCCGCGCTCGAAACGTCTGTAAATGATGGCCCGCCAGCATAAGCGGCGAAGGCACAGCATTCCAGCCGTCAAACCAATCGTGAACAGCACCATTGCTCGCGAGACGATCTGCGCGTGGATCACGTACAGACCACCGGTCAGCAGCAGTCCGGCAGTAATACATGCCTGGATCGTGACCCTTTGTTCATGCAGTATGCTGGTGACCCGCCGCGGCTCGTACAGGTTGTAGCGCCTGCTCACGATCAGAATGGCTGCGATGAACCAGATCAGGAACCCAAGAATAAGCAGCGAAGCATGGCGAAAATTAGGAAGATTGGAGGGATAGTTGCGTACAACCTCCCAACCCGCGTGGATCTGGCCGAAAGAGAGCTTGAGAGCGAGGAGCAGCGCCAGGAGAACCGTCGCCACGTCGGCGAGCATCCACATGGCAATTGTGCCGCGCGTCGAACGGCTTGAGGAAGACGCGGCTTTGCCGAGCTGCTCAGGACCACGAGTCTCCGGAGCTTTCACGGCGAGGCGCTGTAGAAATTCTGAAGTGGCCATTGGTCGAATCGCTGACCCCATGTTCGTTTCCAGAGACGTCCGCAAGATTGTCTGACGATCCCTGAAAGTCGAACACCTCTGGTGAATGAAGCGTGTTGTTGCAAGTTAGAACCTAACTGCAGACAGGAAGCGTGCAGTGATACACGACATCTGTTTCATTGCGGAGCGCGATCGCTCGTGCGTCTCCACCGAAACATGGTGAGCTGCTCTTCTTTGCTTAAGTATCCGCAAAGAAGGTGACAGGTTCCTGTTACTCCCGAGAAGCCCTTGGGGGGTTGGCTTTCGTTAACTGATGACTTGCGTCAAAGTGCGGTTATGGTTGTTCGACACAGAAAATATCCTACAGACTCTCGAACAACCTTGTTAACTCTCATTATAACAGGAGGCATCGACTTTTTTTGCAAATAATATCTACCGCGGTTACGAGAAAAATAGACTGGAAAAGGGCTCTTTCATCTCATTAACACTTTACATTTTTCATTTTGGCCGAAGTACAATTTTCACCCCGGTACTCGTTAAATCAACGTAAATTTCCGTTACACCTTAGGTACCACCAACGCGTCCAGTTCGAGGAATTGCCTTACCACCGGATCCTGGCACGCTCGAAACTCCGCCAGTGTACCGAAAAACCACGCCTTGGCCTGATTCAGAAAAAGCACACGATCCGCTAGCCTCTCTGCGAAGCGCATGTCGTGCGTGACCACTATGCTCGTTAATCGAAGCTGATGCTTCAATTTCTGAATAAGGTTGCCCAGCAGTCTTGCCATCAAAGGGTCAACCATCGTCGTCGGCTCGTCATACAAAATCGCTTCCGGCTGTGCCGCCAGCGCACGGGCAATCGCAACCGATCGCTTCATGCCCGTGGATAAATCAGAAGGCAGCAGATTCGCCATGCCCGCCACGCCAACCATGTCGAGCAATCCGTTAACTACCTGTTGAATCTGGTCCTCTTCCAACTCGCGGCGCTCACGCAGCGGGAACGCAACGTTCTCCCCCACCGTTAACGAATCAAAGAGCGCGCCGTTTTGAAACACCATCGTTACCTTCTTGCGAATCGTCTGCATCTGCCGTTCGTCGTAGCCGGTTATGTCCTCACCCGCAACGTAGATATGTCCCGAATCCGGCTTCAGAAATCCCATGATCTGCTGCAGCGAGACCGATTTTCCAACTCCGCTTCGGCCAAGAATGCAAAGCGTTTCTCCCGCATTGACAAAGAAACTCACATCGTCCAAAACCTGCAGCGATCCAAACGATTTCGAAACCTTGTCGAAAGCGATGTACGCTACGCCTGCCGGAACCTCCGTAGGCTCAGGCCGTGTTTCAACCAGTAATTCGGGGACGTCAGGAGTTTGCTCTTCGGTGTCTCTTGCTTCCGCCGCGTTCTGGGGTTCAGTCTCTTCCATAGACTTCAAGCTTATTGGATGCCGGCTGCCCTTCACAAAGTTTTGGAGGCTATTCGGTCCCAATTGCCAGAAAGTCACTTGGATTGTTCATGTTTTCGAACCATAGTTGCACCGGCGAGGGAGCGGCAATACCACGGAAGTTCTCTGCCGCGGCGACGGACTCTACGTGGAACGTGTCAATCCGGGGTTCCGGCCAATCCGTTGAACTGGACGCGGCCAGAACACCCTCAATGGTTCGGCAGCGGCCAGCGGTAAGCGCTTCCCGCACAAGAGGTTCCATGGCGCGGTGATAAACAGCGCAAAGCGGCTGTGGCAACCCAGCCGCAATCGGGATGGTGGCAACCGCCTCTGTCAACGCCACTCGCTCCAGCATCCACACCAGAAAGCCCGCCGGCAGCAGCGGCAAATCGACCGGCAGAAACAGATTCCAATCGTGGGTGGAGGATGCCAGGGCAGCATGGATCCCTCCCAGCGGCCCCGAGCCCGGAAATGTATCGCATACTACCGGTGCATAGCGCGCAAGGTCTCCGCGGTCGCCCACGATCCGCACAGTGGATGCGACCCCGCGAAGACTACGTAAAGCCCGTTCAACCAGGGTGAAGCCGCCCCACTCAAGCAGCGCCTTGTCGCGCCCCATGCGATGGCTGCGCCCTCCGGCGAGCACGAACGCCTCAATCGACAGTTCTCGCCGCACCCTCATTCGCTGAATCTCACTTCCCTACTTCTGCGAAGAAGTGGATGAGAGAGTCGATTCCCCGATCAAAATTCGCAAGATGGAATTTTTCATTGGGAGCGTGGAGATTGTCATCCGGGAGCCCGAATCCCATCATCACGCTGGGGATATGCAGGCTGCGCTCGAAGTCGCCGACAACTGGAATCGATCCGCCGGAGCGAATAAAAACCGTATCTTTCCCCCAAACATCGTGCAGCGCTTTCTGCGCCGCCCGGATGTAAGGATTGTCGGTCCCAACCACAATGGCCTCGCCGGAGTGGATCAGGCGAACTTCAAGCTGAATGCCTTTCGGGCATAGCGACTCCACATATTTCTTGTAAAGAGCAAACGTCTCCTGCGGCTTCATGTCCGGCACCAGGCGCATGGATATTTTCGCTACTGCCTTCGCCGGAATCACGGTCTTCGCGCCCGCGCCAATAAAGCCGCCGGGCATTCCGTGCACTTCCAGGGTTGGCCGCGCCCACGTCCGCTCCAGCACCGTGTAACCGGATTCGCCGGTTAGAACGCTGGAGCCCACCTCTTTCGTCCGATACTCTTCTTCGTCGAAAGGCAGGCTCTTCCATGCCGTTAACTCTTCGTCGCTGGGCCGCGTTACCTTGCTGTAGAAGCCGGGGATCATGATGTGCCCTTCCGCGTCTTTCAACTGGGCAATCACCTGGGCAAGCGCCACAAAAGGATTGGGTGCGGCTCCGCCATACATGCCGGAATGCAGATCCGTCTTCGCGCCCCGCGCTTCAATCTCGGTATAGATCATGCCTCGAAGGCCGACACACAAGGTCGGCAGATCGGGCGCGAATAATTCTGTGTCTGAGATCAGGGCGAAGTCCGATTTCAATTCCTGCGGATGCTCGGCGACGTACTTGGCAATCGCCTCGCCTCCCACCTCTTCCTCACCTTCAAGCAGCACGCGAATATTCAGCGGGAGCTTGCCCTCCGCCTGCAATATGGACTCGAGTGCCTTCAGGTGCATGTACATCTGCCCTTTGTCGTCCACGGCCCCGCGGGCGTACACGTTTCCATCGCGTACCGTCGGCTCGAACGGCGGAGAGAGCCACTCGTCGAGCGGCTCGGCCGGCTGAACATCGTAGTGTCCGTAGCAAAGGCAGGTCGGCTTGCCATCAGCATGCAGCCAATCCGCGTACACCAGGGGGTGGCCCGCAGTATCGATCAACTGCACATTTTCCATTCCGATACGCTTCAGTTCCGCAACCAGCAGCTCGGCCACATGGCGCACGTCGCCGGCATGTTCCGGAAGAGTTGAGATCGAAGGAACGCGCAGCAGGGCAAACAGTTCTTCAAGAAAACGGTCTTTCTGGGAATGAGCGTATTCAATAGCTTTCGAAGACATTGCAGGGCTTCCTCTCCGTTCAGGACACGGGAATGAATCGGCTGGGACGAAATCGATCGCAGCCGAACTCACGAGTATATGCGCTGGGGAGACTGGAGTGGAGTAGAAGGCGAATGGACTAGTAGCGCGGAATCCTGGGGTCGACCAGCCTTGACCACGCGTCGATTCCCCCCTGCAGGGACTGCGCTTTTTCGAATCCCTGGTTGCGCATCCAGACGGCCACGTTCATGGACCGGACGCCGCTGTGGCAAATGGCGACAATGTGAGCCTCCGGGTCAAGTTCCTGGAAGGCTCGCGATGGAATTTCTCCCATCGGCATCAGGACGCTGCCCTCTACGTGGGCCGTCTGGTACTCCCAGAACTCGCGTACATCCAACAAAACGAAGGCGGGGCCCGGAGCCGGGGACTCCGTCGAGCGGGCATCCAGGAGCGATTTCACACCGGGAGCGTCAATCTCATAGGGGAGCATTGGCTTAGAATACACTCTGATAAAGCTCAAAACGAAGCTCACGGCAGACCCCCAGCAATACCTTGCCGGGTTCGGCGTGATACAAAAGGGGTTACTAGAACGCAACTGGGTGAAATGGCTACACTAGAAAAAGTCCTGATCGTAGAAGACGAAGTTCACGCCCTGGTCGGGCTCGCCGAACTGGTTTCCGGCTGGGGATATCGCACGGAAACCGCCCGCGACGGCCTGGAAGCGCTCGATCAGGTCTCTGCCTGGTCTCCCGGCATTGTCGTCACCGATCTCAAGATGCCGCGCATGGACGGCCTGCAGCTTCTGGAGCGTCTGAACGAGCTCCACCAGAATTTTTCTGTCATCGTGCTCACCGCCCAGGGCAGCATTGAACGCGCCGTCGAAGCGATGAAGATGGGCGCATACGACTTCATCCAGAAGCCGGTTGATCCGGCCCGCCTGCGCAATATTCTTGCCAACGCCTGCCGCCAGCGCGACACCGAGCGCGAACTGGAAGTTACCCGCCGCAAGCTCCGAGATACAGGCATTTTAGGGTCACTCGTGGGCGCCTCGCGCAAGATGCAGGAAACCTACGCCATGATCGAACGCGTAGCCCCCAGCAACGTCTCTGTCCTCATTACCGGGGAGAGCGGCACCGGCAAGGAACTCGTCGCGCGCACCCTGCACGAACTCAGCCCCCGCAAGCTAAAGCCGTTTGTTGCCGTAAACTGCGCTGCCATCCCGGAAACGTTGATCGAGAGCGAGATTTTCGGTCACGAGAAAGGCGCCTTCACCGGGGCCGCCGAGCGCCGCGCCGGATGCTTCGAGCTGGCTGAGGAAGGTACCTTGCTTCTCGACGAGATCGGCGAAATGCCGATTGGGACGCAGGCAAAGCTTCTGCGCGTGATTGAAGAGCGCAAACTGCGCCGCCTGGGCAGCAAGATGGAAACCACGATGGATGTGCGCGTCCTGGCAGCCACCAACAAGAATCCCGAAGAAGCCGTCGCCTCCGGCGACCTGCGTGCCGATCTCTACTACCGCCTCAACGTTTTCAACATCCACATGCCTCCGCTGCGCGAGCACAAGGATGATATCCCCGCGCTCTGTGAATCCATCCTGAACGACATGAACAAGAAGCACTCGCGAAACGTGAGCGGCGTAGATGGCGAAATGCTGGCGCGTTTGATGATGTATGACTGGCCGGGCAATGTGCGCGAGCTTCGCAATACCATCGAGCGTGCGGTCATTCTCTGCAACGAGGGATACCTTACCCCTCAGCATCTGCCGCCAAGTTTCGGAAAGGGCGTGCGCATGCCGCGGCAGGATACCGAGCCGGCAAACAGCGTCTCTCTTGAAGTGGGCACCACCGTGGATGAGGCAGAGCGCCGCCTGATTTTGAAGACGCTGGAATCTACCCACAATAACAAGACAAAAGCTGCGGAGATTCTGGCCATCAGCCTGAAAACTCTCCACAACAAGCTGAAGGAATACGGCGGCTCCTCCGTGGGTGGCGAAGTGATCGAAGGGTAGCGCCATGCGCCTGAAGACAAAGCTCGTCCTCGCGATTACAGGCCTGGTGTTCGTAGTGGTCAGCGTGCTTTCGCTGCTCTTTCTCACGGAACTGCTCCGCCAGCAGGTTGCGCAGTCCGACCTGAATACCGACCTGGTTGCCCACCAGGTTCTGTTTGCCACCCGGCACGCAATTGAAACCGGGATGAAGAACCCTCCACCGAACGTGAACGACCCTGATGCGGAACGGGTGGCGGTTTCGGCTACGCTCCGCAAGGACGAAGCGCTCAGTTCCCTCATCAGCTCCGTCATCCGCTACTCACCCACGATCTTCGACATTTCCGTCGCTTACTCCGATGGGCGCGCCCTTATTAGCTCTGACCCTGTCGTTGGGGACAAAGCGCTTCCCCCACGACCTGACTACACGGCACTGCGGGATGGCAGCTCCGTAACCCTGCTGCTCATGGTCTTCGGGCCTCCCCGTGTGTACAACGTCGTGCTGCCGCTGGACCGCAACGGCCAGCCTTTTGCCACCGTCCGCGTAGGAGTCCGCACCACCTTCCTGCGCAACCTTTTCGAACCGTGGATGATCGCAGCACTCACTTTCACCGGGATCGCTATTGGCAGTTCTCTGCTGGTAGCCGCGCTGGTAGCAAATCTTGCCCTGCAACCGCTCACCGAGATTGGCGAGAGGCTTGACGCACTCACCCGCGCGGAGGCGGAGACGGCGGGTGAGCTTGAGGCCTCCAGCTCCTCCGGCGATGCGGTCGTACTGGTCTCAAGCAAGATCGAGCGACTCGGCCGCCGCATGCGCAATGTTGAGGAAGTCTTCTCCGCATTGAAGGAAAACCTCGACCAGATCCTCACCAACCTGCAGGACGGCATCATGCTGTTCACCCGCGATGCCCGCGCCGTTCTTGTCAGCTCCTCGATCGAGCGGTTTCTGCTGAAGGACCGGGACGCCATCCTCGGATCCGAGGTCCACGATATCTTCGACCGCGAAAGCATGCTTGGCCGTACCGTCCGCGAAGCGTTCGACGGCGGCATCGCGCTTGTCCAGGAAGAGATTTGCACCGAGTCCGGCCGGCGCCTGGAGGTTTCGATCGATTTCATCCACGACGAACATGCCTCCGCCAACGCCCTGGGGGCGCTGCTCACGCTTCATGATCTGGAGTCGGTCGAAGAGATTGAGAGCGAACTGGAACTCTCACGGCGCATGGCGGCGATTGGACGGCTGACCTCCGGCGTCGGCCACGAAGTCAAAAACCCCATCAACGCCATCGTCGTGCATCTGGAACTGTTGCGGAACAAGCTGGACAGCTCCGACGCCAAGGCCTTGCGTCACCTGGAGATCATCGAGAGTGAAATCCAGCGGCTCGATCGTGTGGTCCAGACACTGGTAGATTTCTCCCGCCCGGTCGAGTTACGACTGCAGGAGAGCGATCTTCGCAGCGTCGTGTCCTCAGTGCTCATGCTCGCTTCCGCCGATCTTGAAACCCGGGATGTGCGCGTGGTCAGCGTCGTGCCACAACGCCCGGTCACGGTAAAGATAGACTCTGACCTGGTACGCCAGGCCCTGCTGAACGTCGTTTTGAACGGCGCCCAGTCCATGTCCCAGGGCGGCCAGATCGAGGTGAGGCTGGTGGAGGATGGGCGCACGGCGATGCTGAGCGTGCGCGATCAGGGAGAAGGAATTCCCAAAGAACTGATGGAGAAGATTTTCGATCTCTACTTCACAACGAAAAAAGATGGCAGTGGTATCGGCCTTGCAATGACATACCGCATCATCCAGTTGCATAATGGTCGTGTGGACGTGGACTCGGTGCCAGGAGAAGGCACGACATTTACTTTGCGGATACCGCTGAGCAATCCCCCGGATGCAAGACTGCGCGGCCAGTTGGCGGCTACCTCCGCGCCCTTCGAGGAGCCACGGGGATGAGGCAAGTGGGCAAGATCGTTGTAACGGCCCTGGTTTTGACTTTGGCGCAAGGGTGCGCGGAGAAAAAAGCAAAGGTTAAAGTGGCTCCCCAGGCGCAGGCGCCCGCCACCGAACAGGCAGGCGCGCTCTATCCGCCGCCATTCCCGGAGAAGACAGAAACTCCGCCAGTGGTTCCGGAGCCAACAAAACCCGACGTCGTTCCTGCGCCGAACCCGGCACCTCAGAAGAAGCAGTCAACCCACAAAAAGTCCAAATCAAGCAGCTCCGCGACTGCAAAAACGCCAAAGCCCTCGGCTGCAAAGCCGGCGGTCCCTCCACCGACACAACCGCCACCCCGGCTGCTGATACGCCCACTCCACCGACTCCCGGCACGGAGCAGGCAACCAACGTCGAGCCAGCGGCAGTTTCGCCTATCGGTCAGCTTTCCAGTGGTGAGAGTGGGGCAGGCTCACAGAAACGCCACGAGACATCCGACCTGATCAATACCACGGAGCAGGGTCTGAACAACATCAAGCGGACTTTGAGCCCGAGCGAGCAGGAAACGGCGACTCAGATTCGCGCCTATCTCAAGCAGGCGAAAAAGGCTCTCACCGTGGACGATCTCGATGGTGCGTCCACGCTGGCGACCAAGGCCAAGGTTCTGCTGGAAGAACTCACGAAGCCGTAAGCCTAACGGTCACCGGGTTCTCAGCGCGCCCCTTCTCAATTCTCTCGGCAAACCAGGGCATCGTCAGTGCAAGCCCTTCCCGCAGGTTGATCTTGGGAGTCCATCCCAGGATCGCCTTCGCCTTCGTAATATCCGGCTTGCGCTGCTTGGGATCGTCGGCCGGCAGCGGATGATACGTGATCTTGCTGGACGAACCGGTGAGGCGGAGAATTTCTTCCGCACACTCCAGCATCGTGAACTCTTCCGGATTGCCAATGTTCACCGGCGTATGTTCATCGCTCTGGGAGAGCCGCAAAATTCCATCCACCTGGTCGGAGACGTAGCAAAAGCTGCGCGTCTGGCTTCCGTCACCGTAAATGGTGAGATCGTTCCCAGACAGCGCCTGGGTCAGAAAATTCGAAATCACCCGCCCATCGTTCATCTGCAGGCGCGGGCCATACGTGTTGAAGATTCTCACCATGTGCGTGTTTACCCCGTGATAGCGGTAATACGCCATGATCAGAGCCTCAGAGAATCTCTTGGACTCGTCGTACACCGACCGAGGACCGATCGGATTCACGTTCCCCCAATAACTCTCCGGCTGCGGGTGCACCTGGGGATCGCCGTAGCATTCCGAAGTCGAGGTATGCAGGAAACCGGCGTTGTATCGCTTGGCAATCTCGAGAGCCTCACGTGTGCCATACGAGCCCACCAACAGCGTCTCGATACCGTGAACCATGTAGTCCACCGGACTGGCAGGGCTGGCGAGATTGAAAACATAATCCACCGCGCCCACATCGAACGGTGACGTGATGTCCTGAAGAACAAACTCAAAATCAGGGTTGGATCCAAGATGCGCAAGATTCTCTTTGCTGCCGGTGACAAGGTTGTCCACGCCAACCACCTTGTGTCCCTGTCCTAAAAGAGAATCAACCAGGTGCGAACCAAGAAACCCGGCAGCTCCAGTAACCAGTGTTCGCACTTAACTCACCGCCCCCTTAACGTCTTCCCTGGTCTGGGCTGCGTACGTGGGACGCCCAACGCAAAGATAGGTAAAGCCCAGACTCGCCATCCGCCTGGGATCGAGAAGATTTCTTCCGTCCAGCAGGATCGGATACTTCAACCGCGTCTTGATCTCTTCATAATCCAACTGCGCAAACTCTGCCCAGTCCGTGAGGATCACCAGCGCGTCTGCGCCGTTCGCTACATCAAGCGCTTCTTCTTCGAACGTGATGTTTTTCCCGTCGAACTCGTCCCGGGCATTTTCCATCGCCGCAGGATCGTGGACCGAGACCGTGCATCCTTCATTCAGGAATGCCTTTACCATGCTGATCGCAGGGGACTCGCGAATATCATCGGTGCCACCCTTGAAGGCAAGGCCGAGGACCCCAAGATGCTTGCCGCGCAAGGTCCAAAGCGCTGAGCGGACCTTCTGCAGGAAACGCATCTGCTGATTGTTATTGATCCGTTCCACGTCCGCCAGCAACTGCAAATCGAGTCCCATCTGCGTACCGACAGAACGAAACGCCTTCACATCCTTGGGGAAGCAGGATCCGCCGTAGCCCAGGCCCGCGGATAAAAAGCTTCGCCCGATGCGGTGATCGCTTCCCATCCCCGCCGCTACTTCGGAGATGTCCGCATTTGCCACTTCGCACATGTTTGCCACGCAGTTGATAAAGCTGATCTTCATTGCCAGGAACGCGTTCGAGGCATGCTTGATCAACTCGGCACTTTCCGCGCCGGTGCGAATCAGCACAGCGGGAGAATCCGTGGTGCACATTCCCGGCACACATCCGCCCTGTCCGTAGTACTCGCCGGACGTCAGAGGCTGATAGATGCGATGGAGAAGTGCGAAGGCTCGATCGCTGTGCGTGCCGATTACGATTCTGTCGGGATGGAGAAAGTCGCTGACAGCGGTCCCCTCACGCAGGAATTCCGGATTCGATACAACATCAAAATGGTCTACCGGCACCTGGTTCCGCGCCATGATGCGAGCGATCCAGCCGCTCGTGTACACGGGCACTGTGCTCTTCTCGACAATTACCTTGTACTCCGTCATCGTGTGCGCGATTTCCGCGGCAACGGACTCGACGTACGACAGGTCGGCGTCGCCATTCTCCGTGGAAGGCGTTCCGACAGCGATGAAGATGACTTGGGATTTCCGTACCGCGTCGCCAAGATTCACGGTGAAGAACAGTCGAGTGCCGTTGTGCTTCTTCAGCAACTCCGGCAGCATGTCTTCGTGAATCGGAACCTCGCCCTCCTGAAGAGAGCTAACCCGTTCGGAGTTGTTGTCCACGCAGATTACGTTGTGTCCAAGCTCAGCGAAACATGCCGCCGCCACCAGGCCGACATATCCCGAGCCGATAACCGCGATGCTCACTACCTCTTCGTCGAGCGTCGCACGCTGCGATGTAAAGTCCAGCAATTCAGACATTTAGTCCCCCGGCAGATTGTAATGTGGAAAAGCTTTTGGAACGACGTACTCCCGACACACGGGACGACAGGGTCCTCTAAGAGGGAGCACTTCCCATTGGATGCAGGAATTTTCGATTCAGTTTGCATCACCCTCGCAGCAATAACGAGAAATTCACTCCACCACACCGTGTGAAATCCACTCCACCCCTGCTACCAAGTGTTAGTCAAATATCTTTCGTGGTAGTTTCGTCCGCTTATACAACTGCAATAATGCGACTTAGTTCGAAACAGGGCGTTCTTCGGTCCACCTTTGGGGCCTCTCCAGGGCGAAATTCTAGCAAGAAAAGTCGGGTCAGGATGGGAAATCTCCCTACCAGGATTGTCATTGCGGACAGTAATCAGTCAGGATGCGAAGTGCTGGGTCGCGCGCTATCGCGCAACTCAGAATTCCGCCTTGTAGGTTACGCTACCACGCCACCCGATCTGCTCAAAATCGCCTCAGACCATCATGCCCAGGTAGCCATCGTCCGGGAAAATCTGAATGATTCCCCCCGCAGCGGCCTCGCCGCCATCCAGCAGCTAGCCCGCTTCCACCCCGAGACCCGTTCCCTGCTCCTTGCCGACAGCCTGGAACGCGAGGACGTCGTCAAGGCCTTCCAGTCCGGAGCGCGCGGCATCATGGCCTATCCTGAGTCCGATTTTGAAATGCTGGCCAAAGCCGTTCGCCAGATCGACAACGGCCAGATCTGGGCCAACAGTCTGCAACTTCAATACCTGGTGGAAACGCTCTCGCAGATCAAGCGCACGCCCGTCGTAACCGCCGAGGCTGAAGCTCGCCTTAGCAAGCGCGAACAGGAAGTCCTCATGCTGCTGGCAGAAGGCTACAGCAACAAGGAAATCGCGGTGTCGCTGCGCGTAAGCGAGCACACCGTCAAAAATCATCTGTTCCGCATGTTTGAAAAGCTGGGCGTCTCCAGCCGGATGGAAGCAGTCCTGGCGGCCTTCGGATCAGCCTCTTCCCTGCCCCGCGCCACCATTCAGTAACTCCACAAGAAAATCCCTGCAGCAGCAGGAACGTCGCATGTGTCTCCGCGCGACTCTCCTTATTGCACCATCGTCGATTCGGGCACCAGCGCCTCGAGGGCGAGACACGACCGCACGTAATCCGATATCACAAACTCTGACGCCAGCAGATGCAGTTCATGGAGCGATGTGAACTCCACTTCACCGGATTCACTCTGATCGAGAGCAGTCGCGAGTGCCGTCAGCCGTGCATTGACTTTTCCTATATTGGTATCGGGCTCGTACCAGTCCAGGCTGCGATAGATGCGGAAGGCGCCACGATAGCTCAGTCGCGTGATTCTCTCGTCCTCATCGCACTCGCCGCCGAGACCGAAGATGTTCTCAAACTCATCCACCATCTCTTCTGAATCCATCAGCAGTATCTCGAACGCAACTTTCAACAACCAGAGCTTCAATATCTCCACGGTAAAGGTCGCTTGATAGTTCAGTGCTTTTCGCGAAGGCTTTTGATCCAGCCTCGTCCTCAAACCGCTGAACTTGTCGACGAACAACTCCGGATGAAAAGAGAAGATAGTTATGAATAACACTACGAATACCGTCCGGCGGACGATTCACACGTACCATGGCAGCACTCCAATGCAGAGAACCAAAATGCTCAGCGAAGTAGGAACTCAATTCAGCTTTAATGAAATTGTTATAGGTATATTTTAATCCAGTAAATCCCCCGAGAGTGCAGTTTTCGTCGTGGCCCATACAGGGAAGTGACTATCGTCACATCGAGCCGGGCAGAAGCTCCGCGACCATAGCTGGGGTATCCTGATAATTCCATGAGCCTTTCCGATCGACCCTCCTTTCCGCCGCAAACCCTGCTCATCGACGCCGACGATACGCTCTGGGAAAACAACATCTATTTCGAACAGGCTATCGCCTCTTTTATCGCCTATCTCAATCACCACGCGTACTAGCCGCGAAGAGGTGCGTGAGCAATTGAATCGCGCCGAACGCGAGACCATTCGAACTCACGGCTACGGCCTCTCCAGCTTTCGACGCTCGCTGGTCGCCTGTTTTGAGACGCTAAGCACCGAACCCATCACCGACGAAAAACACCAGCAGATCCTCAGCTTTGCGCAGGCGATCGCCGATCAGGAAATTGAATTGCTCGAAGGCGTCCGCGACTCTCTTCCCGCGCTGGCGTCGCGCCATCATCTTATCCTCATGACCAAGGGCAACAAGGAAGAGCAGTCCGACAAGCTTGCCCGTTCCGGCATTGCCGAATATTTTCGAGCCGTGGAAATTCCGCACGAAAAAGATCCCGCGTCCTACATCGAAGTCTGCGATCGCCACAACCTATCGCGCGAGAGCACGTGGATGATCGGCAACAGTCCGCGCTCCGATATCAATCCCGCGCTCGCCGCCGGCCTGCACGCAGTGTTGGTGCATCATCCCCACACCTGGATGCTTGAACATGAAGTGGTCAATCCCGCGCCCGCCGGGCAGCGCTTCCTCGAACTCAACGGATTCGCTTCCCTTCTCGAACATTTCTAGGCCGTAAGTCATCCAGCCCTCACCGTTTTCGCCACGTCGCAAATGCTTGGCAGTACGTGGGAACGCGTTCCGGCATGCGCAAGACAGCGTGCCGTCCGATCTGCGCAAAATACCCACAGAGGTGCCAAGATGGAGAGACGTGATTTCCTGAAGCAAAGCGCGCTCGCCGCCGCAGGAGCGGCTACGGTCCACGGTGTTTCGGCGGCAAATGCTGCCACAAGCAGCGGTCAGCCCATCGCCCGCAGGGCTCTCGGGCAAAACGGGAGAGAGCTCTGTCCATCATCGGCATGGGCGGCATCGTCGTCATGAATGTCGACCCCAGCCAGGCCACCAACATCGTTGCGGAAGCAGTGGATCGCGGCATCAATTACTTCGACGTTGCGCCCAGCTACGGCAACGCGCAGGAGCGCCTCGGCCCCGCGCTCGCGCCCTATCGCAAGAATAGTTTCCTCGCCTGCAAGACCGATGCGCGCGACCGCGACGGCGCGACCAAAGATCTGGAAACATCCCTCAAGCTGCTCAAGACCGATCACGTCGACCTCTACCAGTTTCACGCCCTCACCAAGATGAAGGACCTCGACCAGGTGCTCGGTCCCGGCGGCGCGATGGAAGCCTTTGAGGCCGCGCGCAAGGAAGGCAAAGTCCGCTTCATCGGATTCTCCGCGCACTCCGTCGAGACCGCTCTCTCCGCCATCGATCGCTATCCCTTCGACACCATCTTGTTCCCCGTCAACTGGGTGCTCTTCTCGCGCGCCAACTTCGGTCCGCAGGTCCTCGAGCGTGCCCGCGAGAAAAATATGGGCATCCTCGCCCTCAAAGGCATGGCGAAAACTACGTGGGCCGCGGACCAGGCCAAGACCCATCCGCAGCCCAAATGCTGGTACCAGCCCGCGGGCTATCCGCAGGAAGCATCGCTCGGCCTGCGCTGGACGCTGGGCCACCCCATCACCGCCGCCGTGCCTCCCGGCGATGAGCAGTATTTCCGCCTGGCAATGGATGTGGCGCAGAACTACAAACCGCTCGACCCTGCCGAGAAGCAGGCGCTGCTGGGCCGCGCGCCCGGCGTCAACCCCATCTTCCACCTGGGCAACTCGGCATAGGAACGTTCGCGATTCAAGATGAAAAATATGTCCGACCCGGTCAAACTGCTCACCGAGGCCTATCGCGCATTCAACGCTCGCGAGATTGATGCCGTGCTAGCCACTATGCACGATGATGTCGACTGGCCCAACGGCATGGAAGGTGGCCGCGTCCACGGTCACCGGGGCGTGCGCGATTATTGGACGCGGCAATGGAACATGATCAATCCCCGCGTTGACCCGGTCAGCTTCCACACCGGCGATCGCAATCAAACCACCGTGGTCGTCCACCAGGTCGTGCGCGGGCTCGATGGATCTGTTCTCCTCGATCAAATGGTGCAACACGTCTACTTCATTGAGGATGGATTGATCCGCCGCATGGAGATCCTCCCCGCGGCACCTGCTCCTGCACCGCAATCCGCCTGAGCGCTTTTGGATTCTGCGAGTTGCTTTGGTATACTCAACAACGGATCGTTCCATGCAATGCGGAAGTGGCGAAATTGGCAGACGCACTAGCTTGAGGTGCTAGCGGGCGAAAGCTCATAGGGGTTCAAGTCCCCTCTTCCGCACCATTCGAATAACCCACCCATTTCCCGGAACAACTCTTCCGGCAGAGGTCTTCAAGAATACCCATGAATTTCCTTCTCTACTTCGTGATCGTGATGCACATTATCGTCTCGCTTCTTCCTGATTGGTGTCGTCCTGCTGCAGCAGGGCAAGAGCGCGGATCTCGCCGGTGCTTTCGGCGGCCAGGGATCGCAGACGGCCTTCGGGCCTCGCGGCGCAGCCAACCTGCTCACCCGGCTTACCACCTGGTCCGCAATTCTCTTCACCATCACTTCCATCAGCCTGACGATTCTCATGGCCCGTCAGCACGGCGGCTCAAATTCCGTCCTCGAAGGCACCACGACCTCGGCTCCGGCAAAGTCCGGCAAGTAGCATCCGGTCTCCGCTTCACCAAAGGCAGGCCACAGGCCTGCCTTTTCTCATGCGCAAAAACGCTTGAGGATCTTGAAGACGCAGCCAGACGTCCTTTGGCGGGATCGGCGGGGGTGACGGGCGAGGCTAGTTGTCCTTCATCGGGAGAGGCCGGAGTGTCGTTGGGGGTTCGGGTCTACGACAAAAATGGTATGGCGCGGTTGGCTTTGCAATCCTACGCTCGGAGAGTGCATGCTGTGCGCGGTCCACGCTTCTGTAATCAGCGGGAGGTGGTCTGGCCGATTCGGGTCAAGAGCCATACCTGATTTCCACAGAGGTTCAAGCCACAAATGCTTAAAACGGAGATCCCGGACTACTACGAATTCATGGAGATTAGCCCTCAGGCTACCCAGGAGACGATTCATCGTGTCTACCGGTTTTTGGCGGCTCGGTATCATCCTGACATCTTGGGAACGGGGAATCTGGAAAAATTCACCCGACTAACGTCGGCCTACAAAGTCCTCTCGGATCCTAATCGAAGATCTGAATACGATGCGCAGCGAGCGACGCGTCGAGCTACGATTCAAAATCCGATGTCGAGCACGGTTGATTTCATGGATGAGGGGGAGGGTGACCTGAACCGCCGACTCGCGGTACTTGCGATCCTCTATTACCGTCGACGTATGTATCCCAATCGCCCTCAAGTATCTCTCACCGAAATCGAAGAGCGAATGGGATTCCCACGCGATTATCTTGACTTTACGACCTGGTATCTGTCGAACAAGAGGTATATCAGCAAGGCGGATAACTCGGATTTCACCCTGACGGTTGAAGGCGTGGACTTCATTGAAACGAAGCGTGCAACTGCACCAGTGCTGGACAAGCTGCTTACAACCGGAAGTCACACCGAACTTAACGAAGAACGCGGCCGTCTGCTTGCTCCCTCCAGATAGTCCAAGCGACTAGGAGTTTCGGTTTCAGCAACTGAGATGATCTCCCAGTTGGAGAATCTTTACGAGCACGTGGAAAGGCGCGCACACGTTTCCCACCCGTATTCCATGCCTCGCGAGCGTGGAGACGTTTTCTATTGCCGTGGATTGAAAGGCTCTCTTCCCCAAGTTTGGCCGATGGTCAAGAACTGGCATTAGAGGGCATCTACTCGCGGTCGTAGACCACGATGTCGGGCTTGTCGCGGCCGGGTATGTGCACCATCATGGTGAGCGTCTTGCCGTTTGTGGAAACCTCAATCTGCTGGGTATAGAGCATCTTGTCGTTGAGCTTGTCGATGCCTTCAACCGTGCGCTCGTTGATGCGATGCCCCGAGGAGGCGTAACCCGCCGGCACGTCAGGCCCGGAGCCAGGATAGTCCTTGCCATCAAACTCGAGACTCTGAGTTGTCTGAACAGAGTTGGTAAAGGAAAGCCCGTGGTCCTGGAAAGGACTGATCTCAAGTACGGAAGGAGTGTTCACGTCCTCGGTGGTGCTTTCCCAAGTGCCTGTAAAGCCCGACGTCCCGGCTATTCGCTGATAAATGTAGTGCAGGTTAGTTGTCGTGCCATTCGCGTGATGGCCGGTGAAGTTGTCAGTTAATGTTTTGCCGTCGGGAGAAAGTTGCCAGAGACCGGTGATGGTGATGCGCCCTTTAGATTTGCGAACCACCTTCCAGTTGTTGGCGTCCTGCACGATGATGGCGACGGTGCTATCAAATAGGCCGGGCTGGTCCGTGCCGTCGGCCACAACGGTTTCGACGTTGTCTCCTGAAAAGATGAGGTTGTATTTATTTGGACCGGCGGCCTCAACTTTCATCTGGTCGGTGAGGCGGCTGTGCGCAGGGTCGAGCTTCCATTTGCCGAGAAAAGGCGCGACGGAATCGTCGGGCGCTGCGTAGAGATTCGTCCGTGGACGGTGACTGACGAAACCGGACATGCTTGGCGGCAGCAAGAGCCCGGCCTTTCTGCGTGTCTCACTCGACGGCTTAAGCACGGTGCTGCCCCATTTACGACGTGTTGAATTGCAGGGACTCGACCACTTGAGTTCGGACAACGACGGCAAACCTGAACAGTTAGCATCAGAACTTCGTCGATTCTTCACATCGACACAGGAATGATCAGACGCTGTCCCCGCAATGCTCGATCCTCTCGAATCGCAACGTCGAAAACGGCGTGTGCCTGAAGACCCCGGACACTCTTCCGGAATCCCTAGGCACACACGTGTTCAACCTCAGATGTTAGCGTCTCGAATCCAACCCCTGCTGCGGAACAAACAATGAGCCGCCAAGATCTGCATCCGTGAATCCAAACACAAAAAACTGATTTGGATTTGTGTTTGGTCCATTCAAATCCTGCAGGAAGTCGTTATCGTTCGCCACCCACAGCGTATGCATCTTGCCCTTCGCGCACCCCACATCCGGGCCGAACGCCAGTCCTTCAATCTTTGCCGGAATCTGGTCCGTCGTCATACCGTTGGCTGTCAGCACGGCAACCAGGTCCAGAAAGAGCGTCTTCGGCACTGCATTGCTGGCCGCCGCTGTCCCATTCATGCTGCTCACATCCACGGCGTTCCGCAGATCGATCTTGAAAATCTGCTTCACCTTTGCCTTGCTGCCGTCGCCTAATCCCTTCCCGTCCCGCTCATCCACCAGCAGCTCGTGATTGTTCAACGCCACAATGTCGCTCACGCCCGATCCCGTGGTCAGCAAATACGCGTACTCATGCGTGGTGCGGCCCGACCGAATATCGATCGTCACAATGCGCAGCATCTTTGCGGCATCACCGCCTTCCGCTGCATCCTGGATCAGCGCGTTCTGCAGAATGCCCACCAGCGTTCGCCCGTCTGGAGTAATCGCCAGACCCTCCATGCCTTTGTTTGCCACTCTGCCCGCCGAGTTGTTCGCAATCTCCACCGCGCCTTGCGAACTCAAAGTGGTGACAAAGAATTTCTCCGGTAGATGGAAGGTGCGCAGCCTGTATCCGCCGAATCGCGCGAACTGATAAACGTAAGGGCCATACTCATCGGAAATGAAAACGCTCAGCCCATCATTCGAAACGCGAATGCTCTCCGGGTCGTAGCGTGCGTTCTGGGCGTTGCCCGAGTCGCGAGCCGGATCGAAATTGTCTGAGCGACCAGTAAAGTAATGCGCAAATCGCCAGTTCTGGCTCGGTGCTCCTGGCCCCACGCCCAGGCCTGCTCCCGATCCATACACCAGCGGTGGAATGCTGCTCAGCAACGTCGTCGATCGCAGCTCGGGCGCAATCGTAAAGGGCAGCGTCCCTCCGCTGCTCGGCCGCAGGTGCATGCGCACCGTATGGAAGCGATCGATGTAACTCACCGTGTCATCGATTGCCGCATCGTAGCTCACTGCGTTCGGCCCGCGATCTGGAAGCGCCAGGAATTCATCCCCGGAAGCATACGCCAGGCCCGATCCCAGACCGCCAAGAAGATTGGCAGGTACGCCGTTTTCCAGCGTTCCCTTCAGACCGGACAAATCTGCATAGCTGCCTGTGGAACTGCCCGTCAGCGTTCCCTTGGCAATCAGTGCAACTTGCGCCAGGCCGCTGGACACGGTTGTAATCGCCACTGTGGCGATGGTGAGCACAGTAATCGAGAACTTCTTCATGAGCAAAATTTCCTCCCTTTGAACCAGCCAGAACTTAGCCATCCTAGAGGCCGGAGCGTCGCCGGGAGTTCAACATCCCTTGAACCGGAGTTGAACATTTCTTGAATTTTGCACACGGGACTTCATTGGCGCGATCTCGTAGTCATTCCTCAACCGGCGCAACAATGGCGTCCCGCGTCCCCGTCGTTTCTTGTTGCGCCGATAGCACGAAAAAATGATGATACCTAGGCGTAAATACAGTGGAGGCTCTTACAAAATGCATGCGAAGGTCGATCCATTTACAAAGTCCAGCATCAAGCTGGCCCAGAAAACCGCACTCTCCTTCATCGCTCTCGCCACCTTAGCGGTTGGTTTGGCCGGATGCAGCGAGAAGCCGGGCCCGGTGCGCGAGGCCGTCTCTCACAAGGACGTGTACAAGCAGGCCTACATCTACGGATTCCCCTTGGTGGTGAACTATGGCACCATCTACGAGTTCAACGTCGACAAAAATTCTGGCCAATACAAGGGCCCCTTTAACCAGATCTATAACGAAGCCCGTGTCTTTTCACCGGCTGACACGGCCGTCGTCACACCGAACAGCGATACTCCATATTCCTTCGTGACGATGGATCTGCGAGCCGAGCCGATCGTGCTTTGCGTGCCCGCTATCGAGAAAAAGCGGTACTACTCCGTGCAGTTGATCGATATGTACACCTTCAACTATGGCTACATCGGTAGCCGCACAACCGGGAACGACGCTGGTTGCTACATGGTCGCCGGACCGGACTACAAGGGCGAAACTCCCGCCGGGATCAAGAAGGTTTTTCCCACGGCGACACAAATCGCAATAGGCCTATATCGCACGCAGCTTTTCGGCGCCGGCGATATGCCAAATGTTAAAAAGATCCAGGCTGGCTACAAAGTTCTGCCTCTCTCCCAATTCCTCAAGCAGCCTGCGCCGCCCGCTCCGCCCGCAATCGACTGGCCCGTCTTCACCAAAGACGATATGAAGCTGCCCTTTCCCAAGTTTCTCAACTTCGTCCTGCAGTTTTGCCCGGAACCGCCGGAGGAGAAAGAATTGCGAGCCAGCTTCGCAACCGTCGGAATTGGTCCGGGCAAGCCCTTCGACGTGGCAAGCCTTTCTGACACGGATAAGGCCGAGGAAGCACTCGGAGTGAAGGAAGGCTTCGACGCCATCAAGAGCAAATCGGACAGCATGGGTAAGGTCGTGAATGGCTGGAGCATTAGCGCTTCATTCGGCGATCGCGCGTTCTATAACGGTGACTGGTTGCTACGTGCTGGCGCCGCCCTTGCCGGGATCTACGGCAACAGCCCGGCCGAAGCCATGTATCCGTTGACGCGCAAAGACGGCTCCAACCAGCCGCTCGACGGAAGCATGCACGACTACACTGTCACGTTCCCCGCCGGAGAATTGCCGCCGGTGAATGCCTTTTGGTCTATCACCATGTACGACGGAAAGACACAACTGCTCATCAAGAATCCCATCAACCGCTACCTCATCAACTCCCCGATGTTGCCCGGCATGAAGAAGAATCCTGATGGCTCGTTGACGATTTACATTCAGAAGGACGCTCCTTCAGCAGACAAGAAAGCCAATTGGCTACCTGCTCCCAACGGCCCCATCTACATGGTCATGCGTCTTTATTGGCCGAAGGAAACTCCACCGTCGATCCTGCCTCCGGGAGATGGCACCTGGAAGCCACCAGCAATCGTAGTCACGCAGTAATTACGACAGTCTGCATCACTCCGCAATCTGAACAAGACGGGCAGCTCGCGATGAGCTGCCCGTCTTGTTCATGCGTGCCGGATCTTCAAGGTCGTCACTGCGCACTTGATCTTCAGAGTCACCGCCCTGCAACAAACCTTGGCCTCTGCTGACTCACCGAACTCAGGAACCCCGATTGGGGACACCTCAACGAAGGCTGGCCCATCCGCTACTGGGAGCCGCTACGCAAATACTTCAAGTCCTGATGGCCCGCAGCGCGCCGCTCAACCACCTAAAGCGTCTTCGGGCAAGGACCGTGCTTCGCCAGCAGGTCATCAATATCCGTGGCAGTTTTGGAGCGCCAGGTCTCTTCCGTCGAATCCGTCACTCCGGAAGACGTCGTCTCCTCTTCCTTACACACAAAGCTGAGCACCCGGTCCTCGGGGTCGTCCTTCCAGTTGTTCTTGCCCTGCGTTCTCATCGCGCCGCGCTCCCAGCCCCGCGGCGTCAGGTGCCATTCCGTCCATTCCCGTCTCGCTGCCATGGCAAAATCCTAGCACCTCGAAATCAGCCCCATAACTCCTGTCCAGGTGAAATAAGCCGTAAAATTGTCCCATGATCCGCGAAACCTTTCCTGTCGGCCCACTGCAATGCAACTGCACAATCCTCGGCGACGAGAACACCCTCGAAGCCGTCGTAATCGATCCTGGAGAGGAAATACCTCGCATTCTTGCGCGCATAAACGCACATAAATTGACGCTGAAACAGATCATTGTCACCCATGCGCACATCGATCATGTGGGCGGAGCGCTACGCCTCAAGCGTCTCACGGGCGCGCCTATCCTATTGAATGAGCGTGACTTACCTTTGCTTAAGATGATGGATGCGCAGGCCGGATGGCTGGGAGTCGCTCCCCCGGAAGTAGCCGCTCCCGATGTCAGCCTGGAGGATGGACTGATCGTCGGACTTTCCAACCACCCCGCGCAAGTCCTTCATACGCCGGGACATACAGAGGGCAGCGTTTGTCTCTATATGCCTGCGGAAAAGATTTTGTTGGCGGGAGACACATTATTTGCCGGATCCATCGGCAGAACGGACCTTCCAGGAGGAGATTCTCGCAAAATAATCGAATCTATTCACAATAAAATCATCAGCTTACCGCCAGAAACTGAAGTAATACCTGGACATGGTTCCAACACTAAAATCAGCGTTGAAAAGATGACTAACCCCTTCCTTCAATGATGCTTACCCTATAATTGTGAATGCATTACATTATTGCAAGAAATAGTTGCCATCCATTAACTTGAAATAAACCATATACTTCAACCGGATATTGAATATTTTACTTTAACGATTCCTGGCAGGGAGTATCTTTATTGGTTCCTCTCCTGCACCAGCTGCAAAACTTGTTCCATCCCGTCGTAAAACATTTGTTTTGTGCAGAGTAGGCTCACCACCAGCCATCCCGCTCCAGGAAACCCAAAATAGTATCCAGGATGCACCGAAACACCACGATTTAGCAGCTCCAGAGCGGTTTCATCATCCCCTTTTATAGCCGGAATGCGCACCACCACGTACCATCCCGCCTCCACTTCCAGTCGCGAAACCAGCGAGTTCCGGGCGAGCAATTCGTCCAGCACCGCCAGGTTCTCCCTCACTCGCTCCCTGATTTCCCCCTGGATTCCCTGCCTCGACTCCAGCCACGACGGCAGCGCGTACTGAATGGGAGCGTTCATCGAGAGGAAGGTGTCGGCCACAATCTCCAGCCGCGCTTCCGCCTGCCGCCGCTCACCCTCCGGCCCAAGGCACGCAATCCAGGCCGCCTTCATCTGCGGAAGTCCGGCAACCTTGCTCAGTCCGCTCAGCACAAAAGTAGGAACCGGGGCCTCACCAGACGCGAAGCTGAATTCCCCGTTCTCACCCGATCCGCTAAACGGATAATCGAGAAAAACTTCATCCACAATCAGTGCCAGGCCAAACTCCCGGCACAGCTCTTCCAGCTCGGCCCGTTCCCAGGGCTTGGTGTAGTGCCCGGTTGGATTGTTGGGATTGACCACGACAATCGCGCGCGTTCGCGCCGTGATCTGTCCGCGCAGGGAGGCGACGTCGATCTGCCAACCATGGTCGTAGACCAGCGAATAAGGCACCAGGCGAACGTCATCCAGCGTAGCCAGAAAGTCGAAGAGCGGATAGCTCGGCTGCGCGATCAGCACCTCGTCTCCGCTGTCGCAGACCAGCCGGAACAGAAAGCTGTAGGCCTCGCTGGTACTCGTCGTAAGAAAGATCTGCGAGGGCTTTAGCTGGATATTCAGGTCTGCGTAATACCGGCACACCGCCTCGCGCGCCGAGAGCATCCCCCTGGGAATAGGCTCGTAGCTCATGGCCGCAGCATCTGCGAGGGGACCCAGCAGCCGTTCGGCGTCGTATGTAAATCCACAGTGCGTGGGATTTGACGCAGTCAGATCCATGAGAGGCCGCCCCGCCGCAATGTGCTCTCGCAGTGCTCGCGCAAGCGGCGTTTCTGTCATGTCCCACGTAGTTCGACGGGAGAACGGAATGGGAGATTGTCTCATTAAGGGCTTTTTCAAGAGGAGAGGCCGCTCGCCACCGGGTCGCTCCCGCATAATAATGAGGTACAGATCAGATCATTTCTTACTGGAGTATTTCATGGATCTTCGCGCGGTTGTTTTTGACTATGGAATGGTGCTCAGCAAGCCGCCCGAGAAAGTCGCGCACGGCGGCCTTGTGGAGATTACCGGCCTGTCACGGGATCTCTTCGATCAGTATTACTGGGCCAACCGCGAAGACTACGACATCGGCATCTGGGGTGGCACCACTTTCTGGGAGAAGGTCGCCCGGGATGCGGGCCTCACCTTCTCGCCCGATCAGTTGTCCCGCCTTCTAAAGCTGGACGCGCAAATGTGGATGTCCCTGAATGAGCCTGTGCTCGCATGGTCGCAGCAGATCCGCGCCGCGGGGTTCAAGATTGGAATCCTCTCCAACATCGGCGACGAGATGGTGAAGGCAATGCTTGAGAAGTTCACGTGGCTCCAGAACTACGACCATTGCACCTGGTCGTATGAGCTTGGAATCCTCAAGCCGAATCCGGAAATTTATCTGCACACGCTGGACAAACTGGGCGTCGAACCAAATCAGGCCTTGTTCCTGGATGACAAACCGGTGAATGTTCGCGGTGCGGAAGAGGTGGGCATGTACGGCATCGTGTTTAGCACGATGGAAAAATTGATCGAGGACTTGAAGAGTCGCGGCTTCGATCGCGTTCTACCTCTGCCCGCCCTGATGGAGGAAGCGAAGGCCGGCGAATAAGTGCCACTCAGCTTCGTTAGGCAATGTCCTCGCTGGCCACAATGTGAGTTCTAAATCCCTGGCTTCGTTTCTTCAACGGTTCCGCAATCGCGTCCAGCAATACGGTTGGATGGAAAGGCTTGCTCAGGAAGACGAATTCGTAATTCCTGTTGCTGGATGTTTCTGCAAGGTGAGCGGAAGGCGCACGGCCGGAAAGCAGCACAACATTGCAGTCCGGAGCGATCGCCGTAATCTTCTTCGCAAGGTCGAAGCCGTTCATTCGCGGCAAAGCAAGTTCGCAGATCAGTAATTCCGGTGGAATCACCGCAGCGATCTCCAGCGCAGCCACCGAATTGTATGCGGTCATGCTTGCGAACCCGAATTGATTCAGAATCAACGAAAGCGAATCCGCTACTACAGCCTCGTCATCCACCACCAGTACGACTGGCCTGTCTTGAATTCCATGCCTCGATAATTCCGCGGACGGCACTTTTGAGAGGGGGGTTGTGGAAAAGTTCAAAGCTGCGGTCATTACGGTTACCTCAATATCAAGCTAGCACCGTTCCAGTGATACGGGCTAACTCTTTTGGAATGCGAATATGGACAGGATTTCCCGAGACCTTCCACATCCCTTCCTTAGGGCCCCGAAAATTTTATGGCATTCTTCGCGGCCTTTACCTTATGGTACTTTTGCGTTAGTTTAACGCTACGTTATAAATTCGATTTGCATCTTAGATTAGTGGGAGGGAAATTCAGATGGCCAAGAATTCGGTTCAAACGAATCCGATGAACTTCCAATCCATTCAGCAGGTTGATGTTCCGAAGGGCAGAGACGGAAAACATAAGGCCATCATCACGCAGATTCTGAGCGACCTTCACCAATTGCACGGAGGATCCGCCCTGAAGATCCCCCTGTCCGAGCTACCGGATACAAAGGAAAATATCCGCTCGGCTCTCAACCGCGCGACCCGGCAATTGAAAATTGAAGTAGCTACTTCCAGCGACGCGGACTACCTATATGTCTGGAAGCAGGATTCCGTATCTCCCGACTTGGATCAATCAGCGTAACTGCGCCGCTCCGGAACTTAAGGCGCAATGGCCTTTCGCATTCCCTGCCAGCGCCAGGTCACCTGAGGAGAATAGGTGATCCTGGCCGCGCTTCCCGCCCCTCTCGCGATTGCATCTTTCGCCCGTGCGCGACAGCGAAAGATGCGCCCCGCTGAAAGAGATGGCACACTGGTGGTGCTTCATCTGAGAAATGGCGTGGCGATTTCCTCTGTTTCCAAACCGAAGGTCTATGGAGTTGAACCGCGCTGGCCTGCACTGGTGGCGCTCGTTGCGGTCGGCGGTCTGCATCTTTCGCTGCCACCTGCGCTCACCGTGGGACCGGACTGGCTGCTGCTGGCTGTTGTCGTGGTGCTAAGTGTGCCCGCTGTTGTTACACATCGCATCCGGCAATATGCGGCAAACCAGGTTCTCGGCTATGCCTTGAGCAGCGTGGTCACCCTGGCACTCATCCTGTCGCTGATTATGCTGGTTCGCGCTCTGCCGCAGCATAAGGAGGCGCCAATCGACCTGCTGCGATCAGCAGGTTCACTGTGGCTGACAAATATCCTTGTGTTCGCCTTGTGGTATTGGCGGCTGGATGGAGGCGGCCCGCACAAGCGCATGTTGCGCGAGGTGCATTCCGATGGCGCATTCCTCTTCCCCCAGATGACCCTGCAACACAACTTAAAATCGAAGACCGACGCTTCCGGCTGGCGTCCAAACTTTGTCGACTATTTGTTCATCGCGTTCAACACCAGCACCGCGCTCTCACCAACAGACACAGCCGCACTGTCGCGTTGGGCGAAGGCACTCATGATGGTCCAGTCCTTGATCTCGCTTGCCACCATCGTCCTGCTGGCTGCGAGGGCCGTGAATATTCTGTAACTACTTTTGAGCAGCGTTCACCGTCGCGGAATAGATCTGGCAATCGAAGCCCGTGTCGTTCTTCCTGCAGATGGGGAAGTAGATTTGCTTGCCGTCTCGCGACCACTGCGGATCGGTCGCCCTTCCCTCGGTCGTTGCCACCTTCTGCACGGCACTGCCATCCGGATTCATAATGTAGATCTCGTAATTCTTTCCGCCATCGCGATTGGACGCAAACGCAATCTTCGATCCATCCGGCGACCAGGCCGGCCACCCGTCGAACGCCGGATTGTTCGTTAGATTCTTCTCGCCGCTTCCATCCCTGTTCGCAAGAAACACTTCAGAATTGTGCTCACCCAGCATACGGCGAAAGGCCAGCATCTTTCCGTCAGGAGACCACGCGGGATAGGTATTTACGCCACCCGAGATCAACTTCGTAATCTTGCGGCTTTCGAGGTCTATGGAATAGATCTCCGAAGCATTCTTCTTCGGAGGCTTCAGATCGTCGTCGGTACAGTACACAACGCTGCGGCTGTCCGGCGCCCAGTTGGGATGGATCGTCTTCACGTCGCTCGGTGTCAGCGGCTCAGCCCCCGAACCATCCGCATTCATGAGAAAGATCTGCTCCTGTCCGCTCTTCATCGAGACATAAGCGACCTTGCGGCCATCCGGCGACCAAGCAGGATCTTCATGGTCCGCATCGTCGTGGGTCAACTGGATGGGATTGGAGCGGTCGATCCCCATTCTGAAAAGCTGCTCCTTTCCAGCCACCACCGTAATCAGAACCAGTTCCCTCCCGTCGGGAGAAAAGGTTGGCGAGTCATTGATCGAATGGGTGTACTGCGAAGCCGTGCCAGGCGGCTTATCCTGCGCCGCCGCGAGCGCGGGGGCAACAAACAGGAGCGCCGTCGACGAAGACCACAACACCATCCGGCTTATCTTCATTGCAGCTTTCGACGAGCGAAAAGTTGGAACGTAAGTTTACCGAAGCATTTCTGCTTGCGCTAAACAGGCTGATGCGTGTCCGGAGTCTTCTTGCGGGCGAGTTCGCCCGGAATCGGAATCTGCTCCACGATCTCCAGGTCGAATCCTTCCAGCGCCGGGATGTGCGTCGGCGTATTCGAGAGCAGGCGGATCTTGCGAATGTTCAGGTCCGAAAGAATCTGGCCGCCCAGCCCCACCGCCCGCAGGATGCGATGATTGCGTTCTTCCCTCTGCTCCAGCGCGCGCAACTCCCGGTGAAATACCAGGCGTGGCTGCGGCACGGTGCGGTCGATCTCGAATCCGCGGCTGGTGTTGTGCAGATAGACCAGTGCGCCGCGTCCTGCTTCGGCAATCGCCTTCAGCGAACGCTGCATCACGGAGTAGCAATCGCAGCTCGACGCCGAAAAAATGTCGCCTTCGGTGCAGCGGGTGTGCACGCGCACCAGCACCGGATCTGTGGTGGTCGCAACATCGCCCTTCACCAGGGCGACATGGCTCTCGCCGCCGTCCACTTCGCTCTCGTAAGCAATCATGCGAAACTCGCCGTATGCCGTTTCCAGCAGGCTCTCCGCCACACGATAGATGTAGCGCTCGTGCTGCAGACGATAGCGGATCAGCTCCGCAACCGTAAGAATCCGTAGCCCATGCTCGTTGCAGAAATCGATCAGGTCGGGGACACGGGCCATGGTGCCGTCGGCCTTCATAATTTCGCAGATCACGCCGGAAGGAATCAGCCCAGCCATCCGCGCCAGATCAACCGAGGCCTCCGTTTGCCCGGCGCGAACCAGCACGCCTCCGCGACGCGCGCGCAGCGGAAATACGTGGCCGGGACGAGCCAGGTCGTTCGCCGACGAGCGGGAGTCAATTGCCACCTTGATCGTCAGCGCCCGGTCGTAGGCCGAGATGCCCGTGGTCACGCCTTCGCGCGCCTCAATACTCTCCGTAAATGCGGTGCCAAAGCGCGAGGAGTTCTGCTGCGTCATCGGCCCCAGGCGCAGATAATCTGCGCGCTCCTCAGTAAGCGTCAGACAAATAAGTCCGCGGCCATGCGTGGCCATAAAATTGATCGCTTCCGGAGTCACAAACTCCGACGCCAGCGTCAGATCACCCTCGTTCTCGCGGTCTTCGTCGTCCACCACCACGATCATGCGTCCCCCTCGGAACTCTTCCAGGGCTCCCGGAACGTCGATAAAGGGTGGTCTCGTGTGCATGGTCACCATTTTATTCTTTCAGAGATGAAACGCCAGTGCGTTCCGGCACACCATCCGACAAGCGGCGGAAATGTTCCACGGAACGCAAAAACGCCGCCCGGTTAGGAGCGGCGTCTCAAACTTTGCCAAATCGAATGGGAACTAGAGAGTAGATTCGATCTCAAAACCCCAGGCTTCCAGAAGCGCTTCAGGGATGTACTTGGAGTTCTTGTTCCTGCGCGCCCATTCACGGAGGCGGGTGGAGCGGATGTATTGATCTGGGGTGAGCTTGAATTCTTTCACGATCTGCTCAAAGGAAGTTACAGTGGGAACTACCGGGCCAATAGGCTCCGGCTTTCCCCAGTTAGGATTGCCTCGACGCTTTGCCATTTGAACAATTTCATCCTTTTGGGTAAAAGTGACGTTCGAACGTAGCACGGTAACTGCCTGTATAAAGGGCGGCCAAACCGGTGTGTCACAAACATCTAATTATAAGTATTTTTTATCCAAAAAACAATAGCAAAATCGTGAGCTTATGCCAGGACAATGTTCATAATATGATCCCCACCCCACTTCGCAGAATTCCGCTAAATCCCTCAATTTAAGTATCTTGCAGGCGCATCTCCTGCCCACTCGCGTTTAGGTCTATTCTATGAGGTGGAAAGCCAGCAGGGACTTGGGGACATCATCGCGAACGCAGTTACACATGGCCTGGGAGCCATGCTGGCCATCGCAGGAGCCGTAGTCCTTTTGTGGAAATCCTCCACAGGCACCGCCACCCTTGTCGCCAGCTCCGCCGTCTTCGGTTCAACCCTCATCCTGGTCTACGTCTGCTCTACCCTTTACCACTCCCTCATCCGCACCCGCGCTCGCCACGTCCTCATGATCCTCGACCACTCCGCCATCTACCTGTTGATCGCCGGAACCTATACTCCGTTTACCCTCGTTTCCCTGCACGGCCGCACCGGGTGGACCCTCTTCGCCGCCGTCTGGACGATCGCCCTGATGGGCGTCACCTTCAAAGCCTTCGCCGTAGAGCGATTCCACGTCTTCTCCGCCATCGCCTACGTGGCAATGGGATGGCTCGTCGTCTTCGCCACCGGCCCCTTGATCCGAGCCGTCACCTGGCAGGGCGCGGCATGGCTGCTGGCGGGCGGCCTCTGCTACACCGGGGGAGTCTTCTTCTTCGCCATGGACAAAAGAACCTTCTTCCACGGCATCTGGCACGTCTGCGTGCTGGCGGGCAGCGTCTTCCATTACTTTGCCGTCTGGTTCTACGTCCTCCCCCACCCCGCCTGAGCACCTCGCAATCCGGTCACGAACATCTCACCGATAGAACTACCGGGCGCGAAAGAATGTCTGACAGTTCGGCCGGAACACACTATATTCTTGGTCACAGAAATCACACCGCAAGGCAGGTAAACCAACATGGGACGAGTAGCAGTAGCAAGAACCGTTGTGGGGGTTATTACCCTGGCTGCATCGTTGGGCGTTCTGGCCCAAACTGCGGCCAAACCGCAAGCGCCGGTACAGACAAAACAAATGAAAATGTCCGGCGGGGTGGCGCGGCTGGATAAGAAAGTGGATGCCAAGAACGCCAAGGTTGGAGACACGGTTACGGCGCATCTCCTGAATGCGATCGCCTGTGAAGATGGCACCACGCTGCCCAAAGACGCCACGCTCACCGGCCACGTTGTCGAGGTCCAGCCCTCGCAGAGCAAGAGCGATTCCAAACTAGTGTTGTTGTTCGACCAGGTCGTCGTAAAGGGCAAGCCGCCCATCCCCGTTAAGGTGACTTTGATGGGCCTGATCGCGCCCCCGGTGCTGGGCCCGGACACAACCACCGGAAACCGCGATACCGACCAGGAAGGCGTGCCGGCGGCTCAGGGTGGAGCACGCAACGGTCCCTCTGGAGCAAATACTCCTGCACCCCAGATACGCGCACCCCAGACTCTCCCGAATGAAGGGCCGCCGAAGCCGGATTACTCTACCGTGCCCGGAGTCACGCTCACCGGCACCATCCAGGATCCGAATTCCGGCACTATAACTGCGACAGGACATAACGCGAAACTGGAGCTGTGGACGCAGTTGCAGATCGCTATCATCCCCATTCCGCCCAATGCTGTCATTAAGTAGGTATCGCCCCTGCGGCGAACGATCACCAGCACTCCCTGTGACGATGGCCGTCATGTCTGGATTTCCCATCCTCATGGGGATTGATCCAGTGAAAGTTGCCATCATCGCAGGGATTGCTTGATTGTTGCCCCAGTCTCGTAATATGCATGAATGTCAGTTCGGAAACTGAACAGATTTCAGCGTGCAGGTATTCAGCGATGACATGCGTGGCGCCGAGAAGAATCGCTCCCATTCTTATCCTGCTCACCACGATCGCAGTGCAGGCGCAAAGCGATCCGCCCAAGCCTCCGCCAAAAGTGGTAACCCGGCAGATGCAGATGGCGGCCGGCAAGGCGCGCCTGGATAAAAAGGTGGACGCGAAGAACGCCAAACCCGGAGATCCCGTTACCGCAAAGCTTATGGAAGACATTCAATGCGCAGATGGCGTTCTGATGCCCAAGGACGCAACCCTGTCCGGTCGCGTACTGGAAGTGCAGCCCTCCGAGCACAAAGGCGACTCCAAACTGGTGCTGGTCTTTGATGAACTGGTGCAAAAAGGCAAGCCGCCCATCCGCGTGAAAGTCACCCTGCTGGGACTCATCGCTCCTCCCGTCGGAGGCCCCGACCTGGTTACAGGGAAGCGCGATATGGACCTTGAAGGCATTCCTGCCGCGGCAAGCACCACCCGCCAGGAACCCAGAGCCTTGGGTGCTCAAACCGCAACACCGGCTGGCACTGCAGCATCTCGCAGCGTCCCCATGGCTTCCCTGCCCGCAACCCACGACCAGCCCGGCCATGCCGGTGAAGACCTCAAGGACTCATCCGTACCGGACATGACCTTGAACTCCTCCATTAAGGATCCGTACTCCGGCACCGTGACCTCGAAGGGCAAGAACGCTCAGTTGCCACTGTGGACGCAACTCCGCATCGCCATCATCGCCCTGCCGCCAAACGCAGTCATCAAGTAGTTGCGCCGCGGCTTTCGTACTGAACTGAAAATACGATCCCTCGCATCCAGCAATTGAGGGTGCCCCATCCTTCGCGCTGTCTGCGAAGGGTGGGTGGGAGGAAACTTCGCGTGGATGCCTAAGAGGCGTGCGGCCAGCACCGGCCAGCACCAGTTAATTCGTGATGCTCATATTCGTGAATCCAACAATGTTGCTCGTCGTTGCCTGAATACTCGTCGTCCCCACTTTAATTCCGGTGGCAAGCCCGGAGGCATCAATCGTGGCCACCGTTGGAACGGTCGAAGTCCATGTCACCGTCGACGTAATGTCCTGCGACGTACCGTCTGTATATTTACCCGTCGCCGTGAACTGCTGGGTTACGCCGCCGGAAGACAAGCTCTTCGTCGGATTTGTCGGCGAAATCGAGATCGACTGCAGCGGAGCCGTCTGCACCGTCAGAGTTGCCGTGCCGCTCACCGTGCCGGAACTCGCCGTGATGGTCACCGCGCCTGCTGCGATTCCCTTTACCAATCCCGTCGTACTGATGCTCGCCGAAGTAGTTGGGGACGACGACCACACAATCGACGAAAGAGATTTCACACTGCCATCGTTGTAGGTTCCTGTCGCCTGGTATTGCTGCGTGGCGCCTACCAGCAGCGTCACACCTGCTGGACCAACCTGCACCGACGTCAACACTGGATCCACGAAGAATCCGTTGCACGCCGTACACGCCACAACGACCACCGTCGCCAGCAATCCGCACAGGATCGTTGACTTGATCTTCTCCGTCCCGTTCCCCGGCACGTTCGTGTTTCTCGTCATATTTCTTTTCCCTAACTGTTCAGGCCACTCTGCCAGGTCCGGCATCTGCCGGAATTTCTTCCTCAAGGCTATCACTACAGGCACTCTCCCGGTCAGTCTTCCATGTATGACGATCTCTGCGCCGGAATCGCTCGCAAAATCCTGCGCCTGCGGTAGTCTTGATGCGCAACGGAATTCGTTCGCCGCTCTCCTGCCATCCGGGAAAACGCTTCCCATTGGAACTTTTCCCGGTAGAAGATCAAAATTATCGCAATAGGAATCGGTGAGGATGATTCCGCTAGCAACCGCCCAAAATTATCCCGCTATCAAATGGTGACCCTGGATGAATGAGAAACTAGCCGCCCTGATGAGCACTGACAACCCCGGCCTGTACGAGGTCCGCACCCATGCTCCCGGTCCCCAGGGCATCATTCCGCTCACCGAGGACATGCTTCGGCAGCGGCCCTCCGGCGATCTTTTCGGACTCTCGCAAAACGCTGGCATGGGGTGGGAGCCCGCCCTCACCGCCGGCCCTGACTACCTCATCCTCAGCACCCACGGAGGCTTGCGCGCCCCCGACGGCTCCCCGTCGCCCTTGGCTACCACACCGGCCATTGGGAAGTGAACCTGCTCGTCGCCGCCGCCGCCACGGAGCTCAAAGCCTCCAAAGCAGTTCCCTTCGCCGCCTTCTGCACCGACCCCTGCGATGGCCGCACCCAGGGTACTACTGGAATGTTCGACAGCCTTCCCTATCGCAACGATGCCGCCATCGTTCTTCGCCGCCTCATCCGCTCGCTGCCCACGCGCCGAGGCGTTCTCGGCGTGGCCACCTGCGACAAGGGACTGCCCGCGATGATGATGGCGCTCGCCGGAAGCCGCGATCTGCCGTCCGTGCTCGTGCCCGGTGGCGTCACCCTCATGCCCACCGAAGGCGAGGACGCAGGAAAAGTTCAGACCATCGGCGTCCGCTTTGCCCACGGAAAAATCAGCCTGCAGGAAGCCGCCGAGATGGGTTGCCGCGCCTGCGCATCGCCCGGGGGAGGCTGCCAGTTCCTCGGCACCGCCGCCACCTCGCAGGTGGTCGCCGAAGCCCTCGGCATGGCGCTGCCCCACTCCGCGCTTTCGCCCTCGGGCCAGCCCATCTGGCTGGAGATGGCCACCCGTTCCGCCCGCGCCGTTCTTGAACTCGCTCGCCGCGGCCTTCGCTCCCGCGACATCCTCACCGACGCCTCCATCCGCAACGCCATGGTCGTTCACGCCGCGTTTGGCGGATCCACCAACGTCATCATGCATCTCACGGCCGTCGCCCACGCTGCTGGTCTCCGCCGCCCCACCGTGGCCGATTGGACCGCCGTCAACTCCCAGGTTCCGCGCATCGTCGACGCGCTCCCCAACGGGCCGCGCAATCACCCCACCGTGCAGGTCTTTCTCGCCGGAGCAGTCCCCGAGGTCATGCTTCACCTGCGCCGCCTTGAGCTGCTCGACACCCGCGTCCTCACCGTCACCGGAGAAACGCTCGACGATGTCCTTGACTGGTGGCAGACCTCCCAGCGCCGCACCTACCTGCGCGAACGCCTGCAGGTGCTCGACGATATTAATCCCGACGACGTCATCGCCTCACCCGAAGCCGCGCGCCGTGCCGGCTGGACTCCGACCGTCTGCTTCCCTACCGGCAACCTCGCCCCCGAAGGATCAGTGATCAAGAGCACCTCCATCGATCCCACTGTCGTCGATGACGACGGCGTCTACCGCAAGACCGGGCCGGCCCGCGTCTTTACCAGCGAGACCGCAGGCATCGCCGCCATCAAGCGCGGCGAAATCGTGCCCGGCGACATCCTCGTCCTCATGGGCCGTGGCCCCATCGGCTCCGGCATGGAGGAGACTTACCAACTCACCTCCGCCCTCAAACATCTCGATGGCGGCAAGCACATCGCGCTCCTCACCGATGGCCGCTTCAGCGGCGTATCCACCGGAGCCTGCATCGGACACGTCTCCCCGGAAGCCCTCGCCGGAGGACCGCTCGGCAAGGTGCGCGAAGGCGACATCCTTGAAATCATCATCGATCGCAATCGCCACATCGGCTCCGTCAATTTCATCGGAGCAAGCGGCGCTCCGCTCACTCCCAACGAAGCCGCCCGCGTACTGAACGAGCGCGACATCTACCCCGGCCTCGCTCCCGATCCCGCACTGCCCGACGACACGCGCCTCTGGGCCGCGCTGCAATCCATCGGCGGCGGAAGCTGGGGTGGAAGTGTCTACGATACGGAGGCGATTCTGCGCGTGCTGCAGGCGGGCGAGGCCGCGCTCAAAGCTGGCGAAGCCGCAACTACTTCGTCCGCTGAGCCCGCACTTTCTTCCTCCATCAATTCCCAACTTTCCTCACCCGATCAATCCTAGGAGTCTCTTTTGAATTCGCCTCTCTTGAATACTTTCGATCTCAGCGGCAAATCCGCCATCATTACCGGCGGCGCAAGCGGTATCGGCAAAGCCATTTCCACCCTCTTCGCCGCTCACGGAGCGCGCGTTCACATCGTCGATCTCGACCCCGCCGCCGCCGACTTGCTCGCCGCTGAAATTGCCGCTGATGGAAACATTGCCGAAGCGCACACCTGCGACGTTTCCTCGCTCACCGAGGTGGAAACGCTCGTCCACTCCATCGCGCCCATCGACATCCTCGTCAACAACGCAGGCATCGCGCAGATCGGCACATTGGAGTCGGCCACCTCCGCCGACTTCCAGCGCATCTTCGACGTCAACGTGAAAGGCTACTTCCACTGCATGCAGGCCTGCCTGCCTTCGATGAAGGCGCGCAAGGGAGGCGTCATCCTCAACTTGGCCTCCATCGCCGCCATGGTCGGGCTCTCCAGCCGCTTTGGATATTCCATGTCCAAGGGCGCGGTGCTCGCCATGACCTACTCCGTTGCCAAGGATTATCTCGACTACAACATCCGCTGCAACGCCATCTCTCCGGCGCGCATTCACACACCGTTCGTAGATGCGTACGTAGCGAAAAATTATCCCGGCAAGGAAGCCGAGATGATGGAGACGCTCTCGCGCGCACAACCCATCGGCCGCATGGGCGAGCCGGAGGAAGTCGCCGCACTCGCCCTCTACCTCTGCTCCGACGAGGCCGGCTTCGTCACCGGCGTCAACTATCCCCTCGACGGAGGAACCATCAACCTCAGCGTCTGACAACACCGCATGTGTTGGCTAAAGCAGTGGGCGTTGCCACCATTACAACGGTTCAATGGCTTTGCGGACTGCGATCCGCAGCGCACACCGCGCCGGCCGGAGTGTAGGCTGATTTGTTTTGCGTAAAACACCAGCTCACCTGTTCGCCTGAGAACTCCTTCACCACGCTTGCCGGCACATCTGCTTCTTTCACTTCCTTGTAGTCGAAGGTCATGCTTCCGTCCGGCGCAACTGTTGCCAGCAGGTATCCGTAAACATCCGTCATGGCAATGGTGGAGGCGGCGTGATCCACGGGAAGTCGGTGACGCACGGCGCCGGCAGAGCCAATTACCCACCCGGGTAACACCTCGCCGTCGGCATGGCAGGCGGTGGCGTAAACGTTGTTCATCACCAGGTGCGCATGGCTTGCCAGCACGTAAACATTCTTCCGGGTGCTGTGCCTGAAGGCCACCAGCTGCGCATAGACGATCCGCCCGCTGCGTTCCTCCTGCGGGGAGTCGTTCATGCTGTGGCCGGCAGACAAACCGTCGGGTAGAGACGCATGCATGCCCAGTACAACACTCCGAATCGAGCTGTCCTTTGCATCGTTCGCCAGCACACCTTGGAACCATGTCATCTGGCCCGCATCGAACTGCTCCGGCGAGGCATTATCCATGCTGATGAAATCAACCCCACGCTCAATCCAGTGATAGTAGGTCTTCACCATGTGGTCGTTGGGGTTGTCGGCCAGTCGCTGCCGCTGAACAACCGGTTGGTTCAGCCAGTCCGCAAACTGAGCAATGTACTGTGCTCTCGACATGGGAGCAATCTGCTCGTGGTTTCCCAACTGAAGGAACACCGGCAAGTCTCCGAACGGTTGCAATTGGTGTTGAATGAAGTCAGGCCATGCAGCGGCAAAATAATCGCTGATGGCGGAACCAGGGTGGGTGTGAAGGTAATCTTCGTCGAAGGTGTAGATGGCCCGATAGTCTCCCAGGTGCCAATAGAAAGACGCTCCGTCGCGACGAACTCCCTGGGCGATCGCCGGCATTACGATGTCGCCGCAGTTACGAGAGTCGCCCGACACAGCGAACTTCCAGCTTGCTGCGGAGGTTGACGCCACTTGCGCGCCAAGCGATGCGGCCGCGCTCACCATCAAAAGAAGCACTGCGAATTCGAATCGAGCTGCAGATCCTCGCATAGCGGCCAATTTTCAGGAACGGCGTTCGGCTCCCGGCTGTCGTGCATCGTTCCCACTCCAGCCCAGGTACGCGGAGCAATTATCTTCTATCACAATGCAGTTCGCCTGGATGCCGTATCTTCCCCACTCCGATGAGAATGCTTTTTCTGGGCCGAGCCTCAACCGTACGTCTGGTCGGTGCTCTGTCCGACCTCGATAATATATCCGTCAGGATCGCGGATGTAGCAGCGAATCTCGCCGTACTTGGGGATCGGCTCCGTGATGAACTCCGCGCCTCGACTCTTCCATAGTTCATAGCACGCTTGAATATCCGCAACTCGGAAATTCATAAAGCTGTTGATGTGGTTCGGGTCAGGAACGCTGAGCGATACCGTCGGCTTGTCCGGTGTCGGGCCCGCCACCCACGTTCAAAATCATCCAGATATTCGCGAGCTGAAGGTACCCCGGCGCGTTGCCGTCGCCTCTGCTCAGAATGCGCGCGCCGAAGACCTTTTCGTAGTAATCGAGCGATCGGTTGATGTCACCCACGGTTAGAAAATGCGCGATGCTCATCCCCTCCTTCGGGGGCATCTCATAGTTCTTCTGATCGATTTGTACGCTGCTCATTAACGACTCCAATTCGGATAAATTTACCTGCAGGGGAAACCACGGAACCAGCCCTCACCTAACGACTCACTTCTTCTTCCCGTTGAGTGCCTGCTAGAAGAAGTTTTAGAAGCGCCTCATCAGAGAACGGGTTCTGACCTGAGATCAACTCGCGATCTTGAAGAACGTAGCTCTTCCATGGATCGACCACACTTACGTCACCGCCCGCAGTACTTCAAGGCGAAGTCCGGGTAGAAGAGAACCTTGCCACCAATCTCAAGCGGCTCCCGCTGTTGTTCTTCCGCCGTCGAAAAGATAGTCATCTTATATCCGGAATAGATCCAGCCTTTAGCCTTTGCCTGCGCTCCAGCGGCATCGCCCGCACTCAGCGCGGCAACGAACTCCGTCGAATTCGGAAGAGCCGAGAGGAGTGAAATCGGGCCATGGCAGAGCACTGCCGTAGGCTTGGATGTTGCATGAAAGTGTCTCATTACTATGCCGGCGTTGGGATCATCGAGAAGATCCATCATTGGGCCATGGCCGCCAGGGACGAAAACTGCGTCATATTGATCCAGGCCCGATGCGATGACATCCGCGATACGAGTTGGATCTCTCAGCCCAGTCAGGCCGTCGCGGAACTAACAGATAGTCCTGCAGCCTGGCCTCGTCCCCGCCGAAGAACTCGGCGATCTCCGAATTGCACATCCACTTGGGGCGTGTTGCCTTTGGGGGTGGCGAAGGTGATTTCGTAGCCCTCCTTCATCAGGGCGCGAACCGGAACCGTCAGTTCGTTGAGGTAGTAGCCAGCGCCGGTATAAACCTTGCCATCCTTCAAGGGCAAACCGCGACCGCTCGAGACTAATACCAGGACTTTTCCTTTTGTTGTCATCTTGTTCTCCTCTCTGAAATCGGAACTAAGACTGGAGACAGACAGGACGTTCCTTTCATTGAAATTGGGGAGCGTTCCGTCTGTCCTTACTGTTTCCCAAAGCGCGCAAGGGCGGCCCGTCGCGCTTGATCTGGCTTATGACTGCGGAAATCCGAACATCAACCACGACTGATTGGCTACCCAATGCGGATATAGCTCCGTCATCTGATCGAACAGCTCCTGCTCGGACGTCGCAGTTTTCTGCAGCCGATCGAAGTCCTGCAGGTAGCGCTTGGTGTCCTGGATCGTCGAGGGCGAGTCGGGCGCGCCGGGCTTCTTGTGACCGGCGACAACCATCGCCGGGTTCAACGCCGCTAACCGGTCCAACGCCACAATCCAATTCTGCCGGCTCTCGGGAGTGGTGTCGCCGACGTACATGCGGCACTGGTTGTACACAACGTCGCCAGCGACGATCAAACCGATCGATGGAACGTATAGAGACGTCGAATCGGGACAATCGGTGCGGCCCTGCTCGATGATGCGCAACTCGTGGCCCTCAAGCGTGAAGGTGTTGCCCTCATAGGGCTCAGGTCCGACCAACTTCGTGGGCACTTGCCCAGGAAACATTCGGCGGGCTAACCGCTGCACTGGGGGAGACAAATACATCTGTATGCCCTCCATCGTCTTCGGCGTTGCGATCGCCCGAGCGCCTGGAAAACGGTCCAGCAGAACGCTCAAACCGTAGAAGTGGTCGAAATGCGCATGCGTTATATAGATGGTCTCCAGGTTGCGGTTATGCAGCGCAATCCAGTCCGCGAGCGCCTCGGCCTCAGCCACCGTGGTCATGGCGTCCACCAGTACCGCGTCGTGCTCGCCGAAGATCAACGTCGACGTGGCCGGATCAAAGCCGAGCGGCTCGCCGAAGGGCCTTGGCCGCTCGCCGACCATAGCCTTTCCCGGGGCGGTAAAAACGTTCACGCTTAGCGTGTTCGCGGTCTCTTTCGGTCCAGTTGTCCCGTCCATTTTGCACTCCCTTTGATGTGAGAGCGAGGGGCCGTTTCAGACGAGATTAGCAGAAGCGCGACGACGAATCCATTCGATGAAGTATCAATCGATACCAAATATTGGTGCTCCTGAGCCGAGCGTAACCAACTTCCACAAACGGCATTTATCGTTATCGGTCCCGCACGGTTCAGATCAAAGGACTGCCTGCAAAACTTGACATAGTAAGTAGCACGCGGCCTCGCTCAAAAGAAGGGCGCAATTTACAGTATCTCCATGCTGTGTAGCAGCAACCGTTTTCCCAAAGTCCACAGGAAAACTTCTTGTCATTCACTGGCGGGTGGCCCAGTTCTGAAATAAGTCACAAATGCGGGTGCCCCATGTCTCGCGTTTGAGACATGGGATACGAGGATTGCAAACCAAAGGGGCGCACACGACACCAGCAGTCGTGCGACTTCCATTTGTCACCTTCGGTTGTTATCGAAGGCAGGCGGGTGGCCCAGTTCTGAAATAAGTCACAAATGCGGGTGCCCCATGTCTCGCGTTTGAGACATGGGATACAAGGATTGCAAACCAAAGGGGCGCACACGACACCAGCAGTCGGGCGACTTCCATTTGTCACCTTCGGTTGTTATCGAAGGCAGCGGGTGGCCCAGTTCTGAAATAAGTCACAAATGCGGGTGCCCCATGTCTCGCGTTTGAGACATGGGATACGAGGATTGCAAACCAAAGGGGCGCACACGACACCAGCAGTCGTGCGACTTCCATTTGTCACCTTCGGTTGTTATCGAAGGCAGGCGGGTGGCCCAGTTCTGAAATAAGTCACAAATGCGGGTGCCCCATGTCTCGCGTTTGAGACATGGGATACGAGGATCGCAAACCAAAGGGGCGCACACGACACCAGCAGTCGTGTGACCCCCATTTGTCACCTTCAGTCGTTATCGAAGGCAGCCATATCTCGGCCTGTCAGCCCTTACCTATATCGAGCGACTGTATTGACTGACCCCCTGATCGTTCAGCGTGATCTGCGAAACGTTCAGAGTGCCAAATTATTTTCCCGGCACGAAAGGCCACATAACCGACTCGGTGTGCCCGCCATCCACCACGATCACCTGTCCCGTGATGTAGTCCGCCTGCTTGCCTGAGAGAAAGACCGCCAGCCCGCTCACATCTTCCGGCGTTCCTATTCGCGGATTCGGTTGATTCGCCTTCAGCCAGTTCTGCAGCTCCTCCGACTGCCACATCTCGCGGTTCAGGTCAGTAATAATGAACCCCGGAGCAATGCAGTTCACCTGGATATCGTACTTGCCCCACTCCGCCGCAAGGCATCGCGTCCATTGCGCAATCGCTCCCTTGGACGCGCCGTAAATCGATACATACGGAAGCCCGATCAACGAAGTCAGGCTGCCGATGTTCACGATCTTGCCGCCCTTTTTGCGAGCAATCATGTCACGGCCAACAATTTGGGTCAGCCGCATCAGCCCTACTAAATTTGTGTCGAGAATCTTTTCAATCTCGTCGCGTGTGAAATCCTCAAACGGCTTGCGGATGTTCATCCCCGCTACGTTCACCAGCACATCGATCTCGCCCGCAGCCTTCGCTGCCTTTTCAATGGAAGCGTCGTCGGTCACATCCAGCGCCACGGCTTCGCCGTTCAACTTTGCCGCAGCCGCATCCAGCGCTTCCACGCTGCGCGCCGCCAGGATCACCTTTGCGCCTTCAGCCGCAATCGCCGTCGCAATCGCCAGTCCAATGCCCCGGCTCGCACCCGCAACCAATACCCTCTTGCCGTCCAGATTTCCCATACCGAGAGTGTACCGAAAAATCCGTTTCATCCCGGACCGGGAACATCCATCACAAATTCGCGCCGCGCCACTGCCCCGACATGAGCATCTGCTTTTGTCTCTGCCGTGTTTCTAGTACTTGATCTAGTAACCGAAGCCGTTGAAATGTGTGACACCCCAGAGGGGATTTCCAAAATTTGCGGAAGCGCGAGAAGCCGGCACGATGGCTTTCCATGCTTTCCGGACTCTGTCATTTGCACGGAGTGCACATTACCTTGCGGTGTCAGTCCGCGTACTTCACGGAGCAGCCGTAGGGAGGTGTCACCGCTGTCCCTACCTGCTTGCCCGCCATCGCCTCTGTCAGTGCTTCGGAAACGTAGTTCTTCGAATTCTTGATGTCTCCCTTGTTCGTGCTGGGATGATCGTCAATCGCACCCGCATAAATCAGCTTGCCTTCCGGGTTGATCACGAACATGTCCGGCGTCGTCTTCGCGTTGTACTCTCGGCCGATCACGCCCGTCGGATCCAGAATCGTCGCCGTCGGCACCGCATCCACTTTCTTCATGTAGCTGTTTTCTTCAGCAGGCGTCATGTACCCTTCCTGACCCGGCGCGGACGAAATTACCGTCAGCCACACCACGCCCTTCCCCGTCCACAGTTTCTGCAGCGACTGCATATTGCCGCTCTCATAATGCTTTCTGGTAAATGGGCAATCGTGGTTGTGCCACTCCAATACCACGTACCGTCCACGATACTCATCCAGGGACTGTGTCTTGCCGTTGCTGTCCGTGCCCTTGAAGTCCGGTGCGGTATCGCCCACCTTCACCGCCATCAGCGGCACCAATGCCAGCAAACCGCCAAGCACCATCGCGCACGTTCTCATCTTCGAAGTTGTTCGCTTGTCCATTCCTCTTCTCCTTGGGGGAAATGTAGAAGGGGCCCTTGCAACATAAGACGCGGGTAACGCGGATCCAACTTTGTAAAGAATTGTGTCGGTTTCGCCCTCCGCTCGATCGCCGCAAGACTAGATACGGAAACACTGCGAATTTTGCGCCAACTTTTTTTCAGAAAATTCGCCGTCGTGATTTTGCCCACCGAGGCTCCAAAATTCGGCAATCTAGCCCCAACAAAACATGCAAAAGCTCGTCATTTTAACGCTCTAGCGTACATGCCGAATAACGCCTATAAACTATTTGTTTGCAGTAACATCGGCCACATTTTGCCGCATTTACGGTTTGCGCGGAATCAGCAGATTCACCGGCGGCGTAATCTTGTAAGTCTCCGCGAAGTTCTTTTGATTCAACCCGATAGCCAATCTTCCCCGCGAGTCGATAAAGAACAAAGGCTTCCCTTCCGCGACATCACTGAAGGTCTTAACTAGCGGAAAATAATAGACTTGCCCGCCAAGCGTAACGGGAACTTCATCCCCCAGCCGATATCCCAACTGAAAAAACACCTCCCCCGGCACATCCAGCACCAGGTTCCCGAAAGGTCCATCTGTACCAATCACTTGCCCGTGCAAGCCCGCAGAATCAATGGTTGCCACAGGCAGATCGATCCTCACCAAATGAGCAACTTCGAGCGCCGGCCCCGCCTTTGTCCAATCATCTCCTCGCGCGAGATGCGCTCCCGCCGGCGAGAAAATATCCCGTCCATGAAAGGTCGACGACAGCTTCGACCCGATCATCCAGTCAGGATTCGTAATCTCGCGAGCCGCAGCAATCTCCCCCCTCTCCAGAAACGGCGTCAGCAGCCCGTTATCCGGCAGTACGAAGTACTGTCCTGTCATGGACTTGGCGATGATTGCTTTGCGCGTGCTCCCCACCCCGGGGTCGATCACGACCACAAAAACCGCGTTCTTCGGAAAATACGGCGCCGAGCCGGCGAGATATCTCGCTCCCTGTCGAATATCAAACGGAGTCACCTGGTGCGTGATGTCAAAGATGCGCACCCCCGGCGCGACCCCCTCCATCACCCCGCGGCATATCCCGACGGCGTCGTCCCTGGTATCGAAATCTGTCATGAACACAATAGAACGCATCGCCGTTTGTGCAATTCCATTTGCAGAAATTGCAATCAGGAAGAGCCACACCAGCACCAGGCGATAGAGCAGCGCGCGATTGCGCACACGAATGGCGACAATGGAAAAAGTAGTTCCCCTGGAAGTGTGAGAGTTCATTTGAGCATCTTCCTTGTGTGTGTTGAATTTCAGTGAAGTGAAGGTAAGAATCTCAGAAAAGCCAGATGTGCTCAACCTGTAAGGGTCTACGCTAAACGTTCTCCACAATCGGCGAAGGATGATCCCAAAATGAAGACACGCAAATTAGGTAAGAATGGCCCGGTCGTTTCGGCAATCGGCCTCGGTTGCATGGGCATGAGCGAGTTCTATTCCGGACGCGACGACGCCGAGTCAACCGCCACCATTCACCGTGCTATCGAGATGGGCATCAACTTCCTGGACACCGCCGATATCTATGGCCCCTTCACGAATGAAGAACTGGTCGGCAAGGCCATCCGGGGCAAACGCGACCAGGTGTTCCTGGCCACCAAGTTTGGAATTGTGCGCGATCCGAACAACCCGAAGACACGTGGCGTGAACGGCAGCCGCGACTATATTCGCCGCGCGATTGAAGCCAGTCTGAAACGGCTTCAAGTCGATTCGATTGATCTTTACTATCAGCATCGCGTCGATCCCAAAACTCCCATCGAGGACACGATAGCGGCACTTGCAGAACTCGTCGGCGAAGGAAAGATTCGCCACATCGGATTGTCAGAAGCATCGCCGGGAACAATTGAGCGCGCCCACAAAGTTCATCCCATCACGGCAGTGCAAACAGAGTATTCCCTGTGGACGCGCGATCCTGAAGCGAGTGTGCTGCCCACCTGCCGAAAACTAGGCATCGGTTTTGTGCCCTACAGCCCGCTGGGCCGCGGATTTCTCGCAGGAACCTTCAAGAGCCCCGACGACTTTGACGCAGATGATTTCCGGCGCAACAACCCGCGTTTTCAGGGCGAGAACTTCCAAAAGAACCTGGAACTGGTTGCACAGGTCAAGAAGCTTGCCGCTCAAAGTGGACACACGGCGAGTCAGTTGGCGCTCGCGTGGCTGCTCGCGCAGGGCGATGACCTTGTGCCGATTCCGGGAACGAAGCGGCGCAAGTACCTCGAAGAGAATATTGCCGCTGTTGATATTGAACTGCCATCGGATCAGCTCAGGCAATTGAGTGAAGTCTTTCCACTCGATGCCGCTGCGGGCGAACGCTACACTGCGAATATGATGACCCTGATCAATGGGTGAATTGCTCACTTCGTCGTGCGTTCCACCATTGGGGCCAGAACGGCGCTCCGACGCCATACCCTAATTGAAAGCAGTAGCAGCACAGCAAACATAATGTCCAGCCAGGCGAACCAGTCCCCTTTTCTCGCATAGAAAGTTCGCTGGTTCGCGACATGCACCGTCGCCACCACACTGTCGAAAGTCGACTGCCCGGTTTGCTGCTCAGCAATCACGCGACCGCGACTGTCGGTGACGGCAAGAATTCCCTGCTTGGGCGCGCGAGCAATGCTGAAGCCGCTTTCCACGCCGCGTAGTATTGCCATGCGCCCATGCAGCCATCCATCCTCGACAAAATCCCACGCCGGAACAATCAGCAGTCCCGCGCCGTCTCGCCCGTACTCGCGCGAGAGTTTTGGAAAATCCATATCCTTGCAGATTGTGAAACCCCATCTACCGCTGGGCATGTCCATGTTCACGCGTGCTTTTCCCGGCAGCAGGTCCGCCTCAAACGCAGGTAGCATGTGGTGCTTCTCATATGCAGCTTCGAAGCGGCCGTTGGGTCCATAGATTCTCAGCTCATTCAAGTTTGGAAGATGCTGCAGGCCCGCGACAATTGTCACCTGATTCGACTTCGCAGCCTCCTCGAGTATGCCATCTGACGCAGCAACTTCAGCTTCGCCGAACCCGCCAATCTTTTCAGGGATTACGATGACCTCCGCGCCGTTAGCCGCAAGCGAAGGCACTTGCGCGGCATACTCCCGCACCAGCTCCACCGCGGCAGGGCCGCGCGCAAACAGCGTGGCGTCTGTTGCAATCAATCCCACGGTCACGTTTTTCCCGCCGGCATCGGTATGCAGCCGATGCAATCCGAAAATCAGAACGCCGCACAGGATACCCAACATCGAAAGTGCGATAACAGTCTTCTGCCCAGGCCGAACCTTGGGTGCAGTGATTGCCGCGATGCTTGCCGGGAAAAGGAACAGCAAAAAGGAAATACTCCAGATCCCCGTGATGGATACGATTTGGAGCACCGGAAGTAAATCCATCTGCGTGTAAGCGAGATTGCCGAAGGTGCTGTGCGGCGATATTGTCTCCGACAAATATTCCACAGCCACCCACAACACTGGAACAGCGAATGTCGCCTTCACCAGTTGCCCGCGTTTTGCAAAGCTCGAAAAGACAAACACAATGCCTGCGAGAACTGCGGAAGGAACAAGCAAGATCAGCAGGGTGACGAAGAGAGGAGTCACCACACGGTAATAGTGCAGCATATTCAATCCGCCCAAGCTGAAAGCGAGGAACGCCGCTACAGCCGCCCATCGCCGCGAACTGCGAAGTGCAAAAATCATGACAGGAAGCGGCGCGATCCACGTCAGGTACCAACGAGGATGCAAGCCGGTCCCATAAAAATAGACGACCGCGCTCGTGATGATTGCAGCCGATCCAACATAAAACCGCTTAAGCTTTGAGTCCATGAATCAACCTCTTTAAGGAACGCTGCATCAACGAACAAAACTCATCTTGCGTAAGCGTGAACCGCCCCGCGCGATATAGCGCAACGTACCCATGCGTGTGCGCCCAAAGTTCGAGAGCAACCTCCCACACATCGTCTTTTTTCAGGTATCCCGATTCCATGCCCTTGGCAACAAGGTCCGCGATGGGATTCAGAGTGGGCGAGCGTCGCGCGCGAAAGTCTTCCGGATAGCGGCGAGCTCCCGGCCGAGCCTCCGCGAACACATAATCAAAAATTCGTGGACGATCAAACGCATAATCGACGTAGGCCTGCATCGCACCTATCATTCGAGTCCCAATGGCTCCTCGTTGCGGACGCTTCTCAATGTATGCAAGAAACTTTGAGAACTCCCGGTCGGTCACGAAGTCAAGCAGAGCTTCCTTGTTTTGAAAGTGATGGTAGATCGCCATCGCCGTAATGCCTGCCGTCTCTGCCACGCGCCGCATGCTAACCGCGTTCGGCCCTTCCCTCTCAAGGATGGAAAGAGCAGCCTCCGCAATGCGCTCCTGTGTCGCCTTCTCGTTCATAGGTATACATCGTATACCATCCGGCTATACGCCGTATAGTCGGCTTCACGGGGAGGACTCGCGCGCGGTGGATTTCGGCTCAAGCCGCTCATCGTCTCCGCCAATCCGCTGGAGCGGTACAATTGGCGCGTAGCAATCTCCTCGACAAAACAGAGGTTTACACCATGAAGCAGCCGAGTTCTCCAGGACGCCGGAATTTTCTTAAGACCGGCGGTGCCGTAGCCGCAGGCTTTTTGACGCAAGCTGCCCTGTCGTCCAGCGCAGCCAGCGCCACGCTTCCCGCCCTGCCGGCGAATCCCAAGACCCTGGCTTCCATGCCCACGCGCAACCTCGGCAAAACGGGATACAAGGTCGGCATCTTCAGTCTCGGCGGACAGGCTGCCCTTGAGCACCCCAACAATTTTGACGCGGCAGTGCCGATCATCGAACGCGCGCTCGATCTGGGCGTCAACTACATCGACACGTCTTCCATCTATGGCGGCCCGGACCGCTGGAGCGAGCAGTATGTCGGCCGCGTAATGAAGTCACGGAGGCAGGAAGCATTTCTCGCCACCAAAACCAAGGAGCGTACCCGCGATGGCTCCATGCGCATGATCGAGAAGTCACTGCAATTGTTGAACACGGATCATGTGGATCTCTGGCAGTTGCATGACATTGGCCTGTCCGAAGACGTTGATGCGGTTTTCGCCAAAGGCGGGGCCATGGAGGCGCTCCTCGAGATGAAGCAGCAAAAGGTGGTGCGCTACCTGGGAGTCACGGGACACTACCGGCCTGAGGCCTTGATGGACGCCATCAATCGCTATCCGTTTGACACAATCCTGATGGCCATCAATGCGGCAGACGCGCATATCCACAGTTTCTCCGAACATCTGCTGCCTTTAGCGGTCGAAAAGCAGATGGGCATCATCGGCATGAAGGTGCCGGCACGCGGCCGGCTGCTCGCGTCGTGGAATCCTCCCTCACTTGAGCAGCAGCAACATTCGTGGGAAGGCTCAGCAATTGCGACGCGCCCCGGCGTGATGAACATGCGACAGGCCGTCTATTTCACACTTTCTCATCCAGTGAGCACGGTGATCATTGGCTGCGACAATATTGCGCAGCTTGAGGAGAACGTGCAGATTGCTCGTGACTTCACTCCGCTGAACCAGGCGCAGATGGCATCTCTCAACGAACTCGCCGAGCCCGTGGCCAAGCAGTCGCTCTTCTTCCGGTTTACCGACCGCAGCAAGGGCTGAGCGAGAATTCAGATTGATCCCTGTCGGGAGGAAGCTATATTTCTCCCGCCATTTGCCTGCGGAATGAACTCGGCCCTAGTCAGTCCTTCTGCTACGGTGTTAGCGTATCTCTCGGCGTGCAGTTACCGGTATGTGGTCCCGCAAACTGTAGTCGCGGGACTCGAATTCGCGGCGAATTCCCTTATGCCACGAATTGAATCGCCGGTTGCGCCGGAGGCAATCCCATGGCAACCCTGCCCATTGATTCCCGGGTCAGCGCACATGCTGCTGACTTCCTGACCCAATCACAACGCATGTTCGTCGACGGCCGATTCGTGGCCGCGGCCTCAGGCAAGACCTTTCCCGTTTATAACCCTGCTACCGGCGAAATTCTCACGCACGTTCCTGAAGCGGAAGCAGAAGATGTCGAGAGAGCAGTTCGCGCTGCCCGCCGCGCCTTCGATGAAGGCCCATGGCCCCGTATGACGCCCTCCGCCCGCGGCCGCATGATGTGGAAGCTCGCCGACCTGTTGGAAGAAAATCTTGAAGAATTCGCTGAACTCGAATCGATCGATAACGGCAAGCCTCTCAGCGTAGCGCGCGCCGCCGACGTTCCGCTTGCAGTAGACATGTTTCGCTACATGGGTGGATGGGCTACCAAGATCACCGGTTCGACCCTCTCCCTCTCCTTCCCCGGCGACTTCCATTCCTACACGCTGCGGGAGCCGATCGGCGTTGTCGCGCAAATTATTCCCTGGAATTTCCCACTACTGATGGCCGCATGGAAATTGGCTCCTGCGCTGGCTGCAGGTTGCTGCGTCATCCTTAAGCTCGCCGAACAAACTCCACTTACCGGCTTGCGTCTCGCGCAGCTAATCCACGAAGCGGGATTCCCCGAAGGTGTCGTCAACGTGCTTACCGGTTTCGGCGAGGGCGCTGGCGCTCCGCTGGCCGCACATGATGGCGTGGACAAGATCGCGTTTACAGGATCGAACGAGGTTGGCCGGCTGATCGTCAAGGCTGCCGCTGGAAATCTCAAGAAGGTCACACTCGAACTCGGCGGCAAGAGTCCGGCAATCGTCTTCCCGGATGCGGATGTTGAAAAAGCAATCGCCGGAACTGCTGGAGCCATCTTCTTCAATCACGGTCAATGCTGCTGCGCGGGTTCACGGCTCTTCGTGCACGAGCGCATCTACGACCGCGTGGTGGAAGGCGTCAGCAAGATTGCCTCCGGAATCAAATTAGCGCCCGGTCTCGATCCCTCCTGTGAGATGGGTCCGCTGGTCAGCGAAGAGCAGTTCCAGCGCGTCACCAGCTACATTCGGTCCGGTGTCGACCAGGGTGCGAAGGTCTCAGTGGGTGGCGGCGTCGGCGGCGACCGGGGCTACTTCGTTCAACCGACAGTGCTGACGAACACTAATCCCCGGATGAAGGTTGTCAGCGAAGAAATCTTTGGCCCGGTTGTCTGCGCCCAGTCATTTTCTGACGCCGACCTCGACGCTATCGCGCAACAGGCGAATGAGTCGATCTACGGACTTGCCTCGAGCATCTGGACGAACGATCTGAGTACCGCTCATAAGATGGCGAAGCGAATTCGTGCAGGCACGGTCTGGATTAATTGCCATAACGTATTCGACGCCTCCTTGCCCTTCGGCGGATATAAACAATCCGGTTGGGGCCGCGAGATGGGCGAAGAAGTTATCCGCAATTACACCGAGACCAAGGCCGTCACCGTCGCTCTTTAGTCGCATCTAAGCTGCGTCCATTCGATCGAGTACTCCTTAAGTGCTCGATCGAGTGGACCAACATCTTCCGCAACATAATCCCGGCGAACCTTTCTCTCCACACTTCCTTTGCCGTGAATGCTTTGCGACCGATCACAAGAAAAACTCCGTTTCGGGGACGCGTTCTGCTCCGCTCCTGCGTCGAATGATGAGTGGAACTCCTCCAGGGTTGCAGCCGGTTCCGGTCGTAATTCCAACTAAGAAGCAGGATTGAACAGTCTTTGAATAGCCTCAGCAAGATACACCTTCCAAAGTTATCCCGCATGCCGGAGCTGGACGCTCTGCGCGGTCTGTTCCTCGTGTGGATGACGCTCACGCATCTGCCGACGCGTTTTAGCGGTTTGGTGAACCAGCCCTTCGGCTTTGTCTCGTCCGCCGAGGGATTTGTTTTTCTCTCTGGCCTGTTGGTAGCCCGTCTTTATATCCGCCAGGCAATGGTCGATGGGCAGGCACTGCGCGTAAAGCTGTGGCGCCGCGCGCTTAAGATTTACGGCTACCACGTCATCCTGCTTGCGCTTGCCTTTACACTCGCCGCGCGCCTTGCCGTGGTCACGCACCGCACCGCACTTTTGAATCTGCTCAATTTTTATCTCGCACATCCTGCGGTCGCCGTGCTCGGTTCCCTGTTGCTGATTTACTGTCCACCTCTGCTCGACATCTTGCCCCTCTATGTCATTTTCCTTGCGGCGACGCCGCTGCTGCTCTCCGCCGCCCTGCGCTTTGGGTGGAGTCGCGTTATCGCCGTCAGCCTTATCGTCTGGGCACTCGCGCAGTTCGGCCTGCGTTCCGCAATCAATTCGTACATCGTGCATCTCACGCACCTCCCCATACCGCTGCAGGAGTCGGGCGCGTTCAACCTCTTTTCATGGCAGTGGGTTTGGATCGCGGGATTATGGATTGGTGCAAAATCTGCCGAAGGCCGCCTGCCTCTCAGCCGCATTCCTGGCTGGGTTACAGCGGGTTGCGCCGTTGTCTGTGCGTTCTTCATCGGCGTGCGGCACGAGTGGTTCGGCTCCCATTTAACCGCCCAGTTTTTTGGCATGTACCTGGACAAATGGAATATCGGCGCGCTGCGGATGATCAACCTGCTCGCAGCAGCTGTCCTCTTCTACTGGCTGCGAAAACCAGTCCTGCGCCTGGTCGCGATAGAACCATTTCTCACCCTCGGCAAAGCATCGCTCGAAGTATTTTTTGCGCACATTATCTTCGTCTTCATCGGACTTGCCTTGCTTTATGGAGAGGTCAGTGAGCTCGAGGGATACCCGGCGGTGCTGCTTGTAACCGTCACCTTGTCAGGCATGATGCTGGTAGCGGTCCGTGAAGTGCGACGCCAGAAAGAAAAGTTGCACACGCCACCGAAGGCTCCACAGAGCGCGCCGCCGCCCGTCGCATCCATTAAGCGATTCGCGGAATAGTCTACCTACTTCGCCGGCCCGGCGGCCATCTTCGCGCGAAGATCCTTTTCTTCATCCGAGCTCCAATACTTGCAATTCAGCCGGATGAAGACCGAGCTGTAAGGGATCGTCATTGTCGTCTTCAGCACAAGGACGCGAAATGTCTTCCCTGCCTGGTCAATGTTTTGAATGATCCTGTCGTGCGGTATCGTCTCGACGTTCTGACCATGCAACAGGTCCCCGATCTGTGTTCGGTACGCCGAGACACCCTTCACCTCGTTCTCCGGAACAAACGGCAGTTCCTCGTCCATAAAGATGTCGGGCCGAACGTGAATCGATCCCTGGATGGACTGCAGCACGGTCCGAACAACGTCAAGCTGATCCGTCCCTGTTTCGACGGTTTCAATTCCCGGCGCCACCTGCAGCGGATAGGCAGAATCTACAATCAAGATCCAATTCCGATGTCCAAGCAGTGGTATTGCGCTGTTCACCTTCGCTTTCCAGTCCGCCGCTGCCACCGGGTTCGCTGCGTGCAAAGCTGGCGTGATTAAGAGCAAAGCGAGAACGACAATATATTTGCGCATGGTACTTTTATCCTCAGAGAGAACGCTTGAAGCATATCAAATGCACCTTCGCAAGAGCGGATGTCGCCCTCCCCGTCGAACCAGAAAAGCACTCGAAGAGTGATATAAATACAGAGCGCAGTTTCGTTTTGGATCAATTGACGATTTACACCGCGCGAAAACTTCGAGAATCCGTCGCGACAAAATTTGTCTGTTGCCAATCGTTATGAGCAGCTACTGAATACTCGCACCAATTCGGTAGAAGGGGTATTCGTACCTCTAACAATCGATATCTTCCGGGACTAATATAGTTCGGTCCGTTCAGTTTAATTTCGCATCTGTACGTTTCGAGATCCACCACGTAATGTCTCCGAAGGAGCCCTCCCTATGAATCCCGTTCTGCGCGGCAGCATTGCTCTCTTCCTAACCTATGCTGTCTTTTCCGTGAGCGTTTTGACTGGCTGCAGCAAGTCGGAAAAACCCGCTCCCGCTGCAACATCGGAGGCAGGCCAGGCAGCGGTGCCCGTTGCCGCAGCGCCTGATCAGAACGCAGCGGCAGCCCCCTTGCAGATGAACATAGATGACGTGGTGGCGCCAATTGCACTTTATCCTGACCAGTTGCTGGCGCAGATTCTCGCCGCGTCCACGAACCCCCAGGAGGTTCTCGATGGCGGCAACTGGCTCCTGCAAAATCAGAACCTGACCGGCGATGCGCTCACGAGTGCAGCCAAGGCTGCCGGATTCAGCCCGAGCCTGCAGTACCTGATGGCCTTTCCACAAGTGCTCGACAACATGTGCCAGCAGATGGATTGGACGCGCACTCTTGGCGCCGATTTCCTGGCCGATCAAAAGAGTGTGATGGAGGCCGTGCAGCGCAAACGCCGGGAGGCACAGCAACAGGGCAATCTTAAATCGTCACCGCAGATGGTCGTCGATACCAAGAAGGCTGACAACGGCGAGTCATACGTTGAGATCGCGCCCGCCAATCCGCAAGTAGTGTATGTGCCGCAGTACAACCCGGTGACGATTTACAACACGCCCGCACCAACTACCGTTGTTCAAACCGCACCGGCAACCACTACCGTCGTCACCCAGCAGAGTTCCGGCGTCAGCACGGGCACTGCGGTTGCCATAGGCCTTCTCTCCTTCGGCGTCGGCATGGCAGTCGGTGCAGCCATCAACAACAACAATAATTATTACCCATATCCGCGGTGGGGCTACGGCGGTGTCTATTACGGAGGCCACCCTTACTATCCGCCTCCCTACCGCCCGGTGTATCCCGGCTACCATCCCGCATACGGATATCATCCGCCTAACAACTACAGGTGGAACCAGTACAACCGCAACGTAAACGTGAACGTGAACAACAACTACTACAACCAATTCAACAGCAACAACATCAATCGCAATCCGAATCTCAACAACCGACCGGGGAACAACGCGAACAATAACCTGCCCGGCGGCAAAAACGGTCCCGGTCAGCCAGGTTGGAAAGGCCAATCCACCTATCAGGGCAATCGCCCCAACACGCCGAATCAGAAGCCCGGATCGTCCATGGCGAATGTAAATCCGCAGACCGCTAATCGCCCGAATAACAATCTCGGAGCGACCAATCGCCCCAACAACACGAATCCTTCCATCAATCGGCCGAATAATGGCACTCCGAATAATGGCACTCCAGGAGCAGCAACCCGTCCCAGCACCGGTGCTGCCAATTCCGGCACCCGCGACCTAAATAGGCCAGCGAACCCTGGTTCAATGAACAAGGCAGCCACCACGCCGGCGAATATGAATCGTGGCGGTGATCGCGGTTACGCCAATAATGCTGCGGCTCGACCCAGCACCCCTGCGGCGCGTCCCAGCACCCCGGCGGCACGTCCCGCAACGCCCCAGCAAAAGCCGCAACAGGCTCAGAACCGCGGAGGCGGAGCATTCAACCAGGGAGGCAGCGCGAAATCAGAGCGGGCGGCCAGCAGCCGTGGACAATCCAGCATGGGTAGTGGCAGCGCAGCTCAGGGCAGTCGTAAGCGTTAATCCATCGAAATGCTTTGCCACTGCAGTGAACTAATTTGAGCAAAACTTTGTTGCATTCATTTTGAGGATAAAAGGTATGAATCGAATTCTCAGGGTTGCCAGGCTTTCGCTTCTCGCCGTATTGTTGGGCGCTGGTTTCTGCACACAATTCGTCGGCGCGCAAGCCTCCGACCAAAAGACCTTTACTTCATCCGAAGAGGCCCTCAACGCTTTTATCAGCGCGGTCCGTAGCGGTAATACCTCCGAAATTATTGCGATTCTCGGCCCCGAAAGCGAGCCCGTCGTAAACTCCGGCGACACTGTGGCCGACCAGAAATCGCGCACAGCATTTCTTGCGTCGTTTGATGCCAAGCACACGCTGGTTGACGGCGAAGGCGGACTCGTTCTTCAAATTGGGAAGAACCAATGGCCAATGCCCATACCGCTGATTCACTCAGGCGATAAATGGTATTGGGATGGCGCGGCGGGCAAAGAGGAACTTCTCTATCGCCGCATCGGGCACAATGAGATCGACGCCATCGAGGCCGCGAAAGGTGTGATCGCCGCCCAACATGACTATGCCGCATCCAGCCACGACGGCCAGGCCGCGGGAGCATACGCAAAGCGCATCGTAAGCACACCCGGCAAACAGAACGGTCTATACTGGGACGCGAAAGATGGCGAATCGGACAGCCCCGCAGGCCCCATGCTGGCGGGAGCCGCGGAAGAGGGCTACGACATATCAGGCAATCGCGTTCCGTACCACGGCTATTATTACCGGCTGCTTCCCGTGTCCAGCGGATTTGTTCTCGTCGCCTATCCCGCGCAATATCGCTCGAGCGGAGTGATGACGTTCGTCGCGAATGACAAAGGCCTCGTCTATGAAAAGGATCTTGGGCAGGACACGACGAAGACCGCGCTCGCAATGTCGAGTTTTACCATGGACAAGACTTGGCGCACAGTCAAATAGCACGCGACTTTTCTAATTCCGCAGATCGTGGTTCCTGAAGAGGCTGGTTGATACCCAGCCTCTTCGCGCATTTATTCATTTGTTCATGTTGTCGAGAAGAGAGCCGACAATTCCGCCGACCACGCCAGCCTGTGCCGTCGTCTCCACGCGATGCGCGGGCAGGTATTCCATCAACTGATGCGCAAGCTTGGAAATAGGCAGCGTCTGCAGCCAGATCCTGCCAGGCCCCGTCAGTGCCGCGAGAAAAATTCCGTCTCCGCCAAAGATCATGTTGCGTATGCCTGGGATTCGCGAAATCTGAAAAGAGACATTGGAATGAAACGCACCCACATGGCCGGGATGCACAAAGATGGTCTCGCCCGCCGCCAAGTCTTTAATGATCACTTCACCGGACAATTCCAGCCACGCCGTTCCTTGTCCGCCCATCTTCTGCAGCAGAAATCCGTTCCCGCCAAATACTCCCGCACCCAGCGATTGCTGAAAGCCGACACCAATTTCAATCTGCGGAGTTGCGGCTAGAAACCCATGCCGGTGGACCATGTATTCATGTCCCGGACTGATCTCAACCGGCAGAATGTGTCCGGGAACCTTCGTGGCAAATGCCACTTGCCCCTTCGCACCCACGGCCGAGTACTCCGTCATGAACAGGGTTCCGCCTCCAGCCACGCGGCGGAGCACTCCGAACAAGCCGCCGCCGCCGCCGTGTTGCGTATGCGTGTTCAGACGGATATTGTTGCTCATCCACGAAAGCTCACCGGCTTCAGAGATGATCGACTCATTCGCTTCGAGAGCTATTTCCAGCACGGGCATTGTCGTGCCCAGAATTCGACTTTCCATGTCCACTCCTTCCGATCTCGTTGGTCCATTCTCAGGCCTCACATTCTACTGAATAGTCCTCCTCGATAGATGTTCATTTCAAAGACAACTCAACTTTTAAACGGGCGCGCAGATGACTGCATTTAGGGGTTGCCTGAGAATTCGTCTCATCGTTGCGACCGCATAGGAATGCATTCTACCTGGCATAACCGCATTGGCAACCCAACTATCCTCGCACCTCATCTTTCACAGAGTCATGAACACTAAGCGAGCTTCCGCATATTCCTCCGTAATCGTCGTCGCCTCCGCCCTGGTATTTTCCACTGGATGGATGCTGGCATCCCAGACAGCAAGCCAGGACATGAGCCAGGCCGGACAGGATACAAAGAACGCCGCCAAGGAATCCGGCAACGGCGTAAAGAAAGGCACAGAGTCGGCTTATCACGGCACGAAACATTCGGCGACAAAGGCGGCCGACAAAACAAAGGAAGGCACCACCAAGGCCTATGACAAAACGAAAGAAGGCACCCAGAAGGTGTTCGATCCATCTGCAGAGCCCTCCACCAAGGCCAAGGATCAAGTGAAGGAAAGCAATCAGAAAACGCACGACACTCTGAAGGAACAAAATCAAAAGATCAAAGACGCAACCCCTCAGTAGTTCACGAACTGTCTAAATGCAAAAGGGGTGGATTCAAAGATCCACCCCTTCGTCGTGCTTAGCTGTTCCAAATTAAGCTGCCGCTTCCAGATTGACGCGTCCTGAGATGCCGGTGAGAATTTGATCGGCATGTTTTTCTTCGTCCTCGATCGACTTCAGAGTCGCTACATCCTGTTCGAATCCCAGGATTTCAGCCCACCTTCTGAGCGTGCCATACACGGCAATCTCATGGTGCTCAACCTGTTGTGCCGCGCCAATCAGCGCTATGTCGCGGACGGCGGCATCCGTGACATCGGTAATCGTGTCGGAAGCTTCCGTCGTCAAGCCATCGATCACTTTGCACGTCTCCGTATCTGCGTCTCCGGCACGCTTCTGCAGTAGATCTTCGATCTTTGTCACGTGCCCGCGAGTCTCCTGCAGATGGGTTCGAAACGCGGTCGAGAGTTCATTATCCGTTGATTTCTCAATCAGGTCAGGAAGGGCCTTCGTTATCTTTTGCTCCATGTCCAGAGCCTTCTTGAGGTTACTGATATAGAGGCTTTCCAGATTTTCGATGTTTGCAGAGAACAATTTCATTGGTATTCCTCTCGGTTAGAAATTATTGGAAATCCGGCCGCCGTGAACAACGGCCAAATCGCTAGAGATGTCGTGAGATCTGGAGTGCGCGAATCGCGATTGCGCATCTTTCGGGTATTGCGTTCAAGCCGATTCACTTCTCGATCGACGAGTTCCAGACTGGCTAGTGAGAGTGTTCACACGGTGTCCGGGTTGCCTTGATCTCCAGTAGCCTTCGCTGCTACGACCAAGCCCAGGAAGAGACAAGCTATAACTACCGCAACGGCAACGGGTGAGAGTGCACGACGACGCTATCTCTCCGGCGGTGCTGCTGTCTTTCTCGGCACCAACGAGAATTGCAGCGCGGCCTCTGCTGAGCACGAGGCGAACCGGAGCCGATTTAGCGGATGTATTTCACAGCTGACCATCGCTTTTATGCCGAGGTCGGCATGACATCTCTGCCGCAGCGCGTTACTTCCGCCGAAAGCGGAATTCGGTTCCGATTTCCGCGATGGCCTGACTGTCCAACACCTGAACCGCCCGGGCAAAAACAATCGTCTCCTCAACTTGGATGTGGTCGGAGTAGAGTTGCTTGAGACGCGAGGTCTGGGAGAGCAACTGCCGTCTTTCCTCCAATCCTAAGACGCCCGACTCAATCCATGTTGAATAAAGCTGCTCGACCGTTCCGTGCAAATCGCTTGCCTCGCGATGATCATCCTCAAGCCGGTCGATCTCTTCGAAGGATTGTGCATCAGACTTGCGCAGCCGTGGAAAGAGTGATTCTTCCTCATCCGCTGTGTGACGTTGCCCGCCGGTTCGGAAATACTGAAGCGCAGCCTTGATCGCATCGCGTTCCTCATCGGAAAGACTCCTGCCTTGCGCCCGATCAACCACGACGCAAAGAATCCCGAGAAAGCTCTCGATGCGCCTGTGGCAGTCCTTGAGCATGCCAATCGGATCATCAAAACCACTGTCCGGCTTCGCGCCAATTTGAATCGCCATTGCTATCCCTCAATTCCCACCATTCTTATGATTGTCGTCCATTCAGCGCGAAGGCGGTTTATGCGCCCTGGAGAACATGAAGAGTCGATGCTGTTTTCATCTGCAGAGGCGGTTGTACGTAGCCCTTCGGAACGTACGAGCAGCACGGCTCTTCGGCATGTGGATTGCCGGTCAAAGCGTGTGCGCGTGCTCGCGATCCGCCACAAATCTCCTTGAATTCGCAAGACCCGCACTTTCCCTCAAGCTTCGACGTATCGCGCAGGTCGCGGAAGAGCGGCGAGTCGCGATAGATTGCAGCCAACTCCTGTTCACGGATGTTGCCGGCTGACAGGGGTAGAAAGCCGCTTGGGAAGACTTCCCCTTTGTGCGAAATGAAGACGAACCCCTTTGCCATCGTTGAGACCGCGCGGCGCACGGCCTATCGCGTCGACGGACCTCTCATGCACGCTGATCGGTACCCAATCCCGACTTTCGCTCGGCGACTCTCTGCTGCAAGACAAAGCGCCTGTAATGCTGCGCCTCGGTCGTCTTGATATCGAAGCTCGCGGTCTTGGATAGACTGTACACTTTTGCAAAGACCGACTCGAACTCTTCCGCACTCAACAAATCGTTCAGCTTTCCACGTCCCGTAGGGACGAGGAAGAAGACACTCCAAAGAGTAATCTTCAGGCTTTCCATCAATGCGACGATCTCGTCGATCTCGATGAATATTCCTGCGACTGAACGTCGTATTGATCTGAACCGGCAGGCCGATCTCGTTTGCCCAGCGAACGGCATCGAGAGTTCGCGCAAAGGATCCACTCATCCCGCGGAATGCGTCGTGAGTGGCGGCGCTCGCGCCATCCATGCTCACCGCAAGCCGGGCAAGCCCAGCCTCTTTGAGCCTGATCGACAATATCCTTCGTGAGCAAAGGCGTTGCGCTCGGAGTCAGGGAAACTCTGACTCCGACGGAACGAGCATGGCCGATCAAGTCAAAAAGATCAGGCCGCTTGATCGGGTCTCCTCCTGTCAACACAAAGACTGGAACCTTCAAGGCCGCAATTTGATCTATGAGATGTTTGCCTTCATCAGTGCTGAGTTCGAATGGATCTCGATCGGGCTGGGCGGAAGCGCGGCAATGCACACACGCGAGGTCGCAAGCCTGGGTCACTTCCCAGATGGCGATGAATGGGCGTTCGTTAAAGTCGATGGTGTTGATTTGCGGATTCATAGATTTATAAGACAGCGTTGCGTCCGACTAATGCAGTGACCAAAGTCCCAGGCTGCTAGAATCCCTCAGTGACCGCTGAACGGACTGACCTTGCAATTGCCCTCGGAAAAACAGCACTGTTGTCGGGCCTGACGCCGGCAGAGTTGAAGACCCTCGCTGCGCGTACAGTTCGCAAGCTATTCAGTACAGGAGAGTTGCTGTTTTCAGAAGGCGAGCCCTGCAACGGGCTGCACATCATCGCTCAGGGAAAGGTCCGCATATTCAAGACCTCGGTGGGTGGCCGTGAGCAAGTTCTGGCGGTGAACGTTCCGGGCGAGTCGGTCGCGGAATTGCCCGTCTTCGATGGTGGCCCGTTTCCAGCTTCCGCGGTGGCGATTGGGGACGCAGAAATTGCTTTCATTTCGCGCCGCGATTTCCAATCGTATTGCATGGAGCATCCGGAAGTTGCACTCAAGGTGCTTCAGGTGGTTGGCGCTCGGTTGCGCCGCCTGGTAGGGATCATAGAAGAGCTGTCGTTCACGACCATTCGACACCGCTTGATTTCGGCATTGCTCAAGCTCGCCGATAGCGAAGGAAAGAAGACTGTACGCGGAATCGAGTTTCAACTTCCCGCAAGCCATCAGGAGCTTGCCAATCAGCTTGGAACAGTGCGCGAATTGGTTTCCCGCAACCTTATGCGTTTGCAGGCCGAGGGGCTCCTGGACGTTGATGCACGACAAATCGTAGTGAAGGATCTCGGCAGGGTTGAAGTCTCTACTGGAAACGGCTTCTTAGAACATTTTCGCTCCGAGTGACATAAGTTACTGCTCGGCTCTCGGTAGATCGATAGGGTTGCAGGTGGAGAGTGCTTATGCCAACCTCAACCCAGTCCATCCGCGAAATCGTAACGCAGCATCCATCTTCAGCCAAGGTCTTTCATCGATTCGATATTGACCTGTGCCTGCAGGCGGACCTGCTCGCTCGAAGGAGCATGCCAGGAACTGCAACTCTCTGTCGACCAAGTCCTTGAAAAACTCGCCGACTCCGAGGCCAAAGAGCCGGGCGGCTTGGCATTAGATCCGGCGACGCTTCCCCTTGCGCGCCTGATTCAGCACATCGTCCGCATTCACCACCATTGCGTTCGTCAAGAGCTTCCGAGACTTGCAGAGATGGCTTCAAAGGTGGCAGCGACGCGAGGCGATCGAGCGCCTGAACTAGCGAAGGTTGCCGAGCTGATTGAGAAGCTTCGCAGCGAAATGTATGCCCATATCCAGAAGGAAGAGCAGGTCCTGTTTCCGTTCATTTCGCAAATGGATCAGGAATCGATCCTCGCTTATCCGCCCTCGCATGCGTGCTTTCGTTCAGTGTCCCATCCGATCTTCATGATGGAGCAGGATCACGAGTCTGCCGACCACATTGTGGCCGAGCTCATACGACTGACAAATCATTTTGAGCCGCCGTCATGGGCCTGCGCCGCGCATGTAGCACTCTTTGCAGGGCTCCGCGATTTCGAGGCCGATCTCAGGCAGCATGTTCATCTAGAGAATGATGTCTTGTTTCCCCGTGCCATTCAACTGGAGACAGAACTCAAGGCAAGGAGTTAGTTATGGCTACGGTTCCCTTGTTTGAACCTTTTGTTTCTTCAGTCCCGCATAAGAGAGAATGCGGCTGTCATTGCCCGTGAACGCCAGAAGAGCCTGATGCTCCGCGCCTGGATATTGGCAGGCCTTTTCTTTATGGCGCTGCCTGGAACGTTGCTGGGATTTTCGAACCTGATGGCGATCAGTGCGCATCACGGTCTCGGTGCATTGCCAGCCGCATGGATGGAAGGACACGGTCATGCTCAAGTGTTTGGCTGGATTGGCAGCTTCATTCTTGGGATCGGATTCTATTCACAGCCCGCACATGGACGATCTGTGATTCGTCTGCCTTTATCCTGCTTCATTCTTTGGGAATCCGGCGTCGCGATGCGTTGGTTCGCAAACATTTACGGATGGCATTGGCGCGCGCTTCTTCCGGTTTCCGCGGGATTTGAACTCATCGCTGTCATTCTGTTTCTCTATGCGGCGTCGCACCATAAGCTGCCTGCTTCGACTCAGGGAAATAGGGCAAAGTCTCCAATGGAACTCTGGATGGTTTCCGTCCTGATAGGAACTTCGGGTCTTGCGTCCGCTGTGATCTTCAACTTCGTCGAGTGTGTTCGATTGGCTTTGCGAGGGCGGCCTCCGTTCTTTTCCTCACTCGCTCGACCAGAAATATCTCGTGGTGCTTGGTTGGGGATTTGTCGTCCCAGTGGTATGGGGATTTTCGGCGCGATGGTTGCCGGCTTTTCTCGCAATCGCGAAGCCCAACGTTCGCTGGTTCCGGGCGGCGTTATGCCTGGATGTTGCAGGCGTTCTCTTTGGAGTGGCTGGGTCGCCGAGGTCCGGCACGATCCTGTTCGCACTAGGTGCTGTGACGATCGGGTTTGCATCTGCGCTTTTGCGGAACGGCCCCACGGGGCGGCTAAAACTCAGGGTATCCATCCAAGTTTCCCGGTCTTCGTTCGCTTGTCGTATGCATGGCTGATTGTGGCGGGATCGATGAGTGTCTGGGCTGCATTTGCCGATGTACACGGCGGCATCTGGGGCGCCTCGCGTCACGCCCTTACGGTCGGATTTGCGGCAACCATGGTGTTCGCAATTGGGCCGCGTATCCTGCCTCACTTCGCGGGTATTCAGAGTATCTTCAGCAAGCGTCTGATGCTCCTCAGCCTGCTGTGTCTTCAGTCGGGGTGCCTGCTGCGTGTTTCTTCTGAACCTCTAGCATATGAAGGTCTCGCCTCGTTCGCATGGAAGGTGCTGCCTGTCTCCGGCATGCTGGAACTAGTCTGGAGTGTTGATCTTCGCAACGAACCTGGCGCTCACATTTCTGATCGGGCGCTCAGCATTTGCCGTGAACAAACCGAATGAACGAGCTGCTGCATAGTTGCATACTGTCCGAAGTGCGAGACACTCGACGCGCTAAGTGCCAGCACCTGAGTCTTCTTCGGGGTGTGCCCAATCGTAGGTTGCTCCCAGCCACGAACGGCCGGGAGTGGTCTTCCTCAAGATGAGGAAGAAGCGCCCACATTCCAATCAGCGCCAGGCCGACGAGGTTAGGAAACAGCAAGGGAGCCATCGGCGGAGCGCCATTGACCAGCCTGTCGAAGAGGCTGTGGCCCGGTTCAACAAGATTTGCCTGAATGTGAAACCAGAATCCCAAGTACGCCGACCAATGCCTGCGTCAGCATCACGATCAGGCAAACGTCCATGAATCGCCGCGTCACGGTAAGCACAAGAGGAACGATCAGGAAGCCGGTCGCAAATGCGGAGGAGATAACAGGAATCCATTCGGTCTTCGCGAAAAAGCCATTCGACGCATGATCGGTCAACGACAAGACAAAGTTTCCGAAGAAGCCGCCTAACGCCAGAAAGATCACCCAGCGAGCCCACTCCGCGCTACGTGCCGCTACCATTCGATTCATCAGAAGCAGAAAGCCGAGTCCTGTGTATGCCAGCGGTGCGGCGAACGGCGCGGCGTAGGTAAGGCTCTTGAGCGTTCGATCGAGGAAGAACCGGCTCTCCAGATGGTAGAGAACGCCGCCTAACCCAACCAGGACAGAAAGCCAGCCGACCATATAGCCGACATCGCGCCATGGTGCTTCAAAGTGGCCAATCCAGCGCAAAGCAATCATGACCGCCAGAACCAGCGGGAGCCCCGATCGAAAAGTACAGCGGAATATACTCCGCAGCTTTCTGAAAATGATTCACCGAGTGCGCAATGTAGATGTCCGCAGCGAGAATGGCAAGATTCGCGGTGACGAAAAGCTCGACCCAAAGCTGCGGGTCGTGAGCCCACCGAAGGCGCGGGTCGGCGAGGATGCGCTGCAAGCGAAGCAGCAGTTTACTTGTGGGCATGCTCTCTCCGCAGTTCGTCGGCATCGTGCTGCAGCTCGACTGTCTTTGAGAGCAGTTCGTAATTGCCATGCCACTGCACAAAATCGGCGCCGCCCATGAAGGCGCCGTGCTTTGATGTGCGGCCGTCGTAATGCCAGAGATTGAAGTAGGTGAAATCGATGGGATGCGTGAAGGGCGGTCCGGAGAGCGAGCCGTCTTTGTGAAGGCCGTCCATGATCGCTTTGGCAGCCAGGACCTTCGCGTTGGTGCTTTCGACAACCTGTTCGCCCTGGTCGTAAACGCGGTCGACAAGGGCCTGCGTGTGGCACTGCGTGCAGACCTGCTTCATGTTGATCTGGGCCTGCAGGTAGTTCGGACGATGCGTCGTAATTGCGTCGGCAAGGTACCAGCCGAGCCGGTCCGATGGATTGTGCGTAACCTTGAGGCCGTTGATGCCGCTCATGTGGCAAGTGGCGCAGGTGGGCACAAACATGTCGCGCGTCGTAAGCGTGCGTGGATCGGCGTCAAGCTTCAGCAGATTGCGCTGAGCCGCGAACATGACGCCGTGCTTGGACTCGTTGTAGATCTCGATCTGCGAGTGATCGGGACCCATGTGGCACTGCCCGCACGTGCTGGGCAGGCGCGCAAGTGCCACTGAACTGGTATGCCGGGAGTGGCATTGCGTACATGTGCCAATCGTTCCGTCGTCGTTGGGCTTGCCGACGGCGTGGCACTGCTCGCAGCCGGACGTGACTGCCGGATGCCCTTCAGGAAGCACGAGAGGATTCGGCGGCCGTCTTCGTGCCGCCCGGCTGGAACTGCTCGCTGAAGGAGACCTGCTCCGGACTTAGACCCTTCTCTCCATGGACGGCGGCCCAACTGGGAGCGGCGTGGCGGCTGCGCAGAAATTCCTGATAGATGCCTTCGTGGCAGGAACGGCAATTGCCGGCGGTCAGATGGGCGCTGATCAGCAAAGCCGTGATGATCCACCTTCTGCTGACCTGGCGCCAGGCTGGTGGCAGTCCAGGCAATTGACGCCCTTCTTCGCGTGGGCGGACATCTCGTATTCGTGGACGACCGAGTACTGAAGCCGCGCGTGACATTCGGCGCACTTTCCCGACGCCCGGACGAAGTCGGCCGTCGGCTGAGCCGTTTCGACGCTCGGACGCTGCCGGTTGACAAGGAACGCAGCACAGAATGAGCGCAAATGCAATGACAACAGCCAGAAACACCGAACGAAACGACATGCGATGTGACCCCCGGGGAATGGCCTGAATGCCGCCTCGGCGGACATTTGCGTTCACCCGAGACAGAACACTGGCAACTCTATCAGGCTTGGCAGACGGTCTGCATCAATCGAATGGCGGCAGAGCGATGCATGCCTACCCAACAAATGCGTGAAATTAATGTCGCTTCCATGTGACTAAAGTCCCTGCAATCGGCTCAACGCGATCGCTACGGTGGTTCTAGCGCGGCACAGAGTGCGCGATTCATCGAGGAGAAATTATGTCCTACAAGCGTTATTGGGTGGCACTGGCCATCGTCATCATTGGATCTTTCGCCGTTCTCGGAGGAGTCGGCACGGAAGATGATCAGCGAAGCTCCGCCCATCCCAGATGTGTACAACACTGACGGGCAGCTTCTCTTCACCGGCAGTTCCATCACCGATGGACAGGGAGTGTGGCAGTCCATCGGCGGACAGGAGATCGGCACCGTCTGGGGCCACGGCGCCTACGTCGCGCCCGACTGGAGCGCGGACTGGCTGCACCGGGAATCGGAGATTCTGCTCAACACGCTGGGCTGTCAGAGCCGGTGCGGCAAACTTCGACGCGCTCGAACCTGGACCAGCAGGCCATCCTCAAGGCTCGTCTGATTCGCGAGATGCGGACCAACACCTACGACGCGTTCGCGCAATCGCGTGATCGCTGAGCGCCGATCGCGCGGCGGCATTCGAGCAGCTTCGCGGCTTACTATACCGACGTCTTTGCAACTGGCCGGTCAGAATACGCCATCCCCAGCGGCGCACTTGACGAATTCCGCAAAGCAGAAGCAACTGGCCGCGTTCTTCTGGTGGACCGCATGGGCCTGCCAGCACGGATCGTCCGGGCTCTGAGACGACCTACACCAACAACTGGCCGCATGAGCCGCTGATCGGCAACGTACCAACGTCTGGCGCCGTCCTGTGGAGCGTACTGAGCTTCGTCGGTCTGCTGGCGGGCATCGGCGGCCTGGTCTGGTGGTATGCGTCGCAGGAGAAGGAACTCGTTCATGGGCCCTATCCGGAGAGCGATCCATTTCTCGCGTTCAAGCCGACTCCGTCGCAGCGCGCGACCCTGAAGTATTTCTTTGTCGTGGTGATCCTGTGGGGCGTGCAGATTCTGATGGGCAGTCCTGACGGCTCACTACGGAGTCGAAGGTCATGGACTTCTACGGCTTCCCGCTCGACAAATACCTGCCCTACGCCGTCACGCGCACCTGGCATCTGCAAATCGCCATCTTCTGGATTGCGACGTCGTGGCTGGCGACGGGCCTCTACGTTGGCCCGGCGGTCAGCGGACACGAACCGAAGTATCAGCGGCTTGGTGTGAACGCACTCTTCGGTGCGCTGATTCTCGTGGTCGGCGGATCGCTCGCCGGCGAGTGGCTCGGCATTCAGCAGCGCCTTGGCAACATGTGGTTCTGGTTCGGCAGCCAGGGATATGAATACGTCGATCTGGGCCGATTCTGGCAGATTCTGCTTTTCGTCGGCCTGGTGCTTTGGCTTGTTCTGATGGTTGCGGCTCTTAAACCGGCACTGGTTCGCAAAAGCGAAGACCGCTCGCTGCTCATCCTGTTCCTCATCTCCAGCATTGCCATTCCACTCTTCTATTCGGCGGGACTGATGTACGGTCAGCGCAGCCATCTTGTCACCGCCGAATACTGGCGCTGGTGGGTAGTTCACCTCTGGGTTGAAGGCTTCTTCGAAGTATTCGCAACCGTCGTGATCGGGTTCCTCTTTACGCGGCTCAAGCTGATCGAGATTCGCACCGCAACCAAGGCGGCGCTGTTCTCGACGACCATCTTCCTGTCGGGTGGAATCATCGGCACGTTCCATCACCTCTACTTCGCCGGTGCCACGCCCGCCGTCATCGGTCTTGGTGCGATCTTCAGCGCATTTGAAGTTGTGCCGCTGACGCTGATTGGCTACGAAGCGTGGGAGAACATTCGCCTCGCGCAACCGACGAAGAAGTCTCAGTGGATCGCCAATTACAAATGGCCCATCTACTTCTTCGTCGCGGTTGCATTCTGGAATCTGGTGGGAGCAGGACTGTTCGGCTTCCTCATCAACCCGCCGATCTCTCTCTATTACGTGCAGGGGCTCAACCTGACTCCGGTCCACGGTCACACGGCTCTGTTCGGCGTGTACGGAATGCTCGGTCTTGGCCTCACGCTGTTCTGCCTGCGCGCGCTGAAACCTGGCCGCAAGTGGAAGGAGACTCCGTTGAAGCTCTCCTTCTGGTCCTTGAATTTCGGCCTGATCTTCATGGTCATCCTCAGCATGCTTGCCGGTCGGACTGCTGCAGGCCTGGGCATCCATTGAACACGGCACCTGGTATGCGCGGTCTGCCGAGTTCATGCAATCCGGCACTATGCAGACGCTGCGCTGGATGAGAGTCCCAGGAGACATTCTGTTCGCAATTGGAGCAGCGCTGTTCGCCTGGTTCGTGCTTGGACTGCTTACCGGGCATTCCTACAGGAATGAAGGACAGGGCGGAACAGACGCTTCGTTGCGTAACAGGAACGAAGAGCGCTCTGTTGCATTCGCGGATCGCTGAGCAATTTTCTCAACATCTCATGCGGCGTCCTTGTTGATCTGCTCGCACCAAGGCGCCGCTTTCAACCATCGTGAAGAACAACAAGTGACATGAAGGAGCAGCACATGGACTATACATTTTTCGCAAATCTACAAGAGGAATTCACCCTGCCGGAAAAAGGCATCCTGAGCCGTGTCCTTCACAAAGACGAGAAAGTCAATGTCACTCTGTTCGGCTTTGCGGCGGGCGAGGAACTCTCAGCACATTCCGCCCCAACACCGGCAGTTCTCTATTTCCTGGAGGGCGAAGCGGAACTAGAGTTAGGTACGAACAAGGTCAACGCCACGGCCGGCTCCTTCGTGTACATGCCTCCAATGCTGTCTCACGGGATCTCTGCAAAGACAGGCCTTCGCATGCTGTTGGTTCAGATGAAAGACCGTTCCTAATTATGCGTCACGCTCTTTTTCGCGTCGCAAGCGGATATGAGCCGTTCGTTCCAATTCCCGTACAACAGCTCGCTTCCGCCCCGCCAAAAGGTCCTCTGCGCTGACGTTACCGCAAATGACTCCTGTCTCCCGGTGAACCACGGGCATGCTCATCACGCCCGTGGTTGCCATCTCCTCAGCGACCGCTCTGCATGTCTCGTCAGCATATGCGAGGACGTCCGGCAATCCCGCCAGAAGACCCCCGTGGGGCATTGGGTCGGTGGGCATCGGCGCATCGGTCATTACCTCCGCGACGATGACCATTTCGAGCGGATCAACGCCATACTCGCGAGATAGGTGGTAACCGCGACGACTGAGCTTTTCCGTCAGAATTGAACGCGGCATGACCAGCGACGTCACTATATAGGCTGCAATACATGCGAGAGTTAACGGCAGAACCGCGGGTAACGCATGTGTAAGTTCCAAAGAAAACAAAATTGCTGTCAGAGGCACACCCAGTGCGCCAGATAGCATGGCTCCCATCCCCATCAGAGCCCACAATGCCTGCGTCTCGCCCGGCATATGCGCCACCCTTGCCAACGTTTCGCCGAGCGCAGCGCCAATCATCAAGAGTGGGGCCAAGACACCGCCGGACGTCCCCGAGCTGAGCGAAAACGCCCACATCAATGATTTGGCGAGTAGCAGCCCCAAGAGCAGGCTGACTGGAGCATTACCACGTAACAACTCCGCGATGTTCTCGTATCCAACGCCCAGGCCACGCGGAAAGAAGAAACCACCCAACCCGATCCCGACTCCACCAATCGCGGGCCACCACATCCAGTGAATTCGAAGACGTCCGCAAATGTGCTCAAACCCATCTTCGAAGCCATACATCATTTTGCTTAATCCTGCCGACGCTAAGCCCACCAGGATTCCCAATGGCCCGGCCACGAGCAATGCCGGAGCTATGGGAATCGACGAGTGCAACTCTAGCGGGAATAGCGGTCCAGTTCCGAGCCAGCTGATTCGCAAGGCGCCTGCCATCACGCTTGCCAACGCGACCGGCACCAGTGAGCGTGGCCGCCACTCGAAGAGCAGCAGCTCCACCGCGAGAAGAATTGCCGCTAAAGGCGCCGAAAATGTTGCTGACATACCCGCGGCTGCGCCCGCGACTAGCAGCGTTGTTCGTTCGGCATCCGTCAGTTTGAGCCACTGAGCGACTAGAGAGCCGAAGGCTCCGCCGGTCATGATGATCGGCCCTTCAGCGCCGAACGGGCCGCCCGAGCCGATGGCGATTGCGGCTGAGAGTGGTTTGAGAAGCGCAACCTGGGGGTCTACGCGCGCGCCGCGCAGCAGAATCGCCTCGATGGCCTCGGGAATCCCGTGCCCGCGAATCTTGTCCGACCCATAATGCGCCATGAGCCCTACTAGCAGTCCGCCAACGACAGGAATCAATGGCATAAGCCATCGCGACAGCGGCGATCCTGCGGGACTGACCATGGCCAAACTCAGCCGATGATAATAAAAAATATTCGTGGCAATCGCGATCGCTCGGAGCAAGAGCACGGCCAAAGCTGCCGCGCCGGTCCCAATCACGAGAGCAACTCCGGACAGCATCCATACGCGGCGATCTACAGTGAAATCGCGAAGGGCAGACGGTCTGGACTTCATTCCTTCTCCGAGGTTGATACCGCTTCCGCATGGACGCTTATTTGCCTCAATACTTGTGCCAATCGAGGTCCTAGTTCGTTCAGCTCCCGTGCATGACTCGCTGTAAGCCGACCCAGCACCTTCGTTCCTTTAGGTGTGACTTGTAAGATCGCGCGGCGTTTGTCCGCAGCATCCTCCGTTCGTGCGAGGAGACCTTCGCGCTCGGACCGATCGACGAGTTCGACTGTGCTGTTGTGCTTCAACCCCAGGCGCTCTGCCGCGTACGCAACGGTGACAGTCTTTCCCTTAGCGGCTCCCGCAACCTGCAAAAGAAGCTGATGCTGCTGTGGGTGCAGGCCCGCTTCCACAGCCGCGCGTTCGCTGAAATGCAAAAAACTGCGGAGCTCAAAACGAAATTCGGCCAGGGCAGTGAGAAGAGGGCTAGAGTTGTCAGGCTGGAATCTGGACTTCATAATTATATCGTTACACGATATAATTCGATTTCGCAAATATTCTTCCGTGCGCAGAGTCCTCCTTGGGTTCCTCTTCTGAAAAGCACTTCAGGGATTCGATTGGCCTTGGTCCCGCGACAGTTTTAGCGAATCGCGTCAACAAACAGAGAGAATTTACGTGCTCGCAACTCAACTTCTGGCTTCCTCGGCCCGGGTTTTAGGCAAGTCGCGCAAGTGACCTTTCTGAAAGGGAGCGCCCAGTTCTCTAGCTCAAAGCGAGACTACTTTTGGCGCTGTAAGTAACGATCAGGAACGCTTATCGAACCCATATCAAACCCGCGCCTCTGCCCGACAAGAGATCTTGCCTCAACAGGCTGATGGGGCCCGACGGCGGCTTTATGACCGGCAGCGAGTTCTCAATAGATTGCGGAGTAACGGCAGCCTATTGGTTCGGCGACCTCGATAATGACAAGTTCCCTGGGTTGAGAGTTGATGCCGAGCGAAACAATGAGAGTCGTCGCACCGACCGGTGGATGACTTATCCGCCAGAGTGCCATGAGCGCGCCGGTAGCCGAGAGCGAGAGCGCAGCGGCCACCAGCCTTGCGCCATGCACAACTGGGTTCACGCCAAAAAGTGGGCTCGAGGCTACCGCCATCGCGAAGGCGGCGTAGCCACAGATTAGTCCGATTGCGTGCCCCAGGATCGTATTACGCGGGCTGGAGCTTCAGCAGTGGGGAAAAGAAAAAGAGATATGCGGTGGGGCCAAGGGAAGGAAAAACAAAGGGGCTACCAGTGAGAAGGGCGAGAATGCCGAGCAGTCCAATAGTGATGAAGCCGTTCACGCAGATATAGACTGCCCACACAGGACGTGCAGAGAAATGCTGTATGAGCCATTCCATATGCATGTGCTTGAGCAGGACCGCGACGTGCTCTAATCCGTTGTGCTCACTGCGCGCATCGCGATGTTCATTTACTAAAGTCATCAGATATTAGGGAGCAGATCGAAATATTCATCATCTTCGTTCTTGCCGCCCTGTCCGAGGCCGACAGTCCTTTCAGATTCGACGAATTCGATTCGCTCAATCTTGTAGTGGATATTGCCCTTCAGCACCTGCACTGAGCTTGTGCCATCTGCGTGATGTTCTTCTATCCGAGCGGCAGCTTCCACGCAAATCAGAACAACCCTAAAGTCGTTCTTTTTGAAAAGAGTCTTGGAGTGGATCCCTTTGGGCCACGGTTTGTGATGCTCAAACTCGTCCATTTCATGCGCCAGGTCAAATTGCGCAAGATAGCCGTCATAGTGCCGTCATCTGCTACAAGTGGAATCGTCATGCTCCCGCCTTCCTCTTGAAGAGGGTTTGAAGCACGACCGCTTCATTGTGTTCTGTATCCTTCGCTGCGTAGATCAAAGTGATCGCGGAATACTTCTGTGCAGCGTGCACTGTTTCGGCAATTGCCTTTTTTGCCTTTGGGTTCGTTAACTCCACCTTGTACCGCTTGCAGAATTCCGGCCAGCGCTTCGGATCGTGACCAAACCACTTCCTTAGCTCGGTGCTGGGTGCGATCTCCTTCACCCAGGCATTCAGGCGCAAATCGGCCTTTTTTTTGCCACGTGGCCACAGCCGGTCAACGAGAACGCGAAAACCGTCAGCGTTGCCAGGTTCTTCATACGCCCTCTTAAGCAGAACGTCCATCTACGCCGTCCGTTTCTCAGCCACGCAATCGCCGGAAATTGGTCCTCGCCAGCAATGCGAGGAAGTATGTTCACCGCGGAACAAGTAAGGTGTACAAAGACGACCACATCGGCGAGAGCAACCATCCTCGACATATCCGCTTCTGGAAATCTGGTCGTGGACCGAACGCGGGCTCAACGTCTTGTCGTCACCGGAAGCATCCCATCTGGGGACAGAGGCGAAGACAGATCCATCCGGCCATCGAGAAATAGGAATTAAAAAGCGAATCAGATCGCATACCTCCGGCATTCCTACTCAACTCTGCTCCGACACTTTAGCACGCTGGACCCTTTGCAGCCTTCTGTATTAAGGCCCTTTAAAGGAAAGTGTGCCGAACGTTTCACGCTTATTTGCGATAATCGGTAATCTTAAACGGGAACACGAACTCTGAATGAACCCGTTCACCAATACTGAACATCGAGGACTTTGGGCGGACCGGTGTGGTTATCGATGATTTGTGTTGTCACGAGTATTTCTATGTTCTTTTTGACCGCATTCTTACCCGCGCTACGGACCAATTCCCCGAAAAAGCGCTCGTCAGTTGCCATCGAGGTTGCGGCGAGAGTTCCGTTTGCGCCGATTCCCGCGATGATTACGGTTTCTCGTTCCGTAGTCGGGCTCAGAAAGCGAGCAACTATTCCGTAATCCTGGGTGGATTTGCTATACGGTTTGGTCTGATCGATCTGATAAAGGCGCGAGTCAGGGTGCTTCGTGTCAACGATTTCGTAAGTTTGATCGATTGCATTCCGAACAAACTGGTACCGCAGAGGTGCCTGCAAACGCAACGTCCATGGATTATTGAATCCACCGACGAACACCCCGGATGTGATTTGAAGATCGGTGAAATTAGTCGAGGCAGCTCCGAGCACTCGAGGATTGCCACCCATGCGGCCGAGTACAGCGCTGACCTGGGAAGCCGAAGCAGCGTCTCGAACTAAAAGAATGTCTGGTAAGACGCCGGTCTCGGTCGAGGCGGCCACTTGAGCTGAGGTGGCCCATGGGGTTTGTAAACTGACTTGCCCGACACATATCACAACCGAATCCGTCTTCTCAACTACCGGTCCCCATAAAGCGGAAAGGGTATTGGTTTCCGTGGGTGTACGAAGCGCGACTCGCCCCAAAAGTGTGGCGCCAACGCACGCCGCGGCCAGAGTCAGCAGGTAAATCGAGGTTCGGCGATTGAGGAGTCTTCGACCTTGAGATTCACCTTTCTTTGATACGTCCTCCGCCCCAGACGCCAATCCCGATTCGAGAGTTCGCAAGCCGTTATCTGCATGGACCGTCGTTGCACCAGAAGCGTGGTGCCTGCCTAACCGAAATTCGGGTGTGTAGGAGCCCGAGGGCAGTCCGATTCTCAATTCATGATCGTGGCCTGGTGTGTCGTAATACTGCGCTATTCTCTTCCGAACCTCCGAAGCCGCTACCCGAACAATGGAATCAGAATATGTGTCGTAGTCCAGGGGGCGGTCGAATACCGCGATGCCGAGCGAGCGTTCCTTGATTCCGCCCGAATTTCCGCTTAGTGCTTCCTCGACAATGAAACGCAGAAAGCGCGTATATCGTTTGCTTCCCTTGAAATGCGGATCCTCCAAGATCCTCTCAAGCTGCCTTCGGACTTTAGTGAAGTCCTCTTCGCTGGCTGGGGTCCATGGCGCTTCCAAATTGTCGATATTGAGGAGTGGCATTCCGATCCTGCATTCAATCCCGCTACAGAAGACGCCGTCATCTACTTGCGAACCAAAGTATATCCTACGGTCGATCCGGTTGTCGCAAGCCGTTGCCTACAGCCAAGGTACTAACATCGTTGATTTCAAGCACCTTAGGCGGGCTAACAAAACCTAACTGGTGGAACTCTCCGTTATGCACTTCACACCGCACCTGCTTTAAGGAATTATTGATCGCAACCGTTATAACGCAGGCGAGTTTTCTAAGGGCTTCATTCGCAGACCACCATCTGGATATGGCTCCTCACAAAGCCATCTGCGACCAACAGAAAGGCGAGTTTTTGTCGGGATTCAACACATTGGGTCGCAACCGTTGCAATGAGGTTCAAAGTCTGGCGAAACTCGGCCACCAATGAAATCATCATCCATTTGCCTCGATCCGAAGCCAACGTGAGGGCTCTCCTACTCAATTACACTCTCCCCTCACCACGCTCGTGATTTGGCCAATGCGCTGATTGAACAGGGCGCGATCTTTTGAAACATCCGATACTGCGCTCCATCGGGATTCCTCGTGGTGGAGCTTGGCGTCGCCACAGTTAACTTGGAGACACAACATGAAGGTTGGCATGTCACGAATTGTTGCAGGCTTGGTCGCGTGGACGGGATCGCTTTTCCTTGGCTCATTTATGCAGTTTGCAGTCGCCCAGGACACCGCGAATCTCCCATATATGAACACGAATTTGTCAGCCGAGCAGAGGGCCACTGACCTGGTGCATCGCATGACGCTCGCTGAAAAAGCTTCGCAAATGCTGAACAGATCTGCCGCAGTTCCGCGGCTGAATGTTCCTGCATATCAATGGTGGAGCGAGGCGCTCCACGGAGTCATCGATCAGGGCGTAACGGAATACCCTGAGCCCATGGGTCTTGCCGCAACCTTCGATACACCCAACATTCATCTTATGGCGACCCAAATTGGCATTGAGGGACGTATCAAATACGTTCAAGATGCACGCATCGGTCGCACGGCTTTTATCGGCGGAGGACTGGATTTCTGGTCCCCGAATCTGAATATTTTCCGTGATCCACGCTGGGGCCGCGGACAAGAGACCTACGGCGAAGATCCCTTCCTCACTGGCCACATGGGAGTTGCCTACGTGACAGGCATGCAGGGCGACGACCCGAAGTACTACCGCGCGATTGCAACACCCAAGCACTATGCCGTACACAGCGGCCCAGAGCCGACCCGGCACTTTGCAGATGTCGACGTCAGCAAGCACGACGAAGTAGACACCTTTGAGCCCGCATTCCGCGCTGCTGTCGTGGAAGGCAAGGCCGGTTCAGTCATGTGCGCGTACAACTCGATCAATGGCGAGCCCGCATGCGCCAACCAGTACCTGTTGCAAGACCAGTTGCGCGGCAAGTGGGGCTTCCAGGGTTATGTGGTCTCGGACTGCGGCGCAGTCACTGACATTTCCGCCAATCATCGCTACCGTCCAACGCAGGCACAAGGCGCGGCCATCTCCGTCATCCGCGGCATGGATAACGAATGCGGCTTCTCGCGAGCCTGGCGAGCCGATCGGCAAGGCCTATATTGATGCCGTCCAGCAAGGTTATTTGCCTGAGAGCACGCTCGACACCGCCCTCATTCGCTTGTTCACGGCGCGAATGAAGCTTGGCCTCTTCGACCCGCCGGAGATGGTTCCCTACACAAAGATCGACGAGAAGGAACTTGACAGCGCTGAACATCGTACTTTGGCCCGTAAGCTCGCCAACGAGTCCATGGTGCTGCTCAAGAACGACGGCGTGCTTCCGCTCAAGCCTGGCATAAAGAAGATCGCCGTCGTCGGCCCGCTCGCTGACCAGACCGCTGTGCTGCTCGGCAACTACGCCGGGACGACGACTCATACCGTCACCGTGCTGGAAGGGCTAAAGGCTGAGTTCCCGAACGCCGTGATCACCTACATTCCTGGGACTCAGTTCCTGCGCAATGAAGGGAATCCGGTTCCAGATGCGATGCTCACCACTCCGGACGGCAAGCCTGGCATCAAGGCGGACTACAGCGAGTCGATGGGCCGGTTTGGCAGGGGACCGGAGGCTCCGGTGCTTGTCAGCCGCACCGAGCCGAACATCCATCTCACGGACAGCAACTTGCCTGCAGAGGTTGCCGGCAAAAAAGCTGTTGGTGTGCGCTGGACGGGCTTCATCACGGCCCCTGAGACTGGCGACTATCTCATCGGCGTCCGCGCCAATGGCTTCGGAAGACTGTCAATCAACGACAAGCAAGTTGCGCAGTTGGGCAGAGTCGAAGGCGTAGATGCTGCACTTGGTCGTGCCCACCTGGTAAAGGGTGAAAAGGTCGCACTGAGCCTCACATTCGGCACCATGAACGGCACCAAACCGCAAGCGCAACTCATCTGGACGAAGGCCAACGATGCGCCTGCGCCTGAGGCAATCGCCGCGGCGAAGAACGCCGACTTTGTGATTGCAGTCGTGGGAATAACCAGCAGGCTCGAAGGTGAAGAGATGCCGGTGACCGTGCCTGGATTTCTCGGCGGAGATCGCACCAGCATCGATCTTCCCCAGCCTGAAGAAGATCTGGTTGAAGCTGTTGCAGCCACAGGCAAGCCGCTCGCCGTCGTTCTGTTGAATGGCAGTGCACTCGCAGTCAATTGGATCAACGATCACGCCAACGCGGTTCTCGAAGCATGGTACCCCGGCGAAGAAGGCGGCGCGGCTGTTGCCGAAACGCTGAGCGGCAAAAACAATCCTGGTGGAAAGCTGCCGGTTACGTTCTACAAGGACGTCAGCCAATTGCCCCACTTCGAAGACTACGAAATGACAAACCGGACCTATCGGTACTTCAAGGGCAAGCCGCTCTATCCGTTTGGCTATGGGCTCAGCTACACAACGTTCAGATACAGCGACCTTAATGTTCCCACGCAGGCTGTCGCTGCGGGGCAACCTGTCGCCGCTGATGTCACAGTAACCAACACGGGGAAAGTTGCAGGAGATGAGTCCGTCCAGGTCTACATCAAGTTCCCCGCAGTCAAGGGTGCGCCGCAGATCGCTCTTCGCGGATTCCAGAAAGTCCATCTGGAGCCGGGCGCGAGCCAGAAGGTCCACTTCGACCTGAAGGACCGCGATCTGGTCATGGTCACTGAAAATGGCGACCCGATCATTGCCGCTGGTAACTACGCCATCAGCATCGGGGGAGGCCAGCCTGATACTGGAGCGCCTGCCGTCGCCGGGCACTTCCAGATCGAGGGCCAGTTGGCGCTGTCCGAATAGGAATCCGTGTTTTGGTTCGGAACGCTGCCTGAATCAAAACACAACCGCAAAAGAATGAGCGCTTGTCACCAACCGTGACAAGCGCTCATTACTGAGTCACAGGAGAAATCAGTCGACCGCTCGACTGCTCAAAATCAGAGTTCGAGACAGGTCCAGCATTCTGAGGGCAAGGTCAAGAAATATGGAAGATTGAATATCGTGATCTCGGCATTGCGTCGGCTGGGAATCAGCCGCCAGTACTCGACCCCTGAGCTGGCATGGCCATGTATTTACTGAGGACGTCCACCAGACCTTGGTTTGGCACACACTGCTTTGCCGAAAAGGAAGACAGGATTTGATCCAGCTCATTCTCAGACAGGCCTTTGAAGAGGCTGGCGTAGAGCGGCTGCATCAGGGTTCCTGTGTAGAAGCACAATAAGGTCTGACTCATGCACCGTACATTGAGTCGCGCATCCAACTGCGGATCACCAACCACTTGATGAATCTGGTCAGCAAGCTGAGCCGTTGCGTCCTTTACTGGCGTTGGCGGTAGCCACTTCATCCAATCGTCGGTGCCAAGAGCAACCTTCTTGCGAAGAAGATCGCTGATGCGCTCCATGTACGGAGATGCAGGGTCGAGTGTCAGCATACCCATTACGCCAACATCTTTGTAATTCCACGTCGTCCAGTGCGCACTCGTTGCTTTCAAAGATGCCAATCTGATCGTCCAGCGCGCGAAGCCGATCTCCGTTCTCGTCGGGTGGCCCATTGAAGACTGACCCGAACTCGCCAACCCACAGCGGAACGTTATGCTGCTGGGTGAACTTCGTTCCCTCGGCATCGAGGAAGTTGCGCTCCTGTTTTGCCAGATCCCAGTCTTGAGCAGTGGCCGCAGCCGATCGCGGATGGATGGTGCCAGGGTATCGTCCAGGTCCAAATCCAGGCACAGTGTAGTTATGTGAACTGTAGGCGAGGTTATCGTCGAAGGGTTTCTCTAGCCCCGAGAAGTCCTTTGCGTAATCATCACCTTCAAGGAAGATAATGTGCCTGGAATCGATCTTGCGAATCTCTGTAACCAGGCGCCGGTAGACGGCATTCATGCGGTCAAAATTGGGCCTGTAATTGGAACCCACGTTCCATGGATAGTCGCCAATGGCATTGTTCGCACAAGGCTCGTTCAGCACATCGTAGCCGGCGATCACAGCCCTGTTCTTGTAGCGCCGCGCAAACTCCTGCCAAAGGGCAACGAAGCGATCCTGATAGAACGGAACATCCCAGAAAAGGCTGATGCGCGATGCGTTGTCAGAATGCCAGTGGACATTCTGCCACCCCTGCGCCGAATGAAGGTCGAGAATGACATAGAGACCATGTTTTTCGCAGTGGCTCAGCACTTTATCGAGACGAGCAAAACCCGCCTCCTTGTATTTGAAAGGAGCGGCATCGTCCTCGAAGTGTCGATAGTTAAGAGGTATCCTGACGACGCTGGCGCCGGCCTTTCTGAGAAAGATCACATCGTCTTCGTTGAAGAAGTAGTCGAGCAGGCGCTCGAAGAAGAACTGTGCTCTGTCTGGACCAAGCACTTCTGCCATCTGCGCCCGGAGAGTATGCTCCGCGCCTGGATGCCCATTGATGAAATCCTCCATGTTCATCCAGCCGCCGGGACAGGTTCCCCTGAGGCGAACCTGTTTCCCTTGCGCATTGACGATGTGACGGCCGCTGACATGAAGGAACTCCATCTTGTCGTCGCTCTGATGACTGTCCGCTGCTTGTGGACCAGCAATTTGTTCCGCTGCGGCTGCCACTCGATTTCCCGTGAGCGCTGCCGCACCGGTAAACGCGGCCAGCTTTAGAAATTCACGCCGTGGCTTTAGATTGCTTGCTTTCCTTGTCATAAAACCTCTTCCGAGAATTTGGTTTGGCGGTTAACGATCGCGGAGGGTTGGTCGTATTTCAATTCGCATTCTAAGCGCCATTTGCGGCTTGAGCGGAAAACCCCACCGAAAAACACCCTAAAGAGCGGCACGTTTATAGAGGCTTTCGCGTGCGCAGTGGAGTGCGTGGGAATCCCAATGATTTGCGCTCACATCTGGAACACTTCCTCGAATTCGGCCAGTGTCGGCAAATCCAATCCACCTGGACGTAAAACAGGCTTCAACAAGTGAAGAGTGAAATTGCGATGATGCGCTCGTTGACGCCCGGTGCGAAATGGAAGCGGCGTTTCTCGTTTCTTAATTTTGGAGATTCCCGCCAGTTACCGATGCAATCTTCTTCTCGATAGTCACTTGACGGGAACCCTGCTTCGCCGATGGAGGGTATACATCCCATCCCTATGCCTGATTCGAAGTCACGTGGCCGCGTTGGTCGATCCACTCTTTCATCGATTCTTTCGGTTCGCCCATCGCCGCATTCGAGACGTCCTCCCACGCTTCCCAAGTCTGCAGCCGCTCCTCATACGCGGCGCGGGCCCTGGGCAGGATCGAAGTTCCCAGGCCAAGTCGCAGCGGCGGATTCTCCGCGTCAACGAGCTTGAGGATGGCTTCTGCGGTTGCCTCCGGATCGCCCCGTTCAACATCGGCCAGATGCGTCAGGAACTGCTTCCGGAATTCGGCGTATGGTTCCAGCGCATCCGCAATCTGTGCAGATTTTCCGAAGTCGGTTGCGTAGGCTCCAGGCTCGACAAGTGTCACCTTCAACCCGAACGCCTTGACCTCCGGCGCGAGGGATTCGTGAAGCGCTTCGACCGCCCATTTCGTCGCGGAATAGAAGCCGATCATTGGCAATGCCGCTATTCCAAGTCCGCTCGAGACACCGAGAATGTGACCGCTCCCTTGCTTCCGCAACAAAGGCAGAGCCGCTCGAAGCACTCGGACCATGCCGAAGTAATTGGCATCGAAGAGGCCGCGGATCTGCTCATCGCTGGCTTCTTCAGTAGCCGCGAACAGGCTATAGCCGGCGTTGTTGACAAGGACGTCCAGCCGGCCGAAGTGCGCGTACGCCTGATGAACTGCCTGCTGCGCCTGCTCAGAGTCGGTGACGTCGAGGGCAAGGGGCAGCACCGCATCGCCGAAACGTTCCACTAGATTGGTTACGTCCGCCAGCTTGCGGGCGGTTGCCGTAACCCGATCACCGCGTTGAAGCGCTGCTTCAGCCCAGATCCGGCCGAACCCGCGTGAGGCGCCGGTGATGAACCATGTCTTTTGCATTTCGATTCCTCCGTGATTTGTTGGGTTAGACCTCTGAATGGTGCATGTTCCCGAGGTCGGTGAGAAGGGAGGGACCTGTGGGGTCCCATCCGAGCTTGGAGCGAGTCTGTGCACTGGAGCTGTGGGCGTCCCTTCCGGCGAAGAACCCGAGGAAGCCGAAATGTTCCTGGGCTTGTTCCTGCGCAATGGAAATGACGGGGACTTTCATACCCTGGCCGATAGCCGTGGCAATGTCTTTAAGCGGCACACCCTCTTCGGCGACAGCGTGGTACCGGGCTCTCGCCGTGCCTTTCTCCAACGCGAGCCGGTAGAGCCGGGCGACATCCGACACATGCGCGGCAGGCCAGCGGTTGTGACCATCGCCGATATATGCCGAGACTCCCTTTGCGCGTGCAATCGCAATCAGGGGGGTGATGAGGCCCTGCTTGACCGTGTCGTGGACCTGCGGCAAGCGCATCACAATTGCGTGGATGCCGCGGTCCATCAGTGCGACAGCCGTCGCCTCTGATACACGAGGAAGGGATGGGGAAGAAAGCGGCGGATCGTCCTCTGTAGCGGCGCGGCCTTGCGCCACTCCAACTCCGGAGCTGACGATGAACGGACGGCTCGAGCCCTGGAGAACGGCGCCAATGGTCTCGATGGCGCGCTTGTCCAGTTCGCAGCTCTCCGCAAACCTCGACCAGTCATGACTGAAGGCGGTGTGGATGACGGCATCCGTCGCGGCTGCTCCGCGGCGCATACTCTCCAGGTCCTCCAGATCACCTCGATGCGTCTGGGCTCCCGCGGCCTTAAGCCACTTTGCGCCGGCGTCCGATCGCGTCATTCCGAGTACGTCATGGCCTGCGCCAATGAGCTCTTTCACGATGGCGGAGCCGATAAATCCGGTGGCTCCCGTAACGAATACATTCATATGTGTCTCCTGATTTCGTTCAAGCTAAGATTGACCAAAGGATGCCGTCTCAATTAAAACGGAGACAGCCTCCGAATGAATAGATAACCGGAGACAGCCTCCGGTTGCAAGAATCTTTGGGAGATGACGAAGAAACTTTCCACGACCGCTCGGAAACCGCGCACAGACGCGTTGCGCAACCGCGGGCGTATCCTTGACGTCGCAAAGGCAGCCTTCACGCGGCATGGCGCCAATGCCAGTCTGGACGAAATCGCAAAGCAGGCGGGTGTTGGAGCGGGTACCCTTTATCGCCATTTCCCGTCGCGGGATGAGCTGATCGAAGGTGTTTACCGGAATGAAGTGGAGAAACTTGCGGCTGCCGCTCCCCGCTTTGCCGAGACCATGTCACCGCTCGAAGCGCTTCGAGCCTGGATGCTGCTGCTGGTCGATTACATCGCGGCAAAGCACATCATTGCGCCCGCTCTCAATAGCGTAGTCGGGGGCCCGTCCAGGCTCTATGAAGGTTCACACACCATGATCCATGGCGCGATCGATGCGCTGGTCAGGCGCGCCAAGAAGAGTGGCGATCTGCGCAGAGATCTCGATGCATTCGACCTGCTTCGGGCCCTGATCGGCGTCTCGCATGTGGGCTCCGGTGCTGACTGGCAGCAAAGCGCCAGGAGACTGGTAGACATCCTCATCGCAGGCTCACGCCCGCTCAAATAGACCGCCTCTCGTAGAGAGCGTCGTTCAGGAGTGTTGTCGTCGAGTTCGCCAATCGGAGCAATGGGCTTTCGGCAAATCGAACCGTTTCTCCAGGGAATCGGAATCGGATGCCAGCGCTATGACATCGCAGGGACCTTCAGGTCAAGATGATCTTGCGAGCTTCTGCTTCCGGATCATCAGCCATCCGACACTCGTTGTTCCAGATCATCGTGCGGTTGGTGTCAGGGTTGGTTGGCGCCCAGTTTAATCCCGGTATGCTCGGATTTCCGGTTGCGGCAAACGCGGCCCACGACGATGCCATCTTCTTCGCCAGAGCCTGCGCCTCCGGGGTATTCCCTGTTCCCTGCTCACAGCGCTTTGTGTTATCGAAGCAGAATTGAAGGTCCGCCGTATGCCATGCGCCGGGCACCCCATCGAGAATCGACGTCTGCCACGTGAAGTAATATGCGTACGCCGGCGCCGCCTGCAGTTCATGTTTCAGTCGGGCCATCTTCACCACGTTGTTGCGCATCCCGAGGCCATTCAGCCCCGGAGTTCCGCTGCAGATATACGAAAGCGTCTGAATCTTCTTCTGCGGGTACGCCTTCTTCAGAGCCGCAACGATCGCCGTCGCCTTCTCCTCGCCGTACGTCTTCGCAAGATTTGCATGCCATTCTTCTTCCGTCGGATGCGAAGACATCTGGTTTCCCTCTTCGCTCACCGAACCTATGAGCATCGGCACATTCTTTGATACCTCAGGTGCCGCGTCGAAGAACGACCGCATGTTGATCACATTTCCGTCAACGCAAGGCGACCACCCGACGCGCGGCGTTCCCGGCGCCCCTGGCCCCGCCATGGGCCGCCCCGGCGGATTGATCTTCGCAGCCGCCGCGTTCCCGGCCGCAATTAGCTTGGCCCACTCCATCTTCTGGAGCGAACCAATATCATTCGGCGCAAGCCCCAGTTCCTTCATCGTCTGGCGTGCTAATTCCTTTTGCTGATCGAGGCTCGGAATGTTTCCACCACCGCCAGACTGCGCTGCAGCCCGGTGGATCAGGCCCACCGCGGAGGGCATTCCCATCAGCGTCGTCACCTTCGATCCACCACCTGACTGCCCGTAAATCATCACGCGATTCGGATCGCCACCAAAGTTCTGGATGTTTTCCTGAACCCACTTCAGCGCCGCAACTAGATCCGTCATCCCTACGTTCGCCGAATCCTCATATGCCGAACCGCCAATTTCCGCCGCATCGAAGAATCCAAGAATATTCAGGCGGTGATTCACCGAGACCTGCACCACCTCGTGGTGCCGCGCCATCTGCGCGCCGTCGTGCGATGGCAATTCGTAGGATGATCCGAAGCTGAACCCGCCGCCGTGCATGTAGAACATCACGGGTCGCTTTCCCGTCAGGCTTGGCGTCCATATGTTCAACTTCAACAAATCCTCGCTCTGCCAGCCGTCATCCCAGTCGAACAAAAACGTCTGCTCGATGCTCGTCCACGGGTGCAGCGTCTGCGGGCAATTTGCGCCGTATGCCAAAGCCGGATACTCGTCGCTCCATGGCGCAGGCGGCCTGGCCGGCAGCCATCGATTCTCTCCCGCCGTCGTTGCCCCATACGGCACGCCCTTGAACGTCAGCACGCCGCCATCCACAAACCCGCGCACCTTGCCGTGCTGCGTTTTCGCAATCGCCGTTCGCGGCGTCGACACATTGCCCGGTTCCTGGTGCGCGGCTGTCTTCACGCTGTCAGAGCCGAAGGCAGGCTTGCTCAGCGCTGCCCCAAGGCCTGCGGTAGTGGACAGCAGCAGCGCCTCACGCCGCGTGAGAACAACAGGCTCCTTCGATTTGGCCATGAACAGTACCTCCTCTGTGTTTGTGCAATCAGTCGCTTCGAAATTGCGCTACTCACCCTTAGTATCGCAATCCTCTTCATTCGGGAAGCGCGTGCTGCAAATGTCTGATTCTCACGTTGACGTTGTCGCGGCTATCGCGGGCGCTCACTAGTGCGCCTCCGGCGACTTGAAGATCAGCGCTGCAAACTGATGCAGATAGTCTCTCCAGTTGGGCCATGCGTGGAAGCCGCCGCTCTCGTGCTCCTCCACATTGATGCCGGCGTCTTTCAGGACGGCAACCGTGGCATGGCTGTTCTGAAGTGCGATGTCGTACTTGCCGGCATCCACCCAGAACAGGCGAAACGGCTTGCCCGACGCGCGGTACTGCGCCACGTCCGTGTCCTGCTCTTCCTTAATTGAGTTGGGAAACCATCCGGAGCTGAACACGCCTACGTAGGCGAAATCCGCTGAGTTGTCGAGCGCGATATTCAGTGCCTGCAGACCGCCCATCGACAGCCCCGCAAGTGCACGGTGGTCACCATCAGCAACGGTACGATAATGCGCGTCGATGTAAGGCAGCACAACCTTTACCAGGTCGTCATTGAAGGCGTCGTGCCCCATGCGCACGCCCGGCGTCAAACGGAACTCCGTGGAGACGTGGCCTGCGGGCATCACGATCAGCATCGGAACAGCCTTGCCGCTGGCTATTAGGTTGTCGAGAATCGCGCCTGCGCGTCCGACAGTTGGCCACGAGTCATCAGAGTCTCCTCCGCCGTGAAGCAGGTAGAGTACAGGCAATCTCGCACTGGCATTCTCGTAGCCCGGAGGCGTGTACACGTGCATGCGGCGTTCCCCGCCTGTGGCAGACGAGTCATAGTAGACCGTTGCGATTGCGCCGTGCGGCACGCCGGCTTTGTACTCCGTGAAGTCCGCACCAGGAACCCCGTACATGCTGGATGCGTGAGTCAGCGATTGCGAGGTGAGCGGATTTCGCGGGTCTGTCGTGCTCACGCCATCCACCGTGAAGGTATATCGATAGACGCCAGGTTCGATAGGTCCGATCGTCGCTTCCCAGACGCCTTGATCCCCCTTGGTCAAAGGCACACCAGCCATGTACTTGCCGGTCTCTTGCGGAGTGATTCCCGGTGTGGCTTCCGGGCCCTCGGCATGCAGCTTCACCTCGGTGGCGTTCGGCGCCCAGATGCGAAACCGGACATGACGATCGGGTTCCACCTCGACCGATTTCAACGTGTCGTTGGGTGTGGGAGCAGGCATTTGCATCGCGGGTCTTGGCGGCTGTGCCGCGGGTTGCTGAGGTGCCTGCTGAGCATGAACGCATAGCCCAACGCATAGCGCGCCGAATGCAGAAACCGGGCGTAGCACTCCAATGTTTAACCGCATCTTTCGAATCTCCTGTGAACTTCCAATCTAGTCTCAGAACAACTCTTCGGCACTGCACCTCGAAGAACGATAACCCAAGCACGCAAACCTCACGCGGCCGCCGCGGTCTTCACCGGCACTGGAAGTTTCGGGCGTCCTGTATGTCTCAGCTTCCGGTGGATCGCGCGTGTTTGGGATAGGCGCACAGCGGGCGACTGCGTCCTGGAAACGCGCTGCCAGTGGCAACCACCGACTCGGGCGCCGCGCCCTTCTCTACCCCCCAACGAGTCGCTGAGCATGTCGAAGCGATCCAACGACGGGCCGCCTCCGCAGTGAGCCATTCCCGGCACAAGGAACATCCGGCTCCACTCTGCGGAACTCTCGACTATACCCATTCCCGAGCCGCTCCAGCAAATAAAATAAATCGCTTTATTCGCAGGTTGCGCCGTTCCTGAGTTGGCTGAGGGCTCCGCGATTGGCGTTCATTATCTTAGCCACTTGCTCATGGACGGGGAGGAACCTTCGGCGCCGGCGCAGGAGCTGAGCTTGTTACGTATGCAGCCGTAACATCAAGCCTCGCTTTCAGCGGATCCTTCTCGGCTACCGGACCGTTCGCGGTGAAATTCATCAGCATGTCGGTTGCGGGCGAGTACCGCGGCCACGCCGGCGTGTTGCCCGTGCTCGGATCGCCAGTCTTGGCGAATGACACCCAGTAATTCAGCATGGCCTGCGCAATCTTTTCATCCTCGGGCGCGAGCTCGCTTCCATACTTCGCCTGCACGGTATCGAAGACAAACGGTATCTCGGTGGCATGGGGCGCGCCCGGCCATTTGCTGCGCATGGACTTTGCGACATAAGAAAACCTGTATTGGTAGGCAGGGAGACCTTCCGAAGCGAATACGCTCGCAACGAAACGAGCGGGCTCGACCATGAATCGATCCATGGAGACCTGGTACTGCACGGTGCGCAAGTCGCCCTTTCCCGTCGGATCGTAAGCCGCAATCGCTTTCTCGCGATCAGCACCGAATGGCGCGAACAGCTCCTCCTTGTCGCGCGCGAATCCGAAGCCGATATCCATGCTGTTGGTTCCGATCATCAGTGGGACATGCCAGCCGGCGCCGGACAGGTAGACGGATTGCGGATCGGAAAGGACCACGCGGCCGTCGATAAAGGGGCCTGCATATCCGGGTTGATTCATGGTTGCCATGTTGAGATTGCCGAGCACCTTTTCGGCGGATAGTCGCCGCAACTTATCCAGGGCGTCCTTATCGGTTCCATCCACTCCCAGGCTGCGTGCGAACTCGACGCCCACCGATTCAGCCGAGGCAGGCCCGTTCGGCAGGGCAGTGTTGAGGTAACGTTGTCCGCCAAGGTTGGTGCGGCCGCCGCCGGACTCAATAATCGCCTTCGAAAACAATCCTTGCGACAGAGGCGAGGTGAGCAACATGCTTACCGAGAATCCGCCTGCAGACTCGCCAAATACGGTCACGTTGGCCGGGTCGCCGCCGAACGCGCTGATGTTCTTCTGAACCCACTTCAGCGCGGCGATCTGGTCCATGAAGCCGTAATTGCCGACCATCCCGTCGGCGTTCTCCTTTGTGAGCTCAGGAAACGCGAAGAAGCCGAAGCGGCCCAGTCGATAGTTGGCGCTGACAAAGACCACGCCCTTCTCGGCGAACTTGCTGCCGTCATACACCTCGGGCGAGCTGCCTCCGTTGACGAAGCCGCCGCCGTAGATCCAGAACATGACCGGCAAGCTTCGCGTCCGCCTTCGTGCCGACGGGACGCCACACGTTGAGATAAAGGCAATCTTCCGCTGGCTTTGTGCCGAGCGGAGCAGCGTCGCTGGGGAATGGCACCTGCATGCAGTCTGCTGAGTAGGTGTTGGCCTGCCGCACATCGGACCACGGCTGCACAGGCTGCGGAGCGCGCCAGCGAAGTTCGCCGACGGGAGGCGCGGCAAATGGCACACCCTTGAATGATTCGACAGGCCCCTGCGTAACGCCCTGCAACTTGCCTGAATCGGTGCCGACTACGCCGGTCTGCGAAAACAATGGGGACACATGCCAGTACAGCGATTGCCGCCACGGCGAGCCTTTTCAAACCATCCATTTATAGCCTCCGGAACCTGCTACTTTGATGCGATGCACGCGACTATAACAGTGCCCGGAAGCATGAGTACAATTCATTGATTCGAACGGAGCAATCGGATTTGCCGATTAACTACTTTTTCAGCTTTCTTTTGACGTTTGCGGAAGCTGCGCTGCGATCTTCGCGCTTTCTAGCATGGAGTTTTTGCAGGAGATGGCGTACCAGGCTCTCGGAGGCAGGCGATAGAGTGGCATCTCTTCTCTGAAGCAACTCAATCTGGCGGTTCGCAAAGCGGTTGTTGAATCGCAACGATCAGGAAGTCCGAAGTGTCAGTGCCGGCTGCCGTCTCCGGCAGAATGGCTATCCCCAGATTGGCGCGAACGAATGCCAGAGCAGTAGGCATGAAATTTGTCTCGTAGCGAATGTCGAGGAGCAACCGCTCGCGATGTGCGATGGCCTCAACTGCCTCTCTTACGCTGCTCGCCCGCCCCGGCAAAATCAATCCGTGAGCTGAGGCCTCGCGAAGTGTGACGGTGCGCTTCTCTGAGAGCGGGTGACCAGGGGGCGTAAAGACAACCAGACGATCCTGAAACAGGGGAGTCGCACGAAGCTCTGCATCGCGCCCGTGGAGGGTTCCGATTCCGAAGTCAACCTCTCGCTTGAGTACAGCTTCACGCACGCGTTCCGCGATCACGTCGGAGATTTGCACGCGGATGCCCGGATGACTCTCGAGGAAACTTCGTACCAGTTCCGGAAGCGGTCCCGCGCACACGGTGGGAAGAGCAGCGATGGACACAAAGCCGGTTGAGGCGGAACTCAGATCGCGTGCATGTTCAACGATGGTCTGCGCATCATTGAATAATCGTTGCAGCGGGCCGAACACATCCTTGCCGGCGGCTGTGAGAGTCACTCCACGTTTGTTTCTGTCGAAGAGACGGACGCCCAGGCTCTCCTCGAGTTGTTGCACCTGGACGGTCAACGCCGACTGCGAAACATGCAACTCGTTGGCAGCGCGTGTGAAGTTGCGCGTCTCTGCAATTTTGAGAAAAGCACGAATGTGACGGAGCTCGTGAATCATCGGAAATCGAGATTATAGGCTTCTGATTTATGCAATGTACATATGGATACACAGCTATCTATACTCGCACTGTTCGCGAAAGGGCTGCACCAACGGTCGCTGAGCATGCTTGCCATTTGGGGTCTGATCACTATCCTCGGCATGATCGTTGCGATCGCCAGTCGCCGCGTGTCACCGCTGATTGCCCTCTTCCTATTCCCGGTAACCGCCTGCCTGGCTGCCGGCTTCGGGTTGAAGACCGCACAATTTGCGCTCTCCGGGCTGATATCGATCGCGCCCGTGGTGGCTATGTTCCTGTTTGCCATCCTGTTCTTCGGCGTTTTGACTGATGCGGGAACGATTGAGCCATTTGTCAGAATTCTGCTTCGCGGGATCGGCAAAAACCCCGTGCTCATCGTTCCGGGAACTGCTCTGCTGGCGCTGCTTCTACACCTCGACGGCTCCGGCGCAGTCGTTTTTCTGGTTGCGATTCCCACTCTGCTGCCGCTGTATCAAGAACTCGGGATGGATCGCAGGATCTTGGCATGCGCGGTATCGCTGGCGGCAGGCGTGAACTTTCTGCCATGGACGGGACCCACCATTCGCGCTGCCAGCGCACTCCACACCACTCCCATAGCGTTGTTCAAGCCTTTGATTCCTGTTCAGATCGTAGGCCTGGTCTATGTTTTCGCTGTTGCCGTATATCTCGGGCGCAAAGAGAGCAGCGCGCATTGGACAGACGAATTCAAAGTTCATGCCGCCGAGCACAACTGCCACGATCGCTTCTCCCGGTTCGCGTGTTCGCCTTGCCTGCAATTTGATTCTCGCCGCAGCAGTGCTCGGCCTGGTGATCAGCGGCAAGGTTGAGCCGGCAATCGCGTTCATGCTGGGCACGACGCTGGCCCTGCTGCTCAACTTCAGAACAGTGCGCGAACAGAGCGCGGCGATCGATCGCCACGCGAAAGCGGCGTTGTCTATGTGTGCCATTCTCTGCTCGGCCGGCGTATTCACGGGGATACTGAAAGGCAGCGGCATGCTCGCCGCCATGGCGAAAGCCTCAATTGCACACATACCGCCGGGGTTCGCGCCGCACATACCCCTGGTGCTCGGCCTGGTCGCCATGCCATTGAGCCTGCTGTTCGATCCTGACTCTTTCTATTTCGGCATTCTTCCTGTGCTTGCAACTGCCGTTCAGGGCTTTGGACTTCCTGCGGCGAGCGTCGCACAAGCTGCACTGCTGGGGCAGATGACCACCGGCTTCCCCGTAAGTCCGCTCACGCCGGCGACGTTTCTCGTGACCGGCCTTAGCGAAATCGAGTTGAGCACTCATCAACGATTTGCTGGACCATTTCTGCTGGGGGCATCCATCGTGATGACGATCGCGGCCGTCCTGTTTCATGTCATACCACTGTGAGAGGGTTCGTTTAGGAGGGCGCAGCAGATGAAGAAGATCAGAATCGGCGCGGGAGCGGGTTTCTCCGGAGATCGGATCGAGCCCGCGGTGGAACTCGCCGAAAAAGGGCATCTCGACTTCCTTGTCTTCGAGTGCCTCGCCGAGCGAACCATCGCGCTGAGTCAGCTGCGCAAGCGCGAAGATCCTAACGCTGGCTTCGATCCGCTTCTCAGCGAACGCATGCATGCTGTCTTGCCGGCATGCCGCCGCAATGGAGTTCGTGTGATCAGCAACATGGGTGCAGCAAACCCGCGCGCGGCCGCGCGAGAGACAATCGAGATCGCTCAAAGGCTGGGACTTCACGGATTACGTGTTGCATGTGTCGAGGGGGATGACGTTCTGCATCTCAAACACGCCTTCAGGCCCTTCGACGATCAGCCGCTTCCGGCTGACGCGACGATCATCTCCGCGAATGCATATCTGGGCGCTGACGCCTTGGCCGAGGTGCTGGATCGCGGTGCGGATGTTGTTCTGACGGGAAGAGTGGCTGACCCCTCGCTGTTTTTGGGAGCACTGATACACGCGTTCGGATGGAACACGGAATCGTGGGACTTGATCGGCCAAGGCACCGCAGTAGGCCATCTGCTGGAATGCGCCGGGCAACTTACAGGCGGTTACTTTGCGGATCCCGGATATAAAGATGTGCCGGATCTGGATCGGCTTGGATTCCCGCTCGCAGAGGTAAGCGAAGACGGCTCCGCGCTACTGACCAAGGTTGAGGGTTCTGGCGGACTCATCACTCTGCAGACCTGCCGCGAGCAGATCCTGTACGAGGTGCTGAACCCGTCATCGTACATAACGCCCGACGTCATCGCTGACTTCACAGAGATTCGCTTCGATCAGCAGGCACCTGGCGCAATGCGCGTGTCCGGTGCAAAAGCAAAGCCGCGTCCGCAGGATTACAAAGTCTCAATTGGAATTGAGGACGGGTCGATCGCTGACGGTCAGATCTCGTACGCGGGACCCGGCGCGCTGGAGCGAGCCGAGTTAGCAAGGCAGATCCTTGAAAAGCGCCTTGCGCACATTGAAGCGGAGGAACTAAGGATCGACCTGATAGGCCTGAGCTCGATGCACGGCACGCCGGCCGATTGGGCCGCTCCCTACGAAGTGCGCTTGCGAGCTGCGGCACGATTCACGCGCGAAATGGATGCGAACCGCCTGACACGTGAGGTGGAGAGCCTCTACCTGAACGGGCCTGCCGCAGGCGCAGGAGTCACATTCGCGGTGCGGCAGAACATCGCCATCGTACCGGCTCTCATCGCGCGCGAACTCGTCACCCCAAGCATCTCGATGGAGGTCGCATGATGAAGCTCCGAACAATCGCGCATGCGCGCGCCGGCGACAAGGGCAATCTGGTCAACATTTCGGTGTTCGCTTATCGCGATGAGGATTACGCGACGTTGGTTGAGCGCGTGACAGAGCAGCGTGTGAGCGAGCTATTCGACGAACACATCACGAGGCCGGTCACACGATATTGCGTTCCGAATCTTTGCGGCCTCAACTTCGTGTTGCAGCGCCGGCCAGCCGACAGCGTTACGCGCTCTTTGCGCCTCGACGCGCACGGGAAGAGTCTCAGCTCGCTCATGCTTTCGCTGGAGATCTGATTACGTGAAATCGACCCGATTGATAGTGGTGGCTGCGATCGCGGCATTGAGCGCCAGCGCACCGGCGCAAACGGGACAAGCTGCGTGCGAACGGCTGCGTTCTCTCCACAGCGGCTCATCGCGCATCCTCACTGCGGAGTACATTGCGGCCGGTGACTTTCAAGCGCCGTCCATGGGGTCAATCAATCCTCCGCCGATCATGCTGCCCGCTCATTGCTCTGTACGGGTCTTCACTCCTACCAGCTCTGATAGCGGAGTTACTTCAGAGATCTGGCTGCCTGATGCATCAGGCTGGAACGGCAAGCTGCTTGGCACGGGTAATGGAGGATACTCGAGCGCGCTCTCGTATCCCCAGATGGCAGAGGCACTGCAGCGAGGATTTGCCGTTGGCGGCTCCGACACCGGACACGAGGGTGATGGGCTTGCTTTCGGCACTGGCCATCCTGAAAAGATTCGGGACTGGGCCTATCGCAGCACGCACGTCCTTGCCGAAGATGCGAAGGCGGTGATCGCCGCTTTCTACGGCAAGGGTCCGGCACATGCCTATTTCGTCGGATGCTCAACCGGGGGGCAACAGGCGCTCAGCGAGGCGCAGCGCTATCCGCAGGACTTCGACGGCATCGTGGCGGGCGATCCTGGAAATGACCGCATCCTTCTCAACGCTGACTTTGTGGAGAGCTGGCTCTTTACTCACCCGGCGAACGGTCCTTCGTTTCCGGCTTCAAAGCTCCCAATGCTATCGAAGGCCGTCCTTACTGCATGTGACAAACAGGATGGTCTGGCAGACGGAATCATCGGTGACCCGCGAAAGTGCTCGTTCGATCCCCACACATTAGTTTGCAAAGCGAACGGGGACACGACGTCGTGCCTTACCGACTCTGAGGTCAGCATGGTCCAAGCCTTATATGACGGCCCACTGCGCACAGCAGACGGCAAGCGGATGTTTCCAGGCTGGCCGCGTGGAAGCGAAGCTGGTTGGGGATCGTACCTCATCTCGCCGGCAAAGCCTGTGCGCCTTGAGTTCTGGACCGATTGGGTATTCGGGGAAGGTGAATTTGACATGCGCACCTTTAATCCGTCCGTGGCCGTCGCAAAGGCGCGAGCGAAGCTCCCTTACGTTGAAGCCATCAATCCTGATCTGCGTGCCTTCCAACAAAGAGGGGGAAAGCTTTTGCTCTATCACGGATGGGCCGATGCGGTGGTGCCTCCGGAAGATACGATCGGTTACTACGAGCGAGTGAAGCACTTATTGGGGGCTGAAACAGAAGTCTCGGTTCGGCTGTTCATGGTTCCTGGCATGGGGCATTGCGCAGGAGGGCCAGGCGCAACAACTTTTGATGCGGTTGGAGCACTTGATCAATGGGTCACCGGCACCATGGCTCCCGACAGCATTCCTGCGTCGCACCAGTCTGGCGGAAAGGTCCTTTTCGAACGGCCATTGTGTGCTTATCCGAAGTCGGCGCAGTGGGATGGCAAGAGTGACCCGGCAAAAGCCTCGAGCTTCCGCTGTACGGAAGATCTTATCCAGTAACGTTCGAAGCAATGTTTGCGAATCTGTGACACTCGGAAAGTGGGCAAACCGGCCCTTTGCCAAGAATCTATTTTCTCAGTCAACCCCGGCGCTTCGTTATTCTTCAGGTTTGCTCGGCTTATCGAAGCTCTCGCTCGGATGGATGAACATGCGGATCATTCACGAGCGAATTCAACCCTGGCGTCCTCACATCGTTCTCCCGCAGCTGTGGCTCGGGCACTTCGCCGATCCGACCTTGACCGCTCTTTCCATAGCGATCGACGATAAATGCCTTCATAGTTTTCCTTGTCCTTTCTGCGCCACTCATGCGGTGAGCTTGAACTGTTTGCGGAGAATGCCGTTGAAGATTCCTTCAGGAACGATTCTTCGCATGAACGCGAGCTGACGTGCGGCGGGTCCAGCGGGGTAACGGAGCCGGGGCCTGACAGCCTGCGCCGCTTTGAACACTACCTGGGCCACAACCTCCGGCGCATCGCCTTTTTCCACCTGCTGCCTTGATGTATCGATCATCGCTTTGCGGGCAGAGTCGTAGATCGCAAGAGGCTGATCCGGCGCTACAAGATTACTTTCAAACGAAGTTCGGGTGAAGGCCGGCTCGATTGAGATGATTCGAATGCCGAAGCCGCGCACTTCGTGATCGAGCGTCTGGGAATATCCTTCGATTGCATGTTTCGTCGCACCGTAGATGGCATAGTACGGAGCCGGAAGAAAGCCCACTACAGAGCTGATATTGATCACACGGCCATTTCCTTGCTGGCGCATCACGGGGAGCACATGATTGGTCATTCGCATGACCCCGAAGACGTTTACGTCGAATACCGACTTTGCCTGTTCGATGGATGATTCTTCCGCTCCGGCGATCAGGCCGAAACCGGCATTGTTCACGAGCAGGTCAATGCGTCCGCTGCGTCGCAGAACCTCTTCGATCAAAGAAGAGACCGATTGGTCGCGGGTCACGTCGCATGCGAGCATCGCGATTCCGTTCTGGGTATCGCTTTGTGGGCGACGGCCGGTTCCGTAGACGGTGTACCCTTCCATTTTCAGCAGGTTGGCCGTTGCGAGCCCAATGCCCGCAGTGGCACCCGTGACGATTGCGACAGGACTATGCTTCTCGTTCATCAGTCTGTACCTCGCCCTTGTATTATGTTCGTAATGTGATATTACAATGATAAGATAATGAGGGAGAGAGCAAAGTCGCAAAGAATTATGAGATACGAAAAAGGGCGCAAGGACACAACACACGATCGCATCCTGGAGGTCGCGGCGCGCAAGCTCCGCCAGGACGGTATTGCTGGGTCCGGTCTGGCAGGCATCATGTCGGAGGCTGGACTGACAAATGGTGCCTTCTATGCCCACTTTTCTTCCAAGAGTGAGATGGTCGAGAAGAGCCTCGAAAGGGCAACGGACGAGCAGTGGCAGCAGTTTGAGAAGGAAATTGCTTCGGGACGCTTGCTCAATATCGTCCGCGCCTATCTGTCGGAGCAGCACCGGGATCACCCCGAGTCCGGATGCGCGTCAGCCGCGCTTCTTCCTGAGATTTCGCGTCAGGAGCCGGATACGCGGCACTTGTACACCGAGAGTGTGAAAAGGCTTTTGAATGCCGTAGAAAAGCAATTGCCAGATATGCCAAAGGGACTCAAGGCACGTGAGATCGCCATCGGCACTTTGGGTCTTCTCATCGGAACGTTGCAACTAGCTCGGGCCGTGGATGATCCAGCCCTCTCCAAGGCTATGTTGGCCGCTGGGACTCAGGTGGCTGGCGCCCTGATTCAGTCCGGCAAGAGGAGAATGTAGGCGGTTTGGTGAGCTCGACAAACTTCTCGAAAGTTCCGCCGTCGAGCCTGCCATATACCTGCAGCCCCACGAAGTGTGAAGTCGTTTGTTAACGAGTTCTAAATCGCCAATGCGCTCACCGAGCCCGGATCAGTACCGATGTGTCGGCCAGTGATTACGAATGCTTTCTTTCACATGGCCGTAAAACGCCCTACGCGTGGATGTGGTGCAGCGGTCAGTCCCACTTCCACGCACAGCTGACTATTCGCTCATGTGGATTGCTCCCGTCCTGTTGACGAGTTGGTGGGTGAGCTGCTGATTCCGCAATTGTTGAGTGTCATACCGATTTATCGCCAGCAATCGATTGCTTACTGTTGCGCAGAGCTTCGCCTGCGAAGCGAATCGCTTTAGACACTGTACGAACGGCGCGCAGTTCGCCACGTTAAGTCGCTTCCTGCATAAAAAGGAATAGCTTGGTATCTCGTACAACAAAAGGGGACACCCGCACCGCGTTTGCCTAGAATACCGGAGAATCTTCCACTCGGAGTTGTGGAGAGCAAGGCCGATGATTATCGGTTTCCCGACTGGCTCTCTTCGCGCAGCAGCACCACATCCGATTGCGATGTATCGCGAATCACGGCCAGCGACTTTCCGTCCGGTGACCAACTGAACCGACTAAACGTCCCGGAAACGAAACTTGTGATCTGGCGACCCGTCGTGCCATCGAGCGGCTGCACCCATATATTCGAGACCCCGTTTTCCAAAATCGGATAGGCCACAGCCCTTCCATCGGGGGTGAACATGACCGCCCCAGAAACGCGCGAATCCGGACTCAAAGTGAGGCATGGGGGATTAGGGCCCGCGTCAAGGCTCACGATTTGAAGGTACTTATGGAGGAATCCGCTGTCACTGAAAAAAGGCATTTGCTTCCCGTCCGGCGAGATAGCGCCGAGAGGCGCGGAGTGGGCCGCATTATTAACCGCTGTTCCAGGCACGATCTCCGGCCTGCCTCCGTCAATTGAAACTCGAAGGATGTGATCTGCGGCCACGTCCTGGTAATACACCCATCTCCCATCCGGAGAACAAACCGGATACAAGTCCCCTGTCCCATTGGTGAGCTGAATGGCGCCTGAGCCATCGGAATTCAGCCGCCAGATTCTCACTCCACTGCTGCCGCCGTGAAAAGACCACGAGAGGACCACGTACTGTTCCCCACATCGACTAGCCGAATTGATACTTCCGGCTGTATCGCTCGTCAGCGTCCTGCGATAAGTAGCGTCCGGACTAGCCTCAATCAGATCAGACCCGTTGGTGAGGAGCAACTTTTTGTCGCGGGTCCAGCTCAGCGCGAAAGCGTCGGGAATCTCTGAGAGCACTGGTATTGGTAAACTCTCTTTCGTTCCAACGCCGGGAATCACATCTATGGCATGCGTCGTTTTCACTTGCACCGCTGCCGCGATCCTCCCATCCGCCGAGAGCGTAAGCGTTTTGTAGCTGTCTGTGTCTCGCGTGATGGTGTGGAATGTCCCGCCGGGATTGGTGACAAATCCGATCTGTCCCCTTCTGACCCGGGGCTGGGCGCCGTAAACCGATAACAACCCTCGCCCGTTTGGCAGCCAATGCAGTTCGTATACCTTCTTGTCCGGGAACGCCACCAGTGTGCCGCTCGTCCCACTCGAAAGATCGAACAATCCGATTCCGCCCAGCCCCTTGGAGCCGACCGGCACTTGCCTGAACGGGTAAGCGATTTGCTTTCCGTCCGGCGACCAGGAAAGCCACAGCGGAGGAAGCGTGGTGTTCGACTGCACCAGCAAGACCTTCTCGTCCGTTCCATCCGGATTCGCGCTGAGCAACCTCGATTCGCCGAAAATTGGATCATTGCCGCGAAAATAGGCGATGCGATTCCCATCTGGCGAAAACGCAATGTCACTGTCAATGTCGCGTCCGATTTGCCTCGGCTCGCCGCCCAGGACTGCTGCGCGAAAGAGATTGTGATTGTTTTCCGTCTTGTCCGCGGCCTCTAGAAAATAGAGGTAATTGCCGTCGGGCGAAAACGCCAGGTGACTATAAGTTGCAACTGAAGGTTCGATGACCCGCGCATCACTGTTGGTGGGCACATTCCGCAGCCAGAGCGCCTCCTTCCCGTTGTCGTTCTCCACCCTGAGGATGTACTTTCCATCGGGTGAGATGGCCGCAAGCTCCGCTTTACCAGTATTCGTGACTTGCGTAATCGAAAAGTTCTGGAATGGCGCGTTGCCGACGCGATTCCAAAAGGAATAGATGCCATAGCCTGCCGCCGCTGCGAGAATCAGGACACCGATCGCCATGGTCGCCAAGCCAAGGCGATGCTCGCGTACCAAAGTTGCAACGGAAGACGACACCCCTGATACGTGCGCAGGTTGCACCGATTGTCCTGTAGAGGATGACACGCCTGACGTGGTAGCCGGTCCCGCCCCCGAGGCTGGGGCCGGAACGATCACTGCAGGCGCTTCGTTTGCAGCAACAGTTGATCCGTAGGAGCGCGCCGAATCCGTGGCGCGCTTCAGCCGCAGCAGTTCTGCCCTGATGTCCGAAGCATGCTGATAGCGTAGGTTCCGGTCCTTCTCCAGCCCGCGGAGAATTACCGCCTCCAGTCCTGACGAAACGTGCGGATTCAATTGCGATGGCGGAGCCGGTTGATCGCGCAAGATAGCTCCGCAAATCTCGCCTGAACTCGCGCCTTCGAACGGCATCTTGCCGGTCGCCATTTCGTACAACACCACGCCGAAGGAGAACAGATCCGTTCGTGCGTCCAAGTCCTTGGCCTTTACTTGCTCTGGTGACATGTAAGCCACCGTTCCCAGCATCGCGCCCGGACTGGTGAGGTGGTCACTGGAATCCGGGAGGGTCATCGTCTCTCCGGTTGCGAAAGCATGCCTTCCTGTCACCTTCGCCAGCCCAAAATCGAGAACCTTAGCGTGACCGCGCTTGGTGACAAAAATGTTCGCTGGCTTGATGTCGCGATGCACGATGCCTTCGCCATGTGCCCCATCGAGCCCATCGGCAATTTCAACTCCGAGCGACAATGTGTCTTCCGTTGCCAATGGACGCCCAGCGATACGGTGCTTCAAAGTCATGCCGTCGAGGAACTCCATGACCATGAAGGCACGGCTATCTTCTTCACCGATATCGTAAATCGTGCAAATGTTGGGATGGTTCAAAGCGGATGCTGCCTCCGCTTCGCGGCGGAAACGGCTCAACGCCTGGGGATCGCGGGCGACATCTGCTGGCAGAAATTTGAGCGCTACGAAGCGGCGCAGCCGCATGTCCTCGGCCTTATAAACGACGCCCATTCCTCCACCACCAAGTTTTCCGATAATGCGGTAGTGCGAGATTGTGCTGTCGATCATTGCGACGTAGGCCCAAGGGAGACTTGATGATAGAGCTGAGGGAACTGTCGGTCAATTCCATTTAACCAACCTTGACTAATCGCAAAGCCCCGGACAGTTAGCAAGTTGTCGGCAGTTCGGAAAGTGGCCACAAACGGACGTCTGGGAGATTATTCGCGAGAAGACGGCCTGTGCTCACGAATGGTTTCTTTCCATT
>CAWFKA010000004.1:0-252475 GCA_963816335.1 uncultured Acidobacteriaceae bacterium | reverse complement strand
ACCGCTCTTTTTCCTCCCGACGGCGTCCCGGCTGTTCAAGCCAAAACATCCAGTCATGGGCGCGGACGTTGCCGGCAGGGTCGAGTCAGTCGGCGAAAACGCAAAGCAGTTTCACCCCGGCGACGAAGTCTTCGGATCGTGTTTGACAGGAAAAGGTACAGGCGGCGGGTTTGCCGAATACACCTGCACGCCGGAAAATCAAATCGCGCTCAAGCCTGCCAATTTGTCCTTCGAGCAATCGGCCGCCGTGCCGGTAGCCGCCCTCACTGCTCTCCAGGGACTCCGCGATCAGGGAAAGATCAAACCTGGTCAAAAGGTCCTCATCGACGGCGCGTCAGGAGGCGTGGGTACTTTCGCCGTCCAGATTGCCAAATCCTTCGGTGCCGAGGTGACCGCAGTTTGCAGTCCGAGGAATGTGGCAACAGCCAGCCTGATCGGTGCGGATCACGTCATCGATTACACACGCGACGATTTCTCGCGAAGCGGTTTGCTTTACGACCTTATTCTTGGCGCGAACGCACATCATTCCATCTTCGATTACCTGCGCTCCCTTCGTCCCTGCGGTATTTTTGTCATGGCCGGCGGCGGCTTTCCGCAAATCTTCCAGGCACTCTCGTTGAAGTCCTTACTGTCGATGGGAAACAAGAAGGTACAGTTTTTCATCGCCAAGATGAATTCGAAGGATCTGAATTTGCTAAAAGATCTTCTGGAATCGGGAAAGATTGTACCCGTCATTGATCGCTGTTATCCGCTGGCCAATGCGGCCGACGCCGTTCGCTATCGGGAAGAGGGGCACGCGAAAGGAAAAGTAATCATCACGATTACACATGCGCCTTCGAATCAAAGCAGCTTCTGATCTGTGCCAGCTATAGGATTTTTGCGAAGCTCAGTTCACTGCAACCACTAAGAGAGTCGCATCATCCCCGAACCTGCCGCGGCAGAATTGCCGTGCTCGTGACAGGATAAGCGTGTTCAACTCTTGCACGGATCCGCCCTTATATGCCTGCGTCACCGCGGCAATGTTTGCCTCGCCAAACTCGCATTCGTCCTCGGAAGCGGCCTCGGTGATTCCATCCGTGAACAGCAGCAGCCGGTCCCCTGATTTCAATTCGACACTCGAATTCTGATAGCGCCAGTCCGGAAACACTCCAAGCACGGCGCCGCCCTCTTCCAGTTTGCAAATGGAGCTCGCCGATACCACAAGCGGATAAAGGTGTCCGGCATTGCAGTATTCCCACACCCGCGTTTCGCTATCCAGCACGCCGTACAGAAAGGTGACAAACTTGCCTTTCGCCATGCTCTCGCACAGCAGCCGGTTAATCCTGCTGCACATATGTGCCGGAGTCTCAGAGTCCTTGGCAAACGCCCGCACAATTGCCTGCACATTGGCCATCAGCAGTGCGGACGCCATGCCCTTTCCGGCTACATCCGCAATGCAGATTCCTACGCGGTGGTCATCCAGCCGAAGCACGTCGAAGTAATCCCCACCCACCACGCGGGCCGGCTGCCACGCTCCCGCAATCGAGTACCCGGCAATCTGCGGAATATTCGCCGGCAGCAGCGACTGTTGTATCTCCAGCGCGCGTTGCAGTTCCTGGTCCTGCTGCTGCAGTTGCGCCGTGCTCGTTTCAACGGAATGCTGCAACTCCACATTGCGCCGCTCCAGGCGCTCTTTCGTGCTGCGGTACAGGTAGGTCAGAATGCCGAACACAATCGTGACCAGGAAAGGCAACTTCCAGCCATAGGTAATCAGGTGGAACAGCGTCTGCGGCGTAGGCGGAGCCAGCAGCCACACGAATACGCTCGCAACCAAAAACACCGGCGGAGTCAGCAGCAGCAGGATCGCCAGAAACACCAGCCAGTCGTATGGGAAGTTCAGTTCCTCGTAAAGAAAGCGAAGTCGGTTCAGCGGCGGCGTGAGCAGATTTCCAATGGAAAGGGAGTAGACCAGCAGGGTCAATGGGTTCACCTGCTGCCCGATGGACCAGAAAACGGCGGCAATAATCGTCGCCAACGTGATGTAAAGGCTCTGCTGACGAAAAAAACCAGCCAACGCCGGAGAATTCAGTCTCACACGATCGAGTCCATCTGCCTGGTTTTGGGGAACCACGAATTCTATACCTGTAAAGTGTCGCGCAGCACGAAATCGATTGCCGCCAGGCGCAGTCTTCCCGTCGCGCCGTGGTCGTCTCAGGCGAACGTGGCTTAGGCAGGCACTTTCGCGTCGCTCACTAACCCCTAAATGCCGGATGGCAATCCTCAAAATGTGTCATGGCCCCTTGACTGTCAGCGAGCCATCATTCCCTTAATGGGAGGAATCCGTCCGGGCAGTCTCCAAAACAGGGCGAAACACGAAATACACGCGAACCACCTCGAAGAATCGGCATCTCATTCAAAAGAAAGCACTTTTTAGACTCTCTAAGAAGGCAACAGTTTTGTGTCAGGAGTACAAAATGAAGCAGCGACTGTTTTTGACCCTGTTGTTGATCGGAACGATTCCCGGATTCCTCATGATGTCAGGAACAACCGCCCACGCGGACGATCACGGGAACAGTAAAGGTCAAGGTCACGACGAGAATCATGGTGAGGGCCACGGCAATGGTCACGGCAAGAAGTCAGACGAACATACTGTCGTCGTGGTGCACAACGACCACTACGTCGAGCACAATGCCTATCATTACGACCACTACGACGCGCACACACCTCGCTACTTCCGCGGTACAGATTACATTGTGCTGCAGCAGCATTATGCCGGGCCTCGCGATCTGCCCCCCGGCCTGCGCAAGAAGTATTACCGCACCGGCACCCTTCCCTACGGATGGGAGAAGCGCTTCCAGCCCATGCCCGTCATCGTCGTGCAGGAACTTCCGCCCATACCCGTTTACTACCAGCGGGGATACATCGACGGATATGCCGTCGTCTATGACCGGCGCACCCGCATGATCGTCGATGCAGTTGACCTGTTGAGCGCGGCCACCGGCCACTAGGCATCGAGCGCCAGAAACACGAAGGCCCCAGCGATCGCTGGGGCCTTTCGTATTCCGCTTGAGGCTTACACCTGCTGCAGAAAGTCGGCGAGCCACAGGGTTCTCATACAGCGAGTAATCGCGTGTCACCACCGTCAGCCCCGATGGGTAACGAAGTAATTGCTTCTTGTCTTCGTTCGCGGTCATAGCCGATCACTGTGCCTTCCGGCAGATGAACGTCGCGGTCGATAATCGCGTTCTTGATACGGCAATGCCGCCCGATATCACGTGGGTGAAGATGATGCTGGCATCCACCTCCGCATACGAGTTGATGCGCACATCCTGCGACAGCACGCTGTTCCGCACCACTGCGCCGGAGACGACGCAGCCCGCCGAAATCACCGAGTTGATCGCCATGCCCGTACGTCCCGGCTCACCGAAGACGAACTTCGCCGGCGGATACTGCCGCTGTCGGGTACGCATCGGCCACGCACCGTCGTACAAGATTGAACACTGGCGATACCGCGGCCACGTCCATGTTGGCGTCGTAGTAGGCCTCCAGCGTTCCCACATCGCGCCAGTACAGCGCATCCTGGCGATTCTCGTCGATGAAGTTGTAAGCCATCACCTTATAATGCCCAGGAGTCCGGGCAGAATGTTGTGCCCGAAGTCATGTTTCGAGTTGGGTCCTCCGCATCTTTCATCAGCGCCGGCAACAGCACATCCGTGTTGAAGATGTAGATGCCCATCGACGCATCCACCTTTTCGGATTGAAGGGCGAACGGACGCTAGTGGTCTTTTGGCTTCTCCTGAAAGCCCATGACGTCGCCGTCGCGCGCCACTTCCACCACCCCGAACTGTGCCACGTGTTCGGATCGATCTGCAGCGTCGCCAGCGTAACATCCGCGCCGGAGTCCTTGTGCTGATCGAGCATCTTGCCGTAATTCATCTTGTAAATATGATCGCCGGAAAGAATCAGCACGTACTTTGGCTGCTCCGCGCCAATCGAATAAATGTTCTGGTAAACAGCATCCGCCGTGCCCATATACCAGTTCGCGCTCACTCGCTGCATTGGCGGCAGAATCTCGATGAACTCGCCCAGATCCTGGGCGACAATGCCGGTCCAGCCTTCGCGGATGTGACGATTCAGCGAGAGCGCCTTGTACTGCGTCAGAATGTAGACCCGGCGCAGTTCGGAGTTGATGCAATTGGAAAGCGTTATGTCGATAATCCGGTAAGTTGCCGCCAAATGGGACCGCCGGTTTGGCGCGATCTCGTGTAAGCGGGAAAAGCCGCTCTCCTGCTCCCCCTGCTAGCAGTACTCCGAGAGTATCTTTCATCATCAGTTTTCCCCATTTGCGCGCCGGCTTCGAGGAGCGCCCTGCCCGGTCGATCCCCGGCTCGCATGCCAAACATTCAATGCGTGTTCCGAACCAACTCGCGATGCTACCACAGCCAAATCAACCTAGATACAGGCAGCCGTCACTCTCCTGCTCCGTCCTCCACCGCAATGCGCAACGACCGCAGAAAACTGACATCCTGGGGCGAAAACGGCTCGTCGCCTTCAGCTCCCTCAGCTGCATCGGCCGCCGGCTGTTCCTCAATCGAATTCAGGCCAATAGTGGCTTCCAGCATCAGCAGCACGTCGAATCCCTGTTGGCGAATTTCCTGCACCACTCCCGCGATCTGGGGAGATTCGGCGACTGATTCGTGTATAGCTTCCCCAAGCTTCTGGATCAGGCTCTGTAGTCTTAAATTCAAAGTCGCCCCCGGTTCCCCATGGATGCCCCTTGCCGCGCCTGCAAGCCCTTCGTGCTGCTCGTTCTACGCTCTCGCGATAAGGAATTAGCTCCTCGGATTCACTTACCTTACGTCTGATGTTCAATCAGGGCAATCCGAATCCCGGCACGCTGCTAAACTTTTCCTGTGAAACCGAAGTCCTTTGGGCAAAAGCTTGGTATCGGAGTAAGGGTTGCCTCTCGCATCGCGAAGGAGCACATCGACGCGCACACTCAGCCTGCTGCTCCCACGCCGGATCCAGCACCGCCGGCGGCCCCCGCTTCACCCGCCACGCCTTCGCCATCCGCTGCTGCGCCCCCACCAACTCGCGTCCCAGCGCCCGCTCCAACCGCATCCTCGCCGCCACCAGTCGCTCAAGGCACCCCGGCGCCCACACCGCCAACCGCCGGGCAGCCCGTAACACCTGAGCCGGTCTCGCGCACACAGGCCGCATCTTTCAAGGCCGCAAGCACTCTTCGCCAGACCACGGAGACCGCCTCCCGCAACGCCCGCGAACAGGCTCCCAAAGTTGCTAAAGAAGTCGTCCAGAAAACCCGCGGCTTCAAAGTTGGAGCCCGCCGCTTTGGCCAGGCCATGTGGGGACCGTTCGCCCACGTCTCCAGCGTCCTCTGGTCGGAAATCACCGGAGTCTTCTTCGGCCTCTTCGCCTTCTACTTCGCCCGCGGAGCGTTCCAGTACCGCTATGCCCTCGCCAGCACCGCTGCGGATCATGGCAAATTCGTCCTTGATCTCGCCATGGCTTTGCTCTTCGGGTACTTCGCCGTTAGCTCCTTCTACATCGCCCGCCGGAAAGAAAAGAAACGCCGTTAGCCGGAGTTTCTCTTCACACATTGAAAAATCTCTGCAAACAGGCGTATTTTGTTTGCGTACGAAGTTCGTTCCGGAGGCGGTTATGCACTTTGCCGCTCAGTTCCCGTCTTTCCACGGTCGGAACAGGGTACACAGCCTATTCTTTCGTGTAGAAGCCCCCGTTCCTGTCATCGTTCTTTTATTCGTCGGCCTCGTCCTCATCCTGGGAACGCTGGCGGCCTTCGGTCAAAGCCCCGCCCATAACCCTTCACAGCCCGCGGTGCTCGAAACCTTGCCTTACAGCGCTCACTGCCCCCTGAATCTCAGCGCCCAGCAGGGCATGAGTGGAGAATTGCGCTCCACCAATGGCCGCCCTCCACTCCAGGAAACGCAGTCCATCGGACAGCAAATTCGCCTCACCCTGATGAATACTCGTCTCACCGACATAACCGCCGTCCGCATCAAGGTGCACGGCTACACTCCTTTGGGCCGCGTTATGCCGTCGGGCGTGCCCCCGCCAGATGCGGCCAAGTCCCTCAACCTGCTCCTGGTCGTCGGGCCGAGCCAGAATGTGTCCACCGACCTGCGCCTGGAGAGCTTTTCCGCCGTCACCTCCATCGAGCTTGAATCGGTAAGTTACGCGGATGGCAACAGATGGCAGGCCAGCGCGGAGAATCGATGTCAAATCGCTCCGGATCCAATCATGTTGATAACCAGCCGCTAGTCCCGACGTCTAACCACTGGCAGACTTGCTACCCCATGCGCATCTAGATACTTATTCACAGCCTTTTCAATTGATTCGGGCGTAGTTTTAACCCGCATCGGTGTAGGTTCAGTGTGTGTCGAAGATCACAAGCAGTCGGAGCTTTTAGAGGGAAAATGAGCATGCCATCATCAATCGCCTATCCGGCAGAAGATAGTACGGATGTACTGAATGAGGTAGTTGTGCAAACTTTAGACCAACTCACTTATGAGAAAGTCGTAATCCCTATGCTTTCGAAGTCGACACTCACCGACGATCTGGCCTATCCGGTTGACGCGGGCAGCATTTCTCAAGCACTCGCCACAACTTCTCTCCCGCCGGATCTCAACCTGAGATTCTTTTTTGGGTCCGATTCCAATTTGCGCCACGGCTGTTACGAATTCATCCGCGTCGAATATTTGAACGATGAATTCCCCGCAGCCAGGTACCCCATCTCCTATCTCCACGCGCGTCCGCCGCAATCCCGTTGGGAAATTGTGGTGCAGCCCGTGCCCTATATGTATCGCAATGAGATCAACCACTACATCGTCAACGTCGCTCTTCCGCAAATCGAGCGCTGGTTGTCCAAGCGCGCGCGTCTCGACCTGGAAGGAAGTGAAATCCTCAGCTTCTTCTTCAACGAGAGGGAGCACTCGTTCAGTTCAGAAACAGTCTCGCGCCTCGCGCCACAGAGAATTCGCAACAACGTCATCACTAAGGTGAACTTCGGTTAAGGATGTTCGACCAGATATCCACGGGCCCTGCACGCGCGCGCAGAGACGGAAGGAAGAATATTCCGACACTCTCCAAAGAAAATATTGATCTGCTGTAAGAGTTAAAACTGTACCCGTCCAAAACAAGGAATCCTTTCATCGCCCTTCACCCCATGAAGGAGCGAGATTCCTTTTTCCCAAAAAAATAAAAATCTGATGATTCAAACTCGCGCAGATCGGCTCGCTCCGTCACCCCGGCGAACATCGATTCGTGCAATACACGGTTCAGCTCATTCAAACGCTCCCACCCTTGGCCAGACCTATGCCGTCAGACAAGAGGAGCGATGCGGGCCCCGGTCCTACGCGATAGAGCGCATATCGGTGAGCAGCGCATCCTCATCAACCTCTTGAGTGGGTGTCACGGAGTCAGACGACTGATCAGCCACGGCCGTTGCCTGCATCGCAACAGACTGGCGTTTGCGAAACTCCAGCACAATACCGGAACGCGTCCATTGCTTGACGACATATTTCTTCGCGCACTCACCACAAAGCCAGAAATACTTTTTGGGGAGGAATCTCATTTCGAATGAGCTATTGCCTCCACGGTGTTGCTCGTCGGGGTCTTCCATTTCGAGTAGCTTCAGCGTGCCCGAACGCAGATAGAGCAGTTCGTTGGAGCAATCTGCGTTTGCGCAGTGAACTCCAACATTGTTCTTATCGGCTGCAATGCAAATTTGGCCGGATTCTAAGTTGTGGACATACGATTCTTCCTGCAAATGCATATTCTGCCCCAAATCTTGTCGTAGTAAGACGAGAGTTCGGCTGGAGCGCGCTGCTAATGCTGGAGGCGAGAGTGTTCCAGTGCGGACATCTATAAGTCTACGCCTTTGGCGTAATCTTCTCCCTCCTACGCGACGGCGCAACCGGGCATCCACACAAGGTGAGTCATCGCCAGGTCGGCCGGCCCACGTCTCGCCTCTGGCTGTGGGTTTCTGATGGTGCAAGAAAGAGCGATCCGAATTTCGTCCTTAATCTGGCTTGCATCCCGGCCATCAGCGGCGATTCCGACCTTTTCTGAGGATTCATCATCCGGTCCGTATAGGATGCTCGTACGTAGGGTGGAAGTGATGGCCGGCTGTGCTCCGGTGGAATCTGTATCCCACTCCGATATCATTCGGGAGTGCTTCGATTGAGGAGGGACAAGTGATATCGCGACGCGATTTCCTCGCAACAGGCGCAGTGGGAGCGCTCGCCATGGCATCGGCTCCATTCTCCAAGGCGTGGTCCGAAAGCCCGAAGAGACTCGGCGTTCAACTCTACGTTCTTCGGGATCTGCTTGCCAGGGATTTCGACGGCACGCTGATCAAGGTCGGGGCGTTGGGCATCCTGAATGTTGAGTTCGCGGGATTCTATGGCCGCACGGCGAAAGAAGTTCGCACCAGCCTGTCGAACGCCGGCCTCACGGCAAGCGGCGCGCATTGCCTGTTGGCGACAATGTCCGACGACGAAGTCGGCCGCATGATCGACTTCTGCCGCGAAGTCGGCATGCCGTATATGATCGCCGCCGTGCCATCGATCAAATCCGCTACCTCGCCGAGCTCCGGCAAAGCCGCGTCCGGCAACCCGTTCGACCACATCGAGCTTCAGGATTGGCGATGGAGTGCGCAGCGATTCAATGCCATCGGCGCTCGTGTGCGCGATGCAGGAATGCGATTTGCATATCACAACCACAACATTGAAGCCCAGAAGTACGGCGACATCGTAGCGTTCGATGAAATGCTGCGCCTGACCGATCCTGCGGTGGTGGGCATCGAATTCGACATCGGCAATTTCATCGCTGGTGGTGGCGACCCTTATCCCTATCTTGAAAAATACCCACATCGGTTTGAACTCGCCCATGTCAAGGAATGGGTCACGCCCTTTACGCCGACCGTCACCAGCAGCTTTCCGAAGTATGCACCGTTCGGACAGGGCACTACGGATTGGAAGAAGCTGCTCCACGCGCTGAAAAAGGCTGGCGTGAAGGAGATCTTTATTGAGCAGGATGGGACAGCGAGCGGCGATGAACTGGCCGCCGTCCGCCAGGCATATCAGTTCCTGCTCAATGTCTGAAATGGGCTCCCACTCGACGTGACGAATAAACGGAGCCCTGATCGTCGGGTGCCGGGTGCCTATACATCTCGCTTCTGAGCCGTGGGTTTCTGACGGCGCAACGGATTCCGCCGGGTGCCCCATCCTTCGCGCAGTCCGCGAAGGGTGGGATTAACGCGAACCGCCCTTTTGCTACGATGCCCCTCATCTGCTACAACCGGAACGGGCAGAGTAATGGCGAATCCACCTAATCACAATCCCTCTGATACAACGGCACCTCCCACTCAAAGGCCGGACGACGCGAAGAACGTCTACACGCAGGAAGACCTCGCCGAAACTGGATTCGACGCCGAACGCGATCTCGGTTATCCCGGACAATTTCCCTTTACCCGCGGCATCCAGCCCACCATGTATCGCGGACGCCTGTGGACCATGCGCCAGTACGCCGGCATGGGCGACGCGGAAGAGAGCAATGCGCGCTACAAATTCCTGCTGGCCAACGGCACTGCGGGTCTCTCCGTTGCCTTCGATCTACCCACGCAGATCGGCTACGACTCCGACGATCCCATGGCCATCGGCGAAGTCGGCAAGGTCGGAGTCGCCATCGATTCACTCGAAGACATGGAGCGGCTCTTCGCGGGCATCCCGCTCGACCGCATCTCTACGTCGATGACCATCAACGCCACCGCCGCCATCCTGCTCGCACTCTATGTTGCGGCGGCGCGGCGCGCAGGATCGGACACGCGCAAACTTTCCGGCACCGTGCAGAACGATATTCTCAAGGAATACATCGCGCGTGGCACCTACATCTATCCCATTCGCCACGGCATGCGCCTGGTGACCGACACCTTCGCGTGGGCCGCCGACAACGTGCCCGAGTGGAACACCATTTCCATCTCCGGCTACCACATGCGCGAAGCCGGATCGACCGCCGCGCAGGAGGTCGCCTTCACTCTCGCGAATGGCATGACGTATGTGCAAGCTGCCATTGATGCGGGTCTTGATGTGGACGCTTTCGCGCCGCGTCTCAGTTTTTTCTTCAACGCGCACAACGATTTCTTTGAGGAGATTGCCAAGTTCCGTTGCGCACGTCGCGTGTGGGCCGGCATTATGCGCGATCACTTCGCCGCGAAAAATCCACGCTCGTGGATGCTGCGCTTTCACACCCAGACCGCTGGGTCAACGCTCACCGCGCAACAGCCGGAGAACAACATCGTGCGCACCGCGATCCAGGCCTTAAGCGCGGTCCTCGGCGGCACGCAGTCGCTGCACACCAACGGATACGACGAGGCGCTCGCTCTGCCCACGGAAGAGGCCGCGCGCATCGGCCTGCGCACGCAGCAGATTCTTGCTTCTGAATCCGGCGTCGCGCAGACCGTCGATCCCGTCGCCGGATCCTACTATGTCGAATCACTGACCAACGAAATCGAACACAAGGTTCGCGGCTACCTCGACCGCATTCACGCCATGGGCGGAATGTTGCGCGCCATCGAGCGTGGATGGGTGCAGCAGGAAATACAGAATGCCGCGTTCGACTATCAGCGGCGCGTCGACTCCGGCGATGCCGTTGTCGTGGGGGTGAATCGGTTCACGGTCGAGAGCGAAGTTGAGATTCCCATCCAGCGCATCGATGAAGATCTGGAACGCAAGCAGGTGGAGCGAGTCCGAGCCCTGCGCCTTCGCCGCGACGCCGGCCGTCACGCCGCCTCAATCGCCAAAGTGGCCGAGCATGCCCGCTCCGGAGAAAACCTCGTCCCGGCGATTCTCGAGGCGGTGGAGTCACTGGCCACGGTCGGCGAAATCGCCACCGGCCTGCGCGGCATATTTGGCGAATACCAGGAAGCGGTCGTGATATAGATCACGCCGGCTTGATGCAATTAACATGTCAATGGACATGACAAAGTAGCACGTTATCGCATGCAAAATGGCCGTTTTCGTGCATGAAAAACAGCTCTTCCGCAGCTGGTAAGTGACCGGAAATCAGGCCACTGCACCAGCAGAAAGAGCTGGTTTCATCCATTCAACTGCAAAAAAACGCAGTTAGTCTTTCTCTTCCATGTGAGCCTTGATCTTCAGCTCTTCAATGAAAGCCTTGATCGCAGCGCGGCGCTTGCGGCTGCGCTCTTCGAAGTTCTGCTGCAGACGCTCGTGCTCCGGTCCACCGAAACGCACCTGAACATCAGCGGTTCCAAGCGTACGCGTCGCTACCAGCTTGTCGTGCTGCGGACTCTCGATTCCAAAGATCTTCGCAACCAGAGCTTCCGTCAGGAAGACCCATTCCCGTTCCTTGTCCTGAACTTCGCCGAAAAAGCCCTCGGCTATCTCTTCAAGAGCTACAAGTTGCTTCTTCAGCAAAGCAATTGCTTCTTTGCCGTCTGTCGTAGTTTCTGTGGATTTTACTGCCTCTTCTGCACTCATGCGGATCATGCTAGTCCCCTGTGGGGACGATGCTCAAGAGCTTTCTCCGAAAAGAGGAAGGTCCTGTGATGGGCGTCACGCCGTTTGTTTTCGAGCGTTTGAAATCAGTCGTTCGGCAGCAGGCGGAAAACGTTGCGGATACGCCACATTGTGGCGGCGAACCCCGCAACTCCCACAGTCCAGACTGCGAAGGCTATCTTTACCGCCCATGCTGGAGCCACTCCCACCCGCCTTAACAGGAAAGGAAAGAAGTTCCAAGTGGTGATGTGTACGTAGTCCCAGGGGTCCTCGGTCATAGCATGCGTGTTCAGACCCCAGGCCTCCATTTTTCCAAAGGCGAAAGCCACGATGTTCTTTACGCGAAGAAGGATGACGAAGGTCGGGTGCCCGAAAGTCTCCATCTGGTAGATCTCGAGCGGCAGCCAGAACGCCAGGGACGCAACCTGAACGGCGGTACTGATCGCGATGAGTCCGAGGCTTGCCCACCAGGCGGCCTTGTTGAGCCGGTTGCGATGGCGAAGCAGTAGCGGCGCAGCCAGCAAAACTGCGAACTCCGCCGAGGTCGAAACATATCGGTCGCCCCACGCGAAATCACCGCTCCAGAAGGACACTCGCGCGTAAAAACTGATATAGGCAAACAGCATTGCGAAACCGCTCACCACGTAGGCCTTCACGACGGGGGTGAACTGTCTCCAGGCCAGGGCGATAAGCAGGATCATCAGGAGTAGCAACGGATCAAAGAGGAAGATGGACTTCTCCGGCGTAAAGAGGGGTCCAAAAAAACCGACGTGAAATGGCGTTTCAAACGGATAGTTCGGGGGCAATGAGGGATCGCGCTGGCGCGCCTGTTGAGCGAAAACGCTCATGTACGTGTTGAAGAACGAACCAAAGCGATGGTACTGGTAGATGCGGTCCAGCAGGCCGAATACGGCATATACGGGAAAAGCAATGGCTACGTAGCGACGACATTTGTCCCACGTCTCACGCATCCCCTCGCCTTGGAAGAACTGCACAAGAAGCAGGAAAAGGCCGCCGGCGATCAGGTCCATTCCCGTGGTCAGGCGAGTGAGCAGGTTCAGTCCAAAGGCCGCGGACCCAATCAGCAACGATCGCTTGTTGCCCGTGACCAGCCAGTCGTATTGGAACGATAGTCCGATCAGCGTCAGCAGAAAGATGTAGTTGTTCTCCATCATGTTCTGCGTGTAGTGCAGGTGCGTCGTGGCAAACGACAGCGCCAGGACTCCGGCGAGGGCTTGTTTCGGGCTGAATTTCAATTGACGTAGAAAACGGAAACAGACCAGCGTCGTCAGCACGCTGACAAGAATGTTGGTGCAGTAGCTGACAAAGATGTCCTTCACCGTTGGATCATCTTGATAGTTGGCAAATTGCGGGAGCCTTTCGATGTATGTCCCAACCACATCGAAAGGCAGCATCAGGAGCGACTGTCCGATGCCGTACCAACTCTGCAGCTTGCCGTCGCGGCCGTAGATGCCGAATTCCGGATATTCCTGCGGAGATACTTGGGGTTCTCCGGTCCATAGCGCGTGGCTGGTTTGCAGGCGGTGGAGCGTATCGGAGGTGCCAACCTCGCCAGATTGAACCACAAAGGCTGCAAGGCCCGCGGCGAGGCAGAGCAGGAAGAGTGGATCACTGAACCAGCGGCGGAATCGTTGCATCATGATAGGAATAGCGAGTTTGAGGCGATGTCCTTAGAACGGAGATCAAATCTCCCTGCATCAAGTGTAAGTTAGAGTCCTGCTTCGGGTGAGAACGGAAAGTTGACACATCTTCGATTCGGTCTTGTAAGAATCCCGTCGTCCCATTCGCAAAAGTCGGATCCGTTTAGCTGACAGTGCTGGACATGCCCACAGATTGCTGGTCTGACGTTTAACAGCGAGAAAGCATGAACCGCGATTTAAGCTCAACGCATCGAACAAGGTTGGCAATTATCGGAGGATTGAAATGGAATTGAAAAAGCTCTTCCTGGAGCGCCTGGACGCGGAAACTGCGGCGACCCGCAAGGTGATCGAGAGAGTGCCGGAGGGGCACGATGACTGGAGGCCTCACGAAAAATCCATGGCACTCGGGCACCTCGCTGCTCTCGTAGCGTCCATGCCAGGGTGGGTGGGCACTATGATTGACACCGACGAAATCGACTTCGGCGAGCCATCAAGCGATCAGTTCAAGACCAAGGCCGCTGGAAGCCGCGCAGCGCTTCTGCAGTTGCTGGACAAAGGCGCAGCGGACTCCCGCAGATCGCTCGAGACCACCACCGAGGAGCATTTGATGAAGCCATGGGCCTTCAAGATGGGCGGCCAGGTCGTCAGTGGAGGCCCGAGGTACACGATGATTCTGGATGGTGTTCTCGGGCATCTGGCCCACCACCGCGGGCAACTGACGGTATACCTGCGCCTGAATGACACGTCGGTGCCGGCAATCTACGGACCTTCAGCCGACGAGCAGTTCTAATTTTCTACAAAGTCTCGGACGCATCCCTCTGGGTAGGGTTCGTCCGCCCCGAACCAGGATAACTATGAAGAATTCGTGGCGAACAAATGCCGAGGTGTGGAAGAAGATGCCGTTTACATCTTCCGTCTTCTTTTTCGCGGCGGTTTTCTGCCTCTTCTCCGCACAGAACTTAATTTTCCTGGGGTTAAATAGCCAGTCGCAGTCTCGTCTGGAGATCTTCAGCAACGTGCTTGTGAGCGGATCGTTCGCCATCGTCTGGGCTTTAGCAGGGACGAGGAGAATCATCTGGCTGTTTCCGCTGATCGCCCTTGTGCAGACGGGGACGTACTCTCTCCTTGCTCGCTCCTTCGGTGCTCACCATACCCTGAATCCAGTGGAATTGGAACAAAAGCTAAGGGTGTCCTCCGCTCTTGAGGCAGTGCTGATTATTCTTGGATACGTTCTGTTCCTGGTTTTCTTCAACCGCGAAGGTGCACGCTTCTTCAAAACTCAGACGGAGGTTCGGCTGGCGGGGGAGATCCATCGCACGCTGGTGCCTGCCCGATACTTAACCATCGGCAACGTGGAACTCTTTGGCACCTCGATCCCAAGCAGCGAAGTTGGCGGGGACCTCTTCGACATTCTCGAGAGCGATGGAAGATGGCACGCGTACGTCGCCGATGTTTCCGGGCACGGCGTTGCCGCGGGCATTCTGATGTCCATGATCAAGAGCGCCGCTTCCATGCAACTCACCAAACTGCACAACCCTGAGGGGTTGCTTGCGGATCTGAACGACGTGATGCAGCCGTTCACGTCTCCATCGAACTATTTGACGTTCGCCTACGTTAGCGGCGATGGCGGCAGTGTTCTGAACTTCGCGCTGGCCGGGCATTTGCCTATCCTGCATTACCAGGCAAAGACGAAGAACATTGTGGAACACTCGGACTCGAATGTGCCGATCGGGCTCTTTCAGGGCCAAAGTTATGTGACCTCGCAACTCGAATTTTTACCAGGCGACCTGCTTGCAATCGTTACGGATGGATTCACAGAGATCTTCGACTCCAAGGAGAAGGAGATTGGCATGGAGGATTTCAAATCCATGTTGCTGGCCTGTGTGGAGAAGCCGTTGCCGGAAATCTACGGCGATCTTCGTGCCAGAACCATGCAAATCGGCAAACAGACCGACGATCAAACATTGTTGCTGCTGCGAAAGGTCAGCTAGCTTCTTGCGGCGGCCCAAACTGCCGGCTCTCCTGCTCATTGACCCATAAAAAAAAGCGGTGCTACCGTAAAGAGGGTCCTTCTACGCCCGCCCGAGGTTTCCGAATTGTCTACTCCTGCCGTTCCTACGCCTGCCCTTCGTAAAACTGCTCTGAATTCGGTGCATCGTCAACTCGGCGCCAAGATGGTTGATTTTGGCGGGTGGGACATGCCGGTGGAATATTCCGGCCTGGTGGCTGAACACATGGCTGTGCGCGCGGGGGTGGGGCTGTTTGATGTCAGCCACATGGGCGACATTCAGTTCCGCGGTCCCGGGTCGCTGGCGGCAGTGCAGCATATCTCCATGAACGACGCTTCCCGCCTCGCCATTGGACAGGCGCATTACTCTGCCATGCTTTATCCACAGGGCACATTCGTGGATGACCTTATTGTTCACAAGCTCAGCGACAACGACTACCTGCTTGTAATCAACGCGGGTACGCGCGAAAAGGACGTGCAATGGGTGCGCTCGCAGGTGGGCAGGTTTCCGGGCATTCACATCAGCGACTACAGCGACACGTACACGCAACTCGCCATCCAGGGACCGCGCGCGGCGGAAACGCTGGCCAAGCTCACCAGCGTGGATCTTTCTGCCGATCAAGAATTACTGGTTTGCGTGGGGGACGGTCTGCGGACTGCACAATACTCTGATTGCGAGCACCGGTTACACCGGAGAAGACGGCTTTGAGATCTACCTTCCGTCAGACGAGGCCACCAGCGCACGCGTTTGGAATGAGGTGCTGGAGGCAGGAAAAGAGTTCGGCATCGCTCCCCTGCGGGTTGGGAGCACGCAACACCCTGCGGCTGGAGTCCGCGATGGCCCTCTACGGCCATGAAATCAGCTGACACCATCAACGTATTCGAGGCTAACCTGGACGGTTCTGTAAGCTCGAAAAGGGTCCTTTCTGTCGGCTCCCACGCACTGTTGCAGGTAAAGGCTGCGGGTGGTCCGAAGCGGAAACTGGTGGGTCTGGAGATGGTAGAGCGCGGCATCGGCGCGACGGGTACCCGTTCTTTCGCTGGAGGGTAAAGAGATCGGCTATGTCACCAGCGGTTCACCGTCGCCCTTCCTGAAGAAGAATATCGCCCTCGCGTATGTGCCTCGTGCGTTTACCGCGCTGGACACGGAAGTAATGGTCCAGGTGCGCAGCAATCTGGTCAAAGCGAAGGTGATTTCCGACTCCGTTTTATCGCCGCCCCAAAAAGCAGGGATAAAGCTCGTAAACGCACCAACAGACTGGGTTACCAGCGAGCATCGTTCCCCGTCTGCCCGCGACCGATTTCGCAGCGCACACCCTTACAATAGTTAGGAGATTGAGATTCCATGGCCTATCCCGCGACATATCGCTACACCAAGGAACATGAATGGATCGAGGTCGAGGGCAAGACCGGAAAGATCGGGCATCACCGACTACGCGCAGAACTCCGCTGGGCGATATTGTTTTCGTCGAAGTGCCAAAGGTGGGATCCCAAGTTACAGCGGGCAAGGTCTTCGGCAGCGTTGAGTCAGTGAAAGCCGTATCCGATCTTTATTCGCCTGTCTCGGGAAATATTACGGCCGTCAACGAGGAACTGACGACGTCGCCGGAGAAGATCAACACCGATCCCCATGCATCCTGGATTCGTGAAGTAGATCTCACGAATGTCGCCGAACTGGACGTGTTGCTCGATACCGTGGCGTACGAGAAGTTTATCGCGGAAGAGACTGGCCACTAAGGCTGGCCCGCGCTGAACCGCATTGAAGCTGCCGTGCAAGGCAGATCCGCGGCACTGACTTATTTGCAACTTGCTGAGAACAAAGTTTGAGCTAAGAAGGAAAACGAATGCGTTATTTACCCAAGTCTCCAGCGGAGCGCGAGGAGATGCTGCGACAGATTGGCGCCGCATCCATCGATGACCTGTTTGCAACGGTGCCGGAGGAGTATCGGCTTGACCGTGATTTGAACGTTCCGAGCCAGATGGCGGAGTCGGAGATCATCGACTTCTTTCCAAGACGGCGGCAACGGAAACAGCGAATGGCTACGCCAGCTTTCTCGGTGCCGGCGCTTATCGACACTATCGTCCCGTGATCATTGATTCGTTGGTGCAGCGCGGCGAGTTCCTCACGTCCTACACGCCTTACCAGGCGGAGATCACGCAGGGAACGCTGCAGGCGATCTTTGAATTTCAGACAATGATCTGCGAGTTGACGGGCATGGAAATTGCGAATGCCTCGATGTATGACGGATCGACCGGCGCGGCAGAAGCGGTGATGATGGCCGCTCGCATTACCGGTCGCACCGGGGTTCTGGCTGCAGCTACGGTGCATCCGGAATATCGCGAAGTGATGAGCACCTACGCGCAGCACCAGGGACTCCCGCAACGGTGATCGGCTACGGCAAAGATGGCCGCATCGACATGCAGCAACTTGCCGCGAATCTGAACGACGGCACCGCCTGCGTCATAGTGCAGTCGCCGAACTTCTTCGGCATTGTAGAAGATGTGGCGGCGATCGCAGAGCTCGCGCACAGTAAAGGCGCGTTGCTTATCGTTTCAATTGCCGAAGCTGTGTCGCTGGGAATTGTGAAGCCGCCAACAGAGGCCGACATTGTTTCGATGGAAGCGCAGTCGTTTGGGGTCGCGCTGAGCTATGGCGGACCGTACTGCGGTGTGATTGCGAGCAAGGAGAAGTTTCTTCGGCAGATGCCGGGAAGACTTTGCGGAGAGACGGTAGACAGCGAAGGGCGCAGAGGCTTTGTGCTCACGCTTTCAACCCGCGAGCAACACATCCGCCGCGAAAAAGCCACGTCGAATATCTGCACCAACCAGGCGCTGGTGGCACTGATGACGACGATCTTCCTGACCGTGTATGGCAAAGAAGGCATTCGCGAACTGGCGTTGCAGAATCTCGCGAAGGCGCAATATGCCGCGAAAACATTGAGCAGCGCTCCGGGCACGAAGCTCCTGTTTGAAGGTAGCCCCCGGTTCAACGAGTTTGTGTTGCAGACGGAAGAGACTGCCGAGGAACTGAATACGCGCATGCTGGACCAGAAGATTGTTGGCGGCTTGAGCCTGAAGAAATGGTATCCGGAGTTGGGCAACGCAACGCTGTGGTGTGCCACCGAGCTCAACAAGCGCGAAGAGATCGATCGCGCGGCAGCGGTGGTGGCTGCACAGTCCACTGCTGTCAGCAACGTTTAGAACCAGTTTTGGCACGCGCAGGATTCATCCGCGCACATAAGGGGCTTACGAATGGCAACCACGATTCCAGATGTACAGCAGGATGCAGGCGAGAAGAAATTTGAGGGCACGCGCTCCAAGGTCTCGTCGCACCTGAGTCAGAATGAGGCGCTCATTTTTGAGAAGTCGTCGCCCGGAAAGAAGGGCTACAAGCTTCCTCCGCTGGATGTGCCGGAGGTGGATGCTGGCAACACTTCTCCACGGTGCAGTTCGTGCAGATGCAGGCTGCCTGCCGGAGCTGAGCGAGATTGAGATCATCCGCCACTTCACTCGCTTGTCGACATGGAACTATGCGATCGACCTCGGCATGTATCCGCTGGGAAGCTGCACTATGAAGTACAACCCACGGGTGAATGAATTCGTTTCGCGGATCGAAGGCATAGCAGAAGCGCATCCTTATCAGCCGGAGTCACTCTCGCAGGGCGCGCTGAAAGTAATCAAGCTGTTGCAGGAATGCCTGATCGAAATTACCGGCATGGACGCGATCACGTTGCAGCCCGCAGCTGGAGCCCATGGCGAGTTCACCGGCATCCTGCTGGTGCGCGCGTATCACGAGTCGAAGGGCAACGCGCGCAGGAAGATCATCATTCCCGATTCCGCGCACGGAACTAATCCCGCAACCGCGGCGCATTGCGGTTATGAAGTGCAGAATCTCAAGTCGAACTCGCTGGGAGGGATCGACGTCGCGGCTCTGGAACAGATGGTGGACGAAGACACAGCGGCGCTGATGCTTACCAATCCCAGCACCATTGGTGTTTTCGAAAACGAGATTCACAAGGTTGCGGAAATTCTGCATGCGAAGGGCGCGCTGCTCTACATGGACGGCGCCAACATGAATGCGCTCGTCGGCAAAACGCGTCCCGGCGATTTTGGAGTAGACGTGATGCACCTGAACCTGCATAAAACCTTTTCAACTCCGCATGGTGGTGGCGGTCCAGGCTCAGGGCCGGTGGCTTGCAAAAAGATACTGGAGCCGTTCCTTCCCACGCCGGTATTGGAGACGGCGGCGGATGGAAGTCTGCATTTCAACTACGATCGCGCGCAGTCGGTGGGTCGTGTACGCATGTTCTACGGCAACTATGGAATGTTTGTTCGCGCGCTCGCGTATATTCTGGCGAATGGCCCCGATGGCCTGCGGCAAACGACTGAAGATGCTGTGTTGAATGCGAATTACATTCGCAAGAATCTTGAGGACAGCTACGAACTACCTTACAAAACGCCGACGCTGCATGAGGTTGTATTCAGCGATAAGCGTCAGACTGCGAAGGGCATCAAGACCGGCGATATCGCGAAAAGGCTTATTGATTACGGGTTTCATCCGTATACCGTTTCGTTTCCGCTGATTGTGCCGGGGGCGTTGATGATTGAGCCGACGGAGAGCGAATCGAAGGAAGAACTGGATTTGTTCATCGACGCGATGAAGCAGATCGCGCGCGAAGCGGAAGAGAATCCTGAGCTAATTTTGACTGCTCCGCACGCGACACGCATCTCGAGATTGGATGAAGTGGGTGCGGCGAGAAAGCCTGTGCTTCGCTGGAAGCCGAAAGCGAAGTAGCGAAACACCGCGATTGGCGCGGGTTTTAGATAGCGAAAGCGGAGCAGGATGACAATATTCGACGAGCGGCGCGAAGAGCTGGAAAAACATGAGTTCATGATGGGAGAAGCGCGCGGACGCCTGGCGGTTTCGCTGGACATGCTGACAGACGCTTTAATACTGATTGGACAGCATGGAGTTTATTGCAATTCTGCGCGAAATCCGTCGAAACCGGCGCTGGATCTGGAGACAGTTCTGGGCGAGATTCGGGGAGCTAAAGAGTTGATTCAAAACGTGATGGAGACAATCAGGCGGGAGCGGGAAGCGGCTTCTGAATAGTGTTTTTTAGCGCGTTTTAGAGTGCAAATATCGCACGGAAATGCACGTTTTGCGGGGGTTACATTTTCCTGATTTTGTCACCCATACCCCCCGAAAGCCGCCTGATCTGGACCCTGCGGCGACAAAAAAACTGTAGATCTTTCGACTTCCTTTCGCTCAAAGATGACAACTCAGAACGGAAATGGCGTCCGATTTCCGGACGCCATTTTCTTGTTTCGCAGATTGTTTCTTCCGACTGCAATTTCGCAGATCCTATTATTCGGCTGCGACGGCGACCGTCAGGTCCCAGTGTTCCCAGATGATGTGAAGGTCCGTGGCGTTATTCGCGACTGGATCGAATTTGATGACCATGGTCTCGACGGGGTCCGCCTGCTGAATCGGATTCATGGGGGTGCGGCCGAGATCCTTGGACTCGTCGTACACGGTGCCCCATTGTCCGGTTTGCTTATTGACGATGAGGATGCAGCCATTTTCGCTGGGCAGTGAGTAGAGGGTGTAGGTGCCGGCGGGAACTTTCAGGTCGCCGATCTTGAGATCAATGGGAGTCTTGAGCGTGGTGGCTGCGTTGGCTCCGGTGCGCCAGACTTTGCCATAAGGAACAAGGCCGCCGGCGATCTGGCGTCCACGCACGGAGGGCGCGCTGTAATCGATGGTGATGGTCTTGCCTTTGAGTTCCACGGAAGCCTGAGCGGGCGGGCTGAGCGGCTTTTTCGGGGCAGCGGCAGATCCGGCCGCGGGTGGCGTCTGTGCGTAGAGCGGTGACAGGGTGAGTGCGAGCAGGAAGCCGCCCAGCATGGCGCTACAGTTGCGACGTGTCATATTCATTGCGAAAAAGCTCCTTGGGCGCGAGACAAAATCAGGCCGCCTTCATGAAAAACCTTAAGGCGGGGTTTGTCAAAAGGGGGCGCTCGGTACTTGCGATGTCCTGGCGCGAGAGAAGCCACTTCCGGAGTGGGGGCACCCGGCATTGTTCATCGCTCCGCATCGCGATGGAGGAACACTGTGAAATCGTCGTCGAGATATCCGCTGACCAGTTCCACGTTGGGAGAGAGGGTTTGGCAGAAGGCTGTTACCTCTGCACGATCATGACCGGTGAGCAGATCATTCTCTCGAAACACAGCGGCGTCCAACATGTTGAAGGCTAGTCCCGATTTTGCGGACTCGAAGAGCTTGCGAATCATGTCGAAATAGTAGTTTGGATTTGCGCAGCGGTAGCCGAAGGCGCCACTGGCGATTACGTAATCAACCGGCGGCAGTTGGGCTTGCGCGAAATCTGTTTGATAGAAATGGGTATCCCGGAGGCCCGCATACCTGGCCTTTGCTTCGGCGATGAACTCCGGCATCTGGTCAATGCCGATGTAGGTAAAGCCGGAACATCGCCGATCTAAAAACTCTTTGAAGTCGCCATGGCCGCAACCCGCATCGAGCACGGAGTGTCCATTGAAATCACCGACCTTGATCAACACATGAAAGCGCTTGAGCTGGCTTTCGAGTCCGCGCTATCCCAACGCCCCAATGGTTCCTCCGCGGAATTCGCGGATGCGATGACGGTGGTAATGGATGACGGTCGCCTTCTCGATGAGGTTCATGGAAGGCGGCCGCCCGGGCGCTCATCGAGGGCGATCTTCACGGTGTCAGGAGTTGGCAACCGTCAGGCCTTCGTGCGCGAGTTCAAGGCTTTCGATGGCGACTTCGTTGCCGTTCGAATTCATGTCTGCGACGCTGACCTTAGTGGGCCACGCGTTGGTCAGGGTCCACACCATTGTCGGATTGCCGCTCTCATCGCAAAGCTGGATGGTAACGGGCACGCGCTGTATCGAGTTTGATTTGATCTGCTTGTACCAATCGAAGAAAGAATTGTCTTTCGTGAAGACGCCTTTCTTCATGGTCAAGTTTCCAGTCTTTTGGATGCCCGGAATCTTTATGACAGAAAACTCCTTGATGTTGCCCGCCCTGTACTCAATAGGCTGGGATTCGATGTCCAGGCCGGAAATCTCCTGGAAGGGGACGTTCTTCTGCTGGCCAATATCGACCTTGAAATAAAACTTTGGTTGGGGCCACGTCGCGCCCTGATCTATGCCGTCATCTGCCATGATGTTTTTCCTCGCCGACTTTCCTGGTGGGTGGACTTGTGCAGACCGTACTATACGAAATTCTCATGGATTCTGCTCTAGTGCTGACCGATGGGTACTGGTAAAGTTTGACTGAAACTTTACCAGTACCGACCGATGCTGGGTGCTGGCCACAGGGGCGGACTAAAGGCTCGCTACTCCACAAACCACCGGAACTGATAAAACGCATCATCCGGCTCAGTGAGTGCATTGGCCTAGTATCAGCCAGCTGACCAACACATCAAATGTAACTGCCGCAGGGCGAGCGAGAGCCCCCTACGGGAGGTTCGTTAGCCTGTGTTAGCAGTCTGGGGGGGGGAGCCCCCGGCTCAGCACCCCTTCCCCAGACTGCTCTGCGTTATTGTTTAGGCGGATTGGTTTTATCCGCTTTAGGAACAGTGACGGTTTCAAAGGTGGTCACGCTCGACTTGTCCTCCTGCACCTTCTTCTCATTCTTCGTCATCGGGACAACCAGGCCGGTCGAGAGCGACGGACCCTGTACTTCGCTCAAGAAGTACGTGTCGCCGTATTTGTGGAATACCAGTTTGCCCTGGTCTTTGCTCTGCTTATCGGTGGGCCGCGTCATTTGCACGGCGGCCACCCCTTCATTGCAGTTGCGGACCACAACGGCGGGGGTCCTTCGTCAGTGCACTGAGTAATCCGGTAGGTGCCGGAAGGCATCAGTTGGGAATTCCCGACGTAGAAACTGAAGGGAACCTTGGTCTCAACACTCTGCTGCTGGGCGAACAACGGACCAGCAAGGAACAGGCCTGCAACAGCGAGGGTCATTCTTAGGGTTTTCATGGGTTCAACTCCTTCCCCCAGGAGAAAGCGGAGAGAAATCTCACCGGCTCCTGGCACCATCTGCCCTGCTCGTACTCAATGGAATTTGAGCAGCCGGGCGTGCAGCGACTTGACGCTGTCACCAGGAATTTTCGCTGTGTCATGATCGAGTTACGTGGCCGCCTCATCGCTGACACACGCCGAAGTCGGCGGTCGGATCGAGCGGATCTGGGCACAACTTAACTAAAGTGTAACTGTCTGGCGTTGAAATGCGGTGACGGGCAACACACTTGCTGGTGATTACGGGTGGGAGCACCACACGTAATGCGGCCCCCAGCGCATCCGCCACAAACCAGGCCCATAGAGATCAGGCCGCCCGCCTCGGCCAATCTATAACGAGCCAATTTCCACGTGGCGCGTCAAGTTACCGGAGTTGGGAAACGGGGTGCTTGCCGCACGGGCTGACTAAGACCAAACCCAAGTCTCAAAGGCGAGACGTGGGGCACCCGTATTTGTTTGAGAATCGCATTGGTTCAAGAGGTGGCGGCGATGGCGTTGAGTTTGGTGAGGATGTCGGGAGGGAGTTGGAGCGTTGCTGCGTTTAGATTTTCGCGGAGATGAGCGGGGGACGATGTGCCGGGGATGAGGAGGATGTTGGGTGAGCGCTGCAGGAGCCATGCGAGTGCGACCTGCATGGGCGTGACGTCGAGTGATTCGGCGGCTTCGTCGAGCGTGGACGATTGGAGTGGAGAGAATCCGCCGAGCGGGAAGAAGGGCACGTAGGCTATGCCTTGCCGGGCGAGATCGTCGATGAAGGGATTGTCGCTACGCTGGGCCACGTTGTAGAAGTTCTGTACGCAGACTACCGGCGCGATGGACTGCGCCTCTGCCAGTTGCGCGGGGCTGACGTTGCTTACGCCGAGGTGGCGGATGAGTCCCTGCTGCTTGAGTTCGGCAAGAACGGTGAAGGGTTCTGCGAGGGATCCAGCGGCCGGGCCCATGAAGCCGCCGACTCTCAGGTTGACGACGTCGAGCACGTCGACGCTGAGATTGCGGAGATTGTCGTGAACGGCATCGATGAGTTCCTGCCGAGAAAGAGCATGGGGCCATGACTTATCGGCTGCTCGGCGAGCGCCGACCTTGGTGACGATGACGAGGCCCGCAGGGTAAGGATGGAGCGCCTGCCGGATGATTTGATTGGTGACGTGCGGGCCATAGAAGTCGCTGGTGTCGATGTGGTCTACGCCGGCTGCGACGGCCTCGCGAAGAACGGCGAGGGCGGCATCCATGTCGCGCGGCGGTCCCCACACCTGCGGTCCGGCGAGCTGCATGGCGCCGTAGCCCATGCGGTTGACGGTCATCGAGGTGCCGGGAAATGTGAAGGTGCCGCCGAGTTGGTTCGCCATCCTGTTTCTCCTATCGAACTTGTAGTTTCGCCCTCTACGGGGGATCTTTTCGAGTCTCGTGATTGGATGAAGCTTATGGCGAGAAGGCGCAAATTCAAAGGCTTTGGAGTGGTGCGCGAAATTGCGCGGTTTATGTTTGTGTGGAAAAACGCAAGACCGGGAGGGGATGGCTGGGATATTGTCGGTTGGCACAGGACGATTAACAATCGGTCAATTGACACACTCAGTTAGAACGGTTGGTTGAAACGCGGCGAGTGCTGCGTTGAACAACCCGAAACTTGTTTCGCTGCTCCCTCCTTTTCGTTGACCCAGTCCGCAGCGATGGATAGTCTGTGTCGATGATGCCGCCGTATATGCCCATGCGAGGTCGTCTCTTCATTGGCTTTTGCCTCTCATTGCTGCTTGTTGTTGCGTCGCCGACAGGATGGTCGCAGCGGCTGATCAACGTCTACGTTGATGGAGCCGGCACGGATGGCTTTACGAACGCGGGTGTCAGCGATTCCGCGCAAGACGTTACGAAGGCTTTGCAAGGGAAAGATAAGACGCTGCGCGTGGTGGAGTCGGCGGCAAATGCGGATGTGATTGTTCGCATTAACACGCGCGATTCGAGGAAGGACGTCAACAGCGTTTCGACATACAAGAATAAAAGTGAGGATGGAAAGCAGACAACGACGACGACCCAGGCCAACGAGAGCACAACGCGGATTGTGTACGCTACTTTGATGGCGGGCGACTTCCATTCAGAGATCGTCGGCGAAGGGATGAGTTGGAGAATTGCGGCCGGTGCGGTGGCGAACAAGGTGGATAAGTGGTCGAAGGAAAACTATGCCCGCCTGGTTGAAAGGCGATCCCCACCATCGGCGGGCGCGGGATCGACGAGCGCTCCGCAGGCAGAGGCGCAGGCTGCGCCCGCTGCTCCCGAAGAGACGGCGAGCGATACGACCATTACGCCGGGCATGACAACCGACGAGGTAGCGAAGGCGATGGGCGAACCGCAGAAAAAGGTGACCTTCGGCCAGAAATCCCTCTGGACCTATAAGGGAATGCAGGTGGTTTTTGAGAATGGCAAAGTAACCGACGTGAAGTTTTAGCTTGAGGCGCCTGTCCAAAGCCGAACAGCAGTTGGCGATTTTGAACACCCCTGGGAGTTGCGGGAGGGGAGCATTCTGCGGAATATGGGCGGAATTTGCGGGTTTGGCGGGCTTTTCGGGGGCGGAATTTCGGAGCCTCGATTGCAGGTAAGGGGTGGCACACAGATTTGTCCGTACGGGAGGGGTCTGGCATGGCGCACTTTGAGCGGATTCGAGATGTGGTTTCCGGGCCTTTCAGTTCCGAAATTATGGATCAGCGGCAAGCGGCCGGGTGGCAGGTGGTGTCGATTGAGTGGCGGCGCGAGTTGCCGGGAGATGAGGCTCCGTCGGAGGGAGCTTACAACGAAGATATTCCGTACGGTCTTCGCATCTCGGACGATTGCCAGCGTCTGGAGGCTGATCCTCGGGAGCGGCTGGTGCTGACGCAGATGATGGAAATGCTGGTGCAGGATTTCTCATTCTCGGTGATTGCGAGCGGCCTGAACGAAAAGGGCCTGCGCACGCGCGGCGGGAAGCAGTGGGACCAGGTGTCGGTCTTCAAGATGCTGCCGCGACTGATCGAGATTGGGCCGACGCTGTTCCCCACCGCCGAATGGCAGACGCGGCGGCAGAAGTTTTCAAGGATGTTTTAGCGCGCCACTTGCATAGAGGTCGCGCACAGCGAACCTCTACGCTAGGGGAAAAGATTCCACAAATTTGAAAGGCCCTTCTGCCTCGATTGAAATTCCGGAACCGTGGATTATGATGACTCTTGCGTCCTCTGCCAACATCATGCGGATACAAATCGCTGCCGCATATTCTGCTGGAAACGGAATCATGTTTTCCTGGAGCGCAGATCCAACCGTAAGAGACCCTTCGTAAAGATACGTTGGCAATTCTCCAATACTGCCTGCGATGGTCGCGTTTTCAATCTTTATTCGGATACGCTGAGTCCCTCCTTCTCCTGCAGATATTCCGGGCTCGCCATGCGTGAGGTGAACGTACGCGTCGAATAGCAATGTGCCTTGACCGCGGCTGTCGAGCTCAATGGAGACACATTCCGAGTCGTGCATTTCGATTGCTGAATTTATGACACCTTAGATTGGAACACGCACGGGCTTCGGATGCTGTAAGGATTTGATATTCGGCTTCTAGCGGGATTTGGCTATCAGCGATACGGGCCGGCGAGTAGCTGTTTTTTAACAAGAGTGGCGACAATGGTTGCAGCGGTGGTGGGGTTGCCGGTGCCTTCCGCGAGGGCGTCGAAGAATTCGAAGGATGTGAGCGCGAATAAGGCGGCGGCCTGCTGCGCAACTTCCTGCCAGGTGAGGACAGACCCTTTTCTGCTGCTGAGTTGACTGACAATGCGGTTGGCGGCCATATGGCGGCGCTTGTTTCTTGCGGAAACGACTTCGCCGAACTCCGGATCTATGGCGGCGATGCCGTGAATGCGACGGATGAGCATCCGGTCCCTTGTCCAGAATTCAGAGAACACTTCGACGAAAATGGAAAGCATGATTTCGGGATCGGGCTGCTGCATGACTTCGCGCATGCGCTCGAGGCCGCCGGCAATGGCGAGCTGGTCGAAGAGTGACTCGAGTACGCCGGATTTCGTTCCAAAAAGATTGTGGATGGTCTGGCGGGTCACTCCGCTCGCTCTCGCGAGCGATTCCATGGTGAGCTGCAATAAGCCATTGGATTCAAGCTGCTTGCGGGCGGCCTGGAGGATGGCGGCGCGTTTGCCGTCAGAGAGTTCGAGGCGCTTGCCGAGATCGTAGGGCCGCTTGCAGGATGCGGAGGTTTTCTTCGCGGGCTTTTTCTTATCCACGAGACTTATGGTAATGCTGGCGGAGTTAATTTGACAAACTGTAAAGTTAAATACAGAATGATTTTGAAGTTGGAGAGTGGGGATGGGAAGTTGCGCGGAGAGGACGTTGGCGACAAGGGAAAGGGCTTCGCCCGTATGGCTGCGTATTGGCTTCTGGGCATGCACTGTGATTGCGATTGCGGTGGTTTTGCGCAGGGTTTCGGCGCTGGCTTTTCCGCCGCGCAATGTGCCGCTGCAGATGGCGAGACTGGATGGGGCATTCGCTTCGCACATGGCGCTGACGCTGGCGCATATTCTGCCGGCGCTGGCGTTTGTGGTGCTTTCACCGCTGGTGGTGTTCCGCAGATTTGAAAAGGCGCGATGGGCGGAAGGTTTTGTGTATCCGCTGGGGGTAGTGGTGGGACTGACGGCGTACGCAATGAGCACGTTTGCCGTGGGCGGATGGTCGGAGCGTTCCGCGGTGCTAGTGTTCGACACGTTGTTTTTATTTTCGCTGCTGCGCTCCTACCTCTACATGCGAGAGGGAGATGCGGTGCAGAAGCGGCGATGGCTGCTGAGGACGATTGCTGTGCTGCTGGGGATTGCGACGACGCGTCCGGTGATGGGAGTGTTTTTCGCCACGAGCGCGAGGACGCACTTGCAGGTGGAGCAATTCTTCGGCATCGCGTTCTGGATCGGATTTTCGATCAACGTGTTGATTTTTGAGGTGTGGACACGGGCATGGGATCGGCGGCTAGAAAACGGATAGCGGGAATTCCGGGAGCATCGCCAGTAGAGTAGAGCGCGGCGGGTTGAGTAACGCTTCTGCGAGCCGAGGCAGAGTGGGCGCGGCGAGCCTACTTTCCGCCGGCATGGAGAATGATGGTGAGCGGGGCGGGGCGTTCCGGCTTGACGTAACGGTTTACGAGCACGCGGGTTCCATCCTTTGAGATGTCGTAGGAGAAGAGGTCGGTGGAGGAGATGGCGGGGCGGGCGCGTGTCTGGAAAAGCGCGGTGGGAGTGCCGGATGAAAAGCCCGACTTGGTGTCGACGGAGGCAACCGAGAGGATGCCTTTGGGTGCGAGGAAGAAAATCTCCTTGCCGTCGTGGCTCCATCTGGGCTCCGTGCCGCCGGCGCGCGAGACCTGCCATTTTCCGGCAGCGCCGGGGTAAGTAGTGACGTAAACTTCCCAGTTTCCGGATTCATCGGATGCGTAGGCCATCCATTTTCCATCGGGGGAGAACTGACCGTTGGTCTGGCTTCCGTTGCCGGACAGGAACGGAGTAGTGGGTCCACCGTCAGCGGGCGTCAATTGCAAATGGCTTCCTGTATCGGTGGACAAGGTGGCGAGGATGAGTTTTCCGTCCGGCGACCAGGCGTTGGTGATGATGTCATCGTCGAAGGAGGCGCTGAAGACCTTTTTTGCCTCTTGGAGTCCATCGGTGGGCTTGACGAAGAGAGCGGTGCCGACTCCGACGGCGGAGCGATAGGCGACTCGGCTCCCATCGCGCGAGAAAACGGCGGCGGCCTCCTCAACGGGATCGAATGTAAATCGGCGGCTGCCCGCGGCGCCGGTGTTGATGAGCCAGATGTCGACATTGTTTGCCCGCTCATCGCTGATGTCTACGGCGACGTGGGCTCCGTCAAAGGAGAGCGAAGGGTTGGATATCACGCCGGGATCGCCGAGCACGCCGAGCACTTTGCCGGACCGGTCCATCCACGTAAGCGATGATCGGGAGGCGCCGGTGGTGGAGTCGTAGACAAGGGTGCCGTTGGCGCCGGCGGAGACCGCCGACCAGTAGGTTGAAGTCTGATAGCGGACAATGCCGGCAATCACTACCGGAGCACCCGAGACGGTGGCCTTTGCAAGATCGAAGGGCTGGCTGACGAGCTGGCGTTCGCTGTCCGCGTAGTAAATATGGTCGCCATCGATGGCGAAGCTGGAGCGGCCGAGGAGGACGAGATTGCGCTCTTTCTTGTCGAGCGAACTGGAGTAGATGCCGCTGCTTTTGTCGTTAGGGTCGTTGCCGAAGTTGCCCGCCCAGAAGAGGAAGCGATTTCCGTCGGGAAGGAAGACGGGCCAGCGATGGGTGAGATCTGCGTTGGTGCGAATGCTCTCAGTCACAATTTCAGCGCCGGTGCCATCGGCGTTGATGCGCCAGATGGCGGATCCTGCGTAGGGAGCGAAGAGCAGGACGTTACGAGAACCCCATGATCCGCCACGCGGCGAATCCACGCGGGTAAGGGATTGCGGCGCGCCGCCGGTTGCGGGCATTCTGTAGAGCTTGCCATTGGCAAAAAATGCGACGTTCTGGCTGTCCGGTGACCAGAAAGGATAGCTGGCGCCTTCCGTGCCCGGCATCAGTGTGGCGGCAGGGGAGCCGATGTGCTGGAGGTATAGCATGGGCAGGCCGGAATTTTCTTCGGGAGCAACGAATGCCAGCATGGAGCCGTCGTTCGACACCGCAAGCTGGTTGACTTCACCGGGAACAGGAATCGCGAACTGCATGCGTTCTTCCGGCGCGGCGCGCCGGGCGAAGAACCAGGTTGCTGCGGCAGCGGCTAGTACGGCGATGGGAATGGCGAGCCAGAAGATTGTCGGCAGCTTGCGGGCGGGAGGTATGGCGATGGCGGAGGCGCTGACGTCCGATCCGGAAAGAGTGCCCAGGGCGAAGGAGAGATCCTTCGCGGACTGAAAGCGCTGTTCGGGATCTTTCTCAAGGCAACGTTGAACGATGCGGCAGAGTGCAGGCGAAACGGGGTGAGCGGGGTTGATGATCTCGGGCGCGTGATCGTTCAGGACGGCTGTCATGGATTCCGCCGCCGTGTCGCGGTGAAAGAGGCGGTGGCCGGTGAGCATCTCGTAGAGCACGGCTCCAAAAGCAAAGATGTCGGTGCGTGGATCGGCGGGGTTGCCTCGCACCTGTTCCGGTGCCATGTAACTTGCGGTTCCCATGACCATGCCGGGAGAAGTTTCAAGGCGGGTTGTAGCGATGGCGGCCGGTTCTTCTGCGGATTTCTGTGTCAGTTTCGCCAGGCCGAAGTCGAGAATCTTGATTCGGCCATCGTGGGTGACGAAGATGTTTTCCGGCTTGAGGTCGCGGTGGACGATCTGCTTTTCGTGAGCGGCGGCGAGGCCCTGGGCGATCTGCACTCCGTATTCGAGGGCCTTGCGCTGCGTGAGCGGGCCGCGCTGGAGAGTGTCACGCAGGCTTTCGCCCTCGAGGAGTTCGGAGACGAGATAGGGCGAACCATCGTGCTGGCCGATGTCGAAGACGGCGAGGATGTTGGGATGGGAAAGGGCGGCGACGGCGCAGGCTTCCTGCTCAAAGCGCTGCAGGCGGTCGCCTTCGCGAGCAAAAGACGCAGGGAGAATTTTGATGGCAACATCGCGGCCGAGGCGCGTGTCGCTTGCGCGAAACACTTCGCCCATTCCGCCTGCTCCGAGTGCCGAGGAAATTACATAGGGCCCGACTTGCGTGCCCGCAACAAGGGTCATTGTGGAGGGGATTATAACGGGGTGGGCGCGGAGTTGTAAGTGTCATGCGGTAACGTGGCGATTACAAAGCCTGTTGGCCGGTGAAGAATGGAGCTCGGAATCGTTCGCGAAGTGAGAGAAAGAAGAGGCAGCCGTTTGAGGGCTGCCAGATCTCTTAGGGATGATTTGCGGGATGATTTGCTATTCGGCCGGAGCGGGTTTCGTCGCGGTCTTCTTCGGGACCTTTTTATTGAAGCGATAGAGGACGCCGACGGAGATGGCGAACTGATTCTGATAATTGTTGCCGTGATTAGTAAACATGTAATCCGGCGAGATGCGTAGGGCCCAGTTGGCGGAGCGGTTGAGATCGAGCGAACCGCCAAAGGCTCCGAGAAATGCCACGCCGTTGGAATAGAAGCCGACGTTGCCGGGCGGGACACCTTCCAGCTCGGTTTCGTAGACTCCATAGGATCCGCCGACAAGGGCATGGAAGTTGAGGGCGGCGTGCTTGTTGTGGGGTCCGCGATATTCCGGTCCGGCGGCAAAGTCGTATTCGCTGACCAGCGGGCCGTGGATTCCGTAGGGGTTGGGAATGGTGCCGGTGGTTCCCCAGTACATGCGGACATTGCCGGTAGCTGCCCAGTGGTTATTGAGGCGGCGGGTGATCTGCATGTCGGGACCGCCCATGTTGGCCTTCTGGTGCAGTTCGGGTCCGGCAGCGAAATCGCGGTAGCCGGCTCCGAAATAGAACTGCCAATGGTTCTGGTAGGTCACTCCGGAGAGCGGATTGTTATCCAGCGAGATGGTGGAAGGCGGCAGGCCTGTAGCCGGCACGGGTGTCGTGGGTGCAGGCGCCTGAGCGAGCAGTGCCTGCCCGTAGAGCATGGAACCCGCGCACAAAAGGGCGAGCCCCGTCTTAAGAACAGAATTCAAATTTCGCATCCCTTCTCCAAAAGGAGGTCTATGTCAACGATACATGGGTCTGCGATTCCTGTCAGAAAGGGGATGCGGCATTTTGTCCTGTGTGGGCTTGACGGCGCAGGTTAGTCTGTTGGCATGGATGCGAAGGAGCGGCTTGCCGGGGCGGTATTCGATTCTTTCGACGCGATGATGCTTGCCTACGCCGATGAGGCGGTGCTGGCAGCGAGAGCAAAGGGTGAGCGGCTGGATTTCACCGAGGCGTCCATCGCGGGGGTGGAGCGCTGCCTGGCAGCAACGGACGGTCAGCAGGCGGTCGACAACCTGGAGCACGAGACTCGACTGTGGGGCGCTTATCTTGGTGAAGTAGTGCGGCGCCGCTTTGGCGGCGGATGGCAAATGAGCCAGTATCCCGGAGGAGCGCTGGCGGTGCCGACGCTCGAAGTGCGCGGATCGAATCTGTATCCCATGATGAAGGTGTATCGGCGGCTGACGATGGGGCCGCAGGAAGATCTCACGGAATTTTACGCAATGATCGCCAAGCGCCTGGGGCCTCCGGCGTCCATTCACTAAAAGAAGCAACTTTCCTGCTGACGGAAAGGGACAAGGAGCGAGTTTGAGGGCCGGGAGGAGAGCGCTCGCAGTTTTGACGATGATGGCGGCGTTGATGCCGATTCACGCATGGGGAGAAGAGGACGCCGTGACGACATTTCAGGCGGTGCCGGAGTTGCCGTACGAGGTGGTGCCGGGCTTCTTCAAGATGCCTGAGGGAGCGGTCGCGGGCGAAGCATCGGGAGTGGCTGTGAGCTCAAAGGGGCACATATTTCTGTTCCAGCGAACGGAGCCGATGCTTGCAGAATATGACGCCAAGGGCGAGTTTGTGCGGGAGATTGGGAAAGGGCTGTTTACGCATCCGCACGGTTTGCGCATTGACGCCGAGGACAACATCTGGACCACGGACGATGGCAGCCACGTAGTCCTGAAGCTGGATCCTTCGGGGAAAGTGCTGCTGGTGCTGGGGAAGGCGCACACGGCGGGCGAGGCGGACTGGCTGTTCAACCAGCCTGCGGACGTGGCGTTTGGGAGGAACGGCGAGATTTACGTGGCCGATGGGTATGGCAATTCACGCATTGTGAAGTTTGACCGTGGCGGCAAATTTCTTAAGGAGTGGGGGAAGTACGGAAGCGCGCCCGGGGAGTTCAATCTTCCGCACAGCGTCGCCGTGGATCGCGAAGGGCGTGTGTACGTGGGAGACCGGGAGAATAAGCGCATCCAGATATTTGATGCCGAGGGTAAATTTCTGAAAGAGTGGACAGGTATCGGATATCCCTATGGGTTGCTGATTACTCCGGACCAGCATGTGTGGATGGCCGACGGCGGATTTGACCGGATTGTGGAACTGGACGAGGACGGGAAGATCCTGGGGGCTTTTGGCGAGCCGGGGCGCAAGCCGGGCGAGATGGCATGGGCACATTTTCTGGCGATGGGCCCGGACAGGACGATCTACGTTGCCGATGTGCTGAACTGGCGATTCCAGGCGTTTGCGCGGACCGGGACAACGGGAAAAATGGCAAGTTACATTCCGTCGAAGCGAATGTTCTGGGACCGGATGCCGAGTAGTGGTTGGTCAACCCGGCAGCACGATATTCCTTTTAAATGAGCTGTTGCGGGGTGGCAGATTTCGCGCGGCAGACGGGAAGTTGCGCGTGGGCTGGCGGTCGGATGAAGAAGATCGTCCCATTGTGCGACAATATGGGCGACGGGGATAGATCCGGTTACAAGACCGGAACGTTCCGTAGAAGAGTGGGAGAGCACAAGGAGTTTTTATGGGTGAGTTTCAGCCATGGCATCTGCTGGTAGTGTTGGTAGTAGCGTTGTTGTTGTTTGGGCCGCGCAAGTTGCCTGAATTGGGCAAAGGTCTGGGCGAGGCGATGCGCGGGTTTAAGGACGGCATCAAGGGCACTCCGGACGTACCGAAGGATCCGCCGCCGTCGACTCCTATCGAGCCGAAATAGTAGCGTTTTGAAGGAATATGATCCGCGTGCAAGCGCCGGACGAAGTTTGAAGATATTCGAATGATTCCGTAAGCCGCGGTGCAGATTCCCGCGGCGAGGAACAGACCCTGCTAAGGCCAGATCCAGAGATCGCAATCGGAGTGCGGCGGCGCATGTCAACTGCGCGCTAGTTTGCTGCGCTCGCTGGGCTTAAATTCTAAAAATTTAGAGAGAAATCAGGACTACTGCGGCGAGGGCGAGCAGCATGCCGACAGTCTGCGTCCGCGTGGTTTTTTCCTTGAGTACGAGCGCTGCAAGCAGGATGGTTCCTGCGGGATAGAGCGACGAGATGACGGCGGCAACGTCGAGTCTCCCGACGGTGGCAGCCAGTGTGTAGAAGAAATTTCCTCCGGTGTCGAGGACGCAGGTAAGCACGGCGAGCGTGAGAAATGCGGGGTTGAAGAGTGGAGAGCGGCGGGTCCCTGCGACGGTTGGTTCCGGGGTGGTGCGGAAGATGCGAATTGCGGCCTGAATGGAGAGGACGCAAATGGCGAGAGCGAAACTTCCGATGCGGGCGAGCGTGAGCGCCCAGGTAACACCTGCTGCGCCGGTGATTTTGAGCTGAATAAAGTAGATGCCGAAGCTGATGCCGGCGAGTGTGGCCATGAAGAGCGTCTTAGGCGCGGTGGTTCCGGGCGCGGAAGCGATCAGCCAGATGGCGACAACTGCGAGCAGGATGCCGAGAATCTGAAGGGGGTGCGGCAGGCCTTCGGTGAGGAAAGCAAACATTACGGGAATTGCGGCGGAGATGAGACCTGCTATGGCAGCGGAGAGGCCCATTCCTCCCAGCGACAGTGCCTTGTAAAAGAGCACAACGCCAATGCCAGCGACGATGCCGCTGAGGACTCCCATGAACTGAATGTGGGTGCTGGGTGCGGGAATGCGCCATGCGACCACGATGGCGAGAAGCGCGGCGAGGCTGATGCCGTGTGCAACCGCGATGGTGACAAACGGCGATGCGCGTCGGGTAGCGAGTCCGCCGGTAAAGTCGCCTCCGCCCCAAAAGGCCGCGGCCGCCAGACCAAGACTGGCGGCCGCCATGGCCGGTGATCCGAACATCACTACTGGCGGGCGTCTGCCGCAGCAGGATAGTAGCCGGCGCGCGTGATGACGTCGAGATTGGGACGGGTGACGCGGACATCAATATTGCGGTACTTGCCATCGAGCACCGGCTGGTGGCTGACGTATCCGAGCGTGTATTGCGTGCGCATGGCGATCGTCAGGTTCGCGATGGACTTCTCGATACCGCTGACGGAGCCCTCCGCATCGAGAGTTCCTCCCGTGGCAAGCGAGTACTTGGTCAGAATGTTGTTCTGCGGCAATCCCCAGATGTGAATCTTGTCGAGGTATCCGACGCCCCATGTAGCCGAGTCGCCGACCAGGGTGCCGTAGACGGCCATCTTGTTGGTGAGGAGGTAGCGGACGACTTCCTTGTATGTGGCCTTGCTACCGGCTTCTTTGCCGTCGCTGATGACGTAGATTACGCGGCGGCGGCCCTTCTGCTGGCCAGACGTAGCTTTTGCCGCAGCGAGGATGGCGTCGTTGAGGGTATGCACTTCTTTCGGGATGGTCATAACTCCGCTGCTGTTGCCGCGCTGCGGGGTCAGGTTGGGATCGATGGAATGTCCGTTGATCTGCGGGCCGCTGGCGAGTGGTCCGGAGTTGACGGGAACGCCCATATCACGGCCGGGGCGCTTGGAACGGGCAATCGCCATGGTGAGGCGGGCGCTCTGCGAGGCGGTGAAGTCGGTAGGGTTTTCGACGCCGTTGTTGTATGTAAAGAGGGCGACTTCATCCTGCGGCGTGAGGGCGTTGACGATTTCGGCGAGCGAATCGTTGACCTTGGCCATGGTGTCGGAGGGCAGGCTCTGGTCGATGACGAAGGCGATGGAAAGAGGAAACGGATCGACGGTAAAGAACTGAAGTTTTTGCCGCTGGTTGTTTTCAAAGACCTGGAAGTCGCGCCATGTGAGACCGGAGACGAGGTGGCCCTTGGAATCGCGGACGGTGACGGGGAGTTCAACAAAATTTACGGGAACGCGGATGGTGGTAACGGGTCCCTGACCAGGCGCGGGCAACATGTCGGGAGCTTCATCCTGATCTGCCGGGCGCGACGTGGGGGGAAGCTGTACGGGCCGGGTGGTTGAGGAGGAGTCAGTGCCGGTGGGGGACTCCGGCGTGGCGGATTTTCCGGGCGCGATCTGGTTGCGCAGATCGCCGAGGCCATTGCTATTTGTGTTCTGTGGGGTGGGGCCGTCGGCCAGTCCACTCGACGAGGAGCCGCTCTGGGGGGCGGGCGCGTCGGGTACATCCTGTTTTTGCTGTTGCGGCTGGCCCAGGAACAACAAAGCCAGCATGATCGATGCGAATCCAAAACTCACCAGAGAACCCCCGAACCTGACAGAAAATGAGATGCCCGGAACTCCACCCAGGCAGGCATCGCCAACTCTCAGAGTACCAGATTCAGCCCCTTTGAAAGCTGCGGCTTGCTATGCTGACGTCTGTGATGAATATCCGTCTAAGGAACATGCTTTCTCGTGTCTTGCGAACGGCCCTGCTGATTTCCGCGGTTTCGACACCCATGTTTGCGCAGCTTGCCCCGTCGCCGGAGGCGCCCCCTACGAGCACGGCTCCAGATACAGAAGATACGAATCGCGACGCGCCGCTGGAGACGCTGAAGGTGAACGTAAACCTGGTGAGCCTGTACTTTACCGTCCACGACAAGCACAACGGGCTGATTCCGAACCTTACGCGGGACGATTGCAGCGTTTTCGAAGACAAGGTGCCGCAGAAGCTGAAGAACTTCTCGGCGGAGGCGGACCAGCCATTAACCCTCGGCATCCTGCTGGATACCAGCGGCAGCCAGCAGAATGTGCTGCCGATGGAGCAGCAGACCGGCGGAGCGTTCTTGGAACGTGTGCTTCGGTCGAAGGATGAAGCCTTCCTGATCTCGTTTGACGTTGGGGTGGATCTGCTGGCGGACTACACCAGCAATCCCCGCCAACTGGAACGGGCGATGAACAAGGCGGTAATTAACACGGCGGGCGGAAATGGGGCGATGGGGGTGCCGGGAATTGGGCAAGGTCCGATTCCTGTACACGGAACTCCCAAGGGCACATTGCTTTACGACGCGGTTTACCTGGCGGCAAACGACAAGCTGAAGCAGGAAGCGGGGCGCAAAGCCATGATCCTGCTGACCGACGGCGAAGACATGGGGAGCCAGGAAAACATCAAGTCTGCCATTGAAGCGGCGCAGAAATCGAACGCGATTGTCTACGTGCTGCTGATTGCGGACCGCGGCTTCTACTACGGCGGCATGATTGGCGGGTATTCGGGAGACGCTGCCATGAAGAAGCTGGCGGACGAGACGGGCGGCCGGGTGATTGACGTTGGCAACAACGGGAAGAAGCTTGAAGCGGCCTTCAAGCAGATTGAAGATGAGCTGCGCACGCAGTACCTGGCCAACTACACTCCCACGAATACGGCACAGGATGGCGGTTACCGGCACGTCGATGTCCAGTGCAAGGGCGACGGCCTGAAAGTGCAGGCGCGCAAGGGCTACTACGCGTTAGGGCAGGGAGAGCAGCAGCAGTAGTGCAAACCGTTAAAAATTCAGCGCTTTGTCGCCTTGCCTGTTGGCCGTAGCTGCTGTCCCGGTTGAATGCGACGTATATCTTCACCGGTGCATCGCTAAATGCACTGCGGCTATATCCCTATATATAGTTAAGGGGAGTCCGGACGAGCGTTGAGAGAGGTGGCTCGCACACCTGACTGACAGGAGAGTCTGAAGCCATGCGGGATGCCCGAACAGCCAGGTTAGCCGCCGTGCTGGGCTCAGCCTTCGCAGGACTTTTTCTGTTACACCCTGCTACAGCGCAGAAGCCTTCTGCCGCCATCCCGCTGACAATTCAGTCCATAGACTTCAAAAATTTCAGTTATCGTCCGTCGTGCTCGAAGGCATCCATCCGGGTAAAGAGCGGCGTGTACGAACGCACGAAGCCTAGCCGCTTCTTCTTCAAGATTGTGAACGTCGCATACGGGGATATCGGCGATGACGGCAGCGAGGAGGCGATTGTGTTGTCGGCCTGCAATTCGGGTGGCAGCGGCGTGTTTAGCGAAGGCTTTGTTTTCGGAATCGTGAATGGGAGAGTGAGGCAGCTGTCCACCGTCAGCGGCGGCGATCGCGCCTGGGGATCGATTCAGTCCGTGACGGTTACAAATGGTCTGTTGTCCGTGGTGCGGCTGGCTCCCGATGCTCCGAATGGCCCCGCCTGTTGCCCTAAATTTCTGGAGACGACGATCTACAAGCTGCAGGGGAGCAGGATGATTGCGCTGGGAAAGCCGGTTCAGAGCGAATATGTTGAGCCTACGGAGAACAATGACGAGGCCAACGAGAAGAGTGTAACCGGATCGGTTACATATATCCAAAGGATCGCTCTGCCGCAGGGTTCGCTGCTGGAAGTGAGCCTTGCGGACGTGTCGCTGGCCGATGGGCCAACGCGCATACTGGGCAAGCAGGACATAACGACCACGACGCAGGTGCCGATTGCGTTCGAGATCAAGTACGATTCCAGCCAGATTGTGCCGGCGCACACGTATGCGGTGCAGGCGCGGATTACAACGGATGGAAAGCTGACCTGGATCAACGACACGGCCTATCCGGTATTGACGCGCGGCAATCCTGACCAAGTGGAAATCAAGCTGAAGCAGGTGAATTAAGCGGTCTACTTTGCTGAAGCGGGCAGCGCGAGTTGGAAGAGCTTTTGCGGATCGACATACCCGCCCTGCCAGCGTGCCGCCATGTGCAGGTGGGGTCCGGTGACGCGGCCGGAGGCCCCGCTGAGTCCAATCTTCTGACCTTTGCGGACATGCTGCCCTGCGGTGACCGCAATTTTCGACAGGTGCATGTAGAGAGTCATGAACTGTTGACCGTGGTTGATGACAACGAGTCCTCCCTCATAGAACATCGGTTGCGCGAGAATGACCTCTCCGGAATTTGAAGCGGAGACGGGCGTACCGACGGCCGCGCGAAAATCCAATCCGCGATGAATGCTGGCGGTGGTGCCGTTGAAGACGCGGCGGGTTCCAAAGCTCTCAGTAAAAGGCGCATGCACGGGTGGCAGAAATTTTCCTTGCCACTCGGAGGTGGGTAACTGCTGCGCGAAGGCGGCGTCTTTCACTTTCTTGTCGGCGGCAATTTGTGCGAGCGTGGCGGCATCCGGCTCAATGTATTTACTGGGCACGCTCAAGGTCGATGTCTTGTAAGTGGAAGGCAGGATGTCCACGCTGCGGGTGATCTTGAGGGGACTGCTTCCGGCGATGGAGACCTCGAGAGCGAGGTCCTGATCGCCGGGAGAGCCTTCCACATCGACGCCCGCGAGAGCATACCAGACCTTTCTGCTCGCGCCTGGTGTGAAGGCAATCTCGTGCCCGAACCACGTTGCTTTGACTGCGGTTGCAGGCTGAGCGAGTTCTACCGTGAACATGCAGGGCGAGCCGACGCGCAGCGGCTGAGGCGACCACGAAACGCTGGGAACTAAAGGAGTCTGCGCTTTCAGCAGAGGCAGGGAGACGAGCAGCAGGATCGTCAGAAGTGCGCGGACAAGAACCGAGGTGGATATTCGGCGAGGAATCATTGTGCTCCAGAGGCCTGTTCTGGGTATTGTTCCACATGCCTGCTGAATGAACGAAGTGACGGGAAAGTGTCGGCGAGAATTTGCAGCGCGCGGATCACGAGGCCAATCTATTCAGAACGGCACAGGAGGGGCAGAGATGAGCAGGAGCGCCGAGGGGCTTGAGTATTGGCTGTGCGATGTGTTCACAGAAAAGCAGCTGGCGGGAAATCAACTGGCGGTGTTTGCTGACGCGGGGCATTTGAGCACGGAGCAGATGCAGGCGATTGCGCGCGAGATGAATCTCTCGGAGACGACGTTCATCGTCCGGCGCGAGGAGCAGGAAGAGCGGGAGCAAGGCATCACGGTGCGAATCTTCACCGTGCAGGAGGAGCTGCCGTTTGCGGGGCATCCCACACTGGGGACGGCCTCGATGGTCCGCGAGTATCTTCCATCGAAAGTCGGCAAGGTGGACGGCAGGGAGACGGTGATGCTGAATCTCAAGGCGGGGAAGGTGCCGGTGCGCTTCGAGAGCGGATCGCGATTCGGAGAGATGACGCAGCCGAATCCTTCGTTCGGCGCGCTGCACGAGGCCGCAGGTGTGGCGAAGGCTCTGGGGCTCAAGGTCGAGGACCTGGAGCCCTCCATGCCCGTCCAGACCACGTCTACTGGTGTTCCTTTCGTGATTGTGCCGCTCGCTTCCGTAGATGTGCTGTCGCGCCTGCGAGTGCCGATGGCACTTGCAGAGGAGTATGTGCGCGGCAAGGATGCGAAGTTTTTCTACTGCATCGCGCGTGATGGGAAGGCAAGCGAGTGGCGTGCGCGCATGCAGTTCTACAACGGTGAGGATCCTGCGACGGGATCGGCCGCGGGTTGCGCGATTTCGTACCTGGTTCGCCATGGATTTGTGGCCTCGGAGGAGAAGGTGCACCTTCGCCAGGGCGTTGAGATGGGAAGGCCGAGCGATTTATATCTCCGTGCACATAGCGAAGGAGTGACAGTGAGCGAAATTCGTGTGGGTGGCAGCACTGTTCCTGTTGCAAAGGGGAGGTTTTTCCTTGCGTGATGCACATGCTTTCAACAGGCCAAGGCATCGAAATCGTCAATGTTTAAGGTGTGTCGACGAAAATTGTTGAAAGGCCAGCAAAAAATTCATCAGCCTTTCGCTTGATATTCCCCGTTTACAGGTGGGATCGCGGTTCGTAGTCTTGGCAAGCGTTCCGGAAGTACTTCGGTCTGCAACTTTCGCCTATCGAACCACAATTTGAGTTAGAGCAAGAGGCCGCCAGCGGTGCGCGCCCAGCTGCGATTTCGTATTGATCTGCCATGTTCCGGCCAGCTGCCGTGAAAGGATGCGGATCCACGAAGGATCGCACGGTGCGAGGCAACCAACGTCGGCGACTTTTGCTCTCCGCAACCCGGTCTGAATCTGGGGAGTGCGGCACCGCGTACGCGGAGGATGAGAGCTTGTCTCTATTTTCTCTCAAGCGTTCGGGAGCCGCGTTCTGTTTCCAGACCGGGTTGTGCCACCCATCACCCTAAAGGGTGCACGAACATGTGCGCCTCGAGTGAGCTCCCGCTCGAAAAACGAGAGCAGTAAGGAAACCATGAGGCCCAAGAAAACTATTCTCTGCATTGACGACAATGAGCAAGCGCTCTCCGTTCGACAATTCATGTTGGAAACACGCGGATATCGAGTGGTGAGCGCCACGAATCCTGAGGAAGCTTTGGAACTGTTCATGCACGGCGGAGTGGACCTGGTACTGAGTGACCTGGTGATGCCGCGAATGGACGGCAATGAACTGATACGCCGCATGAAGGAAGTGTCGCCGGAGATCCCGATGGTGATCCTGAGCGGCAGCGTGAAAGAGTTTGAACGCGCCAACCGCGCCGATGCGTTTTTGCCGAAGGGTGCCTGCACGGCGGCGGAGATACTGGACCGTGTCCGCATGCTGATTGCGCGCAAGCGGGGCCCGCGGCGGAGTGCCGGTCAACGGCCGTTGACTGAGCGCGAGGAAAGTTTCTCTTCGACGGCACTCACCAGCGTTGCGGCAGCGTCGTAAGCAAGCACTGTTGAATCGGGCCGCCGGGCGGGAAGGAACGAGAGGACCCCGCGCCGTCGCTGGCCCGCACCGTTTACAATCGAATGGTGCAGCCTATTATTTCCACCAAGCATTTAAGCAAGGTTTACCACGCGGGCAAGATTGAAGTTCTGGCCCTACGCAACGTCTCGTTTCAGATTGAGCCGGGAGAATTCGTGAGCGTGGTTGGTCCCTCGGGCAGCGGCAAGTCCACTCTATTTTATGTGCTGGGCGGATTGACGCACGCGACCTCGGGCAGTGTGCATATTGACGGCGTTGATTTTGCTACGTTGACGGATGCGGAACGCACGAGCATGCGGAAGTCAAAGATCGGCTTTGTATTTCAGAAGTTCAATCTGCTGCCGACGCTCTCGGCGATCGACAACATCGATATCGCGTACGACATCTCCGGCCGCAAGGAGCCGCTGGACCGGGCGTACCTGGATAATCTGACAGATCTTTTGGGGATTGGCGGGCGTTTGCAACACCGTCCCTCGGAATTATCGGGCGGTGAGCAGCAGCGTGTTGCGATCGCGCGGGCGTTGATCACGCATCCTGCAATCGTGCTGGCAGACGAGCCGACGGGCAACCTGGACACGAAGAATTCAGAGGCGGTGCTGGAGATGCTGCAGCGATCGAACCGCGAGTTCAAGCAGACGGTGCTGATGATTACGCATAATCCTGAGGCGGCGTCGATTGCGGACCGCATTTTGCATATGCGCGACGGCGAGATTGTGAGCATTGAGGCGGGCGCGGGGGCGGCAACGCGCGCAGCCAGGGTGTGATGGGAATAGGGCTTGTGAGGTTGGGTTCGTTGACCCCGGGCGGGCCCTGTAGCTATACTCGATGAGTACCGGGCGGGAGTAGCTCAGTGGTAGAGCATTGCCTTGCCAAGGCAAGGGTCGCGGGTTCAAATCCCGTCTCCCGCTCCAGTCAGTCGAGCCGCTCGGGAAGGTTTCCTCTTACGCCTATTTGGATAAAGAGCTTGAGAGAGCCCAGGCTGACGCACTGCATTGCGCCTATTTGAAAGGTAGTTCCAACCCGGCGCGGTACCCAAGTGGTAAGGGAGAGGTCTGCAAAACCTTTATGCGTGGGTTCGATCCCCACCCGCGCCTCCATCATTTCAATAACTTACAGTATCCAACTACTTCGACTTTTTGGATGTAGCGGAAAATGTAGCGGGTCCCCTGTCATCGGTTCTGGCGAATTTCTCCGTTCCCCGTGTCGACCGGTTGTCTGTCACGCTCAGAAAAGCCCCCGCTTTAATTTGGTTCCACGTTTGTCAGGGTGTTTTCTCTGCAACACCAGCTAACTGGTTTGGAATCGTTTGTGCATTTCGAACTCGCTCCTCGGGCACTTATTAATAATGCGCTAAAATCCTAGGCACCCTATCTCACACGAGAGATCGCGAGTGTCCATGCAATACCCTGGTCGAGGAGCACCGGAAGATAGGAGCCGACGAGTAGTACGCAGCAGGTGGTACCAAGGCGTCTTTTTCAGCAGAGAATTCCGGCTGTCGGCTTTTGGAAGAGCTTCTGGAATAGCTCTTGGAAGGCCCGGGGCGTCATGGTGTGGCGCAGGCTCAAATTCACTTCCGAATGGGCGATGGTCTTAGTGACTATTGGGCTTTTTGTTTTGGCTTGGAGTGGTGGACACCAGACCGACAAATTGATCAAGGCTTCTAACGCGAATGTGCTTGCAACAGATGGGCTTGCTTCTAAGATTGCCGATCAAACTACCTTTCTGCGAACGCAATTTGAAACGGCCTACATGGCACAGCTTCGAGTTTCTGACGACGTTAAAGTGTCGAGCGTGAGCTATTCTCAACCCGATAACCTAAATTTAGGAATTTCCTTGTCACTAACGAACGTAGGCAATATTGCTGCAAAGAACGTTTATGTCCTACTAAAATCTGTCGAGCCTCGTCTTTTTGTAGATTTCGGGGCCGGTTCTTATGAAATTGTTCGGGACGGCAGCACCATGCTCCACGTCGGATGCGACTGGCATTACGCAATCGATTCTGACAGGAACCGGTGCCCATCAACGCAAGGGCATGCAATTCTCGGATGAACGCTCACTTGCGCAGTTCACGGACCGTCTTTAGCGGAGGAAACTCTCGCGTTCACCTTGGTCACCTGCGTCGCTACTGACCAGAAATTCTAAGCGTCTCCGGGGCGGCGGCACCGAATGACTGTAAGGCAAATTAGCTCAACCAAACTGCCTGATGTTTTCGTGTTGCTTTAGAAATCTGGTCGAAGTTGCCTTCCCCATCGCCAACAAGTCCCTCAAGAGTCTGCTTCGAGACTGTGTCCGCGTTCGCTCGCGTCATTTGGCTGTGCGGCTTTGGCCGTCGAGATGGCCCAAAGAAGAGACTCCCTGAAAGAACGATATTGTCTGCAACCTTGGGTAACGTGCTGCGTGCATCACTCAGGGATGTGATCAAAATCACCGCATGTTCCTCGCAGAGGGAGGAGGAATAGAGAGTTTGGATGTTTTAGGCGTCGGTTGGGGGATTCCTCCGGCCTGCTTCCATCCGAATCGATTCTCGCGACAGGAGAAACCGCATGAACTACCCGGTATGGGACGTTGCCTTTGGTGCCGGCCTGTTGATGGCCTTGGTGGCAGTCCTTCACGTGTTTGTTTCTCATTTTGCTGTGGGCGGCGGACTCTTTCTGGTTCTGACAGAACGAAAAGCGAGGCGCAGCAACGATGCGGCACTTCTAGGATGGTTAAAAAAGCACACCAAGTTCTTTGTGCTGGTGACCGTCGTTTACGGCGCGGTGAGCGGGGTGGGTATTTGGTTCACCATTGGGCTCATCAGTCCTCAGGCAACGAGCAACCTGATTCACGCTTATGTCTGGGGATGGGCGATTGAGTGGGTGTTCTTCTTTGTGGAGATTACCGCATCGCTACTCTACATGTACGGCTGGGACAAATTGGATGCAGGGCTGCACGAGTGGTACGGATGGATCTACTTCATCGCTGCATTCCTCAGCATGGTGATCATCAACGGGATCATCACCTTCATGCTGACTTCCGGGACCTGGGTGAAAACTCATGAGTTTTGGAAAGGATTTTTCAATCCTACGTTTTTCCCGTCGCTCGCGCTTCGTTTCGCCATCGCGCTGGCGCTGGCGGGAATCTACGCATTGATTACGGCCAGCGTGCAAAAGGACGGCGCACTAAAAGCGCGCATCGTGCAATGGAGCGCATTGTGGATCGTTCCGTCACTTGCGGTTATGCCCGCGCTGGCGTGGTGGTATATCCGCAGGATACCCGCAGATGTCTGGGCCAATGCTCGCGGCCCAATGCCGAGCGGCACACTTTTCGCGACACTCGCCGCTATTCTTCTGGCCGTGACGTTTGGTTTAGCCCTGCTTACCTTAATCAGGCCTGGCCGAATGCACCTGGCGTTCAGTCTGTTGGTTGCGTTGGTCGCGCTCGGCGCGATGGGTTCGTTCGAGTTCGTCCGCGAAGGCATTCGCAAGCCCTACGTGATTTCAAATTACCTGTACGCGAACTCGCTCTACTACGCTTCGATTCCAGGAGATGGTGGGTTCAGTGTGGACGCGGTAAGCAAGGCGGGTGTCCTGCGATCCGCAAAATGGATCACGAACCGTGAACTGACGCCCGACAATCAGGTCACAGTAGGGCACGAGATTTTTCGCCTGGAGTGCGAGAGTTGTCACACGGCGAACTCGTATCGAGGAATCAAACGATACCTTATCTTGCGTCAGTGGGACCGAAGTAAGGTGCTGGCCATGATCGGCGGTCTTGAACTTATGCATAACGGCGTGATGCCGCCGTTTGCCGGAACCGACGCCGAGCGAGGTGCCCTTGCAGCTTATTTGAGCTCGATCCAGCCAATCACAACTGCTGAATCGGCTGCCGCCACAGGCGGCCAGAATATCTTCGCTCAGAACTGCTCGATGTGCCACCGGGTCGTTGCCAGTGACGCAATGTTCAAGGGTCTGCCCCAGGATCCAAAAGCAGCGAGTGACGCCATGAAAGATCTGACTAGTTTATTTCCCTTGATGCCAGACCTGAAGCTCAGTGACCAGCAGCGGATGGCGCTGGCGCAGTGGGTGAACGCAGAGCGCGCTGCGAAAGGGATCGCCACCGTAGCGCAAGGAGGGAATTGATGATGCAGCCTAACCTGATTCCGACGCTCGACCCGAACCCGCTGCCAGCCCCCTACTGGGTGTTCATGCTGTTGCTGGTGGTTACTTTCTTCCTTCACATCATCGCCATGAACTTTATGCTGGGCGGTGCCGTCGTGGCGCTGGGGGCCAAATGGCGCTCGAAGGACCGAGCACACGGCAACCGCGTGTTCTTTGATGTGGCGAAGAAACTGCCCTCCCTTTTGCCGGCGACAATTACCCTGGGTATTGCCCCGCTCTTGTTCGTCCAGGTCTTGTATGGACAGTTCTTCTACACCTCGTCGATTATCATGGCCTGGCCTTGGTTTCTCGTGCTGGTTTTTCTCACGATCGCCTATTACGGCTTCTATTACGTCTCGTTTCGAAGCGGACAACATGGGGGGAGAACTGGGAGCATCTTGCTGTTGAGTACGATCCTGATCTTTGCAATCGGATTTCTCTTCAGCAACAATCTCACGCTTAGCCAGACGCCCTCGCGCTGGGGCGCAAAGTACTTCGCCGACCCTTCAGGATGGAGCCTGAACCTTTCAGAACCCACATTGATTCCGCGCTTCCTGCACTTCTTTACTGCAACGGTGGCCGTGGGTGGGCTTTTTCTTGTGTTTGTGGCACTGGCCAATTGGAAGCGCGACAACGAGTATGCCCGCAAGGTTCTGCAACTTGGCGGCAAGGCATTCATGTACGCGACCATGGCGCAGATCGTTGTGGGTCTCGTGTTCCTCGTCAGTCTTCCGCGGGACATGCGCATGTTATTCATGGGAGACAGCACTCTGGCTACGAGTCTCTTCCTGATTGGTGTCACGGGCGGAGTCGGCGCGATCTTCCTGATGTCTGACGCCCTGCGAAAAGAGAACCTGCGCGTTGCCGCGTACGTCGTGCCGGGCGTTGTGGGCGTCGTCATCCTTTGCATGTCCGGGATGAGAGACATTTTGCGCGATGCTTATCTGAAGCCCTATTCTCACCCCGAGCAGTTTGTAGTGAAGACGCAATGGTCTGTCTTTCCGCTGTTCCTGGCTCTCTTTGTCGCCGGGGTGATCCTGTGGTTGGTCATGCTGAGACGCTATGGGTTGTTCGGCGGCACAGCGGTCACCATTCCGACCGCAGACGGAGGCTCACCGGCAGCGAAAGACATTGAGGCGTGATTCTGCGGTTTTGGGGGCGCGTTCAGGAGCGAAGCATTCGGGGCGTGTCTTTCGCGTTTCGAGATTGGAAACTACTTGAGTCACGTTGAAGTCCTCTGTCTTGCCATTTGAGATGGCATACCCACCCGCGCCCTGATCATTCTGACTGTGCCGCTACTTCGATGGGTCTACCAGGGCGCCGTAGATGGTGCTGCGGCTCTTGTATTGGGCGTTGGGGTTGACCTCTTTGCCTGGCATCTCGGCGCCGAAGAAGCGCTGAATCATTCCTATGAAGACGATGTCGTTGGTGGGATCGACCCAGAACCATGTGCCGGCGGCGCCGTCCCAGAAAAATGTGCCTTTGCCATCGGGGAGATTTGCTTCTGGCGGGTCGAAGACGACGGCGCAGTTGTAGCCGTAGCCGAATCCCGGACGCATCCGCTGAGCACCGATACTGAATTCCCCTGTGAGCAGTTCTTTGGGGAGGTGGTTCGAGCCCATCAGCTTTACCGTTCCGGGAGCGAGTATGCGCTTGCCATCGAGTTCGCCGCCGTTTGCCAGCATGGCGGCGAAACGGTAGTAGTCTTCGGCGGTGGAGACCATGCCGCCGCCTCCGGAGGGCATGGTGGGCTGCTCGCTGTAGCTTCGCCCGGAAGGGCCGCCGCCGGGATCGGCTTCCATGTCCCCGTTGGCGTTGGTGCGATACGCGGTAGCGAAGCGGTTGCGTTTATCCGAGGGCACGTAGAAGGCGGCGTCACGCATCCCGAGCGGAGTGTAGATGTGGTCGCGCATGAAGTCGGGGAGCGTCTGCCCGGAGAGCTTTTCGACGATGTATCCCTGGATGTCCATGGAGACGGAGTAAACCCACTCCTTGCCGGGCTGATAGACGAGCGGAATTTTGGCAAGCTTTTCGATGAACTCGTGCAGATCCTTTGAGTCAAACAGTTTCGCATCGCGATACATCTTGTCGACGGGCGAGTCTCCGAAGAATCCGTAGGTGAAGCCAGCGGTGTGGGTCATGAGCTCGCGCATGGTGGGCGGATGATCCGGGTCTGTGAGAATCATCTGTCCGTTGGCGCCTACGCCCTTGTAGACCTTTAGATTCGCGAATTCTGGGATGTACTTGGAGATGGGATCGGACGGGAGCCACTTGCCTTGCTCAAACAGGATCATCATGGCGACGCCGGTCACTGGCTTGGTCATGGAGAAGTCGCGGAAGATGGCGTCTTTGGTCATGGGAGTGCCGGCCGCTACGTCTTTGAATCCGTAGGCGCGGTAGTCAACGACCTTGCCGTGGCGCGCGAGGATGGTAACCGCTCCGGCAATCTGCTTCTTGTCGATCGTGCTCTGCATGAGCGCGTGCAGATTCTCCAGGCGCTCAGAGGAGAAGCCCACCGATTCTGGCTTGACCTCGGTGAGATCGATGGCGCGCTGGCCCTGGGACTCCGCTTTAGGTTGCGCCTTGGTTTGCTGCGATACGGTCGAGAGCGAGCCCAGGCTGAAGGCGAAAGCAATTGCTGCGATGCGCAGGGGAAATGCGGAGTAGCTGAAGCTCATCGATTCTCTCCACGGCCCGCGAGTTTGCACGCAGGATTTCGCGACATCGGGGTGCGGACCGGAATGCCGCACCCTTTATAGCAGAGGAGGCGAATCGATCGAAGCCCGGGATGAATGACCGCGGAAAGCAATGTGCGGCGGCCCCTACCGGATCGTCTTTAGCCGACTTAGATTGGTGATCTCCCAACATCTCAAAGTATTGCGTGTGGTGGGTGGATGGCGCGTTTGCGTTGGCCTTCTTGAAGGTGTACATCATGCTGATGCCTTCAATGGGCTTCTGCTTGATGCCGTCTACTTCTTCAGGCGCCGGAATTCCTCTCGCTTCCAGAATCGTTGGCACAATATCGATGACGTGATGGAACTGGTTACGGATTCCGCCCTAATCGTCAATATGACCCGGCCAGGAAATCGCCATGCCCTGGCGCGCTCCGCCAAAGTGCGAAGCAATCTGCTTGGTCCACGAGAATGGAGTATCAAATGCCCACGCCCATGATACCGCCATGTGGTTGTACGTCTTGTCAGTTCCCCAAACGTCATCAGATAAGCCAACGAACCACGAAGTCTATTCAATCGTTAGGAAGCAGGATGTTGGGTCGGCGAGTAGTCGAGCTTGGGATACCAATCGGCGCCGCGGCCTTCGGGCGTGCAATCGAGCAGCGTCCATAGTGGATCGATGTCGGGAGCGCCGCGCGGATCCTGACCGGGATCGGCGGTTTCCTGACCCATTTCCGCACTCCAGAAGTGGCGGATCGTGCCGTCGCGGCGGGTGAACACATTCAGGGCGGGCACATCGCCATCTTCCGCGCTCACGTAACTGCGCGTGTAGTTGCCGCTGGGATCGGAATAGAACTGCAGGTTGCGCCAGCCTCGTTCCTGCTTGAAGTCAAGGATTCGTCCGATGGGCGAGCGAGCGAAAACGGCGAGTGCTATGCGCGCATGCATGTTTCTGGCTGCTCCGTCCCAGGCGGAGAGCAGCGAGGTACACATTGGACATGGCCGCTGGCGTTGTGGCCCGAACATATAGCTGTAGACAACCAGAGTCTGCTTATTGCCGAAGAGGTCAGCAAATTTGACCGGTCCATTTTCGGCTTCCAGGGTGTAATTCTCCGGGACTTCTCCACCTGACGGTAATGCCCGTCGCAGTTCAGCTACACGCTCAATATGACGCCTGAGTTCGATCTCCTCTGCAAGGAGCGAATTGCGCGCCTTTCGATACTGGTCAGTCTCATTTGGAAAATGTGCCTTGTTCTTCTCCGCCAGCATTGTTGCAGAGGCAAAGTTGGTTTTATCGGCCATGCTGTTTTCCCTCGATGAATGAAATTAGATTTTGCTCCTGAGGACACACTTGCCTAGGACATTAGACAACATGCGTAGAGAATCGACGTAGTGATTCGGAGCCAGCAGACCCCGTGCGATATGGATGTTGCGGGCCGTTTCATTCCGCCGTTTCTTGTCTGGGTATGAGTCGTTTGATTTCATGGATTTTCGACAGCAGATTCAAAGAGGTTTAAAAAAATCTTGCATTTCTTCTCGGATGGGCTTGCGTAAAGATATATCTTAAGATATGTTCTTGCTAGAAGGAGAAGTAATATGCACAGAGAAATTTGTGGAATGCATGAAGGTCGCGAGCGCTTTTTCGTAGAACTTGCCCGGCTGAAAGAATGGGCGAACTATGCCCAGTCCGGCGGTTGTGACAGCGGAGAGCGCGGCGGCTTTGAACAGGAATTTATTGGCCGTGGACCCGGGCGTGGTTTCGGCAGAGGCCCTGGCGGCTTCGGCGGCAGAGGCCCCGGCGGGTTTGGCGGGCCGGGCGGATTTGGACCCGGGCGGGGACGGCTGTTCGATGCCGGGGATGTAAAGCTTGTGATCCTAAAGTTACTTTCGGAACAGCCGAGCTACGGATACCAACTCATCAAGACCATGGAGGAGCGCCTGGCGGGCGGCTACACGCCGAGCGCGGGAGTGATCTATCCAACCCTGACGTTGTTGGAGGAAGAGGGTCTTGCGGCCGCCTCGGCGGAAAACAACAAGAAGGTCTATACCGTGACCCCGGAAGGGATTGCGTACCTCGAAACCAACAAGCAGCAGGTGAAGGAGTTGTTCGAACGCCTGGAAGAAACGGGACGCGGCTTCGAACGCGGGCGCTCACCGGAGATGATGAAGGCGTTCATGAATCTGCGGAGCGCAGTGGGAGCGCGTATTTCGCGGGACAACGTAAAGCCGGAGCAGATGCGGAAGATTGTCGAAGCCATCAACGCGGCGGCCAAAGCGATCGACGAATTGTAAGCCGCCGGGGAGTTTGCACGCAGATTCACACGAGTTGAACAACATAGAAGGAGGAGCAATATGCAGAATGAAGCAACATCCGTCCAGGCCGGGTTCACGGAGATGTACGCCGGGAATCCGCCCTGGGATATCGGGAGACCTCAGGCACCGTTTATCGAGATAGCCGACCAGGTGAAGGGGCCTGTGCTGGACGCCGGATGCGGCACGGGCAACGGATCACTTTTTTTCGCGTCACTGGGATTGCAGGTCACAGGAATCGATTTTGTAGACGAGGCGATCCGGCGAGGGAGGGCCAAAGCCAAGGATCGCGGTCTAGCAGTGGAGTTCCTGGTGAAGGACGCAATGACACTGGCCGAGTGGGACAAGCGATTCGAGAGCGTGATTGATAGCGGTCTGTTTCACATCTACTCCGGCAAAGACAGGGCGCAGTATGTGGAAGGGCTCGCCCACGTAACCAATCCGGGCGGCCGACTTTTCTTATTGAGTTTCAGCGATGAGGAAGCGGCGGTCGAGGGTGTTTCCAAAGAGGCGCTGTACGAAGTATTCGCCAAGGACTGGGAAGTCGAATCTGTACGAATGGTGCGAGGCGAGCTGAGTCCTGCGTTCACCGCGGAGTTTCCGGAAAAGTACCCAGACGGTGATCCCGGGATGTGGTTCGCGATCATTCGCCGGAAACGGTAAGGGCCGTCTCTCGAAGTGTGTTCGAGAGAAAGGGTACGCGATATGAGTGCCCTGATGACAGCGATGAATTTGTTTCCGTGGTGCACCACGGAAGCAAATCAGATACAAGCTATTCCGACCGGAGTGCCTTCATCGGTTCAATGGACGCGGCGCGGCGCGCGGGAATGACCGATGCAGCGAGCGCGAGCAGGAAGATAGCCCCTGCTGCGAGCAGAAGAACCAATGGATCAAGTGGTTTGACCTGAAAGAGTAGAGAGCGCATCAGGCGCGTCGTAAATATGGCAGCAACGGCACCAACGGCGCACCCCGCCAGTCCGAGCTTTGCGCCGGAAGCAAGAACGAGCCTCATCACGCTGGCTCGCTGCGAGCCCAGAGCAAGGCGGATGGCAAGCTCATGAGTGCGCAATGCGGCAGAGAAGGCGATGACGCTGTAGATCCCGATCAACGCAAGCAGGAGTGCAGCCGCGGCAAAGCAAGAGATGAGCACAGTATTGAATTTGCGCGAGGCCTGTCCTTCGGCGACAACTTTCTCCATCGATTCAACATGGACGAGCGGCAGCTGCGGGTCAATGGACCGAACAGTTGCGCGTAGTGAGTCGACCATTTGCTCTGGCTGCATTTGACCGCGCATCACGATCGAACCATAGGTGCCGGTAAGCATATCGGGAGCTGCAAATGGGCCGATCGCGGCCTTGATCTGGCTGGCAGGACCATACATCTGATTCTGCGTATCAGCGTCAGCCGAAGTTTGTTTGATGTCGGCAATTTCCCCAATTACGGTCATCCATGGTGTAGGAGATTCGGGAACTCCAATCTTGATGCGCCTGCCAATGGGATCCTGGCCCGGCCAGTAGCGTTCGGCGAGAGTCCGGTTCACGATGAGGACTAGCTGCGAACCCGCGCGGTCAGCTTCGTTGAAGTCCCTTCCTCGAAGCAAAGGAATGCCCGCCGCCTGAAAGTAGTTGCCCATGACTTGAGAACTCCAGGCTAAGTTGAGGGGATTACCCTTGGGCGGGACATATCCTTCTGGAACGAAGCCATTCGAGTTGTCTCCACCACCGTTGGGCAGTATCGAGGTCACTCCGACCGCTTGTACTCCGGGCAATTGCCGCAATTTTCTGAGTAGTTCCGAGTTGAAAGAATCTACTGCGCCTTGCGAAGAATATTGTTGCTGAGGTAAGCCATAGAACGCGGTAAGGGCGTGATCGGTACGAAAGCCCATATCGACCGAGCGCATTTTCTCAAAGCTGCGCAGCAGCAGACCGGAGGCAGTAAGCAGTACCAGCGCAACGGCGAGTTCAGCAATGACCAGCGCGGAGCGTAGGCGCGCATGACCGCTGCCTGAGGATCCGGTGCGTCCGCCTTCCTTGAGAGCTTCGTTCACGCTGGTGCGAGCGGATGCAATCGCGGGGATGACGCCGCAGAGAAGGCCCGTGAGCAATGCCAGCAGCAGGGCAAAGCCGACGACTCGCAAATCCAGGCCAATCGCGCTAATGCGCGGAAGTGTCTCCGGGAGGAAGCTGAGGCCGGCGCGCATGGCAACCGCCGCAAGTGCAAGGCCCAGAAGCCCTCCACCCATGCTGAGCAGCAGGGCTTCAATCAGCGACTGTCGCAAAACTGCCGCTGCACTCGCGCCCAGCGCCAGGCGCACAGAGATCTCGCGCCGACGACGTATTACGCGCACGAGCAGCAAGCCCGCGAGATTGGCGCAGGCTATGAACAGCACCACGGCGACGGCGAGAAAAAGCGTGCGGACCAATGGCCGGGCTTCTGCAACCGTCGCGTCAGTTAGAGGCATAACTTCGGCATGAATTTTCAGGCTTCCCATCCCGGGAGGAAAGCTTTTCTGAATCTCCTGCACCGCTGGTTGGGCATCCTGCAGGGCCTGTTCGGGAGTAACGCCGGGCTTTAAGCGTCCAAGTTGGTTGTAATTCCAACTGCCCGCGCCGTTGACGAAATCAGTCTGAGTAAAGCCCATGGGTACCCAGAGTTCGCTACGGTTCATTTGTCCGGGAACAAGCGGAAACTCAAAGTCGCGCGGCATAACACCGATGATTTCGTATGGCTTGCGATCGAGTACGATCTTCTGTCCGAGAACGTGTGGATCGTCATGGAAACGGCTGTGCCACATCTGGTAGCTGATGACCGTGACCAACTGACCGCCTTCGTCTTCTTTCTGCGTGAAGGTTCGTCCCATTCGCGGCGAAACGCCGAGGACCGGGAACATGTTTGCCGTCAGCTTTGAGGCGTTGATCTGCGCGGGGTCGTTGATGCCAGAGAGTTCAAAGCCGGTTTGCCGATATGCGCCGAGACCCGTAAAAGAGTGTGTCTCGCGGGCGTAGATGCGGGTCGCAGGCGCGGTCACATTGGGTGGTCCTCCGCCGACGTCGACGCCTTCCGGAATGTCGCCGAGGAGCAGCAACCGATCCTGTTGAGGAAATGGCAGCGGCCGAAGGAGAACACCCTCTACGATTGAGAAGATGGCAGTTGTGGCTCCAATTCCGAAGGCCAGCGTGAGTACAGCGGTCAGGGTAAAAACGGGAGCCTTTCGTAACTGGCGCAGTGCGTAGCGTACGTCGAACCACAAATTGTTCATGCCACACCTTCTCTTACTTGTCTGACCCTTTGTACTTATCGATGCCGTCTTTCAATTTCACTAATGCTCTGATTAGTGTTACGCCCTGAGTCAAAGCGAGGTTCCAACTTAATGAGAAGTTTGGCGATCTTTTCCGGTGTGGGTACCATTTTGCCCCGATTTACTTCCTGAAAGGTGCCTGATAGTCGAATTTCGCGAGAACGATGGCGAATAAGTGTCATTTTTCTACTATTTATCTTTTCGTCATTAGTAGAATAAATAGCCTATAGCTCGGAGCATGCGGGAAAACATGAAGCAGAAACCACCCCGGTCCGTTGCGGGTAAGTGGTTCAAAAGAGGACTGCGCAAGACACGCAAAATTGTTGAGACTTTCTGGTTAGACTTTCGCTAACTTTGGTTTTGCTTTGTCCCCGATTGGCACGATCCACAGATAAAGTTTTCGCGATTGCTCGATACAGAGCAACGAAAAGATGGAAGGGTTCGTGCAGCCTCGAGTGTTCGGCGCGATCCCAATTTCCACAACCGGCAAAGGGCGGCACGGAGGCAGCCAAATGAATCGGACTGACAACTTGGACCTGGAGGTTATGCCTCGTGGCGCACCGATTGCGACTACGAAGGCACTCGTCTTTGTTCCGCGGCCCGCGTCGTTCTTCGTGCTGCTTCTCTCCTGCATTCTCGCATTCGCTACCGGCTGTGGATTCCACCTGAATGATCCAAACGCGGCTGCGGTAATTCTCACTCCCGCGAGCCAGAATTTCGGTAGCGTCAACCTGGGAGCTACGAGTGCAAAGCACGCGTTCACCCTGCTGAACAGATACTTCCTGCCAATAGTTATCTCCTCCGTATCAACCACGGCGAGGGACTTTATCGCGACATCGGATTGCCCGACGAGTCCGCGCTCGCTAGCGCCGTCTGCAACTTGCACGGTTACGGTTGAATTTTCTCCAACGGCAGCCGGAGATCGATCCAGCGCGGTGAATGTTGCGTATAGCAGTTCAAAGGTTCCAGCCACGGCCACGGCCTCGGTGACGGGGACGGGGATGATAGCGCCTCCGCCGTCGCCAGGAGTCTCGGTCTCACCGGCATCCTTGTCATGGAGCAACATCACGGTTGGTCAAACATCGCCCGCGCAGAGCGTTACGCTGATGAATCTCGCATCCAGCGCGCTAACAATCTCCTCGTTCAGTGCGGGCCCGGCGTACCCGATCAGTTCGACAACCTGTCCACTCTCGCCCGCCACGCTTGCCGGCGGAAACTCCTGCACAATCGCGGTTACATTCAAGCCTTCTTCTGCGGGTTCCAGTTCCGACAGCCTGACGATCGTTGACAGCGATTCCACCAGCCCGCAAAAGGTATCGCTCAACGGAACTGCGGTTGCGCCCGCAGTAGGATTAGCTCTTTCTCCAACGTTGCTCACCTTCTCAAGCACGGCCGTTGGAAACACTTCTCCCAGCCAGGCTGCTGTGCTTACCAACAACGGATCGACCTCGGTGACCCTAAATAACATCACTGCGTCGACGGAATTTGTTCAGACGAACAACTGCCCCGCTGTGCTCGCGGCAAACAGTAGTTGCACTTTAGATGTGCGGTTTGCCCCGTTAACTTCGGGCGCGAAGTCAGGGTCAGTCACGGTGACGTATCCAACGGGTTCGCGGAAGTTGACGCTCTCGGGTACTGCCGTTGCATCGGTAGTGAGCTTAGCCTTCACTCCAACGTCGCTCACGTTTGCAAACACAGCTGTCGGGGACACGAGTGCAATCCAAGCTGCCGTACTGACCAATAAAGGCTCGACATCCGTGACACTTAGCAGCATCGCTGCGACGGCGGCCTTTGTTCAGACGAACAACTGTCCTGCTGCGCTCCCTGCGAATAGTAGCTGTAACGTAAATGTGCAGTTCTCTCCATCTGCTGCCGGGGCACAATCTGGATCAGTCACGGTGACGTATCCTTCCGGTTCGCAGAAGTTGTCGCTCAACGGAACTGCTGTTGCACCGGTGGTGGCATTAGCTTTTTCTCCAACGTCGCTCACATTCGCGACGACCGATGTCGGTGGCACATCGTTAAGTCAGGCCGCAGTCCTTACCAACAAAGGATCGACATCTGTGATCCTTAGTAACATCGCTGCGTCGGCGGACTTCGTTCAGACGAACAACTGTCCCGCTGCGCTCGCGGCAAACAGTAGCTGCACCCTATATATTGAGTTCGCTCCACTGAGTGCGGGTACGAAGTCAGGATCAGCGACGGTCACGTATGCCTCAGGTTCGCAGAAGTTATTGCTCTCGGGTATAGCAAAGGGAGGAATCGCTGGACTCGTAAACCTCTCTCCGGCGACGCACACATTCCCCAACCAGGCAGTCGGAGTCAGCAGTCCGCCGACGACGATCACGCTGATGAACGGTCAGGGCACGCCGCTCAATATCTCCAGCATTCAAATTGCCGCGCCCTTTTCGCAAACGAACAATTGCGGAGCCGTGCTGGCTGCCGGGGCAAGCTGCGCCATCAATGTAACGTATACGCCGAAAATCGGAGGAACCAACTCCGCGAATCTGACTGTGACCGACGATGCAGTCGATTCTCCTCAGACGGCGGCCTTCGCGGGAAGTTCCGGTCAGCCGGCTGTCTCCACAATACCGGCGGCCGGCGGACTTTATTTCTATAACCAGATCGTGCTCACGAATAGCTCGCCGTTGCCGATTACGGTGACCAACAACCAGGCTATTCCGCTTGCGATCACCGGGCTGACTTCCACCGCTGACTTTCCTTTTACTACGGATTGTGTGAATGCGAGCGGCAGCGGTACGCTCGCCTCCAACACCTCGTGCGTCATCGAAGTTATCTTCTATCCGCAAGTCCTCGGCACGCGGGCCGCGTCGCTCACGATTAGTCACAATGCGAAGAACAGCCCCATCGTTATCCCCCTCACGGGCACAGGCATCACTGACCAGCCGGGACTGAGAATTACCCTCGGACCTCCCGCGCCTTGCGCTTTGCCTTCGCAGTCACAACAATTCACCGCCACTGTTACAGGGACAACGAACACGGCGGTGAAGTGGTTCGTGAACGATGTGCTGAATGGGAACAGTAACGTTGGAACCATTACGGACGCTGGCCTCTACACGGCTCCGGCGACGATGGGTAGTTATTCCGTCAAGGCGATCAGTCAAGCCAACCCCAATGTATATGGGCTTGTAGCCATCAATGTGACGACGAGTCCTTCGTTCACCGTGTATCCGTACTCTTCTTCCATCCCTGTGCAAGCGCAGCAGACGTTCCAGCCGCAGATCTGCGCCGCTCCGGACGTTGGAAATGTTATGTGGACTGTCGATAATGTGGCGGGCGGCAACTCCACTGTGGGAACGATTAGCAACGCCGGCGTCTACACAGCACCGGCGATCGCGGGCAAGCACACCGTGCGAGTTACCGACACCACGCTCAACAAAACGACAGGCGCGGTGGTCACCGTCTTCTCAAATATTGCGGTAGACTTTGGATCCCGTGCGAGCACCAACTTTCCCGTGCCGCCGGATCTGTTCGGGACTAGCCGCGGCGAGTCTATCCAGACGGTTGCCGACAGAAAGCTCTTGACGCAGGCAGGCATAACTATGTCGCGCTTGTCCGCGCAGATTCCGGTGGTTTACGCGACGCAGACTCCCAACTGGACGAAGCTCGATCCGTATATTGCCTCCATCCAGGCTGCGGGACAGACGGTAATGCTGCAGCTAATTGCCACGCCACCGTGGCTGCTGCCGGATCCTAATCCATGCGGAGCGGGCGTGAATGTAGCTGCTCCGACCGACCCCGTGAAATGGGGCCAGATGGCGGCCTCTTACGTCGCACACATGGATGCGACTTTCCCTGGCGTGGTGACGGATTACGAAATCTGGAATGAGCCAAATGCTTCCGGACTATGCGGACCAGACCACCAAAAGTCCTATACAACTCTTTACGCGGCCGCTGCTCCATTGATGAAGGCGCAGGCGGCTACCGATGGGGCAATCATCCGTGTGGGCGGACCGGCGACGGCGGGCTTCCAGCCAGATTGGACGACCGCGTTGCTTACAGATCCCACAACCAAAAACTCCGTGGATTTCATCAGCTATCACCAGTACATGTTCGATAAGAGCAATCTCCAGGTGCAATGGGATACCTACAATGGAAACGTGTCGATGTATCAGCAGGTGCAGGACTCCGGCGCCAGCGCACAAGCGGTGTACAAGAAGGCCTATACGACAGTGAAGGCAGCCGGTGCGAGCACGCCTATCTACGTTACGGAGTACAACACGAACTGGGCCTTCTATAAGGATTGCTGCCGAAACGATCCAGCCTACGGGCCGGTTTGGAATGCGCTGTATGTCACGGACCTTCTGGATACTGCTTACCTGGGACTCGCGGTGCCAAATAAGTTGATCTACTTTGCGGGCTCAGCCTATCCGTGGATTTGCATGATCGGTGTGATCGATCCGAATCTGGATTGCCTCTACTCGCCAAACAGCGTGGCGCAGGGATATCCGCAGTACTACACGTACCAGTTGCTATCGTCGCGCGCTTATCTCGGATTGGTGGACGGTGGCTATATGGCAAAGAACGTCGCTCCCCCAGTGGGAGGCGGCGGCCTGGCCGTGACCGCCTTCTATACCAGCAACAAAGATTCGATTCTGATTACCAATCCAACGGCGGCGCATTATTCGCAGATCCAGATCAGCTTGCAGAACGTTGGATTCGGAACGCCGACAGCCACTCTATATCAGGTCGTTAACGGAGCATTCATCAACTCAAGTTCATCGGCGCTCACGCCGCAGACTTCCGGCTACACCGTGACGATCGACATCCCGCCCTATTCAGTGCAAGGCATCGCTGTCACGGGGCCGTAGAGGAGAGGATCGAGCGGCGACTTACTGTTTGGAACTCGCCACTTTATACTGCTCCGTCAGAAAATCAGGGACTTACTTTCACGGCCACTGAGGTGGAAACATGCGGATTGAAGGATCCATCGCCCCAATAGGAAGCGGTGATCGTGTGTGTGCCCGCAGCCAAGTGAGTGGTAGCGAACAGCGCCTTGCCACTTGCTATTTGCGCCGTGCCGATAGTCGTTGGTCCATCCTTGAATGCGACGGTTCCGGAAGGTTGGCCTGACCCTGGAACGCTGGCGGAGAGTGTTGCCGTGAGCGAAACGGACTGGCCGACCTTGATTGCGCCCGAACTGCTGTTGAGCGCAATGCGCGAACCGCCATGGTTGAGCAGCAGCGTAAGCGACGAAGCATACCAGGTGGAAACCACCGCATCCACAGCACCGTCGTCGTTGAAGTCTCCAATCGCAAGCCAGTAAGGATTGGCGCCGCCTCCATACCCGACGGGAGCAGCGAAGGTGCCGTCTCCCTTTCCTGAAAGCAGGTAGACATTTTCGGGAACGCCATTGCCACTGAAGTCCGTGCTCACTGTGAGTAGGTCCTCAATGCCGTTTCCGCGCGTTGGGATTTCCGCAAGAAATGTGACGGGTCCGTGCGCGGCAAAGGTAGAAGGTGGGCCGAAAGTGCCGTCGCCACGGCCAAGAAGTATCGTTGCCTGGTTGCCTCCGATGGCCAGGTCAATTTTTCCGTCTCCGTTGAAGTCGCCAGTAGTGACTACATTCGGATGCGTTCCCGCAGGGTAACTTTTGGCCAATTGAAAGGTGCCATTCCCGTTTCCAAGCAGAACGCTGACATCGTTGCTGTCGTGGTTTGCAGAGATCAGGTCAATCTTCCCATCCTTGTTGATATCACGTGCGACGATAAAAAGCGGATTAACGCCCAGCTTGAAAGTCACCGGCCCGCTGTATGTGCCGTCGTGTTTGTTCATATAGATGTCAACTTCATTGCCGTCCAACACTGCGAGGTCGGAATAACCATCGTGGTTGAAATCTCCTGAGCAAAAGTAAGGGGGTTGATTCGGAATATCTAAAGTGGGGCCGTTTGCGAACGTACCGTTGCCCGTGTTGTAGAGCTGATCTACGCCGTCGCCAAGTCCAAGGGCTGCGATGCCCGGCTTGCCATTTCCATTGAAGCTGCCGCCAGCAAGCGCATTGAACTCTATGCCTTCTATCAGGTAGTTATTTGGCGCGGTGAAATTACCCTTGCCGTTTCCGAGAAGCACATTCACCTGACCAACAGCGACGCCCAGAAATCCAGCGGTGGTTATGGCAAGATCGTCGTGGCGATCGGCATTGAAGTCTGTGCCGAAAATCGGTCCAGTGAGTTGTCCGACTTCAACTGAACCCGGAGCGTTCAAAACACCTCCGCCAACATTCATCAGGACATTTACACCATCGTAGCCGGCCACGGTTACATCCGGTCTACCATCTCCGTTGAAGTCCGCGATGCTCAGCAATCCTGGAACTGGTGTCTCGTCCAGTTGATCTTGAATCAAATAATCAGTGGCATAGTTATTTTGCGAAGAGCTGAAGTTTCCGGACCCTTGATTCAACAGTACCGAGACGGAGTTACTGAAGCCGTTCGCAACAATAAGATCCAACTTGCCGTCGCCATTCATGTCTGCTGCATCCAGCCAAATGGGCAAGAAGCCAGGCGTGTAGGAATTGCCTTGGGAGAAGGTGCCGTCGCCATTCCCAGACAACAGGATGACAGCACCGGGAAACCCTTCGAAGCCGAAGTAGCCAACGACGAGGTCGAGTTTGCCGGTGCCATGAAGATCGGCCAGCAGCAACTGGCTCTCTCCCCCGTCGTTTGTGCCGTCGTCGAATGCAGGTTGCTCGCGAAAAGTTCCATTTCCGTTTCCGAGAAAAACTTCCACCAACTCTCCCTGATTGCAGGTAACAACGTCGAGATTGCCGTCCCGGTTGACATCGCCGACCGTCAGCAGTCCCCCCGCAGCCTGATTCTTCGCGGTAACCAGAACGGGGGCGTGGAGGCTGCCTTTGCCGTCTCCCAGAAGGTAGCTAAATCCAACAAGGTTCGGATTGGTTGGAGACGCGGAACTGACAATGAGATCCGGGTTACCGTCGCGGTTCACATCCCCAACCGCCATGAACTTGGAACCCTCGCCGGCGTAGAACAGTTTGGGCGCCTGGAAACTGCCGTCGCCGCGACCTAGATAGATCCGTACCTGGGTTTTTCCCGGGACGAGTACTGCGAGGTCTGGCTTACCGTCACGGTTGAAGTCGGCTGTCAGGATTGGGTAGGAGCCAGCGCCGAGAGAAGCAATTGTTTTCGCAACCTGAAGAGATCCGTTGCCATTGCCCAACAGAACTGAGATAACGCCGTTCAGGTTGCTGGCAAAAACGTCCTGCTTGCCGTCACCATTCACATCCGCGGTTGCTGTGTATTGCGCCATCCCACCGGATGGGTAGGTTGCGATGGGAGTGAATCTAGGGCCCGCTGCGTAGCTTCCAGCGGTGATCAGAAGCGGCAGCATGCTTGTGGCGATCGCGCGCAGAATGCGAGAAGGTAAGCATGTGGGATCGCATGTAGACGAGGGTTTGAGCCAAGTCATTGGGAACTCCTATGTCGTTTTGTGGGAGCCCAGAATGTGGCGACCGGAGACCATTCGAGCGACCGGAGGGAATCCGGGGTCGCCACTTCCGCAGCATTATGTTCCCGAACTTGAGCGCTGTCAAAAGAAACAGAAGCGCAATGGAAGGCGCCAGCAAATGCTCGCTCTCGCGCTTTGGAGGGAACAAGCCCCTGGAGTCCGCGAATCCTGCACCTACTCAGGGCGCGAAACGCCGGCAGTTGGCGGCAATCAGCGCACAACAGTCGGTCGACCTAGTACATCCCACATATGTCTGGAAGTCTTTAGATCTGAGGATCTTAACTTTTTGAAAAGCCAAAGGGTGGTGCAGGTAGCTATGACTCGTCCATGTTTTCTCGTGGTAGACCGCGAATATTCGGGCAGCATTTCAACACGGAAGCTGGTGATAGAAACAGCGAAATTCAATGTGCTCACGGCGTACAGTGCAAAAGAAGCTGTCCAGGTTCTTGTAAAGTTTCCGGCGGTGGACGGAATCGTTCTCGACGCGGGAATCGGAGGCATGGACTGCTGCATTCTGATTGACAAGCTGAAGGAGATCGCGCCAAAAGCTGCTGTAATCCTCATCTCCCTGCCCGGCGACAAAAACTGCGCTCACGCAGACCACCAACTCGAGTCCTTTGATCCCACTCGTCTGCTTGAGCTCTTGCAGCAAATGTTACCGGAGGAGACGGCAGCCATTGACCGTCGCGATATTTCTTTGAAGAAGAAGGGAGAGTGAAGAGCCGACGTCGCCTTGCCCGACGCTCCCTGCCCGGCTGCTCGCTCTTATCCCGCGCACTGAAAACTTGCAGTCTGATGCGGATGGCTTGAGAATGGACGCCGAGCATTCATTGCCGATTGCGAGTCCGAGTTTAAGAGTAGTCGACGTCAAGCTATCAAAGCACAAACCATCATGAGGAATCTAAAGGAGCGATCCGTGCAACCAGTGTCCAGAAGGAATTTTTTGAAGAGTGGATCGGCCGCACTCGCCGCCGCAGCTGCCTGCAATGCCGCTCCATATTTGATGGCGGATGCTCTCGGCTTGCCAATCGGCCTGCAACTGTACTCAGTGCGCGAGCAACTCCCCAAGGATTTTGACGGAACGCTGAAGGAGATAGGTGCGCTAGGCTATCGTGAGGTTGAGGCAGCCGGCTTCTTTGGCCACAGCGCCAGCGACGTCAAAATGGCAATGAAAGCTGCGGAACTAAACTGTGTGAGTGCCCACTACCCTCTTGCGCAATTGCAGCCTAAACAACTTGACGGAGTAATCAGCTATGCCAAGGAGCTGGGGCTTCAGTACATCATCTGTTCTTCACCCATGCTCAAAGAGTCCTCGCGAGTGAGCGCTGGAAACTTCCGCAATTCCATGGAGGCGATGACCCTTGACGACTGGCGCTGGAACGCGGAGCAGTTCAATAAGCTCGGCACAAAGGTGAAGGCCGAGGGCATGCAATTCGGATATCACAACCATGTAGCGGAGTTTCATCCGGAGAATGGCACCATCCCATACGATGAGTTGCTGCGTCTGACGGACCCGGCGACGGTGACCATGGAAATGGATTGCGGCTGGGTCATCGTTGGCGGAAAAAATCCCGTCGACTATCTGACCCGCTATCCCACGCGGATTTCCATGTTGCATGTGAAGGACTTCAAACTCGGCGCAGTCGGTACAAACGCAGAACCGACCTCAACCGAGATGGGACGCGGCAGCATTGACTATATGGCGATCTTGAAAGCCGCCAAGCTTGCTCACATTCGCCACTACTTCATTGAGCAGGAACAATTCGACATCGATCCAATGGAAGCGCTGAAGATTGATGCCGACTACATGAGGGCGCTGAAGGTATAGGATTAACGTTTGGTTGCCGCTGGCTTTCTCTCAATGCATCGCGGTGCGGATTGCCAGGTTCAGGCCAACCATCAGGATGGCGGATCCGGGGATCACCAACAATGCTTTTTTCAGACGCCGCGGATCGCCACCGGCAATCGCGCCGATGATCCGCGAACTGACAGCCAGGCCAATCCATCCACAAGTAATGACAAAGCCAATTGCTGTGCCGGTCATCCGCGGAAAGGCATCGCCGACAATAGCCAGGGTTGTGGGGAAAACTGGCGCCATGGAGAGGCCCGCAATAAATACCAAGGCGAAGGCCGCGCCCGGCTTCGTAGTTCGGAGCATGAGGTAGGTAGTAACCGCCATCGCAATCGACGCGACCAGCGTGACGTTGATCGCCGAGATGCGCAACAGGATAGGTGAAACGGCAACGCGTCCAAGCAGCAGGCCCAGCGCGAAACCCAGCGCGAGAATGTTTAGGGCGCGGCTCTCTGGAATTCCCTGGGCGATGAGATGACGAGGAAGCCAGTTCCACACACCGACCTCGCAGGTGATGTAAAGAAAAAGAAAAAGCCCCAAAAAAATCAGCAGGGGTTTGCCCAGCACCGGGCCCGCCTCCGCAAGGATAAAACGTTCTGATCCGGTCGGTGCAGGCATTTTCGTGACTACCTGTATGGCCAGAGTGACGACGGTAAGCGACGCGACGGAGTAGCAGAGCTTAACCCAGTTCCGAGCGAAGAGATTTGCGGAGATGAAAGGCGTCGTCAGTCCGCCGAGGCCAAAGAAGAGATTGACGAGATTCAACGCAGTTCCACGATGCGCTTCTCCCACGTCGCTCATCAGCGCATTCGCACCGGTAACTACAATTCCTCCGCCCACCCCAAGCAGGAAGAGGAGTACCAGGATGCTGCGAAAGCCGCTGGAACGCGGCAGCGCAAACAGAGCGATGGAAATAAGGGCCAGCCCAAGAATCAGGCCCACCTTCTTGCCTTCGTTATCCAGTAGAGGCCCGACAGCTAGAGAGGCAAGAATAAGTCCGAGTGCCTGTACGAACGCGATGGTTCCGTTCTGGCTCGGCGTAAGCTTAAAACGGTCAGAGAGGTCCGGCAGGATGGTGCCCAGCATTGCGGCGATCATTCCGTAGACGAATATAGCGACAATGGCAGCGAGAATTAGCACGCGGTTCCTTTCGTCAACGGCTCAGGTTCTGTGAGGTTTGATAATGCATCGAGCCAGTCTACCTTGCCGAAGTGCTGCCGTCGATGAGAAGGCTCTCCCGGTAATCTACAACGCCATTTCGCGATCGTCGGATGGGACATCACGTACCCGGACCGAATCCGAGTGGCGCTTTCAAGTACAAACGACTTCGCCTGGTCTGTATGATGTGGGAGTTTCGGGCCTTTTTCGTTTCTTAAACCTTTGCATAGGAGTGCATTACTCCAATGAAGAATGAAGAAGCTTTTGAACTGGTATCCGTCGAGGGCCATGAGGTTCGAATCACGAATCCTGAAAAACCATACTTCACGAAGGAGACGAAACTTTCGAAACTTGATCTCGTCAACTATTACCTCGCCGTTGCGCCGGGCGCTCTGCTTGGAATCGTTGACAGGCCAATCGTTTTGAAACGATTTGTAAATGGAGCAGAAGGCGAGGCATTTTATCAGAAGCGCGCGCCCTCAAATCGCCCGCCCTGGCTGCGCACTGTCACGCTGTCTTTTCCGTCAGGGCGTACGGCTGAAGAGGCTGTCGTGGACAACGCCGCGGGCCTGATTTGGATTGTCAACCTGGGATGCATCGAACTCCATCCCCACCCCGTGCGATCTGCCAATCTTGAATGTCCAGATGAGTTGCGGGTCGACCTTGACCCTGGGCCCGGAGTCGGCTGGGACGACGTGCGTCGCGTTGCGCTGGAAGTGAAGTCGTTTCTCGAGGAGGTAGGACTCGTTGGCTGGGCCAAGACAAGCGGCTCCCGCGGAATGCACGTGAACGTACGCATCGATCCGCGCTGGACTTTCACGGAAGTGCGCCGCGCTGCATTGGCCTTATCTCGCGCCGTCGAGCGCCGCGTCCCAGCGCTGGCGACGTCAAAGTGGTGGAAGGAAGAGCGCCACGGCGTCTTCCTTGACTACAATCAGAATGCGAAGGATCGAACCACGTCCTCGGCTTATTCCGTGCGGCCTCTTCCTGACGCCCGAGTTTCCGCTCCCCTCTATTGGCACGAAGTCGCGGATTGTAATCCCGCTGATTTCACAGTGCTCACCATGCCCAAACGCTTTGCCGAGATAGGCGATCCGCACCAGGAAATCAACAGCTATCCGGGTTCGCTCGAAAAACTTCTCGAAGTCGCCGTAATGGATGAGGTTGCGGGATTAGGCGATGCTCCATGGCCTCCGCACTTCCGCAAGACGGAAGGAGAGGCGCCACGGGTCGCGCCCTCCCGCGCAAAATCGAAAGCTGCCACCGCTCCAAAAGAGAAAAATCCTCGCGCGCGAATGCCGCTCCTCACAGTGGCGAATTCATCGGATGAAAATCTGGCCAAGGCAGGTCTGGAAAGATGGAAGACTCGCCATCCTCAGGCAGCAGAGTTGATGACAGTGGAGGATATTCTCGTTGATCGCATGCGAGGAACTTCTTCAACGTGGACTCGCATTCGTGTGAACTTGCGCAACGTTCCTGAGGAGCTTCGGCCGCCACCGGAGGCTCCCGATCCCGATGATGTTGCTGAATCGCAACGCAGCCCAGGTCGCAGGCCGAAGAAGAAAAGTGATGGCACTCCTGAAACAATCAGCGATGTGTAAAAATCTCTTTTAGCTCGTGCGGAGGCACAACCTCAAGCTGCTCGTAGGTGCAATCGGATGGCTTTTTGTCATCGCGCCATCTGCGAAAATGCGCCATGTGGCGGAAGCGATTTCCCTGCATGTGTTCATAAGCAACTTCCACCACTAACTCCGGCCGCAGTGGTTCCCACGAGAGATCTTTTCCCTGGCTCCATCGGCTTTGTCCGCCGGGCATGCGTTGCGCGGAATCTTCGCCGCCAGCGGCTGGATCGCTCCAGTTTTTCCAGGGATGATTTACCAACGCGTCTTGCCGATAGGGCGCAAGGAAGTCCGTAAGTTCGGCGCGCTTTTGTTGGGTGAAACTTGAGCAGACGCCGACATGTTGCAGCGCACCGGACGCGTTAAAGAGTCCGAGCAATAGCGATCCAACCAGCGAGCGGTCGCCCTTCTTGTACCAGCGGAACCCGGCAACCACACAGTCGCAATCTCGCTCGTGCTTCACCTTCAGCATTACCCGCTTGTCCGGTTCATACAGTCCTTCAGCGGCCTTTGCCATCACCCCGTCCAACCCTGCTCCTTCAAAGCGGTGAAACCAATCCTCGGCGACCTTCGCGTCTTCGATTGCCGGGGTCAAATGGATGGGCGGCTGCGCCGATCCAAACAGCGCAAGCAGCCTCTCCCGTCGATTGCGGAACGGTTCAACTGTGAAGTCGCGGTCGCCTTCGCACAGCAGATCAAAGAAAACGACGGAGGCGGGAATCTGTTTCGAAAGCAACTTAACCCGCGATGCTGCGGGATGGATGCGAAGTTGAAGGCTATCGAAATCCAGGCCGCTGCCGGTTGCAATTACGATCTCACCATCCAATATGCAACGATCGGGGAGTTCCCGCTTCAGGGGATCAATCAACTCGGGAAAATAGCGGTTGAGTGATTTTCCGTCGCGGCTCTGAATCAGAAACTCGTCGCCATCGCGAAAAATCACCGATCGGAATCCATCCCACTTCGGCTCGAAGATCCAGCCGCCGCCCTGCGGAATGGCAGCTACCCGCTTCGCGAGCATAGGTAAAATTGGCGACTTCAAAGGAAGATTCATGGCCAGGACCAACGTGCTGTGAAGTAGCTTAACTCAAACAGGGAGTTTCAAGACTCTTCGACGCGGCTTTTTGCTCAAAGACCCGACTCGCTTTCCGAACTATTTTCGTGGCGCGAAATCGCGTTGAATGCGTAAGAGCTCCGCAGCAATGCGAGCGTTCGTGTAAAAAGATAGACGTCATCATGGAGGACTTTCTTCGCATGAACCAGGATAAGCAAACCCCTTCCGCAGCAAGTGCAGGAAGTATTCAACTGGGTGATCTCTCGGTCCACCGTCTTGGATACGGAGCCATGCGGATCACCGGCAAAGGGGTCTGGGGTGAGCCAACCGATCGAGCAGCGGCGATCGCCACTTTGCGTAGAGCCGTCGAACTTGGCGTGAATTTCATCGACACCGCTGACTCATACGGCCCATATGTTTCAGAGGAAATCATCGCTGAAGCTTTGGCTCCCTATCCGCCGGGAGTTGTGATCGCCACGAAAGGCGGGTGGGAGCGTGTGGGTCCGGGGCAGTGGACGCACAACGCGAGCCCGAAGCATCTTGAAAGCGCGGTTGAGGGCAGCTTGAAAAGACTGCGTCTCGATCGGATTGATGTTTACCAACTTCACATCCCTGACCCAGCCGTCTCGTTCGACGCGTCGATGAACACGCTGGCACATCTCCGGGAACAGGGGAAGATCCGCCACGTTGCTCTCTCGAACGTCACTCTCGAGCATCTCGAGCGCGCGCGGAAAATTGTTCCCATCGTCTCCGTTCAAAATAGGTATAGCTTCGCTGATCGTGAGTGGGACTACCTGCTGAATCATTGTGCCGAAAACAGGATTGCTTTTATCCCCTGGGCACCGCTCGGGCAGAATCGACAGGCACATGAAATTCTCAATAGGGTCGCGGTAAGCATTGGCGCAACTCCTCTGCAGGTAGCGCTCGCGTGGTTGTTGCGCAGGTCATTCGACATTCTGCCAATTCCGGGAACCTCTTCTGTCTCGCACCTTGAAGAAAACCTTGCTGCCGCGTCGCTCGAATTGCCAGACGCGCTGTTCGAGGAATTGTCAGCCTTTCAACCGTCGCCCGCGAGTCTTCGATAAGTCGGATTCCAGGTGTGGATAGCTGACTTCGACCTCCGCGTCCGCACTCCCGGCGCTAGTGAACAACTGGGCACGCGGCGATTACATGCGCCTTTTTCCAGAACTTCGGAAGCTACAATGAATTGTGCGCAGACTTTTTGTTATTGCTCTTTTCTTTGTGGCCGTGTTGGCCATTGTGCTTAGGTTGGCCCTTTCAGCCCCTCCCGCCATCGACCTTACGTCGCCGCTCACGATGCTCGGCCAGGCAACGCCGGTCAGCGTGCATGCTCGCGATTCGCACGGCATTCGTGGTGCTACCGCCGTCGTTGAGCAGAACGGCGTGGCCCACCCAGTGTGGCAGTCCCCGCAGCCGTTGCCTGTAAAGGACGCTACCTGGAATTTCACCGCCGGCCTCACTGCCGTCCCTCAACTGCAGGAGGGGAAAGCGCAGCTCATTATCGAAGCCACTTCCAACGGCTTGTTCAGGAAGAAGTCACGCCTGGTCAGGGATGTCACGGTGGTCACGCGGCCGCCAACGGTGAGCGTCGATTCCGATGAGCACTACCTCTACCTGGGCATGGCGGAACTCGCCACCTTCAATATCTCCGGCTCTTTTACTGAAGCAGGGATCCGCGTCGGCGACCAGACATTCCGCGCGTGGCCGATGCCCGGTGCCAAGCCCGGCTTCTTCTCGCTCTTCGCTTTTGCTTGGAACATGCCGCCGTCCACTGTTCCGGTCGTCTATGCCGCCAACGGCGCAGGGACCACCGTAACCAGCCCGCTCGTCTTCCAGTTCCCCAAGAAAGAGCAGCCCAAATATACCGTTCATGATCTTCAGGTCAGCGACCAGTTTTTGCAGAAGGTAGTGAACGAGTTGGACCCGAACGGTCCGGGCGATCCCGTTGCGCGATTCGTCAAAGTCAACAATGAAATGCGGAAAGCCAACAACAAGACGCTCTCCGATCTGCGCCTGAAGACTGCGGATAAGTTCCTGTGGTCACAGCCGTTCGCGCGTCAATCGCATTCCCAGGCGGAGGCCACCTTCGCTGACCTGCGTAACTATATATATAAGGGAAAAAAGATTGATCAGCAGGTCCATCTCGGATATGACCTCGCCGCCACGCAACATGTTGGCGTTGAGGCTTCGAATGACGGACGCGTCGTTTACGCGGCGCCGCTCGGCATCTATGGCAACTGCATCGTTGTCGACCACGGATATGGATTACAGACGATATACGGCCACCTCAGCCAGATCCAGGTGCGCGAAGGTGACATGGTCAAGCAAGGCCAGTCCATGGGAACCAGCGGCCAGACCGGTATGGCGGGCGGTGACCACATCCATTTCGCAATGCAGTTGGATGGCGTGCAGATTGACCCCAAGGAGTGGTGGGATCCTCACTGGATCAAGGACCACATCGCCAAGCGCGTAGATCTGCCCGGCTTTAATTACTCCGCGCCCGTTCCAGTGAAAGCTTCCCACGCGCATCACTCCCGTCACTAAGTGATGCGGGGTGATCCATTCCCGTATCCGGCAGGCGATCGAGTGTAGAGAAACTGCGCTAAGTGCGGTTGAGGTTGAAACTCATTTCCAATCTAGACGTCTCAGCGAATATACTTCGGGAGCAGTATTTTCTAGTGGTTTCCCAGGAGAATTAATTGCGCCCTTCCCCGACAGTCTTTCTGTTTTCTCTCGCCCTCTCAGCTTTCGGAATCCTGCTTCCCACCTGCAGTGCGCAGTCGCAACCCGCTCAGAATCCGTTGATACCGCCCGCGCCGCACGCGCAGCAGATTCATCTCAAGCATGTGCTGGTGGTCGCTCAAACTAAGGGCTTTGAGCACGACTCCATCTCTGCCGCAATGGCCGCCGTTTACACCATGGGCAAAGAGAGCGGGCTTTGGGATACAGAGATGCGTACCGACACAGAGCTCCTGACCAAGAAAGACCTGGGAAGAAACTCCAAGAATCTAAACTACTTCGACGTCCTCGTTTTTGCCAGCACGACCGGCGAACTGGACATGGACGCCAGCCAGAAGGCCGACATGCTGTCCTTTATCAAGGAAGACGGCAAGGGCTTTGTCGGAATCCACGCTGCACTGGACACCAACTATAAGTGGCCGGAATATGGGGAAATGATTGGTGGCTGGTTCGATGAGCATCCCTGGATGACCTTCAACGCTCCCATCATCAATGAAGATCCAGACTTTCCCGCCGTGCGCCACCTGCCAAAGAACTTCGTCAAGTTCGATGAGATCTATCAGCCCAAGGCATGGTCGCGCAGCAATGTAAATGTTCTCTTGAGCCTGGATGCAAGCCGGTTGGATTACGCGAACAATCCGCGCATCCACCGCGCCGATCACGACTTTCCGGTAGCCTGGACGAAGATGTACGGGAAGGGCCGCGTCTTTTACTCCACACTCGGTCACACGTCGGAATCGTGGGAAGATCCGGATGTCCGCAAGATGTATTTCGAAGCCATCAAGTGGACCCTCGGCATGACCGACGGAAGTACGGCATCGCATCCCGCTCCGCCTGCAACTCATTGAGCCTATGTGATCTCTAATTCATCCATGATTTGCATCGAAGTTGAGGTTGCGATTCTCGCTAAATACCTTTCGGAATCGCAACCGCCAAAACGAGCAGCAAACTAGTCCGGTAGTCCTCGACGCTGATAGCCTGACATCTGGAAACGAAATATTTGAGAACACATGAATCGTAGAAAATTTCTTCTATCTTCCGGCGCAGTCCTGGCGAGTGGGTCTCTCAACACCTTCCTCCATTCGCAGACCGCCCCAAAGCCGCCGGGCCCCGCTGGTAAGGCCGATCATCTTCTTCGCATCGAGCCGTGCTCGCTCGACATCGGCCCAGGTGTCACGATAAAAACGGTCGCCTTCAATAGCCAGATTCCAGGCCCTCTTCTGCGGCTGCGTCAGGGTGTCCCCGTCACCATCGATGTCACCAATGCCGGGCCGGAAGCGGACATCACTCATTGGCACGGGCTCGCTATCGATTCGTTCAACGACGGAGCAATGGAAGAAGGCTCGCCCATGATCCCCGTCGGCACTACGCATCGTTACAGCTTCACCCCGACCCCTTCCGGAACTCGCTGGTACCACACGCACACCACCGCCTTCGACAATCTCGCGATAGGCACTTATAGCGGGCAGTTCGGATTCCTGTTGATCGAGGACAAAGAGCAGCCCGCCCCATACGACCAGGAGATCAACCTCGCCATCCATCATTGGGAACCATCGTTCGTTCCCATGGTTGATACCATGCGTGAGCAATCCGCGAATATGCCGCAGACCACCGGCTCCGACGTCGGCTACAAATACGCGACGATCAACGCGCATCAGCTCGGAGCGGGTGAGCCCATTCGCGTCAAGCAGGGTCAGCGCGTCCTCTTCCGCCTGCTGAACGCCAGCGCGACTGAGAATGTCGTTCTCGCGTTGCCCGGCCATAAATTCAAAATCATCGCCATGGACGGCAATCCCGTTCCCAATCCACAATCCGTCGAGGTCCTCTCGCTGGCCGTCGCGGAGCGCGTTGACGCCATCGTTGAGATGAATTCTCCGGGAGTCTGGATCCTCGGTTCGACGCTGGAGAAGTCTCGCCAGATGGGCCTCGGCATCGTGGTTGAATACGCCGGGAGAAAAGGTGCTCCGGTCTGGAAGGATCCAGGGCCGCAGGAGTGGGACTACATTCAATTCGCCAACGCCACCGCAGCAGCCAAGCCGGACGAGACCTTTACGCTCACCTTCCGCGACATCGGACCCTTGAGGGGATCGAAATTCGATACGTGGACAATCAACAACAAATCGTGGCCCGACATCGATCCCCTCAAGGTGCAGCAGGGCAAGCGATACCGCATGGTCTTCCGTAACGGCTCCGGCGACCAGCACCCGATACATCTGCATCGCCATTCGTTTGAGGTAGTAAGCATCGCCAAGAAGCCGCTGAGCGGGCTGATGAAAGACACCATCAATGTCATGCCGCTGGAGACTGTCGAAGTAGACTTCGTCGCGAACAATCCCGGCGACACTCTGCTGCATTGTCATCAGCAGCTTCATATGGATTATGGATTCATGACGTTGATCAAATATTCAGGATAGGCATCGCGGTCGCTGCGTACCTAAGCTACCCGCACGATTTACATTGAACAGATGAGGGCAGTCATCGCGCTATGAAGAGTTTCCCGGTTCTCTTACTCCTTGCAATTATCGCGGGCTTCGTTGTGTATCAGGGCGGGAAATCGCCTATCTATGCTTCGTCTTCGAGTAGCGGTTTTCAAGCAGCCGATTCGTCGGCGGACAAAGACAACGACGCCGGTGCGCAATCGTATGCGGAGAATTGCGCGGTCTGCCACGGTGACAACAGGGAAGGCAATCTGCCCGCCTTTCCGCCGCTCGTCGGCATCAGCCGCCAAATGACGGAGCCGCAGATCATCAATCTCGTGCACACCGGCAAGGGCCGCATGCCCGCCTTCCCCAAAATCAGCAACGACGAGATAGCCGCGCTCGTGCGCTACCTCTCCACCAGTGCGTCACCTGTGCAAGCAGCGAATGCCGGCCCAGAACAAAAGTCAGAGAACCCTGAAGTCGCCGGCGGCAACTCCATCTTTCAGCAGAACTGCGCCTTCTGTCATGGGCGCGACACCATGGGGGGAGAGACCGGCCCCGATCTCACTCGCTCGAAGTTAGTAATCGCGGACGTAAACGGAGACAAAATTTCCGAGGTCGTGCGCAACGGTCGCCCGGAAAAGAAGATGCCCAGCTTTGATTTTTCGACATCGGAGATGACCAGTCTCGTAGCCTTCATCCATTCGCAAGCCGCCGGCGCCGCTGCCAAGAAAGGCGCACGCAAGGGCGTCGATGTTGCCGACCTGCAGACCGGAAACCTTGAAGCTGGCAAACAATACTTCGCCGCAAAATGCGCCAACTGCCACTCCGCCACCGGCGATCTCAAGGGAATCGCTTCACGATTCGAAGGGCTGCAACTGGAAGAGCAGATGCTCTATCCACGCGAGGCAAAAAGCAAAGTCACCATAACCCTGCCCTCGGGTGAAAAGGTAAAGGGAACCGTCGCCTATCACGATGAGTGGACGATAGGCATCCGCGACGAGAACGAAGTCTACCGGTCCTGGAAGGTCAGCAAAGTTCGTATTGCCATCGATCCCGGTTTGGACGGACACGTCGCCTTATTCCCGCAGTACTCCGATGCCGACATCCACAATCTGATGGCGTACCTGCAGACGTTGAAGTAGGTTCGTCCGATGCCGCGCCCCGAGGATGAAGAGAAGAATGAGATTGCAGATCAAGGCTCTGATCATCGCTGTGAGCATGTGGCTGGTGCTTGTTTCGTCGCCGCTCGTGCTTCGCGCGCAGAACCTTGATCCTGCATCGCTCCTCAATCCGCCCGCGGACGCATGGCCGACGTACCACGGCGACTATTCCGGCAAACGTCACAGCAGTCTCACGCAGATCACGCCACAAAATGTCGGCAGCCTCACTCTTGGATGGGCGTTCCAGACCAGCCAGAACGCCAGCATAAAGTCGTCGCCTCTGCTGGTTGATGGAATCCTGTACTTCACCGTCCCCGACAATGTATGGGCAGTCGATGCGCGCTCCGGCCACATGATCTGGCGATACACCTATCCGCCCAACAAAGGCCACCACATCGGCCACCGCGGCGTCGGCATGTACAAGGGATGGATTTATTTCATGTCGCCGGATGGTCACCTTCTCTCGCTTAACGCCAAAGACGGCACCGTTCGCTGGAACGTACCTGTGGCAGATGCGAGCCTGGGTTATTGGACCACTATGGCTCCCCTTGTCGTCGGCAACCACGTCATCGTTGGAGTCTCTGGCGACTTCGATAATCTCACCGGCTTTCTTCGCTCCGTCGATGCGGAGACGGGCCAGACGCAGTGGCAGTGGAATAGCACACCGCCCGCAGGCACTCCCAACGCCACCACCGGCGGCATGACATGGATGACTGGAACTTACGACCCCGCGCTCAATCTGATTTTCTGGGGCACGGGAAATCCCACGCCGGTTCTGAATGGAAAACCCCGCCCCGGCGACAATCCCTATACCTGCAGCATCGTCGCCCTTCATGCGGATACCGGACAACTCGCGTGGTCCTTCCAGGCTTCACCCCACGACACGCACGACTGGGATGCCGTCGAAGCTCCGGTGCTGGTGGACAGGGATTTTCACGGAGCAGATGCGAAAAATGCTGATGCAGAGCTTCGCGCAACGGCTACTTCTTCGTACTGGATCGCACCAACGGCAAGAGTCTTTTGACAGTTCCGTTCGGCCCTACGAATTGGACACTCGGCATCGACGCAGCAAGGCCGGCCCATTCCCAATCCTGAAAAGGAGCCCGCTCCCGATGGCCGTATTATTGCACCCGACGAAGGCGGCATGACCAACTACCGTTCGCCCAGCTTCGATCCCAAAACCGGATTGTTCATCGTCGATGCCCACCCCAGCTACAGCCTTTATTTTGCTAAGCCGGAAGACGGCGACTACGGCTGGGCCGGTGCGGACTATGGAGTCTGGGGCAAGGGTGTGATTGAGGCCATCGACTACCAGACAGGAAAAATTCGCTGGAGCCACGACGTGGGGGAAGACGGTTCAGGCGCGGGCGTTCTTACCACCGCATCCGGACTTACTTTCACGGGTGACGCTTACGGAAATGTACTTGGCACTCAACACTGCCGATGGAAAAGCATTGTGGCACGCCGGCACCGGTGTCCCCATGGAAAGCTCGCCCATTACCTACGAACTCGATGGTCGCCAGGTTATTCTGACCAGCAGTGGAACCGTGCTCTTCGCCTGGTCCTTACCGCAAAAGGAAGGCGCACACGTAAGCGCCGCGATCCGTGCAGACAGAATCCCTGCACAGAAATCATCCCACTAACTTCATCGCATCCGGATCCCAGTGAACAACGGTTCCGCGGTCGTAGCTGATGTTGCTCAGCAGTGCGGCGCCGGCAGCACGATAACCGAAGACCGCGTCCTCCACCACGGGTTGACGCGTTCTCACCGACGTGAAGAAATTCTTGAAGTGATCGTAACTGTCAGCTGTATCCAGTTGGAGCAGCATACGCGTTCGCCCACCATTGGCGGCTCTCCGGTAGCGTGCGTCAGGGGATACTTCTTGAGATATGCATCGGTGGTGGCTTTCTGCATCGCCTCGCTGAAAGTTCCAACCCCCAGGCCCGGCTCCTTCGCCAGCGGCGTGCGGCTCACCGTCACCGCGTTGCCGCCGATCTCCATTGTGCCTTCTGACCCGGTGAAGATCAGTCCCTCGCTCTCTTCGCCGCCGTCCACGAAGTTCACCCGCAAACTCAGATTGAAGCCTTCGCGATAATCAAACAGTCCGAGGAGCACGTCCGGAACATTCCTGCCGTCCTTCCAGAAGCGCAGGCCCCCAGTGGCCATCGCGCGCGTAGGCCCATGCGATCCGGTAATGAAATGCGTGCCGCTGAAGAGATGCACAAACAAATCTCCGGCTACTCCGCTGCCATAAGCCTGCCACTTGCGCCACTGAAAAAATTGATCTGCATCAAATGGAATCTTCGGAGCTGTGCCCAGAAACCTCGGCCAGTCGCACGTCTGTGTTGAAGCGTCGACAGGAACCGTGTAGTTCCACGCGCCCATCGAAGAGTTGCGGTCCCATCGCGCCGTCACCATGTTCAGTTGGCCAATCGCACCGGAAGCAAGCAGGCTCTTCGCCTTCGCATACACCATCGAGCTCACCCGCTGGCTGCCCACCTGCAATATTTGTTTCGTGGTTCGCGCAGTTTCAATCATCTCCGGGCCGTCGGCGTACACGTGGATCATCGGCTTTTCGCAGTACACATCCTTGCCCGCCTTCATGGCGTCCACAGATGCCTGCTTGTGCCAGTGGTCGGGCGTGGCAACGATCACGGCGTCAATGTCCTTGCGCGCAAGAATCTCCGTGTAGTCACGGGTCGTGAAGATGTCGTTTCCCCAAAGCTCTTTGCTGTGCTCCAGCCGTCCGTCGTAGCAATCCGCAACTGCCACCAGCTTTACGCCCGGAACTTGTACTGCAGTCTTGGTGTCGCCCTGGCCCTGGATGCCCGCGCCAATCAACGCGAACTGAATATGGTCGTTGGCCGACACTGGACCGGCGGGCTCCGCTTGCTCGGCCGCCAGCATGTGCGTCCCCTCGCCAAGCAACGTTCCCGCCGTTGCTGCTCCCGCCACTTTGAAGAAGCTCCTGCGATTCAACTCGTGCATTCCAACTCCTCATCCTCGAATATCACTTGCCGCTAGTAACCATACACTGGGCTCGCCTCTGGACCGTCGAATACAGTCATCCGGCAGCCATCGCACACCGCTAGACTCGCTTCGGTCCTCGGGGCCAGCTGCCAACCAACCCAGCGTTCCAGCTTCAAGTGTAATCGTGTACAATTCGTCCCGCATGAGCAGACACCCATTTCCCTTTACCCGAATCTGCACATGAGTTTTCGAAATAACAAGCTCGGAGAGATCACATGATCGCAAAAGCAAGTATTTCCCGTTCGAACATCATCAGAAGCCTCACCCTGCTGGCGGCGCTGTGCATGACCTTCAGCCTGGCTTCTTGCGCCCACGCTCCGTCCTTCAACGGAAAGTGGGCCGGCGTCGACAAGATCATGGACAATGGGCAGCCACACCTGGTCATCGTTGAACTCAAGCAGTCCGGCAACGATCTTACCGGCACTGTAAAATCACTCGGTTACTCGCTTGACATCACGGGCAAAACAAACGGTAATCACTTCGAACTTTTTGCCGATTGGGATAAGAGAAAGCCTTTCGTCACCGGAGAGCTGGTGAACGGCGAACTGCATGCCATCGCCTGGGGCAAAGACTCCATGGTTGCGAAGCCAGCCACTGCCGCCGACCAGATTCCCACCGTCAAATTCATACCGCCGCCCGCATTGCATAAGGTTGCCTACAATGGTCTTGCGAAAACTCCCCCCATGGGATGGAACAGTTGGAACAAGTTTGAGGAGAAGGTGGATGATGCCACCGTCCGCGAGATGGCTGACACCATGGTCTCCACCGGGATGCGCGACGCCGGCTACATCTACATCAACATCGACGACACCTGGCAAGGTGTACGCGATGCCGACGGCGTTCTGCCCGCGAATCACAAGTTCCCGGACATGAAGGCCCTCGCCGACTATGTCCACTCCAAGGGTCTCAAGCTCGGCATCTATTCCTCTCCCGGACCGGCAACCTGTGCGGGATATCCCGGGCAGCTACGGTCACGAGGAGCAGGATGCGAAAACTTGGGCCTCCTGGGGCATCGACTACCTCAAATACGACTGGTGCAGCGCCAGCACTGTCTATGACAACAAGGATCTTCAGCCCGTCTATCAAAAAATGGGCGATGCGCTCGCCAACAGTGGACGCCCTATCGTCTACAGCCTCTGCGAATACGGCATGGGCAATGTAGAGAAGTGGGGTCCGGATGTCAGCGGCAATCTCTGGCGCACAACCGGCGATATCAGCGACAACTGGGAGAGCATGTCCACTATCGGCTTCAGCCAGAGCCACCTGGCACCCTACGCGGCGCCTGGACACTGGAACGATCCCGACATGCTCGAGGTCGGCAACGGGAAAATGACCGATCGAGGAGTACCGCACCCATATGAGCCTGTGGAGTCTGCTTGCGTCTCCGCTGCTGGCGGGGAACGATCTTCGCTCCATGTCGCCCGCCACCAAGGAAATTCTGATGAACAAGGAAGTCATCGCCATTGATCAGGATCCCCTCGGCAAACAGGCAACACAAATCTCAGTGAAAGGCGACCTAGAAACATGGGCCAGGCCCCTGGCCGATGGAAGCGTGGCAGTCGGCCTCTTTAATCGCGGCCCGGCAAGCGCCGAAGTCTCTGTGAGCCCCAGCGAACTCAAACTTAGCGGCAAAGTTACTGCCCGCGATCTGTGGTCGCACAAGCCGGTATCTCCGCAAGGCGACGTATTCTCCGGCACTGTGCCTTCGCATGGCGTCCTGCTACTCCGCGTTAGTCCGAAGAAATAAGCGAGTTGAGCGGCGGTGTGAACCTCCGCTCAGTTCCTCCATTGAAATCACCGGCTCTCAAGCCCCATCCGAATTTCGACGGACGATGCCCTTAATCGCACATAATAAATAACTTAATTCATGCATAGTTCGCTAGCAGCTCGGAGAGAGATAACAGAACCTTTAGCGATAACGTAGAAAGCAAATTGTTATTGCAAGGTTTTCAACCCGGGTGTAATGTTGCCCATTAATCAAGTGCAATGAAACCGCTTTCACTTGGAACAGTTTTGGGTATGACGTCGGCACCACGAAAGGAGAAACGTTTGCTGGAAGTTTTGGAGAGCAATCGTTCTCTCCGGTATTGAAAGCTTACCGGTAGATATCTCCACGTTCTTCCACCCGGTTTCTCAGGTACCGGTGAAACCACGGCGGCTCCCGCCAAGGGTGGATCAAGATTCACGATGACGAACGAAAAAAGGAAAAGCTATGACGAAACGAATGTCTAAAGTCATGAGCTGTCTGGTTGTATTTCTAGGGATAGGCCTGTTAGCGGTAGCAAGTCGAAGTTATGGTCAGGATACCAACGCTTCGTTGACCGGCACGGTGACGGACCAAACCTCGGCAGCTATCCCAGACGCGAAACTTTCTTTGTCAAATGCAGCCACCGGATTCACATCTACATTCACTTCCGACGGCGCAGGGCAGTTCACTTTCCGCAATCTCACTCCGGGAACATACAATCTCAGCGTCGCCGCAAAGGGCTTCCAGAATACGGTTCAAAAGGGCCTTATTCTCTCCATCAACCAGGCGGCGCGTGTTGATATTCACCTCACCGTCGGCACTGAAGCACAGACAGTGACCGTGAGCGCGGATACTTCGCTCATCAATTACGACAATCCGACTATCGAAGGCGGTATCTCGCCCGAGACTCTGAACGATATGCCGCTGACAGTTGCTGGCGCGCCCCGCTCGTCTATCAGTCTGGCGGTCATGATGCCGGGCGTAACCACCGGCGGGACGGGTAGTGCCTTCAATGCCCGTATCAACGGCGGTCTGGTCACCGGCGACGAAGCGTTGCTCGATGGTGCAACCATGACCGAAGGCTACATGAACCAGAGCGGCATGGTCAGCCTGCAAGGTGACTTCCAGATGTCGCCCGACATGGTCAGCGAAGTCAAGGTGCTCTCTGCGAACTACGGTGCGCAGTACGGCTCCACAACTTCCGGTCAGTTAATCGTTGTCAGCAAGGGTGGCGGCGAGACGTTCCATGGCGCAGCTTTCTACTTCCTGCGCAACGATGCTTTAAACTCCGCTGCCTATGGGCAACAAGTCAGCATCGATAAAGAAAACAATTACGGTGCCAATATCGGCGGCCCCATTCTGCTCCCCAAGCTTCACGGGCAGAATTCCAAAATGAAGGGCTACTTCTACTTCAACTGGGAAGCCATCAAGGTCAATGGCGGATCCACTGCGCCAACCCTTTCCATTCCTTCCGTTGCCGATCGCAACGGAGACTTCAGCAACTGGAAAGACGCTGCCGGCAATTTGATTCCCATCTTTAATCCGGCGACCGGCCTGCCCTTCCCCGGCAACATCATCGACCCCGCCCTCGAAGACCCCATTGCCAAGGCTTGGATGGCAGAGTTGCCGACACCAACCAACAGCAACGAAACCAATAACTACGTCGTTCCTCACGCTGGGCAAGGATCACTTGTCAGCACAGACAACGTGTACATGTTCCGCATCGATCTCAACCTGGGCAGCAGCGATCACCTCTACTACACCTACTGGCGGCAGTACTCGGCACCGAACCTCGCCAGCAACCTGCCCAAGTCGATTTCGGACGCAGTCCCCGCAAATCCTGAAAACTCTCCGATCGAGCGTTTGAACTGGGAACACATGTTCTCGCCGGTTATGACAAATCATTTGACCTTCGGTTATCTGAACCGCAACGAGGGTTATTACTCACTGAACCTCGGCTCCCAGTTGCCGGGCGTTGCCGGAGTTGCAGACACAAGCTATCTGCCAACTTTCACCTTTGCCACCTTCTATCAGTTGGGAAGCAGCAATGGACCGGCGCAGATCACCACCCGTCCCACGTACGCCATCAACGATGTGCTCTCGCGCGTAATGGGAACTCATACTGTTACAGTTGGCCTCGAGTGGCGTAACGCTGGCGGCAATATTCATAGTGCCGGAAATCAGGGCGGAACCTACAACTTCGACCCCAGCACTACCGGGGTTTCTGCGTTCAATTCCGGTAGTCCAGTCGCAAGTTTCTTCCTGGGAGCCGTTAATAGCGCAAATGTCAACTTCTACAACGTCCCCAACACCTACCCCCGTCAAAAGGGATGGGCAATTCATGGTGGAGATAGCTGGCGTTTCAATCCCAAACTGACAATCGACTACAGCCTTCGCTGGGACACGATCAGCCCATCCTACGAAAAGGAAAATCACCTTTCGTTCTTCGATCCGAATGGCACCAACGTCGATGCCGTCGGACCGAATGGACCACTGAAGGGCAGACTGGCCTTCGCCGGAACAGGCTACGGAGAAGCAAGCTACGGCGCGCGCTTCCCCGAGGTGCAACACTATAACTGGTCTCCACGCGTCGGTCTTGCATACTCCATCGATCCCAAGACCGTCATCCGCGCAGGCTACGGCATCTACTTCGGCCAGGCGTTCTATCCCGGATGGGGCGGCGGCATGAGCCTCGATGGTTTCAACCTGAACGACAATATCAGTGAAGTCCGTTCCGCTAATTCCCTCACACCGGCAATGTATCTTTCCGGCGGCTTCCCAACTCCGGCGGTCACATCTGACATTTCGTCGGGCTTCGATAATGGCCAGTCGCCTAACTATCGTCCCATCGACGGAAACAAGCGCCCCTACTCTTCGCAATGGAATATGACTGTGGAACGCCAACTTCCGCAGAACTTCTTCCTCGCCCTCTCCTATGTCGGAACCAAGGGCACCCACCTGCCTTCGCAGAACAATCCGATCAACGTGTTAAATCCCTTTAGCGATGAAACGAAGTCCTTCACAACTCCGGGCGGCCTGGACTCTCATCTGAGAGACACCTTCGGACCGAACGACACGGAAGTAGACGGCGTGCCCATTCCATACGTCGGGTGGTACTCGCAGGTTGCTGACAAGTGCGGCGCCACCGTTGCACAGGCACTGCTACCCTACCCGCAGTATTGCTCCAGACTCACCGGCCAGAACGAAGGTCACGGAAACTCCATCTACCAGTCTTTCCAGGGTAAAGTGGAGCGTCGCATGCGGAATGGCCTCTACGCGCTTGCATCCTTCACCTATGCCAGCCTCTACACCAATGCCTCGGAAAACACCCAGGCCACCAATGCCACCGGCGGAAATAGTGCGGCTGTTTCGCCCTATGACATTCAACGGCAACGTGCCATCGCCGCGGATAACGTGCCCTTCAGCATGACCGTCGCTGCAGTCTACGATCTCCCCTTCGGCAACAAGCAGAAGTATCTCAACGGCGGGGGATTCACAAACTACATCGTAGGCGGGTGGCAGCTTAGCCCGATCTGGTCCTACAACTACGGCATTCCATTTGCTTTCGGGTCAAACAATTGCAATGTCGTTCCTCAATTCCGTGAGAATTGCATCCCCGCAACAGTTTCAGGACAGAACGTACTGCCTCATGGACGGAATGGCTTCAATCCTGCCAAGAATTCCCAGTACATTAACCCGGCAGCCTTTGAATCCAACTTCACCCAGTTCGGTTACACCGGTACCGGTCCAGTTGTGACCACGATCTACGGTCCCAGCTATCAGAACTTCGATCTGTCCATCACGAAGAACACCCCGATTACGGAAAAGGTCAACTTCCAGTTCCGTACAAACTTCTTCAATGCGTTTAACAATCACTACTTCATCGGCGGCCAGGGCGGAAACTTCGGCGGCGTCTCGTATGCATTCGATACGGCTGTTGGATCCCCCAGCTTCGGTCAATGGAATGGTTCCGTAACAGCACCAAGAACTATTCAGTTTGCAGCTCGTGTGCAGTTCTAAAAGGCAAGACTGACCTCCAGAACCACCCGGCCAGGGTATCGGCCGGGTGTTTTTTTGTCGACAATCGCCTGCACTAGAACAATCTGCATCGCTCCGCAGGCAACAGCTACCCATAAGGCATCAAGCCAAAGACCAGCGCACGCTGGCTTCTAAGAGTTTGCGGCAAATTCGTTGGGCCCTGATGAGCTTCCTGGAATATGGCTGAGACGTTTTCAGTGCACCCGCGGATCGGCCGACGGATGAGCCGCCGTGTGCAGCTTCAGGTAGGTATCCACTTCCGCCTTCGCTGCCTCGCTCTTCCCCTGTTTGCGATAGATGCGCGCCAATTCATAGTGCGGCTCGGCGTAATTCGCGTCCAGTCGGATGGCTTCCGTGAGGGCCGCAATCGCGCCGTCCGTGTGGTCTTCGGCTTCAAGCACCGCTCCTAATTCATACTGCACTTGAGCCATTGCTGGATCCAGCCGTGCTGCCTCACGTAACTCTTTCTCTGCCTCTTCATTGCGGCCAAGAAACCTAAGCGTGATCGCCATGTTCAGGTGCGGCCACGCGGAAGGATGCGCCGAACCCTTCTCCAACTGGATCGCTTTTGCGTAGCTGTCCAGCGCCAGTGTGTTCTGGTTTTGATAAAAATAACAGAGCCCAAGATTGTCATAGGCCCGAGCCATTCCCGGATCAAGAGCGATTGCTTTTTGGAAATACGCAATCGCGGCATCATAACGCTGCGCTTGATAGTCCAGCCGCCCCAGCCAATAGGGATAGAGTGCCTGCTTCGCATCTTCCTTCGCCAGCGATTCCAGAACAGGCTCCGCCCAGGCCGGATGACCCATCTCAACATAGACCATCGCGAGCGAAAATTTCGCTGAAGGATCCAGCGGGGCGATGGACTCCGATTTCTTCCACGCAATCGCCGCATTAAGATAGTTCTTGTCCAAAAAATAGACCCGTCCTAACAGCGAAAGGAGATGGCCGGCCCGTTGCGAGTGCGGATCAGAATTGACTTCGTCCAACAGAAGTTTTTCCGCGGCGGGATAGTCGCGCGAGTTCAGGGATTGCGTTAACGCAGCGTTTTTCTCAGGCGAAAGTCCCAGTGCGGCAACCGCAGCGGGCGTTTCCGCTCGCTCCGTCAACACCTGGCCCAACACAGGGAGAACCACGGGAAACATCGGCGCCAGGAGAATCATGCAGCAGAATCGCAACAGTCTGTTATGTAGCATCTTGGGGAGTAGTGTAGTGGACAGGAGCAACGAAGACAAAGTGTTCCACTCCGGCATGCGATCAGTAATCTATCCAATGGGCTCGCGCCTACTCTCAAATTTGTCCAGGCCCTACCGCATGCTGCTGTTGCTGCTCCTCATACCATTCGCCTCCGCCCAGCAAAACAGTTCGGCGTATCAGGCCGCATTACTCGAAATTCAGCAACACATTGAAAGCGGCGATCTCAGCAGTGCGAGCAGTCTTCTCGCGCGAGCAGCCAAACAGTACCCGTCCGATGGAGGCGTCGAAAATCTTCGCGGCGTTCTGGAAGCTCAGCAGGGCAACGCCGCCAGCTGCTGAACGGTATTTCTCTCAAGCCATTCGCCACAGTCCGAAGCTGGTGAGTGCCTATCTCAACCTCGGCCGCGTGTATATGCTGCAGGCGGCAAAGAATCCCGAGATGCAGTCCAAGGCGCTCAGTACCTATCAAAGCGCCCTCGCTCTCTCGCCCGCAAATGATGAGGCAAACTACCAGGCCGCTGTCCTGCTTATGCTCGCACGTAACTATCAGTCTTCTCTAGATCATGTTGCGCGCCTGGATGCAACCGCGCGCAGCACCCCCGGAGCCCTGGCGCTCTTATGTGCGGATCATGCTGGTCTGGGCCACAAAGCTGAAGCGGAGCAAGCCGCCAAGTCTCTCGCACAGCATCCCGACCTCACTGAAGCCGACGCACTCGATATCGCTCCCGTGCTCGACGCCACAGGCCGCGCGGACCTCGCTATAACCACCCTCAACGCCGCCGCGCAGCGCGCACCGCTCTCGCCTGCCGGACTACGTGCGCTGGCCATCTCGGAAGAAGCAGCCGGAAATCTTACCGAGGCTCGCAAAACTTTGGAGAGCGCTTTCGCCGCCGACCCCGGGTCCACTGCAATCCTCGTCGACCTTGCTCGCGTTGCCAAATCGCAAAAGGATTATCGTGGCGCGCTGGGATATCTTGCTCACGCCCGCGACCTTGCGCCCCGCGATGCTCGCCTGCCTTACTATTTTGGACTCGTCTGTCTCGACCTGAGCCTGCTTGGAGAAGCTCGCAAAGCACTGGAGCAGGCGGTCACACTCGCCCCCGATAATCCTGATTACAACTACGTAATGGGCAGCGTCTCTGCATTCGCGCAGGATCCTGAACTCGCATTGCCTTATCTGAAGAAGTTCCACAGCCTGCGCCCGCAGAACCCGGCCGGTATTCTCGCGCTCGGCACCACTTATTTCCGCGCGAAAGATCTCGAAACCGCCGCCACCTGGCTTCGGCAGGCTGTAAACAATCCAAAAACCGCTGCGGCCGCGCATTATTATCTTGGGCGCATCGCTCGCCAGCAGGCCCAACTCGACGAGGCGTTAAGCGAACTCAACCAGTCCAATCAACTCAAGCCCGATCGTCCGGAAACCCTTGCGGAATTGGGACAAGTCTATGTGCAACAGCACAAATATCCTCAGGCGGAAAAGGAGCTCGAGAGAGCGTTGGCCATCAGCCCGGATAACTACGCCGCCAACTTTGGACTTCTGCAACTCTACGCACGCACCGCGGACCCACGCAGGGAGCAGCAGTCCAAACGCTTCGACGAAATCAAGAGCACGAGCGAATCGCAATATCAGGACATGATGCGCATCATTGAGATACGCCCGGAAGACGCCGCAGCAAGCAAGTGACGTATTTGTTTCTGGGCCGCCGGAAAACCGTCCGTCAGATTCGCAGGAAGATCTTGCGGCGATACAGCCACAGCAGGAATAGCCAGTAAATCGTCAGCGCCGCAATTCCAAGCAGCAGCGGCTCCAGCGCCGCGCCCAGCACCTGGAATGTTCTGTGTCCCAGGTGAATAACCAGGCTGCTCAGCACAAAGCGTTCCCACATGTGCGCAATCAGGTAGGCCGCAATCGAGTTGGTTCCCACCACCACCAGTGGAAACGCCCACTTGCGATAGCCCTTCACATCGATGATCTCGCTGAAGGCTGCCAGCAAAAGGAAGCACATCCCGCCACTGAACAGCACCCAGCTCGGCGTCCAGATCCGCTTCACAATCGGACCGACACCCAGAACATGCAGTAGCAGACTTACTCCAATCAAGGCCGCGCCCATAGCCACAAACCGCTTGATCGGAATCACCGGAGCAGACGCGCGGAACCATCGTCCCGCCGCCAGACCAAGAATCATTGTGCCCAGCGTCGGAATAAAGCTAAGCGTAAGATACCCGCCGTCATTGTCGACAAAGGGCGCCTCACGTGGAAACAAATTCAGGAACCATTGATCGACCGCTGTGCCCAGGTTGCTGTTCTTGTTCCAGTGAGATGCAAATCCTGAAAAGTTATGATGCCAGTCTGCCGGAACACCCACCGCCGCGTAATCAAATCCGGGCCCCGGCGCGGGATACAGCGCCCAAGCCAGCCAATAACCAAAGAGAATCACGCCCAGCGCAATCCATTGCTTGCGCGGTGAAAGAAACGCCAGCAGGAAGAGGAAGGTGTAACCCATTCCGATCTGCGTAAGCGTGTCCTCAAATGTGTAGTTGGTCATCGGGCTGAACATGGAGCGCAGAAAAATTCCCAGCGCTATCAGCAAAAACGACCGCCAGATCGTGTGCCCAAACATGCGGCCAAAGCTCTCGCCTTTGCGCTGACGGCTGGCAAGTGAGTAGGGCAGCGATACGCCCACCAAAAACGTGAACGATGGCTGGATCAGGTCGTGCAGCGAACATCCCGCCCACTCGGTGTGCGTCTGGTTGAATGCCAGAATCCGCCAGATCATACTGCCCGGATACGCCTGCGCTACCTGTGAGAAATGTAGGATCTCGCCCATCATCAGCAGCATCACAAACCCGCGATACGCATCCACAGCCACGTTTCGCGCCACTGGAGCCGCCGTCGTTACTTCGACTGTCGCTCTCGTCTGCACACTTGCTGAAGACAATTCTTGTGTTAGCGTCATGCCCGCTTCCCCATGCTGATTCTTTGTGTAGCCCAGCTAAACGCCCGGGCCCGCTTATTTCCGGATTTCCGCCACTCAATCGCTAACTTGCCTTATACTGCGTGGCGAAGCGGCTGTAAAGTAAGTTGTCCATTTTCCTCAACCTGCGGCATCGTGCGTTCAATCGATCTTGCTATCGCGCGAAATTTTCCGGCAATCGCCGCCGAATTCCGCACGCCTGTCCATACCCGGAAAGTCAACATCACACCCGATGCTTTTTCTTGGATAGCGACGTCGAAAGCGCTACCCTTTCTTTAATGTACCGGCGACCGAGAAGCTCCACCACAGCGGCGTCGCAGGAGCAACGCGCAACACTAAGAGGAAGACTATTCAGCAAGTTCTTTGCATTGCAGCACTCTTCATGCCTTTGGTCGCGCTCGCGCCGAATGCCGCGGGTCTTAACACACCCCTGCTCGAGTCCAGCGCTCGCCTCTTGCCATCCTCGTTTACTTCCGACACAACTATTCCCGCAAACGCCAATCTCGCGTCGGCGCCGTCTGCCCTCTTCGATTTCAAAGAATCTGAAATCAAGTTCAACATCGAAACTCTGATGAACATCCTCCGCGACCATCAGCACGAAGGTTGGGTACTCGCCGCATATCCCGATCCAAAAACCAGTCGCCCGCTGATCGGCGCGGGGTTTAGCCTTGATGTCGTGGCTGCCGAGCACGTGCAGGCTGATCCGCTCAACCTGCATCCTTTCCTTGAGCCGTCCTCCGCCGAACTCTGGCAGGCCGCCGGCCTCAGTCCGGACCAGTTGCAATCCATCCTTCAGCAGTTCGATCGTGACCTCAAGCACTGGAAACATAAGAAATATCGAAAGAAGATTCGCACCCTAACTCCGCAGTTGACTGAGGAGCAGGCCACCAGCCTTTTGCGCATTTCCACTATCCAGGCCGTCGAGAACGCGCGCGCCTATTGCCGCTACTTCGATCAGCTCTCCGCCTCACAGCAGATGGCGCTAAGCCAGCTTGTCTTCCAAATGGGCGTCAACCTCGAAGGGTTCGAGCATTTTCTTTCCGAACTCAATGGCGATGCCAGCCAGCACGACCTCTCCCTGCCCGTCGGCGAGGTCGAAACGCCGGAACAACACTGGCAATCCGTGCAGCGCGCTCTCATTGAGAGCCAGTGGGCCACCCGCTACACCACGCGCGCCACCACCGTTATCGCCATGTTCGATCCGGACTACGGCCAGGACCCCACCGCCGCCATGCGCCGCGTGCAGGTCGCTCTTCCTCCGCCCGTCAAGCATCACGTCCGCCATCGCGCACCTTCCATGCACAAGGTCAGCAGCTCAAGCCACCCCCCAAAGAAATCCACCAGGAAATCATCGTCCTCCAGGTCCAAACTTTCCTGAGGCAGAGAAGCAATCGCCGTCCCCGCGACTCGCTGTACACCTGTTCCAAAGGAACCCTCAAGACCAAAGACAGCAACCGCCAGCGGGATATGTCGGCTCTCATTTAATATGAATAAAGCGCGCCAGTACTCAGCGCAAGCCCTCCAAAGCCCGGATGGCGAAATCGGCAGACGCAGCGGACTTAAAATCCGCAGGCCGCAAGGCCGTGGGGGTTCAAGTCCCCCTCTGGGCACCACAGAAATAGAATCAACCAATTGCGACGATTTGCGGGGAGTACTCCTGGTTTCGGTCGTCGAAGGCGTCCTCGCGAATGGGAATCAAAAGACAAAGTAATCCATCATCTGGGGGCACCGACACAGGAGAATTTGACTGATGAAACCTGACCTCGCGCGCAGGGATTTTTTGAAGTTGGCCGGAGGGGCCGCCGCATGTGGACTTTCCCGGAAAGCATTCGCAACCGGCAATGGCCGCGCCTGCGTAATTCTTGACCCCGAAAATCCAGCTGCTTCGAGTGAGCCCGTAAAGAAAGCTGCGGAGCGGCTTGGTCTGGAGCTCGAGAAAAAGGGTGTCTCGTGCGCAGTGGTGGACACAGCGGAAGCATCGGTGGACGCTTCCATCTGCGTTGTTGCAGCCGCTCCGGAATCGCAATTGGCGCGAGGATTTTCGCGAGGCACGCCACTCGCTGCGCCGGAAAGTCTGCGCTTATCCCCGGGGAAGGTGGGGCCAGTCTCTGCAGTTCTGGTATCTGCCGGCGACGTACGCGGCTTTGTCTACGGTCTACTCGAACTTGCCGAGCGGGTGCGCTTCGGCGCTCAGCCCCTGACGGCTCTGCAGCTGAAGCAAGTCCTCGAGGAGAAACCTGCAAATGAGGTGCGCAGCGTAGGCCGATACTTCTGTTGCGAGATGGAAGACAAGCCCTGGTTCTACGACAAGGCATTCTGGAGCGGATATCTGGATATGTTGGTCGCCTGCCGCTTCAATCGTTTCAACTTCGCCTATGGACTTGAGTACGACTTTCCCAGGGGAGTCACCGACGACTACTTTCATTTCGTGTATCCGTATCTTGTCGACGTGCCGGGTTATCCCGATGTCCGAGTGATGCAGCTAGCTACTCCGGATGGTGCGAGGCTGCCCTCACCGGTAGCAATGAGCAGCGAGGAACGACAGAAGAATTTCGAGATGCTGCGCTACGTCGCATCCGAAACGGGAGCTCGCGGTCTTCACTTTCAACTCGGCATCTGGACACATGCTTACCAATGGACGGACAGCCCGAAGGCGTATCATCGCATCGATGGGCTTAGTCCAGAGACCCATGCCCGCTATTGCCGCGACGCACTCGCCATCATTCTGAAGGAGTGTCCGGAGATCCAGGGGCTGACCCTGCGCGTTCACGGAGAGAGCGGTATTCCCGAAGGAAGCTACCCTTTCTGGAAAACGGTCTTCGAAGCGATTTCCTCTGCCGGCCGTGAAATCGAGATCGAGATGCACGCAAAGGGCGTCGATCAAACCATGATCGACATTGCCGTCGCGACGGGTATGCCGGTAAAGCTGGGGGCCAAATATTCCGCTGAACATCAGAGTCTCGGCTACAACCAGGCCGACATTCGAGCGCTCGAGATCCCCCACGCGGGGCTGACCAGGACCGAGGCCGCTCTCTTCAGCCTGAGTAGTGGTTCGCGGAGTTTCACCCGCTACGGTTATGGTGACTTCCTGCGACAGGGAACTCGCTACCGCCTGATGTTCCGGTTGTGGCCCGGAACTCAGAGACACCTGTTGTCCGTCGACCCGGAGATGGCTACCGGTTATTCGCGTACTTCCAGCTTCTGTGGCGCCGCTGGTCTGGATCTGATGGAACCACTGACCTTCAAAGGAAGGGAGGGCTCGGGCATCCCGGGAGGCCGTTGTGCCTATGTCGATCCGTCCTTGAATCCCGACGCGGATTGGAAGAAGTACGAGTATTACTACCGCGTATGGGGACGAAAGCTCTACGATCCGGATGCGGATCCTGAAGTCTGGCGTCGATTCCTTCGTGGGGAGTTTGGATCGGCGACACCCGCCATCGAGACTTCACTGGCGAATGCCAGCCGGATCCTTCCGCTGCTGACTTCGGCACATCTGGATTCTGCGAGCAATCACGATCTCTGGTACGAGATGCCGACGAATATGCCAATCGTGCTGGGCAGCGAACCTTCTCCTTACGGGGATACGCCAGTGCCGAAGTGCTTCGCCACGGTGAGTCCCCTGGATCCGCAGATGTTCTCTACCGTGGTCGAGTACACGCAGGCGTTGCTGGCGGGTCAGTCAGGCCCCAAGTATTCACCTATCGAGGTCGCACAGTGGGTTGAGGATTGCGCTGCCGCGTCGCTGGAGGCGCTGAACGAGGCTCGTCGAACCGTGCATTCGCGCACCTCACCCGGGTTCCGGCGAATCGAAGAAGATGTTCTCGTGCAGATCGGGCTCGGCGGATATTTTGCGCATAAGCTTCGCGGCGCGGTTCTTTTCGAGATTTATCAGAAAACCGGCAACTCCGAATCCGGCAAGCTCGCACTCGCCGAGTACAAGGAAGCGCGGGAAGCGTGGACAACCATGGCGGCACGCGCAACCCGGGTGTATCGTTCCGACGTTTCCTATGGACACATCCCCAAACGGCGCGGCCATTGGAGCGACCGGATTCCCGGAATCGATACGGATCTCGCTGCCATGCAGGCCAAAGTAGAATCGGCTTCGTCAGGATCGACCGGGAACGCCGCGGAAGCGATTCGGGCTGCGACCGCCCGGACGAGCCGTCCAAACGTCCCGTGTAGTCATAAGCCACCGGAGATCTTCCAGCCAGGGCTGCCACTCACACTCACTGTTGAGATTCCCACATCCGCCGAGAGCCCCGCGCCGGCGTCCATGCGTCTCTACTACCGGCATGTGGATCAGGCAGAACGCTGGACGTCAGTCGAGATGAGCCATCAGAATGGCCGCCATGCCGGAGTCATACCGGCTGAGTACACAATGTCTGAATTCGCTCTCCAGTATTATTTCGGATCGGAGGACGGAAAGGGCAGGGCGTGGTTGTTCCCCGGCTTTAATAAGACGCTGTCCAACCAGCCATACTTTGCGGTCTACAAGAGGAGGGCGTGATTCAGGCGTATCACGGGGCGTGGCTCTCCTCGTGGTAGACGAGCACGCTCCACGGTTCCCGGCGCCCACCTTCAGCTCGCAGCATTCTGAAGGCGTGGCATATCGAGTGTTGGTTTGATCACGTATCATTTGGACTTTGTGCACGGAAACACCAACATTCATAAAAGGTCGCATGCGTAAAATCGCGGCGAACACGTTCGGCCCCAGAGGCTATTAATTCATGGCGCAATTGAATTCGTCTTCGAAGATATACGACGTCTGCATAATCGGATCTGGAGCGGGAGGCGGTACCGCTGCCAAAGTGCTGTGCGAGGGCGGGGTAGAGGTAGTGATGTTAGAGGCGGGGCCTCTTGTCCATCCCGAGACAGATTTTAAAGAGCACATCTGGCCATACGAATTAGCCCACCGCGGTGCCGGTGTTGGAGGCAGAGAACGACTAGAGCTCAACAACGAATTCATGGCGCCCAATGGGTTTTGGGACATAGAAGGCGAACCCTACACCACGGCGCCGGGTTCAAACTTTCGCTGGTTTCGCTCCCGGATTGAAGGAGGGCGAACCAATCATTGGGGGCGTATAGCGCTTCGCTTCGGCCCCACTGACTTCAAGGTCCGCTCCACCGATGGTTTGGGCGACGACTGGCCAATTACTTACGAAGAACTCGCGCCTTACTATGACAAAGTCGAGGCATTTATCGGAGTATTCGGCTCGAAAGAGAATATCCCGAACGCTCCAGACGGGATTTTCCAGCCACCCCCAAAGCCCCGGTGTACCGAGACCCTCGTCAAAAAGGCCTGCGACCGTCTCAACATTACTTGTATCCCGTCTCGACTGGCCATTCTGACCCAACCGCTAAATGGGCGCGCTGCGTGTCATTATTGTGCACAATGCGGCCGCGGGTGTATTAGCGCCTCTAACTTCAGTTCCAGCCAAGTCATGATTCCCACGGCTCAAGCAACGGGACGCTTCACGCTGATCGCCAACGCCATGGCCCGAGAACTCATCCTTGGCAGCAATGGGAAGGTGGAAGCAGTATCCTACATCGACAAAACGACCAGCCGCGAAGTCCGCGTTCGCGCAAAAGCTTTTGTTGTGGCCGCAAGCGCATGTGAAACTGCGCGTTTGCTTCTGAATTCACGCTCCTCGATCTTTCCAAACGGACTCGGCAATTCCTCTGGAGTTGTGGGACGCTATCTCACCGATTCCGTGGGTAGCCATTTAGCCGGGCATTTTCCCCAACTGGAGGCAATGCCGGCACACAATCATGACGGCGTAGGTGCAATGCATCTGTATATGCCATGGTGGAGGCTTGGACAGAAAAACGGTTTCCTGCGCGGCTATCATATCGAATTCGGTGGCGGGCGAAATTTGCCCAGTGTGGGTGAGTTCGATCGCGTTTGTGCGCAGTCCGAGGGCTATGGTGTAGCACTAAAGAAAAGATGCCGCAGTTCTTATGGGACGGTCATCGGATTTAGTGGACGGGGTGAGATGATTCCTAACGAGAAGAGCTTCTGCGAAATCGACCCAAACGTCGTGGATCGGTGGGGCATTCCGGTGCTTCGCTTTCACTGGCAATGGAGCGAGAACGAGTTAAACATGGCGAAGGATATGCAGGAGACCTTCCGCTCAATCATCGAAACCGCAGGAGGGACCGTGCTGAACCCGTCGGGGCCCGCGAAAGGAGCCGACATCTCGGAGGGGGGCGAAATCATTCATGAGTTAGGAACCGTGCGCATGGGGAATGACCCGAATACTTCCGCACTCAATAAGAATTGTCAGGTGCACCATGTCCAGAATCTCTTTGTAGCCGATGCTGCTCCCTTTGTTACAAATCCTGACAAGAACCCTACATTGACGATTATGGCTCTCTCATGGAAGACGTCGGAGCACCTGCTTTCCCAATCCAAGAAAGGTGAGATCTAGATCGCAACTTATGCCGCGAGACCAGATAACAAGACGCAATGTATTGAAGTCATTAAGTATCGGTGCCGCGGCCGGCTCGGTGCTGCAAACCATTCCGCTCCAGGCTGCCCAATATATCCACGGTCTCATCGAGGCTGAAAAATCTACTGCTAAAGCCGGCGGATACGTACCCAAGTTCTTTCCTGCACCGCAATACAAAACATTGCAGAGTCTATGCGAATCCATTCTCCCGGCCGATGTAGATTCAGGAGGCGCCGTCGAGGCTGGCGCGCCCGAATTTATCGACCTGCTAACTAGCGAGAATACGGAATATCAGTTGAGCCTGGGCGGAGGATTAATGTGGCTCGACTCCACATGCACCGACAAATATGGTAAGTGTTACCTCGACTGTACCCCGGAACAACAGAAAGAAATTCTCGACCGAATTGCGTACCGAAGGAATGCAGTGCAGGAACCTGGTCTGAGCCAGGGCGTAGAGTTTTTCTCGATCTTGCGCAACCTTACATCCGACGGGTTTTTCACCAGCAAGATTGGCATCAAATACCTCGGCTATATTGGCAATACGTTCCTCATGGACTTCCCCGGATGTCCGCCCGTCCCGGGTGTATAGCCCATTGGCACGTTGCGAACGCCAAACGCGCTTGCATTTTTGCCTTAAGAACCAGAAAGGACTTCGCCGAGATGGTTATGTACCTTCCGATGGCCAAAGCGAATCGCGTCTTCAAGATTGCGGCATTTTTTGCGCTCGCGATCACACCAATAGGCCTGATCGCGAGCCCTCAAAGTGCACCCAACGCCGAATCGGCAGCGGACTTGTTTAAAAAGAACTGCGCCATGTGTCACGCGGCGGATGGCTCTGGAACCGCCTTGGGGAAACGCCTTCACACGCCGGACTTGCGTAGCAAGGACGTCCATGAGAAAACATCGGCCGAGTTAGCGCAAAGTATCATCGCGGGGAAAAATAACATGCCCGCTTTCGGAACGAAGCTGGGGCGTGAAGAGATTCAGAGTTTAGTCGAGTACATTCGCCTACTCCATGAGGACACGGCCGACCAGCCGAAATGAAGCCCGCGCGGCTCATGACTAGCGCCTTCCTATGCGGTGTAGCATCAACGATGTTATCGGCACGGGGAGTATCTTTCCTTTGGCTTCTTCGATGCTACTAAGAATGTCCATTCAGCTTTGAGTCTACTGGTTCATTTTGATATTCGATTAACGTAGAGCGCAAAAGTGAGCACTAAGGCTTGGAGAATGACGATGGCATCTTTGGACGGTGCTCAAGATCGATCGCATTCGCCGGTGCGGGAAAGAGTAAGGAGTTCCGAAGTGAACGATCTGCATGGAAGAATCGCGGTGGTCACCGGAGCCAGCCGTGGTTTGGGCCGGCGTATTGCTGTGCGACTGGCACAACAGGGTGCGACGGTGGCATTGCTCGCGCGTAGCGTGGCAGGTCTTGAAAATACGCGACAAGAAATAGGAGCCAAAGGAGCGCGTGCGCTGGTTGTCCCCGTCGATCTCGGCGAGCCGAAATCGATTCAGCAGGTGAAGGGCGTGATCGAAAACGATCTCGGCATACCGTCCATTCTGGTGAATGCGGCCGGCGTATTCGGCCCGATCGATCTCATCAAAAACAGTGATCCTGCAGCCTGGATCGAGACAATCATGATTAACACGGTCAGTTCATACCTGACTTGCAGGATGTTTGTTGGCGGAATGATCGACGGTGGATGGGGCCGCATTGTAAACGTAACCTCTGCTGCGACATTGCACGAACCCGGACCCATCAACAGTGCTTATGGCACGAGTAAAGCGGCACTCAATCAGTTTACCCGTCATCTTGCCTCTGAGTTAGACGGAACCGGGGTTACAGCGAACGTGCTTCATCCGGGAGATGTGAAGACGGACATGTGGGCAGAGATCAAGGTTGCTGCGGAACGTCTTGGGAGTGTGGCAGATGCGTACGTGAAGTGGGCGAATTGGGTGCAGGAAACCGGTGGTGACGATCCTGAAAAAGCTGCCGATCTCGTTGCCAGGTTGATGAGCGAAGATGCCGCCACTATAAACGGCCGCTTCCTGTGGATCAAAGATGGTTTACAGATTCCGATTCCAAGCTGGGGAGAGTATAGCGAGGCTCAACCATGGCGCAAGTGAATGACAAGAATGCCTTCTATCGGTAATCCCACTGCGGAATGTGCCGCTGCCTTGTTAGGATTAGAGAAAGCTGCATACAGGAGCAAATTTTAATGTTGTTGTCAAAGTCCCCTTGGAAGGGGAAAATTCTTTAGCACAGTATTTCGAAGTGGGGAAGAAACCCGGCTCCAGTCAATTTCCAATCTGCCAGTCATCCAGAAAGACGATCAAAAAGCGTACGATAAGTGTGCATCCAGGACTACGGCGCCCCAGTCGCGATCGGTCCTGATCTGCGATTCCGCATGGCCTTGCTCAACAGAGGAGTACCCTTCTTGAATTTTCCGAATAGTGTTCTTAGCCTCCTTGCCGCCTCTTTCGTCGCGTATTCGAAGCGTCACCGAAAGGTCCTCAAGTCATTTCTACTTGCGGCACTTCTGTTTTGCGCTTTCGAGTCAGAGTGTCTGGCTGCAGCGACCGTGAGCCCGACAAGTCTTACTTGGGGGAGCGTCTCGGTCGGAAGCGCAGGCGGGCAAAAAACCGCCACACTGACGAACACCGGATCCGCCTCGATCACCATTCGCAGCATCGCAATCACAGGCACCAACGCTGCAGATTTCTCTATCTTCAGCAAAACATGTGGTACGAGTCTGGCAGCAGCTGCCAGTTGCACGGCGAAGATCATCTTTAAGCCCACTACCACAGGCACGCGCACGGCTAAGCTGACCTTTACGGATACAGCAAGCAACAGCCCTCAGACCGTGGCGCTCTCCGGGGCGGGGACTTCGGTAACCGTGAGCTTGAGTCCAACAAGTCTGGCATTTGGAAGCGTCATCATCGGCTCGAGCGGTTCTTCGTTATCCGCATCGCTCCACAATGGTACTGCTGCCTCGATTACCATCAGCAACGTCGCGATCATAGGCACCAACGCAGCAGATTTCACTATCTCCAGCAAAACATGTGGTACGAGTCTGGCAGCATCTGCAAGTTGCTCGGCGACGATCCAGTTTAAGCCTGCTGCCACCGGGACGCGCACGGCTTCGCTACGCTTTACGGATTCAGCAAGCAACAGTCCTCAGACGGTGGCGCTCTCCGGGACCGGGACCGCAGCGACGGGAAGCGTGACCGTGAGTCCCACGAGCTTGGCATTTGGAAACGTTGTTACCGGTTCAGGCGGTTCGTCGTTAGGCGAGACGCTGCACAATAGTACTGCTGCCTCCATTACGATCAGTAACGTTGCGATCACAGGCACCAACGCAGCAGATTTCACTATCTCCAGCAAAACATGTGGTTCGAGCTTGGCAGCATCTGCCAGTTGTACGGCGACGATCCTCTTTAAGCCTGCTGCCACAGGCACCCGCACAGCTACGCTCAGCTTTACGGATTCAGCGAGCAACAGCCCTCAGACGGTGGCGCTCTCAGGGACCGGGACTACAGCGACGGGAACGGGAACTATCACAGCGAGTCCGTCAAGTCTCGCTTGGGGGGCGAGCAATATAGGCGTTCAAACTACCCCGCAAACAGTTACGCTTCATAACAACGCTACAGCGGCAATTTCCATTTCGAGTATTGCTCTCACCAGCACCGATCCTGGAGATTTCACCATCTTAAGCAAGACCTGTGGCACCACCCTGGGAGCAGATGCATCGTGCACGGTCACGCTAGCCCTCAAGCCAACGGCGACTGGGACGCGCGTGGCCCTGCTGAGCGCCACGGATGCTGCTTCAAATAGTCCTCAGACTGTTACGTTATCGGGAACAGGGGCTCCAACTTCCGCGCAGGCTGCGTCCATTGCGGTTGACTTTGGTTCAAGGTCCGGCACTCAGGTCGCCATTCCGTACGGCGTGTTAGCCGCACAATATCTCGAGAGCCTTCCTGATGCGGCTAGCAGGAGCACTGTAGTCAATGCCGGATTCAGGTCATCGCGATTGCGTGTAGAAATACCGACTGTGTTTCCAACCGCGACTACAACTTCGTGGAATCAGCTCGACGGCAGTATCAGGGCGCTGCAGGCGGCCGGCAATCACCCCATTCTTGAGCTCGTGGACACTCCCACCTGGCTTCAGCCTTCACCACTTTTGTGTCCGAGCAGCCCGCTGACAAGCGTGCCGAAAGACGTGAACAAATGGGGCCAATTGGCGGCATCGATTGTTGGCCACCTGGACAAGACGTTCCCGAACTTCGTAGTCGATTACGAAATATGGAATGAGCCAAACACCGCGGGCTTATGCCAACATCAATTGAACGACTACATCTCAATCTACGCAGCTGCGGCACCGCAGATGAAGGCTCAATCTAAAACAGATGGGACGCTCCCTATCCGCGTTGGAGGGCCGGCTTCGGCGGGTGTAGCCATGCCGAGCTTGTTGACTGACTCACGCACCGCGCCTTACGTCGACTTTTACAGCTATCACATCTACCTGGCAGGCCCCAACGAAATCAAGAACGGAATGACGTGGGATGGCGCCGGCGGAACTCCTTCGCTCCGGTCCATGGTTTTGAATACTTCAAGCGGTGAACAGGCTCGCTTCTTACAAGCATTCAACACCGTCAAGTTAGCCAAGACTCCGCTGGGAGCAAAGACGCCAATCTACTTTGATGAATACAACGACGATTGGTCGTTCGGCGAAGATTGCTGTCGGAACAGTCTGACGTATTCACCGCTGTTCAATGGCCTTACCGTGGCCGAGATTTTCAACTCCGTCTATGCCGGTGCAAGTCAGGTGCCATCAAAGATGGTGTACTACGCTGCCGGCCGGGTACCATTCTGTCTGCTTGGAATAGTAAACGCCAACATGTCTTGCTCGAGAACTGACAGCAATGGTGACCCGATTGCGCCTTATCCGCAGCTATACACCTACCAGATGATCTCAGCCACCCAATATCTGGATCTCGTCGATGGCGGCCATATGGCGAGTTCAATTACTTTGTCACCAGCTGCAAAGTCGCAGGGTCTGGTTGCGACCGGATTCTATACCTCTACCAGTAACAGTATTCTGATCATCAACCCGACGTCGCTTTCCTTCGCGGGAGTAACGGTGCAGGCCAGCAACTCCGGCATGACCACACCTCATGCGACTCTGTTCACTGTGAATTCGGCGAATACGAAGCTCAGCAGTTGGCCAGCTTCCCTGGTGCCCGTAACAGGTGGATCACAAGTGAAGTTTGACATCCCGCCCTATTCAGTTTTGGGGATTTCTATCAGAAACAACTGAATCCGGGAAGTTCGATGCTTCTTCATCCCTTGTACCCAACGGATGAGGAGAAGGCCGGTATCCGAGCGAGGAACCGCGTGACTTCACAGTGAGCGTAAATACAGGTAAGGCTGTGATTCATCCAGGCTCTGGTTTCGTAGAACACGGTAAGTGGCACTGGCTCATGCTCACAGGCGGCGTGATCGTAAATAGACCGACCCGCAGCATGGTTTGACCACTCAAACTTCCTCTCCACGGAGAAACTACCGGTGGCAACATGAAAGTTCTCTTCCACCTTGAGACTGCGCCGATGTAATGTGGCATTTGTGACCTTTGAAGCAATGCAAGGTGCCCATTCATGAGCGAGCTCCGTTCTGTACTGGCTGACAGTTTTTCCATCACGCAAGGCGGTCCCATGCATCGGCTTCTGGTCCGCTTGGGCATTGCCGGAGACGAACGTCAGCGCGTGGTCCTCAGAGCCGTGGGCATAGCCGTCATCACCTGGGTTCCCCTGTTGATTCTTTCTCTCATCGACAGGCAAGCCTACGGAAGGCAGACCGCCGTTCCGTTCCTCCGTGATTACGCTGTGAATGTGCGTCTCCTGCTCGCCGTCCCAATCCTCATCCTCGCTGAATCCGGAGTGGATAAGCGATGGCGAATTCTCGTTCTTCAATTTCTCAGGTCAGGACTGGTAACCGAAGAGGAACTTCCCGCCTTCGAGGCCGCTATCCAAAAGACCGTGCGGATGCGGGACCGAATTCTCCCTGAGATCTTAATGTTCGTGGCAGCATACCTGCCCCTCCTCATCACCCGGACCGAATTCCTTATGAGCAACGTCTCGACCTGGCACGATACTTCGCCGGGAGAGATCAGTATGGCGGGTTGGTGGTTCAACCTGATCTGCACTCCCTTCGTCCGGTTTCTGTTTTTCCGGTGGCTATGGAGAATGATCGTCTGGACACTTCTCCTCTGGCGCATCACTCGACTCAACCTCTACGTCGTGCCCACCCACACGGACTTGGCCGCAGGTCTCGGTTTTCTTTCTGAAGGGCAGAAGGCATTCAGTCCAATCGTCTTCGCCGGGGGCGCCATTATTGCCTCCCAGGTTTTAAACGCCATCGCCTACCAGGGAGAAACGCTTTCCTCCATGAAATTTCCCATGATCGGCTACGGCGTCCTCGCAATCCTTTTCCTCATCGCCCCCCTCCTGGTTGTTACTCCACTCCTCATCAGAACGAAACGAAAAGCGCTGCGGGAATATGGAGCACTGGTCACCCAGCACGATCAGGAGTTTGATCGGAAATGGATTCGTCAGGACAAAGCGCCGGAAGAGATGTTGTTGGGGAACCCCGATGCATCCTCGCTGGCAGACCTCGGCACAAGCTTCACCGTCGTAAGGGAAATGGGAGTCGTGCCCGTTGACAAGCCGACCCTCATCACCCTGGCAATCGCTGCCGCCTTGCCCATGCTTCCAGTCATCTTTATCGCCACACCCACCAATGAACTGATCCACATCGTGCTCAAGATGCTCGGCTAACTTCCAATCTGTTGACTGAGGTTTTGATTTTCGTTCTGCTTCAAATGTTCGGCGCTCGACAAATGTCCGGCTTCGTCGTTTTCTACCAACGGTGGTATCGTCAAACGTGAACAACGCGGGTCAATGACACACCGCCACACGACCAACGCCCGAGAACAATCATGAGAAGGCTCATCGTAGGATTATCAGGATCAAGCGCCGTTATCTACGGCGTCCGCCTTCTCGAAGTCCTCAAAGAAATTCCCGAGATTGAAACCCACCTCGTCATGAGCAAGGGCGCAGAGGTAACGCTTCGGCTTGAGACCGATAAGAGCGTCGCCGACGTCAAAGCTCTCGCAAGCGTCGTCTACGATCCCGCCAATCTAGCCGCGGCCATCTCCAGCGGCTCGTTTCGCGTAATGGGCATGGTCGTCATCCCCTGCTCCATGAAGAGCCTCGCGCAGATCGCGTTGTCACTCAGCGATAATCTCCTGGCCCGCGCCGCAGATGTCACCCTCAAGGAGCGTCGCAAACTCGTCATTGTTCCACGCGAAACTCCGCTTCATCTCGGCCACCTGCGGCACATGGCGGCCATCACGGAAATGGGAGGCGTCATCCTGCCCCCCTCGCCTTCCTTCTATCATCAGCCAAAGACGATCATGGATATCCTCGATCAAACCGTCGGTAAGGTGCTTGACCAGTTTGAGATCGAACACCATCTCTTTCGTCGCTGGGGCAGCGATGACACCAGAACAGTTTGAAGCCGCGGTCAACTCGCTGCTGGACTCCGTGGCCGCGATGACGCTCGCCACCAGTTCAGGCGCCTATCCATGGGCATCGGACGTTTATTTTGCCGCCAGCGGTTACGAACTCATCTTCTTCTCCTCGCCCGCGTCGCGCCATTCTCTCAACCTCGTTGCCAATCCATTCTGCGCCGCAACCGTCCACCCTTCCGCTTCGTCATGGCGAGAGATCAGGGGCCTGCAGATGGAAGGAATTGCCGAACCAATCATGGGAGTCGAGCCAACAGCTCAGGCAATCCTTGCCTATAGCGCGAAGTTTGCCTTCGCCCGTGATCTGCTGTCGAATCCGTTTGAGTTGGGCAAAAAGGCTCTGAACGTCAAGGCTCACGTCTTCCGCCCCAATCGAATCCACTACCTCGATAATTCGCTCGGCTTTGGTACGCGATTCTCCGTCCGCGTCGAGAACGGCAAAGCCAGTGGCTCTCTTCAACGCGACGCCGGCCATTAGGCCTCCGCGGCCAGTTCATCACAGGACCGTGCGATTCAGCCGCGAATCCAACATCCTCGAGTCATCGCACTTGCATGAGTTAGTTTGCTCGCCGATAATCGCCTCATCGTCACAACCGGTTAAGGGAAGGCTCTGAAACAAAAGATGCGATCTGGGCTGAGATTTCTATTCTTGTTGTCAATGTTCGGCAGCCTCGTGCAAACTCTCCATGCCCAGGACCTCGCGCCTCGCGCCTATGTCATTTCTCCGCTGCATTTCAACACCGTAACACTCACCTACTCCTTCTACGATGGCAGCATTAATTACAACGGAGTGCTGCCGGCCACCGGCGCCACAGGGAGATATAGCGTCCCCATCCTCAGCCTTTATCACAGCTTCAGCTTCTTTGGCCGCTCCGCCAACGTGGTCGGGACTCTGCCCTACGCCGTGGGTGACTTCAAAGGCACAGCCTTCGGCGCGGAAGTCAACCTCCATCGTTCCGGTATGCTCGATTCCGTCTACCGCTTCTCCGTAAACCTCAAAGGCGGTCCGGCGATGACGCCGCAGGAATTCGTAAAGTGGAAGCAAAAAGTGTTGCTGGGCGCGAGCCTGAAAGTCTCCGCACCCACCGGTCAGTACGACCCCACAAAGCTCATCAACTGGGGAGCGAATCGATGGGCCTTCAAGCCGGAGTTTGCCTACTCGCAGCGTTTCAAAGGAAAATTGGTCGCCGACGGTTATTTCGGTGTCTGGTTCTTCACCCCGAATAATGACTTCTGGTCACGCAACGCGTTCTATCCCGGCACCAGAACGCAATCGCAAGCGCCAGTGAGTGCAGTCGAAGGTCATCTGAGCTACGACTTCAAGCAGCGGCTCTGGGCTTCGCTCGATGTCAACTTCTGGTATGGCGGAACCACCACTCTGGCCGGCGTTGAAAATTCGCTATCCACCCAAAGAAACTCCCGCATCGGCGGGACCTTCTCCGTGCCGATCTCCAAACACCAGTCGCTGAAGTTCAGCTATAGCGACGGCACCTATATCCGATTCGGCGGCAACTACCAGAACGTCTCCGCCGCATGGCAGTATTTCTGGTTGGGCCGCCCGAAATAATTAGTCCCCCATTCCATTGCGGTTTCGTTCTGCGAGCCCACCGAAACCGTTCATCCAGAGTGCATTTAGACCTTGCGTGATAGCATCTTCGCAAGTCAAAACGATTTGGGCCATCGCGATTCTGGAACATCCTATGCAACGCAGACAATTCCTTTTGGATTCGGCGGCCCTGCTCGCCTCGCAAATTATTGCGAGTCAATCCCATGGCCAGTTCTCCAGCACAGCGGGTGGTAAGCATCCAACCTACCATGTGCTCGGTGTTCCGCTGCGCGCTGGTTCACTCCTCCCCGGCAATGAGGACGACGCCCAGGCCTACCGCGATGCCCACATCGTAGAGCGTCTGCAAGCCGCCGGATGCAACATCGTCGACGATGGCAATATCAAAATTCCCAGCTATCTTCCCCATCACTCCGTCCCTCCCATCAGAAGCTGGCCTGCCCCCCGCATTGCGTGGGAGTGCGTCAGAGACCGGATCGCGCCCCTGTTACAGCAGCCCGGCCAAATTCCTCTGTTGATTGGGTGCGACTGCAGCGTGGTCCTGGGAACCACGCAGGCGCTCATACAAAATTCCTCGCAAAAGCCATACGTGCTCTATGTCGATGGCGACTTTGACGACGCACCTCCACAGGCTTCGCAGTCGCAGAGCGCTGCCTCCTGTGCTGTCTGGCTGCTCACTCACAATTCGCCGTTCTGGGTTGGTCCGCCGCTTCAACCGTCTCAGGTGGATGTCATCGGTTGGAGCAATCCTTCGCGCTCCGGCGAATCTGGGATCGGTGCAATTTCGCTCGCGGACATCCGGCGATCTGGTCCAGCGGAGGCCGCGCGAAGGGCGCTCGGCAACGTTCCGCCGTCATCTTCCATCCTGCTTCACTTCGATATCGACGTTCTCGCAAAGCAGGCTTTGCCCGCCGCTTACTTCCCCCATCCAGAGGGGATGAACTTGTCCGAAGCCTCAGAACTCCTCAGCGTCCTGGCGAAAGATCCCCGCGTCAGGATCATCGAGGTTAGCGAATACGCCTCCCTGCGCGACCTCGATCGAGACTACGTCCGCAAGCTCATCGACCTGTTAGCCGCGAGCTTGATCAGCAGGCGCAATTAAAAAAGCGAACTCAAGCTGCGACTCGCCCCGTCTCACAAATCGCTTCCCGCCGATCCGCTCGCAAAACTTATTTGAAGTGGATCGCCAGCAGCGTGATGTCATCTTCTGGCTCACGGCCTGCAGCGGCTTCTGCATACAGCGACAAGTCGGTCAGAAATTTATCCACAAACTCACCCGCCTGCAACTCGTGGTTTGCCTGCACAAACTGCTTGAAGCGCTCGATTCCGAACTGCTCCTCGGTAGGATCGGTGGTCTCTGGAATTCCATCTGTGTACAGCACCACCCAGTCGCCTTCTTTGAATGGAATTTCAAGCGCCTTGTACTCGGCCCCCGGAAAGAACCCGAAGAACAATCCGTTCTCCGCATAGTCCTTCGTCTCCCCCGCCGCGTTGTCCCTCACAAGCAGCGGCGGATGTCCAGCTCCGGCATAGGAGATCGTTCGCTTTTCCGTGTCGATCACAATGTATGTCGCGGTGACGAAGTGCCCTTGAAACTTCCCGCACAGCACTTGATTCAATCCCTCTAAAACCTTCACAGGATTATCCGCACATGCCTTCTGTCCATCGAGCGCAATCTTCAGCATCGACGAAATCAGCGCCGCCGGCATGCCATGGCCGGATACATCTGCCACCAGTATCCCCAGCCGGTTCTTATCAATCACAATGAAGTCATAAAAATCACCGGCCACCGCCGTCATCGGAATATAGCGTGCCGCAATGTCCAGCGCCTCGATAGAGGGAACATGTTGCGGAAGAATGGAAAGCTGAATCTGGCGCGCCGTATCCATTTCTCGTTGAATCTCGTGCAACTGGCTCGCAAGTTGTTCGCGTATGCCGCGAAGCATAAGATGCGTGCGCACCCTGGCCTGTACCACCGCCGGCGAAAACGGCTTGTGAATGTAGTCCACCGCCCCCACTTCAAAGCCGCGCGTCTCGTCATCGATCTGTGTTTGGCCAGTCAGAAAAATCACGGGAATATCGCGTGTGCACTCCACCGCTTTCAGCCGCGTGCAAACCTCGTAGCCATCCATCCCCGGCATCATCACATCCAGCAGTACCAGGTCCGGCGCGGGTACTTGGTTGGCAAGCTCCAACGCCTTCGCGCCATTCGTCGCAATGCGAATCTTGTAAGTATCCTTGAGGATCGAATTCACGATCTGGATATTTGCCGGCTCATCGTCCACAAGGAGTACAGTCTTTACCGCAACACTCATCCCTTTACCTCTTTCTCAGTCAGGCCAAGTTCCTTGGCGATGTCGTCCAGCTTTTCGATTGCTCCAGAAAATTCGAATTCGCCGATGTCGGCGCTCAGTGCATCCAGTCGCGCCTTCTCCACGTGCCCCGACAAAATTCCTTTGAGTGTCCGAAACGTTTCTTCTGAATCCCCATCGCTGGCGTCCAGTAAAATCCGCAGTCGTGCAACCCCAAGTGCAGCCGCCGCAGCATCAAAAGTCTTCTTGACTCCATTATCGGACAATGGCGCCGCCACTTCTCCCAGCGCTCTATCGAGCGATGCAACCTGCGGATGCAGCAGGGAAGTGAACTCCTTCAGAATCGATGGCAGCTTCTCATCGTTCTCGCGGATCGCCTTCTCCAGCTTTTCCGCCGCCAGTTGAATGCCTTTGATCCCGAGATTTCCCGCGACGCCCTTCACCGTATGCGCCGTCCGCTGCGCGGCTTCACGGTCCCCGCTCTTGAGCGCAGCATCCACCTCTTCGTCAGCGTGGTGGAACTTTGCGGAAAACTTCACCAGCAGCTCCCGATACAAACGAGAATTTCCTCCCACACGCTTCAGGCCGTCCGCCTGATCCACGCCTTCAATCTCAGGAATCTGTGTCACAGCCTGCGCGGGTGCCGGCTCCACTTTTACGCTCGTGGATTCCGCGGCCTGTCCCTCGGGATGCCGCACCTTGATCCACTTCTTGATCGTCGCGAACATCTGGTCAGGATCAATCGGCTTGGCAACGTGATCCACCATGCCTGCCTGCAAACACGCCTCCCGGTCGCTGTCCATCGCGTTCGCCGTCATGGCAACAATCGGCAGCGAAAGAAAACGGGGATTGGACCGGATTGCCTTGGTTGCCGTTACGCCATCCATCACCGGCATCTGCATGTCCATCAGCACCAGGTCGTACTCCTTTTCGCTCACCATGCGAACCGCCACCAATCCGTTTTCCGCCAGGTCAATTTGCATGCCCGCGGTTTCCAGCAGCCCCATCGCGACCTCCTGGTTCAGCTCGTTATCCTCTACCAGCAAAACGTGTGAGCCTCGCAGTTGTTCGAGGTCCGCGCTCGGAGCAGCCTGCACGTCATCCACTCTGTCATGGCCTTCGCCCAGCACTTGTATCGCGGAATCGAACAGCATCGACGCCGTCACCGGCTTCACCAGCACATTGTCGAAGGAGTTGTTCTCCGCCTGCTTCAGCACCTCCTCGCGGCCGTAAGCCGTCACCATTACAAGATGCGGCGTCACCACAAGATTCGGCAGCGCGCGGATTCGTTTGCCCGCCTCGATCCCATCCATTCCCGGCATTTGCCAGTCCACGAACGCGATCTCGTATGGCGTGCCCGCGTCCGATGCCTTGCGCACCATCTCCACTCCCTCCGCCCCCGACCCCGCTTCGTCCACTACAAACGTCATGCTGCTCAGCATGCTCGCGAGAACTTCACGCGCCTGCGAATTGTCGTCGATGATCAGCACATGCCTCCCACGAAGATCCGGCCGCGGCACACTCTTCGTCATCGCATCGCTCTTGCCCAGCCGCGCCGTGAACCAGAACGTGCTGCCCTTGCCCACCTCGCTCGTAACCCCGACGTCGCCTCCCATCAACCTCGCCAGCTGCTTTGAAATCGCCAGCCCCAGTCCGGTGCCGCCGTATTGCCGCGTCGTCGTTGTATCTGCCTGCTCGAACGCCTGGAACAACCGACCCATCTGTTCTTCCGTCAGGCCTATGCCCGTGTCGCTGACAGAAAAATGGACCAGCTTCCCCGCTTCATCTTCCTCCTGCACGCGAGCCCGGACGACGATCTCGCCCTTCTCCGTGAACTTCACTGCATTGTTGCAGAAGTTGATCAGGATCTGACCAAGGCGCAGAGGATCACCTTTGAGATGATTTGAAATCGAAGGTTCGATATCGAAGATCAGCTCCAGTCCCTTCCCAGTCGCCTTCTCTGATATCAGGTTGCTGACATTCTCCAGCACCTTCTCGAAATCGAAATCGATGCACTCAACCGACAGCTTGCCGGCCTCAATCTTCGAGAAGTCCAGAATGTCATTGATGATTCCCAGCAAATGCTGTCCCGATTGCTGAATCTTTCGCACGTAGTCGTGTTGCCGCGTATCCAACTGCGTTCTCAGCGTCAAATGCGACATGCCGATGATGGCGTTCATCGGCGTGCGAATCTCGTGGCTCATGTTGGCCAGGAAATCGGACTTCGCCTTCGTGGCCGCCTCCGCCGCCTCCATTGCTTTCCGTATCGCCGCCTCTGCATGCTTGCGCTCGGTAATGTCCTTCACGTTGGAGACGATGATCTCCTGGTTCAGAAAATCAGCAAGGTAGAGCGTATTCTCCGCATCGAAAATGCGTCCGTCTTTCGTTCGATGTTTCGTCTCTCGCGTGATAACGTTGCCTTCCCGCAGCGCCTCCACCAACTCGGACAATTTCCCGACGTCGAATTCAGTTGCCACCTGGCTGATCGGCATCGATTTCATTTCTTCCAGCGTGTAGCCCAGACTCTTACACGCGGTGTTGTTCGCATACTCCAATCCACCATCCGGTCGAATCCAGAACACCGCATCGGCAGCATTGTCCACCGCATACTGCGTAAACTGCAGCCGCTTCTCCGCCTTCTGTCTCTCGGTTATGTCGCGAGCCGCCACCACCGTGCCCACCACTTTGCCGTCTTTGATGATCGGTGTAGTGGAGTACTCAACTGGCACGCTGGTGCCACCCTTCTTCCAAAGCACTTCATCCGACACGACGCGACGTTGCCCATCCTTGGTGGTCATGTACATCTGGCATTCTTCGCGAGGGAATGGAGAGCCATCGGAATGCGCGTAATGGATAAGGGCATGCATCGGATGCCCAACCATTTCCTCAGGGGTATATCCAAGCAGCCTTGCGCCCGCAGGATTCACAAACGACATCAGCCCTTCCGCAGTCAAGCCGAAGATCCCCTCTCCCACCGATTCAAGAATCAGCCGCGAACGCTCTTCTACCGCGGCCAGTGCCTCGGATTGCTGTTGCGTCCGTTCCAGCAGAAGGCGCGTCTTGATGTTCCCGGAAAGTATCTCGGCATTCAGCGCGACCACAGGCAACAGCGCTTCCAGCAGCGCGCGTTGCCTCTCTGTCAATGCGGAGATCGGCGCCAGTTCAATCACGCCGGCTACATCGTTTTGATTGATCAGCGGGAAAAAGTGCAGACTATCCGGCGTTGCGCTCAGCGAGCCGGCCGCAATTTTTATCTGCTCGTTGCCGTGCACCGCGAGCGGTCTCCGCTCCACCGCAGCCTGTCCCACCAGCCCCTCACCCAGCGCAAACGCCTGCGGGTTCTCTTGCTCTGCGCACGCGAAAGACCCTGCTCGTGTAAAGCGCGTACGACCCTCGTTGCCCACGTAGAACACGCCGCTGAGCAGCGGAATACAGGTCGAAATATGGGACAGCAGCGACTTCGCAAACTCCGGAATATCCTGCGCGGAGTGCAGTTCTTCAATGGTTGAAGCCACCTCCGCCTTCACCCAATGTTGAACTTCACGCTCTTGCGCGTTGTGCTGCAGCTTGCGCAGCGCGCGGCCTATCTCGCCAATCTCATTTCTCTGGTTGACGTAGGGTACCTGTCCATCCAACCGGCCATCGGCCAGTTCCTGGATGCTTTTGCGAATACCCAACAGCTCTGCGATAACAACTTTCTGGATGATCACGTACGCGATAACCAGCGACGCGGCCAGGCCAAGAAGGATGACGATCCACGTCACCGCTATGGCACGATCGGCTCGTATGTTCAGTTCATGCGACCGCTGATCGACAGCCTTACGCAACTCATCCACCAGGTCGATTGCCGCTTGCCTGGCATTTGCCAGGTCTGTTGCAACGGTCCCGCGAAGCAGGATCAGCGCTCTATCCCTGTTGCCCGCCAGTGCCGCCGCGCGCACCGGTCGCGCATCGGTCATTGCCTTATCAAAAAGAGTGGAGAAGCGCTGGATCTCCTTGGCGCGTTCTGGACTCTGTTGCAGCGACTCTGCAATGCGTTCCCGAAAGTCTTGAGAGACTTTGTCCAGCTCCACGTCAATCGTGTGCCGTTTATCCGCGTCCGGCTCCGAGATCTCGTCGTAAAGATAGAGTCCGACTCGCATGGTGTGAGACCGCGTGATCGAGATGCTTTGCAGTGTCTTCGCGTCGTGTTGAATCAGATCTCCGTACCACATGGCGATCGTCTTGGTCTCGTAGGACGAATAGATCGTCGCGAACAGCCCCAGTACCGCAAGTGGCAGGACAGCGAGAAGCAGTTTGGTCCGAATTTTCCTGTTCGTTAGCAGTCCCATTCAACTCTCCACGGTCGATCTCGCAGCCGATCGATCTCTCTCTCTCCATGTGCACGAATTGCATTTGCTGGGCCACGCTTCGAAGCGCAGAAGTTCAGATTCACGCCAACCCGCTGCGCGACATCTCTACATAGTGTCTGCTTAGTGCTTAACGGGATGCAACCGCCTTGCTCGCAGGGTTACTCAAAAAATATTGGTTCAGCCCTGCGGCAACTTCCTTCAACCCGCGGTCGAGATTCGTATCCAGCGCACTCACAATCGCCGACATCTCCTTGCCTTGCACTGGCTCCGATTGAGAATAGTAGTGCGTCCACACCACCTTCCCCGACTTGCGCTCGTACAGATCAAATTCCATCGACACCAGTGTACTGATGCTCGCGCCATCGACTTCCTGAAAGTCATAAAGCCGGCCTCGCACCACGTACTGTCCATTCGACGCGCTTCCCAGGCTCGCTACAGATTGATAATCGCCTGAAGCTCGCAATAAGCGGATCAGGTTCTCTTGCACTATCTCCACCGGCGGCTGTGCCCACTGGCTATATTGGTAGGTCCCGATCTCGTTCGTGCCAATGCGAAACGCAATCGGCGTGCCGCGAAAGATTTGCGGCCCCGTGACCGCTCCAACCAGTAGAGACTCGGTGTGCGCGCCGGTGGTAATCGTCGGAGCAGCAGGGAACTGGATCGTGTAGTACCGGATCGGCTTGCTGCTCGCACAGCCACCCACGCCCAACGCCAGCAGCGAAACAAAAACAGGTCGGATTAATCGATGCATAGAAATCCTCTTCCGTGTGCGCCCTCAAGCTTCTTCAACGGGCCTCCAGCTAAATCCACTCCCGCCAGCTATCATCCCGATCGCGGCCGGCCTCACCTTACTTCACCTGCTCGCCCGGCTTGCGGTCCTTCACCGTGTTCCCGCGAATCAGCACAGATGGCCTCTTCTTCAATTCATCGGTCAACTGCTTCAGGTTTTCTGTCGTCACCGAAATGTTTGTCAGGATGGTGTCGATGTTGTCCACGTTTCGGTCGGTCGTATTCTTTAGCTGCTCCAGCAGCGCAGACGCGTTCAGCATCGTCTCTCGCAATGACGTCACAATCTGGCGAATGTCTTGGCGATTCTCCACCGCAATCGCGTCCACGTGTGCCAGCGTGTCATTCGCCTGCTTCATCGTCACCTTTAGGTCGTCGAGCAGGGGACTGATCTTCGCGCTCGCACCCTGCACATTGGTCAGCGTCGCGGAAAGCTTCGGACGGCTGTCACTCAGCATTCCGTTCAGGTTTTCCAGGCTTCCGCTGATATTGGCGCGATTCTTGTCGTTCAATAAATCATTCACCCGCGTCAGCGTTAACTGCAATTCTGTCAGTCGCTCGTTCAGGTTTTCCAACACCTTCTGCGCAACCGGAGTCAGGCTCCCGATCATCTCGCTCAGGTCGCTGATGCTCACCGACGAAGCCGACGGCAACTCGCTCCCCGTTGGAGCCAGCGGGGCATCCTTCGTTCCCGTTCCAACTTCTACGTAGTTGTCGGCCAGCGCTCCCAGGCTGGAAATCTTTGCCACGCTGTTCGTCTTTATCGGAATGCCGTCCTGCACGTTGAAATCAATCTCGATCCGCGTTGTATCCTTCGGGTCCACGCGAACTGCGTCCACCTTGCCCGCCTTCATCCCCGCGTAACGCACTACCGCCCCCGGCACCAGCCCACCCGCCGATTTGAAATACGTGTGGTAATGAAGGCCGCCCCCACTGAATGTGCCAGAGACCGCCAGGACCGTGCCAATCAGCAGCGCCGATGCAGCGATCACGAATATCCCCACCAGCGCCTGCTCGTTCTTGCTCTTCATAGACTCCCCATTCAGCAGCGACTCCGCACTCTCAGTCCTTCGCCGTATTCCTGTCCCCGGTCAGCATCTGTAAATAATCAAGTTCCTCGGTCACTTCCGGCTCCGGAACCCGGTCCAGAAACTGCCGCACGCGCGGATGCGTACTCGACCGGAATTCCTCCTTCGTACCCAGCGCAACAATATGGCCGCGGTCCACGTAAACCATTCGATCGGCAATTAGGAACGCGCTCGCCAGTTCATGCGTCACCACCACCATCGTGATCGCAGTACGCCTTCTTCAGGTTCAGGATCAGCTCGTCCAGCCCCGCCGCGATAATCGGATCCAGTCCCGCCGACGGCTCATCGAAAAATAAAATCTCCGGGTCCATCGCCAGCGCACGAGCCACGGCCGCGCGCTTCTTCATTCCGCCGCTCAACTCCGACGGCATAAAGTCTTCAAAATTGCTCAGGCCAACCTGCCCCAGCTTAATGCGAACCATAATCTCAATCGTCGAATCTTCAAGGTCCGTGTGCTCGCGCAGCGGCAGCGCTACATTCTCTCCCACAGTCAGCGATCCAAACAGCGCAGACCCCTGGAACGACATGCCTATCTTCTTGCGGATCGCGTCCATCTCACGCTCGGAGATCTTCGCCGTGTTCACGCCTTGGATCCACACTTCACCCGAAGTCGGCCGCTCCAGCCCCACCAGCGCGCGAAGCAGCGTGCTCTTGCCGGACCCTGATCCGCCAAGAATCACCATCGTCTCCCCGCGCTTCACGTCAAACGTTATGCCGTGCAGAATCTCGCGATCCCCATAGCTCACGCGCAGGTCCACTATTCGAATTGCTGCGTCGTCAGCCCCTGCGTCGCTCATCCGTCATCCTCATCTGCATCGACCCCACTACGTGGGATTAATAATGTAGAACAGCCCCGTAAACACCAGGTCCACCACGATCACCAGCGCAATCGATGTCACCACCGCCGCCGTCGTCGAGCGCCCTACCTCTTCCGCGCCCGCTCCCGTGTTGAATCCTTCCTGGCATCCCACTGCGGTAATCACCAGTCCGAACAGCACGCTCTTGATCAGCCCGGTGTAAATGTCACGCGCAACAATCGAATCGCGAGTCGCCTGGAAATACGAAACGAATGTGAAGCTGGCGCCAGCCACTCCGAAGACGCTTCCGCCCAATATCCCCATGAAGTCGGCCCATGTCGTCAGGCATGGCATCATCACCAACATCGCCAGAAATTTGGGAGCCACCAGGAACGCCACCGGATCGAACGCCATCGTCCGCAGCGCGTCCACTTCCTCGGTTACCTTCTTTGTGCCGATCTCCGCAGCAAATGCAGACCCCGAACGCCCAATCACCACAATCGCCGTCAGCAAGGGGCCAAGCTCTCTCAGGATGGAGATAGCCACCGCGGCTGCAACAAACTCTATCGCCCCGAACTGCCTCAATTGATATGCGCTCTGCAGCGCCATGATCAGGCCCACGAAGAAAGTGATCAGCGAAACAATCGGGATCGCCTCCACTCCAACCGCCATCGCCTGGTGTATCGCACGCTGCGGCCGCAGCCTCTGCCCGCGGAAGGGCCCAACGAAAACGAAGTAAGCAGATTGTCCCGCCAGCGCCGCCAGTCCGCCCACGTAGCTCAGCCCGTTCAGCGTCCATTGCCCCGCTGCCACCGGCACCGCCGCGATTCTCTCTGTCACTCTCAACTTCAGCCGCCTCGCTCCTGTATTTGTTCTTCGCGATGTGCCTCGGCCCCGCTACGACTGAAGCATCTGCTCCTCAGTCCCGAAAATCTCGAACACCCCCGTCAGCCGCGTCAGCTGCAACACCTGCATTACCGCCGGAGTTACCCCATATAACACCACGCGCTTCTTCGCCTTGCGCGCTCCCTGCAGAACCTCAACCAGAGACGCGATCCCCGAACTGTCGATGTAACGCACAGCGCTCAAATTAATCGCAAGATGCTCCGTCGTCTGCAACAGATCCATCAGCGTCTTGCGCAATGCCGGAGAACTGCCAAGATCAATCTCTCCCGCCACATCTACAATCGTGGTCTTATCCGCGATCCGCGTAGAAGACTTCATCTCTCTTTTCATAACCGCCCTTCACTACTTCCTTCCAAATCACGCGCTCTCCACCTTCGGCGGAGGAAGTTTTTGATCATCTTGATCTGGTTCCGTCCATCCACCTGCTCGTAGCGGACTTCATCCATAATCTCCCGGATCATGTGCGTGCCTCGCCCGCTCAGCGAAAATTCATCCAACGGCTGTCCGCAAATCCTATCTGCATCCGGAGCCTCGCCCCTGTCCAGCAGCCTGAATTCAAGCTGGTCGCTGGAAATGTCGCAGTTGAACTCAATCTGATGGTCGTGGCTGCCCTTGTACGCATGACGCATCACGTTGGCCAGAGCCTCATCCACCGCCAGCATTACCGCGGAGCACTCTTCGTCAGACAATCCGCCCACGTCGCCCAACTCCCTTACCATCGCCCGCACAATGCACAGATATCGCGGATGACTGGGCAGGACAACTTGCATTTGAACAATCATGTGGCCCCGCTCATACGTCGCCCCATTAAACACCCGTTGTCGCAACTGCTTTACCCGGGTGGCCCGGGTAGCTGCCGGGTCCAGAAAGTGCCTTCTGTCAGGGAGTCTGCAAACTAAAAAGTAATTTGATGGTGCAGAAAACCACTCCATCTCAGGAGAAAGACAAACGCAAATGAAATGTTATGCGAACGATACCGCGCTGCGCCCTACCGTGCAAGAAATATCCCCTTCGAACGCTTCGAAACCAGGGACCACACCCCGCCAAAACAGGCCTCGCATTTTCGTATATAACCTTACAGAATGGATCGCCGAGACTTCCTTCGTGCAAGTGCAATCCTCTCCGCCGGGCTAGCCACCGGAGTCGCTTCCCCCCTCGCCGCCGACGCCGAAATCGAAATCACGCCGCACGCCACCTCCCCGGAAATCAGCCCTCAACTCTACGGTCAATTTATTGAGCATCTCGGTGGCGTCATCTACGACGGCATCTGGGTCGGACGCGACTCCAAAGTCCCGAACATCGATGGCATCCGAAAACAGTTCGTTGACGACATGAAGCGCATCAGCGTGCCCAACTACCGCTGGCCCGGCGGATGCTTCGCCGACGGCTATCACTGGCGCGATGGCATCGGCGCCCCCGCCAAACGCCCCCGCACCTATAACTACTGGCAAGGCAGCGCGCCTCCCGGCGTCGACGTTACAGAAACCAACCAGTTCGGCATCCACGAATTCATGAACCTCTGCCGACTCTGCGGAGCCGAACCCTATCTCGCTACCAACATGGCCTCTGGCTCCCCGCAGGAAATGCACGACTGGGTCGAATACTGCAACGCTCCCGTCGGAACCGTCTCCCTCGCCAATGACCGCGCGGCCAATGGAGACGCCCAGCCCTTCGGCGTTCGCTGGTGGGGCGTCGGCAACGAGTCCTGGGGTTGCGGCGGCGACATGACTCCGCAGGAATACTCCATGCTCTACCGTCGCTTCGTCACCCAGTTTCCCGCCTACCCCCCCAAGCCTTTCCTCGTCGCCGTCGGCCCCCGCGGACATTCCAAAGACCTCGACATCGGTTGGACCACCGGCTTCTTCGAATCCATGCAGGGACACAAGTCGCCCATCGATGGCCTCTCCGTGCACTACTACACGGACTTCAGAAAATCTCGAGAGAATGTCGCCACCTTCAACGCCGAAGGATGGTATGACGTCCTTCGCGAAGGCATGCGCATTCAGGATGTCATCGAGCAGCACTGGGCCGTCCTCGACAAATTCGATCCTCAGCACCACACCAAACTCGTCATCGACGAATGGGGAGTCTGGTATAAACCCGGCGAAGAAATCGCGCCGTCCTACCTGCTCTCGCAACCCCTCACCCTGCGCGACGCGCTCCACACCGCCGTCACCTTCGACGTCATGAACCGCCACGCCGACAAGATCGCCATGGCCAATGTCGCTCAAACCATCAACTGCCTCCACTCCCTGTTCCTCGCGCAGGGCGACCGCTTCGTGCGCACACCTGTCTATTACGTTTTTGAGATGTATCGCGGCCACATGCAGAGCGCAACTCGCATCCATCAACATCCGCTGCCACGAGCTCAGAGTGCCGTCGCGCAATGGCTCCGCAGTCATGCCCGGCCTCTCCGGCTCCGCCTCCATCAAGGACAAGACCCTCACCGTCACCCTCACCAATCCGTCATTGGATTCGCCGGTCACCACGCAGATTCGTCTCACTACCGGCAGCATCACCGAAGCACGCGGCACCGTGCTCACGCACGCCGAAAAGAACGCCGCCAACACCTTCGACCGCCCCAACGAAGTCGCCCTCGCGCCGATCCCCGTGAAGGTAAGCAGCAACAGGACAGAAATCACCATCCCCGCGCGCGCCGTCGTCTCCCTGCAATTAAAAATGGCGTAGCCGGACATCACCCAGTGCTGCTGGGTGCCCCATCCTTCGCAAAGCGAAGGGTGGGATCAACTGAGCTTCGTTCCCACCCGTGCCATCGCGACCGAAGCGAAGGGACCTGCGTTCGATCTTCCGCCGACCGCTTCTTACCCGGGTGCCCCCGGTCTCGCTTTTGAGACCGGGGATTAGCGCTCTATCCCCACCACCACCCGTGTCATCCGACCGAAGCGAAGGACCTGCGGGGACCTGCACTTCGCTCTTTCGCTAAACCCTTCTCAGCTAACCGCCTTTTCGCTAACCGCTCCTTAGCTGCTGTTGACAATCCAACCTGTCGCGTTGTCATATATTGCCATGCGACATATGGCAACACGAGCTATCGATCAGGAACTCAAACGGGGCAGTGCCGAACTCCTCATCCTCTCCCTCATCGAGCACCGCGCCCGCCACGGATACGAGATCAGCAAGCTCATCGAAGAGCGCTCCGGCGGAGTTCTCAAATTCAATGTCGCCTCGTTTTATCCCCTGCTATACCGCCTGGAAGAGCGCGGCCTCATCAACGGACGCTGGGTCGAGAAGGCTGGACAGCGCCGCCGCCGTTTCTACAAGCTCACCCCGCAGGGAAGGGAAATGCTCAAGGCCCAGCGCTCCACCTGGCTCGGATTTGTGGACGCGATCCAACGCATCACGGAGGCGGAGAATGCCTGACTGGTCAAAAGAAATTCGAGCCGCACTTGCCTCTCTGAACCTTGAGCCCACCCGCGAAGCCGAAGTCGTGGAAGAGCTAAGCCAGCACCTCCGCGATCGCTACGAAGAAATGTTGATCGGCGGCATCAGCGAACAATCCGCATACAGTACCTTGCTCGGCGAGCTGAACGACGGCACACTCACTGCCGGATTGAAAGCAAGCATTCCCGCTGCCCGCCCGCCGCTTGCCGTCGGCGCAGACGACGGCGAGCGCTTCACCGCCGGAATCCTCAGCGACCTACGTTATGGTGCCCGTCTCCTGCGGCGGAATCCCGCGTTCGCCATCGTCGCCATCCTCTCGCTAGCCCTCGGCATCGGCGCCAACACTGCCATCTTCCAACTGCTGGATGCGGTTCGTCTTCGCACCCTGCCCGTCGAAGCTCCCGCGCAACTCGCCACCGTCCGCATGACGAGCAACAACTGTTGCGGCGGCGACCACTATTCGCCCAACGCCGAACTCACCGGCGGCCTCTGGAATCTTCTGCGCTCCCAGCAGCACGGATTCTCTGACATTGCCGCTTGGGCACCCGAGCGATTCAACCTCGGCCAGGGCGGCGAGGCTCGCTATGCTGACACGCTCATGGTCAGCGGGAATTTCTTCAACACACTCGGCATTCAACCCACCGTCGGCCGCCTTCTCTCTCCCTCCGACGACTATCGCGGCTGCGGCGCGCAAGGCGCAGTTCTCAGCAATGCCTTCTGGCAACGCGAATTCGGGGGACGCCCCGGAGCCATCGGTAGCCCCATCACTCTCAACGGTCATCCCTTCCAGGTCATCGGCGTTACTCCCGCCAGCTTCTATGGCATCGAGGTTGGACAAAAATTCGACGTCGCCATCGCTATCTGCGCCCAGCCGCTCTTCTCCACCCACGGCGCACTGATGGACGATCCCCAATCGTGGTGGATCGCCACCATCGGTCGCCTCAAGCCCGGATGGACCCTCGACCGCGCCTCCGCGCAACTGGCCGCCATCTCTCCCGGAATGTTCGCCGCCACGCTCCCCGACAAATACGACGCCGATCGCGCGCAAAGCGTATCTCGCCCAGCATCTCGGCGCATTCCCCGCCGCCACCAGGAGTCTCCGAGCTCCGCAGCTACTTACGAAGATCCGCTATGGCTCCTGCTCGCGCTCTCAGCGCTCGTCCTCCTCATCGCCTGCGCCAACCTCGCGAACCTGATGCTCGCTCGCGCCAGCGTGCGAGAGCGCGAAATGGCCCTCCGCCTCACCATCGGAGCCTCGCGCTCTCGCCTCATTCGTCAATTGCTCGCCGAAAGTTTTCTGCTCGCAACGTCTCGGAACACTCGCCGGCCTTGCACTCGCGCAAATTCTTAGCCGCGCTCTCGTCGCCTTCCTCAGCACGCAGCAAAGCCAGGTCTTCATGGAACTCTCTCTCGACTGGCGCGTCCTCGGATTCGCGGCCGCACTCGCCCTGCTCACCTGCCTGCTCTTCGGAGTAGTGCCCGCCATCCAGGCCTCGCGTACTGAGCCCGGCGTCGCCATGAAGGCCGGAGCACGCGGAGCCACCCCGGCCGCGATCGCTTTCTCCTGCGACGCGCACTCGTCGTCTCGCAGGTTGCGCTCTCGCTCGTGCTCCTCACCGGCGCGCTTCTCTTCGTGCGCACATTTCAGAACCTCGTCACCACCAACGCCGGTTTTCAGCAGGACAACCTCCTCGTTGCCAACATCGATTTCTCTCCACTCAAGTTGCCCGCTGAAAATCAAATGGCCTTCAAACATCAGCTCATTGAACACATACAGGCTGTCCCCGGCGTAACCTCCGTAGCGGAAATTCTCGTCGTGCCCATGAGCCACAGCGGATGGGACGATAACATCGACATCACCGACGGCCCGCAGCGCGAAGACGTCACCTTCAATCGCGTCAGCCCCAATTACTTCCGCACCATGGAGACGCCGCTCCTCGCTGGCCGCGACTTCAATCCAACCGACACTCCCACCTCCCCGCGCGTAGCCATCGTCAGCGAGGCATTCGCTCGCAAATACTTCGGAGGCGCAAATCCTGTGGGCCGCGTCTTCCGCGACTCCAGTCCGGAGAAATCTTCATATCAAATCATCGGCCTCGTCAAAGACACAAAGTATTACGAGTTGCGCGAAGAGCCTCTCCCCATCATCTTCGTCTCCTTCACGCAGAAGAACGGCCCTGAAGAACATTCCGTGCTCATGATCCGTTCGCAGGAGCCGCTGCCCCCTCTCATCTCTTCCATCAAGCACGCGTCCGGTGAAATCAGCTCCGGCATGGTCCTCAACTTCAGCGTGCTCAAAACTCAAATACGCGAAGGCCTCCTTCGCGAGCAGCTCATGGCCACGCTCTCATCGTTCTTCGGAGCCCTCGCCACCATCCTCGCCATGGTCGGACTCTACGGCGTCATCTCCTACATGGTGCAACGCCGCCGCAGCGAGATCGGCGTGCGCATGGCCCTGGGAGCCAGCCGCGCCGACATCCTCCGCATGATCCTGCGTGAGGCCGCCGTTCTTCTCGGCATCGGCCTCGCCGTCGGCACTGCCCTCTCGCTCGCCGCTGGAACCGCCGCCGCGGTCCATGCTCTACGGACTCAAACCCAGCGACCCGCAAACTCTCGCCATCGCCATCGCAGGCATCGCCCTCATCGCCTTACTGGCCGGCCTGCTCCCCGCTCAACGCGCAGCCACCGTCGAACCCATGGCCGCACTGCGAGAGGAATAAACGCTTTTGCGTTTCGTACGCCCGTGCCGCCAGCACCCAGCACAATTACCACTAGCCTCCCGCCGCATTCCAGACTACCCTTCAACGAGACTCTTCCGAGCACACGTGTTGAGCCGTCCAAAGTAGGAGAACCTAAGAAATGAGACTGCGCCCCTCCCTCTTCTCTGCGCTGTTGTTTTCGTCCCTCGTCCTTTCGGGTTGCTCCACCGTTCAGGCGCCCACAAACACCCCCGCCGCTTCGCCTGCCGCCGTCTCACAAGATCCCGCTTCCCTCCTGGAACAACGGACCCGCAAAAGATGCCATCCTCAAGTTCGTCAGGGTAACAACAGATGACGCGAGCCCGCAGTTCGTCCCCGCGCAGGATCGCATTGCTACCTTCGACCAGGACGGCACGCTATGGGTGGAGCAGCCTCTACCCACGCAGATCTATTATTGTTTCGATCGCGTAACCGCTGTCGTCGCCGCAAATCCAAAGTTGAAAAATGTTGAACCGTTCAAGACTGTCCTTTCCGGCGATCGCGCCGCTATCGCCAGGCTCACCATCCCAGACCTCATGAAGATTGTCTCCGCCACCCTCACCGGCATGACGACCGATCAGTTCGATGCGGAAGTGAAAGGTTGGCTGGCCACTGCCAGGGATTCAAAGTGGCATCGCCCCTATACCGATTTGACCTACATGCCCATGCGGGAATTGCTTCACTACCTGCGAGACATGGGCTACAAAACTTACATCGTCACCGGCGGCGGCCAGGATTTTGTTCGCGTCTTCTCTGAAAAGACATACGGCATCCCGCCTGAACAGGTGGTCGGCACCGTTGGCGCCGTCAAACTCACCTACGACAAAGACGGCAAACCCATCCTCACCAAACTTCCCAAAATGCTCCTCAACAACAACAATGCCGGAAAGGTCGAAGGCATTCACCTCATGATCGGCCGTCGTCCCCATGCCGCCTTTGGAAACACCACCGGCGACGAACAGATGTTGCAGTACACCACGGCGGGAGACGGCGCACGACTCTCCATGCTCGTGCTTCACGACGATGCCGCACGCGAGTACGCCTACGGCCCCGCAAAAGGTTTGCCCGCTCCCAAAATGGGAGCCTTTCCCCCAGGATTACTACGACATGGCCATCAAGAACGGCTGGATCGTCATCAGCATGACAAGACGACTGGAAGCAGATCTTCGCGTTTGAGAAGTAGCAAAAATTCAACGCATTTACAACCGTCAACCAATCACCGCTAGAACGAAAGCTTGAACGCACACGCCGGAACTCGGCCGTGCGCGTTTGCTGTTTCGTCAAGAGCCGCCCACTCACTTCAGCCTCATCATGCTTCACAGCCAGGTGCCCGTGGGCCGCACTGCTCTCAAATTAAAAGATGATTGACTGGTACTTTTACTAATACCCCCCCCGGCTGCAATCGCCATATACTTCCCGAGCAATAGATCAGGAGAACGCGGTATTCCCCATACTCGCGATTGTAGAGATGTCTCAATGTCGGAGGTCATATGAATTTTCGTAAGTCCCCCCTTCAGTGGATGCTTGAGGCTGTTGTCGTCTCAACCTTCACTGCAGTCGGCGCCGTCGCACAAAACGCGCCCACCTCCTCAAAGCCCAACATCGTAATGCTCATGACGGACGACACCGGTTGGAATGATTTCGGTGCCTATTCGGGCGGAGGTCGCGCTCTCGGCCACCCCACCCCCAACATTGATAAGATGGCCAAAGAAGGAGCGGTCTTCACCAGCTGGTACGGTCAGGCAAGCTGCACCGCAGGTCGCGCTTCCTTCATTACTGGTCGCATTCCCATCCGCTCCGCCCTGTCGATCGTGGTTGCACCCGGCGACGAAAACTACCTCAGGCCAGAGACCCCCACCATTGCGGAGTTCTTCAAGAAGAACGGCTATTCCACATACTTCTCAGGCAAGTGGCATCTCGGCGACAAGCCCGCGGCCTATCCCACCAATCACGGCTTCGACGAAATGAAGGAATTCGCCGCCTACTACGCCGGTGTGTATTCCTACCCTGATACCTCCAGGAATTTCCACCCGTGGTTCCCGTCTTACAACGCCGAATTCGAGAAAATGTGGGACACCGTCGTAAACCTAGGCGAGTGGGAAGGTGTCGCAGGACAGCCCGCCAAGCGCGTAGCCACCATCACCTACGACTACATGGCGACGATGGACGAACGCCAGGCCGACTACGCCGTTGCTTACATCAAAGAACACGCCAAGAGCGGCAAGCCCTTCTTTATGGACGTGAACTGGATCAAGATGCACAACCCAACCAATGCGGCGCCGGATTTCCGCGGCAAGTCACACTTGGGTGACTATTCCGATTCGCTGATGGAAATGGACGCCGACATCGGCAAGGTACTCGATGAAATTCGTGCCGACGCCCCCAATACCATCGTCATCCTAACCGCCGATAACGGTGCCTGGCTGGATGCCTATCCCGATGCCGGGACTACCCCATTTCGCGGTGAGAAGGGCTCGGCGTTTGAAGGCGGCTGGCGTGTTCCTGCCATCATGACGTGGCCCGGACACATTCCGGCGGGCGTACAGTACGGCGAAATGATGTCGCACATCGATTGCTGGTCCACGCTGGCGGCGATGGCGGGCATCACTCCTCCACCTACCGGCGAAATGAAGGACAACAACGGCAAACCCATATACTTCGACAGCATCGACAACAGCGCCTACATCCTGGGCAAGTCCGACCACTCGGCTCGCAACTCCTGGGTCTACATCAATGGCGAGTATCTCAACGCAATTCGCACAGATATCGGAGGAGATCCCCAGCAACCCTGGTTGAGGATCGCATGGAAGTTCATTTGGACTGCGAAGGATTCCTGGCTGGGACCTACTCAAGGGGTCGGTTCCATTCCCGCCGTTTATAACCTCACCATGGATCCGTTTGAGAGATACGACATGATCTTCAACGGAGCGGAAGGCGAAATGAATGGATTACGGACATCGCCGGGACGATACGCTGGCGAAGACAATGGGTGGTCGGCCGCACTGTTCTCTGCGGCGCTTGTCGAATTTGATAGGTCGATCATGAAGTATCCAAGTATTCAGCGGTTCCCGGGTGGTGCGTCGACCGACCTGATCCCGGACCTGCAGCATCCCAAGAACCCGGTGCCGTCGTTGGATCCCAACAATATGCCAAAAGCAATTTCGACGGATTAACCTCTTTCCCACCCTCTACAATGGGCGCGCAGAAATGCGCGCCTCTTTTTTAGGGGCTTCACCTGTTTGTTCCCTCGGTACATCACCCCGAAACCTAAAAATGCGATAGGCGGTCAGTCCAGCATGGGTGGTTCTCTAGGAAGAACCAGTATCCCCCCTAGTATTTTTGCCAATATCTTGGGCCAACTCAATTGCCTATAATCGCCCGACAATCTGATAGGTACGCGCGATATCCCTGCGCTCGCGATTGTAGAGATTTGTAAATGTCGGAGGCCGTATGAAATTTGGCAAGTCGCTTTATAAGTTGATGCTTGGGGCCCTCGCAGTTTCCCCCTTTACCGCCGCTTGCGGAGTAGCCGCAAAACGCACCCACATCTTCAAAACCAAACATCCTCTTCATCATGGGCGACGACATTGGCTGGATGCAGCCGAGCATCTATCATCGCGGCCTCATGGTCGGCGAAACGCCCAACATCGATCGCATCGGCAACGAAGGCGCAATCTTCATGACCTACTATGCGGAGCAAAGCTGCACCGCTGGACGCAATGCCTTCTTCACCGGCATGCATCCGCTGCGCACCGGCATGATCATGCCGCAACTGCCCGGCAGCACGAGCTACCTGCTTCCCGGAACGCCTGCCCTGGCCGTCTTCCTCCGCGACCTTGGCTACAACACCGGCGAATTCGGAAAGAATCATCTGGGTGACCACACTGCGGCATTGCCCACAGCGCACGGCTTCCAGGAATTCTGGGGATATCTCTATCACCTGGACGCAATGCAGGGCGTAAGCTTCCCCGACATCAACAAGACCCCTACCGAGCAGGCGATCGTTCCGCCATGCAAGAACTCGCCGGTGAACGGCCTGCCGGAAGTTCCCGGCGCTGTCGATCCCAGAACGACACTCTGCATGATGCCGCCGCGGCCTGTCATCTGGTGTAAATCGTCCGACGGATCGGAGAAGAATCAGAGTTGCCATGACGAAGGTCCGCTCACCCTGGAACGTTCAAAGACAGTGGATGAGGAGATCTCCGCCAAGGTCGTCGACTACCTCGATCGCAACGACCCGAAGAAAACCAACAAGCCGTTCTTTGTCTGGTACAACCCCGCTCGCATGCACATCACCACCGTGCTTTCGCCCAAGTATGAAGCCATGATCGGTGAGCCGGGCGGAAAGGACTGGGGTCTCAACGAAGCCGGCATGAAGCAAATGGACGACAACATCGGCGTTGTCCTGCAGAAGCTAGCAGGACATGGGCCAACTCGACAACACGATTGTGGTCTTCACCACCGATAACGGCGCTGAGGCGATCACCTTTCCAGACGGCGGCGTCACCCCATTTCATGGCGGCAAGCTCACCACCTGGGAAGGTGGAATGCGCGCCCCCTTGGTTGTTCGCTGGCCGGGACACATCAAGCCGGGCACGGTGAAGAACCAAATCTTCGCTAGCCTGGATTGGCTCCCGACCTTCGTGGATATCGCCGGTGGCCCGACAGGCGACGGGTTGAAGAAGCAGATCGAGGCCGGAAAATATCCCGGAATCGTCAAGACCACACTCGACGGCGTTGACCAGCGCGACTATCTCGAAGGAACGTCAAATTCGGCTCGCGACACTTTCTTCTACTACACGGGATCGATCCCTCCGCCGTGCGCTACAAGAACTGGAAGTTCTACTACACCATGGTGGGCGCATGTCCAACGTGTGGTCTGACGGGAGCCACCACTTACCACTGGACGCAGATCCAGAACATCAAGCGCGATCCCTTTGAACAGGCGACCGTTGACGACCCCAAGACCATACTCGGTATGGGAGGTTCGATTGGTTCGCCGAGTACCGCCTACATCTATGACTGGAACCTGGCTCCCATCGGGCAACTGTTGTGGCTGAAGGAACTCGAGTCCTACAGGACATTCCCGCCGATGCAGGACCCGTCGAGTTACAACCTTGAGCAGATCATCACCGCGATGAAGAACGCAAAAACCGTCAGCCACGCCGGCGAATAAAGCCTGGTGATTCACGGGCTAGCTTCGTCACGTGAAAACCAGGACTTGAAAAGGTCGACACAATGTAGACACAGAGGCGAGGAGAGCAATATGCTTTCCTCGCCTCTGGAATATTTTCCAAAAAAAGGAGAACTATGTCACGTCATTCGAAGTTGTTCAGCATGGTGTTGGCCGGGAGTGGTGGCCTTTGCCCTAACGATCGGAATGCAGAGTGCGTTCGCCGAGGACGTAGTGCACGCGATAAGCGGAACAGTGAAGAGCGTAGATAAGGCCACTAAGACGATGGTGGTTAAGACCGGCGACGGCACAGAACACACGATCAAGTGGACGGACAGCACGGTCGTAAAGGGCGCCAAGGATACCGCTAAGGGCGTGAAAGTGGGCAGCGTGGATACGGCCAAGGCCACGGCCAAGGGCACTGTGGACACAGGCAAGGGAATAGCAGAGGGTAGCAAGGTCACCGTGAAGTACACCGAAAAAGCCGGCGAAAAAACTGCTACCGGAATCAAGGTCGCGAGCAAAAAAACTGCGGACGCAATGAAGTAAAAGAAGTAGAATCTCGGGCCGGCTTCCAGCCAATTCTAAGTTTCATCAAAATGGATCGAATCCCCGAGGAAAGGCTGAAATGAAGAAAATTACTGCACTAACCCTTGCATTAAGCGTGGTGACTTTGCTGGGTGGGTTGCCGGCGACGGCCCAGGATATGGGGCTCAGCGCAAAGTTCACTATGGCAACAACCTTTTACGCCGGGGGCGCCAAAATGCCTGCTGGAACGTATTCCTTTAAACAGTCGCAGGATGACCCTTCCATATACGTCGTTGCGAATAGTGCTGGCACCCACCAGGTCGATGTCCTGGGGCATCCATCCACCAAAGCCTCCAAGAGTGGCATAGAAGTGGTCTTTCACAAGTATGGAACTGGGGAATATCTCGTGGGGGTTTTGACAGCAACAGGTACCTCTGTAGATCTGGATCCCGGTGTTGCCGAGAAAATTGCTGCCAAGAAGGGCAGTCCTCAAACGCATTCTGTTCCGGCCAAATAATCATCACGAAAAATCCTGAAGTGCGGGGGAGCGGAAGCGATTCCGCTCCATTCGTTTTCCGCGATTCGCAGCCGCCATTTCCTCGTAGGCAACTCCGCTCCATTTTTCGCGATTCACGGCCGCGCGCTCAGCTCGATGGCAACTCAGCCACCTGCCATCTCATGAACAGCGCCGGATACCGTACAACAGCGAAGCCGGATACCGTACAACAGAGGAGCCGGATCCCGTGCCGCAGTACCACCCCGTCCATCCACCATGGAAGCGGGCTCGTTTCCCGTCCCGACCTATTATCCAATCTGCAAACAGCAGCCTCTTTCCGTTACCACATGGGGTTACAGAATCCCAAAACTGTAACCCCGACAAATGCGTGCAAACCTACGCATTTAAGGCCCATTTAGCATGCTAAAAAGCATCAATTCGCGCATTCATAAAATTTCGCATAAGCCTATATAAATAAGCAACTTAATGGGAATTATGCTCCTCCATCCGCTTCCGGAAAACATGCAAAAAAACGCGTTTTTTCCGTTTTCCCAAAAAGAACAAAACGCATCGAACACCCGCAAATTTCCACCTCGAAAAATACCCCTCCGTTTTACCTCACGGAGTGTGTATGCCGGATGAAAAAACAGCCCAGTTCAACACAGAATCGCAGGCCACGAAATGCTGTTCTAAAATTGAGACTTGCCGCCGTTTTCGGTCCCGAATCAGCCCGTCGCCCACCGCGACCCGCTAATCCAAAAGCTGTCCAAGGTAGAGTGCCCGCGCACTCGAAGAATGCGGACGACTCGCGCTGCACGATTTGATTACGAATTGAGGGCCGTAAATGAGCGAAGGTCGTTGGGTGCTGTTGATTGCCAGTGAAGTTGGTGGAACGGATTCGGTGTCGGATCGCGCCATGGAGCGCCTGGTCGACGCGATCAGGAAGAGGGCTATGAAGTCGTTCGCACTTCGACTCCTGAAGACGGACTGTCGCTGGTAAAGTCGGATCCTTCGCACAGTGCGATCCTGCTGGACTGGGACCTCGGGCGAAAATCAATTTGACGAACGCGCCGCGCTGCGAATTATTCGCGTCGTTCGCCGCCGCAACAAGAAGGTCCCGATCTTCCTCATCGCAGATCGGACGCTGGTCAGCGAGCTTCCACTCGAAGTGGTCAAGCAGGTGCATGAATACATCCACCTCTTTGGCGACACGCCGGCCTTCATCGCGAACCGCGTCGACTTCGCCGTCGATCGATACAACGAGCAGCTTTTGCCGCCCTACTTCCGCGAGCTGAAGAAGTACAACGACCAGGGCGCGTACTCATGGGACGCGCCCGGCCACATGGGCGGCGTTGCGTTTCTGAAGCATCCGGTAGGCATGGAGTTTCACCGCTTCTTCGGTGAAAACCTGATGCGCTCCGATCTGGGCATCTCGACTTCACCGCTTGGCTCCTGGCTGGATCACATCGGACCTCCGGGCGAGTCGGAGCGCAACGCGGCCCGCATCTTCGGCGCCGATTGGACCTTCTACGTTCTCGGCGGCTCCTCCACCTCAAACCAGATTGTTGGTCACGGCGTCATCGCACAGGACGATATCGTTCTGGCCGATGCCAACTGCCACAAGTCCATCTGTCATTCGCTCACCGTCACCGGCGCCCGCCCCGTCTACATGAAGCCGACGCGCAATGGCTACGGCATGATAGGACTGGTTCCGATTAAGCGGTTCAGCCCGGAGTTCATCAAGCAGATCATCGAGAAGAGTCCCCTCGCTGCGGGCGCTCGGTCGCAAACTCCCACTTACGCTGTCGTCACCAACTCCACCTACGATGGCCTCTGCTACGACGTCAATCGCGTGGTGGCGGAGTTGGCGCAGAGCGTGCCCCGCGTGCACTTCGACGAGGCGTGGTATGCCTATGCGAAGTTCCACCAGATTTATCGCGGACGCTTTGCGATGGATGTGCCGGATGAGATGCCGAATCGTCCCACCACTCTTCGCAGTGCAGTCGACGCACAAGATGCTGGCAGCGTTCTCCATGGCATCGATGGTGCACATCAAGCTGAGCCCGCGGGCGCCGCTGGAGTTCGATCAGTTCAATGAGTCGTTCATGATGCACGGCACCACCTCGCCGTTCTATCCGCTGATCGCATCGCTGGACGTGGCGGCGGCCATGATGGATGAGCCTGCCGGTCCTACGTTGATGTACGAAACCATTCAGGACGCCATCAGCTTCCGCAAGGCCATGGCCTCGGTAGCGCATCGTCTGCGCTCTGCGGAGGAGGGAGGTGATGGCTGGTTCTTTCGCCTCTTCCAGCCGGACATGGTGACCGACTCGCTCAGCGGGCAGGCACTACATCTTTGAAGAGGCTCCGGACACGCTGCTCTCGACTGACTCCAGCTTGCTGGACGCTCAAGCCCGGCGACGATTGGCACGGCTTCCAGGACGAAGACGTCGCCGACGATTACTGCATGCTCGACCCGACGAAGGTCACCATCCTGATGCCGGGCGTCAACGCGCAAGGGCAGGTGAGTGAGTGGGGAATCCCCGCAGCCATCCTCACCGAATTTCTCGACGGACGCCGAGTCGAAATTGCGCGCACCGGCGATTACACCGTGCTCGTGCTCTTCTCCGTCGGCACCAGTAAAGGCAAGTGGGGCAGCCTGCTTGAAAATCTTTTCGAGTTCAAGCGCCTCTACGATTCTGAAGCGTCCCTCGAAGAGGCACTCCCCGAGCTGGTTTCGAAGTACCCGACGCGCTATCGCAACGTCACACTGAAAGAACTGAGCGACGAGATGCACGCGGCGATGGTCCAGCTGAATCTTGCCGGCCTTGTTGGGGAAGCATGCGACGAAGATTTCGATCCTGTGCTCACTCCCGCGCAAACGTATCAGAAGCTGTTACGAAATGAGACGGAGAAGATCAAGTTCAGCCGACATGGCCGGCCGTATCGCAGCCGTCATGCTCGTTCCCTACCCTCCGGGCATCCCGATGAGCATGCCGGGCGAACGCCTCGGCGGTCCGCGACAGCCCGGTGATCCGCCTCATCCTAGCGATGGAAGAGTTCGGCAAGCGCTTTCCTGGATTTGAGCGTGAAGTCCACGGCATCGAAGTAGACGCCGCAGGGCGACTACTGGATGCGCGCCGTGATTGAGAGCCCAACGGGACGAAGAAGTGGCAGTGGAAAACAGCGGCCACCAAATTCCGCTCCGCCCGTTAAAAGGAAGCGCCGTTCCACCATCAATCTCAAGTCTGCTGAGAAGCAACCGCCCGCTCCCACTGCGGATTCGCAGGACTCGAATCCCGGGCAAGTAATCAATTAGCGGCTTTCTAAACGGGACATTCCGCAAACTGGATGTCCCGTTTTGCATCGGTCAAAGATACTCGACTTAACTCCACGAAGGTAAGATGATTGCCATCATGCCTTCGAACCTCACGCGTCGCAATCTGCTCAAAAGCGCGGCGGCTACCGTCTGCGCTTCAGCAATGCCCCAACTCAGCGCGCTGCAATCAAGCATCATCTCAAGCGAACGGACCCAATGGTTCAGCCACGCAAAGTTTGGCATGTTCATTCACTGGGGGCCGTACTCCGTGGCCAGCGTGGAGGCCTCGTGGCCTGTTCTTGTACCCACTCCCGGTGGAATTTCTGAAGCCGAATACATTGCTCTCCCCAAGCGATTCAATCCTGCGAACTTCGATCCGGACTCGTGGGTTAGCCTCGCCAAATCCGCGGGCCAGCGATACATGGTGTTTACTACCAAGCATCACGACGGCTTCTGCATGTTCGATTCCGCCTACACGCGCTACAAGATCACCAACACCCCATACGGCAAGGATATTGTCGCGCAGTTATCGGCGGCCTGTGCGCGGCAGAATATGCCGGTGGGATTCTACTACTCGCCGCCAGATGAAAATCACCCGGATTTCCGCGACACGTCAAAACCGATAGCCACGAATTACAAAGGCGAACCCGAGCGCCCTCAATGGCCTATCTATCTCGATTACATGTCCCTACAACTGGATGAACTGCTCACTCGTTACGGTGCGGTGGCGACGATCTGGTTTGATAAGGTGGTGGCCGAGCAGACTCCACAATTTGATGGCCCACGCTTCCTTGACCAGATTCACCGCCGCCAGCCGCTTACACTGGTTAACAATCGACTGGGTGGAGGCGACTACGACACGCCCGAGCAATTTATTCCCAAAACAATCCCTGTAAAAACCATGCGGCTCGATAGCCCCGTGCACCAAGATGCAGACCGGCCATCAAACGCGGTACCTCGCCCGGAGGATTTTCGATTGTGGGAGTCCTGTATGACCATCAACGAAACCTGGGCATACAATCGTAACGATCACAAGTACAAATCTGCGGATATTCTGATCCGCAGCCTGGTTGAAGTTGTCAGCCGTGGCGGCAATCTTCTCCTCGACGTGGGACCGGGACCCGACGGCACCATTCAACCGGAGTTTCAGGAGCGCCTGTTAGCCGTCGGTAAGTGGCTGGACGGAAACGGTGCGGCGATCTACGGAACTACCTATGGGCCGATACAAGGGCAGACGGCCTTTCGCACCACCGCGAAGGCTCGACACATCTATGTCCATGTATTTGAGTGGCCTTCAACCAGCCTGCAGCTACCGCCGCTCGGCCCAAAGATAATCTCCGCAAAAATGCTGATCGGAGGATCTCAAGTTCCGTTCACGCAATCGTCCAGCGCCATCAGGCTGCGCCTTCCAGCCCGCGCCCCGGAGCAGTCCGTTTGCGTGATTGATTTGCGCCTCGCATGAAACCGTGCGCGCGTGAAGAACCGCGCTACTTCAATACGCTCGTGAGATAGAAGTTGAAGAAATTCTGGGTGTCCGACTGCAGGCACACATCCGCGTTCGGCTCGCCTGCTTCCGCGATTGTGCCGCCTTGATCGTCAATGCGGATATGCATTGGCGTCGTCGGGCAAAGGTCAGGACGAATCGCAGCGGCAACCGCCATTGCATCGAATAGCGTCGGCGTCGGACTGCCGGTGGATGCGCTCCACTGGTGATACAGCAGCGTGAGGTTGTCCGTCATAGCCGAGCCGTGACTGAAGAGAGCATCGCGTTTCACTTCGTCCAGCTTCAGTTGTGTAGAGTCGAGTGGCATCATCGCGATCGGAACGCCCGCCGCAAAAAGCTTCTTGCTCGAGGCAACATCGGAATCGACGTTGTACTCGGGACCCGCCTTTACCGGCGTACTCCACGGATAGCCCAGATCCCCGTAGCCCCGGTGAACGCTGCCGCCCATCAGAACAATCCGCTTCAGTTTACGGAAGGTCGCCGGATCGCGATCAATCAGTGCGCCAACATTGCTGAAGGGGGCTACCGCGATCAGTGTGATTTGTCCCGGATACTTCCGAATCTCATCCAGAACGAACGCGGTCGCATCCGGCCAGTCTTTCGCGGGATACGCCATCGCATAGGGGGCCTGCGAAAAAGTCGCCTTGCTCACCGTCTTTGGTCCGGCATAGATCGGAATGCCGCTGTAACCACTGGCCAGAAAGCGCGCAGTCAGCCGCGCTCGCAATGCAGTATCGCCCCACGCGGTGGTCACACCGAGGAGCTTTACCTCCGGCCTCGACACCAGCAAGGCCAGAGCGAAGGCATCGTCGACATCGTCACCTATGTCGGTGTCAAAGATAACTTTGATTGGTTCGGCGGAAGCATCCTTCGCCTTCGTCGCCGCTTGTTGAGCGTATCCGTCGAGCACACTCAACAAGCTTCCACACGCCATCAGCGCGGTCACCGCACACTTCACAAGTTGCATCTGGTCCTCATGTTGGCAGCGAAGTTTCATCACCCCAGATCTTCGCCGCGGAGATTCACCTCAAGACAGGGAAACAGCATCCTCACTCAATCTCTGCACGATGTCAACGTGTGCCAGATGGTTCTCATTTCCGCCGGCGAGGTGTAAAAAAGCTGCATGAGAAATCCCGTTCTTCGCCATGGTCCAAGCTTTGCCGCCCACGTCGTCGCCGCCCTGTTGTTCTCTGTCCTGTTCACCTCTCTTCCCGTACGCGCACAGACCGGCAGCAGCGTACCCTTCGCGCTCAAGGATGGCGATCGCGTCGTTTTCTATGGCGACAGCATCACCGCGCAGCGGCTCTATACCAAGTACGTTGAAGAATCTATCATCGCGCGCTATCCCGCGATGCATATCGATTTTTACAACGCAGGAATGGGCGGCGACAGGGTCAGCGGTGGTGGCGCAGGTACTTCAATGGAGCGCCTCGCGCGCGATGTGGCCCCTTTTCACCCCACCGTCGTAACCATCATGCTGGGCATGAATGACGGCGGCTATACGGCGGATTACAACAAGAATTTTGAGGTGTACTCAACCGGATATCGCAAGCTGCTTGCAGCCTTTCAGCAGGATTTCCCGTCGGCACGGTTCACTCTCATCGGCCCATCTCCTTATGATGAACAAGCTCACCCTTCCCTTATACCCGGCTACAACGAAGTGCTGGTTCGATATGGCGATTTCAATGCGGCACTTGCCAAAGAGAAAGGTCTCGCGTACGTCGACTTCAATCTTCCAACCACCACTGCGCTCAGCGCTGCCATGCGACAGAATGCACTTCTCACCGCCGGATTTCTTCCTGACCGCGTTCACCCTTCGCCCCAGGCACACTGGATACTGGCCATGGCGCTTCTGCGTGCCTGGAACCTGGATCCTCTCGTCAGCAGCGTGACCGTTGATGCCGCGCACGCACAGGCCCCCGCAAAGCAGAACACAGCCATCAGCGATATTGCGAAAACGAGTGGTGGCATTCGCTGGACGCAGTTGGATCGCGCGCTTCCACTTCCGCTGGAAATGCGAGATCCATCTACTGCGCTCGTGGTAGAGGCCGCCGATCTCTCCTCGCTCGACCAACAGATGCTTCGCGCCGTCGGCCTGAATCCAGGACGTTACACGCTAACCATCGACGGGACGAGGATCGGAAGCTTCACGCAGACTGAGTTGGAAACTGGCGTGAACCTGGCGCTCATGGAGACGCCCATGCTGTATCAGGCGAGAAGCATTGACTGGAGCGGCGATGATCGCGCCAAGTTGAATGCCACGCGCTTCGACATGAATTATCAGGGAACGGAAATTCCGAATGCGGCGGTTGCGGTTGAGGCACTCAATCAACTAGATAAAGTGCTCACGGAGGGAGAGCATCGCAACGCTCAACCCAAGCCGCACACTTTCGAACTAATTCCTGAATAGCTGCAGATCGTCAGCCTTCCGGCGGCAGTTCGTGCCGGATCCTCTCCGCCATTAGATTCCATTGGCGATGTGTGTTCGCTGCTTTTGCGGGGCTATTTTTTCCCCACAGGTGTGACTGTTGTCACCGACCTGGAACCGCCGATCCCTTAGTTTGGAATTGGCTGGGGCGGAACGCACCAGATTTCGACAGCCAGGATTATAAAAGCTGGGAGAGTTTTATGGCCTACGTCATTACCGATGCATGTGAAAAAGATTTTCTGTGCGTTGATTCCTGTTCCACCTATGCGATTCACCCCGCGAAAGACGAAGCTGGTAGTGACGAGGTCTCCCAGTTATTTATCAATCCTGAAGAGTGCATCGATTGTGGCAATTGCATCACCACCTGCCCCCACGGCGCCATCTATCCACTGGATGAACTGTCGGCGGAGAAGGCGGATTTCGCAGCGAAGAATGCCGCGCACTTCGGGCAGTAGTCTTTCGCCGCTTCAAGACGTGCTGTGGTCGTGACGACCCACGGGACCCAGGGCCATCGGTAAATCGGGACCGGCCACAGTGCGGATTCCTCCTGCAGTTCCCTTCAAGAATCAGGCGGCAGCCTTCGTAGCTTGCGCGCGCGGCCTATCGCTTAGATGTCTGCGCACACTTCGCCAATTCTCTATCGCGAGATCAATTTCTCGATCTGATCGTGCACGGAAGAGTAGTTGCCAAGCTTCGCATCCGCCGGACTGTGTTGGCGAATCTCGCCAGTCTTGTCCACGATCACGACATACGCATCCTCGCCTTTCTGATAACCGCCCACGCGCTTCCACTCATCTTCATCTTTCACCACGACAATAAAGTTTGCCTGCTTCGGCGCAGGAACGCCTTTCTTCATCCCGCTTACAATCGTTCCCCGGATAAATCCCGGGGCGCCCCCCAGCATGGGGATCTGGTATATCGTCACGGCGGGGTTACTCGCATAGTCCGCACTCAAGCGCTTGTCCCAAGCCGCGGTAATCTCGCCAGCTGACCTCGAATATCCAATCACCAGCACTCCGATTTTTCCCTTGAGAGAATCGGCGATCTTCACTTTCTGCCCCAGAAGATTCTCCCCCTCGGTTCCGGGCAACGACTCTGCCGAAAGCGCCATCGCGCCACAAAGCAGCACAGCCGTCAACAGCATCCGCGAACGAATCATCCTCTTCTTCTCCAGTGCGATCTCTCCAATTTGCGCCGACTCGCTGTTCTAATCGTGACCAACTGGCCTCCTGCTCTAGTACCCTGCGTGGTGCCTGTCGGTGGCACTGCCATTGCGCACCGGCAGCGCTCCAGCTTATAAACTAGCTTAGTAGCGAAGATGCGCGAAAGACCTTCTTTCGCGCATTCCTTTCACAATCAACCAGGAGTTTTGAATGAAGGGCATCCATCTCAGCCATGGCCGCGTAAAGAGCATGACCTCGGTGGCTCTCCTTGTTCTTGGAGCGGCAGTCAGCTCGACAGCCTTCTCGCTAACCAAGATGCAGCAGCCCGAAGCCGCGTCGTCTCAGCCTCCCGCCGCCAAGACCGCGCCGAAACTGCTTGGCCGTCCCTGGAAACTTGTAACGTTGAACGGTAAGCCGCTCGACCCCAAGCCGCCCATGATCCCTGAGTTCACATTGATTGAAGACGGGTCCCGCATTGCGGGCTTCTCCGGATGCAATCGCTTCATGGGAACCTTTTCGCTCAGTGATGACAAGCTCACGGTCAACAGCGATTTCGCAATGACGCGGAAAGCTTGCGTAAAAATGGGAAACATGGAGTCCGATTTTGTCAAAACGCTGCAGTCAGTTGACTCATGGAAGATCACGGACGGAACCCTCGAACTCTACCGCCAAAAGGTCGTCGTCGCAACCTTCCAGACAAATCCGTCGTAGAGAATTTCATTCCTAGCCGACGACCACGCGGCCGATCGCGGTCTCTAGAATCTCACGCGTGAACACCAGCCCGCCCGCATTGCGTACCCGCTTGCGAAACAAGGCCGCTGTCTCGCACAGCACAACGATGTCTTCAATTTCCGCAGGATTGATCACACATTCCAGAATGCGCTCACAGAATTGCCCCTCCGTCAATCCGTCCAATTTAAATCCTCGTGCAACCGCGGTTCGCAAATAATACTCCGCTACTTCGGCAAGCACCCGCTGCGCGTCGGCAGGAATGGAACGTCGGCTGCGATGTTTTACCTCGGCTCCCGGAAGCGCGATCTTGATGCCAAACATATTATCCAGGTCGCTGTCCGACTCGAACGCAACAGTCGTCGCAATCACCAGTACATTCTGCCGTTCCGACGTAGTCTCAATCAGGGCGTCCAATTCGGTGAGCAGTTCTGGATTGCTCTGCTGATACGCAAGATCAATTCTAGGAAGCAACAGCAGCACTTTAGGTCGCTTGTAGCCGCGCACAAGGCCCTTTGCCTTCGCGAGGGCGTCGCTGTCGCGGGGATTGTAAACAGTGATCACGCGTTCCATGCCCGCCATCAGTGCGATCTTATGCGCCAGGCTTTTCTTGCCGCTCTGGTTCGGGCCGATAATCAGCACTTCGTTGCCTATCTTTAATTCGCGATAGAGCGAAGGACTCCGCGCGCGGTCGATAAGGTCGGCAATACTCTCCAGCAGCCCATCCATACCCGCAAGCCGAGGGTGCAGGGAACTGACCGGCTCATCTTCAAGACTCAGACCAATTCGTTCTCTGCGCTTGCGTCGCTCCGCAATAAATTCAATCAGCGCAGGCATTGCTGCGACAGATCCAATCACTGTTGCAAACACCAGCAGCTCTTCCGTTATCAGCAGAGCGTTATCGCTTGACGCAACCGGATCGAACATACGCCGAGCATATCAGGACACGAGAAAGGTTGCCTTCATGTCGCCAAAATTGAAAAGCAAAACGCAAGCATCCGCTGCGATTCTCCAACCAGCTAGTTTCACTAACGCTGCATCTATCTTTTTGGAATCGGCCAAGGCAGACCGGTTAAGCAAGGTTACGGCTGCGGCTGGAATCAGAAGGAAGAGGGATTTGCTATGCACAACGCAAAGATAGTTCTTGCAATCGGCTTACTGGGGATGGGGTTGGCGACCGGATGCGATAAGCCGCAACACCCGGCCGTCAAGGACAATGTCGTTTCCAGTCTCAAAGCTAACAGCCTCGGAGATGTCAGCGTCTCTGAAGATCGCGACAAGGGTGTAGTCACGCTCACAGGCGACGTGCAATCGGAAGATCAGAAGAACCAGGCTGCAACACTGGCCGGCAGTGCGGCTCCCGGATACGTGGTCGCAAATCAAATCGGTGTTCGTCCGGCAGGCGCTGAGAGCCAGGCGAAGTCGGTTGACTCGAACTTGGACGACGCGATTGAGAGCAACTACAAGGCTGCCTTGAAGGCACACAAGAACCTTGACGACCAGAGCATCAGCTACGACGCGAAGAACGGCACGCTCATGTTGAAGGGGTCCGTGAAAACATCGAAACAGCGTCAAGAGGCTGCAGCGCTCGCGAAGCAGGTGCCTAACGTTCAGCAAGTTGTAAATGAAATCGAAGTCAGCTCGAAGAAAATGTCCACCGCCGCGAACTAAGCGGTTCGCGCGATCACTACTTCAGGCTGCCCACTCCGGCGGCCTGAAGTGCTTCTAATTCGACCGCGTCATTCTTGAGGCCAAGCAGATTCTCGATCACGTGAGCGGCCGAATAACTCGTTTGTCCCGGCTCAAGAAAACGCTTGATGTCGACCAGGTCATTGCCGGTCGTCACCAGCCCGACTTCCACGTGCTTTCCACCGGCGCGCGTTTGCGACATGCCGATGTTGGCCATCAGCGCATTGCATACGCATTGCCGGCCCACTGTATCTTCCACCTTGCCACCTTTGGAAACGTAGATGGTGACAGGTTCGGCGGAACAGCGATACCCTACTGCGCCGTCTTCCGTTTTGTAAGGTTCACGTAGATACCCCAGATCGCAGATGCGCGGGCGGCGCAAGTAAATCGACGACTCCGATGTAGTGCCTTCCAGTTGTGCGACCTTGAACGGAAAACCGGTAGGAGACGCGACCGGGTTCGTGAACACTCTCGCATCGCCGGCAATACTCTTCGCGATCAGGCGCCGCTTATAATCCGCGCGCATGCCGGATTCGTTGCAGAACGCAAATGCCGTACCCACCTGGATACCGGTCGCGCCAGCCGCAAGTGCCTGCTTCAGCCCTGCAGCGGATCCGTAACCGCCAGCCAGCCAGAACGGCACGCCCAGCTCAGCGATCTTCGCCAGATCCACAACGTCGCGGTCGCCGTAAACTGGCTCTCCGGCTTCGTCTAAAATGATCTTGCCGCGCGGCGGTGCGTTGTGACCGCCCGCTGTGGGTCCTTCAATCACAAACCCATCCACTTTGCCGTTCGCCTTTTTCAGCAGCGTAACTGCAAGCGTGTTGGACGCGATGATCCCAAGAAACATCGGTCGCTTTAGCGGAGGTAGTTCCACAGTGACGAACTCGCGCGGCACAAAATGCATCGTGGTGTCATCATCTTCCCGCGCGCCGACTACGTGCAGCGTATAAGTCGCGGCCTCGTGGTTTACATAATGGTCGAGTATGCCCGGCACGCGAATCGGAATGCCGGCACCCATCAATACGTAATCCACTCCCGCCAGCATCGCTCCGTACATCGATGCCAGGTGCGGCATCTGAATTTTTTCCAGATAATTTATGCCGACCAGGTTCCTGTGGCCTTCGCGCGCAAGCCATACCTCCACGAAATTCGCAACCATGCACATTTCCTGCACGTCGCGCGGACCTTCTTTCGTGTGCTTTGCCATCGTGATGTAAGGAACAGTCTTTCCTCGTCCACCGGCAATGTAGTATTTGTCGCGGATCCGCTCAGCCATCGCCTTCATGGGAAACGCAGCGAGCGCGCGGCGCATGTGGCCGCCCTCATCGCCGTCCTGCAAGCGACGCGCAAGTATCTCGTCGAGAGCTGTGCCTGAGACAACGCCAAGCTGGCCAAGACGAGCGACTGTGTTTGCCAGACGCCAATCCGATACGCCAGCACCCATTCCGCCCTGGATGATCACCGGATAAGACATAAAAGATATGGTTACACTTCAACGATGAGCCAATGGTTTTAGTTTTGTAATAAGAAGGAGATTGCGTTGAGCATGTAGCTGACTCACCAAGCCGGTATTTCGTCACAGAGTGAGACCAGTTCCGTCCTCTTACCTCGCACAATCCACGCAAACCTCGAATTATCCTCGCGTTATCGCACTTCCTGTGCTTTTCTATCTTTGACTCCGCATGCGACTACGGCTCGAACGCTACTTCGAATTTCAACGCCTTGGCACTAGTTGGCGCACGGAGTTCCTCGCCGGGCTGACGACTTTTGTAACCATGGCGTATATCGTTCTGGTTAACCCCTCGGTGCTGGAAAAGGCGGGATTGCCTCTCGCTGCAGTCACTGCCGCAACATGCCTCTCCGCCGCAATCGGCAGCATTCTCATGGGCGCCTTCGCTCGTTATCCTATCGCTCTCGCTCCCGGCATGGGCCTCAATGCATATTTCACTTACACAGTTGTCATCGGCATGGGTGTACCGTGGCAAACCGCGCTCGGAGCCGTCTTTCTTTCCGGAATAATCTTCCTCGTGCTCACTGCGTTCGGCATTCGCCAGATGATCCTGCGCAGCATTCCTCACGAACTCTACTCAGCAGTTGCGGCGGGCATCGGCCTCTTCATCGCATTCATTGGCTTGCACAACTCCGGACTCATCGTCGCTCACCCGGTCACGCTGGTAACGCTTGGAAATCTGCGCCGCCCGGAAACAGCCCTCGCTCTCTTCGGCCTGCTGATAATGGCATCGCTCGAAATATGGAAGGTGCGCGGCTCCATACTCATTGGAGTTCTCGCGACCACCGCTCTCGCGTGGCCCATCGGGCTCGTCCACTGGCATCCGGCTCCCTACAATTTTTCCAGCATCACCGCTACTGCCTTTCGTTTGGACATTCGCGGCGCACTCCACATCGGTCTGCTTGAGATTGTCTTCGTCTTCCTCTTCGTCGATCTCTTCGACAATCTCGGTACACTGCTCGCCGTTGCCAGGAAAGCAGGATTGGTGGAGTCCGACAACTCTATTCCGCGCCTCAGCCGGATTCTCTTCGCGGACGCGGCCGCCACCGTTTGCGGCTCGCTCGCCGGCACCAGCACCGTTACCAGCTATATCGAATCCAGTGCCGGAGTAGCCGCAGGAGGCCGCAGCGGCGTTACCGCAATTACCACGGGAGTACTCTTTCTCGCTGCGCTCTTTCTCGCGCCACTCATCGGCGCTGTACCCACAGCAGCCACTGCCCCCGCACTCATCCTCGTCGGCAGTATGATGCTCTCCACCATCCGCGAAATCCGCTGGTCCGATCCGGTAATTGCCGTCCCCGCATTCCTCACCCTCATCATGATCCCGCTCACCTACTCCATTGCCAACGGACTCGGCATCGGCATCCTCGCCTTCGCATTCCTGCAACTCGCAGCCGGGAAATTCAATCGCCAGGACTGGCTGCTCTACCTGCTGGCAGCGCTGTTTCTCATCCGCTTCCTGTACATTGCCGGTGGCTAGATCGTCTGCGTGCCGGCAACAAGGCCCCCGACGCACAAACACAGTCTCCAAATACTGCTGACACAATGCTGTCAGTAGCCTCGGCCTACTATCCTCTTGCGTTCGAAAATCACGCACCAGGAGGAAATCTCAAATGACACAGCCGTCCCGCATCGTATGGTTTGAAATCCCCGCCGCAAACCTCGACCGAGCCATCACCTTCTACTCCACCGTCCTCGACCTGCCGCTCAAACGCGACGTTTTTCAATCGGACAATCTGGCAGTCTTCCCCTACGAGCGTCCCGCCGTTTCCGGGTGCCTCATTGAAACCACGAAGGCCAAGCCCTCTCAGGACGGAGTCGTCATCTACCTGAACTGCGATGGCAAGCTGGATGGCGCGCTCGAGCGCACGCCCACCGCCGGAGGCAAAGTCCTCGCGCCCAAGGAAGCGCTGCCCCCGGGCATGGGTTTCGTCGCCCAGATCATCGACAGCGAAGGCAATCGCGTCGGCCTGCACTCATCCGTCTAAGTCGACGCTGAACAAGGCAAGCACACTCGGCACAGTGTTGTCTCGAAGCGGAGTGAAGGGATCCACGTTCCCCCACTCCCGCGAAGACGACTATGCACTTCGGCAGGATGACTCTAGACTGTCCTCATGCGTCGTGCCGACCGGCTATTTCGTATCGTGCAACTCTTGCGTGCGGGACGACTCGTAACCGCACGCAGCCTTGCCCAAAAACTTGAGGTCTCGCCGCGCACCATCTATCGCGACGTGCAGGACCTGCAGCTTTCCGGCGTCCCTGTCGAAGGCGAAGCAGGCATCGGTTACACCCTGCGTCGGGACTTTGATATTCCTCCGCTCATGTTCAACCGCGACGAAATCACGGCACTGGTCCTGGGTGCGCGGCTTGTTCACGCCTGGGGAGGCCCGCAACTGGCCGATGCCGCCAACCAGGCCCTGCGCAAAATTGAGGCCGTACTTCCCCTCGATCTTCGCGATCGCGTGGATGAAGTCCTGCTCTACGCACCCACCATTCAAGCCTCTCCTGAAGTTCGGCTTCTCCTCGATTCCCTGCACGCTGCGGCCCTTGAACGCCGTGTCGTTGAATTTGCCTACAGCCGCGAAGACGGCCAGCCCAGCGTTCGCCGCGCTCGGCCTCTCGCCCTCTATTTCTGGGGAGGCAAGTGGACCCTTGCGGCGTGGTGCGAAATGCGCGACGATTTTCGTTCCTTCCGCGTGGATCGCATGAACTCTGTCCACACCCTCGACATCGTCTTCACCCTCGAGCCCCGGCAGTCTCTCCGCGAGTATCTGCGCATCGTCCGCTCCCGTGTCCGTCCCTTTCCGGACAACGCGGACTGAATGCAGAATTTGCGATTCTGCGCTGTTGTACTGCGCAGTAGCCTCGTTCATCGAATACCTGGCTTGAGTGATCTTATGGTCTGATTTCGAACTTCATTTCAACTTGCATGTCACGGATAATCGGCTCTGTCCCGCACATGGCAGGCTTGAATTTCCAGGTTTTGACAGTGTCAACAGTGGCCTGATTCATACTTGGATCAGCACTCTGCAATACCTGAATACCCGTTACTGATCCATCTTTAAGAACCGTGATTGCAACGATAGTTATTCCGACGACATTGTTCCCTCCTGCCGGATGTGGATACTCCGGATCGGGTGTACTAATGGCCACAGGATTCTTCAGATGCTCGCATTCTCTTCTGTTAATCGCCCCCGGCGGTGAAACGAAAGTTGAATCTGGAAATGAAGACTCTTTCAGCGAAACTACTCTCGCATCTATTTTTGTGACCCCGTCCTTTCCGAACTTGAACTGGTACGGGTAACGGTGCCCTGCAAAAGCTTGGTAATCGCTGAAGGTATTCCGCGTACGGCTCGCAAACGTGAGGTCTTCTACGCGTGTCTCGTCGCTCAGAACTTCAAATGTAGTGCTATCTATGCATACTTCGCGCGTCTCGTTTGCCGACTTTGAACGCAGCTCCAAACATGTAGTCCCTCTCCCGTTCATCGGTTTGCGCTTGACCTTTTTGAGTTTCCAATCGTCTAGATCAGGCGAGACGACTCTCGATAGATTGATCAATGTGGTTACAGGAAGCGGGGTAAAAGGCGAGTTGCGAACCAGGTAACGATTGTCACCTTTCCGAATCTCCAGCAAATGAAAATCTTTGATCGTGATCAATTGCGACCATGTATCTTTCGAAACCCACTTCAAAGTGAGATGGCCATCTCGCGGGACGTCCAACTGCGCCGTGAAATCAATATCGAGCTGAAATGGGTGCGCATTCGCTGCTCGAATGTTCACAAGGTCTGCCGCGGTATTGAGCAACTGCTCGTCCGCCGGATCAACACTTGCAAGGCTTGGACTTGTAACCAGCAGGAAAAGGAATAGCCAACGAATCATTTTTTGCCCCGGGAGTTGAGTGAGCAATTATAGCCGGACGTTCATCGTCAAACTGAATAAAACGGCCAGCACTACTTCAGCTCCACCACCACGATTCGCCCATCGGATTCAAACGTTCCGCCGGTCGCAGTGTTCGCCGTGCGCAACGGATTCTCCGGCAGCACATATGCGGCGTTCGCAATCGCGCCAGCCGCGGCAAAACTCTTCTCGATGAAGTCCCGTTCCTCATCGATATTCGAATCGATATGATGCGTCACTCCGCCGTTCCGCTGATCCTGCTCGAACCCATTATCATGCGTCGCGGAGCCCACCCACATCGTCTTCCCATCCACCATCTTCGTGGTCTTCCACACGCGCAAATGGTGGCGGACCGCGGCAACTTGTAACGGTGCCGCGCGCGCATACGACAAGTCCTGCGGCCTCCCAAATAAATACAGTGTGCTCATCGGCATCTCGACATACGCCTTATGTTGCAGTGTCGCCAACACTCCGTGCAGTACCGCATCCTGCGTCGTCTTGTCCACCTCTATCCAGCCCGCAGCCGCGAATGCCTTGCTAACCTGCTCTTCCGTGCCGATCAGCGTGAAGTTCACCATATCGCCGGGATTGCCCTCCTCATCGCCAACACGCCGCGGAATGTCGTTGAACATCGCGGGCGAGAGTAGCGATTCAAATTCGCGGCTGTCCATGGCCGATACATTCGGCACTGCTCCAGTCTCCCCTGAAGCGAGCATGCCGTTCGCCGGAACCTTTGAGCCGTCACCCTGTGCTTTCATCGGCTCACCAAATTTCATCTTCACGTCGAACGCGCCGGTCGCAGGTGAGGTCAGAGCTCAAGTTCGCAGCCAAATACAAACGCCCCGTCTGCAAAACTTCGAGATCTTTTTTCGTCCCGATCAGGAAAGGTACAGCCTCAGCATCTCCAATCCTCGCCACCAGCGCACCCGTGTTCGCGTTGTTCATCGGGAATTGTCGGATCAAGTCCTTCCATCCGCGCGCCAGCCCGTCCGCAGTCACCTCGCGGCCGTCGCTTACCGTCATCGTTCCATTAGCACTCCACTCCACGTGGTCTCCCGCCGCAACCTGCACGCCCGTATCCATCCATTCGCTGTTCGTGACCTTGAATGTATAGCTGGATTTGCGATCGCCAATCGCCGCCGGTGCGGCCAGCGGAATCAACTCCACCGCAGGATGTGTCTTGCTCAAAGCCGTGGATGCGTCCGCATTTTTCGTGGGAGCGGGAGTCACATTATCCGGAGGCGCCGCGGGCTGAAGCGCCTGTGCCCCAGACGCATTCGACGGCAGAGTCATCGCCACCAACACCATCGGCCACAACATGCCCTCGTAGAGACGCCGTAGGCTGCGTACGCTCATTTTTCGAAGTGAAGTCGAACCCGTTTTTCCCATGGCTATTTGCAGACCGAGCCGCGAAACTCCTCACGAAGAAACCCAGACCTTCGTATTAAATCACTTCCGCAAGAAGTGTTGAGTTGCCGGCCCTCCATCGGAGTTGCGATTCTTGCCTCACAATTTTCCTTCGCCTCGAATACACGAGATTCGTTGCTGGTGTAAAAGTTAAAGGAGGCAGATAACATCGACCGCATTCCCGTTTCTCGCAAAGGAGGCACTCCCGCCATGCGCAACATTCTCAGAACATTCTGCGCATTGGCCGCGTTCGCCGTCATAGCAGCGCTTTGCGGGTGCACCACCATCACGGAGGGTTACGTAAGAATAGTCCAGGTGTCCAGCATTGCTCCCCTCCTCCGTGCAACGGTCGGCGGCGAAGTGATCTCCGCCGTCTCTTCTTTTCCTAGCTATACAAAATACACGCCGGTTGCGCCCGGCTCCGCACTGCCAGTTGATTTCTACAACGCCAATGCCGATCCCACGGTCATTCTCTCAACTACCGTCAACGTCGCCACCAATTCGAATACAAGCATTTTTGTGATGAACAAGGGGACGGGTCTTCAGGCCATCGTCTACCCCGAGACAAGCAGTTCTCTTCCCACGGCCGGCAACTTCAAGCTGCGAGTGGTGCAGGCCGCATCGGGAGAGCGTTCGCTCGATGTCTACATCACCGCGCCGGATGCGGACCTTACAAAGTCAAAGCCCGTGCTGACAAGCGTCGCCTTCACTTCCGTAACCCAATACCTTACCTTCGTCGCCGGAACCTACCAGGTCCGCATGACGCCCGTAGGCGCTCCGGGCACAGTCATCATCGATTCGGGCGCTGCGGAATTCTTCGACGGCCAAATCCTCTCCAGCATTGCACTGGACGGCACCGCCCCCGGCACATTTGGCCTGATGGTCACGGACGACCTTCCCCCCGCGATCTAAACTGGCGCAAAAAACGCCCAGCCTCTTTTCAAAGACCGGGCGCTCACTCGTCTTGCTGTTTTTAGTAGCGGTAATTTTCCGCCTTGTAAGGACCCTCGACTGCAACACCCAAATACTCGGCCTGCTTTGGCGAAAGTGTCGTCAGCTTCACGCCAATCTTCTCCAGGTGCAAGCGAGCCACTTCTTCATCCAGCTTCTTCGGCAGAATGTAGACATCGTTCTTGTATGTGTCCTTGTTCTTCCAAAGATCCAGCGCAGCCAGCGTCTGGTTGGCGAAGCTGTTGCTCATCACAAAGCTGGGATGACCTGTCGCGCAGCCCAGGTTCACCAGTCGGCCTTCCGCGAGCACGAAAATGCTGTGTCCATCGGGGAATTCGTACTTGTCCACCTGCGGCTTGATCGTGACCTTCGTGACGCCCTTCTCAGTATTCAATCGGTCAATCTGGATCTCGTTATCGAAGTGTCCAATGTTGCAGATGATCGCCTGGTCCTTCATCTTCTTCATGTGGTCCAGCGTGATTATGTCCACGTTGCCCGTGCAAGTCACGTAGATGTCCGCGCGTCCAAGCGTTTCTTCGAGCGTCGTAACTTCGTAGCCTTCCATCGCCGCCTGCAGTGCGTTGATGGGATCGATCTCCGTCACCACCACGCGCGCGCCCAGCCCGCGCAGCGAAGCCGCGGAGCCCTTGCCCACGTCTCCGTATCCGCAGATGCACAGCAACCTTGCCCGCCACCATCACGTCCGTCGCGCGCTTGATGCCGTCCACCAGCGATTCGCGGCAGCCGTACAGATTGTCGAACTTCGACTTCGTCACCGAGTCGTTTACGTTGATCGCCGGAACCAGCAGCTTGCCCTGCTCCTTCATCTTGTAAAGGCGATGCACGCCCGTCGTCGTCTCTTCTGAAACGCCGCGCCAGTCCTTGACCACCTTGTGCCAGTGCTGCGGATCTTCCGCATGCACCTTCTTCAGCAGGTCCTTGATCACCTGCTCTTCGTGATTGCCGGAGGGAGTGTTCACCCAGCCGTCACCGTCTTCCAACTCATAGCCTTTGTGGATCAGCAGCGTCACGTCGCCGCCATCGTCCACCACCAGTTCCGGACCCTTGCCGCCATGGTTCAGCGCTTCGTACGTGCACCACCAATACTCTTCGAGTGACTCGCCCTTCCACGCGAATACCGGAACGCCCGCCGCCGCGATTGCCGCCGCAGCATGATCCTGCGTCGAGAAAATGTTGCAGCTTGCCCAGCGAACACTCGCGCCCAGATCCACCAGCGTCTCAATCAGCACGGCAGTCTGAATCGTCATGTGCAGCGAGCCGGTTACGCGTACGCCGGCCAGGGGTTTGGCGGCGGCATACTTTCTGCGAATGGACATCAGGCCGGGCATCTCGTGCTCGGCGATGGAAATTTCCTTGCGGCCCCAGTCGGCAAGCGCAAGGTCGGCGACCTTGTATTCAGCAGCCGTACGGTCCAGAGTAGCGGTGGTCATCAATCATCCTCCTATCGCCATATCGCGATATGTTGATATAATAGTTTTAGGCGTCCATGAAGTCAATTCTCAAATCCCTCAAAATCCTGTCTGACGCAAGCCGCTTGCGCGTCCTGCTGATGGTTGAGCGCGAAGAGCTTTCCGTCGCCGAACTCCAGGAAATCCTCGGCATGGGCCAAAGCACTCTCTCCACTCATCTTGCCCAGCTTAAGCAGGCCGGACTGGTGGAAGATCGCCGCACCGGCAAGAACATCCTCTACCGGCTCAAGCAGGAGAATGGTTCCGTCAGATCACGTCATCAGTCAACTGATTCCGCTGCTCCGCCAGGCCGCCCGCGAAATCCCCGAAGCTCGCCAGGACAATGCCGCCCTGAAACTCACCCTGCGCAAGCGCCAGGACAAGACCCGTGCATTCTTTGACGAAATGGCCGGCCGCTTTGGACGCGAGTATGTGCCGGGCCGCTCCTGGAAAGGCTTTGCGGAAGCTCTTCTCCTTCTCCTGCCGCCCATGGTTATCGCCGACATCGGCGCCGGCGAAGGATCATTTTCTCTGCTGCTCGCGCAGCGCGCCAAGCGTGTCATCGCGATCGACAACTCCGAAAAAATGGTCGAATACGGAACGCAGCTTGCCCGCAAGCCAGGGCGCAAAGAATCTGGAATACCGGCTCGGCGATCTTGAAGAAATTCCCATCGACGACAGCGTCGGTCGATGTCGCGCTACTCAGCCAATCCCTGCATCACGCCATCCACCCTGAGCGTGCTGTAGCCGAGGCGTGGCGCATTCTCAAGCCCGGCGGCCGCATCGCCATTCTCGATCTCGGCAAGCATCGTTTCGAAGAAGCCCGTGAACTCTACGCCGATCTCTGGCTGGGATTCAGCGAGGTGGAACTGGAGTCGCTCCTCCGAGAAGGCCGGCTTCCACAATGTCCTCACCTCCGTCGTGCACAAAGAAGCAGAAGCTGCCGCACTTCCAAACGCTGCTAGCGGTCGGAGACAAACCTTAGGATCATCAACGGGGATGCCCGTGTCTCGCGTTTGAGACTGGGATCCGCTGTTCGCAAACCAACGTGTCCCGGCAGATATCAGCGAGCGCTCGGCACCCCCCTTCAATTTCTGTCCAAATAGAAAAGTGCCCACGAAGGCCACATCCGCAACCCCGCGTCTCTCAAAGCGCCAGATGATCCTCATGCGCAAAGCTCTCTCCGATCCCCGCCGCCTGGGAATCCTTGAGCGCATTGCCGGCCAGCACTCCATGGGATGTTCCGCCCTGCTCGAAGCCGTTCCCATCACCGCGGCCACCATGTCCCACCATCTAAAAGAGTTGGAAGCTGCCGGACTCATCGAAGCCCACCGGGAAGGCAAATTTGTCACCGACTACATTCCGCCGCGACGTGTGGAATTCCTACCTGTCAAAACTCAGCCAGTTTTAAATTTTAAAAAGATGCGAATCCTTCCTCTCGACCGCACATCAATTAGACGGTTATCGAATTGTCAAATTGATTGCAGCACGGAGCAGGGAGTTATTATGAGCAAACTCGCAGGAAAAGTAGCAGTCGTAACCGGCGCATCCAAGGGCATCGGAGCATCCATCGCGGAGCATCTCGCAGCAGAGGGCGCCTCCGTTGTCGTCAACTACGCAAGCAGCAAAGCCGGTGCGGATAAGGTCGTCAACGCCATCACCGCAAAAGGCGGCAAGGCCATCGCAGTTCAGGCAGATGTATCTTCCGAAGCCGATATCAAGCGCCTCTTTGCGGAGACGAAGAAGGCTTACGGCAAGCTCGACATCCTTGTAAACAACGCCGGAATCTACGAGTTTCTACCGCTCGAAAACATCACAGCGGAGCACTTCCACAAGCAATATAACCTGAATGTGCTCGGCCTTCTTCTCACCACGCAGGAAGCTGTAAAGTACATCGGAGCGGAAGGCGGATCCATCATCAACATCGGCTCCGTCGCTGGAGACAACCCCGTCGCTACAGGTTCGGTCTACAGTTCCACCAAGGCCGCCGTCGATGCCATCACCATCGCGCTCTCGAAGGAACTGGGCGCCCGCAAGATCCGCGTCAACTCTGTAAATCCAGGAATGGTTGAGACTGAGGGCTTTCATACGGCGGGCATTGCCGAAAGCGACTTCCGCAAGATGGTGGAAGCGCAAACGCCGCTCGGCCGCATAGGTCAGCCCGAGGACATTGGCCGTGTCGCAGCCTTCATAGCATCAGACGATGCCGGCTGGGTCAACGGCCAAGCCATCCAGATCGCCGGTGGTATGCGCTAAATATCGCTCGAGCCTCAAGAGTGGGACAGCACCTCCGCTGTCCCGCTCCGCTCCTTCTCCAGCAACTTCCGCTTGCGTTCCACGCCCCAGCGATATCCCGTCAGCGTGCCGTCGCTGCCCACCACGCGATGGCAGGGGATCACCACGGCCAAGGGGTTCGACGCACACGCACGGGCCACCGCGCGCACCGCAGTCGGCTGCCCAATCTCCTTTGCCACCTCCGCGTAGCTGCGCGTCTCTCCCGTTGGAATCTGCTGCAGCGCCTGCCACACGCGCATTTGAAAAGCAGTCGCACGCAGGTCCAGTGGAAGCTCCGACGCCAGCGGACCTTCTCCGTTCGCCAGCAGAATCACCCGCGTCACCCAGTTCAGCCCCGCGTCCGCGACAATCTCCGCGGCCGGGAATTGCTCCCGCAACATGCGCTCCAATTCTTTCCCATCTTCGCCCAGCGTCACCGCGCAAATGCCCCTGTCAGTCGCGGCCACCAGCAGTTTTCCAAGCTCACATTCCGCGACAGTAAAGCGAATGCGCTCACCCTTTCCGCGCGCTTGAAATTTCCCCGGACTCATCCCCAGGTCCCGGTCAGCGTTCTCATACACGCGGCTCGCGGAAGAATATCCGGCATCGTAGATTGCCTCGGTCACACTCACTCCTTTGCCCTTCAGTCGCTGCTTCAACATTGTTGAACGAAGCTCACGTTGATAGGCGCTCGGGCTCACACCCAGCACGCGGACGAATGTCCGCTGCACTGTGAACGGGCTCAGCTTTGCCAGATCCGCAAGTTCGATCAAGGTAATCCTCCGTTCAACGTTTGTGCGGATATGCGCACACACCAAATCAACCATCGCCGTCTCCGCCCGCTGCTGCTCAGGCTTGCAGCGCATGCAGGCGCGAAATCCCGCAGCCTGGGCACCTTCCGCGCTCGCGAAGAACACCGCGTTCCTGCGAGACGGTCTGCGACTTGGACAGGATGCGCGGCAGAAAATTCCCGTCGTCGTCACGCCGTAGAAAAACTCGGCTTGCGTGTCGCGCTCCAACACCTGTTGCCACGCAGCCTCTTCGTCAAAAAACATCTTTTTATCCGCCTTCATGCAAGCATCATCACACCGCGCGCCGGGCTCCGCTATCCGCTTCTTGCGTTCAAAATAAAAAGGCAGGCTCCGTAGAGCCCGCCCTTTCATTATCCGTTCCTGCTACTTCTTTGCAGTCGCAGCGCCCACACCAGCCTGCTCGCGCAGCGCGGCAGCCTTGTCCGTTGCTTCCCATGTGAACTCCGCGCCCTGGCGTCCGAAGTGACCGTAAGCAGCGGTCTGCCGGTAGATCGGCCGACGCAGGTTCAGGCTCTCGATAATGGCCTTCGGCGTCAACGAGAAGTTGGCCCTCACCAGCTGCTGCAGCTTCTTTGAGTCCACCACGCCCGTACCGAACGTCTCTACCAGCACGCTTACCGGCTCCGCAACTCCGATCGCATAGGCCAGCTGCACTTCGCAACGCTCTGCCAATCCCGCAGCCACGATGTTCTTGGCAATGTAGCGCGCCATGTAAGCCGCCGAACGGTCAACCTTTGTCGGATCCTTGCCGCTGAATGCGCCGCCACCGTGACGACCCATGCCACCGTAGGTGTCCACGATAATCTTGCGGCCGGTCAATCCCGTGTCGCCCATCGGTCCGCCAATTACAAAGCGGCCAGTGGGATTGATGTGATACTTCGTGTTCTCGTCCAGCAAGTGCGCCGGAAGCACTGCCTGGATCACGTGCTTCAGAATGTCGCTGTACAACTGATCATTCGAAACCGTCTCCGCGTGCTGCGACGAAATCACCACTGCGTCAATGCGAACCGGCTTGTTGTTCTCGTCGTACTCCACCGTCACCTGGCTCTTGCCGTCGGGGCGAAGATAAGCCAGCATTCCGCTCTTGCGAACTTCCGTCAACCGCTTCGTCAGCTTGTGCGCCAGCGCAATCGGAGTCGGCATGTAATCTTCATTCTCGTTGGTGGCATAGCCGAACATCATGCCCTGGTCGCCGGCGCCGCCCGTATCCACACCCTGGGCAATGTCGCCGGATTGCTTGTTGATGCTCGAAATCACCGCGCAGGTGTTGGAATCGAATCCATACAGCGCGTTGTCATAGCCGATCGAAGCAACCACGCCGCGAACCAGCGACTGGAAATCCACGTATGCCTTGGTTGTGATCTCACCGGCAATTACTACGAGCCCGGTTGCGGTCAGCGTCTCGCACGCTACCCGGCTGTAGGGGTCCTGTTCAAGGCAGGCATCAAGAATCGCGTCGGAGATCTGGTCGGCGATCTTGTCTGGGTGACCCTCGGTCACCGATTCAGACGTAAACAAAAAACGGTCGTGTACTGACAATACAGTTTCCTCCGTGTGTACTCATTTTGGCCGCCGCTGACGCTGTTTCTCTCTGGAAGGAACTGCGTGAATCGGAATAAGTTAGCGGACTGCTGGCCAGCCCCGGCTGCTAAGCCGTAAGCGTCTATCAAAACGGTAGCAGAGCCCGCGCGCAACCGCAAAATCTTTCAGCCAGAAGGCGATATATGCTTCCGGAAGGCGTAACCGTGCAGTAAATGGTCAGCCCAATCCCGGTGCAAATCTTTTTATCTCGCTGAGTTACCGAAAGGGTTCCGGCCGCCGCAACATCTCTCCGGCAGCCTTTTATCCCGCAGCCTTATTTCAACTTCACCTTGTACAACTCGTGCGGCTTCTTCCCCGTAAACTGCACAGTGGAATTCACCAGCTTCTGCATCATGTCCAGGTCGGGAGCCACCAGCGCAAACAACAACACAGGATTCGTCGTCTTCTCCTTGGCCACGGAGCCTACCATCGCCACGTACACATCCGATCCCGCCGTGGCGCCCGCTCCCTTCGCGATAACAGCCGCAAAGTTCCGTCCATCAATCGTGTAGGTAGCAAATTCCTTGAAAGGCGAAAGCCCCGGCATCTTCGCACCACCGGCAACCATCGCCTTCATAAAGTCGTCAGGAGCCATCCCACTCGGCGCACAGCTCTCCGCCGGATGGATGACCGTCACTCCCATGCTCAACCCCTGGTAGCCCTCCGCTGCATTCGGAGGAGCAGCCGAGTACACAACGTCATTGCACGCAACCGCCTTCTGATCCAGTTCCTGCGCCTTCAATTTCCCAACATCCTCTGCCTTGAATCCCGCCGGCGGAGTGTAAGTCAGGCTCAAATCCGATTGAACGAATGGTTGTGCATCACCGCCCGCACCAGGTGCAGCAGGGGCGGTCTGGGCCAGTGCGATTTGAGTCATTCCTGCAATCGCAACAGCAAGGAGAGGCATGCGAAAAAAATTAGACATGGCTGGTCAATCCTTCTTCAATTTGCACGCAATTCTATACAACCTGATGCTCGCCGAAAATGACTTGCGTCACACTCGTTCGGTCATCCTATCCGCTCGTGTTTCCGGCACAGATGAGTGGATGCGGCGAACGGGAGTTTGCAGGCGCACGGATCGGTAATTCCCAGCCGGCGAAAGCATCTCCGCCAAGGGCTGGGAATCAGCCCTACTTCAGCTTCGTCTTGTACAACTCATGCGGCTTCTTGCCGGTGAACTGCACCGTCGAATTCAGCATCTGCTGCAGCATCGCCGTGTCCGGCGCCACCAGTTCCCACAGCAGTACGTGTTCCTTGCCGTGGTCCTTCACCACCGCGCCAACCATCGCAATGTAGAGGTCCGCGTCCAGGGTGGTGCCTTGCGGCCTGCCTTTCACAATCGTGCCTTCAAAGCTGCGGCCGTCGATGGAGAAAGGAGCATAGTCCTTGTAAATCTTCATCCCCGGCATCTTCGATGTGTTTTCAACAATCGACTTCATCTGGTCTTCCGCCGGCATATCCGGTGGCGCGCAGGTGCGCGACGCTTCGAACAATGTCACGCCCACGCTCAGTCCCTGGAAGCCCGTCGCAGCCTCCGCCGGCGAAACCGCGTAAAGCAGCTCGTTGCATTTGGCGGATTGGGCGTCGCCCGTCGTCTTCAGCTTGGCCAGATCCTGCGACAGCCAGCCAGCGGGAGCCGTATAGGTCAATCCTAGATTCGCGAGAACGAACGGTTCCGCGATCCCGGCGGCTGCCCCTGCCGCAGGAGCCGGGGCTGCGGCCTGGGCAAGTCCCAGGCTCGGCATAGCAAGAGTCAAAACTGCGGCTGCAAAAAATTGCATGCGAAAAAATTTAGACATGGCAATGAACCCTTCCTCAATTTCCGCACCAATTGTACTCAAGGGTCAGCGGGAATCAGCGCAATTCCGCAACCCGAATGAAGAAGGGAAGTGAGGTCGAACACATGAAAAGATTTTGAAGTGAGCCGCAGCTCAGGAAAATTTGCCAGGGCCGTTTAGCCGGCTGGCATCACCGGGCTCTCAAGATAGTGCATCGGGCCATCCACGCTCATGCTAATGCCCTGTTCCGCAGCGTGTACCGGCATGTCCAACATGCGCTTGTGCACATATCCGTAGACAAAGTAAGCAACCACTCCCAGCGCGGTCAACAGCACAAACACCCCCGCCCAGCGCAATCTTTCCGCCGGTCGGTCCCGTTCCGCATTGCGCGCTCGGCTCACATTTTCCGCAAAGGCAAACCAGCTCAGGTCGTCATCGCAGACATTCCCGCTTTGCTGGTAGGCGGACATGTAACGGTCCACCCATACATCCTCGTCCAGACCCACCACACGCGCATAACCGCGTACGATGCCCTTGTTGAAAACGCCCCCGGGAAGCGCCCGGAATTCACCATGCTCGAGTGATATCAGATGCCGGCTGCTGATCTTCGTGGCTTCCGTTATCGCTGCGAGAGCGATTCCCCGAGACTCCCGTTCTTTTTTTAGCTCTTCGCCGAAATGATTCATACACTCACTCGGGCTCTGATGAGTCCAAATCCTTCGCCTACCATAAGTCGATTGCAAAACAACGTCAAAGGTAAAATAGCGGTTCAGCCTTTATTTTCATACAACTAAGGGGTAATACGCACAAAACACAGTGCATACTAGTAAACACCCCCTGAACACTGTTTTTCACAAGTTCTGCTATTAGCTTCTCTCTTGAACCACGAATTGCGCAACCCCCTTCCGGCGAATGCTACGCTCATAAAGGAAGCTGCGTAGATTCGGGGCGGCGGTGCTCGCGTCTTCCTTATCGGCGGTGTCGCCGGTAGGGATCAGCAAAAGTTTTGGTGTGGAAGGCTCTGGCCGGGAATGAACAAGCTCGTTATCAACAATTTGCTGCATCGCCCCTTGCGCACCGCGATCAGCGTTTTCGCCGTCGCGATTGAGGTCGTCATGATCCTCTCGATCGTCGCCATCATGTACGGCATGCTCAATGATCAGAAAACCCGCATCAGCGGCATCGGCGCCGACATGATCGTGCGGCCCGCCAACGCCAGCTTCATGACCGGCGTCAGCGGAGCCCCCGCGCCCATCAAAGTGGCGGACGTACTGCGCAAGGTTCCCCACATCGCCGTGGTCGCTCCCGTCATCACCAACCTCAGCACCGCCGGTTCCGTTGAAACCATCTGGGGCATCGACTTCGCCAGCTATAACGCCCTCAAGCCCTTCGTCTTTGTGGATGGCGGTCCCTTCCAGGGACCTAACGACGTCATCATCGACGACTATTTCGCCCGCGCGGATAAAGGCCATACGGTCGGCGACACCATAAAGATCCTGAACCACGACTTCCGCATCTGCGGCATCGTTGAGCACGGCAAAGGCGGCCGCAAGTTTCTGCCTCTCGACACTCTCGGCGCCCTCATGGGATCGGAAGGCCACGCCACCCTCTTCTATCTCAAGAGCGACAACATCGCCAACCAGCAGCTCATCCGCACCGAGCTAAAGTCCGTTCCCGGAATGTCTGACTACCAGGTGCAGACCATGGATGAGTGGCTCTCTCTCATGACGCCCGAGCATCTTCCCGCCTTCACCACCGCGCTCGACACCGTCATCAGCATCGCGGTCATCGTCGGCTTCCTCGTCATCTTTCAATCCATGTACACCGCCGTCATGGAGCGCACCCGCGAAATCGGTATCCTTAAATCTCTCGGTGCCTCCAAGGGCTACATCGTGGGCGTCGTCCTGCGAGAGACGCTTGTGCTTTCAGTTGCCGGAGTCATTCTCGGCATCCTCTTCAGCCTTGCGTTGCGCGCATTTATGAACTATCGAAATCCCACCTTCAGCTTTCAGCTCACGGCGGAGTGGATGATCCGCGGAGCCCTCATCGCCTTCGCCGGAGCGCTGCTCGGTGCCGTCTACCCGGCGCTCAAGGCGGCCCACAAAGATCCGATCGATGCGCTCGCCTACGAATAGGCCGCTTGCAAATTCTCTGGGCTCGAAGAAGATCGCATCCTGCTCGTGCCTTTCAAAATGCATCCTCTCATGTCCGGCAGGCCGCCCGCCGAAGACAAATTTACAGGCGAATTTTAATAGTTAGTCTCCGCCGGAAAGCCTTTTGTAGCCTCGTTTAAGAACCACCTTTGACTCCCTCTTGATACATGAGAGTCCTCACCCGATGAAGACTTGACATGCGTTTTCATTGGCATGTTATCTAGTCGACGTGCTATCGTTCTCTGTTTCCCCGTAGCTGAGTGAGGTCAAGATCGACCGAGGCCCTTTGACAAGAGCCCCGCAATGGAGGAAGTGTGTCCGTAACTGCTTGGGTATGGTTTTTTTTGACGGTCAGTGCCCTTTCGCTCGTCGTCGCATGGTTGTTCACTCGTGAAGTTCTTGCCGCCGATTCCGGCACTCCTGAAATGAAAAAAATAGCGGACGCAATCAAAAAGGGAGCCGAAGCTTTCCTGCGCCGCCAGTACAAAACGATTTATAGCTTCAGCGTTGTCCTCGCAGTTTTTCTGTTCGGCTTCTACTTCTATACCAAGGGATTCGACCTGGCTTGGAAGACCGTAGTCTCCTTCTTCGCCGGCGCCGTCTGCTCCGGTCTCGCAGGATTCTCCGGCATGTTCGTTTCCATCCGGGCTAACCTGCGCGCGGCATCCGCCGCTCGCACCAGCCTCAATCGCGCAATGCAGCTTGCCCTGCGCGGCGGAGCCGTTACCGGACTCTCCGTGGTCTCGCTCTCCCTCCTCGGCGTAGGACTCATCTTCCTCGCCTTCGGCGGCATGAAGAACCCAATGTCCGTGCCTTACCAGATCGTCGGCTTCGCCTTCGGCGCCAGCTTCGTGGCCCTCTTCGCACAGCTCGGCGGCGGAATCTATACCAAGGCTGCTGACGTAGGCGCTGACCTCGTCGGAAAAGTTGAAGCAGGCATTCCTGAAGACGATCCCCGCAATCCCGCCGTCATCGCCGATCTCGTTGGCGATAACGTTGGAGACTGCGCCGGTCGCGGTGCTGACTTGTTTGAATCCACCGCCGCTGAAAACATCGGCGCCATGATTCTCTCCGTCGCCCTCTTCGGCAAGTTCGGAATCCTCGGCATCTTCTTCCCCTTCGTTGCTCGCGCCTTCGGCCTCATCGCGTCGATCATCGGCATCCTCTCCGTCAAGCTCAAGAATGAAGACGAAGATCCCATGGTTGCCCTCAACCGCGGCTACCTGGTTACAACCCTTATCGCGATCGTTGGCTTCTACGTGGCAGTGCGCTTCCTGCTCCATAACAACCTGTGGTTCTTCGCCGCAGGCGTTATCGGCATGGTCACCAGCTACGTGTTTGTCTGGATCACTCAGTACTACACCGAATATCGCTATCGCCCCGTTGCCTCGATCGCCAAAGCATCACTTACCGGCCCGGCCACTAACATCATCACCGGCCTTGCCGTTGGCATGGAGTCAACTGCGCTCCCCGTCATCGCAATCTCCGGCGCTATCCTCGGCTCGTATGCATGCGGAGTTCAAGCCCTGCCCGGCACGCCTGGCGCAGGCCTCTTCGGAACCGCCATCGCGACCATGGGCATGCTCGCCACCGCCGCTTACATCCTGGCGATGGATACCTTCGGGCCAATCACTGACAACGCCGGCGGCATCATCGAAATGTCCGGCGCACCGGAAGAAGTCCGCACCCGTACCGACCGTCTTGATTCCGTCGGCAACACCACCAAGGCCCTCACCAAGGGATACGCCATCGGCTCTGCTGCCCTTGCCGCCTTCCTCTTGTTCTCGGCCTACATCGACGAGATCAATGAGCTCATCACCCAGAAATATGGAAAGCTCAATGAACTCGGAGTCAAAGTTCTGGATGCAGCGTCGCCGCTTCTTCTTACAAAGGTCGACATTGCCAAGCCTGCCGTCTTCGTCGCCTGCCTCATCGCCGCCGCTCTGGTCATCCTGTTCAGTTCGCTGGCAATCAAGGCAGTCGGAGCAGCAGCCCAGACCGTCATCGAAGAAGTTCGCCGCCAGTTCCGCGAGCATCCCGGCATCATGAACAACACGGAAGAGCCGGATTACGGCACTTGCGTCGACCTCGTGACCAAGGGCGCTCTGCGGCAAATGATCGCCCCCGGTCTACTCGCAGTCGGTGTACCCGTCGCGGTGGGCTACATCTTCCGCCTCTTCGTAACTGACAATGATCCAACCCTGGCTGCCGAGGCTGTCGCCGGCATGCTCATGGTCGGGACCATCGTCGGCATCCTCTTCGCCACCTTCATGAACAACGGCGGCGGCGCATGGGACAACGCCAAGAAATTCATCGAAACCGGCCAGTACGGCGGCAAACGCTCCGATGCCCACAAGGCAGCCGTCGTCGGCGACACCGTCGGCGATCCCTTCAAGGACACCGCCGGCCCATCCATTCACGTACTCATCAAGTTGCTTTGCACGGTGGCTTTTGTAATGGCTCCCCTGTTCCTGAAATAAAATTGCAGTACTGTATCAATCACAGTGACGTATAGCAAAAAAGGCCGCAGCCATCACCGCTGCGGCCTTTCTGTTTCCAGATACAATCCGCTTAAACCCACAAGAATGTGGGGTGCCCCATCCTTGCGCAGCAAGGGTGGGATAAGACAGTTCCCGTAGTACATTTGTTGCCGCAGAGGGAAACACAATGGAACAACGCGTGAGCATCGTTACCCTTGGGGTCGCGGACCTTTCACGCAGCAGAGAGTTCTACGAACGCCTCGGCTGGCGGCGGGCGATGGTGAAGTCTGAAGGCATCGTATTTTTTCAGGCAGGTGCGATCGCGCTTGCCCTGTTCCCCCGCAGCGAGTTGGCCCGAGATGCGAATGTTGCGGACAGCCCCCCTGCGTTCAGCGGATTGTCACTGGCGTACAACGCCCGGAGCCGTGATGAAGTGGATTCAGTCCTCGCCGAGGCCGTCGCCGCCGGAGCAAAGCTTCTGAAACCGGCGCAGGATGCCTTCTGGGGCGGCTATTCCGGCTATTTCGCCGATCCCGACAGATTCCTGTGGGAGGTCGCCTGGAACCCGTTCTTCCCGATCGCAAGCGACGGAAGCATTCAACTTCCCGCCTAGCATCCTGGGCCTGCAGGGCGTGCCCCGTCCGTGCCCGGCAAGCGTGGGCTAACGAATGTCTCCCCCGCAACCATTCGCCGATCCCCGCGAAGCGCATCAACCATCCACTCCCACCGAATCAGCTATCATCCCTGCTGAAGGAGCAAGATCCTCAATGAACCTTACCGGCAACACCATCCTCATCACCGGCGGCGGAACCGGCATCGGCCGGGGCCTCGCAGAAGCCTTCCACGCCCTCGGCAACCAGGTCATCATCGCAGGACGCCGCAAGTCCGCACTTGACGCCACCATCGCAGCCAACCCCGGCATGCAGTCCCTCGCGCTCGACGTCGAAGACCCCGCCGCCGTCCGCTCCTTTGCAACGCAGGTCATCGCCGCCTATCCCGCGCTCAACGTGCTCATCAACAACGCCGGCATCATGCGTCCTGAAAACCTGAAAGCGAACCCGGTCGACCTCACCAACGCTGAAGCCATCATCACCACCAACCTGCTCGGCCCCATCCGCCTTACCGCCGCTCTTCTGCCCCATCTCCAGCAGCAACCCCACGCAACCGTCATCAATGTGTCGTCTGGACTGGCCTTTATCCCCCTCCACGTCACGCCCACCTACTGCGCCACCAAGGCCGCGATCCATTCCTATTCGCAGTCGCTCCGTTATCAGCTCAAGTCCACCTGCGTCGAGGTCCTCGAACTCGCTCCACCCTACGTAGCCACCGATCTCATGGGAGGAGCCTCCGATCCGCGAGCCATGCCTCTCGCCACCTACATCGCCGAGGTCATGGACATACTGAAGACGCAGCCCACACCCAAAGAAATTTGCGTGGAGAACGTCAAAGGCCTCCGCTTTGCGGCCGAGAACGGCAAGTACGACGCCGTCTTCGAAGGATTGAACGCAGCCATGGCCGACCATCCAACCGCGTAAGGAAGAGAGCGCGGCATCCAAAACTGGCGCAAGCTCAAGCAGCGCGGCCCACATAAGCCTGCCGTCGGCGAATGTGCGGTTCAAAATTGCCTTTCGCAAACGTCGGCAAAATTATTCCGCCCGCAAAGCAGTCATAGGGTCTGCCTGCGTGGCTCGCTGCGCGGGGATGTAGCATGCCAGCATGGCCACGAAAATCACCACGAGGCCAACCGATGCGAACGTCAGCGGATCGAACGGGCTGACTTCGTAAATCAGATTCTGCAACAGCCGCGCCAGTGCCAGGGCCATCACCACGCCCAGGCCAGTGCCTGCCAGCACCAATATTGCGGCCTGCGACAGAACCAGCCGGACAACGTCCCGCTGCTGCGCTCCTAATGCCATGCGAAGCCCGAACTCCGAGCTCCTCTGCGTTACGGAATACGAAATGACTCCGTACGTCCCGATTACGGCAAGAACAATCGCCAGTCCAGCAAACAAGCCTACAAGGAGGAATGCGAGGCGCGGAGTCGCAATCGAACTATCTGCGATCTCATCCATCAATCGCACATCCGCGAGCGCGAGAGCCGGATCCAGCTTCCCCGCTTCGTTCCTCACAACATCCACCAGCAACTGTGGATCGCCTTTTGCGCGAACCACCAGCGACATATCCGGGAAGGACTGTTGCAACTCTGGCCACCAGAATGCCGGCTCCGTGCCGCGACTGTTGGCCTGGTCTTTCACGTCTCCAACAACCCCCACCACGGTAGTCCAGTCAGCTTCCTTTGGGTTGTTGTGGGAGGTAATGCGTTTTCCGACGGCGTCCTCGTGCGGGAAATATTTCTCTGCCAGCGCCTGGTTGATGACCATCACGTGTGGCGAGTCGGCGTTGTCAGCTGCGGTGAGAAAGCGGCCCCGTACCAATGGAATGCCCAGCGCGCGAAAGTAATCGGGAGTCGCCGTATGATAGCGCGCATGGAATTCCTGGTGTGGCGGGGGCACCTTTCCCTGGATGGCAAAGCCCGCATTCTCGTCATAGCCAGTCCATGGAAGGTCACTCCCGGCTCCCACATGCTCAACACCCGGCGCAGCACTCAGCGCGGTAACAAGTTGGTCATAAAAATGTCCTATCGCCGCCTGGGTCTTATATTTTGCTCTCGGCAATGAGAGGCTCACCGTCAACACGTGCTGTTGTTGGAATCCCGGATCGAGGCGCAGAAGATTCAACAGGCTGCGGAACATCAACCCGGCGCCAATCAGCAAAATGCACGCCAGGCCAACTTCGGATATCACCAGGGCATTGCGAAGGCGCCGCTGCCGCCCGCTGGCTGTTGCGCTCCGGCCGCCCTCATGTAGGCTTTGCCGCGGATCGGCTCGAGAGGCCTGCAGCGCCGGAGCCAGGCCGAAGAGAATCCCGGTCGCAATACTCGCTACAAACGTGAAGGCGAACACGGGAGCGCTCACGTGAATATCGTGCGCTCGCGGAAAATCCGCAGGCAGCAGAGACACCAGCATTTTCACGCCGCCCACGGCCAGCGCCAGACCCACCGCTCCTCCGAGCGAAGAGATCAACAGGCTCTCGGTGAGCAGTTGCCTCACCAGCCGAGACCGAGGCGCGCCCAAAGCGAGACGTACCGCGATCTCCCGTTGCCGTGTGGCCGCCCTCGCCAGCAGCAGATTCGCCGCATTCGCGCATGCAATCAGCAACACCATTCCCACCGCGCCCAGCAGCACCAGGAGCATGCGCTCACTTGCACCGACAATCTCTTCGCTCAGCGGAACCACCAGCACTTTCCATCCGTCGTCGCCCTTCTCGTCCGATTGCAGCTGAGCCATCAGCGAGTTCATTTCACCGCGCGCCTGGCTGAGCGTAACGTCTTTCTTCAGTCGTCCGATCCCCTCGATAAAGTGCGAGCCGCGATTCGCAGGATCTCCCGCAAAGGAAAAAGGCCACCACACATCAATGCCTTCGCCATAGGGTAAGGAGTGGTATTCATTTCCCGGATGCTCTAAGCCCGCAGGCATCACACCGACAATCGTGAACGGCTGTGCATTAAGCGTGATCTTGCGCCCGATGATTTTTGGATCCGCCGCAAACTTCGCGCGCCACAAGCGGTCGCTCACAACCACCTGCGAACCATTCCCGGGAATCTCTTCGTGTTCAGTAAACTCCCGTCCCATCTGCGGCTTCAGTCCAAGAACGTGAAAATATCCGGCCGTAATGCCGAACCCGTAGAGTCGCTCTGCTTCCCCTGAGCCGGAAAGCTGTACATCCCCCCGCGTGAACGCGGCAAGCGATTCGAAGGAATGATTCCGCGTTCGAAAATCCCTGAAGTCAAAAGGATTGAGAGGGAATCGCGGAAACTCGGCACTCGTCAGGAAAATTCGTACAAGACGCTGTGGGTCAGGGTACGGTAGCGACTTGAGCAGGACACCCTGTATCACGCTGAAGATCGCGCTGTTGGCTCCGATGCTCAGCGCCAGCGTAAGCACCATTACCACGGTGAATGAGGGACTGGACACGAGCTGTCGGATCGCATAGCGAACATCCTGCACAACGCTCTCAAAGCGAAACCCGATCACTTCATGACTTCGTTCCCTGAGCCGCGTTTCGTTACCGAACTGCCGTTTGGCAGCGTTGCGCACAGCCTCGGCGGGTACGCCGCTCGAGCGCAACTCCTTCTCCGCCTCATCGCGATGAAAGGCCATTTCCTCTTCCAGTTCCCGGTTGAATTTTTCGCGGAAGACCAGTACCTTCAGCTTCCGGAAGAAGCGTTCAAGAGCACCCATGCAATCCTCCTAAGCGTCCTGCAGCACTCGGCCAATGGCGGCGATCATCTGCTCAAATTCCGTCAGTTCTATGCCCAGCTGTTTCCGGCCGGCTGTCGTCAGCGTGTAGTACCGCGCTCGCCGATTCGTCTCTGTCTTCTTCCATTCCGCTTTCACCCAACCCTGCAGCAAGAGCCGTTGCAAGGCCGGGTAAAGAGAGCCCTCCTCCACCGTCAGCACATCCAGCGAAAGCCGCTTGATGGAGAGCGCAATCCCATATCCATGCAGCGGAGCACGGACAAGGGTCTTAAGGATCAGCATATCCAGCGTTCCAGGCATCAGGTCTGACTTCTTTGGCATGCCGCTATATATAGATTATCTATGGATAGAGTGTCAACGGGTTACCGGAAGGAGCACGCTTCACACTTACCCGGCAGCCTGGATCGTGACCTATTCCGTCAGTTCCCGCGCCATCTCCGCCAGCTTGGCCACGGTATTCATGTTGCGCGCCGTCCCCGCCTTCGCCGCAGGAATCTTCAACTTCGAAGTCCCCATCCCCTCGCCGTAGTGAACGTAAATCTCGCGCACCCCCAGCCGTACCTCTTCGTCCTTCTGCCCCGTAATATTTTTCAGCGCATCCGCCGCAGGCTTCTCATCCAGAAAAATTGCCACCGTGCGATTCGTCGCCGCGTTGGGAAAAGGATTCGCCGCCAGCACCGCAGCCATTTCCGCCGCCGTCCGCACCATCACGCCCACTGGCTTGCCCGCATACTTCGCGAGAGTCGCCTCCAGCGCCGCCTTCACCTTCGCTTCGGAAAGTTTGCTCGTAAACACAACGTTGCCGCTGGCGATATACGTCTTCACTTTCAGGAACCCGGCCTTCCCGCACATCGCCTGCAACTCCGTCATAGGAAGCTTGCCGGTCCCCCCAACATTCACCGCACGCAGCAACGCAACATACGCGGCCATATCCCTCACCTCAAAATCGCTGCTCGATTCTAACCGCCCCGAGTGCGCAGCGCCGCTTCATTGGCAACACAGACGTTCCCTGAGTCGCCCTATTCCTTGCCCGCTTTCCTGCACTTCGCCAGGCCCGCAACGCAAATGGAAAATCGTTCCAGCAATTGGCACAAGAATCGACGCATTCTGAGATCATCACGCTCCTGTGTAAGCGCAATAAATTGCAACAGCTTGCTTCGAGAAATATCCACGCAACTGTTGCAAATAGGGAGCATAATGATCGCCTGCTGGAACCCTGTCCGATTTCCAATGCTTGTTCGGCCCCGTTAATCAAAATCAAGAAGGCGAGGAACGTGTATGAGAAAGCTCCTGTTCGCAGGGATTTTACTGGGAATGGTGTTACCTGTTACGGCATACGCCCAGAGCCCGCTCGACGGTACCTGGAAAATTAATTTGGACAAGGCGCATCTGCCTACCAAGCCGAACGTATACGTACTGTCGGACGGCATTTACCAGTGCAGAAGTTGTAAGCCCGCTTATCGGGTGAAGGCCGATGGAGCCGACCATGCCGTCACCGGGCATCCCTACTACGATACCGTCGCCATCTCCGTCCTCAACGACAACACCATCAAGGAGACGGATAAGAAAGCGGGGAAGGTGGTTTCTACTGCAACAATGACGGTAGCCCCAGACGGAAATTCGCTCACCTTCGAATTTAGCGACAGCAGCAACACCAGCGCTGAACCGGTAACCGGATCAGGAACCGCAACGCGGGTGGCCAAAGGGCCTCCCAACTCGGCCCCCATCTCCGGCTCCTGGCACACCACCAGCTTCAAGAGTATTTCGGATAACGGGTTGACCTTTACCTACAAGGTCGAAGGCGACACGTTGACCATGACCACTCCGACTGGTCAAAGCTTCACGGCAAAAATGGATGGAACCGTGGCTCCGTACAAGGGCGACCCCGGAGTCACCACCGTCTCACTGAAGAAAAGAGGCGATAACGGCGTCGTCGAGTCGGACAGCCGGGACGGCGTCGTAATCAGCATTTCAACAAGTACCGTGGCGACCGATGGCAGGTCCATGACCATCGCCGTCCAGGACAAACTCCACGGGTCCACGATGTTGTTATTGGCAGAGAAGCAATAGCAGCACCTTCCTCCGGCTGAACTCCCGCGCTTCCCTGATGGAGCGCGGGAGAAGTCACCACTCGACAAGGTTCCCCACTCAGGTCTCCATTGCCTTGAGTGGGGTAGTTCATTGCGCCACAAATCTGGGTGCCCCATCCTTGCAAAGCAAGGGTGGGATGAGAAATGCTTTATACCAAGCGAATGCACCTGCTGTTGGTCCGCCGGGTGCCCCATCCTTGCAAAGCAAGGGTGGGATGAAAAATGCTTTATACCAAGCGAATGCACCTGCTGTTGGTCCGCCCGTGCGGCCAGCACCACTACTTAACCGCAAGAATCTCCGGCTGATCAATTTGCGGCGGAGAGGCCAGCAACTCCTCGGCCTTCGCGAACAGCGCCTTCGCAATCTCTGCCCGAAAGATGCGCCTCTTTCCCCGCCGCATCGGCGAAGGTATCAAAGATGCCGAACCGTCCCGACCCCCAGTTTCAGCGCATACCACCGCACCGTCCCTTGTTCCTGTATTGCCAGTGGCAACGCCGACTTCAAAAATGCCTCAACCTCAGCTTCTTTTCCCGGCTTCGCTTGCAGAATGGCAAGCAGCGCTAACTTCTCCATAAATTTCCTCCTGAACGTCGCCTGATAGGACTCATCCTCCGGCGGCAAGTTTCAAAAGAAGTTGTGATGTGATTCCGTTCTCGTGGGTGGCCATCGCTTTGTCACATCCCACTCCTAAGCCGTGGGATCCGCGCTTCGCCCCTCCAGGTGTGCTCGCAAGCGCCCAAATCCGCGCGCCGCTTCTTTTCCGTTATCCTTGTCCACGAAAATAATTCGCAAATCCCGCTTGACCTGTCTAAAGGACACGGCTTCAGACTGGTTTCTGACGATGCTGACTATCTCCCAACTCGCTCGAAGTTGCGCGCTCTCGCGGACAACGGTTCTCTACTACGAGTCCATAGGTTTGCTGCCGCAGCCGCCACGCTCGCTCGGCAACTACCGCCAGTACACCGACGCCGATCTCGCCACGCTGCGACAGATCTGCGTCTACCGCACTGCCGGTCTTGCGCTCGAAGACATCCGGGCCCTGCTCAATCAGCAGGATTCGGATGCCGCCGCCGTCCTCAAGCGCCGCCTCCTCGAGATGGATGAAGAGATTGACCAGCTTCGCCAAAATCAAAAAGCAATTCTCCGGCTCCTAAGAACCGGCGAATTCGCAACGAGGAATGAAATGATTGATAAGCAGAAGTGGGTTGCCATCATGCAGGCTGCGGGATTCTCCGAAGACGATATGAAACGCTGGCACACTGAATTTGAAAAACGCGCACCGGAAGAACACCAGGAATTTCTCCAGTTCCTCAACATTCCGGCAGCAGAAATCCAAACCATCCGCACCCACAGCCGGTAATCCCCATCGGCAGGAAATTCGTAACAACCACAGTTCAAACATGTAACAGTAATAAGTACAAACAGATGGAGCCCCGTTTCGCGTGCAACAGGGCTCCATCTTGGTGCCCCATGTCTCGCTTTTGCGACATGGGTTTTTTCCGACGCCAGAGAAATCTGGGTGCCCCACTCTTGCAAAGCAAGGGTGGGATCAGAAAAAGCGTCGTCGGCATCCTGGCGTTTGCCTACATCTCGTTTCCGAGAACAGAAAAATCCCCGACTCTCGCTCTCCGAACGCCCGTGCGGCCAGCACCTCGTGCGGTCAGCCAAGGTTACATTTGCGCGATTTTGTAACCCCGGCAAATCGTGTCAAAAGTGGCACTGCAAGCGGCGCTGAATCGCCACTTCGTTCACCCCTTCTGAGAGCACTAAAAACTGTCAAAGTGGCACTTGGAAACGTGCTAACTCGCACGTTTTTCGCATGCGTTTTTTGCTGCGCGTCCCGCCAGTTCGGCCCAGCATCCCCCGCGGCCAGCACCACCCAAAACCCTGTTAACTCACATCTTTTCAACGACCGCCCTTTTGTTCTTGGTATGCCCGTACGGGCCGCACTATAGTTTCCAGCCATGGGAAAGTCGCTTCTCCTCACACTCCTGCTCGCCCTTCCGGCGGTCGCCGCCGAACATTCCACCGCGACGCAACTCATTGAAATGGCAGCCAATAACAGCGCTGCACTCGCACAAGCTATTCCCGCCACCTTCAGCGAAGACAACCTGAAAACCGGAAAAGCATGGTCCAGCCAGGGCGAGAGATTCTTCTTCGCCACCCGCGCCGCAGCGTCCCCGAAACTCGTGGTTGACGACAAGCCTGCTGTTGAAATGAAATCAGTTACGGGCACAGACCTGTGGTACGCCGTCACCTCTTTGGGCCCGCCCGTGAGTCTCCACGCATTCCACTATGTGATTGATGGCAAAGAGTTTGGAGGCAGCCGGGACGTTCCCGTCTTCGGCCCGCTCTCCTATCCCCAGCCCGGCGTTCCCGCGGGAAAGCTTTCGGACAAACTCACCCACACCAGCAGCTCTACGACGGCATGAAGAGCGACTATTGGATCTATGTGCCGGCGGGATATAACCCCAACATTCCAGCAGCTTTAATGGTCTTCCAGGATGGCGAGGGATACAGCAGGACGCGGCAGCGATCACAACGTTCTGCCGGCCATCGACAACCTGATCGCGGAGCACAAAATCCCGGTCATGATCTGTGTCTTCATCAATCCCGGCACCGTCGTCGGCATGCCTGGAACCGCCGACATATCATTCGTTTCGGCTTACGCGAAGAAGTGGGATCGCACCCTCGACGACTCCATGCGCAGCACCCTCTACGACACAGTCAGCGACCGCTACGCGCGTTTCCTGCGAGATGAGGTACTTGCAGACGTCGCGAGCCCATTACAACCTCAGGAAGGACCCCTACAGCCGCGCTATCACCGGTTTGTCGTCAGGCGGCATATGCTCTTTCAATGTCGCATGGCAAATGCCGGATCAGTTCAGCCGCATCCTCACCTGGATCGGCAGTTTCACCGCCATCCAGTGGCATGAGAACCCCGCCAATCCGGACGGTGGACAGGACTATCCGGACAAGGTTCTTGCGGGAACCCATGCCCGAAACCCGCGGGTCTGGATGCAGGATGGTTCCAACGACCTCGAAATTCGCTACGGCAGCTGGCCGATGGCAAACATTCGCATGGCTAACGCGTTGAAACAGAAGAACTACGATGTTCCACTTCAGCTTTGGCCACGGCACGCATAATGCCGGTCAGGGGGCGGCGGAGTTTCCCGAATCCATGATCTGGCTTTGGCGGGGGTACGATCCGAACCGGACCTCGGAGAACTTCCAAATTGAACCGGCGGAGAGGCAGAATCCGATATTTCGCGTTACCGGCCTGACGGCCCAACTCAGGTAAAGCGTCGGGTTCGCCGTTGCCAGCCCCTTTGTTTTCTTATCACCGCTGGTGATGGCCGGCCGGAAGGGTTTCGGTGATGCTCCTTTTCCTGCTTTTGCACACCGGCGCACAGGACTTGCACCACTTCTGCACCTTGTGGAGAGACGCCGCGAAACGTAGTCTCGGTCTGCGAAGCAATGGACTCCAGACAATCTCGCGAAGTGCAGAACCCGCGCGCGCAAGCAGCGGAGCGGGCTAAAAAGTTCTCCACAGCGGAATCCGGCCATTTCCCAGGCAGGTACTCCTGGAACGGCGTAAAATACAAGATGTAGTGGTTCCTGCTTGACATGCACCTATAGAGAGCGGTACTTTCCCATTTGCGGCGCAGCTCAAGGGCCGCTCGTTTCAGGAAAACTTGCAGTAATTTCTCGCCTGCACTTGATGGCCCCAGGACTGCTTCAAGACATCCAAATTGGACGACTGTTTTCCGGTTCTTTGCTGTAAACGTCCGTATTCGGCCTTTTTTTCGCTCGATCGGACCGCTGTTCGCAGCTCATTTTGTTAGTCAGCTTGAAGGAGAATCCATGGCCGAGGCCACCCCCAAAACCTCTAATGCCGCCACTTCCAAAGACTCAGCTACCGTCGGGTCTGTCGCCAGGGAAACTGTTGGAAACAACGCTTCTCGCCGCCAAAACCTCACCCGGCATTCGCCTGGATCGCCTTTTTTCGAAGCCCGGTATTTCGCCCTACGACGACATCCAATGGGAGAACCGCATCGCTTCCATCACCGACGCCTGCGGGAAGTCGATCTTTCGAGCAGAAGGATGTCGAAGTTCCCGTCGACTGGTCGATGACGGCGACGAACATTGTGGCCAGCAAGTACCTGCATGGCCAGATGGCGACACCGACGAACGTGAAACCGGTGTGCGCCAGCTGGTAGGCCGCGTGGCGGAGACGGTTCGCGACTGGGGCATCAAGGGCGACTACTTTGCCACGCCGGAAGACGCTCAGCCATTTTCCACGACGAGCTGGTCGCACCTGCTGGTGACGCAGAAGGCTGCGTTCAACTCGCCGGTCTGGTTCAACGTCGGCTGCGACCGGCTGGAGCCTAATTCCGATGCGCAGAACTGGCACTGGAATCCGCATACCTGCGCAGTTGAGTTTTCCGTCACCGGCTATCGCAATCCGCAGTGCTCGGCCTGCTTTATCAACGCGGTCTGACGACTCGCTGGACGCGATCCTTACGCTGGCCAAGACCGAAGGCATGCTGTTCAAGTGGGGCTCGGGCACCGGGACAAACCTCTCCGCCATTCGCGGCTCGATGGAGTTGTTGTCGGGCGGCGGAACGGCCTCTGGTCCGCTGAGCTTCATGCGTGGATTCGATGCCTTCGCCGGCGTCATCAAGTCCGGCGGCAAGACCCGCCGTGCGGCCAAGATGGTCATCCTGAACGTGGATCATCCGGACATCGTCGACTTCATCGACTGCAAGATGAAGGAAGAAGCGAAGGCCTGGGCGTTGATGCGGGAAGGCTATGACGGCTCGAGCGGTCCGGACTCCGAGGCCTACAGCTCCATCTTCTTCCAGAACGCAAACAACTCGGTTCGCGTAACGGACGAGTTCATGCGCGCGTATGAGCGCGACGGCGAATTCACCACCAAGACGGTCAAGGATCAGCCAAGCCGGTCAAGACGTACAAGGCCCGCGACCTGATGAAGAAGATTGCCGAAGCCACCTAGCAGTGCGGCGATCCGGGCATGCAGTACGACACCACCATCAACAAGTGGCACACCTCGAAGAACACGGGGCGGATCAACGCATCCAATCCGTGCTCGGAATACATGTTTCTCGACAACTCCGCCTGCAACCTGGCGAGCTTCAACCTGCTGAAGTTTGTGAACGCGGCTGGCACCTTTGATATTGCGAGCTATCGCCACGCGGTAGACGTAATGCTGACGGCGATGGAGATCCTGGTGGACAACTCCGGCTACCCGACAGAATGCCATCGCGAAGAACTCGCATGACTATCGCCCGCTGGGCCTGGGCTATGCGAATCTCGGCGCGCTGCTTATGTCGTTCGGATTGCCGTATGACTCCGATGCCGGGCGCGACTTTGCGGCAACCCTTGACTGCGATCATGTGCGGACAGGCCTACCTGCAGTCGTCGCGCATTGCTGCCAACTGCCCGCCGCTAGCCCCGGCGACGTCGCTCACGCAATCTGCCACCGAAAATGGCGGAGCGTGCCCCGGCTACTATGTGAATCGCGAGCCGTTCCTGGATGTGATTCGCATGCACCGCGCGGAAGTAAACAAGATCGGCAAGTCGCCGCACGTCAGCTGAGCCGTTCATCGTGCCGCAACTCGACACTTTGATTGAAGCCAGCAAGCAGTGCTGGGACGAAGCCCTGGCACACGGCGAGAAGTATGGCTACCGCAATTCGCAGGTCACCGTGCTGGCTCCCACCGGGACCATCGGTTTCATGATGGACTGCGATACCACGGGCATCGAGCCGGATCTCGCGCTGGTGAAGTACAAGAAGCTAGTTGGCGGCGGCATGATCAAGATCGTCAACAACACCGTTCCGGCAGCGCTCTTCAAGCTGGGATACACGAACGACCAGGTGGATGCCATCGTGAGCTACATTGACGCGACCGGCACCATTGAAGGCGCTCCCGCCATCAAGCCCGAGCACCTCGCCTGCTTTGACTGCTCCTTCAAGCCATCGAAGGGCACGCGCTCGATCCAGTACATGGGTCATATCAAGATGATGGCGGCGACGCAGCCATTCCTCTCCGGCGCGATTTCGAAGACGGTGAACCTGCCGCATGACTGCACGGTAGAAGATATTGCCGAGGCGTATGCCGAGTCGTGGCGCCAGGGTCTGAAGGCGGTTGCGATTTATCGTGACGGCTCCAAGGGCGCTCAGCCGTTCGAATGTGTCCGATGGCAACAAGGCGAAGGCCATCAAGGATGCAAATGGTGACGACACGCTGAGCATTGCTGCAGAGCGAGTGCTAGCTGCAATTGCAAGTGGCAAGCAGGCTCCAGATAGTGATGTAAAGACGCTCGAAGCGAAGCTCTCGGAGAAGCTCGAGATTAACTCTCGCAATGTGGTTGGAGCGGCGCAGGCATTTTCCGCCGCACTGGCCGGGCCTCCCACATTGGGTGAAGGGGGGCAGAACCTGAGTGCTCCGCCGCGTGCTGTTCGTCATCGCCTGCCGGAAGAGCGCATGTCGCTGACGCACAAATTCTCGATCGCCGGTCACGAAGGCTACATCACCGTTGGACTGTACCCGAATGGCCAGCCCGGGGAAATCTTCATCAAGATGGCAAAGGAAGGCTCCACCGTTTCAGGATTGATGGATGCGTTTGCGACCTCCACTTCGATCTCGCTGCAGCACGGTGTTCCGCTCAAGGTGCTATGCGAGAAGTTTGCGCATACTCGCTTTGAGCCCTCCGGCTGGACGGGCAACGAGCAGATTGGCTATGCGAAGTCGCTGATGGATTACATCTTCCGTTGGCTGCAGCTTCGCTTCCTTTCCGGGCAGCAGCTTTCGCTTTTTGCAGGTCTCGCTCCCGGCGCGGTGTCGGGAAGTGGTGAGCCGAGTCCGTTTGATGCGCACATGCTTCCTGAGCAGCATTCCTCCACCCGGGGAATGGACTCCGCCTCATCGCCGCAGGGCGGCATCCTGCATGATGTAGGCGCTGTATCCGAGTCGCACACCGAATTGCGGATAGAGGATCGCGGAGTCTTTCAACATCCTTCCGACGCCATGCGGGAATACATGGACATGGGCGATGCGCCCAGTTGCCAGACCTGCGGAGCCATCATGGTTCGCAACGGCAGCTGCTATCGCTGCATGAGCTGTGGTTCGACGTCTGGCTGCTCATAAAAACAACTTCGGTGTGATCCGTACGCGCGCGGAGTGAAGGCTCTCCTTCACCCGCGCGATTTAAGATAAAGGCCTGTGATCGCTGCCATTCAGACCACCGGACTCTCGTTCTCCTTTGATCGAAGCATCGCGCCGCTGATCGCAGCGTTAGAGGCGCAGGGTGTTCTGTGGCGCAGTATCGGCTTTTTGCCGGAGTCGCAGGAACTCACTGGCATGGACGACCTCACGACGAATGACCCCATCTTCTTCTACGGGTCCACGAGACTTACCGACCTAGTGTGGGAGCGCGGCTGGCGCACACTGGTGTTTTTCGATCCTGAATGGTTTGACCCGCGATACTGGATGGGCAAGCGGGAGGACCTTTTGAACGGGATCCAGCGAGTGATGACTCTCGATCAACTCCGTCGCGATTGGGTCTCGGAACCCACGTTCCTCAAATCCGCGGAGCGCAAGATTGTTGCGGGAGAGGTGATCAAGGAGTCTGATAAGGACGCTTGGATCAAAGACCGAGCCAGTCTCGATGGCGAAACACTTGTAGTCCTCAGCCCGTTCCACGAGATCGCGAAGGAATGGCGTTTTTTCGTGGTGGATGGTGTTGTGGTTGCGGGCTCACTCTATCAATGCGAGGGCCGGTTGTCGATTTTTGAGCCGATTTCGGAGGATATGTGGGCGAAGGCGCAAATGTTGGCCGAGGGCTGGACGCCAGCAAAGACCGTTGTAATGGATGTGGCTCTACTGACGACCGGAGAATTTAGGGTGGTTGAATTTAACTGTTTGAATTCAAGTGGGGCGTACAACGCCAATATGAATAACCTTGTGTCCTCACTAAGAAATAAACTGAGCAACAGAAAAGAATTAGACCGACCGACCTGCAATCCCCTGCGCTGAGGACCATGAATGCCGAATAGAGTTTCTTTTCGTTTGGCGAGTGCGCTTGTCGCTCTCGCGTTGCTGCCAATTGCTCGTCCGGTTGTTGCTGAAACCGCTGAGCGAGCTCCGTCCGATGTGGTTTCGATCGCGAAAAAGACAGCGGGCATGAAGAGAATGGATGGCCTGTTTCCGCTGGACTGGGACGCGCGATCGGGCAAGCTGTATCTCGAGATCGACGGCTTCAATAAAGATTTCCTGATGCTGGATTCGCTCCCCTATGGCGTGGGCTCAAGTGAGCTTGGCCTCGATCGCGGACAGCTGGGACGGGGACGCGTGGTTCGCTTTTATCGCAGCGGATCGAAGGTGCTGCTGATCGAGAGGAATCTCAATTACCGCTCCAGTTCAAGTGCTGCGGAAGAGAAGCTCGACGTCGAGCAGTCCTTCGGGCGATCGGTTGTGTGGGGCTTTACGGTGGAAGCAGAAGATGGCGACAAGGTCTTGGTTGACGCCACCGGATTCTTCCTGAATGACGCGCATGGCGTGGCGGAAGCGCTTCAGACAGCGAAGCAGGGTGACTATTCGATCGACGCATCGCGGTCTGCGATTGTTCCTGAAGGCACCAAGAATTTTCCTCTCAACACGGAAGTTGAAGCGATCCTGACATTTTCCTCCAAGAGTCCTGCGAGCGAATCGATTGTTGCCACGGTTGCTCCTGATGCGCACGCGCTGACGGTCGAGCAGCACATGTCCCTGATCCAGTTGCCGGACGATGGCTATCGTCCCCGCGACTTCGATCCGCGAGCGGGATATTACGACGCGAGCTATCGCGATTATTCCGCGGCGCTGGGTCAGCCGATCGATGTTCATCGCATTGTCCGCCATCGGTTGGAGAAGCGCGACGCCGCCGGCGATCCGGTGAAGCCGATCGTCTATTACGTTGACCGCGGCGCTCCTGAACCGATCCGCAGCGCGCTGGTGGAGGGAGCAAGCTGGTGGAACAAGGCCTTTGAGGCGGCGGGATACAAGAACGCTTTTCGGGTGGAAGTGCTTCCAGAAGGCGCGGATCCCATGGACGTGCGTTACAACATGATCCAGTGGGTTCACCGTGCCACGCGGGGATGGTCGTATGGCGAGGCGGTGGTGGATCCACGCACGGGAGAGATCATCAAGGGGCAAGTAACACTTGGCTCGCTGCGTTCGCGGCAGGATTACCTGATTGCTGAATCGCTGCTGTCGCCGTACGCAAAGGGCAAGCCTGTTTCAAACGAAATGCGCGACATGGTGCTTGCGCGCATTCGTCAGCTTGCCGCACACGAAGTGGGACACACGCTTGGACTGCAACACAATTTCGCTGCGAGTTCGATTGCGCCGGGAACATCGGTGATGGATTATCCGCATCCGTGGATCACACTCGATGCGAACGGCCGCCCGGATCTTGCGCATGCTTACGCTGTTGGCGTGGGGGCTTGGGATAAGCTTGCTATCGCCTACGGCTACACGCAATTTCCTGCTGGCACCGATGAGCATGCGGCACTGAACGCCATGCTGCGCAAGTCCACCGAAGATGGCTTGTTGTTCATCACGGATGAAGACTCGCGTCCGCTTGGGAGCGCGCATCCGCACTCGCATTTGTGGGATAACGGGGCCGATCCCGCCGTGGAATTGAATCGTATACTTGCGATCCGCAGTGCGGCTTTGCAGCGTTTCGGTGAAGACGCTATCCAGCCAGGGCAGCCGATGGCGCAGATTGAAGACACGCTGGTGCCTCTCTATCTTCTGCATCGCTATCAAACGCAGGCGACGGCGAAAGAGATTGGCGGACTCGACTATCGTTATGCACTGCGGGACGACGGCCAACTGGTGACCGCGATCGTTCCCGCGGCAGAGCAACGCCGGGCGCTGGATGCGGTGTTGAAGACGATTTCTCCGGAAACGTTGACGCTTCCGGAATCGCTCTTGAAAATCATGCCGCCGCGGCCACCTGCTTATCCGCGCACGCAGGAATCCTTTCCCGCAAAAACAGGTTTGACGTTTGATCCTGAAGGAGCAGCGGCGTCGGCCGCCAATCTGACGCTTGAACTTTTATTCGAGCCGAGCAGAGCGTCGCGGCTGATCGAGTATCAGGCCCGACAAGCGGATATGCCTGGCTTGGAAGAAGTGATCGACACCACGTTGAAGGCAACGTGGTATGCGCCGCGCAGGAAGGGAGTAGAGGAGTTGACGCAATTCACGGTTGAGGATGCGGTGCTTGAGCATCTGCTTGGACTGGCCTCATCTCATGAGGCCGCTGTCGAGGTTAGGGCGCAGGCTAGGGAAGAAGTTCGAAAGCTGAATGACTGGCTGAAGCCGCAAGTATCGAACGAGGCTTCATTTGCACTACACGCGCATCGCATGGCTGCTCTAGATCGAATTGTAGAATTTGAAAAAGATCCCACAAAGTTTGCACCTGCGGCTGAAGAGAAAGCACCCCCCGGTCAGCCCATCGGCGATGATGAAGATTTATAGTTTTTCCGCTGGATAACCGAGTAGTCCGGTCGTCATCAAGGTGCGACCACGAATTGTTCTTTTTCGAACTAGCACTTTTGGCAGGTCTCAGTAGAACGCCAAATTGCTAGGATTGCCTCCAGTGTCGGTCACAATGAGGCAAAAGAAACATGAAAATCCATTCTCGTCGCGCGTTGACCTGCGCATTATTTTTACTTGCTCCTTCGTTGGCAAACGCGCAGCAGAGTTCAGCGCCCGCGGCAGAAAAGCCGGTCGTGGATCCAGCCCCGAGTGCAGCGGCGGCCGATTTGCAGAAGGCGGTGCAGAATCCTGTCGCTAGTCTGATCAGTGTGCCAGTGCAAAACAACAGCAATTTTGGTGTAGGGGACTATAGTCGCACGCAGAATGTACTTAACATTCAGCCGGTGATTCCAGGCAAGCTCAGTGAAAACTGGAACTACATTGCCCGCATCATCCAGCCAATTATCTGGCAGCCGTATCCTGGCCAGACCACCGGCGGCGAGTTCGGCTTTGGCGACATGAATCCCACTTTCTTCATTTCGCCATCCAAACCCGGCAAATTGATCTGGGGGGCAGGGCCGGCTTTTGTTATTCCGACAGCTACGAATGACATTCTAGGACAAGGGAAGTTCAGCATTGGTCCGTCCTTCGTTGCGTTGACACAGCCCGGACACTGGACTCTCGGCGGTCTTATTAACAATGTCTGGTCGGTAGCGGGATCGGGTGGCCGTCCGGATGTGAATCAAATGCTGTTCCAGTACTTCGTCAATTACAACCTGAAGAAGGGCTACTACATTTCCGTATCGCCGATTCTGACTGCCAATTGGAAAGCGGCCAGTGGCGATGTGTGGACTGTGCCTTTCGGCGGCGGTATTGGCAGAATTATGAAGATGGGCTACCAGCCAGTGAACGTTACCGCGCAGTTTTACGGCAACCCCATACGTCCTTCCGGCTCTTCTCCCTGGGGAATGCGACTGCAACTTGCCTTCCTGTTTCCCAAGCTCACGGAGAAGCAGAAGATGATGATGATGGAGATGAAACTGAAAGAGATGCAGGAACAGGAACAGCATCCTGCGCCCGCGAAGAAATAAGCCGGGCGTAGTTCTGCGGACAAGAAGAAGGCCTGGAAAGTTCCAGGCCTTCTTTGTTTCTTGCCGATGAGCAGTTACTGGTGAGCAGGGTCTGCCTTTTCCTGATCGATGCCCAATTCCGCGAACGCATTCTGTGCGCGGGCAGCTTCGAACTTGCCTTCGCGAGCGAGCTTGGACAAGGTTGCTGTGACCACAGATTCCGCGTTCACTTCAAAATGGCTGCGGAGATGTTCGCGATTATCGCTGCGGCCGAATCCATCGGTTCCAAGCGTCACCAGGCGGGTAGATAGCCATGGTGCAAGCTGATCCGGGACCGACTTCATGTAATCGCTGGCTGCAATGATTGGACCCTTGGTGCCCTGTAGCGTGGCAAGGATGTATGGAACGCGTTCGGGCTCAGACGGATGCAGCCGATTCCAGCGCTCAACGGAGAGTGCTTCGCGACGAAGCTCGTTGTAACTGGTCACGCTCCACACATCTGCCTGGACGCCATACTTCTCAGCGAGAATGCCTTGCGCCTTTACGACCTCGTTAAGAATCGGACCGCTACCGAACAGTTGTACCGTCGCCTTACCTTTGGCCGCCGGTTTGAATTTGTAAATGCCACGCACGATGCCTTCGCGAGAGCCTTCCGGCATTTCCGGCATCGCATAGTCTTCGTTGTACATGGTGATGTAGTAGAAGACGCTGTCGCCCTCCTGATACATGCGGCGAATGCCATCCTGCAGAATCACGGCAAGTTCGTAAACAAATGCTGGATCATAGCTAAGGCAGGTCGGCACCGTGCTCGACAGCACCAGGCTATGTCCATCCTGGTGTTGCAGGCCTTCTCCCAGCATGGTGGTGCGTCCCGCGGTTCCTCCCATCAGGAATCCTTTGCCGCGCGAATCCGCGAATGCCCAGATCATGTCGCCGACGCGCTGGAAACCGAACATCGAGTAGTACATATAGAAGGGAATCATGGGCACAAGATAGTTCGAATACGAGGTGCCCGCCGCGGTAAAGGATGCCATCGCACCCGCCTCGGTAATACCTTCCTCGAGAATCTGCCCGTCGATCTCTTCGCGGTAATAGAGCAGCACGTCCTGATCATGCGGCGTATATTTCTGCCCTTCGACGGCATAGATGCCCACTTGCCGTATCGCCGATTCCAAGCCGAAGGTACGCCCCTCGTCGGGAACGATCGGCACGATAAGTTTCCCGATGGTGGGATCCTTTAACAGGTGCCGCAGGATGCTGACGAAACCCATGGTGGTGGATACGGCGCGATTTTTCGATCCTCCGGTCCACTCCTTGAAGTAGTCCAGATCGGGGGCTTTGAAGTCGAGCTTCGGCGTGTCGCGCGTCGGCATGTATCCACCTAACTCGCGACGCCGTTCGTGCAGATACGTAATTTCCGGACTATCCTGCGCCGGTCGGAATGGCAGAGCTTCTTTCACCAGGTGTTCCGGAACTGGAATGTCAAAACGGTGTATGAAGTGCGCGATGCCTTCTTCTGTCAGCTTCTTTTCCTGGTGAGAGGCATTCCGTGCCTGGGTTGTTCCCAGTCCGAAGCCTTTCACCGTCTTGGCAAGAATCACCGTGGGTCCGCCGGTGTGTTCGATGGCTCGCTTGTATGCGTTGTAAACCTTAACGGGATCGTGGCCGCCGCGATGCAGGGCGAAGATTTCGTCATCCGTCATGTCGCTGACGAGTTCAAGAAGTTCGGGGTACTTGCCAAAGAATTCCTTGCGAACGTAGGCGCCGCCCTTTGCCTTGAAGGCCTGGTAATCGCCGTCGACGCATTCTTCCATGCGCTTGAGAAGCAGGCCGGTGTGATCGCGTTCAAAGAGCTTGTCCCATCCTGCTCCCCACACCACCTTGATCACATTCCATCCTGCGCCGTGGAAGATGCCTTCCAGTTCATCGATGATGCGCTTGTTACCGCGAACCGGACCGTCGAGTCGTTGAAGGTTGCAATTGACTACAAAGATGAGATTATCCAGACCTTCGCGAGCGGCGACAGTAAGTGCGCCGAGAGAGTCGACTTCATCTGTCTCACCATCTCCGACAAAGGCCCACACTTTCCGCGGGGTTTTCTCGATCAGCTTGCGATTCTCGAGATAGCGCATAAAGCGTGCCTGGTAGATGGCGTTGAGTGGTCCAATGCCCATGGAAACCGTCGGAAACCGCCAGAAATCCGGCATCAGCCAAGGGTGCGGATAAGAGGATAGACCGGGCTTGTCGCGGAGTTCATGACGGAAATGGAGGAGACGGTCGTCATCGAAGCGGCCTTCAAGATAGGCGCGGGCATAGACGCCGGGCGAGGCATGCCCCTGAAAGTAGATGAAGTCTCCTGGCTGGCTGCCATAGCTGGCATGAAAGAAATGATTGAATCCAACTTCGAGCAGAGTCGCCAGCGACGAGTAGGTAGAGATGTGTCCACCAATGCCGGAGTCTTTCTTGTTCTGGTGGTGCACCATCGCCATTGCGTTCCAACGGATGAGCCCCTTGATGCGCCGTTCGATGTGGCGATCGCCGGGGTAGGGAAGCTCCTCCTCAACCGGAATGGTATTGCAGTAGTGTGTGGTCAGGTTGCGGCTGGTGGTGACACCCGCGTCCGTGGCTCTCTGCCGCAGCACTTCCAGGAGGTCGCCCGCATGAACGGTACCTTCGGAGGCAAGGAGTTGATCAAAGGCTTCGAGCCACTCTGCAACTTCCGAGGTGAAATCTGACGAAACGGCTTCAACGATGTCTGTTTTCATAGGTGTCAATCGGTTCTTGAGGGGTTAACGGGCAGGCTCATCGGCCTGCCGGAAACTGTCTGATATTTGTGCGATTCTGAGGGCTCCTACGGCTCGCCAGCAGAATTGGATGCCTCTCTTCGCATTATGGCTACCACACCCGGAAGCCCTTCGATAAGTCTAACAAATAGCTGTGGGCCAGGCTTTGAGGCAGTAAGCGACAAGGGTGCTTCCATGGAGCCCGCCCTGCTCGACCTCAGCGAGAAGTTTTGCCTCCAAGCCCTCGGGATCGACCTCCATTTCACAAGCGGCGATCTCTTCCGGGGACGCGCCATGAAAGCAAAGATCGCAGACTCCCAGGCCGCCTTCGTCGCCAGTCTGGATTGGCGGCCCGAAAACACGACATGTTGTGGGCCGTGCTTCGTAGAGGTCGCAACGTCCCGTGGAAAGATCCAGCGCGGGACACGGTTCGTCGTTGGCGAAGTCCTCAAACCGCAATTTGGAATCTTCATCCTCGGCCAAAATTCCGGTGGAGGCATCGCCGGGGAAGTCAGCGGAGAGGCGAGCGATGTAGTCTGCTGCACGACGCTCCACACCGGCTGCCCTGATTGGATCGGTCGTTTTCAGATCCGCCAAACCGTCGCGCAGACGTTGCGCGTCCAACTGATTGATGGCAAAGGCTCCGATGCAACATTGCGTGCATCCGGCATGGCAGACCAGCCATGCTCCGCTGCGTTGCGCGGAATCCGCGAACGACGCATCCAGAATTTGCACCAGCTCGCGATCGCCAGGGATGCTCATGCAATAAGCATAGTCCAATGTGCGGAGCATACGACGGCCGGGTTTCTCGCCGAGGATTCATTGATTTACACTCCTCGCATTATGGAATCTCGTAGTTTTTCCGCTATTTCATTCAGCCGTCTGCTCGTTCTTGTCTTTAGTGCATTTTTCGCCGGTGGCCCAATTCTTTTCGCTCAAGCTCCGCCGGCTTCAACTGCGCCAACTGTAGCGGAAGCGCAGGCGTTCATGGACAGAGCTGAAGCGGAACTGTTGGACCTGACGAATTTTGCGTCGCGTGCTGGCTGGATCCAGGCAACTTACATTACCGACGACACCATTTTTGTTGCGGCGAAGGAAGGCGAGCGGTTGATCGCGCGGACGACGGAGTTGGTCGAACAATCGAAGCGTTACGAGAATCTGGATCTGCCTCCCGATCTCAAGCGTAAGTTCCTGTTGCTGAAACTGAGCTTGACGCTGCCGGCTCCGAACGATCCCGCGTTGCGTACTGAACTTACGCAGACCGCCGCGTGGCTTGACGGTGCCTACGGCCGCGGCAAGTATTGCCCCGGCGGAGATCAATCGAAGTGCATGGGCATCGATCAGATCGACCAGGTGATGGCGCAGAGTCGGGATCCCAAGGAACTTCAGGATCTTTGGATAGGTTGGCACCAGGTTGGCGTTCCCATGCGCGACCGCTATTCCCGCTTTGTCGAACTGTCGAATCAGGGAGCACGCGAACTGGGCTTTGCGGATACGGGCGCGCTCTGGCGTTCCGGTTATGATGAATCGCCGGAGGCATTCTCCGCCGATCTTGAGAGACTTTGGAAGCAGGTCGAGCCGCTCTACCTGGAACTTCATACATATGTGCGGCATCGCCTGATTCAGAAATACGGCGCGGTGGCCGAGCGACCGGATGGGATGATCCCCGCAGACCTGCTGGGCAACATGTGGGCTCAGGAGTGGGGGAATGTCTACGACATCGTCGCTCCCGCGTCCGCGACGCCGACCTACAACATTGGACAGGTTCTGGAAGACCGGCATACCGATCCCAAGCAGCTTGTCGGTTACGCTGAGAACTTTTTCAAATCGATGGGCTTTAATTCCTTGCCGGATACTTTCTGGCAACGTTCGCAATTTACGCGGCCCAGGGACCGGGACGTTGTGTGCCACGCAAGTGCATGGGATGTGGACAATAATCTCGATGTCCGGCTCAAGATGTGCATCCATATTTCATCCGATGACTTCATTACCGTGCACCATGAACTCGGCCACAACTATTACCAGATGGCCTACCGGAAGCAGCCCTTTCTCTTCCGCAATGGCGCCAACGACGGCTTTCACGAGGCGATTGGAGATTCGATCGCGCTGTCCATCACTCCGGAATACCTGAAGAAGATCGGTTTGATTCAGACCGTTCCGCCGCCGGAAGCGGACATTCCTTTACTGCTACGCACCGGCCTGGACAAGATCGCGTTTCTTCCGTTTGGGCTGCTGATCGACAAGTGGCGCTGGGAGGTCTTCTCCGGTCAGGTGAAACCGGCGGATTACAACAAGGAATGGTGGACGCTGCGGGAAAAATATCAGGGCGTAGCCCCACCGGTGAATCGCAGCGAGGCGGATTTCGATCCTGGCGCGAAGGCGCACATTCCCGGCAATACACCGTATGCCCGATATTTTCTTGCGCGGATTTACCAGTTCCAGTTTTACCGGGCAATGTGCCGCGCCTCGGGCTATCAAGGCCCACTCAACCGCTGCTCGTTCTATGGATCAAAAGAGGCCGGAGCAAAGTTGAACGCGATGCTTGAACTGGGCCAGTCGAAGCCATGGCCGGAGGCGCTCAAAACGATGACTGGAGAAGACCAGGCGGATGCCTCCGCGATGATGGAGTATTTCCAACCGCTGCTTGTATGGCTGAAAGAGCAAAACAAAGGACAAAAAGCCGGCTGGACTGCGGAGGCGGATCCGCAAAAAGCCAACTAGCGATTCGTAAGGGAACGCGGATTTCTTTCACCGAAGAAGGTGCAGTTTGGATGATTTGTGTCACAAACACTGCGGCAATTTAAAACTGCCGCGGATACTTTTTGGGAAATTCGGCTGACCGTTATCTTTTTTCGCAGCGAAGGGCACTTCACGCGTTAACCTAGCTGTGATCCATCAAGCAAAAAATCCAAGACCTGTCTGGGCTGAGAGATTAGCGGATTGAGGAGAGTCATGTCGACAGAACTTCGGAATTATCTTTCTCTTTCGTATGGCGAGCTGGAAGAGTTGAATCTTGCAGCTAAGGAATCCCGTAAGAACCGGGTATCGCTGGACAAGATTCGTGAAGAGCGGTTGAAATATTTGACGGACGAGAAGCGGATCAAGGCGGTGACGGTTCTTTTCAGCGATCTGGAAGGCCGTCTTCACATGCTGGATTACGACAAGAAGTTTCTCATCTCCAGCCACCAGAATCTTACGTTTGACGGCTCTTCGATCCGCGGCTTTACGGCGCAGCACGAGAGCGATCTTCGCCTTGGCATCGACTGGGCGTCGTTCTACTGGGCTCCTGCAGACGTCTTCGGTCCGGGCAAGGTGCTGGTGTTCGGCGAGGTAATCGACAAGGACGGCACTCCGTACACCGGCGATCTGCGCAGCGTGCTGAAGCATTTTGCGGGCGACCACTTCAGCAAGAACGGCTACACGCTGAACGCGGCCAACGAGATTGAAGGTTTCCTGTTTGCCGGCGTGGACGCGGAGCAGAACTACCACAAGACGCAGGGGTTTGAGTATGTAAACACCGGCGGGTATTACCACTCGCTGCCCGGCGATCCGCTGCGCCTGTTTATTGACACGGCTGCAGAAGTGCAGCGTGCGATGGGCTTTGAGAACGAGAAGGACCACCCGGAAGTTGCGCCGTCGCAGTTCGAGATCAACTACGGCTACGGCGAAGGTTGTGCAGGCGGCTGACCAGATCCAACTCTACAAGCTGATCTGTCGCCAGGTGGCAACGCGCATGGGAATGACGGCGTCGTTCCTGCCCAAGCCGGTGGTGGGCGTGAACGGCAGCGGCATGCATACCAACGTGTCTATCTCCAAGGAAGGCAAGAATATCTTCTGGGATCCGAAGGGCGAAGAGAAGATCAGCAAGTTCGGATGGGACTTCGTCGACCGCATTCTGACGCACGGCAACGATACCTGCCTGGCGCTGAATGCGAGCGTGAACGCGTTCCGGCGGCTGGATCCGCACTTCGAGGCTCCCAACCAGATCAAGGCATCGGCGGTGGATCGCGGCTCGATGGTGCGCATTCCTCTGGGCAACGAGAAGTCGTCGCGCGTGGAAGTGCGCTCGGTATCGCCGGACGCGAATCCTTACCTCGTGATGCTGACCGTGTTCAAGACGGGCCTTGAGGGCGAGACGGCAAAGATCGACAACCTGCGGCAGGCGGAGCGCTATCTGCCGGACAACGTCTACACGGCGATCGATGACTTCAACAATGCAGAGTGGACGACCAGGCTGCTGGGAGCCGACGTGAAGGGACGTTACGCGGACCTGAAGAAGAATGCCGCCGACCGCTGCCCGCGCCTGCTGGGAACCTTCGTCAAGGTCCCGGAAGTGCAGTACCACCACGCCGTCTACAACCAGTTCCTCTGGAACCGCTTCTAGACCGCTACATCGTAGAACACAAAAGCCCTGGCCAAAGGCCAGGGCTTTTGTGTCGTTGGAATAGAAAGGAAACAGTAACAGTTACGTGAGCAGATTAAACGCCAACGATTTCGCCCTCCGCATCTACGTCAACATGAAGCGCACGAGGCTCTTTTGGCAATCCCGGCATCAGCATCATGTTCCCACTGATGATCACCACAAAGCCCGCACCAGCAGAGAGTGCTGCGTCGCGCACGTGGAGAGTCCAACCGGATGGCGCACCCATTTGCTTCGGATCGTCGGTGAAGGAGTATTGCGTCTTTGCGATGCAAACCGGAAGCCCTCCATATCCCCATTCGGAGAAGCGCTTCAATTGCGCCTCTGCCTGCTGGCTGAACTCAACATTCGCTGCGCCATAAATTTTCGTAGCAACGGCGAATACCTTTTGCTCCAGACAACTTTTCAACTCATAAACTGGGTGGATTGATGCATCCGGATTCTTCTCTACCAACTCGACGAGCCTCTTCGCCAAATCGGCGCATCCCAGGCCACCCTTCGTGAATGCTTCTGCGATGGCGCTTTCCACGCCTGACTCGCGACAGTAATCCGATAGCTCAGCCAGATCTTCGTCCGTGTCACTGGGGAAGCGGTTGATCGCGACCAGCAACGGAAGCCCGTATTGCTGAAGGTTCGCGAGGTGACGGCCGAGGTTTGGCAGGCCCTTGCAGATCTCGCCTTCACCCATATTGCGCATGCTCTGGACGGTGGTAACGACGACAGCAGCAGCGGGATGAATTCCAGACTCCTGCATGACGATATCAAGGTACTTTTCAGCGCCAAGATCCGCACCAAAGCCGGCTTCATTGATCACGTAGTCTGCCAGCCGCAACCCCATTTGTTGGGAGACGACGGAGCTTGTGCCGTGAGCGATATTGCCAAACGGACCTGTATGGACGAAAGCAGGGGCGGCCTCGGTCGTCTGGACAAGGTTGGGAAGCAATGCTTCGTCGAGCAGCGCCATCATGGCTCCCGTTGCGCCAAGATCCGCAGCGCGAATGGGCCGGCCTTTCCTGGTTGCTCCTACGACGATGGCGCCAAGCCTGCGACGGAGATCATCGCGGCTGGATGCTAGCGCCATGATCGCCATGATTTCGGACGCTGCCGTAATTACGAATCCGGTATTGCGGGTAGCGGCTCCGGACTTACCCCCCATCTCGACGGTGATGCGGCGCAGCGCACGATCATTCATGTCCAGCGAACGCGGCCATGTAATCTGTTCAGGATCGAGATCGAGCGCGTTGCCGTGGAACATGTGCGCATCCAGCATGGCGGAGAGAAGATTGTGCGCGGAGGTGATCGCGTGGAAGTCGCCGTGAAAATGAAGATTGATCTTCTGGCTGGGCTCTACCTGCGACAGACCGCCGCCTGCAGCCCCACCCTTCAAGCCGAAGACCGGGCCCAGCGAAGGTTCGCGCGATGTCAGAATTGCGCTCTTGCCGATGTATTGCAGGCCCTGCGTCAATCCAGTGGCCACAACTGTTTTTCCCTCGCCACTTACTGTGGGCGTAGTGGCAGTTACCAGGATGAGTTTGCCTCGAACCGGAAACGCAGGGTCGTCGAGCAGGCTGAGCTGAACTTTCGCGCCATAGGTGCCGATAGTCTCGAAGTGCGATTCAGGCAGGGCAAGTTTTTTCGCGATCTCGCGAATTGGAAGCATTGTTATTTTCGTCATTCTTTTCTTTCGGTCCATTTCTAAAAAAGAGCAGCAATTCAACTCCCCTGACGGCGAGAAAATGTAAATCAAATCATCTGCCCTGAAGTTCGTCCGCAAGCTTGGATGCGCCGTAGACCTTGCGCAATGCCTCAATCATGGCCGCGCTATGCACTGCGACAGCGCGATTTCTTTCTCCCTCGTAAACAAAATCTCCGGCCAGCGATTCGATGTTGCCGTCGAAGACCAGGCCCACGAGTTCCCCGTTCTTGTTGATGACCGGCGATCCGGAGTTGCCGCCGATTATGTCGCCGGTGGAAACAAAATCAAGGGGAGTCGCGAGATTCAGCTTGGACTGTCCATCGGTGTACCGCTTGGTGAGCGCGAACGGTCCCGCAAAATCGAAGCTGTTCGCGCGATCGTACAAGCCGTAAAAGGTGGTCTTGTAAGGAGCCTTGGTGCCGTTCATGGGATAGCCTTTTACGGTTCCATAGGACAGACGCAAGGTGAAGGTCGCGTCAGGGTACGCCGATTTTCCATATACGAGAAAACGTGCCTTACCCAGCTTCTCGCCTGCTGGAATTTCAACGCTTTGCACGTTGTCCTGATACCAGTTCGTCATCGACCGGGAAATGGGGTCAAGTTTCCGAGCCAGCACAATCATTGGGTCGGTTGACGAAGTCACCGCCTCTTCTCCTCCCTTCATCAGTGCTTCACGTTGTTTTGGGTCAGCCAGTTTGCTGCCGCTGATGAGTTCGTGGGCGGCCTGCTGTGGAGTGCGGCCGGCCAGTACCGTCGTCACAAATTCATCGTTCGGCCCAAGCTGTTCCTGCGCCTCTGTGAGCGAAGCCGCCATGCGCGCTTCTTCGAGTGCCGGATAAATTGGAGCGGCTGAGAGCATGCGAAAACGCAGGGACTCTAACTCCGCATCGTGGTAACCGGCGATCCTATCGCCGTCCGGCTTTTTGATTTCTGTAACGTATTGGACGATTGTGATTGCCAGGCTGGAGAGTGTGGAATCGGTGCGACGGAAGATCTGCTGCTTGATCATTGGGCGGTATTTCACTTCCGCGTCGTCGATTGCAGCCCATGCTCCACCGCACTCTGCTTCAATCGCAGGATTCGCTTTCACAAGCTGATGAAAATCGTCTTCCTCCTGTTGTTTCTTCGCGACCACGCTTTTGTCGTGCAGAGCCTCGTATCTTCCCTGGTAGGCTTTCTGGCTGTTTTGCAAGCCGAAGATAATGCTTTGCACCTGGCGAGACTGCTCGGTGCCCTGCGCAGCATAGGCCTGCGCGGCTGTGATGCGCACCTTGAAATACTGCAGCAACTGCGGTTCGCGGTAGTCGCGTTCCGTCACCAACTGTGACATCGTGTCCTGGCGGGCCGTCGAGCCAGGATGGCCTGAAATGAAGATGAGCTCGCCATCGGCCGCCCCCTTTGCACTCCATCTCAGATAGTCGGTTGTGTTCAGTGGTTTGCCGTTGTCGTAGACGCGGAACACAGCCATATCCAGGTCGTATCGCGGGTAAGTAAAGTTGTCAGAGTCGCCACCGTAAAATGCCATCTGCTGTTCGGGCGCAAAGACCAGCCGAACGTCGGTGTACTTCTTATAGCAATAGAGCCAGTATTCTCCACCTTGGTATAGCGAGATCACATCGGAGCGCAGTCCAGTGCGCTTCAGGCTTTCGCTTTCAATTTGTGCGATAACTCTCTGCCGGGCCTCGTAAGCCTGCTTCTCATCGGAAATATTCTTGATGGCTGCCTGCACGCGGTCGGTCACGTTTTCCATCGTCTGGAGAACGTTCACTTCAAGGTCCGTCGACTTCATTTCCTGGGAAGGTGACTCCGCGTAAAAGCCATCCCGAATGTAGTCATGATCCAGGGTTGACGCCTTTTGCAGTTGACCTCGAGCCACGTGATGATTGGTGAGAAGCAGTCCGTTGGGGCTGACAAAAGAGCCTGAGCCGCCATCGTTCAAACGCACACTCGACAAACCAACGTGGTCGAGCCACTGCTTCGTAGGAGTGAAGTTGTATTGCTTCTGAAGGAGTTGGGTGGGTGGATTGTCGAATGTCCACATGCCCTCTTCGGCTGGTGCAGCGAAAGAAATTGTGAGTAGAATTCCGGAAATCAAAAGCCACTTTGAGCGAAGAAGCACCGCAAACCCCCTGAAATGATGCGATCCAGGTTTCCCTGACAATTATCTCTGACCTTTCGTTTGAGCGAAGTATATCGGAGAAGGGGCAATAAGCCGAATGGCGCAGGAGAGAGTATCCTATAAGGAATGAAGAAGACAAGAATGGCGCCTCCGCCGTGTGGCGGATCCCTTACATCGAACAAAGAGCATCAACCAAGCGCAGACGGTAAGACTGGCAAATGCGGAGTCTGCGGCTCTGGAGTAGCGTTCACGATCGATGTTTCGAGCAATCCAGTACCACGCTTTCACAAGCCTAGTTCCAGGTAAGTCGCAGAGAGAGTGGGGTTTTCACGCTCTCTGCGATCCGCCCGGATCCGGCGCTGATGACCCCGAGTCATTAGAATTCTTCAGTTGCTGATCTGATCTATCCGTGCCAGCTCCTCGTCATGGAAGGCAAGGTTCCTGAGAGCGGCGACGTTCTGGTCAATCTGCTCAACTTTGCTCGCTCCGATCAAGACACTGGTTATCCGCGGATCCCGTAAAACCCATGCAAGTGCCATCTGCGCCAGTGTTTGACCACGACTCTGCGCGATCTCGGCGAGTGCACGGATCTGCGTAAGCCTCTGCTCGCTTACGTCCTGCGGCTTCAAAAATCCCTGTGGCCGATTGGCTCGCGAGTCTGCTGGAATGCCGTGGTTGTAACGATCGGAAAGCAAGCCTTGCGCCAGCGGCGAGAATGCAATGCCGCCCACACCCGCGTCACCCAAAATATCGAAAAGTCCCTGCTCCGGCGTGCGCTGGAAAATGGAGTACTTCATCTGATGGATGACACAAGGGGTTCCGGATTGGCGCAGAATGGCAACGGCTCGCGCAGTCTGATCCGGATCGTAGTTGGATATTCCCGCGTAGATTGCCTTGCCTGAGTGAACGGCTGTGGTGAGAGCCGACATGGTTTCTTCGAGCGGCGTGTCCGGGTCCCAGCGATGAGAGTAGAAAATGTCGACGTAATCCAACGCCATTCGCTTCAGGCTTTGATCCAGGCTTGATAGCACGTACTTCCGCGATCCCCACTCCCCATAAGGCCCGTCCCACATCCTGTAGCCAGCCTTCGTCGAGAGAACGAGTTCATCGCGATACGCGCGGAAGTCATCCTGAAAAATTCGGCCAAAGTTTTCTTCCGCCGAGCCTGGAGGCGGCCCATAGTTATTCGCCAGGTCGAAGTGGGTAATTCCCAGATCGAAGCAGCGGTGAATCATCGACCGCCCGTTCTCCAGCGCGTCTACTCCGCCGAAGTTGTGCCATAGTCCAATGGAAACGGCGGGCAGCAGGAGGCCGCTTTTGCCGGTGCGGCGGTAGGTCATGCTTCCGTAACGATCAGCGGAGGCACTGTAAGGTGCTTGATACACGGGGTATGCTCCTGGGCGTCGAGTGGGAAATTCGTTTGAACGCAATTTTAGATCAAGCGCCAACGGAAAGTTGTGCCGGCGCCACTATCGATGCACTGTTTTCGAAGGGACGTGTTTGAGGACGTCTACAATTTGCCGATCGCTTTATGAAGCGCCGTTAGCAGAGCGGCCACTTTCTCGGGATTATTGAGCGCAAACTCTCCAGCGTCAGAGGCAGCCGCCGCAGTGATATTTGCAGCCGCATTCAGATTGGCTTCATAGGTGTCAATAATTTCGAAATCTTCTTCGTGCTCACGCTCTTCATTGATATCGTGCATTGAATTCTCCTGGCGGCACGCCTTCCAAAGGACCCTTTGCATCCATCGCACAGGCAGGCATGCCTCGACGCAAGAATTTTACGGTAAGAAGGGGCTTTTTGTCGGATGCCCTTAGGCGGTGCACTCCATCAGTCGGGGAGATCATCCAAATCTATCGCAGTCCTTGCTCCTGCAAAAGTTGTCCGAATTCGGGAGTCTCGCGCAGGGCAGCAAATTCCTTGTCTGCCATGAGCTTCTTGCGGTCATTGAAGCCCTCGCCGATGGCCATGCGAAGGTATTGCAGTGCGCGCTCATTCATCCCCACTTCCGCATAAGTTTTTGCGAGTGAATAATTCATCATCGCGCGCTCATGGGGCGCGACTGCCTCGCCCACACCGTTTTCCTTGACGCGTTCGAAGATATGGGGATCGAGCGCGAAGGCGGTGCGATAGGCTTCGGAGCCTTTGCGATTGTCGCCGATGACAAAATACATCGTGCCAAGATTGCCATAAATCGTCGCGTTCTTGGGGGAGATCTTGATTGCCTTTTTGTAAAGCTTTTCCGCCGTGTGATAGTTTTTCTGAGCGTAGTAGATGGTTCCGAGATTGTTCATCGCGTCGGCGTATTTGGGATTGAGCTTCAACGCGCGTTCGTACTGAGATTTTGCGGCACTCATATTCAAAAGGTGGTGATAGGCCATTCCGGTCTTATTGCACACTTGCGCCGAGTTCTGCGGAGCACCGGCAAACGCCTTGATTGCGGCTTCGTACTTGCCTTGGCTCATCAAGGTGTCGGCTTTCATTTCTGCATCGGTTCTCGTTTCCACCGCTGGGGAGTTGTTCGGCGCCTGGGACTTCTCGACCATCTCTTGAGCGGGATTTTGACCGGGAACCTGCGGATTCGCAGGAGAGATCATCACAATCGCCGCGACCGTTCCTATCAGCTTGCTGCTGAGCGCGAGACTAAGGCTGTTCATCGGTCACCTCCACGGTGCACTCTCCCCTCGAAGGCGCAAGCCGCCAAATGAGCCCCATTGTCGATAAGCCCACTTGGCGAAAGAGTATACGCCGGAGAGACAACTCCAGGGAAGCTATTAGCCGCACGATTGCAGGCCAACGGGCGCAAGCCTCAGACTTGACGAGCCGTTGCCGTCGACGATCCTTCTTTCGATCACATCTAGTGTAGCCAGAGAAGCCCCAACTACTTCTTCTTCCCTAAGATGCCGGTTAAAGCGCCCATCGGATCCTGGTTAGATTTCGTCGACTTAGAAATTTTGCCACTCAGGAGCGAAGTCGCCTGATCCTGGACCAGGCTCGTAGTTACTCCCTTCCTATTCGCGCTAAAGACGGGGTTGCTTGTAGTGCCCGAAATCGTGAGCGGGATGCCATTCTTGGCGATGCTTCCGGCTCCGGTTGCCTGTCCGAGTGCGGGTACAAGTGCATACAGATTGTCCGTCCGAATTCCGGCATTGCTATACGTGAGGTTGAAGCGGACCTGGCGGATCTCGGTCGCGTCCCCTGATTTAACTCCGGCAAGCGCGCCAATGTCGCCCGGTTTGGATCCGAGATTGAAGCCGGCGAGCCGGGTGTTATCCACCAGCACCGGTCCCGTAATCACGAGAGCTGTAGTTAGCCCTTTAGCCCGGAAAAGCGGACTCTTTCTGCGCCTGGGCCCCGCCCTGCTGGCTTCCTGCGCCTTGGGCGGCGAGTTCGCAGGGTAGACCAGCGGAATTCCCGGGTCAATCCGCTTGCCCCATTTTTGTGATGCGCAGACGAGGACGTTGATCGTGCAAACGTCGAGTTAGACGATTCCTCGATTCTTTGGATGGAAAAGTTTGGCTATCTGACGGTTCTCTATCAACATGAGATGAATTTTGCCTTGCATTCAGGCTTCTACCCAAGGCGGCACAAGAATTGGCCCGGAGGCAATCAATGCCGCCGGGCCACAGGCACTTGCTGCTCCTACTGCTTGTTGAGGTTGTAATTCATATAGACGACATGCGTTTGGAGATACTCTTCGAGCCCGTGCTTTCCGTCAGCTCCGCCAATACCGGATTTACGCCACCCTGCATGGAATCCCTGCATCGCTTCGAAGTTTTCGCGGTTCACGTATGTCTCGCCAAACTTCAGCTCGTTGGAAGCGCGCATCGCCGTATCCAGATTATTGGTATAGATGGAAGACGTCAGCCCGTATTCACAATCGTTTGCGTTCTCGATTGCTTCATCGAGATTCTTGAAAGTGGTGATCGGCAGGACGGGTCCGAAAATCTCCTGCTGCATGATTTCAGATTCCTGGCGGCAGTTCGTCAGCACGGTTGGCTGGAAGTAATAGCCCGCCTTGCTTTCGTGGTTCTTTCCGCCGGTTCTGACCTCCGCTCCATCCTTCACGGCCCGTGCCACGGCGGCTCCGACCAGCTCCCGCTGTTTGCGGCTAACCATCGGGCCCATCTCGGTGGCAGCGTCAAACGGATCGCCAACGACGGTCTTCTGCATCGCCGCGCTAATCTTCTCAACGAATTCGTCTGCAATGGATTCGTGAACGTAAGCGCGCTCCGCACAGTTGCATACCTGGCCGGTATTAATAATGCGCGACGCCCGGATAGCCTTTACGGCGAGATCAACGTCGGCATCGCCCATTACGATGGCTGGAGCCTTGCCCCCGAGTTCAAGCGAAACCTTGGTTACATTGTCTGAGGCCGCGTGCATGACCGCGACACCGCCATCCACGCTCCCTGTAAGGCTTACCATTCCGACCTTGGGGTGACTTGCGAGTGCCTTTCCAATCACTGAGCCGGCGCCGGATACGAGATTGAATACTCCCCTGGGCAACGAAGATTGCGCTACCAACTTTGCGAATTCAAAGGCGTTGTTGGGAGTCTCGCTGCTTGGCTTGATCACGATTGTGTTACCCGTTACCAGGGCGGGGGCCATCTTGCGGACAATTAAGAAGAAGGGAAAATTCCACGGAAGAATTCCGGCGATTACGCCGATCGGCATTTTGTAGAGGAGGATATTTTCTCCAGGACGGTCGCTCTGTATGATCTCGCCCTCATAGCGCCGGGCGAATTCCGCCATGTAGTCCAAGTAGTCGGCGGAGAAATCCACCTCAACTTGTGCCAGCGACAGTATTTTTCCCTGCTCTTCGGTGATGACGTCGGCAAGCGATTTGCGGTTGGCGCGGATAAGCCCCGCGATCTCGCGAAGGTGCCCGGCGCGCTGGATGGCGGGCAAAGCGGCCCATGCCTTCTGCGCTTTGTCAGCGGCAGTTACCGCAGCGTTTACGTCCTCAACTGAACAACTTGGGAATTCGGAGATGACCTCTTCAGTGGAAGGATTCGTGACCTGAAGGGTTTTCGCGGTGGTGGCGAACTCTCCATCGATAAACATCTGGTAGCGTTTCAATGTTGCCTGTGTGGTACTCATAACTTTGTCCTTTCCGGGACCCGCTCCTGATGAAAGGAGCGGAGACGGGATAATTTGATCGTGCTTCCATGCGAGAGAATTACAGTAAGGCTTCGCGCAGTATGGTGTCGAATGGAAATCGCGCCTGCCATCCGGCACTGGCCAGGTTACTTCGAAATCTCCGAACGGCATTCTCCTGAGCCTCTCATTCTTTACACCCGCCGCCGTCCCCTCGCAAGTGAATAAGTTTCACCATCGAAACGCGCTCTTCTGCGGCCGGCCTTGATTCCCAGCCAAAGCGAAACTATAGTGAACGCGTGCAGGTTAATTTTGCTTTCGGGAAAACCGGGCTGGCCGTCGATCTGCCCGAAGGATTTCGTTACGAGATCCTTGAATCACGATCCGCCATTCCACTCGACGACCCCTTGAAGGCCATTGAAGAGGCTCTCGACCATCCTTTGGCTGGCCCTTCGCTTCGGGAGCTGGCTCGGGGCAAACGGTCTGCTGCGATTTCCGTATGCGATATCACGCGGCCGGTACCAAATTGGCAAATCCTTCCGCCGCTGCTGGAACGGCTTGAAGAAGCAGGGATTTCGCGTGAACACACCTCTATCCTGATCGCGACCGGATTGCATCGGCCGGCGACGGATGAGGAGATAGTCGAAATCTGTGGGCAGTCGACGGCGGCGAACTACCGCGTGCTCAACCATCATGCCCGCGAACTTTCTGAACATCGCCACCTGGGGACCACGGCATCCGGGACCCCGGTCTACGTCGATGAGCGTTTTATGGCTGCGGATCTGCACCTCACCCTGGGCTTTATCGAGCCACACCTGATGCTGGGATTCTCCGGCGGTCGCAAGCTGATCGCTCCGGGTCTCGCGGCCGAGCAGACGATCAAAGTGCTGCACAGCCCGAAGTTCATGCGCGATCCTCGAAGCTTGGAAGGTTCCGTGGACGATAATCCGCTGCATCACGAGTTACTGGAAATTGCGCGCATGGCGCGGCACGATTTCCTGGTCGATGTGGCTCTTACGCGCGTGGGAGAACATCATCAAATCGCCGCGGTTTTTGCTGGTACTCCAGAAATTGCGCATCGACAGGGAAGGGAATTTGTCTCTCACGTAATGCTGCAAAAGATGGAAGCTCCGGTGGACGCCGTGGTGACGACCGCGGCGGGCTATCCGCTGGATCTCACCTTTTACCAGGCCATCAAGGGCATAACCGGCGCGGCCCAGGTGGTGAAGCCCGGCGGCAAGATCCTGATTTTGGCCGAGTGTGCTGAAGGCGCAGGCGGCGAAGAGTTCTCGCGCATGATCGGGGACAATCCTTCTGACCGTCAGTTCATGGATCAGATTGCAAGAGAGCCAGTGAAAATCGATCAGTGGCAGCTGGAAAAGCTTGGCCTCGTGACGGCCAAGGCAGACGTGCTCTACTTCGTGCCTGGTCTCGAATCGGAATATCAGTCGCGGCTCTGGGGCAGATCGTTTCCCAGCGCGGCGGCCGCAATTGAGGCGCTTACATCGACTCTGAAACCTAACGATAAGATCGCGCTCATTCCTGACGGCCCTTACGTTCTCGCAAAAGCGTAACTCATCAAAACTTTGCTGTTGAAATTCCTCTTCTGCGTTCCCATAGGCAAATCTCTGCGCCCGATCTACGCACCCGGACGGATCCGGGCATAGAATTGGACGCGAAAAAAACAAATCCAAATCTGTCACCCGAAATTGGACAATGAAAAACCTACGTTTGTTCTCGCCCTTTCTAATCGGAGTTCTTGCCGGTCTTATTTGCTTTACTGCCCCCAGCCACGCACAGGACAGCGCTCCCAGATATAAAGATCCGAAGTTGTCTATTCGTGATCGCGTTGCCGATCTTCTGCCGCGCATGACTCTGGAGGAGAAGATCGAGCAGATCTCCGGCGGGTGGGAATCGCGGGTCAACGTAATCGATCCGACGGGCACCTACACCAGCGAGCAGGCACGCGCCGCGCTGAGCCAATTGCCCAGCCCCGACTTTCAATTTACGGCGAAGCAAGCTGCCATTCTGCGAAACGGGGTGCAGAGGTATCAGCGGGAAAAGACGCGCCTCGGCATTCCCGCGCTCTTCATGGGAGAGGCGCTTCACGGGTACATGGAATACGGAAGCACCAGTTTTCCTCAGGCTCTCAGTCTCGCCAGTACATGGGATCCTGCATTGGTAAAGCAGGTCTTTACCGCTGCCGGTGAAGAGGCTGGCTCGCGCGGCGCTGGACAAGTGTTCTCTCCCGTTCTCGACCTTGCTCGCGATCCCAGGTGGGGCCGCACGGAAGAGACTTACGGTGAAGATCCCTTCCTTGTTTCGCGCATGGGAGTAGCCGCCATAACCGGACTGCAGGGCGACTCTTATCTCATAGGACGCCATCATGCCGTGGCCACGGCGAAACATTTTGCCGTACACGGGCAGCCCGAAGGTGGCACCAACACAGCCCCGGCAAACTTTTCGGAAAGGATTATCCGCGAGAACTTTTTAGTTCCGTTTCGCGCCGCGGTGCAGGAGGCACACGCGGGCAGCGTGATGGCCTCGTACAACGAAATCGACGGCATCCCTGCGCATATCAACCACTGGCTGCTGGATCGCGTCCTGCGTCAGGAATGGGGATTCGACGGCTACATTACATCGGACGGCGATGGCCTGCAGATGCTGGTAAATACTCACCATGTGGCCGCCAACATGGCCGATGCCGGTCGACTCGCGCTTGCGGCTGGAGTGGATTACGACCTCTCGGACGGATCCGTGTACCGCTCGCTCGCCTGGCAGGTGAAGCAGGGAATCGTTCCTGAGTCGGAAGTTGACCGAGCAGTGGCGCATGTTCTCGAAGTGAAGTTTCGGCTCGGTCTCTTCGATGATCCTTTTGTGGATCCGGACTATGCCGAACGCGTAACCAACAGTCCCGAACATCGCACCCTGGCATTGAAGGCCGCGCAGAAGGTAGTGGTTCTGCTGAAGAACGACAAAAACCTTCTCCCGTTGGATTTATCCAGACTGAAGACGATCGCCGTGATCGGTCCCAACGCCGCGGATGTTCACCTTGGAGGCTACAGTCGCGATCCGATCAAGGGCGTGAGTATTCTCGACGGAATTCGTAACCGTATTGGCGACAAAGCAAACGTGATCTACGCGGAAGGGTGCAAAATCACCACGGCCCGTCCCGGATTTCGCGCGTGGTTCGATGACAATGTACAACTCGTTGATCCAAAGACGCAGGCCGAATCCATCCAGGCTGCCGTGAATGCTGCGAAAAAATCCGATGTAGCCATTCTCGTCGTTGGCGAAAACGAAGGGACGAATCGCGAAGCGTGGTCCGAGCAGCATCTTGGCGACAGAGATTCTCTCGACTTGCTCGGCGCGCAGAATGATCTCGTCAAAGCCGTCGTAGAAACGGGAAAGCCCACTGTGGTGCTGTTGATCAATGGACGGCCACTCTCTATCAATTACATCGCGGAGAAAGTGCCAGCCATCCTCGAAGGCTGGTACCTGGGCGAAGAGGGAGGCACGGCCGCGGCCGGAGTTATTTTTGGCGATGTAAATCCTGGCGGCAAGTTGCCGATCACCTTCCCGCGCTCGGTCGGCGATCTGCCGGATTACTATGACCACAAGCCGTCAGCAAATCGCACCTACGCCTTCAGCACGCGCAAGCCGCTCTTTCCTTTTGGTTATGGACTGAGCTACACCTCATTCTATTTCGACAATCTTCATGTCGAGCCGGGGCAGGTTCAATCAGGAGGCACAGCACACGTAACTGTCGACGTAACCAACACCGGCACGCGCGAAGGAGATGAGGTTCCGCAACTCTATCTGCATCAGGAGGTCGCATCCGTCACGCAACCTGTGATGCAGTTGAAAGCCTTCCAAAGAATCACTTTGAAGCCGGGTGAAAAGCGGACGGTTGAGTTCACCGTCACGCCAGACATGCTCACCATGTTGAACACGGATATGCATCCCGTGGTTGAGCCGGGCGTCTTCGAAGTATTGGTTGGACCGAGTTCCAGCCAGACGACCGGAGCAAAGTTCTCCGTAGTTGGTCCACACGGAGAGACCGGCAAACCCTTGTCGCCGCCACCTCCTGCAGGTTCCGAGTCCGGCGTCATCAGCACCTTTGACGACGGTCAGCTCAAGGCAAATTTTGGAGCGTGGATCGCAGCATCGGATTCGATGAATGGCGGAAAATCAACGTCGACCATCGCCGTTGTTCCCTCCGGTGCAAATCAATCGAAGGGCGCGCTGCACATCGCAGGAGAAGTTATCGGACAGAGGGATTGACGTACGCGGGCACCCTTTTTTCGCCGGGCTCCGCACCCATGGAACCAGCAAATCTTTCCAATCGGAAAGAGGTGAGTTTCTGGGCACGGGGCGACGACCAAACATACTTGCTCGCCATACTCACAGAAATGCGCGGCGGGTCTTCATCAGAGATACCGCTCATCCGATCCTTTATTGCAGGGCCGGAATGGAAACAATATTCCTTCCGTTCTCCGACTTTAGCACCAACGGTGGAGATATCACGGGAATGCCTTTCGGCCGCTCGATGCAGGATCAAGTAGGTAGGCGTTAGAATTCAACACCGGTCGCCTTCAATTCCATGCGCCTGGCGTGCACGCTTTCCCACGTTCCGGATGCGGCGACCCGTCCGTTCTCAAGCAGGTAAACCATGTCCGCGCGCTCGATAGCCGACGCGCGATGCGCGATGATGATCACCGTTAACGGGTGCTCGTTCGACTCACGGCTGGCGCTCACTGCTGCGTGAATCGAATCGAGAATGCGCTTCTCGTTTTCAAGATCAAGACTGTTTGTAGCCTCATCCAGGATGAGCAGAGACGGCTTGCGCAGCAATGCCCGCGCCAATGCGATGCGCTGTCTCTGTCCATTCGAAAGCAGAATGCCGCGATCGCCCACCACCGTATCCAGACCGTTCGGCATCTCCAACACAAAATCTGCTGCAGCCTGCTTCAGAACGTCGATCATCTCTGCTTCACTGGCCTGAGGCTCGGCCCAGAGAAGATTGGCGCGCACGGTGTCGTGGAATAGCAGCGTATCCTGCGCGACGTAGCCAACGCGCCCGCGCCAAGCGCGTGCCAGGGCAGGAGTGAGTTCCGTTGCGTCGATCATGACGCGGCCATCCCCCGGACTCAGCAGGCCGTTCAACAGATCGGCAGCTGTGCTCTTGCCTGCACCGGAACTGCCGAGGATGGCAGTCACGCGTCCGGCTTCGGCAACAAGGGTCACGTGATCGAGCACTCTTCCGTCCTCACTCGAATACCCGAACGAAACATCCTCTAATCGGAGAGCCTGGCGGAGCGCGGGCGGAGGCTCTGGCCCGGGCTCTCCTTCGGCCATCTGCAGACACTCTGATCGCAGCTCCATCACATTGCGAAAAGCTGGAAGCTCGGAAACAAAGGATTGGTACTGCGTGAATGCGACAGATAGCCTGGGCATCAGTCGTGTAAACACTATGAGCAGTAGCAAAACTGCTGCCGGAGCTACGTTCAGCCACTCGAATGAGATCAGGATGACCAGCCCAAGAACTATGAGCGAGCCGAACTCGAACCAGAACGAAGCTGCCGCCTGGCTGCGTGTGTTGCGGAGCACGTCATTGGAGACACGCTGTTGCAGCGACGTAAACATCACCAGATCGCCCTGCTGGCTGGCCAGAGCTTTGATGGTTTTTAAATTCTGCAAGTGCTCTGTTGCGGCGCTATAAAGTTCCTTCAGGCTTGTGGAGATTGCACTTCCGCTCTCATGCGCCGCTCGTGTGCTTCTGCGCGTAACCAGCACGAGCAATGCGCCCGCAGCCAGAACCAGCAGAGTCATGGAAAACGACAGCTTCATGGCAAGAACGATGTAGAGCAGTGATGCCATTGCACTCGATGCGAGGGTGACGAGGCCAAACGTTGCTGTATCCACGCGCGCCATCTCACCCGTAAGTGCGTGCGTAAAATCGGACGAACGGCGACGGGATAAAAAAAGCCAGTTGGCATTCAGAATTGCGGAGTAGAGCTGGCGATTGACGTGAAGATCGAATCGCAGGACAGCGGAAAACGTCTGCACGGATTGCGCGCGATTCAACAGGGAGCGCACCGCCACCAGCACAACGAAGGCCATCAGCAACAACGCAAGCCACCACGACTGCGGCACGCCACTTCTGGTGAGCATCTCCCTGGATGCAGTGGCGAGACGTCCGAGCGGACCGCCCTGCTCCATGCGAAAGCCGGCGACCTGTAAGAGCGGGAGCAAAAGCGCTATCCCGATGCCCTCGCTCAGTGAGGCGAGGAACGATACTAACACCGCCAATATCACGGGTCTGCCCGCAACCTGGAAGAGGCTCCTCAGGAAGGAGCGAAACGTCACAATCAAACGGCCGTTATCTCGAGGAGCACTCGTGGATGAGGTCGATTGTGCGGAAAGCGGCATCACCACACCTTAACATTTTCAAAGTGACGCGGAAGGGGAGCCTATCCGTTCGAACTGACATCCCGTGTAGACACGCCGCAGCTATTGCGGATGAAAATCCGGATCGTGCCGGCGCACGAATGCTCCCAAGCCGATGCCTCGCGAAAGAGCGTAATGATAGGAGTACTGGACCGTCGGAGTGTGAAATCCTTCCGTGGGCCAGGTGTCCGTCAGTTTCTTCATGCGGGGGAGATCCAGCAGGCGGCACGACAGGGGAGAACGCTCCAGCAATCGCAACTCGGCCCGAATGCTGTCAAGCGAGTCGCTCATGCTCTCGTGCCAATCTGCCGCCTGCAGTCCGCGATCATGACGGCGCAGAGTGGATTCAGGAAGTCGGCCTTGCATCGCACGACGGATCAGCGAGCGCATCCAACCGTCCCTCACAAACTGATCGATCGGTATGGAATGGATAAACTCGAAGACCCTCTTGTCTGCCGTGGGATCGCGCATCTCTAATTTCCAGCCTGCCCGGAATCCGGCGTTGTCATTCCCGAAGTCGCTGCCCACAAAGAGGCCTATCAAATCTGAGCGAACGTCAAATGCTGCGAGGTTGAAAGCGCTTCGTGCCCGTTCAACCAGATCGATTCTTTTGGCAAGGTCAGGATTTACAGCGCAATATTCCAGGTCGAATTCCCCAATGCGCGGAGCCAGTTTTTTCTGAAGCCAAAGCGGAAGCAGCGGCAGAACCGTCACACCGCCGACTTTGCGCAGCGTTGTGAAGCCATTCCGCCGCAGCGCCTGCACCGTTGTGGCGAGGTTCAGCCAATGGCCACCACGAAACATATCGGCCAGGGAAAGATACCCGTCATAGCTGATGGTCCCATTGCCCGCCCGCCCCGTCAGCATCGCCGTTATTCCGCGGCTGCGGGCCTCGTCCAGAATGGAGTCTGTCCAGACCGCGTTCGTAGGGTTAAATACTGGCTGATCGTCCAACTCGACGTGGCGAGACACCGACAGCATAATTCCCACCTGGCCATTTGGAACCAGTACATGCCGGACGTTTGGATACAGCGCAGCGACGTCTGCCGCAAAAGGCCCTTCGTCTCCAAAGCGTCCCGCTATCGTCGGAGTTGCATATCCCCGTCGAGGCACGTGTGTGAAGGAGGTCAATCCGCGTCCCGAGCTTGCCAGCAGCCCAGCGGCGGTAGCTGTTACTGAGGAACTATCTAACCCGCCGCTTAATTCGCTTCCAATTGACCCTGTGGTGCGAAGGCGGCAGCGAACGGCCTTGTCAAAGCACTCACGAAAAGCCTCTAAGTACTCCGCATCATTTTTCAGGCGTAACGGTCGGACATCGGACGGGTGCCAGTATTGCCGCAGTCTTGCACCATCCGGAGTAACTGTCAGGCAGTGCCCGTGGGGAACTGCCCGCAAGTTGCCGAAGAGCGATTTTCCGTTCGCCAAAGGAAGAATCGCCAGAAAATCTGCCAAGGCATCTTCATCGAGGGCAGCAGGCAGTCCCGGAAGCGCCAGGAGCCCTTTCGGCATAGAAGCAAAGGCAAAAAAGTCGTCGTTTTTTGTGTAGTAAAGAGGCCGTTCGCCCGCGTGATCGCGAACCAGATACAGGCGTTTTTCCTCTGGCTGCCAGACTGCGAAGGTAAAGGCACCCACCAGGTGGTCGACAGCCGCATCGCCCCACCGCTCCCAGGCTTCCAACAGAAAAGAGCTGTCGGCCAGACGACGTGCTTCTTGCGGATCAAGTCCTAGTTCAGTCGCCAGTGACTCGCGGTTATCAATGCGAACGTCGCCGATTAGCCACCCTTTGTGGCTTTTTAGCCTCAACGGCTGGCGATCCGCCTCGTCTTCCGGGAGAGTTCGCAGCAGATGGCTACCCAGTGCGACGGACCCCTCCGCAATGAATGCGGTTCGGTCCGCGCCATGAGGCTCGAGCGCGCGCAACATCCCTCGACAAGCGTCAGCGGCATCAGAAGCCCGAAACTTCCAGATTCCGGCGATCGCGCTCAGTGCCGGGCTCCTTTAGAGCGGGCTATCTGCGAATAAAGAAAACACGTCACTTGCATCGGCCATTTCTCAATGGCGAGTTTAGCGCAAATGTTGATGTTCTTTTACCACATCTGGCACTGCTGGCCCACGGCACTTCCTTTCGAGCGGAAAGCCACCGAGGAACGTGCGGAAAGTTTTTCAGGCTTTGTATTTGCTTTGCAATTAGAAATAAGAGGCGTTAAAAGTGTCCCGGGAAAGGCCGACACATTTAACGCCTTTTAGATCTTCTGAGTGAACAGCGCGATTTCTACGCGATTCTGCTCGGCTTGGAGGCATCCGGACTTCTGGCTGCATGGTGATATTCAGCAGTCTCCAGGTCGATTGAGTGAACGACCGGCGCGATCCACTGTTTCTTACCTGCAGCTGCCGTCTCAATACCGGACATGGAGGTCTTTTGGGGAGTCCCCGTACCACTTACCATTACGAATCACCTCATTAGGATTGTCGGCGGTTCACTTGATCACGGCAATTTTAGGATAGCTTGACTTGCGTAAGTGACAAATAACACGAAAGTAATAGTTAGTCCGGATGCTTCACGGACGAGTGAATGGATTTGCAGATCGGAGAGGCTAACCGCCTTATAAGCTCCGAAAGTCAGCCAGTTATAGTCAGTATAGAGACGAATCGACATCGCTCCAACAAATAATGGAAAAAATAAGCAAACACTTCTATCGGCTGGGTGGCCTGATCATCGCCTCAGAACTTCCGTTGCCGGGACTTCTGAGGCTGGCACCGCAACCAGCAGACGTATCCATCCGCATTGGAATAGCGCCATTTCTGACTGATAAGAGGGATGCTCGCGAAATCGAGTCGGGATGCCTAGCCACCCCGGAGGAGTATTTCCACACATTTCCGGGAATAGTGACTTTTTATATTCGCGGGGGGAAAGAAATCGTCCTGCAACCCCTTGATTTATCTCGCTTAAAGGAACTCCACTCGCTTCTTTACTCGGTAATTTTCGCGGTCGTGTTCCACCGCCGGGGCATGCTTCCGCTACATGCCAGCGCAATTGCCGTGAAGGATCGGATTTTCGGATTTCTAGGCCGGTCCGGTGCGGGAAAATCGACTCTTGCTGCGCATCTGGAACGGCGAGGTTACCAGGTTACTGCTGACGACCTGCTTCTCTTAAGCAACACCGGGCAAGGTGTCACGAGAGTAACACCCTGTGCCCCATGGCTGAAGCTCTGGGACGACGCCTTTGACGGTATTGGGAAGCAAACCGTAGGCCTGGAACCGATCGCCGGCAAGGACTCGAAGTATATGGTGCCTCTTCCGCAAAATTTGCCGGAGGAGACGCTTCCTTTGGCCGCTTTGTTCGTTCTGGAGTCAAATACTGACGACGAAACACAATTCACACGTCTCGCGCCGGCGGCTGCAGTTGCCAAGCTTATGCTGTATGTCTATCCCATTCTGTTGATTCACAAGCTTGGAAACTCCGCGGAACTCTTCCAGCAGTGCGCCGAAATTCTTGAGCATGTACCCGTATTTACGTTTTCCCGGCCTTGGGATCCGTCAAGCTTTGACGCGGTTCTGGACCGGCTCGAAGAGAAGTTCTCAGAAGTCGCGATGCAGGAACCGCAGCCCTGAGGCCCTCAGGGAAATGTATTCAGCAAGGTGAAATCCGGCGCCTCTTCGCCTCCTACTACCGTCATCTCGCCAAGCTTAAGCCAGGTATGAGCTCTTAGTTCATTGTCCGGTGAGCGGTTCACGCCATAATGCAGGACACTGGGAATCCCTCTTCGCCACAACATGGCATACGCGGCGAGGGACTGGGGGAAACAGACGAAGGAGCCCTGGTTTCGCCTGGCCACCGCCAGAATCGCCCAGCGAACGCGACCGGCAGTCAATTCCGCTGCTTTGACATTCCGAACCGGAGCCGGAGACCGCAGCCATTCCACCAGTTTCGCCAGAGGAATCCTCCTGAGCGCCAGGCGGGCTGCGAACAGCATCAGATACGCCTCGGCGACCAGCAGCAGATCGGCCGGCGGCGTTCGAAAGATTCGGGCGAGGGTTTTCACTTCAGGCAAGAATACAGCGGGCAATCTGTCGTTGCGAATTCAGTTGTTGGAGGGCGCGCAGTTCCAGCAGAATGTTCCAAGTGCCGGGCCGCATGTGATATTCTCCGTTTCATCATGAGGCTTCTCCGTGCTCCGCGAATGTCTATGGCCATGCATGCCCCAGGCGGCGTCAGGCCAGCGTCGGATGTGTGAAGTCCCTTCGCAGAATCCTTCTCTGAGCGGCCGTCTGGGGCATAACTCCAGCGGCTTTTGTGTTTCTGATGGTGCAGGCTCATAACTACGGAGGAGGACCCTTTGTCCGACCAAGGAAAATGGAGTGACGCGACACTTGCGATTCATGGGAATCGCGTCCGCGACACACATACCAACTCAATTCTCTTTCCCATCTGCCAGTCCGCGACCTTCGCGCAGGATACAGTTGGGCAGGCCAAGGGGCATAGCTACTCGCGTGTTTCAAACCCGACGGTGGATGCCCTGGAACAGGCCATCGCGGCTGTCGAAGGCACCCCGGGAGCGGTTTGTTTTCGCACGGGAATTGCCGCCATTACCACCCTTTTCCTTTCCGTTCTAAAGGCGGGAGATCACGCCGTTCTCTCGGAAGTCATCTACGGCGGTACGGTACGGCTGTTCCATGAAGTCCTCGGCAATCTCGGGGTGGACTCCTCCTTTGTCGATACGGCCAATCCGGCAGCAGTGCGTGCGGCGATTCGACCAAACACCAAAATCCTGTTCACCGAGACGCCGGGCAATCCGACGATGACGATTACGGATCTCGCGGAGATGTCGGCGATTGCACGTGAACACCACCTGCTCCATGCCGTTGACAACACCTTTCTGACTCCGCTGCTGCAGCGGCCTTTTGACCTTGGTGCGGACATTTCTGTCCTGTCCACCACCAAGTATGTTGATGGCCACAACGCTACGGTCGGCGGATCGTTGGCCACCCGGGATGAAGCGCTGCTGGAGAGATTTCGGCTGATCCGCAAGACTGTAGGCTCAATTCAATCGCCCTTTGAGGCGTTCCTCACTTTACAAGGGTTGAAAACCCTGCCTGCGCGCATGAGGATCCACTGTGAAAATGCGCTAGTGATTGCGAAATGGCTGGAAGGGCACGCGGCTGTAGAGCGCATCTACTATCCCGGACTTGCCACCTTTCCGCAATATGCACTGGCTGGCCGACAGCAAAAAGGACCGGGAGGAATGCTGTCGTTTGAGCTGAAGGCGAGCGCGGAAGACAGCCTGGCGGTGATGAATGCCCTCAAGCTTTGTACGCGCGCAGAGAGTCTCGGAAGCGTCGAGACGCTGATCACGCACCCTGCCTCCGCTACTCACGGAGACATTCCCAAGGAGGAGCGGGACCGGCTGGGTATCACCGATCGCCTGATCCGGCTTTCGGTGGGACTTGAAGCTCCCGAAGATATTATCGCGGATCTCGATCAGGCCTTTGCAACGGTTCTTCGGGCCAATGCGGTCGCGGGAGGTGGACGATGAAGTTTGCCACCCGCCTTGTAAACTACGACGCTTCTCCCGGTGACTCAAACCGCCCCATGGCCACGCCGATTTATCAGACCTCAACGTTCGAGCAGGAAAAGGCTGACAGTTTTGGGGCTTACGACTACTCCCGCAGCGGCAATCCCACGCGTCGCGTTCTGGAAGATCAGATGGCGGCGCTGGAAAATGGTGTTCGCGGGTTTGCGTTTTCGAGTGGGATGGCAGCAGTAACGACGGCTGCGAGGCTCTTAAGAGCGGGAGATGAAATCCTGGCGGATTGGGACCTCTATGGCGGCGCCTGCCGATTATTTTCAAAAGTTCTGGACCGTGCCGGCATTACCGTTCGCTACGCGGATGCGGCGGACCCAACCGCTTTCGCCCAGCAGGTTCGCCCGAACACGCGAATGGTTTACATTGAGTCCCCAACCAATCCTCTACTGCGCGTGATTGACCTGAGAGCAATTGCGGCGATTGCCCATCAGCACAGAGCACTCTTCTGCGTGGACAACAGCACCATGTCACCCTTTCTACAGAACCCTCTCGACCTGGGGGCCGACATCGTTCTGCATTCCGCGACGAAATTTCTCTCCGGACACAGCGATGTGACCGGCGGAGCCATCGTGGTAAAAGACGAGGCTCTGGCCGAAGAGATTTATTTCCTGCAGAACGCGGAGGGCAGCGCCCTCGGCCCTTTCGATTGTTTTCTGGTGATTCGAGGGCTGAAAACCTTGAAGCTGCGCGTGCAGGCCCAGCAGGAAAACGCGGAAAAGCTGGCGCAATTTCTGCAAGGGCACGGTCTTGTGCGCGAGGTCTATTATCCGGGATTGCCCGGGGCGCAAGGCTACGAACTGCAGAAGAGCCAGGCGCGGGGCGCAGGAGCAGTGCTTAGCTTCACCACGGGCTCCTTTGGCCTTTCCCGCAGAATTGCAGAGAACGCGCAGCTCTTTCGGATCTCGGTAAGCTTTGGCAGCGTTCACTCCACCATCAGCCTGCCCGGTTCCATGTCCCACGCCAGCGTGCCTGCTGAACTCCAGGCGACGCGCGCGCTGCCTTCCGATCTGGTGCGCATTTCTGTCGGAATTGAGGATGACGAAGATCTTCGCGAAGACCTCGCTCAAGCCTTTGATTTAAGCTTCAAGGCGGAAAACGATGAGCTGGTGGGCCGCGGTATTTCCTCGTAACCGCCACTGGTTTGTAGAGGCTTCCCGCGGACATTCCGGTTTCGAATTTTGATCAATCAGCATCTCAAACAGATGGGTTGCTGAAACATGCCAACGAAAAAGAGAAATAAGAAACAGTCATCGCCGGCCGAGCAGGTTGACGAGCAACTCGCTCGTTATCGCGCTATGCGCCATTTCAAGAAGACGGCAGAGCCCGAAGGCAAACAGCCGAAATCTTCCAGGGCGGTCGAGAATTCATTGCCCTTTGTTGTGCAGAAGCACGCAGCTACGCGGCTGCATTACGACTTTCGACTGGGGTGGAACGGCGTTTTGAAAAGCTGGGCCGTCACCAAGGGCCCCAGTTACGTTACCGCGGACAAGCGGCTCGCCATTCAGGTAGAAGACCATCCCATGGAGTATGGCGGCTTCGAAGGCATCATTCCGAAAGGCGAGTACGGCGGCGGCACCGTGATGATTTGGGACGAGGGCACGTGGGAGCCTCTCGGCAACGCGGACGAAGACCTGGCCCGCGGAAATTTGAAGTTCATACTGCACGGCACCAAGCTGAAGGGGAAGTGGGTGCTTGTCAGAATGGGTGGGAAGGCCGCGCGGGAATCGAAGCCGAATTGGCTTTTGATCAAAGAACACGATGACTTCGAACGCAGCGCGGATGATCCTGCGATCACCGAGGAAGAGCCGAACAGTGTTGTTACGGGGCGGGATTTCGACGAGATTGCTGGGGAAAAAGATCACACGTGGAGTTCAAAATCCGGCCTGCAAGAGCCTGCGAAGGATGCGAAAAAAGCCAAGCCGGAAAAGCTTAAGCTGCCCAGGTTGAGCTCGGCGCAGAAGGAGAGTTTCCCAGACTTCATTCCGCCGGCGCTGGCGTATTCCGTGACAGAACCGCCCAATGGAGACCACTGGATTCACGAACTGAAGCTGGATGGATACCGCATCCAGGCGCAGATCCACGACGGGGCCAAGGGGAAAAGCGAAGTCCGTCTATTAACTCGCACGGGACTGGATTGGACACATCGCATGCCAGAAGTTGCGGAAGCGGTGAGTGAGATTCCAGTGAAGGATGCGGTGCTCGACGGTGAGATCGTCGTCACAGATAGCGTGGGGCTCAGTAGCTTTGCCTCGTTGCAGGCGGCCTTCCAGGGCAAGAAGACAAGAGACATAACCTTTTTCGTCTTCGACATCCTCCACCTCGATGGGATAAACACCAGGATGCTGCCGCTCGTGGAGCGCAAGGAACTTGTGCACACGTTGATAAGTCAACTGCCCGACGATACGCCGGTGCGCTTCAGCGAGCACTTCCAGACAAACGGAGCTGTCATGTTTGACGAGGCCTGCAAGTTAGGGGCGGAGGGCATCGTTTCGAAGTTAGCGAGCGGGAAATATATCAGCGGCCGCGACCGCAGCTGGACAAAGGCCAAGTGCGTCACTGAGCAGGAATTCGTGATTGGCGGCTACACGCTTCCAAATAATGGTTCCCACGGTGTAGGTGCTTTGCACGTTGGCTACTACAAAGGCAAAGATCTCCAATATGCCGGCAAAACGGGCACAGGATTTAGTCAGGAAATCTCCGCCCAGCTTCGCGACAGGTTGGAGAAGATGAAGCAGAAAGCGTCGCCTTTTGTTACAACGCCCGCGGACGTGAAGCGAAAGGCAATCTGGGTAGATCCAAAACTTGTCGCCCAGATAGGTTTTCGAACATGGACGAACGACGGCTTGATACGCCAATCCGCTTTCAGAGGGCTGAGAGAAGACAAACCTGCGTCGCAGGTCGTGAAGGAACAGGCGCTGCAAACAAAAGATCTCGACGAACTGCCAGCCAGTCCCGCTGCTTCCAACTCTTCTCATAACTCCCTTAAGGCTGCTGCCACGCAGAGAGTCACGCTCGACGTGAAATTAACTCATGCGGATAAGGTAATCGATGTCGAATCTGGTCTAACAAAGCAGGCCCTTGCTGAGTACTATCAGGGGATTGCTCCCCATCTACTTCCTCACATTGCACACCGTCCCCTCAGCATCATTCGCTGTCCGAACGGTTCGGGGCAGAAATGCTTCTTCCAGCGCCACTTGAATAGCTCTCTGCCGCGCGGCGTGGAAGGAATTGAAATAACCAATAAAGAAGGCAGTGAAACGGAGACGTACCTCTGGCTGTCGACGCGTGAAGCGCTTGTAGGTCTCGCGCAAATGAATGTGCTGGAACTGCATCCCTGGGGATCCACCACCGAGGATGTTGAGCACCCCGACCGGCTTATCTTTGATCTGGATCCCGATGCCGCGATCACCTGGTCAACCCTGTCCGAGGCAGCGCTCGAAGTAAGAGCACGGCTGAAGAAGCTAGGTCTTCAGAGCTTTGTAAAAGTAACCGGAGGTAAAGGCATTCACGTTGTTGCGCCACTTGAACCAAAGTTAGATTGGGCAGCATTGAAGGGCTTTGCACATTCCTTCGTCCTGAACATGGAAAAAGAGAATCCCTCGGCGTACTTGACAAAAATGACGAAGGCGGCGCGCAAGGACAAGATCTATCTCGACTACTTGAGGAATGAGCGCGGCGCAACGGCAGTTGCTCCGTACTCACCGCGCGCAAGAAGCGGAATGCCCGTTTCAATGCCGCTCGCATGGTCCGAGTTAAATGAGAAAACCGCACCCCGGTTTAGAGTCATCGACTTTGCGGAATGGAAGTCGAGGCTCAAGCGCGATCCATGGAAGGGGCTTCTCTCGCTAAAGCAGTCGCTTAGTACTTAGAACTCAAACTAGTTCGGACGATCCGGGCTCACGGGCACTTCAGGATAGATAGACATATCGGCCGGCTCATCTTCCTTCACTTCGCGTGCCGTATAAGTCAGGGCGGCTGGATTAGGGAAGTGGCCGCCATCCCACTCCTGGATCTGAGCAAGCACTTCTGCAAGGGTGTTAAGCACCGCATCCGGTCGTCCGGAACCAAACTGCTCCACACTCTTGCGCCCCGATGACTCGCTATTCCACATCCCGATCACGATCCGGTTGTGGGGGAGATACTGTCGAAGCTGTTGGCAGAGAGATCGCGTGGCGGTAAAAGCAAACGGTGGCAGCGCGGATATACAGATGACGGTGCGTTGTTCTTCGGCCAGCGTCGAAAGCACTTCCGCGGTCACCGAAGTTGGGGATAAAAGCAGCGTGTGATGCGCGTTTCTCTCAAGCAATTGCGCCAACATCATCGCCGTCAACTCGTCCGCCTGGTCATTGGCCGCAGCAGGGATGCAGATCACGGCGCACTTGTCCTCAGGATCCTCGACCGTGCCGGGATCTCCGGTGACTGACTTCTCGTTGTATTCGCTCAACTCAGCCACAAGTTCGGATGCGCTTAGAAACAGGAAGTTACTCTTCGACTCGTCGAGAGATCCCTTGTGCCTGTCTTCTTCCGCCAGGGTAAGTGCCGGAATCAGAATAGTGTCGTACAACTCAAGCAGCTTGTGGCCATTCAGAAAGCGATCCGCAATGGAACGCGCTTCTGCCTGGTCCATTGCCAGGAGCCGCTCGTAGAAGCGAGCTTCTGGCGCCAACTCTGCCTCATCACCAAGCAGTATGTGGAGAAACGATAACTGCGGGACGTATCTGCCCATCACGATGAGACAGACTGTCAGGGGAGTTGAAAGCACCAGCCCCGGCCATCCCCAGAACACGGTCCAGAAGATGGCTGTTGCCAGTAGAGCAAGTGAAGAGATGCCAGTTCGCGACCCGTACAGCCAAGGTTCAAGAAAATTGGCAGTTATAAGTTCTAACAAGATAAAAATCGTTAGAACCATAAGGGGAGGCCACCAGGTGGGAAATATGGCAAACGAGAAGACGAGTGGAAGAAGGCAACCTACAGCCGTACCTACATAAGGAACTACGCGTAGTAAGCCGGCTATAACTCCCCATAGTGTCGCGTTTGGGATTCCAATGAGATACAGGGCCGAGCCAAAACAAATTCCGTAAGCTGCATTTACTGCGAATTGCAAAACGAGATACTGACTTATGCGAGTAGCCGCGTCCTCAAGGGCGCGACTCATCAGACTGATATGGCTCATGCCCGCTAGAAGAAGCAGCCGGTTACGCAAGTCCTCCCGTTTTTCGAGCATGTAGATTGTGAAGACTAGAACAATGACGCCCATTCCAACGAACTTCAATATGTGAAACGCAAGGTCGCGAATAGCATTGAACTGGCTTCCTACGGGTTCTACCACTTGGACTTGTGTTGGCTTTACGGCTTCCGGATGAGGTGCTTTGTCCTCTGACTGGGCTGTCGCATTGGAATTTCCAGCGATGGCCTCCTCACCCATATCTTCAATCATCCTGATGGCCTGCCCCAACGATCCTTCCGTGGGCCGATGGGCTGCCATTATTTTGTCGCGGATATTGGTGCGGTAGTTGGGAAGCTGGATAGCAACGCCAAGTAGTTGGCTTGTGACCACCCATCCAACACCTGCGATCAGGCAGAAGGCGACCACCACCACGATTCCAACTGCGGGAGTGCGCGGAATGTGTGCCTTTTCAAGCCTAAGAACCGCGGGAGCCAGAAGAAAGTTCAGGGTAAGGGCCAGGGCCATAGGAATTAGAAGGGCCTGCGCGAAGTACAGAGTCCCTAAAATCACCGCGATCAGGAGCAGGGGTTCGCCAGCCAGGAATCCGTTCCGTGTTCGGCTCACCATGTTCCTCTTTCCGTCCGAATCGATTTGCCTGGTAAGTGGATGCATCGATGGAGCCAAGTGTTTTTTCCGATATTCTTGAAATCACGGTCCGTTAGAGACTATCGCCGCAAACATGGTAGTTGCAATGTCAAACCCCTACAGGTGCCTCGATTGCTAGCTCCCGAAAGCTGTTCAGGATCAGTCTTCTCGTCTCTTTTTTCGCCTCGCGCTGTGAAAGAAAAGCCATTCAAACGGGCTGACGAAGGGATAAAGCAGAAAGAGCGAATCGGGGAGATTGACGGCTGACCAAACGCGGGTTCGGAAGAGGATCCTCTGCAGGACCTGCCACCGGTAATACAGTCCACTTCTCAATCCTAGCTCGTACCGAACCCACCGCTGCCCGGTAATTTCCTCACGCCGTAGCTGATAGTCGTTGGACGATATTGCAAACCACGAAAATTTCAGGATGTGTTGCACAGTGCCATGACTCGCGGGCAATGTACCCAAACTCACGATTTTCACGCCAAATACCCGGTTGGCCAGCAGCAGTGCGGCGGACACTTCCGGCAGAACGCCCGCGCGATTCGCCAGGCCGACAAGCCTTTCCAACTCGCTCGCAGAGATGTTCCGGCAAAGACTCACGATGTCCGCCAAGGACTTGAGGCGCATCCATCCATCCAAAGCGCCATGCACGCACAGGTAGAGAAAAAGATCATCAAAGCTCAGGCAATGGATTTTGGCCGACCCGGAGTTTATCCATGAAGACGATTCTGGATTCGCGGGCAAGGCTCCAGGCATGGCGCGGTTGCGAGTCAGACGCCAGTGTAGTTCTACGGAGTGCCCCGTCGTGGGATGGAAATAGACAAAATCTTTCCAATGCGCGGTGTAGTACGCGAAGCGGCGCGGAGTCAACTCCCCATGCGGCTCCTCGCGAACGTAGCCTTGCCGACTGAGAAGATCATGAGCTGCCGCAATATCCTTTTCTTTAATCAGCAGATCGATGTCACCAGATTCCCGCAAACCAGGATTGTCGTAGGCGAGGATTGCAAGCGGAATGCCTTTAAGAATTCTCAGATCGATAGCTGCTTCCGATAACAGCTTTTGCAGACGAAGGAGTTCGCTTAAATTCTGCAGCGCGGCCAAACCCCTGGCGGCGGTTTCTTTCTCCAGGCGCATCAGAATCGGCGGGGGGACGACGTCGTTCGCATACTCCGCCAGGTTGTGGAAGATGATCGGCGTCAGGCGGTGGAGTTCCACCATATCGAGGAAGACATTCCAGTCGATATCCTCTTGCGCGAGAGTTCGGACTGTTTCCCTGTCTTCGGGCCGGCGTGGCCATAAAGCGGATCTGGTGAGCAACTGAAACTCAAGATCGTGCGGATTGCCACTCGGGGCGTAAGGCCCAGTCGCAGTGTGGGACTGGTTGATGCCGGACTCGAAACGATTTGCTAGCATAGGGTGCAAAGGATCACGAGCTTCGATCCACTCCAGAATACGCCGGGTTCCTATGCCAGTCGCCATTTCAGCCGATTCGATAGTTACACGCAGCCACGCCCCTGTGTCGGCCGATGTCGCGGGCGAAACGGTGCTGATGAGCCTTGAGCGCAGCAAGTGTTATGGGCTAGGTGTGACCGGCAGCGAAATCTGGAAGCGAATCGCCAATCCCGTGCGGGTTTCGGATCTTTCGGCTGCTCTTGCCGCCGAGTATGATGCCGAACCTTCAATTATCGAGCGCGATTTGCTGGTTCTGTTCGCTGAACTCGTGGATGAGGGACTGGTGGAAGTAAGCTCCACAAACGAATAAAACTTCAGGCACGTAAGGGCGAGCCACTAACGGCACTCGCCCATCTCCGATCACAGGCTATTTGGCCCGGGAGAATACAAAATAATCGCGGCCGAAATAGACGCGGTAGTGATTTGCGTCTTTGTCTGCAATGACCTGCAGGGGCATCGGGCGCTTCAGATTCGCGTCGTTGCCTGCCTTTGTCTGCATCACATCATGTGCTCCGATGTCGGTGACAAATAATTCGCCTGACACAACACCCAGTCCGTATGTGCCCGCCGGGAGATGCTTTCCATCAATATCCAGAGGTACTTCAGTCAACAGGTAAGACTGAAACTTTTGCTGCACGCCGCTGGAATAACCGGAATTATCAACGTTGGTCACAAGCACCAGCATTCCGTCGGCGTAATGCACACCGCCGGAGTTACGACTCTGCACGGGAGCGGTTTGCCCACGATAAAAGACCGATGCCGGAAGGTTCTTCGCCGCATCCGCAGCATGCAGGACTGTTTCCGGGCCAGAATCTGCGGCTTGTGTCGGAGCAATCCAATTCGTTGTGGCGAAAAATCCGAGGACACTCAAAACGACCAAAGGAACGTGTATTCGAACTCGATTCGATTTCCAGGAAAACATGGGAAATTGCCTCCTTCGGGCACCCAAAATGAAAGCAGGATGAGCTAAGGGTACACGGAACAGCAGTGCACCTGACAGTTTTCTTGTTAAGCAGAGTTGGCCGCGCTCGGAGGCGGCACGGAAACGTCGGCTTGCGCTACTTCGGCTTCATCCACGGTTTCGGATTCGGAGGCGCCGTAGATTCGCGGATGATCAGTTCCGGCCGAACGCTCAGATGTGGAAGTGTATCCTTCTGCCCGCGAATTCGTTCCAGTAGAATGCGCGCTGCGATATTTCCCATACTGCGCAGAGGTTGACGGATCGTTGTAAGGCTGGGGTTGTGATATGCCGCGCCCTGGATATCATCGAATCCAATAACCGAAACATCCTCCGGAACACGCACGCCGTGATCGCGGAACGCACGAATAGCGCCGATTGCGGCAAAATCGTTGAAGCAAACCAGGGCAGTGAATGCGCCCCCTTTCGCGAGCAGTTCCTCCGTAATCGGGTATCCGAGTTCCGGCGAAGGCTCGTTTAGCTGAATTCGTGCGGTCAACTCAGGTTTCACCTGCAACTCGAGAGTTCGCGCCACGGTCATCAGATTTTTCCAGCGATCCTCTGAGTCTGAACTAAACGCCTGGCCCCGCATAAAAGCGATATTTCTGTGTCCGAGTTGGTGCAAATGGCGCAACGCCAGGTCGGCCGCCCTCAAGTGGTCAAGAACAACATTGGTTACGCCCTCAATCTTCTGGTGTCCTGCTACTGCTACTACCGGAAGCGAAAGCGGGCGCGTCAGGACAGTATCGATTGCGATAAAACCTTCCACCGATCGCTCCATCAACAGGCCGGTATATTCCTCCACCAGGTCAGCCTTGCGACGGTGACTTGCCGTCAGGTAGAAGTACCCCTCCTCGAGAAGCACTTCTTCCACACCGTTCATCACCAGCATGCAATATCCATCACTCAACTCTGGCACAAGCACGCCAACGGAGAAGGTCTGGCGGCTGCGTAACGAGCGCGCGGAAAAACTCGGTCGATAATCAAATTTCTTTGCTGCTTCGATAACCCTGTCGCGGGTCTTCTGTGGGATCGAGCGCACCCCGGGCGCATTGTTCAACACCAGCGATATAGTTGCCGGAGAAAGATCGAGGTAGTCACCGAGCGTCTTCAGGCTGATGGGCTTCGGTGGGAGATACTTGGATTCCTTTCGCGGGACCATGGTCTGACTCTTTCCTCGTTAATGTTCAATCGTCCACAAAACTCGAAGCAGCACAAAAATCTTTCGAATTGGAAACCTGGCAATACCCAATCAGCAAAGCAGCCAGTCCACTGATAGGACTACTTCAGTACAATCTCTCAAGAGCAACACGAATCAGGAGAGAAATGCAGCGGAAGCGAATTCTGCGCAAAACCCAAGCCTTGGTCTTTGCGCTACTAATGGTACAGCCAATCTTCAGTCAGAACGCTCCAAATGCAAATGGGGGAGCGCACGCTTGCCATTCGCGCCCGATTCCTCAACTGGTTGATGTTACGGAAAAGGCTGGCATTCGCTTTAAGCACACCTCCGACCCCACGAAGAGGATCATCATCGAGTCGATGACCGGCGGCATCCTTTTGCTGGACTACGACCGGGACGGCTGGCTGGATATATATTTCACCAATGCTCCTACCGTGGCCCAGGCCAATGCCGGCAAGACCGCCAGGTCCGCCCTTTATCGCAACAATCACGACGGCACATTTACTGACGTTACAGATAGGGCTGGAGTCGCAACTCCGTGTTTCGCGATGGGCGGATCGGTGGGCGACTACAACAACGATGGCTGGCCGGACATGTACATTACCTGCCACGGCGGCAATGTTCTCTATCGCAACAATGGCGATGGCACTTTCACGGATGTTGCGAAAAAAGCCGGAGTCAGCGATGGCCGCTTTTCTATGGGCTCGTCCTTCGGCGATTACGACGGCGACGGATTCCTTGACCTGATGGTCTCAAACTATGTCGATCTGGACTTACAAAATCCCCCCGTATTCGGCAGTTCGCCCACCTGCAAATACCGCGGAGTTGAAACGCAGTGTGGACCGCGCGGATTGAAGGGTGCCGGCGATGCGCTGTACCACAACAATGGAGACGGCACTTTCACCGACGTCTCCAAGCAGGCGGGAGTGGACGATCCCAGTGGATATTATGGGCTCACGGTTGCATGGTCAGACTTCAACAACTCGGGACGGCCGAGCATCTTCGTGGCCAACGATTCCACTCCAAATTTTCTTTATCGCAACGAGGGCAACGGCAAGTTCACCGAGATCGGGCTGGAGTCTGGAATTGCCGTCAACGCAGATGGATCAGAGCAGGCGAACATGGGGGTTGCGATCGGAGACTACAACCACACTGGCCTGCCATCCATTTTCTCGACGACCTACGAAAACGAGTACAAGGTGCTCTATCGCAACAACGGTGACTGGGACTTCAAGGACGTAACGCACGAAGCCGGCCTCGCTGCGCCCGCGCTGCCCTGGGTGGGATGGGGCAACGCATTTGCTGATCTCGACAACGATGGATGGCTCGACATTGTTGAGGCCAACGGCCACGTCTATCCGCAGGTCGACCCTCTTCCGACAGGTGCGAAATACCTTGAACCCAACAATGTTTTTCTCAACGAGAAGAACGGAACTTTCTGCGATGCGAGCGCGCAAACCGGACCGGCGATCTCTCGCCTGGGCGCCTGGCGCAGCGTTGTTACGGGCGATCTCTTCAACGATGGAAACATCGACGCGATCTTCAGCGACATCGACGGCGCCCCGGTTGTGCTGCGCAATCAAGGCATTCCGAATATGCACTGGGTAAGCTTCGAACTGAGCGGCACAAAGAGCAATCGCCTGGCTATTGGAGCGAAAGTAAAAATCGTTGCCGGAGGCGTCACGCAGACGGAAGAGATTCACAGCGGCGGCAGCTATATCTCACAGCACGATCTGCGTGTTCACTTTGGACTTGCGCAAGCGACGAAGATCGATAGCGTCGAAATCCGCTGGCCTTCCGGCAAGGTCGAAACCATCAAGGATCTCGCTGCCGACAAGTTCTACGCCGTGCTCGAAGGATCCGGCGTCGTAGACCGTGCGAAGATCGTGCCGGCAACGAAACCCTAAGGAGACATCGCGGCTTCCAAATCCTCATCAGCCGGCGACGATCTTCTCCAACTGCGCAATGTGGTGCAGGGTATGTCCGGCCATGACACGGATAGCGGTGTCCGCGCTCTGCGGGCCTCGCTCGGGATGTATGGCTTCGTGGCTTAATTCTTCTCCACTTAACTTTGTGAAGAGCGACAGGTTCCATCCGCGCAGCGCCTGGAAGGTCAGGACCGCTTCCACCCCATCCATCTCTCTGTAGTGTCGTGCCCAACCGTTTTCATCAAAGGGTTGGACGGGAAGTATGGGCTCCGCAAGGATCTGGCGCACGCGGAATCCAAAAGCAATCTCGCAGTCGGCCAGGTGTGCCAGGACTTCGGCCGCTGTCCACTTACCCGGAGCGTAGCTGCGCTTCAGGCCATCGGGGCCGAGCGTTTCTGCGAGAATGGGGATGGTCCGTTGCGTCTCTGCCAGCACGTCCAGTGGATCGCGCTCACCGAGTATCCCTGCGTAGGGGTGGATCGCAATAGTCATAGGATTGGCCTCACTCAGTCTTTCTTCTTCTTTTCTTTGGCATCGTTATCCGCAACCCTCGCCTTCACCATCTTCTTCACCAACGTGGCTGGGAGCGGCTTATCCGCTGGGAATTGGATGGTCCCTTTGGATGTCTTGTAGTTCTTAAGCTCGTCCTTGAACTCTACAACCAGAGCCGAATTCATCGGGAAGAAGCTGCAGTGATTCTTGAATGCTGCGAAGCCCACCAACCCTCCCTTATATTTGAATGCAGGCATTCCATAGCTGATGGCCTCCGTCGCGTCCTTGGGCGCTGCCGCTCGAACCATCGCGCGAATCTTCTCCAGCGTGCTTCTGTGCGGTTCGGGAACTTTTGAGAGATATTCGTCAATCGTCTGCGGCGCGGAATTCCCACTTCTCATACGCGACACCTCTTGATCGTGCTCCAAAATATTCTGGAGACTACCACGACTCTTTCAGTAAGAAAAGCAGAGCCGAAGGACAAAAGCCGACATCAGGGAAGTCGTACAGATTAGTTGATTTCTCGACTGCGGATCAACACCACCGTCGCATCGTCTGTGCGAGTGGAACCGTGTGAGAACTTCTGCACTTCTTCGATTAGACCCTCTACGCATGCATCAGGCACGAGAAAGTGCTTTGACAGCCGATGTGCTCCATATTCCTCATCTTGCAGATTCATCGCTTCCGTTATGCCGTCGGTGTAGAGCAGCAGTTGATTGCCGGGCTTGAGCGTCAGTTTGTGCTCGGGATAAACAGAGACGCCCAATCCCAGCGGCAGGCCCGTATCCACATCGAGAAAGGAACAATGTCCATTCACAAACATCGGCCGCAGATGGCCGGCACTAGCGAGGGTGATCTCCCGCGTGTTCGCGTCCAACACGGCATAGATCATCGTCACAAATTTACCCATGGGGAAGTCTTCGGCCAAGGTTTGGCTTAGTGCCGCCAAAGTCCTCCCGGGCGACGGATCCAGCTTTACCAGCGACCGCAGAATGGCGCGCGTGGCCGACATCAGCAACGCCGCGGGCATCCCTTTGCCGGAAACATCCGCTAACACGATCCCATAACGATTGTTCCCGAGGTCGATGAAGTCGAACCAGTCGCCGCCCACTGCTCCCGCTGGGTGCCAGGCGGTCTCAAACGTAAATCCCGGCACCAGCGGAGTGGGCTTGTGAAAGAGCGCCCGCTGAATGGCGCGAGCGTCGTTCGCTTCGTCTTCCATCTTTTCCCGCACCGCGCGTTCCAGCCGGAAAAGTCGCGTGTTCTCAATGGCAACCGCGATATGGCTGGCGAGCGCCTGGAAGACCTGAAGCTGCTCGTCAGAGAAAGCATTCACGTCAGAATGATCCACGGAGAGCACGCCGATCATTTCTCCATTAATCTTGAGCGGCAATGTAACCTCAGAGAGCGTGTTCTCCTCGCAGGAGATGTAGTAGGGATCGATGCGCACATCCCGGGCATAGTGCATTGTCCCGCTGGCGGCCACATGGCCCACCATTCCCTGCTGGCCGATCTTCAGCCTGGAGCCTTTCTTGTGCACGGTGCATCCACGCACTCCATGAAGCACCATCTCTTCGGAATCAGGATCGCGCAGCCAGACGGCAACCTCAACACAACCTATCGACGCCGCGATGTCCGTGACCACCCGTTGCAGCAGTGCGTCAAGGTCGAGCGACGAGGTGATCAGTTGCGCGGCCCTCTGCAACTTCATCAGCGTCTGAACGAAGTCGCACGAAGAGTTCATCGCGGTAACAGACATCAAATTGTTGTCGCCCATCGGGCGCGGTATCATCGTGGACATGGAGTCCTCCAGGCTGGCCGGGGAACAAAGCCCCCTACTACCGGATTCGATGAAGTGGATACTCTCCCGACGCAGCTTTAATTATCCTGTGCCGCTTCTTGTATCCTGCAGTTGAATTCCATTCTGCGACCGCTTACTTCATTGCTTCGAACGTTTTGTTTTTGCTATAGTTGCGCCGCTCCAAATCCCCGGAAAACCTACTGAAAAGGAGATCATCTCTATGAAATATATTGCGAGTTGGACTTTGCCTTATTCGACATACCGCGAGGCCTCAGCGCGTTTCCTTGAGGGAGGCGGACTGCCTTTAGCATCCGTCAAAGTCATTGGACGCTGGCATGGGATGAGCGGAGTCGGATTTGCAGTGGTTGAATCTGACGATCCAAAGGCCCTGTTTCAGTGGGTCGCGGAATGGTCTGACCTGTTCACCGTTTCCGTCACGCCGTGCCTCGAAGACGCGGACGCCGGTGCGGTCCTGATGGCCATGAAGGCAAAAGCGTAGCAACTAGAATGGCTTACCTCTATTCAACATCGGACGCCACTAGCGGCAGGATCCCTGGCCATTGAAAGCGGATCCTTCTCTACGCTCCGGACATAAAAAGGCTCCCGCGGCTGGTTGGCAGGCGGGAGCCTTTTGAATCTCAGGAGGTATACGGTTGTCGCGCGGTTACGCGATCATTGCATCCTTCACGCGAAAGCGTTCCATCGAGATGCGGAGTGTGCGTTCAATCTTTCTCAGGTCGTTGCGCTCCTCAGGAGCGGCGAATGTGGAAGCAACACCCTGGCAGGATGCGCGACCGGTACGGCCGATACGATGAACGAAGTCTTCCGCCATCTTTGGCATGTCGTAGTTCACGACGTGCGCGATATGTGCAACATCGATGCCGCGGGCAGCAACGTCAGTCGCCACCAGGACACGATGTTTACCATTGGAGAAGCTCTTCAGAGCAGCAATGCGCTGCGACTGCGAGCGGTCTCCGTGAATGCTGGTCGCTCCCCATCCGGCATGGCATAGTTTTTTGGCCACGCGCTCGGCACCGTGCTTGGTGCGAACGAAGACGAGAAAGCTTCCTTCCTCGGAACGGAGCAAATGCTCGAGTAATGGCATCTTGCGCTCGTTCGACACTTCAAAGGTACGCAGTTTTACGTTCTCTGAAGGCTTGAGGACAGACCCGATCTCAATGCGGACCGGGTTCGTGAGATATTCGCCAACGACTTCCGTAATGGGGGATTCCATCGTGGCGGAGTAGCAGAGAGTCTGGCGTTTGGCCGGGATGGCGGAAACGATGCGTCGAATCGCAGGGCGGAAGCCCATGTCGAGCATGCGGTCCACTTCGTCCAGAACCAGGATCTCAATTTTGTCTAAGGCCACGAGGCGACGCTTGAGGAAGTCCTCGAGGCGGCCAGGGGTGGCGACGATCATGCGTGCGCCGCGGCGAATGGCTTGCAACTGGCTGCCTTCCGACAGCCCGCCAACAACCAGCGCGGCTTGGTAATTCGAGCCCTGAACAAGCTTGAGATAGTGCTGCTCCACCTGCATCGCGAGTTCTCGCGTGGGGAGCAGAACGAGGGCTGTTGCACCCTTTACCTCTGACTTCTGCAGCTGTTCGATGATTGGAATCAGGAAGCTGAGGGTCTTGCCAGTGCCGGTCTGTGCCGTTGCCAGAACATCCTTGCCCTCAAGGGCGGGGGGAATCGCGGCGGCCTGCACAGGTGTGGGGGTTACAAATTTGGCCATCGCAATCTTCTTCTGTAGCGAGGCGGAAATTGGAAAATCAGTAAATGCAGTCACTTAGGTCCTTGGTCCCGTTCCACTCTGCCAGCCTTGGGGAAGGGCAGGGACGGGAATCGTGCGATCCCAGGCAGTGGCTTCGTCCACCGTGAGAAGGTCTTTAGAAACGCATGCGTATCCGTGGTTACTATCAGCAATCGACACGAAGTTTCATTGTCGAGGGACGGATCTGCCGTACGAACGTTTCCGCATAAAGCCTTTTGGCTCTACGACATCGCTGCGCACAATTGCGTAGCGGGAACGCTGAATGGGCTTGGGAGGGGTGTTAACGCAGACGGTCTTGGCTTTCCACAGCAAGAACGGCTCACAACCAAATCACTGAGCGCAAAAACAGAATAACACACTTCTTACCGGGAGTGCGCCAAAATGTGACTGTCTATACAACCCCCCCTTATTATCTCTCTTATTTTGATCTAGTTACGCGGGGCGAGTGACGCGAGCGGCGAAGGTGGAGCAGCATTCCAGCAGACGAATCGCCGTGTTGCATTTAGAGTGGTTGGCGCTGCAATTTCATGCCGTTTTAGAGCGTCAAAACGCGTCGATTTGCACGTCTAGAATGGGGTTACAAAATGCGAATTTTGTCACTTTTGAGTTTTCCGGTGACCAGACCGGGAGCGAAATTCTGGGGGTGTCTTCTAATGGCCCTGACGATCACGGCAGTCCAACCCTCTTCCGCCCAAAATTCGTCGCCAGCCGGCAAGCCCATCAAGGTCGCCGTGGTGGGGCTGGTGCATGACCACATCGCCGGATTTCTGCCGCAGCTCTCGAAGCACGCGGACGTGGAGCTGGTCGGAATCGTGGAATCGAATCCCGAACTGGTTTCGCGGTACAGCTTGAAGGTTTCATCTGGCGTCGAACCTGTTCTATCCAGAGCTCGAGACCATGCTGGAGAAGACCCATCCGGACGCGATCCTGGTGTACACGTCGATTGCGGACCACCGGGCGGTGATTGAGACGGCGGCGAAGCATGGCGTGAACGTAATGGTGGAGAAGCCGCTGGCGACGACGCTGGCAGATGCCTTGGCGATTCGCTCTGTCGCGAGGGAACACAAGATCCAGGTGCTGGTGAACTACGAGACCACCTGGTACGCGAGCAATCGCCAGGCCCACGACATTTACCAGCAGGGCAAGCTGGGAGATGCGCGCCGCGTAGTGGTCCATGACGGACACAGAGGCCCGATTGAAATTGGCGTGAGCAAGGAGTTTCGGCAAGTGGCTCACCGATCCGCAGCAGAATGGCGCGGGTGCGCTGTTCGATTTCGGCTGCTACGGCGCGGACCTGATGACGTGGCTGATGAAAGGCGAGTCTCCGCTGAGCGTGACGGCGGTGACGCAGACGGACAAGCCGGAGATGTATCCGCATGTGGATGATGAGGCGACGGTGATCCTTCGCTATCCCAAGGCGCAGGCGATCCTGATGGCGTCGTGGAACTGGCCTTTCGACCGCAAGGATATGGAGCTCTACGGAGCGACTGGATACGCGATCACAGTTGGGCCGAGATGGCATGCGCCTTCGGTATGCAGGAGAGGCACAGGAGTCGCGTTCGAGCAGGCTCCGCCGCTTACGCCTCCCGAAGACAATTCGCTGGACTACCTGGTGGGCGTGCTTCGCGGACAGGTGCAGCCGGACGGCAGCCTGACCGGACTCGACACCAATGTCGTGGTGATGCAGATTCTGGATGCAGCACGCGAGTCGGTGCAGACGGGAAAGACGGTAGTTCTCGGGCCGCTACCGAAGTAGCGTCAGCTAAAAGCGGTTAGCTAAGGTCCGGTCAGATAGAACGCCCTCACTTCCTTGATCGAAGACACCGGGCTTTCGGTCAACGTTATAATTGCGACCATCCATGAAAGTCTCACTTTTTGTTGCCCTTGTTTGCCTCTCTCTGCCTGTCGCTGCACAGGAGAAAACGTCCACTCCAGATACGAAGACGATATTTGAGAAAACAAAAGCTGCCACTGTCATCGTTCTTGCGGCGAAGGGGCTGGTCGCCTGCAGTCCATTTCCACCGGTGTGCTGATCTCCAAGGATGGCGTGATTTCTGACTGCCCTCCACGCGGTTAAGGGTGCGGCCGAGGTGCAGGTTCGCATGGCGAATGGCGATGTGTTCGACCGGGTGGAGCTGCTTGGTACCGATGAACGTCGCGACGTTGCCGCGCTGAAGATATCCGCTGGAGGCCTCCCCGCACTTTCGGCTGGCAGTACTTCCGCTCTTGCTCAAGGTGATCCCGTCTACGCAGTAACAAATGCGAACGGGTTAACTTGGTCGGCGACTGAAGGTATTCTCTCCGCAATTCGTCCGGCCGACGAAGTGCCCGGTGCCGGTTCGGGTTTCCGACTCCTGCAGTTCACAGCGCCAGTTGCGCCGGGATCCAGTGGCGGAGCTCTAGTTGACCAAACGGGAGCACTCATAGGTATCATTACGAGTTCTAAAGGCAATTCCGCATTCGCTATTCCCGTGGAAAATGTTCTTGGACTGCCAGATTCCGGGCATCGTGTCGCTCTGGGTTCCGGGGCGTCTCTGCAAATGCCGGCAAAGACGGAAGCAGACATTCCTCAATCGAGTGCCGCAGTTGCATCTGCAGACCCCGCACAAATACTCAAAAATGCAAAAACCATCTACATAAATTCCAAAACGCAATTCCTTACGGTCGATACGCTGGATCGCGCACTCCTTCAAGAAAAAGATTGGCCAAAGCTCGGACTAACGATTGTTCAGGATCCGCATGTCGCCGATCTTTTCATCAATATCGACCGGCCGCTCTTTACGTACGTTCACACTTTCGTGATAACCGATAAGAGAACGTCGATAGTCCTCGGGTCGGCAAGGTGACGGCTTTCGACGAACCATCGCTTCCGGTGGGATAGCGAAAGACAGGATCTTCCAAGATCATTTTGCTGTGGCTCGGCTGCCACGAGCGCCTAAGCAAATAACGCATATTCCCACCGATTCCGCTTCTTCAGTCCTGGCTGTAGTGGAAGACGCTTTCCAATGGTTGGCCGAAGACGGCGGCTATGCGGAAGGCGGCTTCGAGGGATGGCGAGTATTTTCCCTGTTCGATGGCGTTGACGGTCTGGCGGGTGACCTTGATCTTGTCGGCCAGTTCCTGTTGCGTCATCTCGCCGTGTTCGAAGCGCAGGCGCCGTATTTCGTTGCGAATCGTGCCCATCAGGCACCCCGCCGGTACTGGATGATCTGGGAGCCGCAGCGCAGCATTTCCGCGGTGACAAGAATGAGCAGGAGCGAGTTGGTTTTGAAGATGATGGGTGGATTGAATGCTCCGAAGAAGCAGGCACAGGCGATACCTGTGGCCAGTCCGGAATAGGCAACCCGCGTGGCCCTGAGCTCGATCAGCTTTTCACGTTCGTCGCGCGGCGCTTTCGCATCCCTGGGCGAGAAGATCGCGGCCGCAATGGTGAGGGTGGATTGCACGACGACGAGCGCAATGGTTGTCACCAGTAGTCCGGTGAAGGGACTTCCGCTGCTGTGCGGGTGGCGAAGGATCGACCAGAAATAGAAGGAGTAGATGCCGCCCATGGAAACCAGGGATATCCAGGCGATTTTTTCTCGGAATGACATTTGGGAAATACCTCCGTGTCTGATTTACAAGACACAAAGTAAGATATTTCATACTCAATGTCAAATATATTTTACATAAAACAGAAAATCAACGAGATTAGCCAGTCGGTCAGTTAACGAAAGGCATGGGAGCGATGAAGTTTGAAATGGGATTTCGTCTGAGCTTGAGGTATTGCCTATGATCAGCGAAGGGATGGGAGGAGCTGGTTTGTGACGCTGGAAGTTATTCCCCTGGGATTGATTGTGCTCGCGATTCTCTGCCTGATCGTAGCGGCCCTGGTTCCGGTCTCAAGGGCGAAGGCGTATGCGCGTCTGCTTGGCTCGCTGTGCGTGGGCACAGGATTCGTGATCGACTCCGTTTTGCAGGTGGTGAATGCCGGCGGTTCGTGGCCCAGGTATTTCGAAGGGATAGCCGGCGCATTGCTTCTTTGGGTGGGCCTGAGAAAGTTCGGGAGAGATCGAGAAGGCAGGACTCCCGCCGCCCGCATACTTTGAATTGAGCGCGCTGAGGATGACCTGTCCGAGCCACGAACAGCGAATCAGCTGGGGAAGATGGGTGGTCCGATGAGTTCCATTTCGTAGGCTCGGAAAAAAGCGGCATCTTGTTTTGGGGGATTGGGGATGGCGGTGGCGCGGAGGAATGCCTCCATCTTTCCGGCGGGCGCGAAGGTGATGAGCATGCGGCCCGGAGTGGCGCCAACGGAGGAGAAGGTGTGCGGAATGCCCCGTGGGCCGAGGATGGAGTCTCCCTGGTGCAGCAGCTTGCGGCTGTCGCCAATTTGAAAGAGAACCTCGCCCTCCATCACGTAGAAAAACTCTTCCTGGTGCAGGTGAAGATGCAGCGGTGGTCCGCCCTTTTCGAGGTGGGCATGCTCAAGGACGAACAAGTTGCCGCCAGTTTCGCTGGGCACGACTTTGAAGAGAATGGTGCTGAATCCGCGCGAATGCGTTTCTCCGAAGCGGTCTTGTCCCGCCTCAACGATGTGAATTGCTGAGGTGGATGCCGGCACCGGAGCCTGGCCGAGAGAGAAGGGCGGAAGTGCGGCAGCAGGCAAGAGTGTGGCCGCGGACTTAAGGAAGGAACGACGCTCCATTTTCAAGCTCCTTACCGTATAGATTTCACAGATTGTAGCGTTCAGCCTAGTGAAGCGTGAATGCGAATCCTGTTGAGAACTGGAACGAATTTTTCTTGTATCCCTCTTGCGGGTCGTTGAGGAAGTTGTCGATGACATTGACGGAGAAGCCGAGCTTCTTGTAAATGGGCATATGCACGCCGCCATTGGCGGAAGCGGAGAAGGCGCTGGCGTCATTCCATGCAATGTTGACGAGCATTTTCTCGTCAAAGCTGATCTTGCCCCACTTTTGCGTGAGGGCCTCAGAGAGAGTGGAGCCGAAGAGATTGCGATTGAGTTCGGAGACATCGGCGGTCGCATTGAATTTTTGCTTTTCGTAGTGGAGATCTGCTGTGAGATCAAATTCGCGGCGTTCGGTTTTGATCAGGGTGATGCCGACGCCAGCGCCATAGATTTGTTGCAGAATGAGTCCTTGGGAAAAGTCGTGATCGAACGACATGGTCTGCAGGTAGTAGCCGCGACGGCTAAAGTACTCGTCGCGCTCTGCGCCGATGTGGTAGACGTTGGTCTTGGTTTCTGGCACGCCGGGCTGCGTGGTTTGGCCGATGCTCCAGGTGAAGTCGACAGTGGTACGCAGTTTTGGATCGAGCCAGATCACGGTGGGCACGCTGCGCTTGAGAGCCGTGTTCATCATGAACAGGTAGCTGTTCTGCGTGGCGCGAATGGTTGTCGAACCGGTATCGATGTGGCCATCCCATCCATCGTGCCAGTGGATCTTGCGGTGTATTTCTTTCTGATAAGTGGAGTCGTCCACGATGTAGGCAATCTGCGACGTGGGAATATCTTTGGGCGTTTCTACTTCGGTTTCAAGAGAAGGGGTCTCGGTCTTCGAGACTTCAGGACTTTTTTCTACGTGCTGAATGGTGGGCGAGACTAGGACGTCTTTCTCCGCGATCTTGATCGCTCCCTGTGGCACCTGCGCGCTGATTTTTGAATTCTTGATATTTTTTGGAACGACGGCGAACTCACGTTTTGATTTCAGCTCTTTCACGTTTTGTAGTTCTACGGTAACTTCTCCGGCGAGATCGGTTTTGAATTTGATCTCTGTACCGGTTGAACTGAGGAACTGCCCTGTCAGCGTGTCGCCATTTTTCAGGATCAGTGTTTCCTTGATCTCCGTCTGCTGCTTCTCCGCGGCTTTCGCGTCGGCCGTTGTTTGACTTTTGGCGGCGGTTTGAGAGAACGCACAGATGGAGGAGACGGCGACGACGATAAGTGCAAGGACGATGGGGCCGGGCCGGACAAATGCGGCGGCGCGCCCTTCACGATTTTGCGTGATCAGAGGCATGGCGATATTTCCTCGCAATGAGGCGGATGACCGAGAGATTGTAGCGGAAGGTAGCAGGGTGGGGGAGTGCTTCAGTGTCTTCACTGTGTGATGGCTGGGATTGCACCGATACCTTCGGCACAATCCCAGCGAATGCAAAACGAACATGAAAGCGAGTGAGCGGATCGTTAGAAGACCCTTGAGAGTTGAAAGAAGAATTTGCCGCCGCTCGGTCCGATGGCTCCAGCAACTTCCACCGGTCCAAAGATCGTCTTCAGGACTAAGCCGATGACACCATCCATGGGCAGTGTGTCTTCCTTGGCGTTGCTGATGTAAAAGGGCTTTGCAACTTCGTAATACGTAATGAAGTTGATGCTGCTTCCGAGAAGGGGAGGTAGTTTCGCGAGTTCAGCGATAGCGCCGCCTTGGAAGAAATAATACTGATTTGTCAGGAACTCGTTCTGGCCATATGCTGCGAGTTCCTGTGGTCCCCCGAGTGAAAAGGACGGGACACCCGTCTTGCGATATCCAAATGTAGAGCCAGCGGACCCGCCTATGAAGGCGGAGTACTTTGACGTAATCGGCTTGAAATAACGGATTGATAACTGCGAGAGCGGGAAATTTTCTTGAGCTCCCGGATTTGCGTCCCAATATTCACCGCGAAATTGCACGGTGGTGCCTTTCGACGGGAGAATGGCATCATTGGTGGCGTCCAACAGATACTTGAAATGGGTATTCCCAGCTCGGCCAGATAGAACAGGATAGTCAGGAACAGAGCCGATCTCCGAGGTGTACCGTTCATAGGCTCCGCTGTAGCCAAAACGGATTTCTGAACTTGGATTGACGGCGTATCCTCCATCCAGGTTTCCGCCGAGTATGCGTTGTCGATATTGCGCAACAAGCGTTTGGTCGCTGTAGACGTTGAAAGTGTTGCTATTCAATAAAACCCTTGGGGCGACGAACCACTTTGTTTGAGGCGTCAGGGGACGGTAATATTCCGATGAGAACTGGTAAATTGAGCCGACGATGATGTCGTTGCGCAACTCCGCGCCGTATGCCCCGAAATCAATGAAGGTGATGCGAGCGCCAGCGCTGAAGAGAACGTTGTTGTACTGAGCGCCGTTAATGACGATGAGAGGTCTAACGAGCGGAGGAGCGTAGGACTTCTCGACTGCCGTAACAAGAAGTCCGGGCTTGCCGTCTTTTTCGGTCATACGATAACTGAGTGAGGAGAACCGCCCCGCTCCGACAATTTTTGTGATGTCGGTTTGCAATCCCAGAGTGTTAACTGGATGTCCGGCGTTATCCGCGAGGGTTTTCTGCATCTCGCTGTTCAGCATGGGGGAGGCTCCCTGCACTTCCACAAACGTGGGAGTTGGGACAGAGGTCAAGCGCTTCGCCTGACGATTGGCGATGTAGGCATTCCAGGTCTGGTCATCCACGGCCAGCTTCATAAGGTCTGCCTTATTTACTTCGGCCGCCTTGTATCCCTGCTCGACTATCTCATCGGCTTTGTCATAGTCCATCGACGTGTACTTATACAGGTCAACGTTGACGAGGATGTTGGCCATCTTCTTGTGTTCTGTTTCGTTGTTGGCGATCATGAGCCCGATTGACAGGCCGGCGACGCCCAGCACGGAAACGTTATTCTTGGGATCGACCGGCGCGGTGGCCAGAAAGACTCCGACGGTGTAATTCGCTCCCATTTCGTATGCGACATTGACGGGAAAATTATTGGTGAGGGCACCGTCCGCATAGATAGCATCGCCCACGCGAACAGGGGCGAAGATGCCGGGCAGCGACATGGTGGAGCGCAAAGCGGTGGAAAGGGGGCCATCGCGAAAGACATGGGGCTCGCCCGTCACGATGTTTGTGGCCACGCAGGCAAAAGGCGTTGGAAGCTGGTTGAAGTCTTTAATCTCGGAATAGGGCAGCGCAACCTTATCGAGAATGAAGTTCACTTCCTGGCCGGAGTTGAAACCTTCGGGCAGGTGGACACCTTTGCGCAATCCGAATTCGAGGCTGGTAGGAAACTGCACAGCATCCTCTTTACGACGGTAGGACAGATCCTGGAACGGAGTTTGTCCGGCGAGAACCTGATCCCAGTTAATACCTTTAATGAGAGCGAGTGTTTCGGCGGGGCTATGGCCGGTGGCGTAGACGCCCGAGACCAATCCGCCCATGCTGGTTCCGGCGACGTAGGAGACGGGGATGTGATGCTCTTCAAACCATTTGAGGACGCCGATGTGCGCCAGCCCGAGCGCGCCCCCACCTTCAAGCACGAGCCCCACCTTTGGATTCTCAGGAGGGGGCGTGGCAGGATGCGAGTACGGCGCAAAGTTTTCCTTCGCCGGCGGCACCGTGAGTTCCTGCGCCTGAATGGCAGAGTTTGGCAGGAGAGCTGCGAGCATAATCAACGTGCCAGAACGAAGGCACACACTTGCGAGAGATTTCCGGTACGCAGACCAAATCTTCTTCATTTTTAATTTACCTATGACCTGGGGGAATATCGATTATAACCTGTGGGGTTGGCCCGACAGGTTTGTTCGCATGGGAGAATGGCGGAAGGTACCGGTAGTTATTTGTCGCAGAACTAGCAAATAACCAGGAATTCAAGGCGAGGAATGCTCAGGCGGTGCTAATTGGGCAGGGAAAGCGTCTAATAAGTACGGACTCGACGACGAGTTTCCAGCCGGAACGACAAAGGTTAAATCAATTGAAACGAATCGTACTGCAAGCGATGTTTGTCCTGTCTTTCCTGGTATGTGGGCGGGTAATAGTTGCGGGTGCGAATGTGCCGGTGGTGAATGCTCCCGAATATCGCTTGCGCATGTATCACACGCATACGCAAGAGCGAATCGACATTGTCTACCGCATTGGCGACAACTACCTGCCCGCTGCGCTGGACAAGCTGAACTATTTTTTGCGTGATCACCGGACTGGCGATGTGAAGTCCTACGATCCGAGCGAGTTCGACCTACTGCATGATCTGCTTTCAAGCGTGGGCAGGCCCGATGGGGAGATCGATATCATCTGCGGCTACCGAACGCCCTGGAGCAATGAGTTTCTGCGGTCCCACTCTCACGGTGTCGCGCTTCACAGCCAGCATATGCAGGCCAAAGCGATCGACATTCGCGTGCCGGGTGTGAGCACCGCGGAATTGCGCGACGCTGCGCTAGGTCTTCACCGGGGTGGCGTCGGCTACTATTCTTCTTCCGCCTTTGTGCATGTAGACGTTGGCCCGGTACGCCGCTGGTAGTCTCGGCTATACGAGTCCAGGCGCTGTCCAACTTTGATTCTTCGGTGCGAGGATAAATTCCGCGTGCCTCACTGTGGCTAACCGGGGAATGGATAGCCCTTGGCGAGAACGGCATCCAGACTTTTATCCAGCCCGTAAATATCGCTGAAGAAATACACGTCCCCGTCTTCCTCCACTACTGCGGTGACGTAGAGAATTAATACAGGAGTCGGATTGGTAAGGTTTATCTGCTGGTTGTCACGGCCAGTGTTCATCGCAGCTTTGATCCGGTCCACGGTCCACTCCGGCTTATCGCGAAGCACCCAGTCAGCAAGATCCGCAGGACTCTCCAGTCGAATACAGCCATGACTGAAGTCTCGGCGGGACTGAGCGAAGAGTGATTGGGCCGGCGTCCCATGAAAATAGACGTTGTATGAGTTGGGAAAGATGAACTTGGCGAGCCCGAGTGAATTCTTCGGTCCAGGCCTTTCGCGAACCATCAATCTTCCGCTTCTCAGGCCTTGTAGAACCTCATCGCTCACCGCGCCGGTGGCGACAATATTTCCCTTTGCATCTGTTACTTCGAAGTTCTTCTTCGCCAGATACATCCGGTCGCGTTGAATGGAAGGAACAATTTCCGCGCGCTGGATGCTGGGGGGAACATTCCAGTAAGGACGGAAGACGACGTACTTCAATGTGTCTGTAAAGATGGGCGTCTGGTGATTGAAGGATTTCCCCACGACGACGTTCATCCGGAGCGCGACCTTGTGGTTTGCGTCGAATGCCCTTAAGCGGAACTCCGGAATGTTCACGACGATTGGCGGCTGTGTGAATTCCGGAGATAGCCAGCGGTAGCGCTCCAGAGAGTCCTGCAACTGTCGCACGCGCGAACTCATCGGCACGTTCAACTGCGCGACAGTTTCCTTACTGAGAACGCCGCTTTGCGTAAGACCATGACGCTTCTGAAATTTTTTAAGCGCATTGGAAAGCCGCGTGTCGATAACGGTTTGGTTTGGTTCGCCCGATGTACCGGGTGGCAGATCACCCAACATCTGAAGCATCGCATTCAACTGCGGGGTGGCGGAATAAGTACCACCGACGGCGATTGGCTTATCGACAGCAGGAAGCGGAGTGATGTTGGGATTCTTAGCGAGCTGAATGTATTGCTGCAGAGCGACCTTGGTGCGTTGGTAGGCGAGGAATGGCGGCTCCGCCGCGTCCAATACGGCAGGAACGTCGGATGCGCTTATCAGCTTCTCTGAAAGAAAGAGGGGCAGATCGTACTTCTTCTCAGAGACGTTGATACCGAAATCGAAGTGTTGTGGATTGACCTTGCCGATGTGGATATCCGACACGTAGCGCATCGCGGAAACTGTGAGGGCAAGTTCAAACTGGACGACGGCATTGTTCACATCCGCAGGGGTGGAGTTATTCAGTGCGGCGATTCGTCCAGCCCAGCGCGAGCCATCGTAGTCTTCCGGATCAAGGCCCTTCGACTCACTAGCCTGCAGGGCCTTGATAACCTCGAGTGCCTGGATCGTGGGAACTGAGCCTTCTACCCACGCGGCTTCATAGGAACCTGACTCATAGAACTTTGTAACCAGCGGCTGATAGTCGGTGAAGTCTGGCCAGCGCAGTTCGGCTAAATGACCGGTAGCCACCTGACTCCGGAGTAACTCTTCAATAGCGGATGAGTTGACCGGAGTAGCTTGCTTTGTCGAGGTGGCTGCGGTGCCGTGCGGGAAGTGTTTCTCCCCTGAGTGACAACCCACACTGGCGATAGCGAGAAGAGGAAGCGTAGAGAACAGTAGGCGAAGCCGGAAGCGATACGTGATGCGCAAAAACACCTCTCGGAATGCGTGCTGGGAAATCTGTTGATTTGCTGAATCTTTAGAAGAGTTTAACAGTGAGTTAAAGGGGTGAGTAAGGAGCCATCGACATAATCAGAAGGCAGTAATCACTAGTAAAACTACTAGTTCGGGTTTTCGTAATTTACTAGCACCTTCACCGTGTAATTACATATTGTCATCCGCCGGAATCACAGCTAAGCTGATCACCGAACAATAAGCCGCCACCTTTTGTTGTCAGAGCAGATACGGAAACGTATGCGATTTTGCTTTGATCATGATGGTCACTTGGCGGAAAAGATAAACCGTGAAAGTGAACCGACGAGACTGGCACCGGAGAATCAGCACCATCCTGATCGGGGTTGGGATGGCGATGCTAGGGCTGTTTCTATTTTCAGTCGGTTCCGGCGCAATCCTTTCGCGAATCGCGATCTCCCAATTTCACGGTCAGGATAAGGCGGTTTCCGCGGCAACATCATCGGCGGGTGCGCCAGTACTTTCTGCTCCTTCCACTCAGGTCGATATGGCACTGTGGTCGATAGGGCGAATCAAGGGTTATGAGGAGAGTCTCACGGCGCATCTTGCGCCTCCGCTCGCGGTACTGCGGATCCCCAAAGTTGGCATCGAAGTTCCGGTATTGGACGGCACTGACGACTTGGTTCTGAATCGCGGGGTTGGACATATCCAGGGAACCGCGCTTCCCGGTGAGCCCGGCAACCTGGGCATCGCGGGACATCGCGATGGTTTTTTTCGCGGACTGAAGGACGTGGTAGCGGGAGACAAAATTGAAGTAGAGCTACCGGATCGCACCGACACTTATGAAGTTCGCGATATCAAGATCGTTCCTCCGCAGGACACGAGCGTGTTGAATCCAACGACAGATTCTTCCCTGACTCTTGTGACTTGTTACCCGTTCTACTTTGTCGGGGATGCTCCCAAACGCTACATTGTGCGGGCATCCCTTATCGGCCCAACCGGCAGCGAAACCACTTTGCGTAAAGAAACACAGGAGAGCAAGAAATGACGAAGTTATCGCTAGATTTCAAGTCGGCACGTGTGATCGCGTTAGCGTTCGCAGCGGCGGCCACGGGTTTATTCGCAGCAGCACAACAAACCACCACAACTTCTGTGGCACACGAGCCCGTCTCAAAGGCCACGCAAACCGAGTCGGGTGTTGTGACCTACGTGTCGGGCAATACGCTGGTAGTAAAGCGCGATGATGACGGACAGCTTGTGACCTTCCAGGTTCCTCCGGGAAGAACCTTTGATGTAGGCGGCAAGCAGGTAGGCATGGCCGACATGCAGGTAGGCACGCATCTGACCCGCAAGATCACGACGACCACGACGGAGAGAGTAATTACGGCGATTACGACAATCAAGGGCAAGGTCTGGTTCGTAAATCCGCCAACGACCGTTATCGTGACCACACCCGAGGGCAACAAGCAATATAAGGTTCCCCCGGGCACGATGTTCGACATCAACGGCACGAAACAGAGCATCTTCCATTTGAAGAAGGGCATGGATGTGGATGCGACGGTCGTTCAGACGACTCCCGAAACGATCGTGTCGCATACGCGCGCAGTCAGCGGGAAAGCGCCTCCGCCGCCGCCACCGGCACCGGCGCCGACGCCCAGCGGAGTTCTGTTGATCGTGAGCGAAGCACCAGCCCCGGCAGTGACTGAAGCAGCGCCAGCTCCAGCACCGGCAGCATTGCCAAAGACGGGGAGCGAGCTTCCGCTGATGGGCCTGCTTGGCCTGGCTTTCCTGACGCTTGGCTTTGGCGTTCGTTTTGCACGCTTCGGCCGTTAGGCGACTCAATCCTTTGTAAGTTCAGGCAGTCCTTCGGGACTGCCTGAACTTTTTGCGGAGATCGCGGCGTTATCCTGCCAGCGCTGCTGATTTCTGCGATCTTGAAAAGCACGACCGGCGGCTCTATGGTGGACAGCATAGCGGCCATCTTTGCTCGCAAAAGGCCGCCAGTGGGATGGCTCTTGAAGGCTCTTGTCCGAAACGGATGGCCGGCGGTACTCGTTCTGTTCGGGGCGGCGATCCTGCTGGCAGTTTTGGCGGTGATCGGACATCAGAGGCGGAACGATCGATTGCTGGTTTCGCCGGAAGAGGTGAGGCTTCCATCCGACGGACGCGAACATCTCGCGTTTGCGATTCTTAGGCAGAGCGCCCTGGCACTTCACGCCACAGATATCCAGGTATCGAACGCAGGGGTGAGGTTGGTGGATGGCAAGGACGGGAAGATCCAGGTTTTTCTCATGTCGCCGGTAAGCCCCGGAGAGCGCAACGTCGATCTGGGTTGGCGCGACGCGGAGAAGCGCGTGCCTGTCACGTTCGTCTTTTCCGCAACGGACAGTTTTTCGGATGGCACTCCTGACTTCCTGCGGCTGCACTCTCGAGAGGATCGGACGGCCTTTCGAGACTGGTTCAGTGCGTTGGCTGAGGATGCGGCGGCCAAACCGGCGAAGCAGCTTCCAGCGGAGATTGATGACTGCGCAGCCCTGCTTCGCTACGCCTATCGGGAAGCCCTGAAGAAACATGATGAGAGCTGGCTGGAAGCGAAAGAGATGACGGATCGCGCTACAATTCCTTCGATAACCCAGTACCATTACCCCGACACACCGTTGGGAGCCTCATTATTTCGCGTGCGTGCAGGGGCGTTTCAACCGGATGACATTGCGGATGGAAGCTTCGCTCAATTTGCAGATGCCCGCACGCTGAAGCAATGGAACACGCACTTTGTTGCGCGTGATGTGCGGGTGGCCCAGGTTGGGGATCTGTTATTTTATCGCCAGCTGGAGCAGAACTCGCCGTATCATTCGATGATTATCACGGGAGAGCATGCGGACTGGGCGGTGTATCACACAGGGCCTTCCGGGAAGACAAAGGGCGAAATGAGGCGCGTTTCGATCGAAGATCTCGAGCATCATCCTGACGCGCGATGGCGGCCGTTGCCGGAGAATTCAAACTTCCTGGGAGTGTACCGGTGGAATATTCTGCGCGACGCAGACTAAGCGGCAGAATGAAAGTGAGCACGGCGGTGTGCGCGGTGGGACTGCTTCTGCTGGCGCTGTCGAGCTCTGCTGTTCTCTATGCCGCTCCTGCCGTTTCTTTCAATCTCAGCACTTCGCGAACGTTTTCGCCGGCGGAGAAACCGAGCATCCACCTTTATGCGCGCAATGTGGATGAGCTGGAGTTTCGCATTTACCATGTGCAGGATCCTGAGAAGTTTCTAACCGGTCTCGACGATCTACACAGCTTTGGCAGCGGCACTCCCTGGGGGCCGAAGGAACAGATTGACGAGCGGACCTGGCTCGAGAAGTTCCATGACTGGAAACATCATTATTGGTTTCTGATCAGGGAATTCTTTCGCGGCCAATTTTCAAAGCCCAGCCGCGATGCTCTTCGCACCAAGCAGGCGAGTCTTGCAAGGCGCAGCCGGATTGTCGGTGTGGCGCAGTTTGCTCAGATTCCGTTGCTGAATGACAAGCAGCTGGTGGCGCGCTGGCGGCAGGAGATGCCACCCACATACGTGTCCGATGCGCAGGAACTTCCTATCGATCCGCTGCCCACGGGCATGTACCTGGTGGAAGCGACGGACGGTCACTACAAGGCATATACGCTGCTGATGGTAAGCCGGATGGCGCTGGTTACGCGTACAACGTCGGGTTCCGTGCTTGCCTATTCTGTCGATCGCCAGACGGGGGAGCCAATCGCGAATGCCGAGGTAAAGCTTGGCTACGGGAAGCAGAAGCAGACTAGCGCGAGCAGCGATGCGGATGGTCTCGCAGATCTGCGGGCATCGATTGGCAAGGAAGAACGTGAGAATCTTTGGGTGGTTGCGACGAGCGGAAACGACCTTGCGGTTGTGACGCCGTCGATGTATGCCTTTTCGGCGCATGAAGGCAGCAACTGGGCGTCGTATATTTACACGGACCGTCCCGTCTATCGTCCCGGGCACAGCGTTCACTGGAAAGCAATTCTTCGACAGCGAGTGGAGAATCATCTCGAACTGCCGAAGGTCAGCAACATTCACGTACGGATCGCGGACCAGGAAAATCGTCCCGTCTTTGAAAAAGATTTGCCGGTGTCGGCTAGCGGTACCGTCGATGGTGATTTTGTGCTGGCAGCCAACGCCTCATTGGGCTACTACACCATTCTGCTGGGAGATGCGGCAAACGGCGCGGTGGGTGAGTTCCATGTGGAGGAATACAGGAAGCCGGAGTACCAGGTGCGCGTCTCAGCAGCCAAGCCTCGCGTGCTCCAGGGCGAATCAATGCAGGTGGTGATCGACGCGCGCTACTTCTTCGGCGAACCCGTGGCGAACGGGAAGGTGAAGTATCGTGTGTACCGCACGCCACATTACTGGTGGGACCGGGAGGGCGACGACGGTGGCGGCGATGGGCCGGATGCGGAGGACGGCGGCGAGGGTGGCTCACTTGGGTATGGGGCCGATCAACAGTCCGAGCAGACCGGCAAGCTGGATGCGAATGGAAAGATGACGGTCACCATCCCGACTTTCTTCGACAAGAAGGGAATTCGCAGGCAGGACGAGGACTACACGTTGGAGGCAGGTGTGACGGACGAGGCGAATCGCGAGATAACTGGTCGGGGACGTTTCCTGGCGACTTATGGTAGTTTTCGTATCCACGTGGAACCGGTAAGCTACGCGGTCCGCGTTGGACAGACCGGCGGAATTCAACATCACCGCAGTGGACTACGACAACAAGCCAGTGCAGACGAGCGTGCACCTGCGACTCGTTTCACGTCGCTGGTCGCGAGGAAAGTCGGAGACGAAAGAGCTTGGCACTGCGGATGTGACTACAGACTCAGAAGGCAAAGCGAGAAGCACGATTCCGGCGAGCGTATCAGGCAGCCTGGAGATTGAGGCCACGGCGACTACTCCAGAGCAACGCGTGGTGCGCGACACCAGTTGGCTGTGGGTGATTGGCGACAACGAAGCGGATTGGGGCGGAGGCTCGCGCGCGGTTCAGATTGTGGCCGACAAGAAGTTGTATGCGCCGGGAGATACGGCGCACATCAGCATTATTTCTGAGGTCGAGAATTTCCATGCGCTGGTGGTTGCAGCCGGATACTCTGTCGAATTCAAGAAGGTGCTCTCCTCGGACGGCAAGACGTTGGCGTTTGAATTGCCAATCACAAAAGATTCACAGCCGAATGTCGAGGTGAGTGTCGAGTTCATCAAGAACAATCAGCTCTACACGGCGACCAAGCAGATCAAGGTGCCGCCGGTGCAGGAGCAACTGCAGATCGAGATCGCTCCCTTGAAGAAAGTCTTCCAGCCGCAACAGGCAGGCGGTGTACGACGTGTACACGCGAGACTTTGAAGGCAAGCCGGTCAGCGCGGACTTCAGCTTTGGCGTAGTTGATGAAGCGATCTACTCCATCCTGCCGGATACGAGCGGAGACATGGTGCGAAGGCTTTATCCCGATCGCTACGTGTACGCTCCGGTGGATTCGTCGCTGCAGTATTACTTCAGCGGCCAGGCAGGAACGAAGTCGCCGATCCTGGCGAATCGCGAATCGCGTTACCGTCCGCAGCTTGCGCAGGTGAAGCCGGGCAACGATGTGGCGCAGCCCAAGGTGCGCAAGGCGTTTCCGGATACGGCGTACTGGGCGCCATCCGTGCACACGGATGCGCAGGGCCATGGGCGCGTAACCATGCAGTTTCCTGATTCGCTAACGACGTGGCGAACGACGGTTCGTGCGATCACCAACGATTCAAAGGGAGGATCGGCAATCGATCGAGTGATTGTTCGCAAGAACATTATTGTGCGAATGGGCACGCCGAGGTTCCTTCGTAAGGGCGACGAGCTGACGATACCTGTGATTGTCCATAACTATCTTGACCAGGCGAAACAGGTGCAGATCTCGCTGGAGATTCATGGACTCGATCCAGTGGCGGCGGAACGCGCAACAGATCACGGTAGCAAGCAAGGCCGAGGGCACGGTGCTGTGGAGGGTGAAAGCGTCGCAGATAGGGACGGCTCGCCTGCTGGCCAAGGCGCTGACCAACGAAGAGTCGGACGCGCTGGAGATTTCGTTACCGGTTGAAGCAGTGGGAGTGCCGCGAACGATCAATGGTGTAGGGACCATCAGCGAGGCGAACGGACAGAGTAGTACTGCTGTCAACTTCCCTGCGAATACGGATGCGGCGGCTCACAGCCTGCGCGTAGAAGTGAGTGCATCGATAGCCGGCAGCCTGTTCTCCGCTCTCGATTATTTGACCAGCTATCCATACGGTTGCACCGAACAGACGATGTCGAGTTTTCTACCGAACGTGATTGTGGCGGAGACGCTGAACAAGCTTGAGCTGAGGGGGCTGATCAATCCGGCGGACCTGGATGCAAAGGTCCGCGCCGGGCTTGAGAGATTGGCGGACTACCAGCACCATGACGGCGGCTGGGGCTGGTGGAAGGAAGATGCGAGTCGCGTCTTTATGACTGCATACGTTGTGGGTGGACTGGCGGAGGCCAAGCGGTCGTATGCGCTGATCCGCGTCGCAACAGGACATGGTGGCGAAGGGCGCGAAGTACCTGCAGCAACAGCTTGCGCTGCATCCGAGGATGCTTCCTGAACTGCGTGCGTATGTGGTGTATTCGCTCACGGAGGCTGGCTCTACGGGGCTGGATGGATCGCTCGACACGCTGTATTCACGACGGAACGATCTATCCGCGGAAGGGCTGGCACTAACAGGGCTGGCGATGCAACATAGCCATCAGGAACGCGCTAGAGAAATTGCGAAGCTATTGGAGAACATGGCGAAGAGGCAGGGTGCGTTGGCCTACTGGCCATCGAACTACAGTCCTCTGCTTGATCTCGAATATGACAACGGTGCGGAGAGTACGGCGTTCGCGTTGCGGTTCCTGACCATGGCGGATCCGAAGAGTGACCTGCTGGAACCCGCCGCGCAATGGCTGGTGGCACACAAGAGCGGCGGCGAGTATTGGGCGAGTACAGAGCAGACCGCGATGGTGCTGTTTGGCCTGGTGGATTATCTAGCCAATTCGCGGGAACTCGACGCTGACTTCGATGTGGACGTGATGCTGAATGGAAGATCCGTTGGGCGTAAGCACTTCAGTTCGGCCGATGCGATGTCGGGTGCGAACGTCGTTGTGGATTTGCCTCCAGGCGATGGATTGCGATTGCAGGACAATGCCGTGCAAATTGTGAAGCACGGCAATGGCAAGGCGTACTGGACGGTGCAAGGGAAATATTATTCGACCGAACAGAAGTTCTATCAGCAGGGGACGCTTTCGTTGAATCTGACGCGAGATTATTTCAAGCTGACGCCGGTTCAGAAGGACGGTGTGATTGTCTATCGCCTAAGCCCGTTGAAGGAAGCGACTCAACCGGGCGACGTTCTGGCAGTGCATCTAGCAGTGAATGGAACGCAGGAGAAATATTTGCTGATTGAAGATCCGATACCAGCGGGGACCGAGTTCCTTCCAAACGAAGACAGTTATCAGATCGAGGACCGTCCGGGGCAGTGGTCTTACTGGTATACGCGGCGGGAGTTCCGCGATGATCGCGCGGTGATTTTTGCGACGGAATTCAATGGCCGGCAAGAATCGTTTTATTTGTTGAAGGTGGTGAACCCCGGGAGCTTTATCATCAGCCCAGCACACGTGGAGCCGATGTATCAGCCAGACATTCAAGCGTCCAGCGACGCTCTGCACCTGCAGGTGGATGTTCCGCAGCCGGAGGTGACGCGATGATTTCGGCAGGTCACGCAGGATGGTTCAAGCGAGCGACCGACCGGATAAGCCTTGGCATGGTTGTGCGGCAATGGGCAGGGAACGCTGCCGCATTGCTGTTGGCATTTGCATGGCTGCGCGTACCAGATTCGCATGCCTGGCAGTTTTTGTTGTCGGTGATTTTGGGACTGGCGATCGTAGCGGCATTCCTCTGGCTGCACGCCACCACCTTTCGAGGGCTGCGCACGTCAGTGCTGCCGGTTCCGACAGCGGTGCAGTTGTTGACACTGGTTTGCATTATTTTCTTCTGGATGTTTCTGTTGCAGCCCATCAGCGCGACAAGAAGTTTCGAGCCGCTGCTTTCCGGATATTTCAATTCAAAATTTTCGCCGCAAATGCGTTCCTTCTTTACCTTTGCGCGGCTGGTGCAATGGCAGGAGTATCTTCTGGACCTGCTGGAGTGGTTGATTGCGGGGCTGCTGCTTCCTGCAGCGATGGCGGCCGTCGCTACCGGGAAAGATACGCGAACTTTTCGTGGGCTCAGCTATGTTTACCAACGGTGGCAATACTGGGCCGCGGTGTTCCTCTGCGGATTTGCCGGGGAGCGACTGACGTCGGCTCTCGTGCAATGGACTCCGGGCAAAGGGCTGGTTGGGGAAACGATCAGTGTGGTCGCGCGGCTTGCGATCGCGTACACAGCGGATATTCTGCTCTGGTGCTCTGTGTTGGCACTTACGGCGGTATACCTCGACCGCGGCGAGACCGTGGAGCCGCGCCCGGTCATAATCTGATTGCTGCATGCAAATCTCAGCGAGAAGTTTTCTGTGCGACTCCGTCCGGCACGCCGTCGTTCAGCCATCCGCGTACCGTCGCGAATCCGTATAACTGTACCAGCCTGGAGACCAGATGTGTTACGGCATCGTGCGCGCGTTGCGATGAGATTTTGTCGGGCGGGTGAGAGAGGTTCGCGTCGAGTGTGGTAAGGCTGATTTCGGGAAAGCCCTCGTATTGCCGCGAACCATTTACCAGAAATTCCACCAGCCCCTCGCGCAGCCAGAGCGGTGTTGTCGCCATCGATTCTTGTTCGATCAGGACGTGCAGGAATTCATGCAAGAGAGTTTTCCGCAGGGAGCCGTTTCTTTCGAGAACCGATGCCGGCTGGAGAAAAATATCCGAACCGCGAGTGGAAGCGAGCAGCCATCCCGGCTCTCCGGTGGTTTGCCGGTAGAGTTCTGTCGAGGGCATGGCGTAGACAGTTGGCTGCTGAATCGCGTGAGTGGGGAACGCGCTTCGTGCCTTCTCCCATTGCTCGTTTCCAATGTCTATCCATAGGGTGGGCGGGGCGGCGGAGTAAAGTTTCCATCCTGTGGCCTGCGTACTCTTCCAGCCATCGTCGCCGGGGGTGACGCGGACTGCTGTGCCGGGGAAATAAAATGCGAGAATCTCACGATAGCTTTTTCCCTCCCGAGCCATCTCAAACGCACCGTCCTGGCAGAGTCCGACGCCGTGTCCGTGGCCTTTTCCTTTGATACGAAGGATGTGATTGGACGTCTCCAATCCGAACCAATCGCTTCGGATCTGATTCCAGCCGAGAGCGCGATTGACGGCGAAATGAAAGCTGCTGGCTGAGATGGTTGCTGCGTCACCTGCGCCGATCACTTGCAACGTAACCGCACGGCCGCTGGGTGTTCGCTTGAGGATGCGGATGGAATCGATGGTGGCTGGTGTGTGCCAGCCCTGCTGCCTGAAGATCGTGCTGAGTTGATCGAGTGGAAATTGTGCGTGCCACGTGGCATCCGAGTGACGCTGGCAATACGGGTCGGGATGCGAGATTAGATAAGTGGCGCGGACAGATGGCCACACATTCCTGACATCTTCTGTGATGCCTCCGCAATTCTGCGAGTAATAGACTGAGGCTCGTTGCTGATTGGACCACAGGGTTTCACCAGCGGTTTCGCGCACCGCGCGCTCCACCTCATCGCGGCTGGAACCGATGCGGAGAGACTGGCAATGCGTACTGTCGCAGAGGTTGAACCCTTCGCTACTGTGGCGTCGAAAATTGTCAAGCGCGAAGGTGCGCATGGCTACGGCCATTGCTTTCAAGGATTCGAGGGGTTCATCCGGGGCAGATTCTCCGTTGAGCGCGGCGGTGACATACCGCTCACTCGGCACAGTGAGCAGAACGCGTAGGCCCGTGCCATGCGGCTCAATCGTCCACGCTCCCGCTGCTGCGGCGACGGATTCAGTGTCGGGAATCCTGACGCGAAAGGATCCGCGCAGATGGATGCGTGGAGAGCGTGGGCCCGGGGAGAGTTGTATCGCGTTGTTCGCGACACTGGCAGAGAACGGCGCAGTAACCGATTGGTCTGGGCAGTTCTCACAGGATCGCAGCGAGCCATTTGTTCCCAAAGGCGTGATGGTGACGTCATGAATTGTTTTCGTGGAGAAGACTTCGACCGTGAGCAGGCCGGCGCCATCGACTGTGAGCTGTGCTGTCGCAGAGGCTGCAAGCAATGCTGCAGAAAACATCAGGACGAATGCGCGGATCATTGTGCCTGCCCGGCTTTCAGGGCGACGAAGAATCGATGTGCGATGGTGGCAGCGTCTGCCCCATTTCCGTGGGGCAGGTAGACGACTACGACGATTCTGGATGAGCCTTCACCGGCGATGCCAGCAAACCACCCGTGAGTCCATGGCTGGCCGGGATCGCTTGCAGTACCTGTTTTGCCTGCGATTTTCACGCCGGAGACTTCCGCATTGTGTGCCGCGCCAAAGTGCACAGAACTCAACATTCCTTGCTCGACGGGGGCGAGCGTTGGGTTGAAGGCCGAGTTGTTGAATCTCAGTGCGAGCTTGCGATAGGCGGCAGCGGTGTCTGCTGGTGAGACCTGGATTCCTGTCACTCCAAGCACAAGAAGCTCCGTGTCTACCCGCGTTTTGGGAGGGCGCAAAACCGGAGTTGCAGAAGAAGTGAGTGAGGCCGATCCGAATCCATATTCCCGCAAGACAGCGACTGCCTGCTCTGGTGACAGCCGGCCGGCAAGATCTGCGAAATAGGTGTTACACGAATATGCCAATGCCTCCTCAGCGTTGAAAGCAATGTCGGTTTGCGGGTGGCTGCAGGCAAGGTTGTGTCCGAGGACGCGCAGGTTGCGGTGGCAGATGACGGTGCTTTGCGGCTGTATCGCGCCGGATTCAAGTGTGGCAGCGAGGAAGAATGGCTTCAGAATCGAACCCGGAGCAGAGTGGAGTTGAGCGGCGTTTGCGGTGGGTTCAATTGCGAGTAAGTTGCTGCTTGCAACATCGAGAACGATGGCTGTGGCTGGGGTTCCAGCCAGCGCCGTGTGAAGAGCGCGCCGGAAGGAAGGTCTGTCTGCCGCTGGATGGGAATGTGGCTGCGCGGAGGCTGTCGGCAACATTATGAGTAGAAACAGTCCGACGATCCTCAGGCCGCGCACTTTCGAACCTTTCGAACGCGCATGTCCTTCACGATGGGAATTGCCTGGCCGCGAAGTTGAAGTGCGAGAGCCATGGTAGATGCTTGAGCCGGGAGATTCTGACTGTCCGATTGGTTCTAAGCTACCACGGCGGATGTGGGATGCGGCTGGGGGCGCGCTGTGCGGCGTTGAATCGTTATTTAGGCTAGAAAGGCGCCGTGGGCAGGCGCCCTTCGAGTAACGAGAGTGTGGGATTTGTTTAGTTGCCGACCTTGATGGTTCGGCTGGCCAAGGGCTGGCTGCCCGCCGAACTCACTTTTGCCGGCTGGGTTGCGCTGCCTTCTGCTGGTTGAAGTGACGCGTCCTCTGATGATGATTCGGTTTCCTCTGTCGTTCGCTCGTTCCGAGTTCTTTTGAGGGGATCGTTTGCCATTTTTTTGCTCCTTCGGATCTGGGAAGTTTTGTTTTGGATTACCAGCGGGGTAACGGACGTGCCGATGTCCCCAAGGATTGTCTCAACGCAGGTCTACTCAAAACCGGCCCCTTGCGATGATCGAACAAGCCACCGTAACTTCTAAGTTTGCTCAACAGTTTAGATTGCCGCCCACGTGTCCGTCTGCTGTCAAAAAATTACCGTGTCGGCTACTATCGCTTCCCGGTATGCAATGCGGGGTCTTGAAGCATCCCCTGCATGTCGGGATCACCCTTTGCCTGGTCAACCGAGTAGCCTTTCTGCAGGGCTTTCTCAAGATACTCCAAGGCGCGGTGCCGGTCACCGAGAATCTCATATGTATCCGCAACATTGGACAGAACTTGCGTGTCGTCAGGCGAAAGAGCGAGGGAGGTCTGGACCCGGGTCAGGGCTTTCTCCCGCTGCTTGTCCTTAGCGAAGAGAAGAGCCAGAGTGGATTGTGCAACGGCATCCTGCGGCTTCAATCGAACCGCCTGTTCAACCAGTGGGAGCGCCCGCTTCCGGACGCTTTCCACCTTGACTGTGTCTTTCAGCCATTCATAGTCGTTCAACAGGTTCAGCCAGACCGTGTAGTCATTGTCATTCAGCTGCAAGGCCTTTTCGGTGGCAGCCGCAGCTTCCGCGTATCGTCGCTGTCCCAGATAGAGAGCGCCGAGGTTCGCATAGGCGGGATAGCTGGGCGCGAGATCGATGGATTTCTTCAAGGCCTGCTGTGCGGCGTCAAAGTACTTCGGGTCGCTCGAGTCAATGTAGGCGGCCCCCAGATTCAGCAGCACCTGGGCATTGTCCGGGGTGAGTTGCAACGCGCGTTGATATTGAGCGATGGCCTCCGGAAATTTGTTTTGCCGGTCGTAGAAATTCCCCAGGGTGTTGATCCCATCCCAGTCATCCGGACGAAGTGCGGCGGCCTTCTGAAACGCGGCCTCGGCATCGGCAATGCGCCCCGAATTCTCATACGTGTGGGCGAGCCCAGTCAGTGCGGCAGGATTTCGCGGATCGATGTCGAGAGCGTGCTGGAACTCCTGCAGAGCGAGGTCCCGCTTGCCTGTGGTGTCGTGAATCATGCCCAGGGTTACGTATACGGCGGGCATGCGACTGTCGAGTTGCGCCGCCTTCCGGCAATTCGCTTCAGCTTCATTCAACCACGTTAGATCCGGATCAACCAGATACTTCAGCCGATAAGCTTCGCCTAACTGGGCGTATCCGAGAGCGAAGCGCGGGTCCGTCTTAACAGAATTTTCGAGCGCAGTCACAGCCAGGTCGAGATTGCCGGGCTTATCGTAGCGCTGCATATAACCGAGCGCGGTGAGGTAGCTTTCGTAAGCAGCCGGACTGACAGCTCCGCCGGTCTTGCGCAGCATGTCGGCCGTGACGGTAATGTCCATCAGCCGCGCCAACTTGGCAACGGCCTCATTTTCCAGGTTCGACAGGTCTCCCGCCTGATCCTCTACTTCCGCCGAACCGATCTGGCGCATGCGGTTGGTATCGATGAGATTCACGTGCAGACGGACGGATTTTCCGTCGCGCTCCACTGATCCTTTGACCACGAGGTTTGCGCCTAGAGCTTTCAATGCGTCGGCTGGATCGGTTATTTTGCGGCGACGTACCTCACTGGTGGGCACGACCCAGAGAGACTGGTTCCCAACGTCGAGGTTGGAGAGTCTGCCGGAAAGCGAATCCATCAGGCCCTGAACCAACGTATCGTTTTCCGGGTTGTTTCCAATGTTGTCAAAAGGCAGCACGGCTACATGCTTTTGCGCTCCTGGTAAAAAAGCGGCGCGCAGGCGGTTTCTAGTCGATGGGATGAGTAGAAGGGTAGTGATGGCCAAAAGTGCGACCGCGACAACGCCGCCGACCCACAGCATCCATGGCCCCGATTTTCGGGGAGCGGGGGCCCACGAAGGTCGGGACGCCTCCTCCAGGGCGCGACGAGAGGTGGTCGAGGATTTTGTGGAGCGCGAGGTGGTTGGAGACGTGGTCGTAGTGTCGTCGGCCAGAGTCGGCTCAACCGCCTCCAAGTCGTGGATGAGATCCGAGCATTGCTGGTATCGCTTCTCGGGATCTTTCGACAGAGCGGTATAGATGATCTCGCGCAATTGCAGCGGGACGGCGTCAAGTCCCTGGGGTCCCTCATTCAGAATTGCCAGCAGGGTAGCAGGAATCGTGTCGCGTCTAAACGGATTGATGCCCGTAACCATTTCGCCCAGCACGACGCCCACAGCCCATATATCAGTTCTTTGATCGACCAGCTTGCCCAGTGACTGTTCCGGCGACATATAGGCCACCGTGCCGGTGATTCCGGTGTGCGAGGCGGTCTGCGCGCTCATGACATGGGCGATGCCGAAGTCCACGATGCGAACGGCGCCGCTGCCGGTGAGCATGACATTGGAGGGCTTGATGTCGCGATGCACGATCTGGCGGGCATGGGCATCTGCCAGGCCGCGAGCGATCTGAATGGCGATCTTTACTGCCTTGCGTGGAGCGATGGGGCCGTTCCGAATCTCCTGCGCAAGGGATTGGCCCTCATAGTAGGCCATGACGATAAAGGTGCGGCCGTCCCCGGTTTCCTCAATGCCGTGAATTACACCGATATTCGGATGGTCGAGGGAGGAGGCTGTCCGTGCCTCGCGCAGGAAGCGCTGCCGTTCTGTGTCGTTGGAAATGAGGTCCGCCGGCAGGAATTTGAGGGCGACATTGCGCTCAAGCTTGAGGTCGCGCGCGCGGTAGACCACGCCCATGCCGCCGGCCCCAGCCATCCCCAGGATTTTGTAGTTCGCAGCTACAAGTTCTCCTGCTGCCAGCGTGCTGTTCAAATCGGGCATGTCCCTTTCTCTGGGCCCGCGCGAGTAGTTGAGAGAATCTGCGCGAGAGAAGCAACTAAAGGCGATGGTACTTCGCAGGTAGGAGGGTTGCAAGGCGAACCCATTTGCGGCAGCGTGTACCGGCGTTCAAGGGAGATGCTTGTTTGAAATAAATTGATTGCATCGGCGCGATAGAAGGAGCGAAAGGAGAGGAGATGCCCATTTTTTCGATCTTTCGATGTCCAATCAGTAGTTTGGAGGGCCAATCAAGGAGCTCTCCGGTTAAGATCAAAGTCTATGACGCGCGAAACACCGAGCATGCTGTTGTTGGTGGTCGACGGGGCCTCCCAGAACGAAACGGTGATTAACCACTCTCCGTTTACGATAGGCCGCTTGCCCGACCGGGACCTGGTTCTCTCGTATCCCTATATCTCCCGCGCTCACGCAGAGATCGTTCACGAGGGCGACAAATTCTATCTTGTCGACCGGGGGTCGCGAAGCGGCTGCTACGTAAACGGAACCCGGGTGGAGCGCCATGCTCTTTCCAATAACGATGTGATTCACGTGGGTTCGCTGGATGGCCCGCTGCTGCGCTTCGGTACCCCTGAGAGTTCGCGCTCCACCTTGCGCAGCCTGCTTCAGCAGATGCAGCATGCGTCCAAGCCCGATTCTGACCTGGAAAAGCTGAGTTGGTTCCTGGAGGCTGCACGGAAACTGAACGACGTTGGCGCCGTTCATGAAATCCTCGTCTCCTTGATCGAGACGACTCTCCAACTGACGCAAGTGGAACGCGGGTATGTGTTCCTGAAGGATCCCAACGGCAATCTCAAACTCTCGGTAGCGCGAAACGTACATGGGGAACCGTTGGAAGAAGATTCAACGATCTCGCATTCGGCGATCAAGCGTGCCATCGAAAGCGATTCCGAATTCATCGTGACGGACACACTTTCAGCGGAAGCAGGCTCGCCTTCGCAGAGCATGGTCGCACAGAGTATCCGCACCGTGATCTGTATCCCGTTGCTGCGGAAGCGCTCGGCGGAACAGAAAGTGAGCGATCGCGATCTGCTGGGAATGCTCTATCTCGACAGCCGCCAGCAGCGTGGCAAGCTCACACGAATTGACAGCGACCTGTTGAAGACTATCGCGACCGAAGCTGCGGTCCTGGTCGAGAACACGTCGCTGGCGCATGCCGAAGAGGCTGCGCGCCATTACCGGGAAGAACTGACCATTGCGGCGGACATTCAGCGGGGACTGATGGCTGTTCGCATTCCGGAAATGCCATACGCGCGCGTCCACGCAAACAGCGTTTCGTGCAAAGAAGTTGGGGGAGACTTCTACGACGTACTGGAAGTGGAGAATGGCCTTTACGTGATTATCGCGGACATTTCCGGGAAGGGAATCTCGGCGGCTTTGCTCGCGTCAACCTTGCAGGGGCTGGTGCATGCGCAGATTATGGCGGGACAGTCGCTGGTAAAGATCGCAACGATTGCGAACCAATACATCTGCGATAAGAGTCTCCAGAAATACGCGACACTTGTCCTGCTCAGACTTACTTCTGATGGAGCCCTGGAATACATGAACTGCGGTCACGTACAGCCGCTGTTACAGACTGATACCGAGGTCAAGGTTCTGCCCAACGGTAATTTGCCCGTGGGCCTGATTGACGGCGCAACGTATTCGTCAGAAACCATTCAGCTGAAGCCCGGCGAGCGAGTGCTGCTGGTTACAGATGGAGTGACCGAAGCCGAGGATCCGGCTGGAGAGTTTTACGGAGATGACCGGCTGCAAGCTATCGTGATGGCGGGCACCAGCATCGAAGAGCTGTTCCATGATGTTGAGAAGTTCATGCGGGGAGCCCCGGCAAATGACGATTGCACCATGCTTGAGATCTGCTTTGCGGACTGTAGGTAGCCAGGCACTCCGAGAAGTGTGATTGTGACCGTTACTGATCAGTTTGCCGTTTTACCCGGTTTCTCCGGAGCGGGCTTCAGGGCGCTCTCCGCACAGGCAGTACCTCCGGCACACATAGCGTCTGTAATTCCTTTGCCTTCTTCCACGGTATAGATCCGGTCCAGGCTGGTGACCTTAATTTTCTCAAGGTTGCCGCTTGGCCAGTGAATTTCAACGGCGTCGATTGCAGTTGCGTCCCCCAGGCCGAAGTGAAGTCGAAGGTCATTGGACGAGAGATAGCTGCCTCCGCTGAGCACGTCGCCTCGCTGGCGAATGCCGCCCGCATTCAGATACATCGTCGCCCCAACAGCATCGCGCGGACTCTTGGGTCCGCCGATCAATTTGAAGCCTACCCAGTGATGCTGATCCGGATTGACATTTCGGAGCAGGACCGGCACCTGGTCCATGTTGCTGATGACCGCGTCTACCTTTCCGGAGTTGAAGATATCGCCAAATGCCACTCCCCGGCCTACACTCACGGTTGCCAGGCCGGTCCCTTCGACGGCGGGGACGACCTCAAACTTGCCGGTCTTGAGATTGTGGAAGAGCAGGGGACGTTCGGCATAAGTTGTTCCCCACTCCGGATGTTTATCCACCTCGGGATAGACATGTCCATTCGCTATCAGGAGGTCCTTCCATCCGTCGTTGTCATAGTCGAGGAAGCCGTCGCCGAATCCCACGAACGGAATAGTGGGTGTCTCGACTCCCACTTTGTAGCTGACATCAGTGAAAGTTCCATCCCCATCGTTATGGAAGACGACGTCATAGTCGTCGCAAAAAGTGGTGTTTACAATGTCCAGGTTTCCGTTATTCTCGTAATCCCCGACAGCGATTCCCATATTTGCGACTTCGCGTCCGTCTCCGTTGAGAGCGAATCCGCTGGTGTAGCTCTCGTCTGAAAACGTGCCGTTGCCTTTGTTGATGTAGAGATAGTTGGGGGAGGTGTCGTTGGCGACGACGAGGTCCATTTTCCCATCGTTATTCACGTCGACGAAGAGCGCACCCAATCCAAAGAATCCGTCGGGATCATTTACGCCAAGTTTTACGCTGACATCCGTGAACGTGCCGTCACCGTTGTTGTGGAAGAGATGGTCATGTTCGCCGGGAAGCCCTCGCGGTCCGCACATGACAGAGGTTCCGCGATAGGAGCAGTTTGCGTATCCCACCGCTTTGGTGCCTCCGATAGGGAGGTTGTTGCGATCGAAGACGAGATAGCCGGCAACGAAGAGGTCAAGCCGTCCGTCGCCGTCATAGTCTCCAAACGTGGCTCCTGCCGACCACGTTCCCAGTTCCACGCCTGCCTTTTCAGCGACGTCCGTGAAGGTGCCGTCGTGGTTGTTGTGGTAGAGGCGATTCTTTCCGTAATTGGTTACGTAAAGGTCCGGCCAGCCATCATTGTCGTAGTCGGCGGATACGACGCCATAACCCCATCGTTCATTGGCAACGCCAGCTTTTGCGGTGACGTTGGTGAAGGTGCCGTCGTGGTTGTTGTGGAACAGGGCAGCTTTGGGAGCAGGCTCTTTTCCGTCGAGCGCATTGAAGGTTGATCCGTTGACGAAGTAGATATCCAGCCAACCGTCGTTGTCGTAGTCGAGCAAGGCAACGCCCGGACCTTTTGCTTCGAGAATGAATCGTTTTTCGGGAGTTCCGGCGGTGTGATGCCACGTGGTCAAGCCGGCTTTTTCCGCGACGTTCATGAAAACCACGGGGCCGGACTTAACGAATCCACCCGCCGTAATAGGGCGCTTCTGCGCGTCGAATATTGCTTCGTGAGTGCCGCCGCTGGCAATCCCCCCCATGCCTCCGGGCGCCGGAGGTGAGGCCTGAGCAAATAGCAAAGAGGGTGCCGTCAAGAGAAGTGAGCCCAGAAGGCTCGATAACCATACTCGCAAAAACACGCAGTTACTCCCAAGAGCAAGTGTACTGTATTGCTGGTTCACTGAGCCTCACTGCTAGGCCGTAGTCGGCGGGCAATTCTTCGAGTTCTACCGAGCCAATGCGGTTACGTTAAGAAGCTGACTCCAGATGCACCGAGGCAGCCACTGGCGCGTCATCCTTAGGGGCTTTGAGACCGAGTGGAATTTGTCAGGACAATCTTCAAGCCACGCGAGCAGCTTCCGGTGCTGGAGCCAGAGGTGTTTACAGATCAGCCATCTAATGCGGGCATCGTTAACCAAATAGATAAGTGGGGATACGGGGATCGCAGCCGGAAGACGAGGTCGCAGGCGGGCTGATTTCGATCTCGAAGCGCATTTTTTCGTATGGATGGGATGGGGCGCACCTTACTTGTTAAGAGTGTCGACCCTGATTTGGCCGGTGATTGCTACCAACCCGGCCAAATCATTTCGCGCATAAACATGTCTCTGTGACAAGCGGTTGTACACGTTTTCAGAATCGGTTCTACAAGGGTGAAAATTAAACATTAAATAACGGTAAATAAACAGCTTATTCATAACCAAAATCCGATATTTCGGCTGCATCAGGATGTAGCGAACATCCAGACCGTTTCTGCCCTCGGAATATAGGTCTTTGAGAAAGCTCTTGACAGTGGATATTTATTCGATCTACTGTCCTCTCGCTGCAAAGGTAAAACGTTTTATTGAAGTCTATTTTCCTCCCAACTGGGGGGTTTTGAGGGGGCTGTCGAAATTCAACTTGACAGTGCTTTTGCCCCGGACTAGATTCGGTTGGCGCATCAGCTAAAACATTTTAGCCGCGGTTAAATGCACATTGGGCGAGGATGCGTGTGATTGCGCGTGGCTCTTTTTCCGGCATGGCCTAAGGGCTTTTTCCGGTATCAGAGTAGTAGCAGGATTTGTTTCGACCCCAGAGTGGTTAACACCAGTGGCGAAACAAGTCTGTTGAGCAGTCGATTTGTAAGAGTCCGAACTGGCAAATTTTAGTAGGAAATTGCAGAAAGTTCGGCAAAGGGAATGAGTTGCATTTGCTCGTTCACTTTGTAGCCAGGTCGGGAACCGGGCAGGCTGCCGGGGAGCTTTTTACAAGCGGCTAAGACCCAGGAACTAGAACAAGGAACTTGGAAACTGTAAGCCTTACGGAGGCACAACGAGATGAGAAACGCGAAATACAGGTGGTTTCTGTTGCCGCTGTTTCTGATGTTTGTATGCGTGGGAGTATTCGCGCAGCAGAACTCAGAAATTGTCGGCACAATCACTGACCAGGCAGGCGCGGCCGTGACAGGCGCGACCGTCACCATATCAGATCCGGCTACCGGATATGAAAGAACAACAACTAGTAACGAAACAGGTGGATATAGATTCACGGCCCTGAACGTCGCATCGTATGGCCTTAAGGTAGCGGCCAAAGGATTCCAGACGTATGTAGCAAGCGGCATCGAGGTGAACGTATCCCAGACACACCGCGCAGACGTCAAACTGACGGTCGGCGCTGACACCCAGACGGTAACCGTAGAAGCCGATGCCCTCCAGGTGCAGGCCGACTCCAACGTGGTCAGCACGCTGATCAGCTCCGAGCAGATCAGCCAGATCGCAACCGAGAACCGCAACTTCGCCGCACTGGCTGCACTGGGCCTGGGCGTCAGCTCCGCTCTGCCGGACAGCAACACGCCGACCTCGGTGGCAGCGAACTTCACCATCAGCGTCAACGGACTTCGCCAGAGCCACAACATCTGGCTGATCGACGGCGGCGAAGCCGATGACCGCGGCGGCGCCGGCGGCATGGACATCATGCCTTCGCAGGACGCCATCGCCGAGTTCACGATGATGACCTCGCAACTATCCTCCGGACTACGGTATCTCGTCGGGCGCGACGATGAGCCTTTCGCTCAAGAGCGGCACGCAGAAGTTCCACGGCGAAGCTGTGGGAGTTCAACCGTACACCGCGTACGACGCCAAGGACCCCATCTACAAGACGAACAACCCGGTGACGCCCAGACGAAGCTGCACTACAACATCTTCGGCTTCAACATTGGCGGCCCGCTATTCATTCCCAAGGTGTACAACACGAGCAAGCAGAAGACCTTCTTCTTCTGGAACGAAGAATGGCGCAAGATTCTCTCCGGCGCCGGCACGAACAACGTTCCGACCCTGAATCCGGCCGATCTTCCGACCTCCGGTACCGACCTGAACTATGTAGCACCGGGCTTTGCCAATACCGATCCGATTGGTTCCGATGGCAAGCCACAGGCCGTTGCTGGACTTATTGTTCCGGATCTCGGAGTCCTAAGCGACTACAACGCGAAGCTTGCGGCTCTCGGCCTTACGCCCGGTGGCTGCTTCTCCGGCACAATGGACCCCGTTACCCACACCTGCTCGGGCACTCAGGTAATCCCATCAGCATTGTTCGATCCGAACGCGGTTCTCTACCTGAACTCGAGCATTATTCCGAAGCCGACAACGGCCGACGGCAAGGCGATCGCCAACGACGCCAACCCGATCGACGTGCGCGACGACGTCGTTCGTATCGACCACAAGTTCAACGACAAGTGGCGATCCTGGGTCACTACATGCACGATACCGTGACCCAGGGCTACGCGTTGCCGTTCCTCGGCTGGCTGTGGGCGAGCTACAACACCGTCACCAGCAACTCTGTCGAACCCGTCGAACTCCGCGGCCATCAAGATGAGCGGCACCATCAATCCGAACCTGCTTGTCGAAGCCAGCATCAACTATGACGGCAACATCATCGACATCACCAACAGCGCCAACGGCAATATGCCTTCCGGCTGGACGCCAGCAGCCGTTCTTCAACAACGGATCGACAAGCGGTACCCAGCGTCGACGGCGGCTGGGGCAACCCGTACAACGTGGCAGAAGGCATGGGCTCTGCTCCGTGGCACAACGCGGCCCAGGACTATCGAGCCCAAGGTCGACGTTTCCTACACCGATGGGCAAGCACGCCATGAAGTTCGGCTTCAGCTACAACCGCTACACCAAGAACCAGCAGCTGTTCGGCAACGCCATAGGCAACTACGGCTTCGGAACACACCTAACGCCACGACATCGACTCGTTCATGGATATGCTGCTTGGTATTGCCAACAGCTACAGCCAGTTCCAGGCGGCGCCGATCCGCCACTACGTCAACCAGACTCCTTCGGTCTACGCGATGGACAACTGGCACGTAACACCGCGCCTCAGCCTGCAGCTCGGCCTTCGTTACGACGCCCTGCCGCACGCCTGGGAGCGCGAGCAACGCAGTCTGCCAACTTCGATCCGGCCACTCTATCTGTCGAGCCACGAACCCGACCTGGAAGGCCGATGGCTCGCATGGATCCGACACGGCCCTGGCTTCCAGACGCCTGTCAACGGAACACGCCTTTCTACCTCAACGGCATCGGCCTTGCCGGTCAGAATGGCTTCCCGCGGGCCTGGTCAACAACGACTACAACACGCTGCAGCCTCGCGTCGGCTTCTCTGAAGATCTCTTCGGCAACGGCAAGACCGTTCTCCGCGGCGGCTTCGGAACCTTCTTCGAGCGCATGCAGGGCAACGACATCTACAACGCTGCCACCACGCCGCCGTTCTTCAACAACCCGAGCGCGACCAACGTGTACTTCAGCAACCCCAGTACCAGAGCTGGGTCACCGGCGCAACACGCCGCGACACGCCGTTCTTCGCGTCAGGGCATGACCAACCTGGCTCACGACCTACAAGGCGCCTGCGGTGGCCAGTTCAGCCTCGGTGTTCAGCACGAGATTGAAGCCGTCGTCATCTGGGTTGTGCAGTATGTCGGCAACCTCGCGTGGCACCAGAACATTCGAGCGCCAAATCAACAACTTCCCGACCTCAACACCGACCTGAACATCCGCTGCGGATGCTGGCGATTCCGAGCCAACAACTCCGGCGACGAATGCCCAACGGTCACAGTCTTGCTAATGGCAACATCTATCGCACCTATCCAGGGCTTCGGCGACATCAACCAGCAGGAGAACACCACCAACGGAAACTACAACGGCTTCCAGACTGGTCTTCGCGTCCAGAACAAGTGGGGCCTGAGCGGCGAAATCGATTACACGTGGTCGCACGAAATCGATCTCACCACCTACGACCTCAACCGGAGTCAGCAACCCCTGGAACCTGAAGTACGACAAGGGTTCCGGTGCGCTGGATCGCCGTCAAATCCTCAGCGCGAACTACGTCTACAACCTGCCCATCTTCACCAAGAGCGCCGGTCTTGCACACGTCGATCCTGGGTGGCTGGGAAATCGCTGGTACGGTCATCGACGAGACCGGCAGCGATTCCCGACCAACCAGGGTCCTGGCCTCTCGATCAGCTACGACCCGATCGGTCTTGGTGGCGGTTACACCAACCGTCCGAACGTAGCGGCCGAGTGAACTACCCGCACCAGCGGAAGAAGTGGTTTGACACCAGCCAGTTCTGTGCGCCGATTCCGGTGTGGGTGGGCGGACCGAACCAGGGCTTCGGTAACGCCGGTAAGGACGCCATCGTCGGCCCAGGGCGTGTCAACTTCACGACCTCGCTCTACAAGTCGTTCGCGATGACCGAACGGGTACACTTCGAGCTCCGCTTCGAGTCGTTCAACACCTTCAACCCCTTCCAGTACAACGGTGTGAATACGAGCTTGAACAACTCGCAATTTGGCCAAGTCACCAGTGCCTTCGATCCTCGCGTTATGGAGCTCGGCGGCAAGATCACCTTCTAAACGCATCCTCAACCGGGCGCGGCAGGTTCAAACCTGCCGCGCCTTTTTCTTTGTATCCACCTCGCCTTGCCTAGTGTTGAATGCGGCGAGTAACGTAGCAAATAACCAAAGTTGGAGGGATGAGTGACGGGGTTTCGGAGGAACGGGCTGCGTGTGATCTTGATCTGGATAGCGATTGCGGCCAACTGCACGATGTACGGGCAGACAGGAACCCGCCAGACAGCGATGCAGCTTGAACAACAGGGCAAGAGTGCGGAGGCTGAGCAGGCGTGGCGCAGCATTGCAAAGGCAAATCCTCGCAACGCAGAAGCCTATGCGCATATCGGACTGCTTGAGGCGAGACAGGAACACTATGACGCCGCCATCTCCTCCTATCGCAAGGCCCTCTCGTTAAATCCCGCATTTCCCGCGTTACAACTGAATTTGGGACTGGCGCTCTTTAAGACGGGCAAGTTTCAAGAGGCGATTCAGTGTTTCCAAGTAGAGTTGAAGAAGCACCCAGGCGACCCGCGCCTTACCATTCTGCTAGGCATGTCACATTACGCAATGGGAGACTATGCAGGAGCTATTCCTTATCTGAAGCAGGCCACTCAAAAGGACCCGAAGAACCTGTCTCTGCAACTGACATTGGCGCATAGCTGCCTTTGGACGAAGCAGACGCAATGCGTTATGGATGCTTATAAGGAAATCCTTTTGGTCGACGAGAACTCTGCGGAGGCGGACATGCTGGCCGCTGAGGCGCTCGACCAGGAAGGCGACAACGCGGGGGCGACCAAGCTTTTCCGCGAGGCGGTAGCGGCGAATCCAAAGGAGCCGAACGTCCACTTTGGGCTGGGTTACCTGTTGTGGACGCAGAGTTTGTTTCCGGAAGCGGCGAAGG
>CAWFKA010000003.1:0-101024 GCA_963816335.1 uncultured Acidobacteriaceae bacterium | reverse complement strand
CGCTCCCCGCAATCCACTGAAGCCCTTTAAACTGGAAACTCGCCAATCGACCGAAACGTTCATCCGGAGAAGCAGTGTGATCCAGGTTGACAATCTGACCAAGAAATTCGACGCCTTCACGGCCGTCAACAACATCTCTTTCGAAGTGGCCAAAGGAGAAATCTTCGCGTTCCTCGGGCCGAACGGGGCGGGCAAAACCACCACCATCAAGATGCTGACGACCCTGCTCCACCCGACGAGCGGAGCATCCGCCTCGACGGCGTGGACCCATGCACCGGCCGATCGACGCCCACCAGTGGTTCGGCATCGTATTCCAGGACCCCAGCCTCGACCACGAGCTGACCGCCCTCGAAAACGTGGAGCTGCACGGCGTCCTCTACCACGTGCCCCGCAAGCTGCGCACCGAGCGCTCCATTCCCTGCTCACCCGGTTCGAGTTTGGGAACGCCGGAAGACACGTAAAGACGTTCTCCGGCGGCATGAAGCGACGGCTTGAAATCGCGCGCGGCCTCCTCCACACCCCTAAATCCTTTTCCTCGACGAGCCCACGCTCGGCCTCGATCCGCAAAGCCGCAACCAGCTCTGGACACACGTCAAGCACCTCAACGAAACCGAGCACACCACCGTCTTCCTCACCACGCATTACATGGACGAGGCGGACCGCGTTGCCCATCGCATCGCCATCATCGATCACGGACAGATCGTCGCCCAGGGGACGTCCGCTGAATTGAAGGAGCAGACCAAGACGGACTCTCTCGAAGGCGCGTATCTCGCCGTCACCGGAACGTCCATTCGCGACGAAAGTGCCAACGCGTCAGACGCCATGCGCCAGGTTGCGCAGATGTGGAGACGATAAAAGTATGGGTGCGATTTACATTCTCTGGCTCCGCGAACTCAAGCGCTACGTTCGGTCCCGCGTGCAGATCCTTGTCTCCCTCGGCCAGCCCGTGCTCTACCTCGTCGGCCTGGGCTTCGGCCTCGGCCCCGTCTTTCAACGGCCGGAAAGGGAAGCTACCTGCAGTTCATGGTCCCCGGCGTCATCGGCATGACCGTCCTCTTCAGCTCCGTTTTTTCCGGCATTGCCATGCTGTGGGATCGCCAATTCGGATTTCTGAAAGAGACCCTCGTCGCTCCAGTGCCGCGTATTCAAATTATGCTGGGCCGCACCCTCGGCGGCGCAACCGTCGCCATCATCCAGGGAACGCTCATCCTTGTCGTCTGCCTCATCGCCGGATTTCGGCCGCAGCATTGGCTCGCCGTTCCCGCTGCCTTCATCTTCGTTTTCATGATCGCGATCGTCTTCGCCGCACTCGGCACCACCATCGGCTCCATCATTAAAGACATGCAGGGATTTCAGCTCATTATGAACTTCCTCGTCATGCCGATCTTCTTTCTCTCCGGCGCGCTCTATCCACTCACAAACCTGCCAAAGTTGCTGTCGTATGTCACTCGCCTCGATCCGCTTTCGTACGGAGTGGACGGGCTTTCGCGGTGTGCTCGTCGGCATGTGGCACTTCAGCTTCGCCGTCGATCTCGGAGTTCTCGGTCTGCTGGCCGCCGTCTTCCTCGGCTCCGGCGCCTACATGTTCTCAAGAATCCAGTTGTAACAGCAGTCCCCCCACTCCGATCCAGAAAAAATCCTCCCAACGGGCATGCGGCGCCACGCCGTCAGCCGTACAATGCCCGTGGGTCTGGATTGGATCGAAAAGAACATGGCTACGCAAACCACGGTAGAAGTAAAGAATGCATTCGAGGGAAAGCTGGAAGAACCAACCGCCGTCGAGATCGCCGCGGCACTCGGACCAAGCGCAACGATAACCTGGAATCTATTAATCGATTGGCTCGCAGAGAAACACGAAGTCGCCACCTTGGAGTGGAAATCCCTCTCGCCCAAATATGGATGGTCTCTGCGCCTGAAGCTGAAAAAAGAGGACTATCCTCTACCTTGCGCCCTGCCATGGATGTTTCCGCGCGGCATTCGTTCTTGGCGATCGCGCAGTCGAAGCGGTGCGGCATAGCAGCCTTCCCAAGGCCATCATGACCATTGTCCAGGAATCCCCGCGTTATCCCGAAGGCACCGGTGTGCGCCTCGTGGTCAGGGGAATGAAAGACCTCCAGCCATTCGCAAGCTCGTCGAGATCAAACTGGCGCAGTGAGTGTTCTTAAAATAGGCTGGGACAAAAAACAGGGTCCGCTTGCAGTTGCTCTCCAATAGCAGTGATGTCTCTAGAGCGAACGCGCGCCGGCGCATGGTACCGTTCAGCAGATAGCATCTGAAAGAAAAGCCTCTCTCAATGAAGCCAAATCATTTAAGAGTACTCGTCTTGATCGTCGCCAGCCTCGTTAGCCTCTCCGCCATTCAGGCGCAAACACTGTCTGACAATAAAAAGATCATCCTTCGCTCTGAAGCCGAACTGTGGAGCAAAGGCGACCTTGCCGTGGCCGGTCAGTTGTATTCCAACGAATTCGTCTGCCACTTCGTTCTCGGTCCCGAATGGACGGGACTGTCCGGCATCAAGAACGCAGTGAGCAGTCATAGGGCTTCCTTTCCCGACTGGAAAGAGAAAGTGGTTGACATCGTAGCCGAAGGCGACAGGGTAGCTATTCGGATTACTTCGTCCGGCACACAATTGGGCGAGTTCGCAGGTATTGCGCACCGGACGAACCGTGACAATTGAAGAGTTTCATATCTACCGGATCGCCGGCGGGAAAATTGTTGAGCAATGGGGAATGCCCGATGTCCAAAGCCTTATGAAACAGTTGACCGCACCTGGTATTGATAAAAAGCAAACTCAATAAACGCTCACCCGCTCACCGACTCTTCAAGCATCTCCCGCTGCCACTGCGAATCTTATAGCAGCTGGCAACGTCCCTTCATTTTGCACGATACCACCTACGATCTCGCAAAGAGCGAAAGCACATGGATGCAATCTTCCAGTGCCACTTCAACTACACTGTTGCGGTCCATTAAAATGCCGGAGGCACCTTGAACGTCACCAACTATCCTGTGATTTTCTTCTTTCTACTTTTTGCAGCATTCGTTTGCCTGGTTGAAGTTGGCCTCCGCATAGAGTTCCGCGCAAAAGCCCAGCATGACCAGACCAAGCAGACACAGATTGAGGAGACTCGTAACCAGATTGCAGTTCTACTCAGCCTTCTGCTCGGATTCACGCTCTCCATGTCGCTCGCCCGCTTCGATGCGTCGCAAGGAACTCGTCGTCGATGAAGCCAACGCCATCGGCACCACCTACCTTCGCGCTCAGATGATCAATGAACCGGCACGCAGTCAGTCCATGCAACTCCTCGCACGTTACGTTGTTATCCGCACCCAGTGGATGACGGCAAGTGATCCGCAGGCAGCCATCAAAGCAAGCTTGGCCGAATCCAAAGTAATTCAGGACAAGCTTTGGCGAATTGCCGTTCACTTGCCCAGCAGACGCCGAACCCGATCATCTCCATTTACGTTCAGACGCTCAACGACATGATTGACCTGCATGAGAAGCGCATGGCTGCATCTGAGAATCGGGTCCCTGGCACCATTTGGGCCATGCTCATCCTGCTTGGCGGGCTTACGTGTCTAGTCGTCGGTCTCAGCCAGCGCCGTCGAATGGCCATCTCCATGATGGTCCCCCCACTCATGATCGCCATTGTCATGGCCCTCGTCGCGGATATCGACAGTCCGCGAAAAGGATTAATCCGGGTTTCGCAGGGCAGCATGGTGCGGTTGCAGGAAGATCTCAGTGCCGCTCCACCGCTACTCCCGCGCCCTCGGTAGACACCAAATAAAAATGCCCTCCGCAGTGGACAAGATGGCGGAGGGCAGGGAATTGCCTCTACTTAGTCGCGATCTCCAGCACCTGGATCGAGTACGCCGGAACCACATGCTTGAAATTCGCCGCCACGCCCTGGATCATGTGCTCGGCACCGGCACAATCTTCTTCGGAACCGTAATTGAGTTGGTCTCCTCCGTAGTATTCCCAGTCAGGCTCGTCACCTTCGCCGTGCTCTTCACGCCGCTCGCGCCTTCCAGCTTGAATTGCACCGGCTGCGCAGTCGACGAAGCATTCACCACCTTCACAATCAGCAAGCCCTTCTCCGCGTCACGCGTCACCGAATAGAAAAAGCGTGGACCGCCACCCTCCAGCTTTGAGTCCACAACCTCGGTCCCAATTGTGCTGGCGAACATCGCCTGCGCATAATAGCTTGGCGATCCGTAACTATTCAGCGCATCGTAGGCAATCAGATCGCTCTCCATTAATACCGCCGGGATTCACATTCACCAGCATCGGCGCCCATAGGCCGACATGGTGGCTAATGATGTCGCTGTTGCGCTCCATCCCCGTCATCCATGCCGCGTCTCCCGGCGCGCGAGCCAAAGTTGGGAGTCGCGTGCCCTCGCGCGTGGCCCACTCCCCGACGAAGATCTTCGGCCCGTTGCGGTCCGTCTTGTCGTAGTGGTGAACGTCGTCGAAGAACTCCACCGATCTCTTGTAGTAGTGGTCGTCAATCACATCCGGCGTCGTGCCTTTTACCGGCGTCGTCGCAATCAACTGCAGCTTCGGATACTTCTCCTTGATTGCCTTGTAGAACTGCGATCAGCGCTCATCGTAGCTCCCGGACTTATCAAACCAGTCCTCGTTCCCAATCTCCACAAAGTTCATCGAAATGCCTCAGGATGTCCGTCCTTTGCTCGCTCCGCGCCCCACTTCGTGTTCGTCTCGCCGCTCACATACTACTTCAATTTCTTCCAGCGCGTCCTGCACATACGGCTCAAGGTCGGCTCCTGGATTCACGTGCTCGCCCTTCAGCGAATAGCCCGCATACACGGCAAGCGCCGGCTTGAGATCAAGTCTTCGCACCACTCAAGAAATTCCAGCAGCCCCAGGCCGTCGGAAGAGTGATAGTTCCACGGACTCGGATGCGTCGGACGATCACCGCGGCCCGATTGTCTGCTTCCACTGGTAGCGGTCCGCAATTGTGCGCCCTCAAGATAATTCCCGCCCGGCAACCGCAGAAATTTGGGATGCATTGCCGCCATCATCCATCAGGTCCACGCGATTTCCGTTTGTGCGATTGTGATACGTCGGCGGAAATACTGACACCAGGTCCAACCAGCGCGCCGCTTCCGGATGCGCCACCGTGATACAGGAGGTGATTGGTCGAAGAGGTTGCCACCGCGCCCGTCTTCAACTGAAAGTCGTACTTCTTCCACTCCGTCGTCAGCGCCGGAACAGTAGATGTCGCCGAAGCTTTGCCTGTGTTGTTTCCACCAGGCTCACCGTCACCGGCCCCACTGCGGCATCGTCGGCCTTGGCGTAAAACAATCCCTTGAAGCTCGTTTGCGGCCTCACCGGATAGCCCGGAACCCCATCATGCTCCACTCCCGCTGGGCTCGATGCATCCGCCTTGCTTACAGTCAGCTTCAGGCTCTTCGTCAGCGCCGCGCTCGGCCCGCTCGCCATATCCAGTTCGATCTTGGCCAGCGAGTCGCCCTTCTGAACCACCAGCCAATGCGGCGGCCCCATCCAACTCTTCTCGTTCAGCGTCCGGTTGCTTACCAGTTCCCCATACAAGCCGCCGTCGTAGGAATAGTTGATCTCCTCCGTCATCAATCCATAGAGCAGCGGGCTCACCTTCGCGACCGGTTTTTGCACCTGGATTTCCAACACAGCAGGCGGTTGCTCGCGTCGAAGCCTGCTGCGCTTGCAGCGCAGCAGCGAGCGGCAGAATCACGAACTGGCGGTAGTGAAGGCAGCGCGCATTTCGTGTGGTCCTCCGAAGGGAAACGTTTTCAGCCAGCAATTCTACCCCACCTCCCCCATCCCGCAAGTTCCTGCAATTTCTCGCACCTCCATACACCCGCCCCCTCACTCGTCGTTTCGTGGAGAGGACAAAAAATTGTTTCGCCCTCACCAATAGGTCAACCCTCGCTCCCGCCCGCGCCTCAGCCCAAATTCACTTGATTCTTCCGTCTATTTGTTTATCTTTAAGGGGCTTCATTGCACGCTCGTCAACTGCGTCCCTGGCGGGAAAGCTCTCCGTGCGCGAACTTTGAACTTCCCAACCGTGGTTCGTCCATGCCACTCGGCCAGATTCCATTCCAAGGAGCACCGCATGGCACCCACAGCCTCAGGAGTCCTCTCAGCGTCAGTCCTTCATCGCCGATCTCGAAATGCCGGAAATTCCAAAGGCTACTGCCTCCGCCCCTCACCGCGCCGCTTCTCTCCGCGGCGGAGAAACCCGCAGTCCTTCGTCAATGCCGGCAGCCTCGTCTCCTTCGTCTCCGGCATCTCCAGTCAGAATCAGATGGATGTGCTCAACTCCACCATGCTCGCCCAGATCGCCGGCGCCGACAAAAAGTTCGATCGCGAGCAGAGCGCCGTCGATTGGCTAAAGTTCTACCGGAATATCCTCGAGCAGGTCGGCTGGGTGGCACAGGAGTGGTCGTGGAATGCCTTCCACGCCAGCGGCAATGAGACCGACGTCGACAAGGCCGTCTCACCATCCTCGCCGCCATCGCCACGCAAAATGAGTTGATGATCATCAAGGCCGCCATCGATGCCGCCAAGGCCCTCCCCGATGGCGACGGTCGCATCGCCCTGTTCGATCACTACAGCGCCCAGAAAACTGCTGGCTGTTTTCAATGCGGCGTCGCCTCGGAGCAAAGCGGAGCCGTCGCCCTCAAGATGGGATCGTTCCGCATCTCCAGCGCCAACAGCGTCACCAAGATCCTCTGGTTCCGCTACTCCACGCAGAACACTGACATCACGCAAGGCACCATGGCGGCCACTTTGAACACTGGCATTTACGACCAGCTTCGTGCCACCGTCGAACAAAAATTAGGAGATCGCGCAAAGCTCCTGCTGGCCGGGCTCGACGTCTAACGTTTCTCCCGTTCATCGGGTGAGGGCAAACGCACATGCTCGACGAGAGAGCTTATATTGCTCAGGTTGAATCCGCGTCCCCGGAACAGTTTTCGGAGATGCTCTCCACTGCCGACCAGGAAGAGCAGTCCGCTCTTCGCGCTTACTTCGGATCCGACAAACTCGATCGCCTGCGCACGCTCGCGCAACGCCAGCTTGTTCGCGGCGCCGCTCAAAAAAAAGGGAATCTCGTGCTCCTCCCCGGAATCCTCGGCAGCGAATTAACTGTCGGGAGTTCCCAGCTTGAAAAAGTCTGGTTCGGTTTTTGGAGCATCTTCAAGGGCGACTTCGATCAGCTCCAGCTCGACAGCGCAGGCAAATCCATCAAGCCCGTCGACCCCAACGCCGCCCTGCGCCGCTATTACGGCGAGCTCGAACAATATCTTCTCGCGGATTGGAATGTCCTCGTATTTCCCTACGATTGGCGCCTCGACATTCGCAACTCCGCCGACCTGCTCGCCGATAAAATCAACGCCCAGTTCGGATCATCAACCAGTGTCCATCTCGTCGCCCACTCCATGGGCGGCCTGGTATCGCGCAGTCTTGCCCAGCGCCATCCCGCGCAGTGGGCGCAGATGGGCAAGCTCGTCATGATCGGCACGCCCAACTACGGGTCTCTCTCGATTGCTCACCTCTACACCGGACTCTATCGCCTTATGCGCATCCTTGCCGCCGTCGACCGTCAGCACAATCTCCCTGACCTGCTGCAAATGGCAAAAAATTTCGTCGGCACCTACCAGATGCTCCCACGCACCGACAAACTTCCCGGCACCAGCACCCCGGTCAAACTTTATGACCCCGCAACCTACGGTGATCTTCGTCCCCTGCGCGATCGCCTCGACGACGCGCAGAAATTTCAGGCCGAACTCAACGTCGTTCACAATCCCGAACGCCTCACCTACATCGCGGGAGCCAATCAGCCAACCGCGGATGGCGTCTCTGACTGGTCACGACTAAGCAATATGGATGCCTACACATTCACACGCATGGGCGATGGAACCGTCCCGCATTCGCTCGGCCTTCTGCCCGGCATCGCCGCCACTTATTTTGTCGAGGAAGAGCACAGCGCTCTGCCATCGAATCAGATCGTGATGGAAGCCGTTGGGAAAATTCTCAACGGACTTCCCGTTGAAGGTGTCGCCACTCAACCTCCCGCGTCGGATCGCGGGCCCGGCGAAAATCTCGCCGCCATCAAATCCGCGGAAGACGATCGCGCCGTCGCCGATGCTGAAGCTCTCCGCCTGCGCCTTCAATCCATGCGCGGATCCTATGATTCCACCACCATCGCGCCGGAAGAACAGCAGATCGTCGACCTCGCCATCTCCGGAAAAACCACGAACGATCCCACGCTCTCCACGTATGTCGCTCCGCAACCTCCCGCTCCGCAGCCACCAACTTCGGGAGACGGCTCCAGCTCAACCGGAGATCCCACCGGCACCAGCACGCCCGATGCACCAGCCGTTGAAATCATCGCCCGGCTCCGCATCCACATCTCCGCGAATCCGCTGCAGCTCGTGGGCACTCCCGCGGAGCCGCCCAACCCCAATCGCATGTTTCCCATTGATGCGATCTCCGTCGGCCACTACATCGGCGTGCAGCCAGTCTTTGCGGAACTCGCGCTCGACGAGGCCGTAAGCACTGCCCTCGACGATTGCAAGCAGCCTCCGCCCGGCGCTTCCGAGGACGAACTCTCCGACTATCGCGACAAACTTCTCTTCACGCAGTTCACCCAGCGCGGCATTGTGCGCGGCGAATTGGGCCGCCCCTTCTTTCTCCCCGATCCGCGTGACTCTTCGCGCCTCGCTGTCATCGCCGGCATGGGATCCGTCGGCCGCTTTGGATCGTCCGAACTCACCGTACTTGCCAGAGAGCTCTTCTGGTCCCTCGGCCGCCTCCGGCGCAAGCACCTCGCCACCATTCTCATCGGCTCGGGGTCAGGCAATATCGAGCCACCGCTGCCGTGCAGTCATGGTTGCGCGGAGCCGCGCTCGCCATCCTCAATTCCTCTGACGAGTCTCACCTCCAGGAACTCACCATCGTCGATCGCCAGCCCGCAAAGTGTGAAGAGATTCGACAGGCCATTCTCGCCTTCCGCCCCCGCCTGCGTGTCCATGGTCTCGAGATCGAAGTCTTTCCCGATCAGCCCATCCCTGTCCCACCGGAGTCGGCCGCTTCCCACAAATCCGCCGCACCGGGCAGCAACCACGGTCAACGCCAGGTCGCCACGCGCGTTCTCGTTGAACTGGATCGAAGTGCCTATCGCTTCAGCGGAGTCAGCCTGGATGCATCCTTCCCCGAACGTTTCGTCCGCATCGACCCCAAGCTTGTTGGCTCGGTGAACGATTCGCTCGCCGCTCAGCAAACACCCGAGCAAAAAGCTGAGTGGGGAGAGTTCCTCTTCAAGCTGCTTGTGCCGCAGGATATTCAGCCCACCCTCGCCACCGATGCGCCCATCGTTCTCGCCTGCGACAGCAACGTCGCGCAACTGCACTGGGAGATGATGGTCGCTCCCGGCTCCGCTGCCAGCCTCGGTCTTGAGACTTCTTTCCTCGGACTCTTCCCCGGCATCACGCGCCAGCTGCGAAATACTTTTGGCGGGCCCCCTGAGCCCCCGCCGCCCTCCAACCGCGTCCTCCGTGTCCTCATCGTCGCGGATACTGACTACAAGCGCCCGCTCCCCGGAGCCGCCGCTGAAGCCTCACGCGTTCGGGATCTCTTCGCGACTTACGCCGACAATCTCAAGCAGACCGGATCCAAAATGCGTGTCGAGTTGGAAGCTCTCATCGGGCCCAATGATGCCACTTGCGCGCAGGTGCTCAAGCGCATGCTCCGCTATCCGCCCTACGACATCCTCCACTACTCAGGACACTGCGAGTATGTAAAAGACGATCCGCCCAGCTCCGGATGGCTCTTCGGCGATGGGCTCCGCCTCAGCGCCAATGAACTCAGCCGCGTCGATCGTGTACCTGCGTTTGTTTTCTCCAACGCATGCGAGTCCGGCGTCACTCCATCGCGCCCCGATCTGCGCACTCCCCAACTCGCACCCAGCTTCGCGGAATCCTTTTTCGAACGCGGCGTGAAAAACTTCGTGTGTACCGCATACCCGGTGGCGGATGACTCCGCGACAAAGTTCGCCTGCACCTTTTACGAAACGCTTCTCGGCGTCAAGTCAGGACGGCCCAGCTACATGCACGAAGCCATGACCACCGCTCGAAAGGAAATCTGGAAAGAAGGAACTGGCGTGCAAACCTGGGGAGCCTATCAGCACTACGGCAATCCCTGGTTCAAGTTGTTCTAAGCGGCCATTGCGAATCAACGTGCGATGACAAAGGAAAATCATGAACGACAGTCCTCAACAGCGATCCTTCTCATTTCCTTCTGCCAAAGTCGATTCCTACGCCGCTATCCAGGACTTTCTCGCGAAGCTTCCGCCACCCGCGCAGGGGAGGAAACGCATGTTCCGTGGCCAGACCAGCGGCTATTACGATGCGCTCACTTCGCTGCCCAAACTCCTGCCCGCGCTCTCCCGCGACAACAGCGACCACACCTACGACCCCGCATGGCTCGTCAGCATTCAGATGTACTCCATGGCGGTCGACAAGCATGGTGCGTCCACGCCCTACGATCAGTTGTATCTCTGGGGACCCGCACTGCTGCAGCACTACGGCCCCGGATCCTCCTATCTCGATGTCTCGTCCGACCTTGACATCGCTCTCTGGTTCGCAATCTACAAACGTCACGAGAAATGGCTCGCCCTGCCGCAGCCCAGCGGAATTCCACGCACTCACTGTTGCGCCTGGCACACCGATGCCGACTTCGCCGATCCTGCGATAGCTCCGGTGCTTTACGTCTTCGATGCGGAACCATGGAATGGTAAAGGCGCACCCGCGCATGGCGAACTCGTCGAACTCACCGCTCTCGGCGTTGCCGGAAAGCTTCCGCAGGAGGCGCGCCGTCTGCATCACCAGGTCGCGTCGTTGCTCTTCTCCGATCTCCAGCATCCCGACGGTCCCAACCTCGGCCCTCAGATTGTCGCCATGCTTTTTCTCACGCCGTCCTTCGACGTCGCCAGTATTCCCTCGCATGGCCGCAGTGCTGGAGACATCTTTCCATCGCCCGCCGACGATCCCTTCTACCGATCGCTTCTGCAGGTTCCAGCACAGTTGCGCTTTGAGCCCCGCCGCATCGAGCATCCGCTCTACATCCCGTGCTATCTCGACCAGCCTCCGCAACTCCCCGCCTCACCTGCGAAAGGCGATCGTCGAAATCCGCAGCTCATCAGCGATGCGGATGTTGCAAAGATCCCCGGCTTCAGCAACTTCGACGAACTCGGCAGCTCTCTCTCGCCTTTGCTCATGTTTCAATTCGCGGTGCAAAATGCAGAGACCTTCGGCGAACCTGTAATCCCCACCACCGACGAAGGCCAGCAGTTTCGCCTCGCCGACGCAACTCCCTTCCTCATGGAAGGCCCGCTGTGGAGCTACCTCCCCAGTTGCCATGCGGAAGAGACGCGCGGTCAGTGGATCCAGTCTGCGCTCCCCATCGGCATCGCACCGACTTTGGCCGGACGGCCCACCGACAATATTTACATCGAGATGTCTACCCTCGATGTGCAATACCCGCAAAAAGAGGACCCCGGCCCCCCTGGCAGCAAAAACAGCGCCGTTCGAGGTATATGGACAGTCCGCTCGGACAATCACTATATGGTCACTGTCTATCGCACCGGCGACGGCGGCGTAATGAGCATGGCAGTTCCATTTCTCTTCACGCCGCAGTCAGGCGAGTTCATTCGCATCGCGCCGGAGCAGGAGAACACCCTCTCACAGGAGGAGCGCGATAACCTCAAGCCGCACTTCGATGTCGCCGAGAAGGCTCTCTTCACCAGCCTCCTCCTGCTTCGCGAACTCTCTCCCGGCCTCAAGCCTCCGTCTACCTTCGGCCTCTCCTTTCTCTGCAAGGACGATTCTTTTGCCCGCCTCGTTGGGGAAGTCCTTGAGCCGCCGCTCGGCATCATCGCTACTCCAAAAGACTCGCCCTTCCTCATTCCGCGTGCCCTCAACGGCAGCACCTACGCGCGTTCCAGCGGTGCCGATGCAGTCGATCGCGATGCCTGGAGAAAGTCTCCCGAAGGTCTTACCGCACTTCTCAATGCAGTGCAGCACGTCAAAGAGCCGCTCTACCTCATCGATGCTGGAGCCGAACTCGCCAACCTGCTCGCGGAAGGCAACCAGTTCGCTCAGGCCCTTGACGCCGCCCGCTATGCCCTCGCGCAAACCACGCCGCTCAGCATGGCCACTCGCAACTTCGCTGCCACGCTTGAAGTTCTTCAGGGAAGACTTCTCTTCTGCCTCCACGACCACCCCAATTCCCACCGCGCCTTCGAGCGTGCCATCGCCATTTATCAGCAGGCTGGTGATCAGGACAAGATCATCGAGACGCAGAACCTCATCACAAAACTTCTCCCCGCCACTCCGGGATAGCTATCATCGCGGCCACTTTCGCGGTATCGTTGGGGACGCTTCCATTTCTTTACCGCTCTCTTTCAGGAGGAACAAGAAAATGGCACTTCCAGCAGTCTCAGATCTTGGCTCAGGAAAATCAATTGTCTGGGCCATTCTCCTCATCGTCTTCGGATTCCTCGCCATCGCTCTGCCGCTTGCCACCTCCATGGGACTCGTGCTCATCATCGGATGGCTGCTCATTTTCAGCGGCGGCTTCCAACTCGTACACGCCTTCCAGACCCACGGAGTAGGCAGTGTCATTTGGAAGGTGCTGGTCGCGCTGCTTTATCTCGCCATCGGCATCAGCTTCATCGTGCATCCGCTCAAGGGAGTTGCCGGCCTCACCCTGGTGCTCGGTATCTTTCTCATCATCGAAGGCATCTTCGATCTCGTCGCGTATTTCCAGAAACGCAGCGCTCCCGGCTCCGGCTGGGTTCTCTTCGACGGCATCGTGACCCTCATCCTCGGCCTCATGGTGTGGAGACACTGGCCCGCCAGCTCTCTTTGGGTCATCGGCACGCTCGTCGGCATCAGCATGATCATGACCGGATGGACACGCCTCATGATCAGCCTCGCCGCCCGCCGCCTCCACACCGCCGTAGCCTGATCACGGCCGCATTCTTCAACAGTCCTGGGAGTCCCATTTCGCATTCCGAAATATGGGGCTCCCTGCTATTTCAATACACGCTATTCCCTCTGTTGGGCCGGCCCGGGTGTAACGTTTGAATACGGAAGGGCTCTTATGCGACCATCCAATGCGGTAAATGTAACCACGGTAGGTATATTCATCTCTGCGGTCTGCGCACTTGTAATTCTTACAGGCTGTGGCGGCGGATCGAGTCATGGCGGAGGTTCGAACAATGGCGGCGGTTCAAACCCCGGAGTTCCTTCCGTCGCCACCAGCTTCTACGTCTTTCAGAATAACGACGCCTTCTTTCCGCCGTCTCCTTCGAGCGTTTTGCAGTTTCTTCGCTCGGCGAACGGCATGGTCGCTCCCAGCTCCACCATCACCGGCCCGACCAACGTCGTCTTCAGCGCGCTAACAGTCGACGCCGCCGGGAACCTCTACGTAGCCGGCCAGACCATTGGCACTACCGCTGCCACCGGCTCGGAAATCCTCGTCTATGCCCCCGGCGCAACCGCCAAGGCTCCTCCATCACGAATCATCGCTGGCGCCGCCACCGGAATGCAGTCACTCCCCAGCACGTCCGTATCCTCCATGGCTCTCGATACGGCCTCCAATCTTTATGTAGCGACAGATGTCGAAGTCGGATCCGGGCCCTCCAACCGCGTCTATCAGGGCATCGCGGTATTTCCTCCCACGGCCAGCGGAAACATCGCGCCCACGAAAAGCATTGCCGGCGACGCCACGGGAATCTTTAGCCCGGCTCAAATCGCTCTCGACTCTGCCGCGAATATTTATGTCGCAAATTCCGCCGTGCAGGGCCCCGCATCCATCCTCGTTTTCAATTCTGGCGCAACCGCAAATGCCTCCCCCGTCAGCACTCTGGGCGGCGATAAAACGAACATTTATTTTCCGCGAGGTGTTGCCCTGGACACAGCCGGAAATATATATGTCGCGTCGCTCGCGCTTAACCCGCCCCCCGGTTCAGCCCTGGGCGGTACGCCAAGCATCCTGGAATTCGCCGTCGGCGCAACAGGAAACGTCGCTCCCATCCGTACCATCACCGGGCCCGCGACCACCATGGTCGAGATCGGTAATCTCAGGGTCGATAGTGCCGGCAATATCTATGTCCTCAACGGCACCGCGATACTGAAATTCGCTGCGGATGCAACCGGAAACGCGGCCCCTGCGGCCACCATCACATCCAGTTTCTATTTCCAGTTCGACGGCAGCATCGCGTTGCAATAGCCCCTTGCAACATATCGACAAAATACCCGCAGGCCAATCTCCTCGGGCCGAAACGTGTTCCTGCCGATTCATCCTATTTGTCTCTCACACGGATAAGTTAAGACTGATAAGATCGTCCGCAGCGAAATCGAAGGGACATTGCATGCAGACAAACCGCCGCAGCTTTCTGATTGCCAGTGGACTAACCGCCCTCGCCTCCACCCGCGTCCTCGGCGCCAACGACACGCTTCGCATAGGAGTCATCGGAGCAGGCGGCCGCATGAACGCCCTGCTCGATGCTGCTGACAAAGTTGGCCCTGTTCAGATCGTCGCCGTCTGCGACGTCTACGGCCCGCGCCGCGATGCCGTCAAGGCGCGCTCCAACGGGCTTGCCACCACCCACGTTGATTATCACGAGGTGCTCAGTAAAGAGATCGATGCCGTCCTCATCGCGTCGCCCGACCACTGGCACGTCCCCATGGCCGTCGACGCCATTGCCGCCGGCAAAGATGTCTATCTCGAAAAGCCCGTCACGCACACCATCGAAGAGGGTGCCACCCTCACGAAAGCCGTGCGCTCCAGCAAGCAGATTCTGCAGTGCGGCATGCAGCAGCGCAGCTGGCCGCACTTTCAGGATGCAGTCAATCTCATCCAGGGCGGCAGCCTCGGACGCATCACCCAGGTCCGCACCTACTGGTGGCAGAATTACTCGCGCGATTGGCAGCCCAAGCCTGTCGACACGCAGGCACTCGATTGGAAAGCGTGGCTCGGTTCCGCGCCCGCCCAGCCGTTCGACATTGATAAGTTTTATCGCTGGCGCTGGTATTGGAACTTCGGCGGCGGTGCCATGACCGACCTCTTCACTCACTGGATCGACGTCGTGCACTGGGCCATGAAGACCGACACACCGAGCCAGGCGCAAATGCTCGCCGACAAATACGTCTTCGAACAATGGGACTGCCCCGACACCATCCAGGCCGCCTTTCGCTATCCCGGCTTCGACGTCGTCTACGAGGGAATGATGAGTTCTTCCATCGACGACGGCGGCCTTGAATTCCGCGGCAACGAAGCCACCTTGAAGGTCAACCGCAGCGGCTTCGGCGTCTACCGCGAAGACGCGAAGGATAATCAGAATCCCGTTCTCAAAGAAGACAGCGTGCACGACGGCACCTACGCGCACATGCGAAATTTCTTTGAATGCATCCACACCCGTAAGCAACCCAACGCGCCCGTGGAGGCGGGAGTAGCCGCCGCCCGCGCCGGACAAATCGGCAACTACGCCTATCGCCACACCGGCCAAACCCCATGGCCCCTCAAAAATCCCGCATAAGCGATTCCATCGCCCGCACATTCGCTAACCTCCGCCAAATTCGCGGATAATAAAGCCAATGTGCGGACGATACCTAAGACGCTCCGATAAGCAACGCATCGCGGAACACTTCCGCATCCGCGGCGACATGGCCGAACTCCATCCCTCCTACAACGTCGCTCCCACTGACTTTCAGCCAGTTGTTCGCCTCGATCGCGAAACCGGCGAGCGCGAACTCGCTCTCATGCGCTGGGGCATGGTGCCGTACTGGGCAAAGTCGCCAAAGGAACTCGGCCTCTCCACCATCAATGCCAAGGCGGAAAGCCTGCTCGCAAAAGCTCTCTGGAAAGATCCGCTCGAACGCCGCCGCTGTCTCGTCATCGCCGACGGCTTCTACGAGTGGCAGCGCATCGACGAGAAGAACAAGCAGCCCTACGCCTTCGCACTCAAAGACGATGAGCCTTTCGCCTTCGCAGGATTATGGGATCGATGGAAACAGCCCGACGGAAACTGGCTCATTAGTTTCGCCATCATCACCACCGGACCGAATGAACTCACCGCCAAGGTTCACAACCGCATGCCCGTCATTCTCAAACCCGCCGACTACAACCGCTGGCTTACGCCGTCCATCAACGAGCCACCGCCCGTCGACCTCCTGCGACCCTACGACGCCGATAAGATGAAAGCCTGGAAGGTCGGCAAAGAAGTCGGCAACGTGCGCAACAATTCGCCGGAACTCTGCGCGGAGTGGAGCTGACGAAAACGCAACGATTTTCGCGAAGGCCTTCGTCTCCAGGTTCCCCACAGCAAAATCAAACACGACAGGCGTCAACCACGCGCAATCCACGTGTGGCCAAACCACCGTAGTACGCGGCTTGAGCCATACGTGTTCTTTTCTCCCACCAGCGTCTCCGATGGCGCGAAGTACGTGCCCGTCGGTTTCGGCCCCGCAAGGAATTCCACATCCACTCTGCCCACCTGTTCATTGCCAAACTCGATGTAGCAGGTACCCACTCCCCGGTATCCTTCCGGCTCAGGCTCGCCGCTGATCTGCGCAAGAATCGAAGCGGCCACTACTCTCGCACCGCCCTCCGCAAAATTTCCGGCCTTCGGTGTTCCAATGCCATTTACATCGCCCACAGCCCACACGCGAGGAAACGCCGTCTCCAGCGTCTTCTTGTTTACCGGAACCCAGGCATACGCATCCGTCGTCAGCCCCGACGCAACCACCACCTCCGGCACTCGATGTATCGGGATCCCAAGAAATAATTCGTACGGCAACTCCGTCCCATCCGTCAGCTTGGCAACCTTGCGCGCAGGATCAAGCGCCTCGACCAGGTTGTCTTTCACAAAGCGAATGCCACGCTCCGCAAACGCTCCAAGGATCGCCTGCGACGTCTCCGGCGACGGAGGAATCGGCACCCCGAACGGCATCACCACCGTGATCTCCGTTGCCTCACGCCGTCCGTGGGCGCTCAGGTAGTCGTGCAGCAGGAACGCTGTTTCACTCGGCGCAGGAGGACACTTGAACGATTTTCCCGTCACTCCAATAATCGCCGGCCCGCGCTCAAACTTCGCAATCACATCGCGCAGCGCAAAGGCTCCCTCAACAGTGTAGAACTCGTGGCCGCCTTCCACCAATCCCGGCGTCGCCGCAGGATCAAGATCCGCGCCCAGCGCCACAATCAAATAATCCGCTTCAAACTCGCCCGCATCCGTCACCACATGCCGCGCCGTCGGATCGATCGAACGAATCGTAGTCTGCAGAAAGCGCACACCCGGCTTCACAAAGTCGCGGTAGTAGTGGCGCACCTCGGCGGCTTCCTGTCGGCCAAACATCACTTCCAATTTTGAAAAACCAAAGACGAACGAATCGCTCTTGTCGATCAGCACCACATCGAGCGCTTCGCCCAGCGCGTCAGACAAAATTGTCGTCAGTTCGAGACCACCAAAGCCTGCACCCAGCACTACCACCCGAGTTTTCATCGCGTGAGAATAGCAGCTTCGGTTTTCACGATCAACAGTCTTAACCCCTTCGGCGCCATCCCTCACAAAAAATGTTCAGCAGCGAAAAACTATCCTGAATCCGTTTTCCACTCAGACACGTACACATGCCGGGAGCGGAGCAACGCTTCCCGCTTGTGCCCGATCAATGAACGGTTGGCCGTAAGGGTCGTGAACGCTCCAGGCCTCGCCTGGACACTTGTTTTTCCCGTGCGCACCACAAAACCAAAGACCATGGAGGTCTATGTGAACAAGGAACAGGAACAGCTAGACAAAGTAATCGCGGATCGCCGCAATTTCCTCAAGGGTGTCGGTCTTACCGGCCTCAGCATCGCTGGTGCAGCAATGGTCGGCGGCAAACTCGGCCTGGGTGATGGATTACCCGGCGCAGAAAAGCTTGGCCTCGGCCCCAGCCGCGTCGAAGCAGCTTCTTACACCGATGTCGATATCCTCAACTTCGCACTCAACCTCGAATACCTCGAAGCCGAGTTCTACACTGTCGTCGTCACCGGCAAAACATTGGATCAGTCCGGATTCGACCTCAGCGGAAAGGGCAGCTTCGGTCCCACCACCGGCGGAAAGAAAGTCGCCATCACCGGGAACTTCGCCAAACAGCTCAGCATGACTCTGAACTCCATCATGAATGAAGAGCAGACTCACGTGAAGTTTCTGAGATCCGCTCTGGGCAGCTACGCCGTCGCCAAACCGGCAATCAATCTCAATGCGCTGGGCATCGGATACGCAAACGTCATGGAACTCATAACCCTCGCTCGAGCCTTCGAACAAACAGGCGAGTCCGCATACGCCGGCGCGGCTCACCTCATCACTAACAAGTCCTATCTCACCGCCGCCGCGCAGATCCTCGCTGTCGAAAGCGAACACACCGGCAACCTGCGACTCTTCTGCGCTCTCTACGGCGTGCCAACCTCGAAGATTGACTGGCACGACGTCCTGCCCCCACCCTCCGGCCCCAACATGTTTACCGTTGACCACAATGGACTCGCTCCCATTCGCACCACCAGCGAAGTCCTCGCCATCGTCTACGGCAAAAGCACCGGTGGAACCAGCCGCGGAGGCTTCTTTCCCATGGGAGTCAACGGCGCAATCAACGTCGTATAACCATCGTCACTGCCAATCAGAAGGGCGCATGCGATACTTCTCGCACGCGCCCTCCCATTGGAAACAATTATTGTTACGTTACTCGATTACTCAATGCGACCCCTTCGCATCCTGATCAGTAATCAGAACTACGTCCGACGTTGAGTGCTCGCGCAGCACCGCAAACTGATCTCCTGAAGGCGACCACGCGAAGTCACGAATATGCGAAGGTACAAAGTCCACCAGCACGTGCGACGCAGAACCATCCAGCGGTTGCACCAGGATTGCTTCGCCACCACCCTGCTGAATTCCATAAGCGAGCGCACTGCCGTCCGGCAGAAAGGCCGTGTTGCTAAAGGAGAAACGAACATCGGGCGTTAAGTCGCGTACGGAGTTCGCCCGCAGATCGCGCAGCACCCACACAAGTGACTCGCTCTCGCTGGCCGTTGCCTTCTGGTGGACAGCGTAGCGGCCATCCTTCGAGAAGCGGACGGGTAACGCTCCTTCGGCATCAAAAAGTTTTTGCGGTGTCCCCCCGTCAACCGGCACGCTCCATCCTGAATATCTCTTCTCGCCAAAAATCGCGAAGCTCACCGTCTTCCCGTCCGACAGGCAAACGGGATCGCGCACCACTCCGTCCGCTGTCAGCGCGGTCTGGCCCGAGCCATCCGCATTCATACGGAACAGCCGCGTATGATCGATCGCCTTTGGAATCGCGGGAAAAACGATACGACCGTCGGGGCACGAAGTAATGGAGGTGGCCAGTTGCAGGTCGCCCACATCGATGCGTTCGGCCGCGCCCGTGGCCGGGTCAAGTTTGCTGATCGATACACGCGGCGTCAGCACCACCATGCGCTTTTCGTCCAGCCAGCTCAAACGGCCGGCAGAGATGCGCAGCGGTACCGAAGATACCAGCGCGCCGCCATTCCCTTTGTACAAACTCAGGTTCGTGTCGCGATTTGTTAACACGGTCGCCATCGTCTTGCCGTTCGACGAAAGTGCGAGCCCTTCATAGGAATTCAGATCATTTGTCAGAGGCTGGAATTGGTTGCCCGGCACTGACACGCTCGCCAACCTGTGCACGGTCGGAGTTCTCGCGAACATAGGTCAACAACACGTGGCGGCTGTCCGGCATCCAAGCCGCATCAATTTGGTAGCTGATACCCTGCGGAGCTTTCAGTAGGGTAACTTTTTTCGATGCGACATCGAACAGCAGTATCTGCGAGCCGGGGCGCACCTGTTCGTTCAGTTCAATCGTCTTGCCGTCTGGGGACCACACCGGATAGCCGGGAAAATTCGAATCAAAGTAGATCATCTGGTCGTTCGTACCGTCGCGATCCACAATATGCAGTTCCGTGAAGTGGTCCTTCAACTCCGGTGTCTGCCGCAGGAAAACCATGCGCGAGCCATCCGGCGAAAAGCTCGGAGGACTATCCACATTGTGTACGATTTGTCGTGGGGTCCCGCCCAGTACCGAGATCTGGTAAAGATCCCGAATGTACACATTCTTCTCTGTCCCGCGCACAAAGTAGAGACTGTTGCCATCCGGCGAAAACGCCAGCCCCACGTAAGGATTCGTAAACGCCGGCAGCACCTGTGCGTCCGTGTTCGTAGGAATGTTCCGCACCCACAGTGTGCGCTGTCCCTTGTCGTTCTTCACCTCGGCAAGGTAGCGGCCATCAGGCGACATCGCGACCGCCTCAATGTTTCCGCTCTCCGTCATCTGGTGCAATCCAAAGCTGGCGAACGGCACCGACTTCGGCCAGAATTGCCACGCCGCAAAACCCGCTCCCGCTAGCAGCAACACCGCCGCGCCAATCCAGATTGCCGCACGTGATTTTTTTGCTGCCGGTGGTGGAGGAGCGCTGACCGTTGCGGAAGAAGCATCGCTGCTCGCCGCGAACGCTCCGTTACTCACACGCCCGCTTGACGACGCGCGCACCGCCACCCCGCCGCCCGAAGATGGCGGCCTGCCGCCTGCTGCGCCGCCGCCGTTCGCCATAGCGGCCAGACCCGAAGCAGCTGCCCTTCCGGAACCGCTGCTGCGCTGCAGCCTCTTCAGGTCAGCGCGCAATTCCGCCGCCGACTGGCATCGCAGGTCGCGATCCTTCTCCAGCGTCTTGTTCAAAATGTTCTCGAACTCAGCCGGGAGATCCGGATTCACATCCACTGGAGCAACAGGCGCATAATTCAAAATCTTGTCGAACACCACGGCAGTCGTGGCGCCTGCGAAGGGCGGCTTGCCGGTCGCAACTTCATACAGCACCACGCCCAGTGAGAACACATCGCTACGCACGTCCAGCTGTTCTCCGCGTGCCTGCTCGGGCGACATGTAAGCCACCGTGCCCAGCGACGATCCCGGGCTGGTCAGTTGATGCGCCAGCGTTGCCGGAGCCTGCGTTGCCGCCAGGTCAGGAACACCATCCCCGCCACTCTCCTCCAGCTTCGCCAATCCAAAATCAAGAATCTTTGCCTGCCCTGATTTGGTGAGAAAAATATTCGCCGGCTTCAGATCGCGATGCAGAATGCCCTTGCGATGCGCCGCATCCAGCGCGTCTGAAACTTGTATGCCAAGCTCCAGCAGCGGACCAAACGGCATCGGATTGCCGTGATAAACCTTCTCCAGGCTCGATCCTTCCAGCAACTCCATCACGATAAACGGTGTCTCACCGGATTCGTTCAGCTCGTGGATGGTGCAGATCCCCGGATGGTTCAGCGCAGAGGCCGCGCGGGCCTCACGCCAAAAGCGTTCCAGCGCGGATGGATCGTGGCGCGTCGACTCAGGCAGCACCTTGATCGCAACATGACGACCCAGCTTCGTGTCTTCGGCTTCGTAAACTTCGCCCATTCCGCCTTGTCCAAGGCGGCGGATAATTTTGTAATGTCCTAAAAGTGACCCGGCAGAAAACTCAATCATCTTTCCATCATGCGGTGGCAGTCCTAAAACCAGCAAGCATTTTCGTGCGAACACAAGCGCGCCGCGTCCCACTTCCGCGACCCCAGGTACATCCTTCTCATTTTCAGCCCAAATCATGGATTACAACGCAAGGGAGAGAGGGCGTCTGGCCTGCCCGCAGTCCAGACGCACAATTAATTGATTGCCGCTCATTTGAGACTCGATCGACATCGTCCCAGCGCCGGAAGGCCTTCGAGCATTCGTTTAGCCCGTCTGGCGCGCGGGGACGGTGACTTTGCTCCAGATCTTCCACGCCGCCCAGACGCCGACAGCAGCCGCAGCCGCGAGACCGACTCCCGCGCAGACGAATCCAGTCATGCACGCACGTCGCCGATTCCCTCCCGTGTCTTTGCGCACATGCTCCGGGCGCGCACCAACCCCAACCGCGTATCCCAATGCACGGTGAATGCCAGGGATTTTCTGAGCAGCTTTCATCTGCCAGGGAGCGTGCATCGGACCGGAGGTTTCAAAGACGTGAGCAATGCCGCGATGCGCCACTAACTGGATGGCCTGTGTCACTCGTGTGGGAAAAGTGCGCCGCCTTTGCACGGCTGCCAGATCTGCCTCGCACAGCCGCCCCGCCCGCAATGGTCCCGCCAACAGGTTGGCGGTTGCGACGCCGTCTTGGATCGCGAGGTTAATCCCCACGCCGCCCGCAGGTGACATCGCATGAGCAGCATCTCCTATGCACAACAATCCCGGCCGGTGCCAACGCCCAAGCCGATTGATCTGGACCGTCAGGATTTTGATCTGTTCCCAGTCGTGCAGCTCGTTCACTCGCTCTCCCAACCAGGGAACGACTTGGCGAATGCCCGCGCGGAAGGCATCGATGCCGCGCTCCTTCACGCTGTCAAAGGAGCCCTTGGGGATAATGAGCCCCGCCTGGAAATAATCCGAGCGATCAATCAGGATCAGCGCCTTTCCGTAATTCACGTTACCCAGCACGTGTGCCGGGTCGCCTGCATTGCGGCTTATCCGAAACCACAAAACATCGATAGGCACGCCATGCTCAATCACATTCAGTCCGGCCGCGCGCCGCGTAACGGAATGGCGCCCGTCGCAGCCCACCACGAGATCCGCGCGGACCTCCACCTCTCGCCCGTCGTTCAGGGCCACCACACCGGCGATGCGATTGCCCTCTCTTCGCAGGTCCACCGCTTCGTGCTGCATCAGGAGTTGAAATGTGGGAAACCTCTGGGCATGACTGGAAATAAAATTCAAGAAATCCCATTGCGGCATCAGCGCGATAAATTTGCAGTGCGTCGGCACATGGCGAAAGTCGGCCACTTCAAATGTCGAATTCCCGATTACCACTCCCAGCGTCTCCACCTCCTGATGGGGCAACTTCAGGAACTCCTCCAGCAGGCCGAGTTCCCTCAGTACCTCGAGCGTCGAGGGGTGTACCGTGTCGCCGCGAAAATCGCGAAAGAAATCTCCGTGCTTTTCGAGCACCGTTACGTCGATACCTTGCCGTGCCAGCAGATACCCGAGCATCATGCCGGCAGGGCCGCCGCCCACCACGCAGCAACTTGTTTCCAAAACAGCAGACGCCATCTTCGTGTTACCTCCTTCCACCCCGCTTGAGAGGTTCGATGCGCAATGAACGGGCGCCGATCATCTCGACGAACCCGGCTACAAGATGCCGGACAACCCTTCCGCTCGAGATTATCGGGATGTGCCGCTACTCGCGGGCGCCATCGATTGATCGTGAATTTTCGCAGTAGCGAGTTTCTTTGCCGTGTCAAGAGCGTCCGCTGCACTCACCGCCACATCGGGTGTGACGCCTGTCCCCTCCCAGTCAACTTTCGTGATCGGGTTGATGGGATGTGCGAAGGGGACACCGATCGTGAAGTGGTCGTCGATGCGATGACCCGAGACCGGATGGGCGCCACCGCCTGTCGTTTCACCGACGAGCGTTGCGCGCTTCTGCGTTTTGAGGTCATAGCAGAACTCCTCGCCACCCGAAAAAGTGCGCTTCGAAGTAAGCACGTACACCGGCTGTTTGGCCATCCGCTCGCCGCTCAGGTAAGACGCGGTCCAGTACTGCGTAGTCTCGTTCTTTTTACGGTCGTAGAGATCGTTGAGATGCGTGGGTTTGTCGAACAGGTACGAAGCGATGAGAGAAACCATAAGCGGATCGCCGCCGCCGTTATCGCGCAGATCGAAGATCACCGCATCGGTGTGTGCCACGAAGCCCATCGCATTAGCCACCGTATCGCCGCACACGTCAGGCGACGCGAAAAAGTTGAACTTGACGTAGCCGATGTTGCCCGGAAGAATCTCCACCTTCTCGAAGCCACAGTTTTCGCGCTCCATGTCTTTGCGGAAGCGAGCTTGGTCTTCGGGACTCGGAGGTCCCTCGCGGTCCGGTGGCAGCTTATAGGGCGCATAGTTCACGTGCAAATGCCGATCATGACTCACCGCCTGGAAGTCGTCCGTGAGTTGTGCTCGCAAACGCACCCCCGTCCGTGAACGAGTTGTAGTCCCCCTTCTTTTCACGTTCCTCCACGGCATCGGCCATCTTCTCCGCGACCGGTGGATCGATGTAGTACTCCTTCAGCAGCGCAACCGCTCCATCGATCACCCGCTGACGCTCGGCAGCATCCAGCTTGATGTTCTCAAGCTTTGCATCGGGCGGAGCTGCATTCAGGGAGAAGCTTTCAACGGTGACAGGCTGGGAATTCGTGACCTGGATGTGGCCAACGGCAACCGTGGCGCTGTTCTTCTCTTTCACGCGAAAGGTAATGGAAAGCGGTTCGCTGTTGTCGATGCCGAGAAGATCAAAACCGCCAGTCTGTTGCTGAAAGCCTGCAGAGGTGACGAAGTTGTCGGGATGTTTCGAATCATAGGTCTTGCTATACGCTTCGAGCTTGGCGTGATCACCACTGTTGAAAGCCACCAGCCATGCGGACAGGACCTTCCCCGCGGGCGTTGTAGGGATGTCGGTTTGCGCAAATGCGGTGATGGCCAAAACCAGGACGAGCATGACCAGCTTACGGAACACGAGTCACCTCCATTGCGGCAGCCGGAGCCACTTCCAGCAAACGCGCGGTCTTCATTTCCTCGCCCTGAAAGTACCCGAGCTTGCCCGATCTGCCATGTGAGTCATGATACTGCGCTCTGGTCCCTGCGAACTGCGACTTCGGCCATACTCAAACTAAGAGAGGTCCAACCGCCGATCGTCCCCGTCACTCCATGATCTGAACCCACTCACTCCGCCACGCAGGAGCCTCAAAAGGATCCGCAAAATACTGTGTCTCGTGCACCACCTTGCCGCCGCGAAACTCCATGATGCTCACCGTGAATGCCGGCTTCCCCTGGTAGACAATCGTGTATTCCGTGATCCAGAGATCACCTTTTCCCAAAATTCGCTTGACCTTGAAACCTGACGGCTTGCCCGGGTGATGACTCCGCAACGCCTGCAAATTCGCCCGCCCCAGGATCCGTTCGCCTGACTGCGGATAGTCGCAAATCGCATCGTCTGCGTAAATATCGTGCTCCGCGTTCGCATCCCCGCTCGCCGAAGCCTGCCAGTGCCTGTCCAGCGCTTCCCGTATCTGTTCCTCATCCATGGAATGCTCCATCTATTCTTCGCTTTTCATTTCGGTCCACTCTGCGGAATAAACCCCGGGACCCCAGTCATCACCACTTGATTCAACCTCTGCCTCGTCTCAATCCGATTAATTTCTTCGAACGCGCCTTCCGGCAGCGCGGTAATATCGAAGTTCTCTTTTGCGCGAGCCGCAGTCCTGGGAGTCGTCAGCAAAGCCGTGCCACGCTGCACCGCCCATGCCAGCAGCACCTGTGCCGCAGTTTTCCCCACTCGTCCGGCGACAGACGTAATCACTGGATCTTCCAGCAGCCCCGGCCTCATCCCATGACCCAGCGGCGCAAACGCCAAAAGTACAACGCCCTTCTCCTTGCAGAACTCCAGCAGCGCCGTCTCCGGTAAATACGGATGCGATTCCACCTGCACCACCGCTGGCTTGATCCGCGCCGATTCGTAGATAGGCCGCAGGCCCTCCAGCGTGATATCCGACAGTCCGATCGCCCGGCATTTGCCCCCGTCCACAAGACCCTCCATCGCCCTCCACGTGTCCAGCAAGGTCACTCCGTCGTCGTAAATCACGTTGCCGTTTTCATCCCGCGGATCCTGCTCGTCCCCGGGCTGAAATGCAAACGGAGTGTGAATGAGATAGAGATCCAGATAGTCGAGCCTCAGCCTCTCCAGGCTCACTCTAAATGCAGGTTCCACGCGCTCGGGCCGATGATTGGAGTTCCACAACTTCGTGGTCACAAAAACGTCTTCCCGCAAGATTCCCCCAGCGGCCATTCCCGCCTGCAACGCTTCGCCCACCTCGCGCTCATTCCCGTATCGTTCCGCACAATCGAAGTGTCGAAACCCCGCATCCAGCGCACCTCTCGTAGCACTCACCGTCACAGCCGCATCCGGAATCAATGTGCCAAACCCGAGCGCGGGCATCTGCCCGCCTCCATCCTTCAGCGGCAATCTCGTCTTCCGAAAATCAGAAGCCTCGTTCATCCTCATATCTCCACGCCGAACTGGGTGCCCCATCCTGGCCCGCCGTTGGCTTGGGTGGGATAAACAATCGTTCGCACTCTCCGGCTCAACCTTGTCATCCTGAGCAAAGCGAAGTAGGATCCGCGTTTGCTCTGTAGCGCGACCGATCAGAACCATCCGAATTTGAAACATCCGAATTTGAAATTAGATGCCTCGCCCCGGAAAACGACACCGTCGGACAAGTTGAATCAAGTCTTCAGGTGGCCCACGACCTTCTCTTTCAGCCTCGCCACAAGAGCCTTGTCCATGTACTCGTAGTTGTCAGGAATTCCAAGCACGATAACCTTCCGCTGGCGGAGAAGCGACGGGAACTTCTCGCGCATTCGGCGCTGATGGATCGCTTCCATAGCGAAAATTAAATCTGCCCACTCGATCAATCCGGCATCAACCACTGCTCTCAGCGTCTGAGGCAGTTCCGGCAGACGCCGTTTCGATCCCGGGATAATCGGCAAACACCGCCTCGGCTGTTGGGCTGCGAAGCCGATTTCGACTACAGACAAACAGGACGTTCATCGCTTGAGAATACCTCTCTCCAGCACGCCGAAATCAGTTCTGCACTACTCCGAAAGTTCGATGAGGATTCCGTTCTTGTCCACGGTTTGTGGACGGTATTTCGCCGAACTCATCTCGGGGAGGTTTCGGAATCTCTCCCACAATCCCTGCGGCGAAGTTCACGTGCACGATAAGCACTCCAGAAAAGACCTGATAACAAGTAGGACAAGATGTGGGGGGAAGTGTCGCGGAAGAAAAATTGGAGCACGGGATGGGGGTCGAACCCATGTATATCGGCTTTGCAGGCCGACGCGTTAAGCCACTTCGCCACCCGTGCCCATCTTGACCGATTAGGCATGAATCCGCCGGCAAAATTCGCTGACGGAATTCAACATTGATCAACAAACTCATGTTACCCCGGGCCGACTCCGACGGCAACAGTCACCTCTACTCCAAAAACACTCCGGGTTACATTTAGAGAAAAATGTAACCCCCCTTAATCGTGTCAAATCGTGCGTTTTTGTGTGCTTTTTAACGTCCAAAAAACATGTCAAAGTGCGCGTTCAAACCCGCTCCAGCACGTCAAAGCTCGCGCTAAATGTAGTACATTTCTGTCTCTTCCACACCCTTGCTGGCCTCTGCAATCTCTTCCAGCGTGCGCTGGCCGAACGCTCGCCCCGACGTCCGCAACTTGTTCATCCCAAACGGCTTTCAGCGCATCCCACGCTGGAGGCTGTTGCCGCCGCGAAGGCTTGCGGCTGAAATTTTGGTTCACCAGGGGCCCTTCCAGCGCCGTAATCGCCTCCAGCAGCGTAATCGACCCCGCCGGACGCGCAAGACGATATCCGCCGCGCCGCCCGCGCATGCTCGAAACCAGCCCGGAGCGCTTTAGAATCATCAACAACTGGTCTAAATATTGTTTCGGAATTTGTTGACGATGGGCGATTTCCGCAGCCTGAACCGGCTCGCTTCTCGCCCTGCAATGCAAGATCAACCAGCGCCAGCAACCCGTATTCACCCTTCGTCGAAAGTCTCACACGGGAATCATGACAAATCCAATCAGCTTTTAGCAAGCGTCATGGAGGCTCTCACCTGAGATTCGTCACCGCGAGCCCAGGATCCGCTACTTTCCGGCGGCCATGGAGGCGGGGGGCTGCACATTACCCCGTCCCGTAAGCTCATGAATAAGATAGATTTCCTGTTGCCGATAGGGCGTCCCATCGGCGTGAAATACTTCGTGAAACCAGACTGTCGGCTGCGAAAGTACGTACGGTTTTTGCCACGAATCCCAAGGCAAATAAGTCTGCGTTTTCCCCGCAACCAATCCCCAGTTGATCATCGCCACGTTGTATTTCTTGCCGATCGGCAGCACCGTGTCAAACGTGCTTCCGGCCCCGCGCGCCATGTATTCAGTGCAGATCAAAGGCCTATGTAAAGGCATTAGTTCCTGCACTTTAGCCGCGAATTCCTCGGGCCATCCGTAGTTGTGAAAACTGATCACATCCGATTGCGATAACTGGATCTTGGTCATCGTGCTCATCTTGTCAGGATTCGACCAGTCGCCCTGCCACACCCCGCTCGTAAGTGGTTGACTTGGATGCACTTCTCGCGCCCAGGCGAAGGCCTGCGGCAGCAGTGCCGCCACTAATTCCGCCTTGTTTTTAGGCTCATCTTTCCCCTGATTTCCATTATCCGGCTCATTCCAGATGTCCCATCCAAGCACCCGATCATCCTTCGCAAACGCTCCTACAACCCCCTGCACGTACTCCTTCAGGTGAGGGTAAGTCGATGAATCCATGAGAGATTTGGCTCCCGGACTCTGCACCCAGCCGGAGTTATGCACTCCTCGGAATCGGAGGATGCTGCGGCCCCAGCACCGGATTCGACTCCCAGCACGAATCGAACAATACAAACAAAGGCTTTATATGATGTTTCGCCGCAATCGTCAGAAACGTGTCGATCCGTTTTTTGAATCCCGGCGCGTCCTGGCTCCACAATTGATCCTGCAGGAAGACGCGCATCGTATTCATTCCAATGCCCTCCGCCCACCCAAGCTCTTTGTCGATGATCGCCGGATCGAAGGTCCCTGCCTGCCACATTTCCAATTCATTGATCGCATTCGAAGGAATAAAATTCGCCCCCACCAGCCATGGTTGCTGCGCATACCATGCGTTGGCTTTCTCTTCGGTCCAACGTCCAGGCGCCTGCGCCATCAAAGGAGCACACGTCGCAGCCATTAAAGCCGTAGCCACAGAAACCATTGATAAGATGCCACTTAGCCTCAACTTCATTTTTATCCCCTCGCAGATTCTTCCTCGGCTATCGCTATAAATGCGAAATTCATCCCGCACCAACTTACAGAAGCAGCCCGAGCTCCGCAAATTCCATATGAACTATCCCGATCCCACTGTCCTCGTAAGCCACACAAGGTAATACGCTTATGTCCATAGCCATGTTCGTCGTATCCTTAATAGGAACGAAGGTACCGAACCGGCAGCCCCTACGTCTGCTGTATCTTCGAACGACTGCGGCACGGGACGCCGAAAACTGCTTGCCGTCGATCACATTTTTTATGATCGAGATGGCAAAGGCATCACGGCCTTGATCCCCGCAATTTGTGAAAGCTATTTTCGAAATCTCGGATGCCCGTAACGACTGGCCCAGTGTGGACAGGCCTTCGCCAATTTCGGACACTCCGCGCTCCTGTCTCAGCAGAAGACGCTGAAAACGCGGCGCTATTTTTTGGCACTCCGTGTGCACTTTGTCGATACGGCGGGAGGAACGCGATTTTTGGAGGGATCCCCTCGCAGTCGAAGACCACCTGCTGAATGAATTCGATCGCGATGGAGAGGTTCCATGTTTTCGTTCTTCAACAACGTCCTCAAATATTTCCGCGAGCTTCGCGAATCTCATCGTTTCGCGACCGCCATGGTGCTGCTTCTTGCGACTGGCATCGTCGCGGCGACGGTGCTCTTCGGGATACTGGAGGGAATGCTGCTGCGCGAACTTCTATTCCCAATACCAAATTGGAAGCATCTCTTCGCGGGAAATCCGGTGTCGAGTTGGAAAGTTCTCTTCTGACTTATATCAAGGCAATGCGAACACAACGTACGCAGCTCCCTGCTTTCCTTTACTGTCGCGCTGACCGCTGGTTGCGATAACGATGTACTGCTTGCCGTCGATCATGTAGGTGGCAGGCGTTGCATTTCCGGCGTAGGGAAGTTCATGGTCCCATAGCAAGACCCCGGTATCACTGTTGAATGCGCGAATTTTGTGGTCGTAGATGGTGCCAGCAATTATGACGAGACCGCCGGCCGTGACGATCGGGCCTCCATAATTTTCCGATCCTGTGTCACTCATGCCTTTGGCTACGAGTTCCGGATATTGCCCGAGAGGAACCTTCCACAAATATTTTCCGGTGTTCAGGTCAATCGCATTCAGTGTGCCCCAGGGAGGCACAATCGCGGGAAAGTCTTCAGGGTCGAGAAATTTCCGATAACCGGTGAAGTTGTACGTTGCTTCCGCACCCTTTCCTTCGATAAGTGACGATGCTTCCGTTTTTGAAGATGTTATCTCTGCGCGTGTCTTAGCGGCGGGTGAGACTCCGTCCGAGCGAAGATATTGAAGAAGAGCGTCGAGGCCATCTCCCTGCAGATTGGGAAAAGACGGCATACGGCCCTTGCCACCGTGGATCAACTCGGTCATTGACCCATCTGAAAGGCGCTTATCAACACCGATGAGGGAAGGAAATTGAGGAGGAGATCCGGTACGATCGTCTCCGTGGCAAAGCGCGCACTGACGTTGATAGATCTCAGCGCCAGCGCCTGCACCCGAATGATTTTCCGCGAGTCCGCCGGTCCACGCAATGTCGTTCGCATTCACGTAGAGGATTGCGCGATGGGGATCGAGCGCGGGTCCGCCCCACTCGGCGCCGCCATCGAACCCTGGAAACACAACCGTTTGCTGCCCGACGGACAATGGGATGAACTGGCCGCCGCTACGAAAGGTCTTGAATTGTTCAACTGCCCAGGCGTGTGCTTCAGGAGTGCGATTCGTAAGCATGTCGGCCGTCAACATTTGCCGAGCGTATGGTGCGGGCGCGAGCGGGATTGGCTGCGTTGGTGACGTTGTCTCGCCGGGCACATCCGATGGTGGGAAGGGTCTCTCCTCGATGGGGAACAGCGGCTTGCCGGTGCTTCGCTCAAAGAGGAATACGTAACCCTGCTTCGAGGTTTGCGTCACCGCATCTATGCGGATGCCGTTCCGCTTGACAGTAACCAGCACGGGAGGCGAAGGAAAATCACGATCCCAGATATCGTGATGAACGCCTTGAAAATGCCATTGGCGCTTGCCGGTATTTGCATCGAGCGCAAGGAAGGTGTCGGCGTAGAGATTGTTGCCGGTGCGATTCGCACCGTAGAAATCATTTACGGCCGATCCAGTGGGAGCGAACAGAATTCCGCGCTTTTCGTCGACCACCATACCAGCCCAGTTATTTGCCGCGCCGGTCACACGCCAAGCGTCCTTCGGCCAGGTCTCGTATCCCGCTTCTCCGGGATGGGGAATGGTGTGAAAGGACCAGCGCAGTTTACCGGTATGCACGTTATAGGCGCGGATGTCGCCGTGCGGCGCGGGCTGCGTTTCTGGCGCGCGGAATCCCACGATGATCATGTCTTTGTAAATTGTCCCCGGTGTTGTCAACACCGCGAAGTTTCGAGCGAAGTCTTCATCGCCCAGATCCTTACGCAGGTCCACGCTTCCGCCTTCGCCAAATCCTTCGACCACTTTGCCAGTGGCAGGATTGAGGGCGTAAAGATGATCCATCACTCCCGCAAATAGGATGTCCTGCTTGCCGCCGCTCCAGTAGGCGAAGCCGCGGTTTGGCTGGTTTCCGGGCACTCCGGCATCAAAAATCCAAAGCTGATTTCCGGTCGCAGCATCGATCGCCACCACCTTCTCCGTGGTCGTATAAACGAACATCGTTCGCCCGACGATAAGTGGGTTTGTCTGCAGTCCGCCGTCCGCTCCGGCAGGGAACTGCCAAGCCACACGCAAGTTTTTCACCGTATTGCGATTGATCTGCTGAAGGGATGAGTAGTGGGTCCCGTCGACATTCCCGCCGTAAACAGGCCAGTCCTGCATGGTGGGGGATTTTTTGGCCGGGCTTGCTGCGACGATGTTGGAAGGATAAGTGCTGAAGAGAAAGATCGCGCTAGACGTAACCAGGGCTGCAAAATAATTCCTTCGCCTGCCTGGTGGAGTCCTGAGAATACGTGCTTTGCTCAATGGTCCTGCCCTTCGAATTCTGGGATCACGTACTCACGATCATTCAAAATGCTCATCACCGTTCGGCTCCACGTGTGGCTCTCGGTTCATGGATTGGCGCAACCGAGAAAGCTCCTGGTAGAGCGCGCGGCGGGCGCGATTCTGATTGCCGAGGGGGCGATGCTCGGCGATGGAGTGCCACGGGTTAAACGTTAGTTCACGAGCGAACTTGAACTGGGCAGGAGCGGAAAACTGCTGCTGCGGGATTGTAATGCGCGCTACCGGAATGAAGGGTGAGAGTTCCTCTGGCCATTCGATGGAGGCGTCTTCAATAGGCATTCTCTCGGGATTGGTTTGCAACTGAATCATGAAGTCAAACTCAACATCGCCTCGATCCAGAGTGGCGGCCATGGCCTGGCGAAGCCAGTCGGCCGGCGGATTCCAGGGGATCCTGGTCCTGGAATTTGAGCGCGGACGTATGGAGTATTTCATTGCGCGGCCTTCGCCAATGAGATAAGGAACACAGCTCCAGTAGCGGGTTTCAAGTGGATTTGAGTTCATGCGGGCGTAAATCCCCTGCATGAAAAGATCGAGAAAATGGGAGTCGAAAGGATTGATGAAATAGAAGATAGGAGTTCGCGCGTAGATCTGCCGCTGAAGTTTGAGATTCTCGACCACGTTTGGCGTGGTGAACGTTGGTGAACTGATGCCTGTAAAGTCTTGTGTCGCTCGTTCATCGTCGAGCAGCTTTTCTCCCGGCACCCCCATTAACTTGATGCCGATGCTGAGAATGCCGCTATCGCGGACGTCGGGAGGGGAAGCGGGGCCCGGTCCAGCGAATCGAATCCACGCGGGGAACGTTGCAGGCCGCGCAAAAACTCCGACGGCGAGTTCGGACGGAAGGTCTGGAAGAACCTGGAATGTGCTGCGGACCACTCCGTAAGTCTTGGTGTTTCCGGCGCGCTCGGCAACGCGGCCCTCATATTCCCGCTGTGTGTACCGGCTCATCTCGCCAATGATGCCGGCGGTGATAGTCTCTTCTCCTGGAACAGGGATCTCCTGGCACAGCCGCGTTTCATGGCTGCCATGCGTCAAGCGCATAAATTTTTGAATGAGTCGACCGAGGGGGCGCTGAAACGCAGAATCGAACGCATCCCGGAAGTAGGGATCGATCCGATGCTCCAGTGCGACGAGGGAGAGGATCGCATCATTGATTTGCGGACCGAGGCTCATGGGGATTTCCTTTGGCTGCCACGGATGATTGCGGGCGAAGATGCGTATTGCACGATTGCGCGCTAGCCTAACAGAAAAGCCGGGCTGATTGCATTTGAATGGCAGCTTTCCGCCGAGTGAGGCTAGGATAAATTGCGAGTTCGAATCATCCGGAGACAATTTCCTTGACGAATGGATCCGAAGAAAACGTGAACGCCGAATACATCGTGGTAGGGTCGGGAGCTGGCGGCGGAACCGTCGCGGCACGATTGGCTGAAAGTGGCCGAACGGTACTGCTACTAGAGGCGGGAGGAGATCCGCGAGACGCGGGCGAACAGCCGGCTCCGGTGCCGGAGAGCGGCGGCATTCCTAACGACTACGATGTTCCCGTGTTCCACGGATTCGCATCAGAGAATGACGCCATGAAGTGGGATTTCTTCGTGCGTCATTACAAGGACGAGGCGCTCCAGAAACTGGATCCGAACTATCGGGAAACGTCGAACGGCAAACGGGTGGATGGAGTTCTCTACCCGCGCGCGGGAACGCTCGGAGGCTGCACGGCGCACAACGCGATGATCTTCGTCTATCCACATAACGCTGACTGGGACTCCATTGCGGAGTTGACTGGCGACGACTCTTGGCGTGCGGATAAAATGCGTGGCTATTTCGAGCTGTTGGAAAACTGCCATCACCGTTGGCCTTATCGAATGCTGGCAAAGCTCGGTATTAATCCAACGCGGCACGGATGGAATGGATGGCTTCAAACGGAGGTAGCGATTCCTGATTCGGCATTGGCTGATTCCAGCCTGGTGAAGATGATCCTTGAATCCGCCTGGGAGGCTTTTCGCCACGCCGGCAGCAAGCGAGATCATTTGAAATGGGCCTTGAAGGCGGCCCTCGATCCAAATGATTGGCGGCTGGTGAAGGAGAGCGCCGGAGGAGTTCGCACCACTCCACTCACCACCCGGAATCACGCGCGGATGGGCTCGCGCGAGAGGGTGCTTGAAGTCGCCGCAAAATTTCCTGATCGATTGAGCATTGAGCTGAACGCATTCGCGACGCGAGTTCTGTTCGACAAAAATAACCGTGCAATCGGAGTTGAGTATCTAAAAGGGAAGCGGCTGTACCGGGCGCATGCCAGTCCGTCGAGCGAAACTGGAGAATTGAGGACGGCTATCGCTTCCCGTGAAGTAATTCTTTCCGGGGGTGCCTTCAACACGCCGCAGCTTTTGATGCTCTCCGGCATTGGACCGCGTGAGCAGCTTACACGTCACAACATAGCTGTTCGGGTCGATCTTCCCGGAGTCGGGCGCAATCTTCAGGATCGCTATGAAATCCCAGTCGTGAACCGGATGAGCTTCAAACAGTGGCAGGTTTTTGACGGCGCCAGATTTTCGGCCGATGACCCCCATTTCGAAAGCTGGCAGCAACGTCGCGAGGGAGCTTATACGACCAACGGCGCGGTCCTTACCGCTTTCAAGCGGTCAACGCCTGACCTGGCTGTCCCGGATATTTTCTGTATGGCACTCTTGGGCCTGTTCCGCGGCTACTTTCCTTCTTACTCATCGCTCTTTGCCAAGAATCTGAATTACCTCACCTGGGTTGTGCTCAAGGCGCACACCAACAATCGAGGCGGCGAAGTGACATTACGTTCTGCCGATCCGCTGGATATGCCTGAGATTCACTTCAACTATTTCGAGGAAGGCAGCGACTCAGAAGGACAGGACTTGAATGCGGTCGTCCAGGGAATAAGATTCGTGCGCGAGATTACGAAACATTTCCGCACAGACAAGCTGATTGCTGAAGAAGAACTCCCGGGGGATGGTGTTGAGTCTGACGAAGATCTGAAGGCGTTTGTTCGCAAACACGCATGGGGACATCATGCCTCCTGCAGCTGCGCGATCGGGAAGTTGGAGAACCAAGGCGTACTAACCAGCGATTTTCGGGTTCACGGCACCACGTCGCTTCGGGTTGTGGATGCATCCGTGTTCCCTCGTATTCCGGGGTTTTTTATCGCGAGCGCGATATACATGATCGGGGAAAAAGCTGCTGAGGAAATACTTGCAGCAACTCGATAAAACGCATCCGACGGATGTTCCTCGGAAGACAACCGGCGAGCAAACTCTCGTTGACAAGCACGTGCGACAGCGATATCGTCAGCCTCCTATCAGGAATCGGCCCCGCAACATCCCAGTTTTAGTTTTGCAGTAGAAATTCAGACGTTTGCGCGTCTATTGCACAGCGCGCCAAAGATTTCTGCTTCGACCGAGGGGCGAGAATGCCAATTGAAATTTCAGAACTGCTGGTGAAGCCGAAGGTAGAGCTGGACGAGTTGTTCAAGGCCGGAACTGTTGGTCCGCTCCCCAACGGCGAAGCCAAGGGAACAGCGATCATTTCGCCGGGCACGGTGTTCACAAAAGAGATGGCCGAGATTGTGAACCTGTTTGCATGGCAGGGAAAGACCTTCGATGCCAACAGCGGCACCCTTCGCAACCGCATTCTGCCATTGGGCCTGAACGCGATTGTGGCCAAGGTTTACAAGGGGACAAGCTGGTTCGATGGAAAAGATTGTATTGTGCTGGACTACTCCGAAACGTCAATGGTGGCTCAGCGGATCCGCGATGAGATTCGGCTAATTTCGCCCGGCGTTTACCTGGGATTGGTGTATTGGGATATGGACCGGCTCATCCATTTTGCGTTGCAGTTCTAACTGCTGGCTCGAAAAGAGGAAATGACTCCGCAATCCAACATCATGGTGGTCGCACCGATTCTTGAGAATCGCGAGGCGGAGTTGCGTCAGCTTCTCGATCGAATGAACAGCGCTCCAGGTGTCGCCGATCCAGAAAACCCTTTGGTTCCATTCGGCCAGTTTCCTACCATCCACTTCGCGCGGTTTGTGATTCTCGACGATCGAACTCGTGAAGATCTGCGCGCATACAACGCAACTCCGCCTCCGGCGACGAAACAACTTGCCTTTCTGTGCGATTGCGACGGGCCTGCGGATGCTCTGCGTAAAGACCTGGCTACGCGTGCGCGGGGAGGGCTGCAAAAGGTCTTCTCTTGTTGCGAGTCTTTTGGGGCCGGAACCGATTTACTGCAATGGATGGCCGCAAACGAACATGCACCTTCAACTTCCTACGTGAACTGGGTAGGTCGAACCGTGCAACAGGTTCGTGATGAGCAAAGCCTGCGCCTGGCGCTTGAAGCAAAATTGCAGAGCACCAGTTTCACCGGCATGAGTGCTAGATCCGTGTGGAGCACACTACGGCAATTCGCTGAAGATGAGCGCAAACAGGGGAGGTTAGCTCTCGCACCTGCGGCACAGACGCCGCTCGCATGGCGTTTGAAAAATCTGGCGCATCTTATAGCCGTACCATTGATGCTGCTGCTTGCACTACCGCTCCTGTTCGTCTATCTTCCTTTTTTTCTCATACAACTTCGAATGCGCGAGAATCGCGATGCGGAGATTGTTCCCCGCACCGATCCCGATTTTGTAACGTCTTTAGCTATCCGAGAAGACCAATTGATCACGAACCAGTTCAGCGCATACGGCAATCTAAAGCCGGGTTTATTCCGTCGCTGGACATTGGTGTTCCTGTTGTTTGCGATCGAATACACTACACGCCATATCTACAATCGCGGGTACCTCGCGCGCGTCAGCACCATTCACTTTGCCCGATGGGTTTTTCTTGACGATCGCAAGCGTCTCTACTTCGCCAGCAACTATGACGGCAGCCTGGAGAGTTACATGGGCGACTTCATTAACAAGGTTGCGTGGGGATTGAACCTGGTGTTCAGCAACGGTGCCGGATATCCGAAGACAAATTGGCTCGTCGCCGATGGCGCGAAAGATGAACAAAAGTTTAAGGACTACATTCGGCGACATCAGCTGCCGACGGAAGTCTGGTATCACGCTACGCCCGGCATTACTGCCTACGACATGGTCCGCAATCGCGCGATCCGCGAAGGACTTGATAGAAATTCGATCACAGAGGCCGAAGCAGAGGAATGGGTGAAACTTTTGTGAGCTTCGAATCACTTTGTAGAGACGTATTTCGAAAAGCCGCAGCCGTTTTTGTAAGTCTTTAGGAGCAGTGCATGGCGGTTTCTGCAGTCGATTACGACGATATCCAGGGCCTCCTGAGGTTTGGCTACGGGCGGCTGACGGAGGCGTGCTTTCTCCTTCTCCGTGTGCAAGACGCTGCTGCCGCTGGCGCCTGGCTGGAGAATGCACCGGTCGCCACGGCGAAGGAACAGAGTTCTCCGCCTGAACGGGCGCTGCAACTCGCCTTCACTAGCAATGGGCTACGGAAACTTCATGTCGACGAGCAAGTGCTGGACGGGTTCTCAGCCGAATTTCTGGCAGGCATGACCGGCGATGAAAATCGATCACGCCGACTTGGCGATATCGGAGCGAACGCTCCCGAGTATTGGGAGTGGGGCGGACCATACAAAGTTCCCGATGCGATTGCGATGATCTACGCTATGCCCGGAACGCTTGCGGGCTGGAAAGATTCGCTGGAGAGGGAGTTGCAACAGTCCGGGTTCGAACTGCTCCAATGTCTTCCGACGAATGATATGGGCGGCGTTGAGCCCTTTGGATTTGTGGACGGTGTAAGCCAGCCCGTGATTGATTGGAGCCAGAAAAAAGAGGTAGCGGGGGACAAACTCAGTTATGAAAATGTGAGTGCTCTGGGTGAATTCGTTCTCGGATATGAAAATGAATATGGTAGCAGACCGGTAGCCCAGTCGTCCCAGGATACGGGGCGAAAGATTTGCCCGAGGCCTCGAGTGCTGTTGGATTTCGAGATCTCGGACGCAACGGGACTTACATGGTCGTCCGCCAGCTGGAACAGGATGTGCGCGGCTTTTGGAAATTCGCTGACAATCAGTCTCACTCCGATGACGAGGCGAGACAAGAGTTTGCGGAGTTGATGGTGGGTCGGAGGATGTCAGGCGAGTCGCTTCTGCGGCCTTGTAAGCAAGCCATTTCAGGGGTAGGTCCTGATGCTGACGATGTGCGGCTCAACCGGTTTACCTATGATGAGGATCCGGATGGAACGACCTGTCCCTTCGGTGCCCATGTGCGTCGCGCGAATCCGCGCAATGCGGACTTTCCAAACGGCACGGAAGGGTTGTTCGGTCGCCTGGTTCGGCTTGCGGGTTTCGGACGCAAATCGATTCGGGATGACATGATTGCCTCTACGCGGTTTCATCGATTGCTGCGACGAGGCCGTGAATATGGGCCAAAACTCGATCCGGGTCAGCGTCTCTTGCCTCATCAATCGGGGGAGCAATCGAGTGGCCTCCAGTTCGTCTGCCTCAATGCGAACATCGCGCGACAATTTGAATTCATACAAAATGCCTGGCTGATGAGCGGAAAGTTTAATGGGCTGAGCGAAGAGAGCGATCCTTTGCTCGGCAACCGTGAGCCAGTCGCTAGCTGCCCCGTTGATACGTTCTCCCTTCCTATCAAAGGAGGGATCGAAGGCAGGTGGAGCACATGCCGCGGTTCGTCACGGTCTGTGGAGGGGCATATTTTTTTCTTCCAGGCGTTCGGGCTCTGCGCTATATTGCTCGCGCCGCAAGGATCTGAGAACAAGTGAGGGTAAAGATGAGCAGGGTTTCCGCGGATGTAAACGCTGCAAAGTGTTTCAGGATGATCGCTGTGTACGCACTCACAATTGTTGCGGCCCTCCTGGTTGCGGTATCGCTGTCCGGCTGCAAGAAAGGTGAGCCGGGCAAAGTATATGACGAGGCTCGGCTCGTGGGCCGCTCTGCGAGTTCTTTTCCTGCCGCGGACGAGGATTACTTCCACGACATGGATGGGGGTATCGCCCTCACGCCGGACGAGATCAAGGGTCGGAATACGTGGATCGTCTGGACCGCTGGAAACGATAAATTCTGGGATGAAATTTCGAAGACCAGCGTCGGGAATCTGGATTTTCTCAAGACTCTGTCATCCTATCCTGGTCTGAAGGCCAGCCGCGATAATCGGTGGCAATACCTTGGACTTATAAACGAGCCTTGCTATGTCAAAGCGACTGGGCCCGACCCAAAGCGATATGGGCTGTGGCTTGATCAACGTAAGCCTGACTGCCCTGCCGAGCCGTTCGAAAACGAGCAGAAGTACCCCGGGGTGAAGATAGGTGCGCGCGGAAAAAACATAGACGCGGGTTCCTACTATGGATATGCGACGGGCATCGTGGGTCTGCGCCTCTTTCCTAATCCAAACTTCGATGAGGAAGCCGCGAAGAAGTGGGACCCCGTGAGATATTACACGGACCCGAAGTATTACCTGTCGAAAGATCTAGTTAAGCCGTATCGAGTTGGAATGTCATGCGCCTTTTGCCACTTGGGACCTAACCCCGTCAAGCCGCCTGCCGACCCGGAGAATCCTAAATGGGAGAATCTTAGTTCGAACGTTGGCGCTCAGTACTTTTGGATCGATCGGATCTTCGATTGGAATCCTGAGTCGACCAGCTTTGTGTTCCAACTCTTTCACACGTCGCGTCCAGGGACGCTTGACACATCGCTTATATCTACAGACAACATCAACAACCCGCGAAGCATGAACGCTGTTTACAGTCTCGGCCCCCGACTGGACCAGGCATTGCGCTGGGGGAAAGAAACAATTGCAGGCCCGCAGAAGGATAACAAGCAATTCAATGACTACATCAAGTCTGGACCACTTACGAAGTTCTACCAGGCGCCGGATACGGTGTGGACTCCGCGTGTTCTAAAAGATGGGTCAGACTCAGTCGGAGCACTTGCTGCTCTAAACCGCGTCTACCTAAACATTGGTGTCTTCAGCGAAGAATGGTTGCTGCACTTCAATGCGCTGGTGGGCGGCCAGCCTATAACTCCGATTCAAGTGAAGATAGCCGAGCAGAACTCCAGCTACTTTGCGGCGACGGAATCTCAGACTCCAGCGATGGCGTTATTCTTTTTGAAATCCACAGGTCCCCACTTACTAAAGGATGCGCCTGGCGGAGAAGCCTATCTCACCAAGGATCGCGCCGTGCTCACGAAAGGCAAGATTGCATTTGCCGAGCGCTGCGCGCGTTGTCACTCCAGCAAACAACCAACGCCTCCTCCCGATGCAAATCCAGCGGCCTGCGCAGGTCCAGGTTATATGGACTGTTGGAATCGATATTGGAGCTGGACAAAAACGGACGAATACAAACGAAATATGCGGGAGATGGTGCTGGCTCCTGACTTTACGACTGACAATTTTCTGTCAACAGAGTTGCGGGTACCCGTAACTCTGCTGAAGACAAATGCCTGTAGCCCTCTGGCAACAAACGCACTGGCCGATAACATCTGGGATAACTTCTCCTCCCAGTCCTACAAGGATCTTCCATCAGCGGGTACGGCTACCATCTATGACCCTTTCACCGGAGAAGAGAAACCGTACGTGCTGCCTGCTGGCGGAAGAGGCTACACTCGTCCTCCCTCGTTGATTAGTCTTTGGTCCACAGCTCCTTTCCTGCTAAACAACAGCGTTGGAAAATTCAATTCGAGCCCTTCCGTCGAGGCCAGGATGGATTCGTTCCAGGATTCAATTGAGAAGATGCTTTGGCCGGAGAAGAGGGACAAGGATTCGGTCTTGGGCGACAAGGTGCCTGGAACCATAGACAGAACCACAGAGAGAAGCTACCTCCGAGTTCCTGCGGGATATTTGCCGGCTGCTTTCCAAAAGCTCCTCAGTCCGGCTCAGCGGTGGTTCCCCTGGTTCTTTAACGACGAAGGAGTGCAGATAGGTCCGATACCTAAGGGAACTCCCGTCGACTTACTTTCGAACCTCAACGTATTACCTGAAACTACCGATCCGGCAGTCCGCCTTCAGTACCAAAATAAGGTTTTGGATTTATTGCTCAAGGCAAAGCACGATTTGGAGCAGCTACCACCTGATGCAAGCGATGAGGAGGCTGCAAGGGTATTTGCCAATCTCCGGGGTCCATTAATGGATCTCAATAAGTGCCAGGATTTTGTTGTTAATCGCGGGCATTATTTTGGCACAAGCTATGCGACGGGGGAGCCGCCGCTTAGTGACAGCGAGAAAAGAGCGCTTATTGAATATCTAAAGACATTCTAGAAAGAGTCCGCACCTGTATTTGGTGATGAAAAAATCCCTCAGAGGGGATCGTACGGTAGTGGGTGAGGTTGACCTCTCGGTGTCTTGACTTTGGAAGTGGGCACCTGCTAGGTTGCTTCGGATGTACAGGAACCGCATTGCCAAGGCCCTGGGCTCACGCACTAATGACCTCAATCCATTCTGAACGGAGGGCCTTGCCTGTGCCGGACCTAACGGTGACCAACTGGTTTGGGAATATCGTGTCACATCCCCGTGTGATCGTTGACGCAAACTCCGTTGACGATATCCTTCGCGTATTAAAAGATCCTGTTCAGTTCCCATCGCCGGTGCGAGCCGTCGGTTCGAATCATTCGACGTCACTCTGTGGGGTTGCGGAGAATGGCACTCTCATTCGAATGAAAATGAATCGAGTGCTGAGCATTAGCGACAATCAACTCACGGTTGAAGCGGGAGCTACTCACCTAGAGCTTGCCAAGTTTCTTGAGGCGCGGAACTTGCAGTTTTATGTCAACACCGAGATCGGAAGTCTTACCGCTGGAAGCGCAGCCTGTGCAGGCACGAAAGATGCCTCGATGCCCGGCGAGTATGGCCAGGTGGGGTCCTACATTACCGGCGTCAAAATGGTACTTCCAAATGGGCAGATCTTGGAAATTACTGAAAGCGAGCAACAAGATTTAATGAAAAAAGTGCGCTGCAGTTATGGCACTTTTGGGATCGTCTTTGAAGTGACCTACAAGATCAGGCCGTTGCTACCTCTTGCCGTCTATCATGAAACTTTTAGTTTGCAGGAGTTCATTGCAAGGCAGCCAGAACTTAAGGCGCGCAACGAGTCCATGATGTACTACATATTCCCATTCTCGGACAAGATCACTGTGGAGTTCCGCAGATATAATCCGGGAGTAACCGGCGAGCCGGACCATTGCGCATGGGGACTGCGCAATCATTTCTGGGGATCGGCCGGTCCCAAGTTCGGACATGATGTCGAACAGAATGTTCCAACTCCCTCCATTCGTTATGGAATCATCGACGCGTTCGGCGCTACCTGGCGCTTCCAGTTGGAGAATCTGGTGAAGGGTGACTATACGATTCCGGGTGACCAGATCATCCACTATCCAGCGCAGTCAAACGATAGTCGTTATACGTTTAGTCTGTTTGCTTTTCCTGAAGAAGAGTATCCCTGCAGCGATTACCCAGTTCTTCCAATTCGCAAAAGATTACTACCAGCAGAAAGGTTACCGTTCCAATCTCTTGTATGTTGGCTACTGGATCAAGCAGGATCAGCAGGCACTGCTGTCTTATTCATACAACGGGAACGTGATGACGATCGACCCGGTTTCGACGGCGAACCCTGGATGGGACGAGTTTCTCGAGGCGTATAACCAATTCTGTAGTGAACGTAACGGAGTTCCACTGCTCAACCAGACGTACGGTCTTACGCCTGCAATCGTGCAGAAGGCCTTTGGCGACCGTTTGACGGCAATGAAAGAGGCAAGGAAGAGTTACGATCCGGATGGAAGGCTGCTGAACGACTATTTCCGCAGCCTGCTAAGCTAATCGCGGCCTAACACAACCTAACTGGATGGAACGAGGTTCGAGATGAAGAAGGTAGTATTTTGCGCAGATGGTACGTGGAGTCATCCTAAGTCCAGCAGTACAGTCTCCGAGTCCGATACGAATGTTTACAAGTTATACAGGGCCTTGCCCACGACAGCGACACAGTGCCCACGTTATGACGACGGCGTTGGCGTGGGTGGCTCCGTAATCAGTGAATTCCTTGGCGGCGCATTCGGGGAAGGACTGTTCGCAAAGATCAAGGAAGGTTATACGAAGATCGCCCACGACTACCTTGATGGCGATGACATCTTCCTGTTTGGATTCAGCCGCGGAGCTTACACTGCGAGAAGTGTCGCTGGGATGTTGACATGCTGTGGACTGCCGACGGACCTGACGCAAAAGGCAATCGACGACGCATTCACTACCTACCGCACCAATCCGCAGAGCCCAGAGCGTGCGTGTGCCAAGGCAGCCCTCACAGCAAATTACGGCAATCGCCCGGTGAAGATTGCGATGATTGGCGTGTGGGATACGGTTGGTTCGCTCGGCATTCCGAGTCTCGTCGGCGAGGTGGATCCTGTCCGCTACGGTTTTCTGAATACCAGCCTTAGTCCAAGTGTAAAGGCCGCTTACCAGGCCATCTCGATCGACGAACGGCGCAAGCCGTTTCCGCCGACGCTGTGGGATGTTGAGGAAGTGCCGGGCCAAATCTGTGAACAGGTTTGGTTCGCAGGATGCCACAGTAGCGTAGGTGGTGGTTGCCCGAATTCCGGGCTATCCGACATTACATTGAAGTGGATGTTGAGCAAGGGCAAACTGCACGGGTTGGAGTTAGATCCGGCCATAGACAAAACCTACTCCGATATTGACAGCGCCGCCCACGGTTTGGATGAGATACAAGAATCGTGGAACATTCTTTGGGGAATCCCAAGCGTAAGATCGGTTCCACCAAATGCCTCCATTGCAAGCTCAGTCCAGAGCCGGCTCACTCATCTTGATGTCTATAAGCCATCGAATCTGTCATTCGACGCAACGCGGGATCTGAATAAAACTTACGCCGTTGTACCTGTATGAGATGGTGGGTGTATACCTCTGTCTCAGCGATTCATTTTGCCAGCCCTAAGTCTGATTGGAGCTATCAGCTGCCACTTTCTCTGACTTGGTGAAGAGAGTGGAGACCGCGGTTACGAGCGTTGCGATACCCGCCACATAGGCCGTAACTTCCTGCGAAAGTGCGGCCTCCGAATGCAACAACCACACCACAAGTAGTAGAAACAGTCCGACAAGCATCAACCTCACAGCACGCCACGTGCTGCGCTTTTGCTGCTTCTCCCATTGCTCTATCTCGCTGATATGTTCCGGGGAACTGACAAAACGTCGAAAGCTCATATTCATGATGCGGAACATGGGCATCCTGCGGATTAGGAACTTACTCTCAAGCTGTTGCAGGGCCGCAGTGTTCTTTGGGTTAGCCCAACCATCAAGCGCCAGTTGATAGAGAACAAGACGTTCGCTGGACGTTAGCCCAGACCAGATGACTCGATAGTATTCCGCAGCCTGATCTAGCACGAGGCTTATTAGAAGGTTTCGTGTCAGGGGAGCCTTACCATCGAAATTATCGAGTATTTCGATACCAATCCGGCGCAGCCTGGCCGTCGGGTTACACTCCTTCTTTACCAGCAGGCCAAACTTACGATGGTCTTTATGTTCTCGAATAAACTGGTTCACTCGGCGAGTGAACTCAGGGTCTCGGCCCGAACCCACTCGCACTTTTCTGAAGCTGCAAAGCACGCGAGCCCATCTGTCGAGAAGGCGCCGCGAAAGCTCTGCGTCCGGTGAGTTGGTTAAGACTCCGGGCGCTCCCTCGGTTAAAAAGAACTGTGGATCAACGCTCGACACTAACAAAACTCTGCATTCTGTCTCGTAAATCAGATGCTCCAGAAGACTCAGCCGTATCAAGTTGGCGTCGGGATCGTTGAGGTTGAATTCAAAGTGATCGACCATGACGATGGCGTTCGGACTTGAAGGAGTCGGAAAAGCAGTACCCGGTGCCACTGACTTCAATCTCAGCCTCAAGTCGATCTGATCCTCAACCAGAATGCCCGGTATCGAAAGGATGTCTCTTGTCTTTCCTGATTCAGCCAATCCTATAACCAGGTAGTTTCCTTTTATGTCGGAGGCACTTGTCCAACCCAAATTGGCTGACTCGGTTGGGGGTTGTACGTCGGTCAAGAAGATCTTTCGCACCAGCCTGGTGAGCCACAGACTGAGTACAACCCAAAGGAATAGAATCATCCCATTTCCCCACCACAGTAAGCCCTTCCAGGTGGGATAGGTGGCTGTAACCCGAAATTCCGATGGCAAGGCGGACCCTTGATTCCACGAGAGCACGAACATGTTGGGAGCGGGTTCATCAAATTGGTAATCGGAGGCTATGTCTGAGTCATTTGTTGCAGCCACTCCCAGCTTGCTCATTTGAGATCCGAGATTGTTGGCGGGGAAATGCAGTACTGCACTTGCTATAGCCTGTTCGACATGCTCACTTAGTCCGATTCGTTGAATGGCCGCTTTCTCTGCTGCCGTAGCGTGAAGCCTGGCGCCGGGTTCATTCGCATAGGTAAAGCCAAAGTCATTGGCAGAGGACGCAATGTCATATCTGTCGAGCGTTTCGCGTACCCGTCGAGCTGCGGTCTGTTTGATCCTGAAATTAGGGTCGGCATCAGAAGTGCCATGCGAGTATGCAGGAATGAGATCAAGATAGTAGCGATGTATGCGATCCTGGCGCATTAAGAGCGCCTTTGAAAGCATGATTTCGTCATGCTTGAGCGCTGTTTCGCTGATCATGTCGTATGCGAATTTGAAACAACCCACGCAGGGAACCATGCTAATCGCAGTGATGACGGTCAGGATTGCAAGTGAATATGTTGTCGCAAACCGTACCGTGATGAACTTTGAGGCACTCGCGATAAACCTCGGCATCTTTCGGACTAGATAACCGTGAGATAGTGGTGAGCGAGAAAGAAGAATCGCCGTCAAGGCCGCCGCGGCTATAAAGAGAAATACGCGCCACCAGTCGTCCCATGATGCTGAATCCTTCATATGAACGCTGCGGATGAAGGTTGCCAGCAGTCCTATCAAAGAGAGAGACAGGAGAGCCGCTCCGAAGCGTACCAAGAATGACGGCCTGCAACTGAGCTTAAGGAACCAGAGCAGGGGAGCGAGAATTGCGGAACAGAGTGTGAGAGTCAGAAGTGGCGCTTCGTAAAGTTGTAAATGGAGAAGCCAGTAGAGCGCGAGAAGTATGGCGTTCGCAAGAAAGATATGCACATACTTCAGGCTGTTTTCTGAAGAAGGCCACATCTGCCGCGGTGCGGTTATTAGTTGGAGAGGACCGCGGAGGGAGATATCGACGGAAATCAGAATAAGGAGGACGACGACATAGCAGCCTAAGAGGATGGAACATACGACCATGATCGCAAGGTTCAGCGTCAGCGCATAATCCGCCGTGCGAAACACAACAAGGTAAGCGGAGCCGCTTGCGAATTGTGGCATCGTGAACTTGCTCGAGGCTCCCATAGCTTTCATGTCAGCGATGTTCATCGGTGAGATATAAGCGCGCTCTGGTTGACCTATATAAGAAATGTCAATGGAGCTATCAATGCCACCGAACAGCCATGGCTTTAACTCGGAGGTCCCCTTTGATTCCTGGCAAAAGTTTTCCTTCATGTCCCGGAATGACTCAGAGTGAAAGAGAACGGCGCAGGATGAGTCAATGACGGCAAAGCCGTATCCTGGAGGCAATATCGGATCTATCAGAGACATGGGTCGGACGACCATTGCTTGTACAACGTCTCCCTTAGATGAGCGCGTATATGCACTTGCGAGAACGGGTGTGAACTCCGCTGTGGTAGGTGAAATTTCCGGATCAAGATAATAGGTGGCGTCATTTCCCGCTACGTCGGAAGACTTTGTCCCTATTTCACCCGCGAGCGCCAACTCTTGTGGATTCGAAAGTGCTTTCGCAAAGAACGGCAATCCTCCCACGTAAACAACGGGGGTTGGCGCGGTTCTGATGTCGAACTTGCGTGTCTGTCTTCCGTTGCGGTCTACCCAGAAGGCGATCTCGAAGTACGGGTATTTTGTAATGTCTTGCCTTCCCTGGGCGATGTAGTCAGAGATTTTATCGGTAGGAGGGGTTACTTCTTCGTCCGGAGAAAGTTCGGTTAACTGCGCGTGGGCAAGCGTCATCTCCGCCGCAAAATGGCGCTTGATCAGGTGTGAAAGGTTAGCCAGGTTCTTGTCGACTTCATCCTGTGCTCGCGTAGTATAGGTCGCGTTGAGTAAGAGTAGCGTAACGGAAGTTGCTGCCAGGAAGATGGTCAGCACCAACAGCCAGCCTTCTCGCGGTGTAAATCGTTCGGTATTACTCATGTATCGAAGCTTTGCGACAGGCCAGCTAAGAGAGAACACGGCAGCCGAAATTAAAGTTACCCAGATCAACGTCGAATAGGGAATTGCGTGACTCTGTGCATCAAAGTTAGAACTGCGCTGCAGTCCGATAACCGCTAAGTGCCAATCTCTTTCGATAGCACCTGAGTGAAGGTTGACGCGAACTGGAACTGCGAAGAGTTCGTAGCCTTCGCCCCCCAGGGCGGTGTGGAGATAGAAGCTACTATCCGTCAGCTTCTCCAGCGCCTTGTCGCCGGAAGCGCTTCCACTGGTTGAGGAGGACTTAATGTCTTCGTTGGATGCACCCGATGAGTCTGACCCGGCAGGCTTCTTATCCGGAGTAACTTCGCTCACGAGGAGTGGACGCACGTTGGCAACGCGCGGGCCGTCTGACGTCTGTTGAAACTCTACTTCGCCAGTAGTGGTGTCTACTATCAAAACTTCGTCGAAGTTACCGCCAAGCGGCTCGATTGCCTTGGTAATCCATGGGGTGAGATCAAGGGTATAGAGCGCGATCGCCGCAGGCGCACCGTCTTTTGCGACTCGATCGGTACAGGAGAGCGCAATGGTCAAGCCCTTCGCTTCCGAATCCAGTTTCACCAGGTTGTCGTGTACGAGACATTGCTTTGCTCGCTGGATTGAGGCATTGCGAATCTGCTCGTTGTGGTTGCCTGCCCAGGTATCTTTAAAATAGATCCTTAGAAATTCAGAGAGCTTTTCATCTGATAGAGGATTGTCACCGGCCGCCAATTGGACAAACGAAACACTGGAAATCTGCGCACGACGGATCTGGGCATCTAGTTCACGCCCGAGCCTCTCAACAGCATGGAACTGGGCTTCTTTGAGAAATGTCTGCTGACTACTTACAAAGTAGCGTTCATAGGCGATAAAGATCACGAGCAGAGACGCCCATGTGACGATAAGAATGATCAGCTTTTGTAGCTTGTCGCCCGTCTTGAGCATCGAGACACTCCAGGGGCCCAGTTGCTAAGTCAATCAAATGAGAGCGTTGAGCCATCTTACACAGTTTCGTGGGGGAATGGCATCTACAGATCTGTATGGTGACGATAGGACGGAAGGCGTTTCAGTCACGCAGGCCATCTCGGGTACCGCAGTTCTCCATAGGTCTGGGCCGAGGTTCCCGAAGAATATGTTGAAGCAAGTGAGATCTGGAACTATGGCTGTTTTAGAAACGTACCTCGATCCAATTGTGAGAAGGCCTCCTGAAGTTGTGCCTGCGTGTTCATCACGATGGGCCCATACCACGCAACCGGCTCCTGTAGCGGTTTGCCGGAAACCAGCAGGAATCGGATCCCATCTTCTCCCGCCTGAACGGTAACTTCGTCACCGCTATCGAAGAGAATCAGCGAGCGGTTTTCAGCGTGCGCGGGGGGATTGGTATCGGACCAATGTGTGGCCTCGGTTGGAACCGCAAGTGGTCCGGATGCGTTACAGAATTTCCCTGAGCCTGAAAAAACGTAAGCGAAGGCGTGTCGCATCACTTCTACGGGGAGTGACTTTCTCAGTCCAGGACCAACGGTGACATCGATGTAGATGGGGTCTGTGGCAATGCCTTCGACGGGACCAGTCTTGCCCCAGAATGTTCCGCAGACGACGCGAACTTCCGTGCCGTCGTCATCTTTTATCTTGGGAATCTCTGGCGCTTTTACTTCCTGATATCGCGGAGCCGTCATTTTCTTTGCAGCCGGAAGGTTGGCCCATAATTGGAAGCCATGCATTCGCCCTGACTGGTCGCCGCGTGGCATCTCCTGATGAATAATGCCACTACCCGCCGTCATCCACTGGATGTCTCCGGCACTAATCACGCCGCGGTTTCCCATGCTGTCGCCATGCTCGACTTCTCCCGCTAGAACATATGTGATTGTTTCGATCCCGCGATGTGGATGCCAGGGAAATCCAGCCAGGTAGTCGGCGGGAACATCGTTACGAAAATCATCGAGAAGAAGGAAAGGATCGAAATCGGATGTGTTGCCAAAGCCGAAGGCACGGCGCAGATGCACGCCGGCGCCTTCCATTGTTGGTTTTGCCTGGATGACCCGCTTGACTGGACGAATGGACATGAGAACCTCCAGATCAGAAATAGTAAATCGGAAGTATCGTCGAGGGCGATGGACCAGTTACAAAAGTGGGAGCCAACTGCCGGAGACTACTTCGATTCCACCGGCTCCATATCAACCGATACCTTCAGCGTGTGCGATCCGCCGCCGAGGATCAAACCGCGCAACGGACTTACATCACCATAGTCTCTTCCCCAGGCCAGCGTCACGTGGCCATTTGAAGGAACAACGTTGTTCGTCGGATCCACGTCGAGCCAGCCCGCACCCGGACAGTAGGCCGATACCCACGCATGTGACGCGTCGGCGCCTATCAGTCTTGGACGGCCCGGCGGCGGGTAGGTCCGGAGATATCCACTAACATAACGGGCAGCAATGTTGAGGGACCGAAGGCAGGCAATCTGGAGATGTGCAAAATCCTGGCATACTCCCTTGCGTTTTCGAAATACTTCCTCGGTTGTGGTGCGAACATTCGTTACCTTGGAGTCGAAACGAAAATCACGGAAGATGCGCTCGGTCAGGTCCAGCAGCGCCTCGGGCATCGGTCTGCCTGGCAGGAAGGACTGCAAAGCGTACTCAGCAAACTCAGATCGTATCCGAATCCTCGGCGATTCAAATCCAAATTGATACGCTTCAAGACCTTCTCGGCTGTGATCATTGGGAAGGGCCCTCGCGGCCTCGTCCCAGGGAATAGAAATCTGCGGCCATGGCATAGGCTCTTCGTCCATGACCACCTCGCTCCGCGATTCCACCACCAGTTCTTTATGCGGTTCGCGGATGGTAAAGAAGCAGAGTGAGTTTCCAAAGAAATCTACTCGCTCCGTGCGAATCGTAGGCAAGGGGTGGATGTGCAACTCGTTCTGCGCCAGTTGATGGTGCCGCAGCGAACGCGGCTTCAAGCATGCCACATGGTTTCCCACTGACACTGGATACTTATATCGATAGGTATGTCCGGTGAACAATTCTATAAATCATTGGCCTATCGTGACCGGGAAGGTTCGAGCCAGGCTGAAGTAGTTGCTCGACAAGTTGTTAGACCAGGAAGGCAGAAGTCTCTCCAAATCCCTCAGGAAGCGTTCGAGCCGCACAAGCCCGTCTCCGTCATCGCTCAAAACTTCTGCACCCGTGCGAGGATATTTCATGGCTCGCAAATCAAAGCTTCGCAGCTGCGCTAAAGCGTTTCGCATCGCTTCCAGATCTCCCGGAGAATGGCGAGGAAGCTTCTGATACAGCTCCAGCGAGATGCGTGAGCTGAAAATCCAGCGACCGCGGATTCGTCTCATCAGCCATCAGCACGTCCAGCACAGCGAAGCGGTTGCAGGGTGGTGTAGTAGCGCGTTCGGTAAGTCATCGAGCTATCTGCAACCTCGAGCATGCACTCAAGAAATGGCCAGTCCTCTTCGGCAAGCGGCGTTGCAATCTCTCGCAGTTGTCTCGTGAGATACATCGCACGCTCCAGCCGGCGGCCCATGCTCAGGAACAACCAGCCGAGTCCGCGATTGATGTTCTCGCGCTCCATCCCGGAAAATGCTGAAAGCAATTCAAGACACTTCGTCAGCACCGGCGCATACTCCGGCAACTGAGTGCCCTTCGCAATCTGTATGGAATCGCGAAGCTGCCCGATAAGAAACATCATGTCGGCGGATAAGCGCTCGCGTACGTTGCCGCCAATGCGCGACACTTCTGCGAGCGTGGACGCGACACTGTCCGCCTCGCTTCACGTCCGACACCAGCGAGATGAGTTCCTGTTCGAGATCTGCCAGTGTCGCACGGCGTCTGTCTCTTGGCTTGGGCATCTTGCTGTGACGGGTTTCGAGACAGCTATGCAGGCGAATCAGGCAGCTCGAGGTCGGCCTCCTGCGCCCGGCTCGCACGAGGAATAATTGCGCGCAGGATGCGCGCAATGTTCTCAGTCCGCTCCGCGTATCGGCCCAACCAGAAAACATTGTCGGCGACACTGCTCGGTACTGCGCGCGGCAACCTTCGCAACTCCACCGGTTCGTTGCGCGGAGCGCAGCATGCTGAACGTATCGACTGGACTATCCCACAACACCCACGCGTCCTTGCTGTGGCCGCCGCGTTGCATGGAGACGACGGAGCCTTCTTCACCCGCCACGCGAACCAGCCCACCGGGGATAGCAATCCACCCATTGCCAGTATTCAACACGTATGTGCGCAGAACCACGCTGCGTGAGTTCAGGCATCCGTTGTCCCACACCGGCGCAGTCGACAGAGCGATCTGCTCCTGCGCCACGAACTCGTGCGGTCGCGCTCGCAACTGTTGCGCCAACTTGTTTTTCTCGGCCTGCGGAAGCTCCGCCCCGAAAACCGGCTCCATGCCTCTTGACGGAAAAGCCGGCTTCACCACTACGGACTCAAGATGACTCAAAACCCAGTCCAGCGCATAGGACTGACCGCACCACCATGTTGCAACCGAGGGAAGCTTGAGTTTCTCACCAAGCAAATGCCGTGAGAGTCCGGGCAGAAACGGCATCACCGCGGCGGTCTCAATCAAGCCGCTTCCCAAAGCGTTTGCAACCTTTACATTGCCGGCAACGATGGCCTCAACCAGTCCCGGCACGCCAAGCAGAGAATCGCTTCGCAACTCGAGTGGATCGCAGAAACTGTCATCCACTCTCCGGAGGATTACATCCACCTTCTCCAGGCCGTCTACGGTCTTCAGATACACGCGCCGGTCGCGCACCGTGAGGTCGGTGCCCTCGACCAGTGTGAACCCCAGATACCGGGAGATATACGAATGCTCAAAATACGTTTCGTTATACGGACCCGGAGTCAGCAGAACAATTCGCGGATTGCTGCAGTCAGCGAGATTTGCGAGTGCCTCCCGCTGCGCGCGAAAGAAGTGGGACAGCCGCAATACGTTTGACGAGCGAAACAGATCCGGCAGCACATCGGAAACGATGGTTCGATTTTCAAGCGCGTATCCGCTGCCGGATGGTGCCTGCGTTCGATCGGCGAGCACCCACCACTGTCCGTCCGGCGAACGCGCCAGATCGACAGCCAGCATATGGAGATAACTCTGTGCCGGTACTTTCACGCCGACAAGCGGTCGCAGAAATGCGGGATTGGCGTAAAGCAGCGCGGCAGGGAATCGTCCGTCCGCAATCAGGTTCTGCGGGCCATAAAAATCTTCGAGCAGCAGATTCAACAATTGCGCACGCTGAATGACACCGCCCTCGATGTAACGCCACTCCTTTGCCGAAATCAGCAGCGGGACAATATCGAACTTCCACGAGCGATTTGCACCGAGAGGATCGTTGTAGATGTTGTAGGTAATTCCATTCTCGCGAATCAGCCGCTCGGCGCGTGCGCACAAACGCTCCAACTCTTCCGGGCCCATGTAGCGCAGCGACTCCATCAGGTGGGCCCAGTGCGGACGCGGCTTCACTCCATCCGCCGAAAGCTCGTCATAGGATGCGCCGTAGCGTAAAGGACTCTGGTATAAATCCACCGTCATGGAGCCAGCCCTGTCTTTCGCTCTTGTCTTTCCGCGCGATTGTCGGTATGCGCAAGTCGAGTGTCATCGGAAATACAGGATTCAACTCTTGTTCCGGCGCCACATGTGAACCGGTGCCGGTTCTTCTGTTTGGAAACGCGCCCTGCGCCGATCCTCAGCCTCGCGTCGCGTTTAACGGGCGTGCCGTGTAAATGCCACCATCCGGAGGTCCGACGTGATACGTACACCTGCCGACGGACCTCTCCTTCCACGTGTCGATGACATCGAAGACCAGTGGAGCGTGCACTGGAATTGTGGGATGCAGCGCCGCCGACAGTCGCCGCGCCCGGTATCTCACTCCTGCCACCGCTACATCCGCTCACTTCCGTCGCACCAAGTGGCACTCTTCGTCCATTGCAGGTTACTGCGTAGCGCGAGCCTGCCGTCAATCCTGACAACTTTACTTCAATCCGCTCAAGCGACGAGTCCACACTACGGACGGTTCGGCCGGAACTGGTTTCTTCCGCGAGCACATTCCAGGGTTCGAGTGCTTCTCGCAATTCAAGTTTTATCCCGTCCGCCATCAGGGACCCGATCTTCGGAAAACGGAATTCAATATGCGCTGCAAACCACTCTTCTTCGAAGCCATAGCCGGAAGTGCGCAGCAGGCCGAGCACATCGAAGAAGTCACGCTGCACAAAATGCGGAAGCATGAAGCGGTCATGCAGTGCCGGCCCCCAGCGCACCAGGCCGCCCTCATAGGGCTTCTTCCAGAACATCGAAACCAGCCCTCGAATCAGCAGCATTTCCATCAGGCCCATGCGGACGTGCGGAGCCATCTCGAATGCCCGCAGCTCTAAAAGGCCAAGTCGCAGTCCCATACCTTCCGGCGGATAAAGCTTGTCGATGCAGAACTCGGCTCGATGAGAATTGCCCGTCGTATCCACCAGCAGATTACGGAAAAGTCCATCTACGATGAAGGGCGGACAATCGCTCGCGGGAAGATGGCTGAATGCAACTTCAAGTTCATACAGCGTGTCCAGCCTTGCCTCATCAACTCGCGGATATTGGCTCGTCGGGCCAACATACATGCCTGAGAAAAGATAGGAAAGCGAAGGATGGTTCTGCCAGAAGCTCACCATGCTGCGCAGCAGATCCGGCCGTCGCAGCAGAGGACTATCCATCACAGTGGCCCCACCGATCACGATGTGGCTGCCGCCGCCAGTGGCCAGATGGCTTCCGTCATATGCAAATTTTTCAGCTGTTAGGCGATTCTGTTTTGCACCGTCCGCGAGCAGTGTGTTCACCCGTTCCAACTCGTCCCAGTTGCCTGCCGGCGGCAGATTGACTTCCAGCACGCCGGGATCGGGAGTCACACTGAACGACCTCAACCGCGAGTCGAGCGTAGGAAGATAACCTTCCAGCCAGACGGCGTTGTTCAGGTGCGCGCATGTATCTTCCACTGCGTTCACGATCTCGAGGTAATCCGCGAGGTGCGGCGCATAAGGCAGAAAGACATGGAGACGCCCTTCTCGCGCCTGGACGCAAAGGGAGGGGCGAACGAGTTCAGTCGCGGTCTCCGGGGCTGCTGGAAGCGCAGGCAGCGGATCGATCTCAGGTTCGACTTCGAAGAGATCCATTCGCCGCAACGGCTTCGACGGAAGCTTAACCCGCTCGGCGTAGGGCGCCTGGTCGTATTCGTAAGCAACTTCGTCGGGCGCTACCCATGGCATGAGATCCGTTGGAATACGATACCCGATCGGAGAATCGCCGGAGGTCAGAAGCAATTGCTCGGGTCGTTGAAACCAAAGCTGGCTGGACCAGAACAGTTTCTCTCCGATCTGCCGTCTGCGAACGGGAAGGATGTAGCCCACCGGCTCGGTCGAGTCAGCGTTGTATGCGGGCAGCACGTTCTCCGATCGCACTTGCAGTCGCCGCGTAAGCGCTTCCATAAAAGCCAGCGCATCAGGCACCGCGAATTGAGTGTTTTCATCCCCACGCGCGATCAGGTCGACGTTTTCCCAGACAGGAACGGAGTCTACGCGCCAAAGGCAGCTCAACGCCCATCGCGGCAACGGCTCTCCCGGGTACCACTTACCCTGTCCATAATGCAGAAGAGCACCGGGAGCAACGCGTTCGCGCAAGTACTGGATCAGGCCAAGTCCGCGGCTCCGCTTCATCGGCCCAAGTGCGTCCAGATTCCACTCCGGGCTTTCGGGATCGTCGATACCCACGAAGGTCGGCTCGCCTCCCATAGTCAGCCGCACATTCTGCGTCTCCAGGTCAGCATCTATCTGGTGCGCAACTTCTTCAACCCTAGCCCATTCGTCGTTGTTATATGGGACCGATAAACTGGGCGCCTCGTTCAATCGGCGGATTGATATCGAATATTCGAAGTCCACCTTGCTCGGTTCTACCGTTCCGCCAATGGGCGCCGCCTTCGCTGCACTTGGCGTACACACCAGCGGAATGTGACCCTCGCCGGCAAACAGACCCGATGTCGAGTCCATGCCGATCCACCCCGCGCCGGGCAGAAACGCCTCCGCCCAGGCGTGGAGATCCGCCGAGTCAGTTGTCGCCAGGCCGCCAGCATCATTGGACGCTAATTGAATCAGGTATCCAGAGACGAAGCGAGCCGCAATCCCAAGGTGCCTCAGAATCTGCACCAGCAGCCAGGCCGAGTCGCGGCACGATCCCGTGCCCTTTGTGAGCGTATCCTCACACGTCTGTACGCCCGGATCCAGCCTTGTCGTATATCCCACCCGGTCTTTCACTCTGCGGTTCAGCTGAACGAGAAACCCGATCGTTCCCCGCTTCTCGCTGGAGTGAACACTGTCGAGGAAATCCTGTAGCTTCTGGTCCTGCTTCTTCGACCACGCGATAGGGTTCCAAATCCTTGGCCAGATCTGCAGAATATTGGAAGGGAAACTCATCAACGCCGGGTTCCAGGAAGAAATCGAAGGGATTTACCGGCAGCAACTCCGCGACCAGATTCACTTCTACGCCAAACTCTTCTGTCCTTTCCGGGAAAAGGATGCGGGCGAGATAGTTGTGATGAGGATCAAGTTGCCACTTGAGAATGTGACGCGCGGGCACGATATCGAGCGAATAGCTCTGAATGGGGGTTCTGCAATGCGGCGCAGGCCGTAACTGTATGACCTGTGGGCCTAGAAAAACTGCTTTGTCATACCGGTAGTGTGTCCTGTGATTCAGCGCAACCTGTATGCCCATCCACCCTCATTCGGCTTTCGCCGGTAGAAATTCGCTCGTTCCCTCGTTGCTGGGAGCTCAAATGTCAATTCAGGATCTTTGTGGAAGTCGCTCTATTAAAACTACCCTAAGAGGCTTGCGAATGCCGCAGTTTTCTAAACAAGGCAGCAAAGCTTCCTGCATGCGGTGCAAATGGACACACCGCTTCAGTTTTCAGTCGCCGAACCCGGGATTTGGCGAGAAGCAAGGCCTTTACTAAGCTTCGCATACCAGGCAGCAGTTACAGGCGAGCAAGATTAGCGCGGGCTACGGCGTGTTCAGGATTCAGTTGCAGAGCCCGTTCAAATGCTTTCCGAGCCGCCGCCGTCTGCTCGGCGCGAACATATAATTCGCCCAGATAATTCCAATCGTCGGCGTTCGTGCCGGACAATGCCAGTCCCGCCTGTTGTTCGCGGATGCTTTCGGCAACCTGATCAATCTGCGCAAAAAGCTGGGCGAGTTGGAAGTGAGCAACCGGATCGTTTGGCTGCAGCTTTTCGACCGTTCTGAACTGCTTAAGCGCGCTCTCGTACCCACCCTGTGCCGCGTACACATTGCCCAACAACTGGTGCGCTTCAGCATCATCCTTCTGCATCAAAGCCCTTTCCAACAGAGCGGCCGCGCCGGGAAGATTGCCTTGTTCAGCTTCCAAGCTGGCAAGGTTGAAGAGCGCATTAAAGCTAGTCGGATCAATTGCGAGCGCCGTCTCCAACTCCTTTTGCCCCTCGACTCCACGGTTTGTGGCGGCAAGTATTGCTCCCAATTGTGCGTGGGTATCGGCGTCTCCCGGAGTGTCCGTCAGCAATTTGCGAAAATTATGTTCTGCCTCCGGCAATTTTCCATGTTGCAACTGGAGTTGCGCCAGGTCGTAGCGTGCATAGCGATTTTCCGGATCTGTCGCGAGAGCCTTTTGAAATTGTGCCTCCGCCCCCTGCCAATCCCCGGCTTTATCCAGAGCCGTGCCATAGGCGGTCAGGGTTCGCACGTCGGTAGGCTTTTGCTTCAGCGCCCGGCGAAAAAAATCTGAAGATTCAGCGTATTTTCCGCGAATCATCTCCATCGACGCCAAGTTATAGAGCGCCGTGTAGTCCTGCGGATCTTTACGCAGGCGATTCTGCATCCACGAGCGTTCAATGGTTACCCGTGGATCCTCGGAAGCGTCCGCCGCGCCCCTCGGCAGAACCTGCAGCCACAGATGTCCCATCTCATCGACGGATCGGTTACCAGCCTTCACGCGCACCGGAGGATTGTTTGGATTTCTTATATTCGCCGTCGAATTGTCATACGTATAGCGCATGTGAAGCACGCTTCCCCTGGGCAGAAATACTGGCTTCCGGAAGCGGTATACGGACTGGCGGTTGATGTCCCAATCCTTAATCAGCACCAGCCATTTTTTTTCGCCGCTCGGCAGCAAGGCATAGCCTTCCATCGTTTTGCCCAAATAGTGGGCGTGCGGGTAAATACCCAGCACGTCGACGTCAAGCGGGAGCGTCAGCTCATCCTCAACCACAAACGCAGCGTCGTTCGGAGGGATATCCAGTGCATCATCATGCTCGAGTTGCAGAAGGATCGGAAGTGCCGTCGGCGGGCTGTCCGTGAAATACAACGCGATGCTGGCCTGAACGGTCTCCTCTTTGCCCGTGGGCTTCAGGTGCATGTTCAGGACCAGATCGTTGCCTGGATCGAGCCGCCATGGCATGCCCTCCGGCTCAACCAGAGCTGCGGAATCGGGCTTCCAGAATAGAAAATGACTATCCGGATCAAAGCTATCTCCCGCGTCTACAGTGATTTCCATCCCCGGCACGCCTTGTTTCCAATCCGTGGGATGGGATCGTCGCAACGACGCCGTCCGGTCGATCAGCACGTTTGCGTGGTGAACTACCCGCGGCGTGCCCGGCCTTATCTCCATCGCACGAACATATCGAGTTTTCTCTATCGGAACCGGGAGGATAAAGTTATGAAACAGGTCGGTGCCCTGCGCCGGAACTGTCATCGGTGACTCCACCTTCAGAACCAGGTCAGGCTGCCCCAGTTGCCAGTCTTTTGAAAAGACGGGTGGCTTTGGGGCCTCGTCGGCCTTACCCTCCGGCATGCCGCTGTCCACCCATGCTTTGATGGTCGCAATGTCCGCGTCCGAGAGTCGGCGATTGTCGGCAAAGTCTCCGAACCCGGGTTCCGGGAGCCAGGGAGGCATAAACCTGCTAGCCGTTACCGTGTGGATGAGAAGTCCCCAGCGTTTTGCGTCGGCATAGGAAAGCAGGCTGAAAGGCCCTGCTCCTCCAGTATGGTGACATGCGGAGCAATTCTTGTAGAAGATGGGTGCCACTTGGTTGAACGTGACTGGATGATCCTGCGCCCGCGCATTTGTCGGTGGAATTGCGATCATCCAAAGCCCGGTAATTGCGGCCAAAACACTCCACCGGGATAGGCGCCTGCATGTCAAGGCTGGCTCACAATTCCACAGCCGACCGGCGGCCCGTCGGCCCGTTTCACAGTTTGTTGCGAAAGGACGGCGCGAATGGCTTCTTCCAGATCGTGCTCGGTTGCCGCAGGGCGTTCTCGCCCAATCTCGACATAGCGATTGTCGATGCGGCCCAGGTACGCCGTTGACAGTGTCTGCTTGCCGTTTTTGTCAACGGCCTTTGAGAGAACGGCAGATTCCGGTGTCGTCGTCGCGGGAGCTAACGCCATCAAATCCGGACTCGGTTTCAGCAAAACGCGCATCGATACGCCATATCCGGCAAGGTGCTCGCGCACAGCAGCAGCAGTCTCGCCGTAATTGGGATAAATCATCCAGAAAGCCACGTTTTGTTGCGCAAATTCAGTGTCGAGTCGTTTCAATTCCGGAAGGTAGCGATTGGAGATTGGGCAATCCGAAGCGAGAAATACGAGCACGATTGCCCGCGTTTTCGGGGTTCCCAGCTGTGCAACGGGATGCCCGCTTGCGTCCTGTCCATATATCGCTGCAGTCGCTCGGCTGGCACTCGCGAAAAGGATTGCTGTCACTAACACGCATGCATAGGGAGCTTTGCCGGACATTGATTCCGAGTTAACAAGATCAACGCCACTCAAGCAAGAAAATTACGCCAGCAGACGATCCCGCCAAAAGCAATAGCAGGCTCCGTTCCATCCGGCGTCGTCCGAACATCGTCCGTCTCAAAGGACGGGCATTGGTGAAGCCTGGGTAACTACTTCAAAGGCAGCCACTTGGCTCCGGGATGGTAAAAACATTCCGGTGATGACCATCACTGTCGACCGATCAGCGGGTGGCAGATGATCGAAGCTACTCCATTTGTCTGGTTTGGAGTGCCGCGGAAAGGCGGAAGCATCGATGCGCCCCGGTCTGGTGGTCAAATTACGTCGCTGCTCGCAGTTGCTCTTCTTCTTGCTTTTCCTTTTGCTGCTGTTTCGGACAGAGTTGAAGGGTGCGTTGGGCGCTGGTGGAGACATCCGTTTGCATTCACCGGTGCGCCTGTTCTTCCAACTTGATCCACTTGTCGCGATTTCCAATGCGCTCGCTACGCGTGCCCTCTACCAAGGGCTTATTCTCTGCCTCGTGATCTTGATCCCCACCATGTTCTTCGGCCGCTTCTTTTGTGGCTGGATATGTCCGATGGGATCGTTGAACCACTTCCTCGGCAATCTTAAGTGGCACACCAAACGCGGCAAGAACCTGATTCAATCGAACCGCTACAAGCCGTGGCAAACCACCAAGTACTACATCCTTGTGATCCTGCTGGTTGCGGCATTCTTCGGCAGCGGCATTGTTGGCTGGTTCGATCCTTTCAGCCTGCTGGTGCGCTCCCTGGGCCTTTCCATATTGCCAGCATTCAATTACGCGGGAAACGCGGTCTTCACCTCCATTGAGCGATCGCACATCCCTGGAGTCGCTCTCGTTGTCGGCTCGTTTCACAACGTTCTCCGCGGAACCGTCCTGAGCTTCCGGCAACCGATGTTCCTGCAGGGCGTGCTGCTCGGAATCGTCTTTCTTGGTCTGCTAGTCTTAAACCTTCGCGTGACACGTTTCTGGTGCCGCGCGCTTTGTCCCCTGGGAGCGCTGCTCGGCGTTGTCTCGCGCTGGTCGATCTTCGGGCTGCACAAGGATCCGGCAACCTGCAACAGCTGCAATCAATGCGAGATGCATTGCCAGGGCGGCGACGATCCCATCGGCGGAGTTCCGTGGCGCAAGGCAGAGTGTCATATGTGCATGAACTGCACGGACGCCTGCCCACACCAGAGCCTGCAATTCAAGTTCTTTCGCAAAGAGCGGGAGGTGGTCGGCACCAGCCTCGATCGCCGCAAAGCGATTACTGGGATCGCGGCCGGCGCGCTTGTTGTTCCGCTAATGCGGTCGACGCCGGGACTCGCCAAGGGGCGCGATGAGCATCTCATCCGTCCGCCAGGATCGCTCGACGAAACTGATTTTCTCTCTCGCTGCATTCGCTGCGGAGAATGCATGAAGGTTTGTCCCAACAACTCACTTCATCCAGCGTTCACTGAGGCTGGATTCGAAGGTATGTGGACTCCCATGCTGCAACCACGCCTTGGGTACTGCGAGCCGAGTTGTGTGTTGTGCTCGGAGGTTTGCCCAACGGGCGCGATCTGGAAGATCACTCCTAAGGAAAAGGGTTGGGTCGTTGGAGTTGGCGAAGGGGAGAAGTCTATCCGACTGGGAACAGCCTTTTACGATCGCGGCCGCTGCCTGCCATGGGCGATGGCAACCGACTGTATCGTCTGCGAGGAATGGTGCCCGGTTTCGCCCAAAGCAATCTATGTCGAAGAAGCGCAGGTAATCGACTCCGATGGAAAAGTGAAAACACTCAAGCAGCCCAGGATCGATCCACAGCGCTGCGTGGGCTGCGGTGCATGCGAGTATGCATGTCCGCTGCAGGAGCACCCAGCGGTTCACGTCACCAGCATTGGTGAAAGCCGTTCGAGTGCCAATCAAATCCTGCTGCGGCGAAAAAATGGGAAGGTCAAAGCGTGAAATATCCAAATAAACACCGTATCTTCACCCTGGTTTTAGCAATGACGGCTCTCGCCCTGTTCGGTACGGGATGCAAGAAAGCGTCCAATCCATTTCCCGCCAGCAATGCAGTCAACGGATGGACGAAGACCGGCGAGACGCGCACCTTCAAGGCTGCCGATCTTTGGCAATACATCGATGGAGATGCAGAGCGCTATGTGAGCGCGGGCGTGGTGACCACGTCCACTGCGGACTACAAGTACAACGGCAATATCGAAGCGACCGCAGACGTGTACTCGATGTCGGAAGAGGCGGGAGCAAAGAAAGTGTTCGACTCCGATCCTGCGCAGGATTCCAAGTCAGCCTCAATCGGCGACGCGTCGCGCATCTTTGGTCAGAGCCTCATCTTCCGCAAAGGACCCTACCTGGTACGAATTGTAGCCTTCAGTCCTGCCCCCGGACTGGATCAGGATCTCATGACATTGGGACACGCAATCGCAGGGAAACTCTAGTCGATTGCCCGACGGAAACGCGGCTTGGCACATCGAGCCCAGCCAACACTAAATAAGAAGGAGCTACCAGTGCATAACAGCGAGAACGAAACCAGCCGTAGGCAATTCTTAAAGACAGCCGCAGCCGGAGCCGTGGTTCTTGGTGCGGAGAGAAATACCGTGTGGGCCAAGGCCGCAGCGGCTCCCAGCAAGTCCAAAGTGGTTATCGCCAATGACAAGGATCTGCGTGGCAGCGGCGCGACACCTGAAGAACAGCGTGTGGTCAAGCTTTTGGATCGCGCCATGCTCGCCTATAGCGGACACTCAACTGACGGCTGGAAACAGATCGTGCGTCCGGGGCAGAAAGTCACCCTCAAGGTGAACACGATTGCCGGCAAGGGCATGTCCACCCACGTCTCATTGGTGCTCGCCATCTGCGAACGCCTGCAGCAGGCAGGGATCAAGCCCGGCGACATCATCATCTGGGACCGCACCAGCCGCGAGTTGGAGAGAGCTGGCTACACCATCTCCACCGATCCAAATCACGTACGCTGCTTCGGCACCGACACGCCGGGATACGGATATGAAGACCTGCCTCAATCGTTCGGCAAAGTGTCCGCGAAGGTTTCGAAGATACTCACACAAAACTGCGATGTGATGATTAATCTTCCCTTGCTGAAAGATCATGAGATCGCAGGCGTGACGCTGGCCATGAAAAACATGTACGGTGTAGTCGAACGTCCCTTCGAACTCCATGGCGGCAATTGCAATCCGTACGTTGCGGACTTGAACATGCTGCCTCCGATCCGAGAGAAAATGCGCTTTACAATTCTCGACGGCATGACAGGCCTTTACAACGGGGGGCCCAGTTTCCACCCCGAATACACGTGGCCCCACAACGGCTTGATCGTCGCACAGGATCGCGTTGCGCTCGATCGCACGGGGGCGCAGATCATCGAGAGAAAGCGCGCGGAAAAGGGACTTAAGACACTGGCGGATGTAGGGCGTCCTGCTACCTATATTGCGACGGCGGCAGATGCGCAGCATAAATTGGGAACCGATGTTCCCGGGGACATTTCGCTGATAGAAGCCTAGGTGATGCTATGTCGACCGGTGATTCCAACACGAAGCTGGACATTGAATCGGGGTTGACCCGGCGCGAGGCGATGCTGCAGATCCTGAAGCTGGGAGGGGCGGGCGCAAGTGTTGCCGCACTTGGAGTATGGCTGGCGGAACGAAGCGAAAAACCCGTTCCTCCGGCTCTTGGAAAGCCGATGCGAAATCACACCATAGCCGCCGACGCGCGTTGGCCGGTGATGGTGGTAGTGAAGGGTGGGGAACCGGCTGCTCTGGTTCAGCGAGCGATCGCGGACCTCGGCGGCATGTCCCGTTTCGTCAGCCGCGGTGAAACTGTTCTGCTGAAACCGAACATCGCATGGGATCGCACTCCGGAGCAGGCCGCCAATACAAACCCTGAAGTGGTTGCGGAGACCGTGAAACTTTGCTGGCATGCGGGCGCGAAACACGTGATTGTCACGGATGTCAGCTGCAACGAATCGCGGCGCTGTTTTCAGCGCTCCGGGATCGCAGAGGCAGCCAGGCGGGAGGGCGCGGAGGTAATCCTCCCGGAACCGTCCCGTTTCCGCGAAGTGAACATCGGGGGAGATGTTCTCCAGAACTGGCTGGTCTTCGAACCGTTTCTCAATGCCGACAAAATCATCAATCTACCCATAGCCAAGCATCATGGCCTTACCGGCGCAACTCTGGGGATGAAGAATTGGTATGGCATTCTCGGCGGTGAACGGAATCGCCTGCACCAGCAGATTCACCAGAGCCTGGCCGACCTGGCTGCGTACATGCGGCCTACGCTCACTATGATGGACGCGTACCGCGTACTGCTGCGCAACGGCCCCACTGGCGGAAACCTCGAAGATGTCTCGCTAAAAAAGACGATGATTGCTGGGACGGATCCCGTCGCACTGGACGCGTATGTCGCGAAAGCGTATTGGGATCTGGACAGTGACCGGCTGCCTTACCTGAAGATGGCGAGTGACAAAGGCCTGGGTACGGTGGAGTTTGAAAAACTCCACACCGTCGTCAGCACAATTTAGCCGGGAGACGAAGCATTCACCCCGCGGCTCCTCGGTAGATAGCCGAAAGTTCAAGTTCGTCCCGGTAGTCGGCAGCCCGTGCCATCTGGATGTGTGTGCCAACCTGCGCCGGCAGTGTGGCCGAAATGTTGATCCTTTGTCGCGTGTCGCGCCCGCGCTGGGATAAGTCGGTTCACCACCCTATTAAGCCACTGCATAGTCCGGCTTTTGAAACGCAAGAGGCTTGCTAAAGAGAAAGCGGAATCTGCCGAAGATGGATACGGGTCTATCAGAATGATTTCGCTCAAGAAATTCCTCGAAGCCACTCCAGACGCACTGCTAATTTCCACCCAGTCAGCCTATCGTTCCGCGCTGCTCTCATTTGCGAAGGCGGCCGTTCAAGCCATGCCTTCCACAAGCTATGACCTTCACCACTCTTTGACTGGCATTGAAGCGAAATTTCAAAAAGCCAGCACATCTGACGAGGTTGAGAGTGCGAAGCACGAGGTCGTCACGCGGCTGGAGCGCTGGGGCTCAAGCACCAAGGACCAACTAAACGCCACTGCGGAAGATGTTAAGCAACTGCTGTTGGCGCTCGCTACCACTGCTGAGTCTGCCTGTCATCACGACAATGAAAGCGCGGCGAAGTTGAGCGAGATCACGAAGTCATTGGAGACGATCGGTCGCATGGACGATCTCGCCAGGATGCGCACATCCATTTTTTCAAGCGTGGCCGACCTGGCCAGGTGCGTTCAAGACATCACTACTGCGAGTGCTGAGTCCGCGAGAAGCTTCGAGAAACAAATCTCAGAGTATGAAGCGAAGCTGGCCGAATCCGAAGAGCTCGGAATGCGAGACGCCTTGACGGGCATTCGCAATCGTCGCGGCATGGAGCGGCTTCTGAACCACCGGCTGGAACGGAACGATCCTTTCTCCGTCGTCCTGATCGATATTGATGACTTCAAGGGAGTCAATGATACCCACGGTCATAACGCCGGGGATCAGCTCTTGAAAGACTTCTCTACAGAATTGAAAGGCGCGATCCGGTCGTCCGATCATTTGGGGCGTTGGGGCGGCGACGAGTTCATGCTGATACTCGATTGCAATCTCGACGCAGCGCAAATGAAAATTTCGGCGATGAGTCGCTGGGTGTTTGGAGAATACGATGTTTTTCGGGGAAGCGAGATCCTCAAAATCTCTGTATCTGCTTCGTATGGCGTAAGTCAGCGGGAACGAGGCGACGATCTGCAGCAACTCGTGGCTAGAGCGGACACGGCAATGTACGCAAATAAAAAGAGGAGCGACCGGCCTGCTCGCCGTGTCCGCTCCGGCGTGGCTTCGTAGTGACGATTCTTGTTAAACTTCTATGCCGCAGTAAACAATTTGCCGGCGAAGCGCAATTGAGAGCACGTTTAGGTGATGGCAACTGAAGGGCTGCAAAGTGCTCAGGTTATTACTCTTGAATAGCGAACTTGAATCGTTTGCGGGTTGACTGACATCAATCAATAGATGCGTGTCGGCGTGCAGGCAATGGCTTTCGCGAATATAGCCCCCGGCGGAGCGAGTCACCTATTCGACGGTGATGAACGCGCTTTGCTCCTTTGTAAAGAGCATCCGATAACGCCCGAGAACCGGCTAGAATCCGTGCCCAAATGTCACTCAATTGCCAGCAACGGACTCATGGTCCCGTATAGCTATAATTGAAGCAGGCGTGGCTGAGTGCCTAACGCCATGACCCACAACGCCGCCACGCCCTAACTTAATTGGAGAAACATGACTGAGGCCTCCAAGCATCCTCTCGAGAAGATTCTCGAGAACCGAATCGCCATCATCGACGGTGCAATGGGCACAACCATCCGCACCTACGGAATGAAGGAAGCGGACATTCGCGGCGAGCGATTCAAAAACTCGACGAAGGACCTGCTGAACAACGGGGACCTCTTTTCCTTGACTCAGCCGGAGATGATCTGCGACATCCACCGAAGGTTTCTTGACGCCGGTGCGGACATCATCGAAACAAACACCTTCGGAGCGACCAGCATTACGCAGAGCGAATTCTTCGTGGAAGATCCGCGCGAACAAGGTGGCCGGAAGGATCCCGCGTTCTACCAGAAAATTATCGAAGATCCGTTTCTCAATAATCTCGCCTGGGAGATTAATGAGCAGTCGGCGCGGCAGTGCAGGGAATGGGCCGATCGCATTTCGAATGCGACTTCGCGCCAGCGCTTCGTGGCAGGTGCTATAGGTCCGCTGACTGTGTCTTTGTCCAATTCTCCTGATGCCGACGACGCAGGTTTCCGCGTCGTGACCTTCGATCAGGTTAAGGCAGCGTATAAGCACCAGGCGCGCGCTCTAATTGCAGGTGGCTCTGACCTGCTGTTGGTCGAGACCATCTTTGACTCGTTAAATGCCAAAGCGGCGTTGGTAGCGATTCGTGAAGTATTCGATGAGGACGGAAAAGAAATGCCGGTGATGATTTCAGCGGCGGTGGGACGTGGCGGAGAAACGTTGATCTCTGCGCAAACCACTGAGGCCTTTTGGAACGCAGTGCAGCACGTGAAGCCACTGTCGGTTGGCCTTAACTGCTCGTTGGGTCCCGATCTCATGTATCCCTTTTTGGAAGAGCTTTCGGATAAGGCGAACGTGGCCATCTCGTGCTATCCGAACGCAGGTTTGCCCAACCCGCTTTCTGAAACCGGATTTGATCTTGACCCTAAGGATATGGCGCGGTACTTGGGCGATTTCGCGCGGGGCGGGCTCATCAATATCGCCGGTGGCTGCTGTGGCAACACGCCCGATCATATTGCGGCTATTGCGAAAGCACTGGAAGGTCAACCTCCGCGAAAGTGGGGAGCGGCGCACCTTGCCGAGTCCTTTGCTCTCCAGAACGAGCGAGGAGCATGAGCGTGCCAGAAAGTGTAAGCCTGGCGGAGGTCGCGGAAACCAAGCCCCTCCGCCTGTCAGGATCCCAGCCGTTTACTCAACAGCCCGGCGTCTACATCATGATTGGCGAGCGAACCAACGTCGCCGGTTCGCCACGTTTCGCCAAGTTGGTGAAAGAAGGCAATTACGAAGAAGCGGTAAGCGTGGCCCGTCAACAGGTGGAGAGCGGAGCGAACGTCATCGACATCTGCATGGACGAGGGCATGATCGATGGCGTGGCTGCGATGACGCGATACCTGCAGTTGTTGGCCAGCGAGCCAGAGGTCGCGAAGGTTCCCTTCATGGTGGACTCTTCCAAGTGGGAGGTCATCGAAGCCGGGCTTAAGTGTATTCAGGGCAAGGGAATTGTGAACTCCATCTCGCTGAAGGAGGGCGCAGAGAAGTTCCGCCAGAACGCCGCCACGGTCTTGAAGTATGGCGCTGCAGCCGTTGTTATGGCTTTTGACGAATCCGGCCAGGCCGCAACGTATGAAGAGAAAATCCACATTTGCGAGCGAGCCTATCGAATCCTCGTCGATGAAGTTGGGTTCCCGCCCGAAGACATCATCTTCGATCCGAACATTCTCACGGTCGCAACCGGCATGGAGGAGCACAACAACTACGCGGTTGACTTCATCAACGCCACTCGCTGGATCAAGGCCAACTTGCCGCACGCGAAGGTTAGTGGCGGCGTTTCGAACATCTCGTTCAGTTTCCGCGGCAACAACAAGGTTCGCGAAGCCATGCATTCCGCATTTCTGTATCACGCCATCGCTGCGGGCATGGATATGGGCATTGTGAATGCTGGCATGCTGGAGGTCTATGAGGAGATCGAACCTGAACTGAAAATTCTGGTTGAAGACGTGCTCCTCAATCGCCGTCCTGACGCGACAGAGCGGCTAGTGGATTTCGGCGAAGCGCTCAAGGGTGCTGGCACGATAGTCAGTGAAAAGAAGGCTGAAGAATGGCGCAGTGGCACCGTTGAGGATCGACTCACGCACGCACTGGTCAAAGGAATTGACACATACATCGAAATCGACGCTGAAGAAGCACGCGTAAAGCTTGGCCGCCCACTGCTGGTAATCGAAGGCCCGCTGATGGATGGAATGGGCGTCGTAGGGGATTTGTTCGGAGCAGGAAAAATGTTTCTCCCGCAGGTGGTCAAGTCTGCCCGCGTTATGAAGAAGGCCGTCGCGCACCTTACGCCTTACATGGAAGCGGAGAAGGCGTCGTTGGCAGCGTCTGGCCAGGTAGTTAAGGCGCAGGGAAAAATCGTGCTCGCCACGGTGAAGGGTGACGTTCACGACATCGGCAAGAACATCGTCGGCGTCGTCCTGGCCTGCAACAACTACGAAGTCATCGATATGGGGGTCATGGTCCCAAGCGAGAAGATCCTCGAACGCGCCAAGGCAGAAAAGGCAGACATCATCGGCCTAAGCGGCCTCATCACGCCATCCCTTGATGAGATGGTGCATGTGGCTCGGGAAATGGAGCGCCAAGGCTTCAAGTTGCCGCTGCTCATTGGCGGAGCCACAACCAGCCGAGCACACACCGCCATAAAGATTGCTCCGCACTATAGTCAACCTGTCGTTCACGTGCTGGATGCCAGCCGGGCAGTTCCGGTCACAACCAGCCTTCTGAGTGACGATGGCAAGGAAGCATTCGTAGTCCAGCATCGCGCGGAATACGAGGCTCTTCGCAAAGCTCACGCCACGCCGCGCCAACAGGTAGTTTCGCTTGAGACGGCACGCAGCCGGCGTACTCCTATTGAGTGGCGTATAGAAGATCTGCCGGTTCCCTCATTCAGCGGCGTTCGCGTGCTGGACAACTTTCCCTTGGCGAAGCTGCGCGAATTCATCGACTGGACACCGTTCTTTCACACGTGGGGATTGAAGGGCGTTTACCCTCGCATTTTTGAAGACGAGGCGCAAGGTGCACAGGCACAACAGACATATGCAGAAGGCAATGCCCTCCTGGATCGCATCATCGAGAAGAATCTCATCAATGCACGCGGCGTATATGGATTCTTTCCTGCTAATGCCGTCGGCGACGATGTTGAGCTATACACTGACGAGACTCGTGAAAAAGTGCTCGAGCGCTTCCACTTTCTTCGCCAACAAGCGAACAGAGAAGGCCGCGAGCCATGCAGGTCGCTCAGTGACTTCATCGCTCCGAAGCAAACAGGGCTGCGCGATACCATCGGCGCATTTGCCGTAACCAGCGGAATCGGCCTGAAGGAGCTGTGCGACTGCTTCCGTGCTGAGCACGATGACTACAACGCGATCATGGCCGAAGCCATCGCGGACCGCCTGGCGGAAGCGTTCGCTGAATGCCTGCATAAGCAGGTGAGGGATGAGTGGGGCTACGGTCGCGAAGAGGGCCTGAACAACGCGGAGCTGATCCAAGAGAAATATCGTGGCATTCGACCAGCCCCCGGGTACCCAGCATGCCCGGACCACACGGAAAAGGGTCCGCTATGGCATCTGCTCAACGTGCAGGAAAACACAGGAATGCAAATCACAGAGTCTTTCGCGATGTGGCCTGGCTCAAGCGTGAGTGGGCTTTACTTTGCCCATCCCGAGTCACGATACTTCAGCCTCGGCAAAATCGACCGCGATCAGGTCGACGATTATCACAATCGCAAGGGAATGACCGTGGCAGAGGTTGAGCGATGGCTTGGCCCGAACTTGAACTACGACCCCGCGAAGTAATCTGGAGCGCAGATGGCATATGCCATATGAATTTCTGCCACATCGATTTCCAGATGCCCCGCGGGCGTTGAACTTCCGACAAACTGATGCGGCCGCTGGTCAGGATCTTCTTATCGTCTCCAGCGATCCATGAGCCTTGAACGTCCCAGGTGGAAGTTCGGATGCGCGTCGAATATGATATCGACCGCGTTGCGTGGTTCTACTAAGCTATAGTTGCAACAGCCGTTCCGAGGACTTAAGATGATCCAAAAAATTGCGGTCTGGGCATATCGGAACAGACCGTAGCCTATGGAAGACCATGGCCTGACTCCACGGGTTACGCCCCACAAATTAAAGACGACTTTCGCCGTCGAAGATGTGATTGCCCGGAATTACCGCATTCTCGGTCGAGCGGGCGCGGGTGGTATGGGAGTAGTGTATCGGGCCCGCGACCTGAAACTTGAACGCACTGTGGCGCTCAAATTCCTGCCGCTTGAAGTTGCCTCCAGTCAAAAAGATAAGGAACGCTTTCTGAAGGAAGCGCGCATAGCTTCCTCGCTGGATCATCCGAACATCGGCGCGATTTATGGAATTGATGAGACAGATGACAGCCGTACGTTTATCGTTATGGCTTTTACGAGGGCCAATCCCTCGCCGATCGAATTCAACTAGCTGGGCACCTGGAAATTCCTGAAGTAATCGATATCACTATGCAGATGGCAAAGGGCCTTGCCGAGGCACACTCACACAGCATTGTGCATCGGGACGTTAAGCCTTCGAACGTAATGCTGACCGGCGCCGGCATGGTAAAAACAATCGCTCGAACGCTGTCGAAATCAACCAGAACGGAACCGCTACATGGCCGTTTGCAACACCGCCGGCCACTCCAACTCCTTGCGTACCCGCAAAGTCGGGCAGTACTGAGGGCACACTCTCAGTGACATTGATAAGTACGCCTGGAACTTACTCATACAACACGACCGGCTGCCCACAAATTGCGGATGTGAATCCAAAGACAGTGATCATTTCTTAGTAGCCGACAAAGACCTGTCTTTCTGGCGGGCGGGGCGGCGATTGACGCAATCGCCGACAAAGTCCACTGAGTGCAGAGATTAGGGCCACCTGAAATAAGAGAATTGCGGCTCGTGTCAAAGTCGACGACGGGCTTCGCTAAGACATGGAAGGGCCGCGATACCACTCACATCGCTCCCACCTGTAAGCTGTTGATCAAACCTTCAGCCAAGGACGCAGACATCACGCTATCATTCAGTGAGCGTCTGTCGATTGGGGAGATTCAGAGCGATGAAATGTTGGCGGCTAACCGCCGTGGCATTGTTTTCAGTTTCTGCCATCGCCGTCTCGGCGCAGGCTCCCATTCCAATTCCGATTGACACCGCACAAGATTTTTTCGCGGAAGCGCGACCCTTTTGCCTGGCCGACGATGGAAAGCTACGGGGTGCCTCTCTCTGCGGAACGATGGTGCTTGCTGATCACCACAGCGAGAGCGATCAGAAGAAGTCGGACCTGGATAATTGTCGGAGCCATGAAGTGAAAGGTCTTCCCGGCAGCCATGAGTTTGCCAGCGACTTCATTGAAGCGATAGCTACTGAGCCCGATCCAAGAGGCAGGAATCGCAACGCTGTGTGGGCTCTCACCGCAGATCTGAGCTCAGAAGTTCCTTCCGAGGAACGGGCTATGTACATATCAAAATCAATTGACGGCGGAGGCACATGGACTGAAGTTGCACGAATCGATTCCAAATTTTTCGACGCGGAAATTGGTGAGGGGCTGCGTAACGGCCTAAGCGTATCTCCCGGGGGAGAAGAGTTTGTGATCACGACGCAGCGGGGAGCCTTCCAGGTGCTCGCTCAATCCAATGCCTCCGCGCCCATCGTGAAATCTATCGTTGGACCTCGAGTTCCTCCAGTTCAACTTCGCCCGAAGGTGAGCATCCCAAAAGAGGAAGGGGATCCCGTAAGGGCGAACATCGTCGAAATAACACCCGACGGAAAGCGCCTGATCGTTGGCTATGGCTATTTCGATTTGGCCCCGCAGATATTTAGCTATCACAAAGGTCACAATGGTTCATGGATTCAGGACGGGCAGATTCCGAATCTTCCGACCGAACTGGATCTGCTCTCCATACAACTGGAAAGTTCAAAGAAATTACGCCCCACCTCCCTCTACTTGGGAACTGGCGATCAAGCCTATCGTTTCAACTTTTACACAAAGCAATGGATTCGCATTGATGGAGTGGGTCCGGATTCAGCAATACACAGCATGTCTCTCGTGGGAGGCCTCCATCTGGCTGCCTGTTGGGGCGTTTACAATCCCTCCGGTGTGGACGCCGTGCAGAGAGTGACCAACGCCAGGTTTCTTCTGCATCGAGCGAAAGATGAGACAGGGGCCAACGTTCGCGCCTATAGCATCGAGGTCGATCCGTCGAGGACAAATCGAGAGATCGTGACATCATTAACCGGTGTCTACACGAGCAGCGATAGCGGAAAAACGTGGAAGAGGCTGAACGATCTTCCGGAGGGCGAATTCCGCACCGCCCATTTCAATTCCGATGGCACCGTGATCATCTCGGGGATAACGGGCACATTCTTGGCCAATCCATTTTCGAATGCCTGCTCACTTCACCTCAGAACTCGTGGTAATTGACGCTGGAAAAGCGTGCTCCATTTAATGCATGGTGTGAAGGCAAGATGAGCCGTCAGCGACTGACGAGCAGGCTCTGATTCACTCCAGGGACTCACTTCTGTATAATTTGGCCACTTTCGGAAAGAGTTGCGGCTTGCCTTTGACGGGTGTGGAACTGTCGAGAAATAAAGTTCAGCGTGACGCGCCCGAAAGCTTCGGCTTATCACCCAAGGATTTGCGCGTGTTGCGAGCGCTGAAGACTCCGGAGAAAATCCAGAACTTTCTTGATGCGCTGCCTTATCAATATGCGAACACGGCGTGGTCTCCGCGGCGCGCGCTTCGAGAGCGCAAGGGGCACTGCCTGGAAGGAGCGTTGCTGGCTGCGGCCGCTCTTCGTGTCAACGGCCAACCACCAGTGCTGATGGATTTGGAGGCCGTAAATGACGACGACCACGTCGTGGCACTTTACCGCGAGCGTGGACTTTGGGGAAGCATCGCGAAATCGAACTTCGCAGGGTTGCGCTTCCGCTCGCCAATCTATCGTTCGCTGCGCGAACTGGCGCTCAGTTACTTTGAGCACTATTACAACCTGCGTGGCGAACGCACGTTGCGTTCTTACTCCACGCCGGTGAATCTAGAGCGCCTGGACAGCCTGCAATGGATGACCTCCGAGAAAAATGTTTGGTGCGTCCCGGAATACCTCATTGCCGCGAGGCACTATCAACTCTTCCCCGACAAAGTGGTCGGGGCGCTGACCAGGCTTGACCGCCGCAGCTTTGAGGCAGGAATGCACGGCTGGACCAAGCACTGAAGGCAGTCGCACGGGGCGAACCGTTAGCAATCTTTTTTTCAACTCTGAGGTTTCCTTCAGAACAGTTAGACCTGGCGCGGAGTTCGCCCGTCTCTTTAGACAACGATGATGGCGACCTCCTCTAGCACTCTCCGAATCGCTGAGTAGGTTCGCCTTCAGAATTCTCCCGCATGCGAGGGTTTATCCGGTGTGGTCTCGTGTGTTTAAACGGATTGCGCCAGTCCTGCGTCGAAATTCCTTTCGGCCATCGGCCGTTCACCGAGCGCTCAGCGACTTTGCCGGAAATTCTGATCCGATGCGAGTGAACACCTTTTTCATCGAGTCGATGACATGCAGCCCAAACTTTTCGTCGCAGTGGTTCCGTCATCGCTGGTGAAAAGAAATCCGATCGACCTTGTGTTAACCGTATCAATTCGGGAAAGCAGCTTTCATTGATCATCCCGCGGTCAAGCGTGAACCGCTGTCTGCGTCTCCCGCCGGTCAACCCTTTTGCGTTCTGAGCCTTTAGAGTTCATGCAGGTGCTTTTCTAATACAGTCGAGTTGTACCTGTTGAAATGCGGATTGCGGTGCGATCATCATGCGGTTCGTGATTGGTCGCGGTGCCGGACATCCCAAATGGTCGAAGCCGCGCTCATACACAGAAGAACGCTTACGGAAGAAGAGCGTTACTCACTCACTTAAGGCAATTGCGTTGTCTCACCTGCCTGAACATCCCGTGGTTGTCGTGACGGGCGCGTCTGCTGGTCTTGGCCGAGCAATCGCCCATACCTATGCCAAGCGAGGCGCCAAGTTGGCCTTGCTCGCCCGAAATCCCGAAGCGCTGGATGCGGCCGCGAAGGAATGCATAGCCTTGGGCTCGCCAGCCGCGGTCGCAGTACCGACTGACGTTTCCGATGCCACCGCAGTAGAACAAGCGGCCGCCCGTGCAGAGCAAGATCTCGGGCCTATCGACATCTGGATAAACGACGCCATGGTAAGCGTGTTTTCTCCCGTGAAGGAGATGGAACCGGAAGACTACAAGCGCGTTACCGATGTACTTTATCTCGGATTCGTTTATGGCACGATGTCCGCGCTCAAACGGATGCTGGGTCGAGATCGCGGCACCATCATCCAGATCGGCTCGGCGCTTGCCTACCGCTCGATCCCTCTCCAGTCGGCTTACTGCGCGTGCAAACATGCCATCGTGGGCTTCACCGATTCGCTACGCTGCGAACTTTACCACGATCACAGCAACGTCAAACTCACTCACATTCACATGCCCGCGATGAACACGTGGCAGTTCAACTGGGTAAAGAATCGGCTGCCGAACAACCCTCAGCCGGTGCCGCCGATCTTCGAGCCCGAGGTTGCCGCCAAGGTTGTCGTCGCAGCGGGCTATTCGAAGCACCCGAGGCGTGAATATTGGGTAGGCACTCCGACAGTGGAGGCCATCGTGGGCCAGAGGATAATACCTGGTCTTCTTGACGTGTATCTCGGCAGGACTGGTTACAAATCGCAGCAGATAGCCGACGAACCGCGCGATCCGAACACTCCTGACAACCTGTATCACTACGTTCGGGGCATACACAGCGCGCGCGGCAAGTTTGACGATCGCTCGTCTCGGACTAGCGCAGAGGTGTTCGTTTCGCTGCACCGTCACTGGTTCGCGGGCGCCGCGGCAGCAGCGTTGGGCATTGGTGCGGCGTTCCTTTTGCGAAAGAAGAAGCGCTCATGGTTCTGACACGTTCGCAACGTGTAGCCGGCAACGCTGCTCTGGTTAGCACCGCGGCGGCGCTTGCCACGCTCGCACCGGTAGCCGCGCTTCAGCTTGGACTCTGCAGTCATCTGCCTGATCCGCCGCTCACTGCTTTCGATTCCGACGCCATCACAAGTTCAAGAGCGGCGCATCCTTTTGGCGTTCCCGATGGGCTCCTGGGCCTGTTCAGCTATAGCATTACTTTGGCACTGCTTGTGGCTGCGCGCAGATCCCGCGCGGTCCAACCACTCTTGAAGCTGAAGCTTGCAGTTGACGCATCCGCCGCAGCCGGCAACTCGGTGCGCCAGGTGGTGAAGTTTCGCCGCTTGTGCTCATGGTGCACGGCGACTGCCCTGGCCACGGCCGCTATGGTGCACTATGGGCTCAAGAGCCTCGAATAAGTTGCAAGAGCACCTCGTTTCCAGCCGTGGCATCCCTGGGTTTGTGTCGGAAAGATCGGCTACCGAAGTTACCTTATGCTAGCCTCAGAAGCGTCGCACAATCAGTCATCAAAGCAGGGGGTTGGCCTTGATCGGACTTACGGCCCGACTTATCCTCATCGTGCTGCTAGGAGCAACGGCCGGGATTGCTCAGGTCAGCAAGGCCTCCACAGTATGGCCTGTCAAGGATGGCAATTATGTCATCCCGAACTTTCGCTTTGGCACCGGTGAATCCATCCCGGAACTCAAGTTGCACTACCTCACGCTCGGCGAGCCCCATCGTAGTGCCGCCGGCCACACGGACAACGCAATCCTGCTGCTCCACGGTACTGGCGGGAGCGCCCACTCACTTCTGAACCCCGTTTTTTCCGATGTTCTATTCGGGCCCGGGCAGCCCCTGGACATCACGAAGTTCTACATCATCCTTCCGGACGACATTGGCCACGGTGAGTCAAGCAAGCCCTCGGATGGAATGCGCATGCACTTTCCTCAATACGACTATGACGACATGGTCGCATCTCAACACGCAATGCTGATCGATGGCCTTCACGTCGACCATCTCCGACTGATACTTGGTACATCCATGGGCTGCATGCAGTCCTTCGTTTGGGGCGAGACCTACCCAGAGTTCTCTGACGCTCTCGCGCCTTTTGCTTGCCTCCCCGTAGAGATTGCCGGCCGCAACCGCATGTGGCGCTATATGGCGATGCAAATGATTCGTAGCGATCCCGAATGGAAGAACGGCGATTATTCTTCAGAACCGGTTGAGGGACTCCGGGGCGCCAGTGATTTGATCCTTATTGCCGGCTCCGCTCCGCTCCAGATGCAGAAGAACTACCCTACACGCATGCAGGCTGAGGCGTACGTCGACCGTACCCTGAACACAATGATCGGGCACACCGACGCCAACGACTTCCTCTATTATGTGAACGCCTCGCGTAACTACAATCCGGAACCGAAGCTCGCCGCAATCACTACCCCGGTTCTCTGGATAAACTCCGCCGACGACTTCATCAACCCGCCCGAACTCGGCATCGCCCAACGGCTGGTCACGAAGATGCCGCACGCGAAGTTCATTCTTCTTCCTATCTCGGACGCTACCCGCGGGCACGGCACCCACACCCAAGCGGCAGTCTGGCAGAGTTACCTGATCGATTTCCTCCGAGAAACAGGAAAGAAGTAACCGCAACACGTCGAGAAAACAGTGACAATCCTTGGCTAGCCGCGAATCCCGCATGTGCTTGATGTGCCAAACCTTCGCCCGGCGAGTACCGTTCATTGACAAGCTTTTACCATGCCGCCAAAAATTGTCTTATTGTCATGGAGTTCTGCTATATCATCCCAGCTGAAACGCCAACCCACTAACCCGCACTATACCCAGTACTTGGAAAAGATTAGCTGTACCAACTTGTATTAGCACGATTTCACGGATTGCAAACGAGAGAGTTTCCACATAACTACTGTTGGCACAAGGGTTTGGTTGTGAGTAGAATCGGGCCATTTCGTGTCGGTGGGAGGACTACTCCCGGAATAGCATAGGCGATTCTATGGAAGCGGAGATCGGACAGCGAGTTGGCGACTATGAGATTCTGAGCCTACTAGGCTCCGGTGGCATGGGCCGCGTCTATCGCGTGCGCAATGTCATCTCGAATCGTATTGAAGCGATGAAGATCTTGCTGCCGGACCTGGCGTCGGAGCCCGAACTGGCTGCCCGTTTTACGGCCGAAATTCGTACTCTCGCCAGCTTTGATCACCCCAACATCGCTCAACTACGAACCGCCTTTCAGCATGAGAACCAATTCATCATGATCATGGAGTTCGTGGAGGGCGTCTCGCTCGACAAGCGAGCCGGCAAGGTCCCGATTCCTGTCGCAGAGGTGATGGATTATACCTCCCAGGTGCTTGCGGCACTTTCCTATGCACACGGGCGCGGAGTCATTCATCGAGACCTGAAACCCGCAAACATTATGGTGACCGGGCAGGGCATCGTAAAGCTGATGGACTTCGGCATCGCCAAATCAAAAGACGAGTTGCAGCACACTAAGCCCGGCACAACGATGGGCTCCATTTATTACATGTCTCCTGAACAGGTCAGCGGCGGCACCGTCGACGTCCGGTCAGATATTTATTCACTCGGAGTTACGCTATACGAGCTTCTTACGGGACGGCGCCCCTTTCAGTCCACGACTACTTTCAGCGTGCTGAATGCTCAACTCAACACTGAGCCTCAACCACCGATCGAACTGAATGCCGCACTCCCGTACGCGCTGAACGACATCATCTTGACGGCAATGGCCAAAGATCCGGCACTCCGATTCCAGTCCGCCGATGCATTTCGCAATGCGATCAGCAGTTTGCAAATTGAGCCCGCCGCTAACCAGGCACCACAGCAGAATGACCCAGCAAATCCTTTTGCGGCTACTACTGCGCAGTCCGCCGTGCCGGCTGCCGCACCGAAACTGCCCGAAACTCCAGCAGAGCCTCCCTTTATGCCTGTCGCAGCCGTCGGCCCTCCTCAGCCGCTAACTCGCAAAAGTCATCGCAGCCTTTGGATGGGACTGGGCGCAGCAGCCGCCCTCATCGCCATGATCTCAGCTGCCACCGTGCTGCCGCGATTCTTTTCGACTCACGCAACTTCTGATGGCGACAATGGCACTACGGCCCCCGCGCAAGCACCGGCGATCCCGAGCGTGGCACACGTTCCAGCGCCGGTGCCGACAACCCAGGCGCCCAACAAGGAGCAACCAAATCCGCTGCCCTCAAGTGAGGAGCCAGCACGCAGTCCCGCCACGCGCACAGCTTCTTCCCACACTAGCGGTGCGGCGGCGCCGACGAAGACCGAGACCGTTAACACGTCCATCGTCAATGCTCCTCCGCCTGCATCGGCGGGTCCCTCGCAGACCGAGCTGAAAGAAGCATCGGAGCAGTTCTTGCAGATCTCCGCACGAGCGAGTGCCGCACGGGATTCGATCGAGCAAATTCGGCGCCAGCAGGAGGCCGACGGTCTGGGCATGCGGGGTGATATCGCCGCTTCGCTCAGTCGAATGAATTCCTACATGGAATCGGCAAACCGGGCGCTCGCCGCTCGAGATGTCGTTGACGCACGACAGAGCATGGATCAAGCGGATCGAGAGCTCACAAAGCTCGAAGCTTTTCTGGGCAAATGAAATAACAGGAGACGTGAAGATGCGCATTCCCCTCGTTGCAGTTCTCACGCTCATCTCGTTGAACGCGGCATGTCTCGGCGAGACATCGCAACAGCGGCATCGTATTGCCGTGCTGGACTTTAGTTACGCCACCGTAATGACCACATCTCAGGCCGTATTTGGTTCCAATCAGGACATCGGCAAAGGCATCTCCGACATGCTGATCGACCGCCTCACTAACAATGGGACGTATCGAGTCATCGAGCGCGACGCGATCAACAAGGTACTGGCGGAACAGAACTTTTCCAACAGCAATCGGGCGGATGCATCAACCGCGGCGAAGATCGGCCATGTTCTTGGCGTGGACGCAATCATCACTGGAGACATTACACAGTTCGGACGTGATGATCAGAGCAAGAATCTTGGGGGAGTGCTGGGACGATGGGACAAGTACGGCGTTGGCAACGTGAGCACGCAGAAGTCGAAGGCCGTGGTGGCAATTACGGCACGCATGATAGACGTAAGTACTGGCGAGATCCTGGCGTCGGTCAATGGTAAAGGCGAATCCACGAGGTCCGGAACAAATTTGCTCGGCGAAGGCGGAGGCGGTGGTAGTTACGGTGGCGGTGCGGGAGGCATGAGCAGCAGCAATTTCGGACAGACAATCATCGGCGAAGCAGTGAATCAGGCGGTCACCCAACTAGCTCAGGGCCTTGAGCAGAAATCCGCGAATCTGCCAGTCGCTCAGGCGGCTCCGGTTTCCGGACTGGTCGCCGATGCATCGACCAGCGACATCATCATCAACGTTGGTAGCAAAGCTGGTGTTCATGTGGGTGACACGTTGCTGGTAACTCGCGTGGCGCGTGTCATCAAAGATCCGGCGACCGGGCAGCCGCTTCGCTCCATTGAAGACCAAGTGGGGCAGATCAAAATCACCAGCGTCGACGCGACTTCCGCAGTCGGTGTCTTCACTGGTCAAGGTTCACCAAAGACCGGTGACACCGTCAAGACTCCACCCGGTCAATAGCTGGAGCGAAGGCCTCCGTGCCTGCCGAACAACCCTCCCTGGAAATGACGATGCGACGCCTAACGCTACGTGCGCTTCGACTGCTCCATGGCAAAATCTCCGATGAGTGGCAGCTTGAACCATTCTCCCTTGCTGGCTTTGAAAATCGTGACGAGCCAGATAGCGAGGAACGCGAGGCTCACAAAGATTCCCGCGATCCACCCAATGATCGGGATCAGCCCGAGGATGAGATGTACGACGAGCGCGACGACACCAAAAGCGATCGACTGAAACGAGTGAAATCGGACAAACGGACTGCGGTTATAGGGCTCCAGCAAGAGGAAGATTATTGCTGGGATGATGGTAAGGTATGCGATTGCGCCCGCCGCATTATCCGATAGGCCCGAAGTTTGTGTGGCTGTCGTAACAGGGGCGGCAGAGGGGGGAGGCCCAGCGGGCACGGTGCCAAGGTTGGCTCCGCAGTGATTGCAGAAAGTAGAGTTAGCGTTGATTTCGGCACCGCACGATGGGCATTGCATAGTGTTCTCCGCACCTCGCGTGAAAGTTCGTAACTGTCAAGGGTCAGCATGTTAGCTCGTTTTCCGCCTCGTTGACAGCAAAAAATCTTGCCGGAACGCGCTACGCCGGCAAATACAAGGTGTGATGTAGTTACTCATTGTGGTGACAGCAAAACGCGAGTACGCGAAGTCCGAATTCGTTATTTATTTGTCCGCTAAGTCAATTTGACGCGGACTCGATTTTTCGGCATCGCAAGGAATCGACGATCCGACCTGCTCCGAATCCAAGAATTCCGCTGACGATCACGACAGCAACATGCCACACGAGCACGTGAATCGCCTTTAGGTTGGCGCAATGCAATTCGAGCATGGCCAGACCCGTCAGACCGGACAGAGCGCCGCCGGCAGTACCAGCCCTGCACCAGTCAAGAACAAAACCACGCCGAAGAATCCATGCGGTGATAACACCCGCCGGGATTGCCACACCCATCCCGGCCGCGAGACAAGGGATTCCTTCGGGTACAAAGTGCAGCGTAGCGTAGCCTTGAAAGACTAATGAGAACAGTATTGGAAAGAACCCGGCAATAAGTATCAGTGCGGTCGCACCGAGATGCAAACCAGCGGCCGGGCGCATCTCGCGGGCACACGCGGCGGCGGCCAGCGACGAAGAGGCAAAAAGCGCGGGGAATATCAGAGCACGCTGAATCGTGTTGAGTGCGTGAATTCCATGAAGGCCGAGGGCGGACCCGGTTACCGCGGCAAGAACCACAAATATCGTGAGGAAAGCAAGAGTTAATATCCATAGAGGAGCGATCGGCATGACCGGGCGCAAGTCGGTCAGAATTGCACCTTGCGCGCGCTTAACCGCAGCGCGGTCCTCGCCTGGAGAGAGCCTGCGGTTTGCCGCATCGACGAGGATATTGTCGATCTCTTCGGGAGTCATTTGCTCTCCGTTCCGCGACCCAGGATATTTCGCAGTGTGCGATACGCGCGGTGCGCTTTCAGTTTCACTGACCCGGCGCTTGACGAGGTCGCACGCGCGACTTCCTCAATTGTCATGCCAGCAACTTTTAGCATGATCAACACTTCTCGTTGTCCCGCCGGCAGCGCGGCAAGAATTGCATCGACATCCGTGCCTCCTCTTTGCAGGTTTGGATCGGGGGCAGCGGCCTCTGGCAGCCTATCCATCTGTGTTTCGCGAATCTCGACGCGCCTGGCCTTTCGGTAATTGTCTAAACCCGCATGGCGCGCGATGGCGAAGATCCAAGGCAGGACCGGTTCGCCATTTCTATATGTGTGACGCGCCTTATGTATGCGCATCCAGGTGTCTTGCAATAGATCGTCAGCGTATCTCCGGCTGGAGCCTTGTACCAAGAAATAACGGAGCAAGAGTGGGCTCACCCTCTCGACAAGAGCCTCGGCCGCTTCCTGGTCTGCCTGCTGATAGCTGGACATGAGCGACTCAAGGCCCGGCGGCGGAGCCGGATTGGGCACCGATCGCAGGCGCATTATTCGATCCTCTCGTAGCTGCGGTCTCGCGAAGTGTCCATCCCCTTGAATTATGCCTGTCGCCTTTCTTTGGCGGCTCGAACTTTCAGAGGAGAAGGTCCGCGCCGCCACGTCCGGGACTCCTTAGTCTTCCGTGCGAACGATGGCAACGCCGTTGGCGGCGCCGCTGATTGTGGTGACGCCTTTCAGAATAAGGTTGCCGTCCTCATCCACATGAAAGATCGAGAGATGTGAGATCGCTCCGGCGCCGTCAATCACCGCTGCCAGCCCTCTGCGGTAGGCAATGTCGGTTGGGGCACCGTTTAGAGTTGCTGCAATGGCCGCGTCCTGCACAATCTTTTGCCCGTAAACGGCAAAACGCGAGATGCTCATGCTCGGTGAGTTGGTAGAAAACAAGAATGGCCCATCGAGCGCCAACCAGCAGGGGGCATGCTGAGTGCCGGACCCTGTGGTGGTGAGAATAGTGCTGTTGCGGACCAGGCTGACTTCGTCGGCGTGGGCGATTGTTACGTAGGCGTCATTGCCGCGGGTCACCAGTCCAAAGGGGGCATCGACGTTCTGCGGTATGCCTTGAACGAGTGTCGCCACGCCCCTGACTGCTCCATCTGAGTTCAGGTTCACGGTCTCGATAGCGTTGCTCTTCTCCGTGATAATCAACTGGTCTTCCACGACGCCGACTTGTGCCGAGGATCCATCCGCCACAACCAGCCCCGCGATACCGTCGGAACCCGTTCCCACTCCGAAGTCGAATACCTGATGTGATTCCACTTTCGTTGTTCCAAGTATGTACAGATGATCGTTTCCGAATGCCACGCTAACCGGTTTCGAAGCGGACGGAATCATTTGCTTCAGCCGGAAGCCATCATGTTTGAGCTCGAAAATCGAGACTGACTGGGATCCGAAATTGACGACGGCTAACCGGTTTCGCCAGACGGCGATGCCACCTGAATTGCCGCTGACTCCGCCTTGGCCGCCAGTGGCGACTGTCTGGATCAACCTATCGGAACTGTCGTAAACGAGTAGGCGATTGGTGGATGCGTTCGACGCCGTTACCACCAGCGTCTTTGCGTCCCGGTCTTTGGCATGGGCGCCAGCGGCGGCGCTCAAAAGTAAGGCCATGGCCCCAATGCGACAAATGGTTCTCATTTTATTCTCCGGGTGCGGTAGGATTGGCGCCGTGGCGGCGAGTCGACCTTGCCAGCAGGCCGAGCTACGCAATCGCAGCAGTCTGCTACTAGTTCGCATCACCGGGGAAGAAAGTTACGGTGGGGAAGAATAATTCCGAGGAGATCCGCAGATCGTGTCAGGAGACGACGTTGTAATACGGTCGGACCCGATCACTGTTGGATGAGCGACAACTTTCGACGAGAATAAGATCAACGATCTGGCGGCGAACTGGAGTCGAGCGGAATCGAACCTTGTAGTCACAATGGACAATTACCACGGAGCCGTCGAAGCTTTTGACTCTGAAATGTTTCCCGCTGAGCATTGAGCAGAACGCACCAGTTTTCGATGGATGGTGAGATAAGAAGTGACCCCATTCTGCAGAACGTACAGAGAGTCTTCAACGCCATCGATGTCTTTTCCATCGGTACAGTGGCAGACGAACTAAAGTTTGGATTCGATTTCCGTCAGTTGAACCCCACCAACGGCGCTCCAGAATACAGTCGAATTTTGGAGCGATTACGCAAACTCTCAACGAGACCTTAAGTGGTCTAAATCCGCTTTATCAGATTGGTGGCCCACGCTCCGGCCAGCTGACACTGAAGCTGCAGTTCTAATAACAATTTCGTTCGGCCTAGAAGCGCACAGTGTAGCTGCTCGACATCTGAAAGTTGCCTTGCGTAACGATGTACTGGTTTGACAGGAGAGTCCCAAGGCCGTAGGACGCAGCGTCAGTCTGATTCGTTAAGTACCGCACCAGCGTTGTGCCAACGTCGAATCGCCAGGTTGAATTGCGCCTTGGGTAGTACTCGACGACTCCGCCTACGTCGGTGGCGAAGCGACTGAGACTGCCCTGAGTTGTATCTCCTCGCATCTGAACCGCGTTTTCGTAATAGATGAACCCGGGGCGGATCTTGGCGAAGACTCCGACGTGTTCCGTACGCGCGCCCACCTTGATCCCAAACAAGCCTTGTATCATGGGTTTCGTACCTTGCTGACCCGGAATGAAGTTGACAGTGCTATCAAAGGCGATGGCGCGCGAGAAGTTGTAGCCAAAGCTCGATCCAACTCCTGATAAATTTCTCCGGCAAGCCATTCCTGCGCACATGCTACTCAGCACTGGAAGATTGATGTTGGTGTATTGAGTCCCGAATTCAACGCGGTTGAGCGGCGGCAATTCGAAATCCCCAAATGTTGACGGAAAGTGTGACTGGCGGCTCGTGACGAAGCCGCTCTCCGGTGAAGGTAGATCCCAGGGGAACTTACCGGCAAAGACTGCTGCAAAGCTGCGGCTGGGTTCCAGTGCTGTGCGGATAATCCTACCGCCGAGAATTCGGTGATTCATGGCGATCGGCGCAGCGATGTACTTGTCGATCGTATCTTCGGCAAGTACCCACGCCAGCCCGACCGTCGGAGTCACCACGAAGTCGGTCCACCCCGTGTTGTTGGTCGGCGGCTTTTTGTATTTCGGATTGCTTAGACAAGCGACGTCGGTGCCGCACCTGGGAACATAGGTAAAGCCTCCCTGGTTCCCAAAGGAGGTTTCACTGATAGGTCCTATCTCCAGTTGCACCGACCAGGCCGCGGCCCACGCCATGGCCTTCATCCGGCTGGTCCAATATCTCGAACTCTTCCCGATCTCTACCTGGCTGCGAGGGCTGTTTTGCAGAAAGGTACGGGCGAAGACGGCCCCTTCCAGAGGATGGCCAACGTCATTCACGATGAAGTCGTCTCCATCGCCCCAGCGATGCATATCATAGCCCTTGTAGGAGGCGAACCAGTCGTGAAAAAAAGGCTTGTGCTCAAGGTTCCATCGCATCCCCGGATCGGAAGCAACGCGCCAAACGTGGTAGAACAAATTTTCGCCGAACGATTGCCAGAATGCGCCTTTGAAGTTGAATTTCTGCGGACTTTCCGGCGGCAGGGGCCTATTCAAAACAACGAATGATCCCGGCGACAAACTTGCTGGCGGTTCCGACACGGTGGAGCTCTCTAAGGAGAAAGGCACTTGAGGAAGATAATTCTCTGGAGCAAGCGTTTTAGAAGCAGGGACCGGGTCGTTCGAAGAATAACCGTTCCACAAAACGCTGCCTTCGTCCACCCGAGCGGCCGCTACGAGCTGCGCTTCTGCAGGCAGATAGAGAAGATGTGTCAGTACCGCGATGAGGCACAGCCTTCTCAGACTTTGTATGGTGCTCTTTTTGCTTTCAGTAAGCGATGACACGACAGCCTTTTCGTCTGAATTGGCGCGTCCTTTGGGTACGGAATCGAAATCACGGCGGGTGTTTGAAGTATTCTCATTTCCGTCGCTAGCAACCTCTCCCCACAAGCTGCACCTCAGTGGCTTAGTAAGCGTCGATGTTGCTTTCAAGAAAATGATTCCATACTTTCCAATCCACGAATTTGCACTGCTCTTCCTAAATCACACCCCGAGCCGCGTCTGGCGCAGATGCCGTTCCTTCGTCCAGCCAGGCCGTGAACAGGTTGAATCCTACCGATAGAACAATCGCGCCGACAAAGAGACCAAAAATTCCCATCGCCGCAAATCCGCCAATCGCGCCCAGGAAAATTACGAGGGTGGGAACGGAAGCGCCCCGTCCCAACAACAGTGGCTTCAGCACATTATCAATAAGGCCGACGAAGATACACCAAATCAGGAAGGCCACCGCCTTGCCCGTGGCCATCGTCGCAAACACGTAAATCACCGCGGGGATAAGTGTCACGGCACCCACCTGGAGCACAGCGGCTACGAGGAATATCAGAGCCCACAATCCTGCGCCCGGAAGTCCTACCACCAGAAAGCCGATACCGGCCAATACCGCTTGAATAAAAGCAACGCCCAGAATGCCCATGGTAACGCTGCGTATGGTCGTCGCTACCATCGCTTCAACCTGTGGTCCCCTGCTATCAAGAAATTGGACAGCGAGCTTATGCGAGTATTTCGCACACTGGCTGGAGTTGGCGAGAACAAAGCCCGCAATCACAATCGAAACCAAAACCAGCACCACCCCAAGGCCAACACTGGCAGATATTGCGAGGAGTCCTCCCACAGCACCTTTGAGTTGCGGAGCGAAGGGCTGTAACGCGGCGGTAAGATTGGTGGAAGCCAAGCTCCAGAGATCGCTCAGTTTTTTACCGACTAAGGGCCAGGTTTCGACGTTCTCTGGCGGCGGAGGAATCCTTAGGGTTCCATCCTGAATGTGGTCTGTGAGACCTTGGATACCTCCGATCAGCGTTTGAGCTAGAAGCGCAATCGGTACGATTAAAACCAGGAAAAGAACAACGCTAAAGAGGATGGCAGCAAGCCCGCCTCGGCCGCCCAACATTTTCTGCAGCCTGCGGTAAGCGGGGTAACCCGCAATGGCGATGGTCACTCCCCACGCAGTCATGGCGATGAAAGGGCGCAGAATAAAAAAGCAGGAGACGAGAAGGAGAGCGATAAGGCTAAGGTGTATGGACACTTCGAGGGCTCGGCTCAAGTGCGACTTGTCGCGCGTGGTAGCGTTCATGTTGGTTTCTCCTTGTGCTGATCGGGCCCCTGTTTCGGAATTCAGTTTGATTTCTCTGAATCATCACCATTCAGATCCTGACCGATATGGATACGAATCAGCTCTGGCTCCAACTGCAGTGCGATCACCGCTCGCCTGATCCTTGCTGTTTGTAAGAGCTGACTAATAGAGCCACCGTGATCGCCACGTAGAGAACACCCGTAAGGCCTTCCAGCGCCGCCAGCATACGCACCTCTCCGTGAATTGGGACAACGTCACCATAACCAATCGTCGACAAAGTCACGAGGCTGAAATAGAGCAGCTCACCGTGTCGCCCCCCCGTACCACTGACTTGTCGGATAGCGTCCGGATAGTAGACATCAATGGCGCTGTAGAGTGCAAACCATTGCATACCAAGCAACAGGTAAATGCTGACCGCTGTGTAGAGGTGCGAGTTCTGAATCGCACTCGCATTCTTGATGTAGGAGAAGAGTCCGGCGACAGTGAGCCCGAAAAACAGGGTGAGGATGGACCACTTCGCGCCGACCAGCATGCGGTTAGAATAAAACGTACTCACAACGGCGCAGATCAGGGCGCCCGACATCGTCAGTATTGAAGGCCACAGCCAGCCTCTGATCTGCGATAGCTCAACAGTCGCGAGGATGACCGGCAGAAAGAACAACGCCCCCAAAAATGCCCTCCGCGCGTCACCTCGATCCAGCACTGGATAAAGCAAAATGACCAACAAAAGGGATAACACTAGAAGCAAGTCCGGCCGCTTTGGAGATTTCATCTTCAATGAAACACCACCGTTTTGGCCACTCATGCCAGCCGTGAACTTGTGCATGCGGACCTCAATTCCCAAAACCTAGTGGATCGCTGATGCCTTCGTCCTTAACGCATCAACGTCTCGCATTTGAGACATGGGTCTCCACCCGCTGCACATCCCCCTATTTGCTGGTGCTCGATGACGCATTGACTCTCAGCTGTCCCCCGCGTACACCTGCACCATCTGGCTTTTAACTTTGTGAGTTTGGGCGTCGTGATTATGATTTCTTGTTGAGGTCGTCGTCCTTGTAGTACTTCGTACCCTGAAGGGTCAACTGAAGGGCGAGGCCATTTTTGGTTATCTCGTAGACCCAAACGCCCGGGGAGACCTCGACAGCTCCCGAGAAGGCTCCGCCCTTGTCTCCTGCCTTCGCGGCAGCATCAGCCTGTGCTGAACCCGACCAGCCGGAGCTTAGGAATGTGTTAAACGCCTTGTCGTTCTCGAAAACAAAGATCACCCGATAATCCTTGACTCCGATACCCAGACCACCGCCCGCCGAAATCATTTTCATAAACGTCTCGTCCTTGGTACTGGAGTTGACGGCGATGCCTGCGCCCCGCGCCGTGCTTAACAGCAGGAGGTTTGTCCCCATGTTATTGAAAACGGCATATCCCGCAGCCTTTTGAATAGCTCCCTGAGCCGTGGGCTGCAGCTTGTAAAGGTCCTGCAGAGTTTGATCAGCCATCTTGCGAGTCTTGTCCTTCTTCTCTTGCGGGGAGTCTGCAATTGCCGAACTTGTAGCCAGCAGGATCACTGCTAGGCTCGATGCGATTATTCTAAGTTTCATTGTCGATCTCCTATCTAAAGTTTTAGAAGCCGATCCCAGGCACCTCACAACTTGAGATCTACCCGTAATCGTTGCGCAATGTACCTTAAGCGAAACGCTTTTTCTACCTGCAGAATTACTAGTCATTGCGAACGACGTGTTCTAGGACTCCAGACCACGCGTCGAGCGAATTTAGCATCAGATGGGAACACCTCAAATAAAACCGCTTACATTTCAAAGAGCTCAGAGTAGGCAGATGCCTTCACGTGGACGACGCATACGATCCAAGGAAGGGTCTTCCATGTGAAGTCGTAGCGGAACCCGAGGGCCGCTGCGTATGGCCTCCCTTTCCTTGGGCATCGGTAGTGTCTCCCAGGCGAGATTCAAAATACGCCAGCTCGATGGCGAAAAGTACCACTCGGCACAGAGGATCGCGTATCTGGTCTTGAATTCCGCGTTGATCAGAGGACACGGGTCGAAGGGCATGTATTCATTAAAGCCACCCATAACTGAAAACCTTCCGAAACTAAGCTTGGAATACAACTCGACTCCGTTGGCGGAAAATCCGTCCGCTATTTGGGCGGGTCCGCCTGCGGGAACGGGAATGAATGTTAAGTCACCGCTGTTCTGCCTCACGTAGTCGGCACCCCATTCAAGGTTGAGCCAAATCCCTTGGCCTCCAAGGGCCCAGTAATCCGCGCCTCCGACCTTTAATCCCGGAAGCACTCTCGCCTGCAAGGGGAATCCAAAGCCGTTAGAGGCCTGCAAAGTGTCTCCTATCCGCAATGGCTCTTTTGCTCCAAAGTCAAAGATCCTGGCGAACTTGAGATGATAGAGAATCGTCTGATCGGCACGGCCCGTACCGGATTCACCGCCGTCAGTTTCCGCAACACAGGTGGCGGTGGATTGGCCGCTGAAAACGTTAATCCGATCCGTCGTATGGCTCGATATGTCGTAGTGATTGGAATTCTGCTTGCCAAAAGAGGCTTTCAGGACCTATTTGTCGAGCTTGCCTTTAGCAGCCTCCCTTACCTGTTGCTGGGCGACCGCCATCTTGTAAGCCACGTAATACTTGTAGACGTTGGCCACGTACTGCACGGTCTCCTGCCCGATGTCCTGTGCCACCATCAATTCCACATTGCCGAACCACTTGTTTGGATCGAGCCCCTGCTTTGCCGCTTGTTTGCGCAGGCGAACAATCCGGTTCTGGCCGGCGTTGTAGCTGGCAAATGTAAAGAGGGTCTTATCCATCTGGCTGATCGCTGGGTCGTTGAAATAAGTCTTCGTGATCAATGCCAGCATCTTCGTGCCGGCATGAATGTTCGACTTGGCGTTTCGTACGTCGGGAATATTGATGGGATAGGCCGCCGCATAGTTCGGAAGAACCTGCATCACCCCGACTGCCCCGCGGGGGCTGACTCGATCTTGCTGAAGCATCGATTCCTGATATCCCTGCGCCGCAAGCATCAGATAGTCAAAGTTGTACTGAGCGCCGTATTGCTTGAAGTACTCCACATAGGACTTGAATCTTCTTATTTCAGCCTCAGAAGTGGCATTCTTGATGTACTTCTTGTTCGTGATGTACTTGCTGAACATCACCCTCCCGAAAACAGTCCCCTGGCGATGGGTCTTAAGGAATTCGTCCATCAGAGCCTTCAGTTGTGGGCTGTTCTTGCGCATCACCCAGGCCACGCTATCGACATTCAACAGTGCGAAGTTTCTGTTAATGACTATGTTGTGCAAAACCGTTGACCAGAGATCGGCTCGGTAGTCATACGCAACCGTCGCCGGAATGAGGCCAGCATTGGTCATCTCCAGCAAGTCTTCTTCGGTCAGGTTTGGATCGGATTCCTTGATGATGATCTCCGGCTTGCCAGCCTGCTTGAACTTCTGGTTCTGCTCCCGGAGGATGTCGTATGCGAGGCTGACCCGGTTGACATAAATCTCTTTGCCGCTCAGATCATCGATCGTGGAAAACTGGGGTGCGCTTTTTTCTGAAACGACCACCAACTTCAAGCCCGAGATAATCGGGATCGAGAAGTCCAGGCGCTTCTCCCTCTCGGGAGTTACGGTGACGACCGAGGCGATGATATCTCCGTAACCATCGTTCAGATCCTTTTCCAACTGCGACGGGGTTACTGGAATGAACACGACTTTGAACTTCTTGGCTCGAGTCTTGAGCTTTTTGTTCAAATAGGCTTCCAGCTCATCTGCTATATCTGGAACCACGCCCCGTGGCCGTCCCTTGTCGTAAAAGAATCCCGTCTTGTTGTAGAGCACCAGCAGCCGGAGAACTCCGCTCTTTTTGATTTCATCCCAATCGCCTGTGCGACGATCGAAATTGGCTGGGAGCTTGAGAGCATACTCCGGTCCGGCGATCTCATTCTCACTCAGCGAATCGGTTGTTTTTGGGGTCTTAGGCTTACTGGCGACTTCCTGCTTTTGAGCGGGCTGAGGTTGTGATTTGCAGCCCGTGAGAATCACGGCCAAGGCGAAGATCGCGGAATAGAGCCAGATGGCCATCGAACGGGCACAGGACATGGGGTTATCCTCACCGAAATCGTTGGGCCCAAAAAAGAACGAAGAAAAAGACGGTCACCCGAGAAGTTGCCCAGCAAGTATGGGACAACAAGATCACCAAGAAAGCACTCGCCCTGGCTGACGCTCAGGGAGCCAGATACAAGGATGACGGCCTCAGCAACGAGGCACCGGAAAAGATTCTAGCACCACAGCAGTGACCATCGGGTACACTAGGGTCGCAATCTAGGCTACCGTAGATTCTTACACTTCGCTATCGATGTCGAGCATCATTTCCTTGCGACTCCCAAACGGTATCGAAGGACTCGTTCTCCGCCTTCTCCCCGAGGCTCTCGATGAAACGAATTGTCCAACTGATTGCTCTCGTCCTGTTCCCTCTTGTTGCGACGGATTTGTCTTTTCCCGAGCAACAGCCGAATCAGAAGCCGATCACTAGCCAAAAGTCAAAAAGCGAAGCTCTGGAGCTCGGGAGATCCTATGCAGAGCTGCGCCCTGAGCAAGTGCGTCTGATAGACAGCTTCATTCGCAGTTATAACGACACCACCGGAAGCGCACTTGTTCCCCAGCAGGTATATGACGGCGCTCGACTGTCCATCCGCACAACGTTCGACGCCGTGACCCATGCATTGCTAAATGCTCAGATGACCGATGCCCAAGGCAAGAGCCTCGGACGCGCAATTGACCTGGTGGCGGCCGTTGATCAGGTGATGGGAGAGGAATCCGGTGCAGGCGGCGACATGCAGTTCCGCCTGTACGTGTACCTGAAGCCCAACGCGGTTGACATCCTGAATCGCAGCCAGGAGTTCCTTCACGATAAGGACAACAGCGTGTATCACAAGGGGTTTCCTAAGTGTTACAGGTTGAAGAAGGGTCCTCCATCGATTCAGTTCTCAATTTCGAGAGACAACAAGTTAGCTGACGTTGACGTCGACTATCGTTCTTCCGGCTTTCCTAAAGCGCTGATCAATGGACACCTGACCGCTGCCAACTCCGACGTCCGCGCAGGAAACAACCTTGACCGCCATGACGGCCGCTGGTCGGGCCTCAATGGCTGGTGGCGCGACGTCTTTGGACAGCTGGGATCTGGGGGGGCGGCCCCAAAGGAGTCGGCCACCGAGCGCCTCGGCCACATTCCCATGAATCCCGGCGTAAAAGCCGAAAAGGGAGCCGATAACAGCGCACACGACTTCCTGCAAAGCTGGGTTGTGGCGAAAGAACCGAACAAGTCTGTTGCCTATTTTTCACGCCGCAGCTATCCATGTTTGGAGTTCCTGGCGCAGAAGGGCAAGCAACCTGTGCCGCAAGGCATGATCCGGTTGCAAACACTGAAGGCAATGCAGAAATTCAGCGATAGCCTCGGCGCTGTGAATTCCGTTTCTGACGTGTTCGAGCCAGCCGACAAATGGTCGCAAGATCTGAAACCGGCAAAGAATGCGTTTCCATCCGAATTTCGGTTGGTGAGCTTGCCGGCGGACATGGGACGAGACGAAGAATGCGTTACGACATCAGATAACGATGCGAACAAAGGCTCCAATGAAAAATACTTCGCCACCGCGTTTCGCGGGAAACAGGGAAACAGCCGGAACAAGGTTATGTCCCTGCTTTGGGCTCAGGAGGGCGATTACTGGAAGATCATTGCCATCCGTATTGAAGATGGCAGCGATGCGGGTCTCGTCCCAAACAACGCCGCCGTTCCTGCCGTACCGTCAGTGGAAGAGCCGCAGAACATTGCCGCTGATCCTGGCGCCGTAAAAGCCATCACGCAGTTTTACAAGGATTGGATCGTGAAACGGAATGTTGTCCAGGCTTCCGCCTTTGCATCACCGGGTTCGTACGCGTGTCTCGCGACGCCCTCCGCAGAACAGAAAAAACTAACGCCCGCAGCCAGAATTCAGTATGGGCTGAAACAACCGCTCTCGAAAATTCCGTCGAGCGCGAACCTCTCGGACATGATGTCGGGCATGCAGCCCCAAAATGATCTGCTGCGCCCGGTCCAGCAGGAAAACTCCAATGCCTTCGCGATCATGGCCGTGCCAGATCAGAAGGCCAACAGTTTTCTGTGCCAGCATCGTCAAAAGCCCGACGATTCTCCAGACTTGCAGCCTGCCGATGCAAAGTACGGGGCGCATTATTTGAGCGCCAGTCGATTGAACTACGAGGAGGAACAATCCCCCGCACTTTTGCTGTTATGGAGCAAAGAGAACTCGGGTTGGAAGATTGTTTCCTGGGCTGTGGAACTTCCGTAATCACTGGAAAGCCAGTAGCTTTGAGCGGAGTTCTTAGTTAGTCTGCTGTCCTAGGTTGTTGCCGCTGTCTCGGATAGGCGAAGGATTATCCAGGTTCTGTAAACAAGCTGCTCGAATGTGAGAAAGGATAAGGAGCAAGCCATGAAAGCCATAGAAGCCCTAAAAGGCATAAAAGTCAGCAAACGTACCTGGAAGATCGCTGGAATCGTTGCCGCGGTAGTGGTAGTAATCCTCATCGCACTTCCGCTGTTCATCAACATCAACAGCTTCAAACCGAAGATCGAGTCGGAACTGACGAGCGCCCTGGGACGGCCGGTGACGCTGGGAGAATTGAGCCTTTCGCTCTTCAGCGGGAATGTAGGCGTGGAAAATGTCAGTATCGCTGACGATCCGGCCTTCAGCAAATCACCGTTTATAACAATGAAGTCGTTAAGGGTTGGCGTCGAAATAATGCCGCTCATCTTCTCGAAGAAACTAAACATAACGGGGATCGCTCTCGAAGAGCCCCAGATCACTTTGCTAAGAGCTGCCAATGGAACCTGGAACTTTTCGAGCCTCGGCGGGGCCGCCAAAGAAAAAGCTCCTGAGCCTGAGAAGCAAGGTGCCCCACCGCAGATCTCGATCGCCAAGCTCGAGATCAAAGACGGAAAGTTATCAATCGGCAAACCCAACTCCACAGAGAAGCCGCAGGTCTACGACAAGGTAAACGCGGAAGTTTCCGACTTCTCCTCAACTTCTCAGTTCCCGTTCGAACTGACCGTGAACCTGCCCGGAGGTGGCGATGCCAAGCTGAATGGCAAAGCGGGACCGATCAATGCGCAGGACGCGGCCAAGACTCCCTTCGAAGCCTCAATGAAGGTGAAGGATTTGGATCTCGCCGCCTCGGGTTTCGTCGATCCCGGGACCGGTATCGGCGGCTCAGTTGATCTTGATGGAACGGTGAACTCAAATGGCAGTCAGGCCAAGGCGGCCGGCACCGTCACCTGCGAAAAGCTCAAGCTTTCAACCAAGGGAACCCCGGCTCCGAAAACCGTAACCGTGAAATATGCCGTTGATGACGATCTGGACCGCCAGGCAGGAAACATCACCCAAGGGGATGTGGCGATTGGCAAGTCAGTGGCGAAGCTCACTGGAGCATTTCAGAATCAGGGTGAGAAGCAGGTACTGAATCTCAAACTCAGCGCCCCGAACATGTCGGTTGATGAATTGGAAGCGATGCTTCCCGCCCTTGGCGTAGTCCTTCCCTCTGGATCGAAGTTGAATGGTGGAACATTGTCGGCCGACTTGGCAATCAGCGGTCCTCTCGACAATCTCGTGATTGCCGGGCCCGTGCGGCTGGCGAACACGAAGTTGGCCGGGTTCGATATGGGTTCGAAACTGGGCGCCTTATCAGCCTTCACAGGAAAGGCCCCTTCCAATCCTGACACCTCCATTCAGAATGCCAGCTTGAATGCGCATGTCGCTCCAACCGGGACAAGGGCCGACGCCATCAACGTGACCATACCGTCCCTCGGCGTGTTGACGGGAGCCGGTACGATCAGCCCGAACGGTGCACTCGATTTCAACATGACTGCCGACCTGCAGACGAACAGATCCGAAGCTCGGGCGGAGAGGACGGGGCGGGGCGGTGGAAATGGTGTGTCCTTCAAAGTTCAAGGGACAACCTCGAACCCGAGTTTTGTTCCGGACATCGGGAGTTTGGCAACGGGCGCTGCAAAAGGGGCGATCACGAATGCTGTCTCAGGAAAAACAGGCGGCCAGACAGGCTTAGGTGGCCTTATGCCGAAGAGGAAGCCGAGATAGCTCCACACAGATCGCTCTTCCCGACGGGACTGAAACTGAAGAGCAGCCAGCGCGGAGTGGTACGCAATTCTCTTGCAGCCGCTTGATATGCGTTCTTACATCCAATCGGAAACTCCAAGACTGAAAGGTCTCTACCAAAATCGCTGGTGTTGAGAAAATGAAACGGGATGTAGATGACTTGTTTTGAGGTCTGCCAAGCTCCTTTCTTAAGGAGTTTGGCTTCGGCCCGTCGCTAGCTGCTCTTTGTTCCTATGCTTGGCTTCGGTCATAGTGGGAGTGGGAATTCCATCCGGAAGCTGGAAAGGTGCTCTCGATTCGGCAACATCTCTGGTCGTTCATCGAACTGTAATGAGACAGATTTCACGTGTAAAGAAATATATCGCGTGATGAATCACATCGTGCTGGAGAGAACTAAGAATCTCAACGTCACAGGATAAGTCACCTATCGTCTCTGTGGTGCTTCAAGTGTAAGACCGATGCGATACGTGATGAGAAACGTGCTTGAAGCGATATCATTTCCATGCTCGACAAACGGGAGTATCCTTGGTACGCGGCGTGAGACTTGGCGTTTAACACACTGGCGCTTCGCTGGTAGACATCGATTCCGCCAAAGAACAGCCCTGCTGATATTGCGGAACCTGTATTACGATCCCAATGGACAAATACAGGCCTGTGCATGCAACTCTGAAAACAGAACTCCGGCCACGCAACAATCAAAAAAGAATCAGAGCGACAACAATGAAACGAAAAAAGCTCACACTCAGCGGCATGCGATTCGCAGTCGTTTGCCTCACAGCGTATTGTTTGTTTCCGTCGCTCGGTCGAGCACAAGGTCCGGTCTTCGAAATTACGCCAGTTGAGAGCTGGATCAGGTTCCACGTGAAGTCTTCGACGACGATCGCCGGAAAATTCGACCAGTGGGGCGCCACATTAACATTTAGATCTGATGACGTGTCGACAGGTGTTTTAGAGGTGAAAATTAACCCAGGCAGTGTGGATACCGGAAGCGGCATGAAGAACGGTAAGCTGAAAGACTTCTTCGACGTGGAGCATTATCCGGAGATCACGTTCCTGTCGACGAGGATCGTGCAGACCAGTCCTGACATCTATGAAGTGGATGGGAACTTAATGATCCGCGGGGTATCCAAACCGGAGAAGTTGACGCTGACTGTTTCCGGCAGGGAAACGGGCTCGGGCGAGATTAAGGGGACCATGGTCTTCAACCGAAAGGATTACGGAATGGACGGCAGTATTCCGTTCGTCAAGATCGCCGATCATGTTGACATAGCGCTCCACCTCAGGGCGAAACGAATCAGCGGGCCTCCGCTGGCCTCTAAGCAGTAGCGTTTTCGAACGACGCGCAGGAAATATTGACTCAACAGTCGCCAAAAGCCCGATGGGCCCAGACGCGGGGCGAGATTGCTGGGAAGGACGAAGTGATGTATGCGGGATGGACAAGGAACGATCCCGATGAGACGATTCAAAATGGGACGGCATTTCTCTACTTCTTATTCCGCGTTGCTTTTTTGGCTGAGGGATTCCTGGCAATCTCGCCTTAGTCAGATTTGGGAAGGAGCTTGTTGAGTTTGAGAATCCTTACCTGTCTGGGCTGCGGGCTCGGAATGCTATTTTTATTGTCGTCTGGAAGTTTTGCGCTGGGTTGTGATCAATTGTCCGAAGGCCAGTTGCTCTGGATCCGCCTCTCCAGTCCAGTTTCTACCTACACCGCCCATGTAGGTGATGCGGTACACGCGGTTCTGACGCAGGATGTTGGTTGTGGCGACGACACTCTATTGCCAATGGGCACGACCATCGACGGCGTGGTTCGTTCCAAACGCAAGGTGGGATGGGGCATTCGTCATGAAACTGCAGCACTTGAACTTGAATTCAATCAGGCTACCGCGGCAGATGGCTCAACAATCCAGATGTCGGCCCGCGTGGAGGAAGTGGAAAACGCGCGCGAGCAAATGAAGAACGGCGTTATCCAAGGCGTGCTTAGCAGCGACACATTTCAGGGCCGAATCAACAGCCGCTTGATTCACCTGCCTACATGGAATCCCTACTCCGATTTGGGGTTGATCGTTTACAAGGCTACGTTTCCGATTTTTCCTGAGCCAGAAATTTACTACCCAGTAGGCACAGATATTCGCCTGAAGATGAAGGCCGCGGTTTCCGCGCTTCCGATCGCGGCCAGAACGACGAATGATGTGGCCTCAGTTGATACATCTCAACTCGATGACTGGATCCAGGCAATGCCACAACGTGCAACGACCACGAAATTCGTGAATGCTGACTTGATAAACCTTGTGTTTATTGGATCGCGAAAGGAAGTACAAGCGGCATTTCTTGAGGCGGGGTGGCATACCAGCGATTCGGTGTCGAAGCGTTCGTTTGCGCGCAATCTTTATGCATTGCTGAACAACAGCGGATACGCGCAACAGCCGATGAAGACTTTCTTGCTGGAGGGTAAACCGCAGGACATGAGTTGGCAGAAGGGTTTAAACAGTTACGGTCGGCGGGACCATCTGCGCATTTGGCAATGGCCTCTCGAAGGGTCAAGTGGCTCGGCCTGGATAGCTTCCTCGACCCACGATACCAGCGCCATCCTCTCGGTTAAGTACCACGGCTTTGTGCATCACATTTCGTCGAATATCGACGACGAGCGCGCCAAAGTGATTCGTGATCTGAATTTTGCCGGATGCGTAAGTTCAGTCAGCTATGTTTCCCGTCCCGCAAGCCCCACGTTCACCGAGAACGCAACCGGAGACTGGGTTCGCACCGACGGCTCGGTTGCAGTCATTCAGTTGAAAGAATGCAAACCTGGCAATCCCGAGCTTGATGCGAACTCAAATGGTGGCAATTTCAAACCGGGTAATCACGTATTCCGCTATCTGCGGCGTGAGATCCTCACCTTCCGCAGCGATATCTGGCGAGCCAATATCATTTATGGCATGTATGACGTTGGACGTATGACGTTGATGGCTCTGCGCCGCCCGCCCGTCATACAGCCCTTTGGTGAAGGCCATCTCTTATCGCCCTTTGTTGCACGATTGCAGGTTCCTCAAAACAGCAGTCGATAGAGCACAATCTGAGTTTCAGCATGATTCCTGCGTTTTAAAGGTATCCTGACTAGTGGCTCTGCCTCGATTCACCGTTTGCAAAGCCGTATGAGTGGATGCGCCGTGGCGCTTCAGCTTCTTTTTCCTCCGCATGGTTCTCAGCAAGATTCGTCCAGATACACGGGGAAAATACCGGGGACCCTCGGCAGCAATAGGGAGTAATTTGTAGTAATCGATGAACTCATCCCCGATGATTCATGTCGATCATGTCGGCCTGATTCTCGCATCCGGGATCAAGCAATCGACCTTGCGCTTCGCGATCAGGCCAAGGGGTAGAGACTTCTCCGTTTGTCCCAATACCCCTAAATAAGTGCATAAGGGCACAGGCGGCCATTGTGCACACTCGAACAGATCTCTGGCAGGTTGTCTTCGAAAAAGTTCTCGCATGGAACTCGGTGATGTACTTCTCCTCTTTGATCGGCCATAAATGTGTCTTCACTTCACTGGACGCACCTGCCCCCCATCCCGCCTAAGCCTCGGAATCGCTACCAATTCGCGCGTAATCGCCAATTTACTTATCGATTGAAGGAACTGTGCGCTGTGTGCGCCCTGTGCGGCTAAATATGCCATGTTGAGGTCAAAAACCATAACATGGCGATTACAATGTCGCGGAAAATTTTTGTTGCTGACGGCCTATTTTGGCGAAGGTGCTGGGGTAGTCCGCAACTGTTCAACGCGGACGATCGTGCACTTGATTTCCTTCCCGCTTGCGTTCTTCAGTTTGCCGTTGTCGTTGTCGACCTGGTACCTGACCTGGCTCCCCACCGGGTAGTCGGTGGCCTTGATCTTCGATTTCGTCCGGCAGGTGTATTCATGATCTGTCGTGTCGAACATTAAATCGAACTGCTGAGTCTTGTTCTTCTTGTCCGTAGTACCGGCCGGTTGAAAGTCCTTGAGCGATGCAGTTCCCGTTTGCTTCTCAGCGCCCGCCGCAGCTGAAAGAACGACGGCAACTGCAACGAGCAGTACTCCATTTCGTTTGCGCATTTTTGCCCCTCTGCCCGACATTGTATTACGGGCCTCTCACCCAGGATCCATTGGCAATTCTGTCATCCGACTCGGCTGCTCAGTTCTCAACAGCGGCAGTCCCAGGAACCGGGATGACAGCGATTATAAGAGAAAGCGTGACAACGCCTGCCATGGCTCCGTAGGCCATGTCGGCACCGCTTGCGCAAGAGCCGGATAGATGAATCCAAATGCCGTTATTGGACAAAGCGCGAGCAGCCGTGTGGCCGCGTGTTTCTGGAACCAATGTGCAAAGATGCACGATGGCAAAATCGGTAGTAACTTTCGAGAAGCCGGTTTTTCCGCCCACTGGGCAGATACTGGAGTTCCTGCAGAAGACTGGTTTTAGGGCGCGAAGTTTCAGGTGTTTGATTGCGTAAGATAGCTGAGGACGAAGCCAACGCTGTCATTGGCGGCGTAGCTGAAGGGGTATCGAAACTTATGGCCTGCATGAAGTTCGTGATTTCTCTATTTCTATGCGCCGCTGTGACCTGCGAAGCTCAAACGGCTCCTTTACCGCAAATCCGTCAGAATGGCGCAGTCAAACAGTTCTTCGTCGACGACAAGCCGTACATCATGCTCGCAGGTGAATTGCATAACTCGAGCGCTTCGAGCATCGAGTACATGCGACCGATATGGGACAAGCTTGCCGCTCTTCACCTCAACACGGTGATCGGCACCGCCAGTTGGGAATTGGTCGAGCCGAAAGAGGGCAAGTTTGATTTCGCTCTCGTTGACGACCAAATCAACCAGGCGCGACAGCGAAATATGCGGCTTGTGCTGATCTGGTTCGCAACCTGGAAGAACGCAGGTTCGAGCTATCCTCCGGACTGGGTCAAGGCAGACCCAAAGCGCTTCCCGCCGATGGTGCTCAACGTGCGGCCCGATGGAGGAATGAGTACCTTTCTGGCCAAGAAATCCGAAGAGCAAGGCACGGGGCCGCTGAGCCCGTTTGGCAAGGAAACGGTTAAGGCCGACGCCAAGGCCTTTGCTGCGTTGATGAGTCATATCAAGGAGGTCGATCCTCAGCACACGGTCATCATGATGCAGGTGGAGAACGAGATTGGCAGCCTGGGCGACAGCCGTGACCGTTCGCCGATGGCAGACGCAGCATGGGCCGGGCCTGTTCCAGCCGATTTGATGAAGTACCTCACAGAGCATAAAGACACCCTGCTGCCGGAAATGCAGGAGGTCTGGGGGAAGACCGGTTACAAGACAAAGGGTAGCTGGGAGGAAGTCTTCGGCAAGAATGAGTGGGCGGATGAGGTCTTCATGGCTTATTACATGGGGCGATACGTCAACCAGGTAGTCAAAGAGGGGAAAGCCCAGTTGAACATCCCCATGTATGTGAATGCGTGGCTCGGTCCTCAGCCGAAGGCGGATCTGCCCGGCCAATGGCCGAGCGGTGGTCCGGTTGCACGCATGATGGACATTTACCGGGCGGCCGCTCCCTCGATCGATTTGTTCGCTCCCGATATCTATGTACCGGACTTCAAGGGGACGTGTGCGCTCTATGCCAGATCCGGGAATCCATTGTTCATTCCCGAAGCTCGCGACGAAGTGGGGAATCTCTTCTTTGCCCTCGGTCGTTACTCTGCCCTGGGCTGGTCTCCGTTCGGTATTGAAGATCTGAGTCCAGATGGGCAGGTTGCGCAGGCGTACAAGGTACTTTCTCCCATGCTTCCCCAATTGGCTGAGTGGCAGGCAGCAGGTAAGGTGAACGGCATCCTGGTTATCGACGGAGAAAAGTCCGAATCTATTTCCCTGGGCGGCTACAAAATTACGCTTTCACCGGGTGTGGAGTTTGGCCCGCCAGCACCCAAGCCCGATTCGGACAACAAGCTTGGAGCGGGCGTTTCTCTGGAATCGCGTGCAATGCCGAGTGACAAGCGGCCTTTCGCCATTGTGGTGAACACCGCACCCGACGAATTCCTCTTCATCGGTTCGAATGGGGATCCCTCCTTCACGATTGATTCAGGACCGGGAAAGGTCATTGTCGCCGCAAAGGACGAAGTCCGTTATGAGAACGGAAAGTGGATGTCTGGCCGCAGGATCAATGGCGATGAATTGTTCGGATCAAGCCTGCCGAAACTGAAAGTCGCCATGGTGAAGGTAAAGTTGGTGCGTATTCAGTAAAGCCCAAAGACTCGATTCGGCACGTCTATCGGGTGACGCGGCGTATTGTCCGGGAATTGTCACTTGGTTGAATAGTCGGCTTCTCGGATAAATGGCGAAATTCCCTAAAAACGTTATCGGCAACTTCAGCTGAACTTTTCCGAAAAGCCGACTTTACAAGAACGCTCGGATAGCGAAGAGCTCACCTCGGGCTGTCTGGTAAAAACAGTCAATTTGGGTAGCTGAATTTGAGTCGTAGACATAGGCTTCGTTCTTTCATTAAGTTGTTGTCAAGCGTCGAAGGATAGATCGCCGAGCAGCAACATGGCTTCTCATGGGGGACTCTGCAGCGCAGCGAAAAGGCTCGAAGGCATTTGCGGCGGATGAGCGATCATCCTGCCAGAAACTGAAAAAGCCTAAAACCTGAAGGGAAAGATTTGGGCGCGTACTTCGATGGCCTCTACAATTTGTAACTGCGTGCAAACACAAAGACTGAGGGATCCGAGAATGGCTGAGAAAACGATGGTCGAAAAGGCCGGTGAGGCGGTTGGCTTTGTGGCTGGCACAGTTAAAACGGCAGTTGGTGCAGCGGTGGCGACGGTAACAGAGGTTTTAAAGAAGGCACCTGCGACGAAAGCTCCGGTCAAGCAGGTTGCCAAAAAAGAGCCCGCGAAGAAGGCTGCAAAGAAAGCGCCTGCCACGAAGGCCATCAAGAAACCCATGACCAAGACCGTGGCTAAGAAGTCAACCACGAAGAAGGCCGCCACCAAAGTCGCAGCCAAGAAGACGCCGGCTAAGAAAGCCGTGAACAAAGCCGTAAAGAAGACTGTGAAGAAGGCTGCCCGACGGCAGAAATAACTGTGAGGAAATATGGCCAATAATAAGAACAGAAACCTGGCCTAAGAAAG
>CAWFKA010000002.1:0-132774 GCA_963816335.1 uncultured Acidobacteriaceae bacterium | reverse complement strand
AGGCAAAGTCGTGTTGTGCGACCGCCCGCACGTCGACATGACGTACGTGCTGGACCTCGTCGAACGCGAACGCGTGAACGCGATGAACCTCGTCGGCGACGCAGCACGCGTCCGCTGCTCGCCGCGCTCGCGGAGCACCCCGGCCGGTGGGACACGTCTTCGCTGCTGCTGCTCGGCTCCGGCGGCAGCATCCTCTCCGGTGACGCCAAGGACGCGCTGATGGCCGACTTCCTTCCGTGCTCGCGATCGTGGAAGGCATCGGCTCGTCGGAATCGCCCGCGCAGGCGGTCGCGGTCACTACACGCTGCGGGTCGACCGCGCCGCGCGTCGCTGACGTTCGCGGCCAAGGCCGAGACGATCGTGGTCGACGACGACCTGCGCCCGGTGCCGCGGGGCTCGGGCATCGTCGGTCGGCTCGCCACTCGCGGCCGCGTTCCGCTCGGCTACTACAAGGATCCCGACCGCAGCGCGCGCACGTTCGTCGAGATCGACGGCGTGCGCTGGTCGCTGCCCGGCGACATGGCGACCATCGACGCCGACGGCACGGTGCACCTCCTCGGCCGCGGCTCGCTGTGCATCAACACCGGCGGCGAGAAGGTGTACCCCGAGGAGGTCGAAGCGGTGTTGAAGGGTCATCCCGGCGTCGCCGACGCGGTCGTCGTCGGCGCGCCCGACGCGCAGTTCGGTCAGCGCGTCGTCGCGATCGTCGACGCCATCCGACGCCGCGCCGCGCCCGATCTCGCGACGCTCCAGGAGCACTGCCGCGCGCACCTGGCCGGCTACAAGGTGCCGCGCGCCGTGCACGTCGTCGACGAGGTCGTGCGCACCGTCGACGGGCAAGGCCGACTACGCGTGGGCCCGCGCCGATCGCGGCCACGACCGTGTGAGCACGGCGGTCGCGCCGGTGAAACGCGCTCGTGGAGCAACCTGGGCCGTGCTGGGTGGTGACGCCCGCAGCACTCGACGATGTCGAGCTCGACGAGCGCCGCGATCCGATCCTCCCGTCGAGCTTCGCGATCGGCGCCGCCGCGGCCGCCGCCACCGGCGCTGCGGCTCGCGCCGCGGGCCCCCGTGCGCGAACGGTGGGGGGGCGCCCCGGCAGACGGTGGACGCTGTCGGTCGAGCGCGTGATCGATTCCTTTGTGCCCTGAACCCCGGCTTCTGCGCGTCGACGGGCAGGCGCAGGGCGATATCTGGAACGCGATCAGCGGCTTCTACCGCACTGCCGACGAACGCTTCATTCAGCTCCACACCAACTTCGCACACCACCTCGAACGGACCCTGGGCGTGCTCCAGGCGACGGTCCGCTGACGTCCGGCGCGCGATCGGTACCTGGCAAAGCGTTCGAGCTCGAGGACGCACTCGCGGCGGCCGGCGGTGTGCGCGGCACCGTTGGCGCGGTCCCTACTGGAGTGGCTCGCGGACGACCAGGGCCGCGTGGTCAGCGCGGAGCGGCTCCTCGACGTGACCACGCTCGACGCACCGATCGTGACGCGGAGAGTTCGATAGTCGGCGACCAGCCTCTGACGGGCGTGCGCGTCCTCGATCACCGTGCGGTCTATCGCGGGTCCGACTGCGACCCGGACGCTGGCCGCGCACGTGCTGATGTGCTGCGGGTATCCGCCGCGGTATCCGCCGGAGATCGAGCACTGCTCCCACACGTCGATCGGCAAGCGGTCGACGATGCTCGACCTGCATGACGCGGCCGCGGCCGCGACCTGCCCCTGGCACCCGGTGGGGATTACGGTAACTGCCAGTGAGCTCGAACTTCGACCGGATTTTTCCGAAACCTGCGTGCATGTCAGACCGAATCCGCGGACTATTTTCGACACACTGCCCGCTGAAGTAGAGAGAGTAAGTTTACATTGTTCAGCCCTTGCCGGGCTGCCACCAGCACGACTCACTCTGGGCTTCGACTCTGGTCGGCCGGGAAATTAAAAGAAACTTGGCGACCGCGAGACGTAACATACTATGGGACAATCGAACTCAATTGTTCGCCAAAGAAGAGACAGCAGCGGAGAGTTGTAACGCGAACAAATTTCGCCAATGAGAAAAAGCACATGACGTTAAGAATGAACAAAGGGCACCTGAACCAGATTCGAGGGCATGGAGAGGAAACCTATCCGCACGAGAGCTGCGGGGTTCTTGTGGGCCAAAGTACGGGAATGGAGATTAGAACTGTTCAGGACGTAGTACGTTGCAAAAACACCCGAAATGATTCTCCTCAAAACCGCTATAACATCGATCCCAGTGACTTGATCCTTATTCAGAGGGAGTCTCGTCTTGTAGGAAGAGAGATTCTGGGTTTTTATCACTCTCATCCCGATCATTCTGCGCAATGGTCCGTCACCGATCTCGCGGAAGCGCATTGGACAGCGTGTTCTTACGTAATTACCAGCATTGAAAAGGGAGCGGCGGTGATGACGAATTCATTTCTCCTGCTTGGTGGAGACGAAGCCAAAAGCTTCCAGATTGAAGAAATCGTAGTCATCGATTAACTGATTGCCTCAGAATCAAATGACTTGGATTTCAGGCGGAAACCGTTCATGTCCAGCGATACCGATCAGTCCGACGATTCTCTCGGCCAGGCAGAAACGCTCCGTTACTCGCGGCATTTGATCATGCCCGAGGTGGGCTTGGCTGGACAGGAAAAGCTCAAGGCTGCCAGGGTGCTCTGCGTTGGGACTGGTGGGCTTGGCTCCCCCCTGCTCGTCTATCTTGCCGCCGCTGGCGTGGGCACGATTGGGGTCGTCGATTTCGATGTTGTGGACGCTACCAATCTTCACCGGCAGATTATCCATACGACAGCCGACGTTGGACGAAAGAAGGTTCATTCGGCCTCCGAGAAAATCGCGGCGATCAATCCGTTCGTCAAAGTGCGACCTTTTGAGACAAAGCTTACAAGCGCGAATGCTCTCGAAATAATGAAAGACTTCGATATCGTCGCTGACGGAACTGACAACTTCCCATCGCGATACCTGATAAACGATGCATGCGTGCTGTCAGGGAAACAGAATGCTTACGCCTCGATCTTTCGATTTGAGGGACAGGCGACAGTTTTCGGTGCGTCGAACGGCCCCTGCTACCGGTGCCTCTATCCGGAGCCGCCACCGCCAGGAATCGTTCCTTCCTGTGCGGAAGGCGGGGTCCTTGGAGTTCTTCCGGGGTTGCTGGGAATCATTCAGGCGACGGAAGTGGTGAAGCTAATTCTCGGAATTGGCGAGTCGTTGGTGGGCCGTCTCCTTCTTGTCGACGCCCTGGCCATGAAGTTCCGCGAACTTCGCATCAGCAAGGATCGAAACTGCCCGGTCTGCGGCAGCAATCCATCCATTCGAGAACTCATCGATTACGACGAATTCTGTGGAATAGGTCCAGAAATTACTGCCAACGCCATTCGCGTTCCTGAGATAGGGCCCGAAGAATTCAAGCGGAGAATTGATGCGGGCGACAACATCTTCCTGCTCGATGTTCGCGAGCCATACGAATACAATATCTGCAATCTGAACGGATACCTGATTCCTTTGGGTGACCTGCCGTCGCGCATGCGGGAGTTGGATCCAACCCGCGAGTTGGTTGTTTATTGCAGGAGTGGTGCGCGAAGCGCCAAAGCCGTCGATGCCCTGCGACAGGCTGGGTTCCCGAGGGTCTCGAATCTTGCCGGCGGCATTTTGCGCTGGTCGGAGAAAGTCGACCCGTCGATTCCTAAATACTGAAACGTGCGGCCTCGATAATACCTGGGGATGACATCGACGGGCTTGACCCGGAAAAGGTTCGCATGGCTCGAGAGGTGAAGACGCCTTTGATTCGCTTGACGACAACTTTACATCCAGCGATCACCGGCGAGATGGGATCGGATCTGCAGAGAAACGGGTCAGTATACCCAACCCCACGCCCGAATGTTGCGAGAATTCCCTCGAGGCGAAGACGTGAATTTAGCTTGGAATATCGGGCGTCGACGCTGGTCGATCCCGGTTAACGGATCAAAGTGTCAACGGAATCCTCTGTCTGCGCGCGGTTATCCCGACCAAAGTTGACAGATGGCAAGCGAGCGGTAGAGTCTTGCTGCAATCGGAACATATCTTTGAAGTGCTGCAACGAGTCTGCCGGACTTCTGACCGACTTCTCGGTACCGCATCCTAAGAATGTTTGGAAACCGCGGAGTCTCGAAGTGATACCCGTCCCTGCTTCTACAGTGATAAGCGAAGACCGCGATTCAAAATTCAACAGCGCCTATATTGTCGCCATATCCTTAACAGCCGCTTTAGGCGGTCTGATGTTTGGATACGACTGGGTAGTCATTGGCGGCGCTGAACTCTTCTACGAGAAATACTTTCATCTAACAAGCGCAGTGCAAATTGGATGGGCGATGAGCAGCGCCTCTGATCGGAGCGCTCTTCGGAGCGATGTTCGGCGGTGCGTTGAGCGATAAATTTGGGCGCAAACCGCTGCTGATTGCCTCCGGCCTTCTTTTTGTTGTGACCTCACTCGGCACCGGAATGGCACCGACGTTCCTTCTTTTCGTAATCAATCGTGTCCTCGGCGGCGTCGCCATCGGAATCGCTTCCAACCTCTCGTCGTTCTACATCGCTGAAGTCGCGCCGGCCAGTATGCGAGGCCGTCTGGTCGCCACTCAATCAGCTCACGATTGCGCTCGGAGTAATGCTGGCGCAGATAGTGAACTGGCTGATCGCGCGGCCCATGCCGCCGGGGACGACCGTCACCCAGATACCTTTCGACTCCTGGAACGTGCAATTCGGATGGCGCTGGATGTTCGGCGTCACGGCTCTCCCCGCTTCAGTCTTCCTCGTGTCCATGATGTTTGCACCGGAGAGCCCTCGCTGGCTGGCCAAGAAAACGCAATGATCGATCACTGAAAGTACTTACCAAAATCGGCGGCTATCCCTACGCGGTTCGCTCCCTGAACGAAATAGACGCCACTTTCGTGAACGAGATCGACAAAGTCGATCTTCGGGAACTACTCACACCAAAGATGCTGAAGATACTGATGCTCGGTGCTGTGCTCGCGGTCTTTCAGCAATGGTGCGGCATCAACGTTATCTATCAGTACGGCTCGCGCATTTTTGCAGACGCGGGTTATGCTGTGTCTGGCATCTTGTTTCAATCATTATTACCGGCGTGGTCGGAGTGTTGATGACATTCCTCGCCATTGGGACAGTAGATCGCTGGGGGCGTCGTGTGCTGATGCTCAGAGGAGCGGCCGGACTAACCCTCATCTACCTTGCGACGGGATGGGCGTATCACAACCATTGACCGGTATTCTTCCGGTGATCCTCGTGGTTGCCGCCATCGCCTGCTACTGCTGCACCCTGGCGCCCGTGACATGGGTGATCTTATCGGAGATCTTCCCAAACCGCATTCGCGGTGCGGCGATGTCCATCTCCGTGGTGGCGCTATGGTTGGGCAACTTCCTGCTCTCCCAGACATTTCCATTGATGTATGAGCAATTGGGACTCGCACGATGCTTCTGGGTATACGCGTCAATCTGTTTCGCCGGATTTGTATTCATCTATTTCAAACTGCCTGAAACAAAAGGGAAAACACTGGAACAACTGGAACGCGAACTTGCGGATTGAAATGGGAATAGCAAGGAAAATGCCATGAAGACTGTCAGCGACATGGTTTCAGAAACAACTCGCAACGTCGGGAGAACAACCGGATATCGTCTCCCTGCGGAGGGTGTGACCACCAGGCTCTTGACGGAAATGATGCAGCCGTTGCCTGTGCCCGGGCCGACGCGCCTTGTGGTTATAGGTTGTGGAGTAAAGATACATTTTCCGTGGGGTCGCGCATGCCACGTCTTCGAGAGCGCCGTCCGCGAACTTAGCGAGACTCTTGATTCGGAACAATTCACGATTGTCTCGGCAGCGGCGCCGATGGAAGATCCAGATGAACTGATCGCTTTTCTCAATGGCACACTGTCCGGAGGGGTCGACGGGGTCGTACTCTTCCATGCGGCATACACGGCTGGCGAAATAGGATCACAACTGGGGAGATGGCTCATCGATCACCCGTTGCCGTTGTTGAGTTGGTCGATCCCGGAGTCTTTGACGGAAAGCGGCCGCCTTGAAAGCAATCGACTTTGCTGCCAAAACTTCCTGCTCAACATGTTTCATCGCCTCGGAGTGAAATACGCATGGCTAAACGCGCCGCAGGGCCCCGAGGCTAAAACAATGATCGTGGGTTTTGCGCGAAGCGCGCGGGCTCGGGCGCGATTCCTACATGGGCGCGTTCTGCACATCGGAGGATCGCGCGTCACAGCATTCTATGACGGCGAAGTAGATGAGCTCGCAGTGATGCGGCGCTTCGGTCTGCGATTTGACCGAATAGATTTGCAGGCCGCGTTTGATCACGCCCGCAAATTTTCCGCCGCTGACTCTGCATAGACTGCGCGACGTCATAGTGAACTCGACCTCCTGTGCCCGTAATGACGTGCCAGACGAACAAATTTTTCAGACACTGCGTATCGGATTCGCAGCACTGGATTGGGCCGCTTCGAAGAACTACCTCGGTTGCGTGATTAAGAGCTGGCCTGAACTGATTGACCAATATGGATGCACGACCGACGGAAGTGTGTCCATGCTGAACGATATTGGACTTTGTACTGCGGAAGAAGGGGAGATGAACGGCCTGCTTTCTTCGCTGGCTATGAATTTTCTGAGTGAGGGTGAGTCTGTTTCAACGATGATGGATTTGTCCCAGCTTGATATCGCGCGGAATAGAATCGGTATTTGGCACTGTGGTGCCAGCCCCACGCGCTGGCTGAAAAAGGGTACAAAATACGAAGCGCGCCGTCATTCGATCCTGGAGAATGCAGAGTCAGCGAACGCGGTTGGCCTGATGATGGAATTTCTTCTTGAAATGGGTCCGGCAACTGTTCTGCGATATCAATCCCCAGCGGCGCATCGGGCCTTTGCTTTCGAAGGAGAGTTGGTGGAAACGCCGCTTCTCTTTCGCGGGAATTATTGCGAAATGCAACCAAAGCCGCCCTTCAGCGCCGGGCAGATTATGAACACAATTATGAGCAGAGGGTTGGATCATCACTGGAGCCTTGGATTCGGCCATTGGAAGCAGGATTTGGCAATGCTTCATCACTGGCTGGGCGTCGAGGAAATTTCTGTTGTCCCAGAATCTCAGTCGTCTGGCCTAAGCTTCTCATGAGTTCCGCGCAGGCAGTAGACGTCCTGGTTACCGGATTGAACATTGTAGATGTTCTTGTTCGGCTGCCGGAGAACGTGCAGCGGGGTGAGAAGCATGAGGCGCAGGATCTGCTTATCCAGGGGGGAGCGCCCGCAGGGAATGCGGCCAGCGTTATCGCTTCGCTGGGTTGGCGGACCGGTTTTGTTGCGCGAATGGGCAGCGATGCGATGAGTTGCATTGCGAGGTCCGAACTTACCCGCCACGGAGTGCTGGAAGATTTCTTTATTCGCGATGAATTATCGACGCCCGGCGTCTCTGTTGTGGAGATTGATCCCTACAGTGGAGAACGGACCGTTATATATTCCCTGAAAGGCTATCGCTCTTTAAGAAGCGACGATATTCCAGTGCCGGAGGTAAGGCGAGCGAGGCTGATCCTTGTGGACGGCTATGAAACGGACGCCGCGCTGGCCATGCTTGAGGCCATCCGGGGAACAGCCTGCCACTCAGTGCTCGATATTGAGGCAGGCAATCCCGAGACTCTTCGGCGGCTCATCGAGTCGGGATCGCATATCATTCTTCCGCTCGCTACGGTACAACGGTTGAGCGGGCGCTTGCAGGTTGAAGAGGCCCTTCGAGAACTGAGCTCCTGGACCACCGGACAAGTGATCGCTACCGACGGCGTGAACGGAAGCTGGGCACACACACGCGACGGAATTCACCATCAGCCTGCCTTCAAAGTGGACGCGCTTGACACCACGGGGTGCGGCGACGCCTATCACGGCGCTTATGCCTCTGCGCTTCTTGACGGATTGCCATTGCACCCGCGGATGGAGTTCGCCTCATGGATTGCCGCGCACGTGGCGCTCAGTCTCGGAGGCCGTTCGAATCTGCCGACGCGAGAATCTATCAAGCGCGCAAATCTCGCTGTACTTTCACCTGAACTCAGGCGACACGTAGAATCCTGATCACATATGACTTCCCGACTTGAACGAAAACTAAAAGAGATCCATTCGAATTCGAGTTGCAAGGAATTCATCCTTGCAGATGCCCGTGACGCAGATTTGTGTTGGGGTGTGCCGAGCCCAGGCCTGATTGGCGACGGTCAAGCCAGTCGCTTCCGCACAATGCCGGAGTTCCTGGAGCAAATTCGAAATGTGGTGAAGCAAGGGGTGGTGGACATCCTGCTCGGGTCTGCTTCAACCATGAGCTTGCTCGCGCATCGCGAAAAGCTGTTTACGGAATCAGACGTTACACCCGCGATGCGAGCCAATGACACCAGCGACGTCTGGTGTCCGCGTGGTGGCAAATATAGAGAGTACCCGTCGCTCCCCTTCGCTTCGTCGTACATTGAGGAGGCTCAATACGGGAGCGTGCTCCGACCCGTGAACGGTGAGCCCGTTGTGAACCTTGGGCTCTACTCCATTACCTTTAATAACAGGCCGGAGATTGACCTAGAAGCGCTCCTGGCATTTAAGGAGTTCCGCGCTGAAGCGAGTCGCAAGAATTTTCAATACTTTCTGGAAGTGTTTGCGCCGAATGTCGAGTGTGGCATCGCGCCGGAAGAGATACCCTTCTTCGTAAATGATCAAATCTGCCGTACACTCGCCGGTGTCTCGATAGACAATCGCCCGATATTCCTGAAGGTGCCCTACTTCGGGGCTCGGGCGTTGGAGGAACTAGTAGCTTACGATCCTTCGACAATCGTGGGAATTATGGGTGGCGGTAGTGGCACGACACTGGATGCCTTTCAGCTTCTGTCCGATGCTCAGAAGTACGGAGCTCGAGCAGCGCTCTATGGCCGAAAAATAAAGGACTCTGAGGATCCGCTTGCATTCATCTCAACCATGCGAAGCATCGTGAATGGAGATCTGAAGCCGGCTGAGGCAGTCCGGTCATACCACTCTGAATTGAAGCGGAAGAAAATCTCGGCGAAGCGTCCACTGAAAGATGATCTGGAATCTGCCTTTTCCGAAATGCATTATGGGAGTTGAAGGGATGAGCCGGTCCTACTATGGCTATGCAGATTCCCGCGGGCCAACTTGCTGGGTTTTTTCGTATGTCGCTGGGGGAGTGGGATTGTGACCGAGGCTGCGCGATTGCTTGAAATGTTACGCGAAGATGGTCACGTTCTGGGCTGGAACGCTGAGGCCCAGCCTTTGGGTGGCGGCGTCTCAAGCGAGATTTATCTTATTACCGACGGTACCGTGAAGTTTGTTGTGAAGCGCGCGCTTGCAAAATTAAAGGTACGAGACGATTGGTTTGCGGATATCAGCCGGAATTCTACTGAGCGAAAATTTCTTGAAATCGTCGGGACAATGCTGCCGAATTCGGTACCCAAAGTATATTTCGCCAATGGGGAGCGTGGTTATTTTGGCATGGAGTTCATCTCTGATGGTTTCGTAAATTGGAAGCACTTGTTGTTGCGTGGGAATTGCCAGCCGAAAGATGCAAGAGCCGCCGCACGCATCATCGGCGAAGTTCATCGTCGTACAGCCGGAGACGATTCAGTGCGGCATCAGTTTGAGACAACCGCCTGTTTTCACCAACTGCGCATCGAACCTTATTTGCTCACCACCGGAGCACGACATCCCGAGCTGCAACAGATGTTTGAAGCAGAGGCTCGCCGGGTAGAGAGCACGCGACATGCACTTGTGCACGGCGATTTCAGCCCCAAAAACATCCTGATCGGAGATGATCGGATGGTGCTCATTGACTGTGAAGTTGCATGGTATGGAGAGCCGTTATTTGACGTAGCGTTTCTTTTGAATCACCTTTTACTCAAAGCTTTGTATCACGCTCCGGATACCGTTCACATGGAAGAGATGGTGAACTCGTTCTGGTGTGAGTATGCGAGAATCACGTCGGGTGAATTCGATGATCCCAGGGAAAAAGACGCTCGTTCCGTTGCTCCTGATGTTGATGCTGGCACGAATGGACGGGAAATCTCCCGTGGAATACTTATCACCAGCGAAGCAAGAGTTCGTCCGCCAGTTTGTTGGCAAATATCTGGCGTTTTCTCCGCAGACCCTGGATGATCTCGCGCAGGCATGGCTCGCACAGATATCAAAGATTGGAGCCAACTAGACCAGCTATGAAGATCGCTTCTGTTACAGCGTGGCAGGTCTACGACTCCCGTGGAGTACCGACGATCGAAGCCGAACTGGTTCTGGCGAATGGCTCACGTGGGAAAGGCCTGGTTCCGTCGGGCGCATCCACCGGGCAGTTTGAGGCACTGGAGTTGCGGGACCACGATCCCAAAAGATTTCGTGGCAAGTCTGTTTTCAGGGCAATTGCGAACATCGAGAACATCATCGCCCCCGAACTAACGGGGGACTACGTGCTCGATCAGGCTTCACTCGATAGAAAGATGATTGCGTTGGATGGCACTCCGAATAAGAGCAGGCTCGGCTCAAACGCAATTCTTGCGGTTTCGATGGCTGCTGCGAATGCAGCGGCGGCGGCATTGAATCAGCCGCTATATGCCTATTTAGGTGCAGGGAAAGGGAAACTTCTTCCCGTTCCTGAAATCCAGATTGTCGGTGGCGGAGCGCATGCCAATTGGCGTACAGATGTTCAGGACTTCTTATTGATTGCGACTGGCGCCCAAACATTCTCAGAAGTTCTGGAAATTACGCACAACGTATATCACGCAGCCGGCGATATCTTTCGCGAGCGGAACAAGTATTTCGGCGTAGCCGACGAAGGGGGATTCTGGCCGGAATTTGATCGAAACGAAGATGCGCTCGAATTGATTGTCGAAGCGATTTGCCGCGCTGGTTATTTGCCCGGTCGCGACGCCGCTATCGCTTTGGATATCGCCGCGAGCGATCTCTACGACAAACCTTCAGGGCGTTACTGTTTCCGGTTGGAGAATCGCGTATTTACTTCCGAAGAGTTTGGAGAGCTTCTGGTGGATTGGTGTCAGCGGTTCCCGATCGTTTCCATCGAAGATCCAATGGCGGACACCGATCTGCGTGGTTGGAAGCAGATCGCGAGTCGATTAAGAGACTCCATTCAAATTGTTGGAGACGATCTGTTCACAACAAACTCAGAGCGAATCCGCACAGGGATCAAGGAGCAAATAGCAAACGCTGTACTTATCAAGTTGAACCAGATTGGAACGGTGACGGAAACGATGGAAGCCATTCGAATAACACAAGCGGCAGGATGGCAGCCGATCATTTCCGCGCGTTCCGGAGAGACGGAAGACTCGTTTATATCGCATCTCGCGGTCGCCACGAATGCAGGACAGTTGAAGGTAGGCTCCTTTTCGCGGAGTGAGCGGATGGTGAAGTGGAATGAAATCCTGCGAATTGAACGCAGCCTGGATGGGCGGGCGCGATTCGAGAGCTTTCGACATTCCCGGCCGTCAAAGGGTTAGAGGCCGTCATTTCAGGGTTGCCGCATTCCTCGTGACGCATGCCTCCGCGATAGCCGACATTCGCGGAGATAGTCCAGTCGCACCGGATCCCCTGGCGATATGTGAACCGAAATCACAAGACTGTCATTTTCGTTCAGGTGGCCTTATTGTCTTTGTTGTGTGAATTCGCAGTTTCTTGATTAGGTAGATGAGCCGGACGCCGGCCCATCGATAATTCGTTCAATATTGCTGCAGAAGTTCAAATGGGGTGAGGATATTCATGCCTTCTCTGAGTCGATTGTCGTGTCGGTGCACCGTCATCACTTTGTTATCTCTCGCCGTTATGGCCAATGCCCAGATGCACGAACGGGCTCCTGCTGTTCCCCTTGTCACGCACGATCCGTACTTCAGTATCTGGTCGATGACGGACAACCTTACCGATGCCGACACCAAGCATTGGACGGGAACCGAGCAGGCCCTCCGCAGTATTATCCGTGTTGACGGTACCTCGTATCGCATCATGGGACGACATCCACAGGAGATCCCAACATTGCTGCAAACGTCAGTGAGTGTAACGCCAACACATACTATCTATGGCTTTGAAGGTGCCGGCATTAAATTGGCGTTAACATTCTTCAGTCCTCTTCTCCCGCAGGATCTTGACCTTGTATCGAGACCGGTCACCTACCTCACTTGGGAAGTTCAGGCTGTGGATTCCAAGTCGCACGATATTTCCATTTTCTTTGATGTAGATCCGCGCGTCGCCGTTAACACGGATGACCAGGATGTGGTTTGGGGCCGTGCTCGTGCCGGTTCCCTTTCCGTGCTCAACGTGGGTTCTCGCGAGCAGCGCCCGCTGAATCGATCCGGTGACAATCTGCGTATTGACTGGGGATATTTCCACCTCGCCGTCCCTGAAAATCAGGGCGCTTCACTGGTGAACGCGAGCGCAGCTCTTGATAGCTTTGTGAAATCCGGCACTCTCCCGACCAGCGACGATATGGATATGCCTAAGCAGCCGCGCAATGGAGCAGCAACGCCCGCAGTGGTTTTCAGCTTGAAGAGTGTGAATGGCACCTCTCAAAGCCGCCACGTTCTGCTTGCTTACACGGAGGAATATGCGATTGAGTTGCTCAACCGTAAGCTTCGCCCCTATTGGCAACGCAACGGTGAGACGGTACAAGCAATGCTTGCCGAAGCCGAGGCCCAGTTGCCCGCACTTGAGACGCGGTCGAAAGCCTTCGATGCTGAGTTAGCCGCGGACCTGGAGCGCATCGGTGGCAAAGGATATGCTCAACTCGCTATTCTCGCCTATCGCCAGACTCTTGCCGCGCACAAACTCGTCGCCGATGTTGACGGTTCGCCAGCGTACTTCCCAAAAGAAAACTTCAGCAACGGCTGCATTGCAACCGTGGACGTGTTGTACCCTTCCGCCCCTTTCTTTCTGCTGCTGAACCCAAAGTTGCTCGAGGCGCAGCTGCGGCCTGTCCTGGATTATGCTCTTCTTCCGCGCTGGAAGTGGCCTTTCGCCCCGCATGATCTCGGACAATACCCGTTGGCGAATGGACAGGTGTATGGAGGCGGGGAGCGCACTGAAGAGGATCAGATGCCGATTGAGGAGAGCGGCAATATGCTCATCCTGGTCGCCGCGCTCGGCAAAGCAGAGGGGAACTACAGCGTTGCCGAGAAATATTGGCCCCTGCTCTCCAAGTGGGCGGACTACGTTCGGCAAAAAGGTCTGGATCCTGAGAATCAATTGTCCACGGACGACTTCGCGGGTCATCTCGCCCATAATGCCAATCTGTCGATCAAAGCCATCGACGGTATCGCCGCCTACGCTCAGATGGCGGCAGCTTTGGGCAAACCGGCCATCGCAAATGACTACGGCAACGCAGCGCGGGAGATGGCGGAGAAGTGGCAGCAATTGGATCTTGACGGAGACCATTACAAATTGGCCTTTGATAAACCCGGCACTTGGAGCCAAAAGTACAACCTGGTGTGGGATCAGCTCCTTGGACTGGCGATATTCCCCAAAAAGGTTCGCGAGACCGAGATTGCTTTTTACGAGAAGCATTTGAACGAATTCGGATTGCCTCTCGACAGCCGCGAGAGTTATACGAAGCTGGATTGGCAGCTTTGGACCGCAACTCTCGCTGACAAACCGGAAGATTTCCAGATGCTCTTTGCGCCGATTTCCAAGTGGGTGAACGAAGGGCCGTCCCGCGTGCCCATGACGGATTGGTACGATACCAAATCCGGAAAGATGATCGCATTCCAGGCACGATCCGTCGTGGGAGGGGTCTATATCAAGGCTCTCGCGGACAAGGAAACAGCCGCAAAGTGGCAGAAGCGAGCTCGTCAATAGAGCCTGGATTCTTTCTGTCTACGATAATTTGGGTGAGGCGGCGACTTAGCCGGCTGGAAAGCGCCTGTGGCTACGAAGTTCTGCAGGCCCATAATGTTGTTTGTCGTCGCGGTATAAGTCGCCGGATTCGCGAATTTGGCTGGGCATCCGGGACTAGCCATCTTGACATTGGCCCTGAGTAAACGTATTTTCGAATGTTCCTGCGACGGTTATTCTGCCTATTGCGATGTTCCGGGAAAATCCAGGGGCCAAGCGGGCGGTCTCCAGTCCCGGTGGCCGAACGCAAAGGAGAGCCGGATGTCTTTCGCCCGATCCAGCGGAATTTTACTTCACCCGACCTCATTGCCTGGACCGTATGGCGTAGGTGATTTTGGTCCCGAAGCCTATCGCTTTCTTGACTTTCTGCATGCTGCCGGGCAGAAACTGTGGCAGGTGTTGCCACTCAATCCCACCGGCTACGGAGATTCTCCTTTTCAATGTTTTTCTGCAAACGCGGGAAACCCGCTGCTGCTGAGCGTCGACCGTTTGAAGGATCAGCTTCTCGGCCCGGAGGATCTCGCCTCGACTCCCGATTTTCCCTTGGAACAAGTCGACTACGAGTTGGCCGGTCATTTCAAGACGGCCTTTCTGATCAAAGCAGCAAGCGCATTCTTCGCCACTGGTACGATCGAATCTCAGAAAGACTACCGACAATTTTGCGCCGACAATTCGCAATGGCTTGGTGACTTCGCGCTTTTTATGGCAGTAAAGAATGCGATGGGCGGTGTGTCGTGGACGATGTGGCCTGTCGAAATCTCCTCACGGCAACCTGATGCAATCGCTGAGTGGTCCAATCGGCTTGCGAAGGAGATCGAGACTATCAAATATTGGCAGTTTGAATTCTTTCGTCAGTGGCAGGATCTGCGCAAATATGCGCATGAGCATGGAATTCAGATCATCGGCGATATCCCTATCTACGTGGCACACGATAGCGCCGACGTGTGGACAAATAGACAATTCTTTTGCCTCGACGAGCAGGGCGCTCCCTTGAAAGTCGCCGGCGTGCCTCCGGACTACTTCAGCGCTACGGGCCAACTCTGGGGCAATCCGATCTACAACTGGCCTTTGCTAGAGAAGACTGGATTCCGCTGGTGGATCGATCGCTTTCGATCAGCAATGCGCTTGTATGACATCATGCGAATCGATCACTTCCGCGGATTTGAGGCGTACTGGGAAGTCCCGGGCACCGAAACCACGGCGGTCAACGGAAAGTGGATCAAAGGTCCGGGCGCCGCTCTTTTCAGAATCCTCGAAAATGAGCTCGGACCATTGCCGGTAATTGCAGAGAATCTCGGACGCATCACTCCAGAAGTGGAAGCCATCCGCCATGAGTTTGGGTTTCCTGGAATGGCGATCTTGCAGTTCGGTTTCGGCAACGATGAGCAGGCGCCTACCTTCCGTCCCCATGCGCTCGTGCGGGAGGTGGTGGCTTATACAGGAACGCATGATAACGACACGATCATGGGTTGGTGGTCCAGCACGGGAGACGCCGGCGATAGCGTGAACACGGCTGAAGAAATAGAGAAAGAGCACAACTTCGCGTGCAAGTATCTGAACTTCCAGAATGAACCCGTAAATTGGGCGTTCATCCGTGGGGTTTTGGCTTCCGTCGCGAATACCGCCATCGTCCCGCTGCAGGATCTGCTGGGTCTTGGGCGTGAAGCGCGAATGAATCTCCCCGGAACTTCGAGTGGGAACTGGAGATGGCGCGCCATGCCGGGAGTTTTTACAGCCGGGCTCGCCCAGCAATTGAAAGAATTAACGTTGCTTTATGAGCGGTGATCAAGGCCCGAAGGACGCGAGAAAGTGAAAGCCGAAGAGAGCGAGAATGATCAAGCCGCAGCGTAGTTTTTGGCAAATCTGGAACATGAGTTTTGGTTTCCTCGGCATTCAATTTGGCTGGGGCTTGCAAATGGCGAACATGAGCGCCATTTACGAATATCTTGGAGCCCGTCCCGATCAGATTCCGATTCTCTGGTTGGCCGCGCCGCTTACTGGCTTGCTCGTTCAGCCCATCATCGGCCATGCGAGTGACAGAACCTGGGGCGCTCTGGGACGTCGGCGGCCTTACTTTCTCGTTGGAGCCATTCTTAGTTCACTCATGCTCCTCTTCATGCCGAATTGTTCCAGCTTATGGATGGCGGCGGGCATGCTGTGGATACTGGACGCATCCATCAACGTAAGTATGGAGCCCTTTCGCGCCTTCGTTGCGGACATGCTGCCGGAAGGTCAGCGCACAAGCGGATTCGCGATGCAGAGCTTGTTCATAGGTCTCGGCGCCGTGATTGCATCCGCGCTTCCGTGGCTTCTCACAAACGTTTTCCGGTTGACTCAAGCTGTCGGGGATACGAGGGCAATTCCGACGACCGTTCGAGTCTCTTTCTATATCGGAGCCGCAGCCTTTATGGGGGCAGTGCTCTGGACAATTTTTACGACTCCTGAATACCCGCCTGATGACATGGAGTCCTTCCGGAAAGCAAAGGCTGAGAAAATTGGGATCGTTGCCAACGCAGGGGAAATATTTATTGCCATCCGCGAGATGCCTGAGACGATGCGGAAGCTTGGGCCGGTTCAGCTTTTCACCTGGCTTGGGCTGTTCTGCATGTGGCTCTATTTTCCCGTCGCCGTCGCGCATAACGTATTTGGCGCAAATGACGTCAACTCCCCCACATACAAGGCCGGCGTCGAATGGGGCGGGATTTGCTTCGCGGCCTACTCCATGGTGTGCTTTGCTTTTTCATTTGCGCTGCCGAATCTGGCGAGAATTCTGGGACGGAAAAATACGCACAGCCTGTGCTTGCTTTGCGGAGCGGCGGGGCTTATATCCGTAGCCGTCATTCATAACAAATTTCTGTTGCTGCTCACCATGCTAGGAGTTGGAATCGCGTGGGCAAGCACACTGTCGATGCCCTATGCGGTGTTGGCGGCGTCCCTGCCGCCTGCGAGAACCGGAGTCTACATGGGGATCTTCAATTTCTTTATCGTGACACCCGAAATCCTGGCATCGTTGTTCTTTGGATGGATTATGAATCGGTTTCTCCACAACAACCGCATTTACGCCATCATTGCCGGCGGGTTTTTTATGCTGATCGCTGCAGCCTTAATGCAACGAGTAAAGGATCCCAGGACGAAGAGCATTCAGGATTTTTAAGCGCCTCTCTCGGGTCGCTGTGATTTCGCGGCATGCTGATCTCAAAATCTTGGAGTGTAGCGGAATGCGGCTGGCGTCTCCGCAATAATGGACTTACGAACTTCTTTCGATCCCATTGAAAGCGGCGTATACTCACATTCGTTCGGGCAGTATCCCTGACGTACCGGGAACTGCACCAGGAGATCAGAATGAGTATTAGCCATTTCCGGGGAGCGGATGTCCCCACGTCATCCCTGACAGAAATTCCTGTCAAAGTCACCAGTCAATCACTCAAAGAAAAGAAGGTCAGCGGAGTACCCATCACCGCCCTGACCGCGTATGACTACGCCACGGCACGCATGGTGGATGAGGCAGGGATTGATCTTATCCTCGTCGGCGACTCGCTGGCGATGGTTGTGATGGGCTACGAGAGCACGCTGCCGGTGACTGTGGATGAAATGCTCCATCACACCAAGGCGGTGCGTCGCGCCGTGAAACGGGCAATGGTGGTCGCGGACATGCCGTACGGCTCGTACCACTCGGACATGGCGCAAGGAATCACAAATGCCGTTCGTTTTGTTAAAGAGGGCGGGGCCGAGGCGGTAAAGATTGAGGGCGGTGCCAACCGCGTAGAGTTGGTGGAGAGGCTGGCTGACGCGGAGATCCCGGTTGTTGGGCACCTTGGCCTGACTCCGCAATCTGTGCACCGCATGGGCGGCTACAAGGTGCAGGGCAAGTCCATTACGGCCATTGAGAAACTGACGAGGGACGCGCTGGCCTTGGAACGTGCCGGGGTAATCGCAGTGGTGTTGGAAGGGATTCCGCGCGAGGCGGCACAGCACATTACCTCTGAACTGAGCGTGCCCACAATCGGCATTGGCGCCGGACCGGATACGGATGGCCAGATCCTGGTCCTGCATGATCTCGTGAACCTGACATTTTCTCCGCAGGCAAAATTCGTCCGACAGTATGCGGATGCGAGCGAACTCTTCCGTAATGCTTTCGCCGCCTACCGGCGCGACGTGGAAGCGCGCACGTTTCCTGACGAAAAGGAAAGCTACCACCTGACGAAAGAGACCCGGACAGTATTAGAGACCACGCTCGTCGCGCGACGTAAGGCATAGCGTTTGTGCCTGAAATTGCATCCTATTGTGGAAGAATTCTGATGGCTGTGCGGAAGGGCTGACGAATGCGGGACCGCGCAGTATGCCTGGTATCGATTCTGAAGCTGCTTTGGGTGCACGTTGCAACATGCTCATTCTGACAACCGCTAAAGAGATGCAGGGCGCCTGCCAGGAACTGCGGGCGCAGGGAAAGCACATTGGCCTGGTGCCCACGATGGGCGCGTTGCATGAGGGTCACCTCTCGCTAGTGCGCGCGGCGCGCGAGGGTGGAAACATTGTCGCCGTCTCCATCTTCGTAAATCCCACACAGTTTGCACCCAACGAAGATCTTGCCGCGTATCCACGAACCATTGAGCAGGACTGCGCATTGCTTGAGGCGGAGGACGTCGACCTGCTTTTCGCGCCGTCGGCAGAGGAGATGTATCCCGCAGGGGCGAACACCTTTGTCGAAGTGGAAGGTGTGAGCCAGCGGTTGGACGGCGCGTCGCGCCCCGGTCACTTTCGCGGCGTGACCACAATTGTGAGCAAGCTGTTCCACATTGTTGCGCCGGAACGCGCGTACTTCGGCCAGAAGGATGCAGCCCAAGTAGCGGTTCTGCGAAAGATGGTGCGCGATCTGAATTTCAATCTGGAGATCGTGGTGTGCCCCATTGTGCGCGAAGCCGATGGGCTGGCGCTCAGTTCCCGCAACGTGTATCTCAATCCCGAGCAGAGACGGCAGGCGCTGGTTCTGAGCCGCGCATTGATGGGCGTGAAGGAACTGGTGAGCGTTGGAGAATGGTCGGCGGCAAAGTTGCTGCAGGAAGCGCGTTCCATACTGGCAAGTGAGCCCGCTGTAAAGGTGGACTACCTTGCTGCCGTTGACCCTGACACGCTGGAGAATGTTGACGGTGTGCGCGCTGGGGCGCTCGTGGCCGTCGCCGCCTGGGTGGGAACTACACGGCTGATTGATAATCTGCTGGTCGGCTATAGCAGTGATTGAGCGGTTGTCTCCGTGAGAAGCCTGGCTAAGTGAATCTCCGACTAGTTTCAGCGTTTGCCCGAGATAAAAGTGCTACCCGCTAAATAAAAGCGCAGCGGTCTTTCGGCAGCTTTGCTGATTCCTATTCTTGGCGTCGCGACAATTTCTTTGGCGCGAAAGCCATCGTCGACGATCTGGAGCGGTGAGGCGGGATCGGTGAAGTCGAGGCCATTGCCGTTGGCGCGGGTAATTCCGAATGCCTGGCAAAGGCGTCCGGGGCCGGCGGCGATCAGGCGAATTGGGGCGTTGACGGACAGTCCGCGCAAACGGCGCATCTCGGCGATTGCGCCTGGATTTCCTCCAAAGTCATCCAGCGGCTCGACGGCCCTGAAGAGGACGCCGCCACCGGTGCCGTCTGTCTCGCAGGAGACGTTTAGGCAGAAGTGCATCCCATAAATGAAGTAGACGTAGGCAAAGCCGGGCGGCCCAAAAAGCACAGCGTTGCGCAAGGTCTTTCCGGCGAATGCGTGGGCGGCAGGGTCGTCCGCGCCGTGGTAGGCTTCCGCCTCCACGATTCGACCAGCAAGGGCTCGCGCCCCGGCAGTCGACACCAGCACCTTGCCGATAATCTCCCGGGCAACCCGTTCGGGCGATCCCTCGTAGAAGCTGCGTGGCAGGGGCTTTGCGGCGTGGCCGGGAGTTGTGCCGGTGGGCGCGCGTTTCATATTCGAGCGAACGCTATTCCGAGGCGCTGGAGTGCTCCTTGATGGCGGCAAGCACCTCTTCCGCATGCCCTTCCGGGGTGACCTTTGGGAAGATTCTGATGATTCGCTGGTCCGGTCCGATGAGGAAAGTGGTGCGTGCGATGCCGATGACTTTCTTGCCATACATATTCTTTTCCTTGAGGACGTCAAACTGTTTGCAGACTACTTCGTCTACATCAGCAAGGAGTGGATACGGCAGGTCGAACTTTTCCTTGAACTTCTTTTGCGCCTTGGGAGTGTCGCGAGAGATGCCGAGTACGACGGCTCCTGCCTTCTGGAGTTTCTTGAAGGTATCCCGAAAGCCGCACGCTTCAATCGTGCAGCCGGGCGTATCGGCCTTAGGATAGAAGAAGAGGACTACCGGTTTGCCTTTGAAGTCCGAGAGGTGGACCGTGTTCTCCTGCTCATCCTGAAGGGTGAAATCGACCTTGTCATTGACTTCCATTTTGACTTTCCTTTTCGACGAGGAGTGACCTACCAGCATGCCGGGAATTCTGTCTCACAGCCAGCCTGAACGAGATTATTGCACGCCCCGAAGCGGCTGCGGGAAAGGGTACTGGATGACCGCCCTGTCAATGCTTGCGCTTCCCATGTTGCTGGCCGGGCAAGTGCCGGCGCAAACGCATGCGGCCAGGAGTTCCAAGCCCCCCGAACTTCGTGCCGTAGGGGTGCTGGAGTGGATTGGAGAGGCGGGAAAACCGAGCGCAAGCAGGCTGATCCCGGTTGCCGTTTTTACCGGCGACCGCTACCAGGATGCCGGCGTTTACCTGGCCCGACCGGAACCGCTGGCGGTTCAGCGTGATACCGAGTACGAGTTGCAGCAGGGTGGCGTCCCGAAAGGACGCTTTGACGTCTACAACGCGGCCAGCCTGGACGGGAACTGGTTTGGCTACGGCAAATGGAAGCCACTCATCGAAGCGCCGGTACCAAAGCTTTCCGTATCGAGGATCAAGCCCGAGGTGGTAAAGGATGTCGGCGAACCTGACCGTCCACACTTCAGCAACAGCCAGAGCACGTCGGGGGACGCGGATTCGCAGCCGGCGAAAACTCCCGACGCTCCGGTTGCAAGAGCCGGGAGCGACACTCACGTCAGTAGTACCAGCGAAGATCCTGACCGGCCCAAACTCCGAAAGCGGCCGACATCGGATATGGCCGCCATTCCGGCGGGCGACGCGGAGCCTGAGGCGGAGGATCCTGACCGGCCAAAAATGCAGAAAGGTAAAACAGGATCGAGCCAGGAGGCAGAGAAACTGACGGGTACTCCGCCAAACTTGCAGCAGATGATCGGTCTATCGACCACAACCACTGAGGAGGCTCATCCCTTCGCTTACCAGTGGGCCAGTCCTGAAGATGAGCACAAAATGCAGGCCTCGCTCGAGAAAATTGCCCGAGAAGCCCTCGCAGCGCAGCATACACCAGTCCCGATCACAGCCACGTCCAGAACGCGAACGCCAGCAAAGACCGCAAAGGCACCGACGCAGATGGGGCTGGTGGTCGATGACTTCCGATCATTTGAGATTTCATACAGCGGTGGAAGCACGCTGGTGTTTACGGCGCACACACTGGACGAGGGCAACGCGGCAAAATACATTACGATCATTGCTCAGCCGGATTTCTACGGTGCTCCGCGTGTGATCCTGAAGCAGGTGACGGATGGAGCGCATCTCGACGTCACTCCCAGGATGAGGCTGATCGATGCGGCCGATACCAACGGAGATCACAAGGCCGAGTTCATTTTCGAACTTCGCGGCAAAGGCGAGCGGCGGTTCGCGATTTACAAAATTGCTGGCGGACGTGCCGAACAGGCTTTTGTAACAGGTAGCTTGCCCTGACGGGTCTCAGGGCTTGGGCAACTGACTGGTATCCCACCCTCCGCCAATCGCGCGGATAAGCTGCACGCTGGCGGCAAATTGCCTGGTTGTGATGTCGGCGGAAGCACGCTGATTGTTTAGCTGCGCGGTCTGCGCCGTCAACACTTCCAGATAGCTGGTCGCCCCGCCTTTGTAACGATTTGTGGAAAGCGTAAGCGAGCGCCCCGCAGAGACAACGGCGGCCTTCTCACTTCGGGACTCTTCCTCGAGCAATCGCAGCGCAGCCAGGTTGTCCTCAACTTCCTGGAAGGAATTGAGGACGCTCTGGCGGTAGTCTGCCGCCGTGGCCTCATAGTTGTCCCGGGATTGTTGGGTGAGAGCGCGCCGTCGTCCTGCATCAAACAGAAGTTCGGAAGCGGTTGCGCCAAGAGCCCATAATCCCCCAGGGCCCTGAAGCCAGGCGCCGATCTGCCCCGATTCGAAACCGCCGGTAGCAGAGAGAGAAATGTTGGGATAGTAGGCCGAGATCGCGATTCCGATCTGCGCATTGGCCGCCTGAACGCTACGCTCCGCTGCAGCGATATCCGGTCTTCGTTCAAGCAGTTCGGAAGGCATGCCTACCGGGACGACAGGTAAAGACAAATTGAGTGGCGCTGGATCGAGAGAGAAAGTCGGCGCGGGCACGCCGATCAGTGTAGCGATGGCATGCTCGAATTGCGCGCGCGCGACTTCGACATCAATCGCCTGAGATCGAGTGCTATCGAGTTGCGTTTGCGCCTGGGCGACGTCCACATCGGAGGCCACACCACCCTGGAAGCGTCGCTTCGTCAGCTCGAGTGACCGCTGATACGCGGCGACAGTTGAATCGAGCAACTCCTTCTGCGTGTCGAGGCCGCGCAACTGAAAGTAATTGAGCGCCAACTCCGCCTGCAAACTGAGTTGTACATTTGCCAATTCTGCAGCGCTGGCCTGAGCAGTCGCTGTCGCTGATTCCACGCTGCGACGCACTTTGCCCCAAAGATCAGGCTCCCACGTAGCCTGTCCCTGGACAAGGAAATCGCCGTAGGAGATGGTCGAACCCTGAACGTAGTTTGCTCGCGTTTGAGATTGCCGGACGCGCGCGGCACCGAGTCCTGCATTCACGCTGGGAAACTTATCCGCACGCACCACGCGAATCTGTTCACGGGCAGCGGCATATCGTTCGGAGGCTGCTCGCAGCGTTTGATTCGAGACAGCAATCTGTTCCTCGAGCAAATTCAGCTTGGCGTCGTTGTAGACTTCCCACCATTTGCCGCGATGCGCCGCATCGTCTGGCTGTGCCTGTTTCCAACTTCCCGGAGGCGGCGTAGGTACAAGGGCTTGCTCTTTGTACGAAGGAGGGGCGGGAGCAGCAGGCCGATGATAGTTCGGCCCTACAGTGCAGCCGGTAAGACCCAGAAAAGACAGCGACAGAAAGAGTGTCGTACGTCCACGGCAACGTCGGGAGGCGTACACCCGACCTGCATGACATTTATCGCGAGTCTCTGTTCCACCCGCCATCGCGGCAGGAGTATTCAACGCAACAGCCTTCATTTCTTCTGTTCTCCCGATGGCTGCGGTGCCGCTGCTCTCCCTTGTTGATTGGTGTTCTGCCTTTCGACGACATTGACCGTCTCTCCTTCAATAATGGAATCGGGAGGGTTCTCAATCACACGCGAATTCTGGTCGAGACCGCCAGTAATCTGAACAAACTTGCCGTCATCCTCGCCCATCGAAATGGCGATCAGGTGGGCCTTATTGTTGTTGACCACGGTTGCCACTCGGAGACCTTCCGAGCGAAAGATCAGCGCGGAGACCGGGATCATAAACGCGGGGCCATCCGGCTTTACCTTGAAATGCACTTGGGCATATGCGCCAGGGATCAACTCGCCTTTGCGGTTGTCGACATTGAATTCGACCAACAGTGTGCGGGAAGTCGGATCGATGGAGTCGGAGGTGCGAACCAGGCGAGCCGGGAATTTGCGGCCCGGATATTCGGCAAGGACCAGGTCCGCCATCAGACCCGGCTTCATACCCAGAGAATAAACTTGCGGCACATTCACGTAGACACGCAAAGTCTGCAGCGCAGCGAGATGGAACAGCTCGCGCGCCGCGCCCGAGTCGATCAGTTGTCCCACGTCAACATTGCGCGCCGTGATAACGCCGTCAAATGGCGCATAAATGCGTGTGTAGGATTGCAGTTCCTTCAACCGCTGCACATTTGCCTGCAGGGCTTTGACTGTGGAACTGGTGGCACTTGCCTGGCTGCTGAAGTTTTCTGTTTCCTGCTTCGACACTGAATCGGTCGATAAGAGATCCTCGTACCGGGTTGCGTTTTGCTGCGCCACTTTCGCGTTTGCAACGGCAGTCGCCAATTCTCCCTGGGCTTGTTGCAATTGCTGATCAAGCTCGGGAGCGCTGATCACGGCAAGCAACTGACCTTGCTTCACTCGTGCTCCAATATCGAAATACCACTTCTGCAGGTAGCCGTTCGTGCGGGCATAAATGGGCGAGTCAGTGTAGGCATTCATGCCGCCCGGCAGCACGACCTCCCGCTGGGGCTGCCCCGGAATCGGTTTTATGACGAGCACGCTGGGCGCGGCAAGTGCATTGGTTTGATCCTGAAGCGTGGTACGTGCGCGCAGGCGCGGAATGATACCCCAGACAGCAAGAACAATCGCGACACAGAACAACACGGCAAGTATGACAAGAGCTCGCTTGGGAGACAGTTTTCCAGGGTTTCGCTTTTCTGTCTGCTGCATTTTCCCGTCCTGCTGGTTCATCGTTGATCCTTAAACTCTGACCGCCTGGTTGGCTGTGTCATTTGCCCTGGTGCGGCGTTTCTTGCGTTCAATTGCGCCATGGATCGCGCTGAAAAAAGTAGGGACGATTAACAAAGTCGCAAACGTGGCCAAGAACAATCCGCCGATTACGGCGCGTCCCAGCGGAGCATTCTGCTCGCCACCATCGCCCAGTCCAAGTGCCATCGGCACCATGCCGATGATCATGGCTAACGCCGTCATGATGACAGGGCGGAAACGCGTGGAACCTGCACTGAGTGCCGCTTGGCGTGCATCTCCGACCATGACCTCCAATTGTTCCCGGGCAAAGCTTACGACCAAAATGGAATTTGCTGTCGCAACGCCCATGCACATGATGGAACCGGTGAGAGCCGGAACGCTGAGGCGCGTGTGCGTAAGAAAGAGAAACCACACAATGCCCGCGAGAGCCGCAGGTAGAGCAGCGATGATAATGATGGGATCGAGCCAGGATTGAAAATTGACCACAATCAGCAGGTAAACCAACAGGATCGAGAACGCGAGCCCGGCAAAAAGTCCGATGAAGGCGGTACGCATCGTCTCCACCTGTCCGCGAACAATGATCTGCGAGCCGCGAGGCAGGTCAGGATGATGAGCGTCAATGATCTTCTCGATCTTCTTATCCACTGTGCCCAGGTCGCTGTTGACCACGTTGGCATATACATCGATGACCGGCTGAACATTGTAATGGCTGACCGTGGCCAATTCAGATCCGCGGGATACGGTCGCCAGATTTCCAAGGATTTGGACAGGTGCGCCACCGCGTGCGTTGGGATCATTAGGAATGGCGGCAGGCGGAGTGCCTGCAGTAGTGCTGTTCCTAGTGATTGGAATACTTTTCAAATCCTCTAGAGAATCCAGCCTGTACTGTGGAGTCTGAACAGCAATGTTGTAAGTGACGCCATTCTGGGGATTGAGCCAGAACGATGGTGACGTCTGGAAGCTGCCGCTCAACGCTACCAGCAGATTCCCCGCCACGTCCCTTTGGGCGAGGCCAATGTCCTGCGCCTTCGTGCGGTCTACGTCCACATAAAGCTTGGGGCTGTCGAAAGGTTGCTGAATTCGCGTATCCGCGGCTCCCGGAACAAACTTGATTTCGTTCAGAAGCTTTTCAGCGTACAACCGATTCCCCTCCAGGTTCGGGCCCACGACCTGAATATCGATTGGCGCAGCGAGTCCGAAGTTGAGAATCTGGGTAACGATGTCGACCGGCAAAGTATAGAAGGTCACGCCGGGAAACTCGCGGGAAAGCTTTTCTCGCAGGCTCTGCACATATTCATCGGTTGGTCGATGCTTCTTCGCGAGCGAAACCAGGATGTCGGCGTCGGCCGGACCTACCGGAGCGGAGTTGCTGTAGGAGAGATTCAACCCGCTATACGGGATGCCGATGTTATCGATGATGTTCGCGAGCTCCTTTTTCGGAATCTCTTGTCGGATCACATCGTCGATGCGGTCGCACAGGCTGGCTGTTTCTTCAATGCGTGTGCCAGTGCGCGCGCGCAAATGCAGCTTGAACTGACCGCTATCTACAGAAGGGAAGAAGTCTTCTCCCAGGAAGCCGGAGAGCACGCCGATGGAAACAATACAGAATGCGAAGAAGAGGATGGACGATACCAGCGCGTGATCGACAGACAATTCCAGGATGCGAGAGTAAGAACTGCGGAGGCGATCGAACTGGTGTTCGAAGCCAAGCTGGAAGCGCGTCCAGGGATTGCGGCTCTGTTGTTTACGTTCCTGTTCATGCTCGTCGTGCTCCTTCAGCAGATACACCGCCATGGAGGGGACGACAGTTCGAGAAAGAAAGTACGAGGCGAGCATCGCGAAAACTACGGCTTCCGCCAGCGGAACAAACAGGTAGCGGGCAACGCCCCCGAGAAAGAACATGGGCACGAAGACGATGCAGATGGAAATGGTGGAGACAAAGGCAGGCACAGCAATCTGCGAAGCACCATCGAGAATTGCCTGCTCGATCTGCTTTCCTTCTTCCAGATTGCGATTGATATTTTCAATTTCAACAGTCGCGTCATCCACCAGGATTCCTACGGCGAGCGCCAGGCCTCCGAGCGTCATGATATTGATCGTCTCGCCCAGCGCGCTGAGTACGATGATTGACGTGAGGATGGAAAGGGGGATAGAGACCGCGATGATGAGCGTGCTGCGCCAGCTTCCAAGGAAAAGAAGGATCATCATGCCGGTCAGGCAGGCCGCGATAACACCTTCGCGGACCACGCCGCTGATGGCGGAGCGCACAAACAGAGACTGATCCGACAGAAGCTGGACCTGGAGCTCGGGTGGCATCTGAGCTTGAATCTGGGGAAGCTTTTTGCGAATGCTGGCGATGATGTCCAGCGTGGAAGCGCTGCCGGTTTTTAGAATTGTAAGCAGCGAGGCGCGCTGACCGTCTACGCGAACGATATTGGTTTGTGGCGGAGATCCATCTCGTACGTGGGCAACGTCCCGGATAAAGATCACAGAGCCGTTGATGCTCCGAATAGGCAAGTCATTCAGGGACTGGACCGTCGAAGGACTGCTGTTGGTCTCGACCGCATACTCCAGCTTGTCCATCTTGAGGGTGCCCGCAGGCAAAATAAGGTTTTGTGCGGAGATCGCGTTTACCACGTCGGAGGGAGATAGACCCTTCGACTGCAGGGCGGACAAATCTAGGTCCACTTGCACCTGTCGCGTTCTTCCGCCATATGGAAATGGAATGGCAGCTCCCTGCACAGTCGCAAGCTGGGTGCGAATAAAGTTCATACCCAGATCGTTGAGCTGCTGTTCATTCAAGCCCTGTCCGGAGAGTCCAAGCTGAAGGATGGGCACGCTGGATGCGCTGTAAGTAATGATAAAAGGAGGGTTCGTGCCTGGAGGAAACTGTCGCAACGCCGTCTGCGAGATGGCCGTGATTTGTGCAACGGCGCTCGTTACCTGAACGTTCGGCTGAAAGAAGACTTTTACCACGGCTATGCCGCTCAGCGTTTGCGACTCGATGTGGTCAATGTCATTGACCGTCGTAGTCATCGCACGTTCGCTTGGAGTCACGATTCGATTCGAAAGTTCCTGGGCTGAAAGTCCGGTGTACTGCCAGACCACTGTCACGACCGGAATGTTAATGTTCGGGAAAATATCTGTGGGCGTCCTCACGATCGCGAGCGGTCCTATGATCAGAAGGAGCAGCGCAAAAACGGCGAAGGTGTAAGGGCGTCTTAGCGCGAGGCGAACAATCCACATAAAGTCTTAAATCTCCCCTCGGACGATCCCCTTTTCTGCGTCCTTAGGGCAGGAAATGCAGATGGCTCGGGGATAGAGCGTACCTTTCCTTCGCCTGCCATTATCCGCAACTCGCAGGTCATAAGCTACTGATTCTCAATGCTGCGCCTCTCCCTAGCTAGTGTCGCCATTCAGCCGTACAAGAGAGTGCGAACGTGAAGGACAGATCCAACCAATGCACGGCGCATCTAATTTTAGACGCCAAGAAGTGACAATAAGTCGCAGATTCAAGGCAGCCTGGTCATGTGCCAGTGTAACCCGCCAAAGGAGCGGCCCCTCGCGGTTATTGCGGGCGCTCAAGAGCTTGACTGTACGGACATTCATTTTTTGGCAAGCCGAGTAATCAATGAGAAGTGAAAAGTGTATTGAGCCACCATCGGTCAAGGGCAAGTTATATGATTATGTCGCAGGCTTCTGGGGCGACAGATCGGCAAGTGGCCAAGTCAGCAGGGGAACAGGTCAAAAGTGCAATTCAGGTCTGTATTCTCATCCGGTAGGAACGCTCCTGACGCATCCTAGCTAGATTGCCTTTCGAGGGAATCCACCGTTAAAGGGTTTTCTGGGGCCAGATCCCGGGCCATAGCGGAAACTTTTTGATAGTTCATTCGTCCGTCAATATAGCGAACTTTGACCGTCCCTCGCGTCTAAATTGATTTACCACGAAAGTCGGACAAAACGTTATGTCAACAGCGCCAACCTCTGAGAGCAGACTGCGCGAGGGTACCTCATCCTCCTTCAATTCCGGTATTCCTCCGGTTCAGAAAAGGAACATGGGTGTACGCTTCCTGGTCCTCGTCCTGGTAATTCTTGGCGTGGGTTTCGCGGTGTGGCGTATTCGCACCGGACGTCAGCAAGCCGCCGCCGATGCTGCACAAAAGCAGACGGCGATGGCGAACAGGCCCACGCCAGTCCAGATTTCACCAGTGCAACAACGGCCCATGCCCATCTTCCTTACCGCTCTCGGCAACGTGACACCCTACAACACGGTAACAATTAAGGCGCGGGTCTCAGGTGAATTGATGCAGGTGAACTTCACCGAGGGCCAGGAGGTTAAGCAGGGACAGACGCTGATGGTCATCGATCCCCGCCCCTACCAGGCTTCGCTGGATCAGGCGCGAGGGCAACTCGCACACGACCAGGCCTTGTTGAAGAACGCCACGGCGGAATTTGCGCGATACCAGGCATTATTCAGGGAAGGCGTCATTTCAAAGGAATCGCTCGATACGCAGGAGTCGTCCTTCGGTCAATATCAGGGTGCAATCAAGTCAGATGAAGCAGCGATCGAAACCGCTGCCCTGAATGTGAGGTACTGCACCATTACATCTCCCATCGACGGACGCATTGGCCTGCGACTGGTGGATCGCGGAAACCTGATTGCTGCGAATACTACAAACCTTATTGTTGTTAACCAGATTCGACCCATTGCGGCTTTTTTCACCCTCCCGGAAGATCAACTTCCCCAAGTACTTAGGAAGCTTGCCGCGCAGCAGCGATTGACCGTAGAGGCATTTGATCGTGGAGACACGCAAAACCTAGCCACGGGATACCTGTTGACGACAGACAATCAGATCGATCCCACGACCGGTACAGCCAAGTTGAAGGCGGTTTTTCCGAACACGGATGAGACTCTATTCCCCAACCAGTTCGTAAACATCCACCTGGTTCTTGAGCACAAGCCCGATGCGATTGTGATTCCCGCTGTGGCCCTGCAGCATGGAACCCAAGGTGATTTTGTTTGGCTGCTCAAAGACGATAAGACGGTTGCGATGCAGCCAGTCCAGGCGTTGCTGACCGAGGGCTCGCACACGATTCTACAAAGCGGCCTGTCCGCCGGCCAAATGGTAGTCGTAGATGGCGCTGATCGCTTGCGGCCCGGAAGCAAGGTGGATGCACGACAGGCTCCTGCAAGACCGTCCACTGTAGCCTCGCCTGCGCAGCAGGAACCAACGGGATCTCCAAATGCGAACCGGTCCATGCGATCGGGCATTCAATCGGGCAAGAAGGCGAGACATCAGTGAATCCTTCAAGGCCATTCATTCTCAGGCCGGTCGCCACATCGCTGCTGATGGCAGCAATTCTTCTGGCGGGATTTGTCGCCTATCGCCAGCTCCCCGTTTCGGCGCTGCCTGAGGTGGACTACCCGATCATCCAGGTTGTGACGTTCTATCCCGGCGCGGGACCGGTGGTGATGGCTTCATCGGTGACGGCTCCGCTCGAACGACAGTTCGGACAAATGCCCGGCCTGAAGCAGATGACATCGACGAGTTCGAGTGGCGGCTCAGTCATCACTTTGGAGTTCAATTTAGAAGAAAACATCGATGTTGCGGAACAGGAAGTCCAGGCCGGGATTAACGCCGCTACCAGCTTCCTGCCGAACGATCTTCCCAACCCTCCGGTTTACAGCAAGGTCAACCCCGCGGACGCGCCAATTCTTACACTTGCGCTTACCTCAGGCACGATGCCGCTGCCCCAGATTGAAGACGTTGCAGACACCAATCTCGCCCAGAAAATCTCGCAGGTCACCGGGGTTGGGCTGGTTTCAATCGCCGGCGGTCAGAAGCCCGCAGTGCGCATCCTGGCAAATCCCGCGCAGCTGTCTTCGTATGGCCTGAGCCTTGAAGACCTACGAACGTCGCTCGCCGCCAGCAACGTGGATCAGGCGAAAGGCAACCTGAACGGCACGCGACAGACATACACCATCGGCGCCAACGATCAGTTGCTGACGAGTGCGGAATATAAGCCGGTCATTATCGCTTACCGCAATGGCGCGCCGGTTCGTATGTCGGACGTGGCCAACGTCGTGGATGGCGCCGAAAACACGAGACAGGCCGCATGGATGAACCTGACTCCGGCTGTGATCGTGAATATCCAGCGACAGCCGGGCGCAAACATCATTGGAGTCGTCGATCGCATCGAGAAGCTCCTGCCTCAGTTAAAGGCCAGCCTGCCCGCCTCGGTGAAGGTAACAGTTCTCACCGACCGCACCACTACCATTCGCGCATCCGTGAAAGATGTGCAGTTCACCTTGATTCTGACGATTGCGCTCGTCGTGATGGTGATCTTTCTCTTCCTGCGCAACCTCGCCGCAACTATTATTCCCAGCGTTGCGGTGCCTCTTTCGCTGGTTGGCACTTTTGGCGTCATGTACCTGCTGGGGTACAGCTTGAACAACCTGACGCTGATGGCGCTGACTATCTCCACCGGCTTCGTCGTCGACGACGCCATCGTGATGATCGAGAACATCGCACGCTACATCGAGGACGGCGAATCGCCACTCGAAGCAGCGCTTAAAGGCTCTGAACAGATCGGGTTCACGATCGTATCCTTGACCGTCTCATTGATCGCCGTGCTCATCCCCCTGCTCTTCATGGGAGACGTGGTTGGCAGACTATTCCGTGAATTCGCGATCACTCTCGCCGTCACTATCCTTGTCTCCGCAGTGGTATCCCTGACCCTCACTCCGATGATGTGCGCCAAGCTGCTGCATCACAAGGCCCCTGAGCAGCAGGGCCGTTTTTACAGGATCTCGGAACGCTTTTTCAACTACGTGATTGAAGTTTATGGAAGGTCGCTGCAGTTCGTGTTGCGGCATCAACTCACCACTCTTCTCATCACAATCAGCACCTTGGTTCTAACGATTTTTCTCTATATCGTTGTACCGAAGGGCTTCTTCCCAGTGCAGGATACCGGCGTCCTTCTCGGTATTTCGGAGGCGCCGCAAACCGTTTCATTTCCCAATATGGCGGCGCGGCAACAACGCATGGCTGAAATGATCCTTAAGGATCCAGACGTTGAGAGCCTGTCATCGTTTATCGGAGTAGACGGCACCAATACGACTCTGAACAGTGGGCGCATTCAGATCAATCTGAAGCCGCATGACCAGCGGAGCAGCAGCGCAGCGGACGTGATTCGCAGGCTGCAGCCGGAGCTTGCCACGGTTGAAGGCATCACCCTTTATTTGCAGCCGATGCAGGATCTCACAGTGGAAGACCGCGTGAGTCGTACGCAATATCAGTATTCGATGGAAGATCCGAACGCTGAAGAGTTAATGGACTTCACCCCAAAACTGGTAGCGGAGTTGAGCAAACAGCCCGAACTGCGGGACGTGGCAAGCGACCAGCAGAATCAGGGGCTTGAGGCCAATCTGGTAATTGACCGGGATACAGCTTCCCGCCTTGGAATTTCGATTCAGGCAATCGACAACACTCTTTACGACGCCTTCGGGCAGCGACAAATCTCCACCATGTTTACCCAACTGAATCAGTACCACGTGGTGCTTGAGGTGCAGCCGAATTTCCAGGATCACCCCGATGATCTCAGTAAGATCTACGTGAAGTCTGCAACTGGAGAGCAGGTTCCGCTAAGTACGTTCACCCGCTTTGAGCCACGCAGCGGACAACTTGCGATCAATCATCAAGGCCAGTTCCCGGCGGTAACAGTCTCCTTTAATCTCGCACCTGGGGCGTCGCTGGGAGACGCAGTGAAGGCAATCCAAAAAGTTGAGCAGCAGATTGGAATGCCAGCCAGCATTAACGCAAGCTTTCAGGGCACTGCGGCAGCATTTCAATCTTCACTTACAAACGAACCGCTGCTAATCCTCGCGGCCCTGATTACGGTGTACATTGTCTTGGGCGTACTTTATGAAAGCTATATTCATCCGATCACCATCATCTCCACTCTGCCATCGGCGGGCGTGGGAGCCTTGCTCGCACTCATGCTCTGCAAGACGGATTTCGGTGTGATTGCGTTGATTGGCATCATTCTGCTGATTGGCATTGTGAAGAAGAATGCCATCATGATGATTGATTTCGCGCTTGAGGCAGAACGAAAACACGGCAAGTCACCGGCGGAAGCTATTTATGAAGCGTGTCTCCTGCGCTTCCGGCCAATCATGATGACGACGATGGCCGCCCTTCTTGGCGGACTGCCTCTCGCACTGGGAACCGGCGTGGGCTCGGAGTTACGCAAGCCGTTGGGAATCACGATTGTCGGTGGCCTGATCGTTTCACAGTTGCTGACGCTCTACACCACGCCCGTAGTTTATCTTTACTTTAGCCGGTTGGGTGAGCGTCTTTCACGCAGGGGAGCGCGCGTTCGCTACGAAGAGCGCGCCGTCTCAGCGGACTAGGGGCGACCATGCATCTTTCCGCTCCATTCATCCGGCGACCGGTAGCTACCTCTCTCCTCAGCGTGGCCCTGTTGCTTGCGGGTTCGGTGGCCTACAACCTTTTGCCCGTCGCATCGCTGCCCGATGTGGAGTTCCCCACCATCGGTGTGGGCGCTGGATTGCCAGGTGCTAGTCCGGAGACGATGGCCTCCTCGGTCGCAACACCGCTTGAGCGGCAGTTCGGCCGCATAGCTGGCGTAACCCAGATGACGTCATCGAGTTCGCTCGGCGGCACCTCGGTGACCCTTCAGTTCGATTTGAATCGCAATATCGACGCTGCCGCACGCGACGTCCAAGCCGCGATCAATGCTGCTCGCGGACAGTTGCCGGCAAATCTTCCATCGAATCCAACTTATAGAAAAGTTAACCCGGCCGATGCACCCATCCTGATATTGACGCTGACCTCAGAGATTTTGCCGAAGTCGGAGATCTATGATCTTGCCGATTCGATTCTTGCGCAGAAGATCAGTCAGATCGAGGGCGTAGGGCAGGTGTTCGTTGGGGGAAGTTCGAGCCCGTCGGTCCGGGCCGAGCTCAATCCCATGCAGCTCGCGTCGTACGGCATTGGCCTGGAGACTGTGAGAGCAGCGCTCGGCGCAGTGAATTACGATTCACCCAAGGGCTCATTCAATAACTCGGAAAGACGCTGGAACAACGTTGATAACGATCAGCTTTTCAAGGCGAAGGAATATGCGCCGCTGATCATCGCCTACAAGAACGGCGCGCCGGTCCGCTTGCGGGACCTTGGGCAAGTCGAGGATGGGGTAGCCGACGCATACACGGCTGGGCTCGCCAACGGCGCGCCTGCGATCCTCATCGTGATCTTCAAATCACCCGGTGCAAATGTCATCGAGTCAGTGGATAGCGTATTGGCGGCACTCCCGCAGTTGCAGGCAGCCATACCACCAACCATCAAATTATCCGTCGCGATGGATCGCACAACAACGATTCGCGCCTCAGTGCGGGAAGTTGAAATTACGCTGTTGATTGCGATTTCACTGGTAGTTTTGGTGGTCTTTCTTTTTCTGCGCAATGCGTGGGCGACAATCATACCCAGTGTCGCTGTGCCGCTCTCATTGGTGGGTACGTTTGGCGTGATGTACCTGCTCGGCTACACGTTGGACAATCTGTCTTTGATGGCGCTGACAATCTCCACTGGTTTTGTCGTGGACGATGCCATCGTGGTGATCGAGAACATAAGCCGCTATCTGGAGATGGGATATTCACCGTTCGAAGCGGCGATGAAGGGTTCGAAAGAAATCGGCTTCACGGTGCTCTCCATGAGCACTTCGTTGATTGCAGTGTTTATTCCCATTCTGCTGATGGGCGGAATCGTTGGGCGCCTGTTCCGTGAGTTCGCTGTCACCCTTAGTGTTGCAATCGCGATCTCACTGCTGGTTTCGCTCACGACCACTCCGATGATGTGCGCAAAATTTTTGAAACCACATGATCGACAGGCGCATGGAAAATTCTACCTCCTTGGTGAGCGCGCGTTGCATTGGCTGGTTAGCGAATACGACCACTCTCTGCGTTGGGTCCTGCGCCATCAGGTTCCCGTACTTTTGATTACAATCGCGACATTCATATTGAATATCTATCTGTTCACGATTGTGCCGAAGGGCTTTTTCCCGCAGCAAGACACGGGGCGCATGGGCGGATCGACTAGAGCAGCGCAGGATATTTCGTTCGACGCAATGAAGCAAAAGCAGCAGCAGCTGGCTGAGATTGTGCAACGCGATCCCGCTGTGCAGACGGTCGTCGCGTTTGCGGGCGGAAGAGGTGGCGGTGCAACAACCAATACCGGTCGTATGTTTATCGCGCTGAAACCGTTAAGCGAACGCAAGATAAGCTCTGACCAGGTGATCGCACGACTGCGCAAGCCGCTTTCTGCGGTCTCGGGGGCGGCCCTGTTTCTGCAGTCCGCTCAGGAACTGAATGTGGGCGGACGATTTAGCGACGCGCAGTATCAATACACGTTGTCTTCGGAAGATCTAACAGAATTGAATACCTGGGCTCCTCGACTTATGGCCAAGATGCGGACCATGCCGGAGCTGCGCGACGTCTCTTCCGATCAACAGGATCAAGGTTTGGAGGCATCCCTGGTCATCGACCGCGACACTGCCTCGCGACTCGGAATCACTCCGCAAATGATTGACAACGTGCTGTACGACGCTTTCGGCCAGCGACAAGTGTCCACCATGTATACTCCGTTGAATCAATACCACGTAGTCATGGAAGTGGCGCCGGAATTTCAACGCGATCCGGACGCGTTGAAGAATATCTACATTCAATCCAACACCGGCGCCCAGATTCCTCTAACCGCGATTACCCGTTTCGAGCGCAACCGGACATCGCTTGCAGTCAGCCACCAAGGGCAGTTCCCTTCCGTCACCTTGACCTTCAACCTGGCTCCGGATGTTGCCCTCGGTGACGCAGTGATTGCGCTGCAAAAGGCCGCGCAGGACATCAGTATGCCCAGCACTGTACATGCCAGCTTTCAAGGCACAGCGCAGGCCTTCCAATCCTCGCTAGCCAGCGAGCCGCTGCTGATTCTGGCCGCATTGGCCACCGTGTACATCGTTCTCGGAATGCTTTACGAGAGCTTCATCCATCCCATCACGATTCTATCGACGCTACCTTCGGCTGGCGTTGGAGCGCTGCTGGCATTGCTTATTACGCATACCGAACTCAGTGTGATTGCGCTGGTAGGCATTATCCTTCTGATCGGCATCGTGAAGAAGAACGCAATCATGATGATCGACTTTGCGCTCGCCGCGGAGCGTCTCGAGGGAAAAACTCCCGTCGAGGCCATCTACCAGGCATGCTTGTTGCGCTTCCGCCCCATCATGATGACGACAATGGCGGCGCTTCTGGGCGGGCTTCCACTTGCGCTTGGAAACGGAGTCGGTTCGGAATTGCGACGGCCACTTGGAATTACGATCGTCGGAGGACTCGTCGTCTCCCAAATGCTGACGCTCTTCACTACGCCGGTCGTCTACCTGTTCTTTGACAAGCTGCAGTCAAAGCTGCGAAGCCTGCGCGGACGCAGCCGTCATCCACTGAAGACTGCCGAAGGTCTGGGAGATTAGGATCTGGAATTTTCGCGGGATTTCATTGAAGCAATAGCGAGGAGAGCGATAAGCGCTCTCCTCGAGTCGTTTTATTTCGCGAGTGCGGTTTCGAGAGCCGCTGCCGAGTAGCTCATTATCTTCTCGGGGTAATATGCGTTCTGAATGTACTGTTGCAGCATACGATTGGTGTTAAAGAATGAGCCGTTGAGCGCAATCGAATTACGCATAACAAGCTGCCAATCTTCCGGTCTCGAATAGTAAAGAGGAAGGATCTTCTCTTCCAGCTTCTGATAAAGCGAAGCGCTTTCCTCCAAAGCCGTTTCGCGATCTTCAATCGCCCATCCAGTGAAGCCTTCAATACAGCCCTCAATCCACCATCCATCCAGGATGCTGAGGCTGGGAACGCCATTCATTGCCGCCTTCATTCCGCTTGTTCCCGATGCCTCGTAAGGGCGTTGTGGATTGTTCAGCCACAAATCAACTCCGCTCGTAAGCTGTGCGCCCAATTCCCACGCGTAGTTTTCCAGGTAGATGATCTTGAGATCGCTGGAATTCAACTTCGATGCAACCTCGACTACGTGCCGAATGATTGATTTGCCTGGATCGTCGTGAGGATGCGCCTTGCCGCTGTAAATGATCTGCAGACCGCCGAATTCGCGCGCCAGACTCTCAAGTTTCTCAGTGTCATGGAAGAGCAGATCCGCTCGCTTGTATGTTGCCGCCCGGCGAGCGAATCCGATGGTGAAGACATTCTCATCGAACGTTTGTCCAGTACGCTCGGCGATTGTACGAAAGAGCGTTCGCTTGGCCTCAGCATGTGCCGCAACAATTTCCACTTCAGGAATGGCGATCGCATTCCTTAAATAAAGATTGTCAGTACGCCAACGCGGAATCGAACGATCAAACACGGATTGCATCGACGGAGCTGTCCACGTTGTTGCATGGACGCCATTCGTTATGGAGTCGATGCTGTACTCAGGAAACATCTGACGTGATACCTTGCCGTGCTGCAATGCCACGCCGTTGACAAAACGCGCGAATCGCAGCGCAATGTAGGTGACATTCAAAAGATCCTCGTGGTAACAGCCCAGCCTTTCGAGGACTGCGGCCCGTTCAGGCCCGAGTATCCGAACCGCCTGTTCTTCTGAAAAGCGATCGTGACCAGCAGGCACAGGCGTGTGCGTCGTGAACACGCACAGTTGTCGAACGGCTTCGACATCACGTTCGTTCGCTTCTGATAGGCTGCGCCCTTGGAGTTGTTGTTCGAGAAGGGCCACCGTCAGCAGGGCGGCGTGTCCCTCATTCATGTGGTAAACCGCTGGTGAAATATCAAGGGCCTTGACGATTCGTGCTCCGCCGATGCCGAGAATCGTCTCCTGCGCCAGGCGATAGTCGTTATCGCCTCCATAGAGATGGTCCGTCAATGCGCGGTCGCGGGGATCGTTCTCCTCGATATCGGTATCAAGAAAATAAATCGGGATCGTAAAGCCAGTGACGCCTTCCATGTCATAACGCCACGCGCGAACCAGCACGGGTCTGTTTTCCACCATCACCGTCACGCGCGGCTCCTCGAGAGTCAGCACATCTTCCGGTGTCCAAGGCTGATTCTCTTCCGACTGCACTCCGTTCGAATCGAGATGCTGGCGGAAGTAACCCTTGCGGTGAACGAGTGTGACTGCAACCAGAGGCAAGCCAAGATCGGCAGCGGAGCGCAGCGTGTCGCCCGCCAGCACTCCCAGGCCGCCGCTGTACGTCGGCATGCTGGGGAGTACAGCGATCTCCATAGAAAAATATGCAACTACATTTTCGGTATTTGAAATGTCCACAGGTGGGTTTTCCCCGGCTTGGATTGGCGAACGCTTGCTGCCCCTTTTACCCGACTTCATGCACTGGCCTTCTCAGGCTCCATCCAGGCAACGGCCATGTGTGGAGCAATCCTGGATACATAGTCCGGTCGAGTCTAATGCTGAAAACAATGCCCTCAGCAAGAGTTGATTTCCGCACCGGCAGCAGGACACAGTTTACCAAGGGCCTTCTATATCCTCTATGGAAAACGCGTGCCACTTCGGTGGGAGATACTCCTGCGGATATCCGCTAATAATTTTGGTTATACCGGTTGATGGCATCAAACAATTGCACAATTTATTGCCGACACGTAGTTGAGAGCTACAGTGCGTGTGCGGCAGCGGAAGCGTGACAAAGATAAATATCGGCATCGATCCCACTTTCAGATCGATACTCATCTTTCAACTTGGATGCAAAATCCGCCGCATGGTTTCTTTCGACAAGATTTACTGTGCATCCACCGAAGCCCCCGCCCGTAAGACGGGCTCCAATCAAGCCAGGCAACTTATTAGCAAGCTCAACCAGCAGATCAGCTTCCTTGCAGCTTCCTTCAAAATCGTCGCGATAGCTCGCGTGGGCTTCTGCCATAAGTCTGCCAAGCTCTTCCATATCATGGCGAGCCAAGGCATCCGCCGCAGCCACCGTGCGCAGGTTTTCCGTGATGACGTGGCGGCATCTTTTCAGGACCGTGGGGCGCATCTCTCCTCCCCATCGCGCCAGATCGTCGGTCGTGGCGTCGCGAAGCACGCGGATTTCAGGCCGGTGTTTCCGTAAGATTTCCACACCCTCTTCCACCTCTGCGCGTCGCGTGTTGTATTCGCCACCAGCGTGGGAGTGTTTCACCATTGTGTTGGAAATTACGATACTGACACTGGGCGGAATAGGAGCGAGACGGAAACTCAGGTCGCGACAATCCAGCAGCAGGGCGTGATCTTCCGCTCCGCAGCAGGCAATGAACTGATCCATGATGCCGCTCTTCGTACCCACAAATTCATTCTCTGCCCGCTGGCAAAGCTTCGCGATTTCCGGTGGGGAAAATTTCTTCGATCCCAGGCTTTGCACTGCAAGAAAAACAGCTACTTCGATTGCGGCCGATGAACTAAGGCCGGAGCCCAATGGCACGTCCCCGGCAAGCGACATGCTGAAGGCCGGGATTTCTGCCCCGACGCTCTTCAAAATCGTAATCACCCCGAGCGGGTAATCGCTCCAGTGATGGGTGGGCTTGGTCGGCAATGCATGGATGTCGAAGGAAATTTCCTCAGCGAAATTAATCGAGTACAACACGATTCGATCATCGGTACGCCGGCTGATTCCGGCCACGGTGGTGAAGTCGATTGCCGCCGGCATCACAAAGCCTTCGGCATAGTCGGTATGTTCACCGATAATGTTTACGCGACCCGGAGCCGAGAATAAGACCGGCTCCACATTGAAATACTTCAAGTGAAACTCGCGGACAATCTTCGAATCTTGCATCTGAACTCCGATTCTGCACTGCTGAATCTACAGTCTAAAAAAGTAGCTAAGCCCTATTGCGATAACACTCGAATGGAAATACTCCAATCGAACACTGCTAGCGGCACAAGTTTCTTCGACCATCCGTTCGCCGCGGCAACTGCCAGTGAATCCACCGGAGCAGTGCAGGGCTCCAAGGCCACACATTGTTGACGATTGGCTTGCTCAAGCGGCCATCCGCCGTAGCATAGCCACAGACCGAGATAGGGCGTCACATCCGCATTGAATCGGACTTCGATGCGCGTATTAAGGCGCTTCCTATCGATTGCGCACCAGCCTTCCTGGGGTGCAGGCAGGTAAAGTTTGTCGCCGGTCTCATCTTCGATCCCGCCACATCGGCTTAGATCGATCGTGGTTCCATCGTCGAGCCGCGCCAGCGGCCATGAATATTCTTGGCCCGACTTACCGAGACGCTCCTTGCCGGAACCCTCTACCGTGACTTTTTGCGCCGACGGAGGCAGCGATACTCGATCATCCGCATCGACCTGAAACAGTGGATGTGCCGACCACGCAAAATCGGTTGGAGTTCGACCAACATTGCGAACGGAATAGTGGATCACCAATTCATTCTTTACAAGAGTCAGTTTCTTCGTGAACTCCAGCGGCAAAGAAAATCCCGTGGCCTGCAACGTGAGTGTGTTGCCGGCGAGTTCACTGCTGAAGGGGAGGCGCCAGAAATCTCCGTGATCCGGCACCGTAATTCGGCCTTCCGCTGTTGGATATTCGCAGCCGGATACTGTTGGCAGGCACTCATCAATGCCACTCGCATCGCTTTCTTCGAAGGCCATTGTGTGGTTTCGTTCGGCAAATGGGCGAAGCGGTTGCTGCAGAAGCTCCATTCCCGACGGCATGATTTTTATAGAAGAAATCTTTGCCCCGAGTTCAGGAATCATCTCTACCCGCAAAAAATCGCTGCTCAACAAAATGGGCCGAAATTGTTTCAAGAGAACTCCTGCGCCGCCTGATCGAACTTTTGCAAAATCGTATCAATCCATTCGAGATGTTCCGGCTTCATCAGTACAGAACGAAGGCAGGTGACCTTGGCGTCCTGGACATCTCCACCCTCTGGCCAAGTCCCGGCAGGGAAAAAGCTAACCGGCAACTGCGCCAAAGCCAGATGGAGATCCAATTGAGCCGCCCGATGGAAAATAGCTGATGCCAACCGGGAGGACTCCTCAGGTGAAACCGATTTCACCGAACATATAACAATATCTAATTCTGGAGAGAATGAGGGCAAAAACCTTGCATCTTTCTCGATAAAGCTGTAAAAAACGCGGGCTGCATCCCGGCTTTTCTGGAGATCGGCTGCGAACCTGCCATCCGGAACGAGTGGAAGCAGCTTTTGAGTCGACCAAAGCGCGACCGCAGCGGCCCCGGCGCGCGAGCATTCCAGGCTGATTTCGCCCAGATGCAGTTCTTCCGACGTGAAATAGGTATATGGGGAGTCGTGCTGATAGAAGCGCCCGACGGAAGGGTCTCGAAAGAGGACACAACCGCATCCGTAGGGCTGCAAGCCATGCTTATGGGGGTCGATTACCAGCGAATCCGCTTCGCGGGTCGCCTCGTAGGCGCGCTGCGTCTCAGGGGCAAGGGACGATGCTATCAGTCGGAAATAGCCTCCATAAGCCGCATCTACGTGCACGCGAAAACCGTAATGATTGCGAAGTTCCAGAACCTTGTCGAGTGGATCGACCGATCCGGTTGCCGTGGTACCGACCGTAACTACGACCGTTCCAACATCCCCTTTCCGCAGCTCTTTCTCCAGGAAATCAAGGTCCATTCGCCCTTTGGAATCTTCGGGAACCGATGCGAAATTTAGCCGTAAAACGCTGCTGATGCGCGAGTGCGTGTAATGTGCCTGTGCGGAGGCGAGGATGCGTTTGCCGGGATTGAGTTGTCCCGCAATCCAGAGCGCTTCCAGGTTGGCGAAGGTACCGCCACTGGTCAAATGTCCTAAATGCCTGTCCCAATGAAACATAGCCGCAATCTCACGAACGGCTTCGATCTCCATTTGAGAGCTCGCTCGACCGCCATCTCGGGCGTGGTTATTTGGATTCAGCCACATAGCCATCCCATACGCAGCGCGCGCGATAGGGTGCGGCGGCTTCAACATTTGCCCGGCGTAAAGCGGATGAAAGTATGGGTAGTTGTCCGCCATGCGCGCGGTCGCCTGTTCAAGCACAGCTTTCATGTCCGAACCTGGATTCGGCTGAGGAAGAGTGGGTAGCCCCTCAAACTTCTGCTGAAGCGCGGAGAGACACTCGGCGAGGAGTTCTATAGCTGGATCGTGAGGCATCAATTCAAGGATACTCGAGGAAGAAATAGACGTGGAACAGACACCTAAAAGAGATCCGGACAGGAAGCTAAGCTGTTTGTTTCATCATTTTTGATGCCTTCACCGGCTGTTTTCATCAAGCTTCGCTTCCCCGTCCGAACCGGGGAGAATCGGTCAAGAAAAGAGTGCTAAACTGCTTTCGCGTTTACAAGAACCGGCAGGTGCGTGTCTCGTCAGCAGCAAGTTTCCGCTGTCTCCGATTCAGCCGGCGCAATTCAATTCAGGAATAGCAGCAATGGAACGGGGAACTGTGAAGTGGTTTAACGACGCCAAGGGGTACGGTTTTATTTCTCGCGAAAACGGAGAAGATGTTTTTGTGCACTACTCCGCCATCACGTCAAATGGATTCAGGAGCTTGCAGGAAGGTCAGGCGGTTCAGTTCACGGTTGTGAAGGGCCCGAAGGGTTGGCAGGCAGCAGACGTGCAGCCCATTTAGGCGGGTCCAAATCGGCGGGACGGGCAGTCTCCTCTTCATCTCTCCCAGGACGGATGAGCTGTCGCGTTGGATCCTTAATAACGCTGTGGACTCCCGGTAAGGCGATCGGTACCACAGGGAACAGATATGCTGAACGGCCTTGATCTTTTCGGTCACGAGCCTCACGCTAGACCTACGCATCTATGGCAGTCCATCCCCGTGACCGTGCACAACTCGAAATAAGAACCCACGACGCACCTCTTTTGAGGGGAGTACTGCTCCCTGCGCAGAACTTTCTTCACACCGCAGGCCTCGGTGGTGCCGCCCTGATTTCAGCCGCTGTCATTGCGCTCGCCTGGGCAAATTCCCCGCTTCGGGATAGTTATCAGGCGCTGTGGCACGCGGAGATTGGCTTCCACTTTTTTAACTTCAGGATCACGGAAGATCTCCGCCACGTGGTGAATGACGTCCTGATGGTGTTTTTTTTCTATGTGGCAGGGCTGGAGATCAAGAGGGCATTCGTGGCAGGCGAGTTGGCCGACCGGAAGAACGCCGTTTTGCCAGTACTGGCTGCAATTGGGGGAATGGTCCTTCCGGCGGGAGCGTATCTCCTTTTGAATATGAACGTCCCGGAGACGCGACACGGCTGGGGCATCCCCATGGCGACCGACATTGCCTTTGCCGTCGGCGTTCTTGCTTTGCTGGGGAACAAGGTCAGTTCGCAGCTGCGGCTCTTCCTGCTCGCGTTGGCGATTGTGGACGACATAGGCGCAATCGTCGTGATTGCCCTCTTTTACACCCCCCATCTCTATATTTCTGGCCTTTTCTTTGCCGCCGTGTTTTTGGCAATGATGGGCGGCCTCATGCGTATCGGCGTGAAGAAGAGCATCCCCTACGTGATCCTCTCGGTGGCATTCACGGCGGCGATTGCCGGTTCAGGGATTCACGCCACGATTGCGGGAGTTATTTTAGGCCTGCTGACTCCTCGAAAACCAACCTTCAGCTTTGAGGAGTTTGTGGGCTTCATCAACCGGAATAAGCCCCAACTTGAACCTGAACAGGCCCAGACCAACCCTTATGGCACGGAACTCTTTCTAGCCAAGGTGCAGGAGATTGCCTTCGGAACAGAAGGTCCCGCCGACCGGCTGGAGCGTCGCTTTCATAGTTGGACGAACTTCGTAATCGTGCCATTGTTCGCGCTGGCTAATGCCGGGATCCCCTTTGAGCATGGCTTTCTGGGTGCCGCGCTCCGTATCCCGGCCACATGGGGAGTGCTTGTCGGACTTCTGCTCGGGAAGCCAATCGGAGTATGTACTGGCGTCCTGGATTGGCGTGCGCTTCGGAATAGCTCGACTTCCGGGAAAGACAACCTGGCGACAGATGACGGGGGTGGGCCTGGTGGCCGGTATTGGGTTCACCATGTCAATCTTCATCGCCGACCTGGCGTTTACAGCCGATTCTGTTGTCGACCATGCAAAGGTGGGCATCTTCATCGCCTCTATCCTTGCTGGCGTCCTCGGATACTACGTTCTTCGCGGAGCTGAGCCCAAGGCTCCTGCAAACTAGCCTCGTGACATTTGAATTTATCTCTTATTGCTTCGCCTCGAATACTCGGAAACGATGTTCCAGCTCCCATTGCTGTTTGGCTTTCTCGTTCGCTTGGAGAAAGCTGGAGCAGGCTCCCGTTGCGGAGAACGATCCCAGCGCCTGACCCGCGCAGGGCTGTACTGCGCGCGTGAATTCGTCCCGCTGGTTCCACAGACTCTTTCCTGGCAGGAAGCTGTGCTCAAGGCTGGCTCGCACCATTGTTTTCAAATCGGCGTAGGTGAGCGGATACGTCATCGCTGCGCGCACATACTCGTGCGTGAGATCGATTCTTGACACTCCTTCGTCGTCCGTCGAGAGCGTGACAGGAACACCGTATTTGCGATAGAGAGGCAAAGGATGTTCCGCGCCCTTGATCCCGAGGATCACATCATTGCTTGTGAGATTGATCTCAACCAGCACGTGATTGGTGGCCATTTGTTTGAGAAGATCGTACGGACGCTCCTCGTAGATGAGATCCACTCCGTGGCCGATGCGCTCAGCATGACCCTGCTCGACGGCCGAGCGAATGTGGAACGTGAGTCCATCGGGAGGGACCAACCCCGGAGCAAGTTCTCCCGCATGCAGCGCGATATGCACCTTGGGGTAAACGGAGTGCAGAAAATCCAGCATCTGCATCTGCAGTCGGTAGTCCTTCATCGAGAGATAGCCGTCTTCCAGCATGACGAAGTTCAGCCCTACAACTTCGGGGAAGGCGGAGACCACCTCAAATGCAAGAACGGTCTGCGCAAAGACGCGTTCGGGGGGGAAGTTCCTCAATACTTGGTAGAGGAAACGAATCTCCACCTGGCAAGCGGGCGCTGCGTTGGGCGTTCCACACTTTTCGAGCTCGTTGCGGCGGTCAAGGGCCTGATGCATCGCTTCGCTCGCCACGGTCACATCGTCGCGAAGGCCCTTCGCCAACAGGTCTGTCGCGCAACTTCGCCAGGTCAGGATTCCATCCGAGCTGCTTTCGCAATGGCGACGGTATGCGAATAATCGGGAGTTTCCATCAATTCGAGATATTGTTCGTTTTGGCAATGCCGCCCGGCTGGCGACTTCATCGAGCCACTCTCCGAAATGGGCATGCGACGTCCCGCTGAAGTGATCGAACGTATCGAAGAAGTGGTCATGGCCTGAGTTGCCGGCTGACGGAACGAAGCTTCGCATCGAGAATGCATCGATGAGAGCGTCGTAAAGCGCCTGGTTCTGTGGCGCGAGGGACGCGGCAGTATTGCCCGCTCCACAAACCGGGCGAGGAGGAAGGCTCAGCGGTCAGTGCGCCGGCGCCCTCTCAAAGGACAGCTTGCTTTCATTGACACAGAGTCCGTCTTCACCGGCTGCGCGGATCCACGACTCAGCGTAGACGGCGCCCGATAGGTGATTATGCAGGTCCGCTCCTTTGGGCATGTTGAAGAGAAATGCCCGCAAAGGGAGAGGCCCTTACTCTACGGGCCTGTTCAAATGCATGGGAAGCTTTGGTTTCTGCAGTTGTGAGCGCGGGCCGAACGACCGCACTCGCTGCGAAAGACGGTAGCGAACAACCCGCAAGCAAAACGGTTGTCGCTATCAATGAAAAAAGAGGGCGATCGAACTCTTTGTTTCTCGCGCATGTGAGGGTTTCATCGTTACAGAATGTCCTCGCAGAGCCATGGGATTGGAGAAGCGCCGGCCGGAAAGAGAAATCCGGATTCGTATTCCCTAAATAGCGTGGCCTCCGGAATGATGTTGCACCAGTGTAAGTCAACAGGGAGATGGAGTGGCGATCAGAGGACTATTGGAGTCCAATCCTTTGAAATGGTGGTGGTTTGGCGCAAGAGAGAGCCAGTTGCTATACTGTTTTAGGTTGTTTGACGAAGCACTGCGGACTCGACCAGGCAAGGCACTGGCGCACTTCTCAGCCGGGAGTCTACTCCCCGCACTCAGACACACCCTGCGCCCTGATAAAGCGCCCTTGGAATTCCAAGGCCAGATAGCTCAGTGGTAGAGCGCGGCCCTGAAAAGGCCGGCGTCGGCGGTTCGATCCCGTCTCTGGCCACCATACTTTCATCGAGTTACAACCAAGCCAATGGACATTCCGCTTTAGATCGATACGAAGCAGGATTTGCAGAGCTATTGATCGTCCGGCGGTGGGACGGGCGGAGGATTGTCTGCCTTGCCGGTGGCCTTGGGGGAGCCGATGTGGTCGGCAAGTTGATTGCCCGAAAATGTGAAGGTGTAGCTCTCGTCGATTTCGGGAAGCATGGTTGCGTTCCACGCCAACCACTCGGCGACCAAGCGGTCGTATATGTCTTTGTGCCGTGTCTTGAGGTTCGCCCGTTCCATGGGGTCGTTGACGACGTCGAACAGGAAGGTGTTTCCGAGGATCTTTAGGTACTTCCAGTCGCCGTCGCGAACCGCCCGTTGGGCGTTTGCTTTGTATCTCCAGAAGAGTTTGCGTGGCACGATGGGCGCACCCTGGATAAGCATTGGCAAAAGGTTAATGCCATCTGGTGGGAAGGCCACATCGGGCTCAGTGCCTGCGGCCGCAAGCAGCGTCGGCAGCCAGTCCATGGAGATGGCAACCTGTTCGGTCGCACGGCCTTTCGGTATGCGGGAGGGCCAGGAGACGATTGCCGGGATGCGCAGGCCACCCTCTAGCAACTCCGTCTTGCGGCCGGTGAAGGGCCAAGTGTCAGCGAAGCGCTCGCCCCCGTTGTCGCTGGTGAAGATAACAATGGTGTTGTCTTCCAGTCCTCGGCTGCGCAGAGCCTCCTGGACGCGCCCGATCTGCAGGTCCATGTCTTCGATCATGCGCTGATAGGTCTTCTGCGAGCCGCCATCGAAATCGGCAATGCTGAGGTGTCCCTGCTCCAGGCGCTTCGATTCTGAATCGTCACCCGGAGGCTCCCACGGCCAGTGGGGAGCGTTGAAGTGGAGGCTGAGCAGAAAGGGCTGGCGGGAATCGGCGTAGGTTTGAATCACATTCACCGCATGCCCACCCAGCAGATCGGTCATATATCCGGCTTGTTCGATCTTGACGTTGCCATCCCAGAGGTCGTCCGAGTGGGTATAGTAGTCGACGGCGCCGCCGCGAAATCCGTAAAAGTGGTCGTAGCCGCTCTGCAAAGGACCGTACCTCGGCAACTCACCGAGATGCCACTTGCCAACGAGAGTAGTGCCGTAACCAGCCTTTTTGAGGAGAGCAGGGAGCGTGGGTTGCTCGGTAGGCAGGCCGGCAGCGTGAGTCGCGAGAGGCTCCTCCAGTCCGACGGCAAGACGGTACTGGTAACGTCCAGTGATCAGGGCCGTTCGGGTTGCAGAGCAGACGGCCGAGTTGGCGTAGGCCTGCAGGAACCGCGTGCCGCGGGCGGCCAAGCCATCGATATTCGGCGTGTGCAGATCCGGACGGCCGTAGCAGGCCACATCAGCGTAGCCGAGATCATCCGCAAGGATAAAGACGATGTTCGGGGGAGCCGAACGGGGAGCGGCAAAGATATTTTCAAGTCCAGACGCCAGCGCAGCCGCGCCAATGACGGTATTTCGCAGGACTGTGCGGCGGCTGATATCAGTCTTGGGAATCACGGGATTGTGAGTATACCACCGCATCGCACCTGGACATCCACGTCCCCCTCCGTGGCCTCGACTTGAACGAAGTGGCTCGGAGATGAAGCAAAAAGTTTCATCCCCCAGCACGATAGATCTTTTAGTCGAATCCGGTCTTGCACCAGGGAGAGTTTTGCGAACAAATGATTTATCGTTTGGCATCACCTATCGCATGGTCATCGTTACGTCGAAAAAAATCAGCCGACACATTCACGATGTATCCGGAAAGACTCTGGTCATGAATAAAGAGCACAATGTTGGATCAGTCGCGGGTCAATTTCAAATTCGCGGGGGGTTCTTAGGCGCTACACCTTACGGCAGCGGCCACATCAACGATACCTACTGCGCCGTGTTCGACGACTCGGGGAAAGCAGTGCGCTACATCCTGCAGCGCATCAACGGCAATATCTTCAAGAAGCCGGTCGCACTCATGGAAAACATACAGCGCGTAACGTCGCATCTCGGAGCGCAAATATCGGGGGAGCCGGACTGCCTTCGCCGCGTGCTCACGCTAATTCCGGCGGGTGACGGGCGGCCGTTCCATGAGGATTTAGAAGGCAGCTACTGGCGCGCCTATCGCTTTATCGAGAATGCCCGCACCTATGACGCCGTTGAATCGCCAGAACAGGCATTTCAGGCGGCAAATGCCTTCGGACGATTCCAGCGACTGCTCGCGGACCTGCCGGCGCCGCGTCTGCACGACACTATTCCTGACTTTCACCACACTCCAAAGCGCTTTGCGGCGTTGGAGAGGGCGATTGCCGACGATGTTGCGGGTCGCGCAATCCGGGCGAAACCCGAAATTGAGTTTGCATTCGCGCGTAAGCCGCTCGCCAGAATTCTGCTCGATGCGAATCTCCCGGAGCGTGTCACCCATAACGATACGAAGCTCAACAACGTCATGATCGATGACGTTACGGGCGAAGGCATTTGCGTGATTGATCTCGACACTGTCATGCCGGGATTGGCGCCCTACGACTTTGGCGATATGGTGCGCGCTGCGACCAGCCCTGCATTGGAAGACGAGCGTGATCTTTCCAGAGTGACGATGCAGTTCCCTATGTTCGAAGCGCTCGTGCGCGGCTATCTCACTTCGGCCGGTGGTTTTCTAGTCAATGCGGAGAAGCAATACCTGGTCCGCTCCGGCATGGTGATCACATTCGAAGCCGGCATCCGATTTCTGTCGGACTATTTACTGGGCGACACCTACTATAAGGTGCATCGCGAGGGACACAACCTTGACCGCTGTCGCACTCAATTCAAACTGATTGAGTCAATGGAGCAGCAGGAAGATCGGATGAATAAGTTGGTGCTGTCGCTAGAGCAATGATCGCCGCAAGTAGCCACGTTCGTTGACCGACGCACGGCCTGGCGCGTGCAGCACAGCGGACGCGGTGGCGGTACCAGAGAAAAACCCTCTTCTCACACCTCGCCTCTTCCTGCGCCCGGCATCTTTATCTGCTTCCCAACGGTCAAGGAGTCACGGTGAGTTAGCCGAGGCAGTTTCTGCGGAGTTGGGCCGATACGGAACTTGCAAGCTTCATGTGAAGTTTCCTCAGCACCTTTCCCAGGGTTACTGCCCCGTACCCGCTACCGCAAGCCGATAACGGTGATCAGCCCGTTCTACTTCGTCGAGGGTTCCGGCGTCGCCGGAGTCGCCGGGATGGACGCAGTTGCCGGGGTCGCCGTAAACTCGCCTGTAACGCCAAAAGGCTGCACTTCTACAGCTCCGGAGATCTTCGCCGGATCATCAACCGTGGCAGTGTAAATCAGAGTCAGCGGCGTACCGTTGTAGTCGGACTTGTACTGCCAGGTAAGCTTCTTCTCATCGAGGCTCCCCGTCACATCGACTGGATCCTTATCGCCTTTGCAGCTACCGGTCAGATCCTTTCCCTTCTGCGTGAAGGTGCAGTCCTGATCACTTTCGTTACCGGCGATGTTGTTGTGTACTTTCCATTTCCCACCCATTCCAGGCGTGTCTGCAGCGTGCGCGGACTTGGTAGCGAATAGGAACATCGACATTGCGAGGAGTCCGCAGAGCATCATGATGCGTGCTGTGTTGGAGTGGCGAAATGAGCTTTGTTGGTTTTGGTCTTTCAATGTTCTTCTCCGTACGATCTTGTGGTTGACACGCGTTTCATTTAGCCCGGCGCAACTGAATCACGCACACGGCATTCGGGTGCACTGTTAATTCGCAGCGGTGGCCTTGTTGGTCAGACTTTATTGCTCCAGCCGAACAGTTGCAATAAGGGGTAGATCGCGCGAAGAAGAGCCAGCTAGAATTTTGTACTCGCCTGGCACGATTTTCCATTTGTCCTGTTCTGGATCGAACACCGAAAGATACAGCGTATCGATTTTCAGAGTCACACGTTTTGTTTCTCCCGGAGCAAGCGCGACCTTTTGCCAGCCCACAAGACGCTTTGGCGGTTCGCCTGCGCTGGTTGGAAGACTGACATACGCTTGCGCAACTTCTTCGCCCGCTATGCCTCCCGTGTTCTTAACATCGAAGCTGATCTCAAGTGGTTGTTCTGCATTCGACTTGAGATTGGAGTAAGCGTAGGTTGTGTAGGAAAGACCATGGCCGAAGGGAAAGAGAGGTGTCTTGTTCTCGGCGTCAAACCACTTGTAGCCAACCATAAGGCCTTCGTCATATGCGACGGGAAATACCGGCTTAGGACTCAGGAGTCCATCCAATATGGTGGGCTTTTTGCCGGGAGGTGCAGCGACTGCGGCATGAGGTAAATCGGAATCAGACGCGGGGAAAGTCACCGCGAGTTTGCCAGAAAAGTTAGTCTTCCCGAACAGCAGGCTCGCAATCGCCTGTCCCCCACGGATTCCCGGATACCATGCTTCGACAATCGCGCTCACGCCGTTTTTCCACGGCATAAGTACAGGGTCGCCACTCTCGATGACGACGATGGTATGCGGGTTGGCTGCCGCGACCTTCTGCACCAGAGCGTCCTGGCCGTCAGGCAGGGACAGTGTATCCAGGTCAGACCCTTCAGACGTGTGTTGTAGCACAAAGACCAGGGCCACGTCCGCCTTCTTCGCCGCGGCCGCCGCCGCATCCAGATCGGTTCCTGGGTCATACGTGACGTTCGTACCGCGGACCGCTTCGCGAATTGCATTCAATGGAGACGAAGGGTGGAACGTCGTAGGTAATATAGTTTCGATAAAGTCCCTTTTGACTTTGGGGTCCGGCGGTACCGCATTGCCGCCTGCCGCATCGACCTGCGCCGAACCGCCGCCAGACAGGACACCAGCATCCGCATGGCCGCCTATGACGGCAATCGACTTTAGGGTGGCCGCATTCAACGGCAGTTGCCGGTTGTCGTTCTTCAGAAGCACCATGGATTCCTCTGCTACATGTTGCGCAACTTTGAACCCGTGCAGCACGTCCGGTACTTTCGTCGGCTTCGGGTTATCCACGATGCCGCTTGCAATTTCAGTTCGCAGGATGCGTCTCACCATGTCGTCCAAACGCTGTGGCGGAACTGTTCCAGCCTCCACCGCCTTCTTCAACTCCGCCCCGAAGTATTTGAATCCCGGTTGCTCCATGTCGAGACCGGATAGTGCTGCCTTGACGGTACTGTGCGTGCCAAACCAGTCCGATACCACCCAACCCTGAAAGCCCCAGTCCTTCTTGAGAACCTGATTCAACGTGTAGTCGTTTTCGCATGCCCAATCGCCATTGATCAAGTTGTAGGAACACATCACCATTCCCGGCTTGCCTTTTTTCACGCCGATCTCGAATGCAAGCAGGTCAGTTTCCCGCATTGCACGCTTATCGATTATCGAATTCGCGAAGTAGCGCCCGGTCTCCTGATCATTGACGGCGTAATGCTTGATGTCGCCGATGATTCCCTGCGATTGCGCGCCCTGAATCCACTCGGCTACAAGATTGCCGGCGAGGATTGGATCTTCGCCGAGATATTCGAAATTGCGGCCGTTCCGGGCTTCGCGGGTGATGTTCACGCCTCCGCCCAAGGAAATGTTGTATCCCTGATCGGCCAACTCGCGGCCGACGAGGACGCCGAACTCATGCGCGAGAGCGGTGTCCCACGAAGACGCGAGCGCAATGAACGAAGGCATGGCAGTCGAATAGCGGCCTTTGCGCGCTCCGCCACCGGAACCAAGCGAGCTGTCATTCATGTTCAGGTCGGGCAGACCCAATCGCTCAATTCCGGGCACAAATCCACCTCCGCCGTTCGAGCGGATGATCGATGGGTCGACAGGTCCGACTCCAGCCAGGCCTGTGCCGTGTACCAGCTGGATCTTCTCATCCAGGGTCATCTCCTTCAGAACCAGGTCGACTCGTTGCTCAGTGGTCAGGTTCTTGTCCATCCATGGGCCTTTCGGCTTGGACGGTCCTCCGAGAAATTGCCCATAGCAGCTTTGAACGACCAGAACAGCAATCGCCAACGCTCCAAGGGCTCCCTTAATCTTCTTTCTCTCAACCATGCTTACTCTCCTTACGTTGATCTGTTCGCGCCCGACCCCAAGTCAACGGGCAGACTTTTTCGAGGTGGTTGTCCCTCCGAAGCTGAGTTCTTGTTGCATCACGGCTCGCTGGCGCAAGTGAATCGCACACACAGCCGACTATGGCGGTGTTAGTGCGCGGCGGCAGCTGCCTCGGCCTCTTCCTTGCTCGGGCGTCGCATGATAAAGGGCAGTGGAACCAGCAACAGTACCACGAAGCCCAGTACCCATTGGGCATTTTTAAAGCTGAGGAGGCTGGCCTGGAGATCGACCTGAGCCGAGAGTTGCGCGAGAGCCCGGTGAGTCGCTTGAGAAGCGCCCATGCCCATGGACATAAAATGTTGGGTCATTCCATTCAGTTGACGGATGAAGAACGGGTTGGCGTTCGTCGTGTGTGCGGATAGAGCAACCCGCTGCGATTGGCGCTGGTGCGACATGAAGGTCGAAAGAAGAGATATACCGATAGCGCCGCCAAGATTTCGGGTGAAATTGCTGATGCCCGAAACCTGGTTGAATTTGTCGCGAGGTACACCTACGTAATTGAGCGTGGTAATGGGAATGAAGATGAGGGGAATGCCGATCACCTGGATCACCCGGTACCAAATCAGTGTGCTGAAGTCGATTCCATAGAAGACCCCTGTAATGTGAAATTGGCCGGCAGCCGTCAGGGCGAACCCAATTGCGACGATGATGCGAGGATCGAATTTCGCAGCCAGGATGCCTGCAACCGGCATCATCACGGCGAGGGCGATGCCGCCCGGGGAAAGCGCGAGGCCGGCCAGTGCTGCGGTGTAACCGAGGCTGTTCTGAAGGAGTTGGGGCAACAGGATGGTGCTGCCATTCAACACCATGCCCAGGATGAAGCTGAAGGTAGCAGCGATGGCGAAGTTTCGATTGCGCAGCAGCCGCAGGTCCATGATGGGATCTTCGTGCAACAACTCGTTGATGACGAGAGCCACCAGAGAAACGGCGGCAATGACCAAGCTGACCAGGATCATCCTCGACGAGAGCCAGTTCTTCTCTTCTCCCTTGTCCAGGACGAACTGAAGAAATCCCACTCCGACAACGATCAGACCCATACCCAGATAGTCCACTTTTGCGGCGATGCGTTTGGCGTTCCTGAGGTATGCGGGATCGAATACAACACGCTGTGTCAGTACCAGCGACACGATTCCGATGGGTACATTGATGAAGAATATCCAGTGCCAGTTGTAGTTGTCCGTGATCCACCCGCCGAGCGTAGGACCGATTGCCGGGGCAACGACAATGGCCATGCCATACATGGCGAACGCCATACCTCTCTGTTTCGCGGAGAAGGTGTCCGCAAGGATGGCCTGTTCACTTGGTCCAAGGCCCCCGCCCCCCGCGCCTTGCAGAATGCGGAAGAAGATCAACATGGGCAGGGAAGTAGATATGCCACAGAGAAATGAGCTAGCCGTAAAGATAGCGACGCACGCCATGTAAAAACGCTTGCGGCCTATCACGTTCGAGAGCCATCCACTCATTGGTAGCACGATTGCGGTGGACACGAGATAGCTCGTGATAACCCAGGTGCTCTCGTCTGGACTCGCTCCAAGTGATCCAGCCATGTGTGGTAACGCCACGTTGGCGATCGAAGAGTCGAGCACCTCCATGAATGTCGCGAGTGTGACCGTCATGGCCACGATCCACGGATTCACCAATGGTCTGGATTCTGCGACGGCCGGAGCCGCTATGATTGCGTCAGCCATGGTTATCTCAGGTAAACCTTGGGTTCGACCGACATGCCTGGCCGCAGTTTTTCGAGATCCTTTTGGCCGTTGTTAAAGCGCAGCCGCACCGGCATCCGCTGGATGACCTTCACAAAGTTTCCAGTGGCATTCTCCGGCGGCAGCACGCTGGTGCGCGATCCAGTAACGGCCGGCATGCTTTCCACGGTTCCATCGAAGTCCTTGCGAAGCGCGTCAACGTAGATCTTCGCTCGCTGTCCCGGATGCATCCTCGCAAGTTGGGTCTCCTTGAAGTTTGCTGTCACCCACAGGTCATCTGTCTGCACAATCATGAGGAGCTGCTGTCCAGGGGAAACGCGTGAATTCGGTTCCGCGCTACGCTGCGCCACTACGCCCGCGACCGGTGCCACCAGCCGACCGTAGTTGAGATTCAGGCTCGCCTTTTCATAAGCAGCCTTGGCGGAGTCGGCGTTCGCACGCTGGCTTTCAATGTCTGCTTCGCGCATGGCAACGCGTAAAGGAGCGCTGCCTTGTGTTTGCTTCAACTTGCTTTTTAGATCGTCCAGCTGCGCCAGACGCTGATCCACCGTCTTCTCGGCCGCACTTACAGCGGCCTGATTAGCCGCAATGGTCTGAACCTGTGCAGTGGCCGTCGATTTGCGCTGATCGTAATCCGCGCGCGAGACGATGTTCTCGTCAAAGAGCGTCTGGTAGCGACGGAAGTCCGCCTGCGCACGGTCATTGACTGCCTGCGACTCCTTGAGACGCGCTGTCGCACCCGCCAGGTCGAGGCGCGCCGAAGCAAGAGCAGCTTGCGCACCAGTAATTTGTGCAGCCTCCGACGCGAGGTCCCCTTCATTTGCGATCCGCGTCATGGGTAAATTGGGATCGGCCGCGTTGCTTTGCGCAGTCGCCTGTTCATATTGCGCTTTTGCCTGATCTGCAGCGACTTCATAGTCCCGTGGATCGAGCTCAACCAGGAGGTCCCCTGCTTTTACCACCTGATTGTCGTCTACATGGACGGCCTGGATGGTTCCATCCACACGCGAAGCAATCGGGACTAAATGTCCGTCAACCTGCGCATCGTCTGTATCTTCAGAGCCCTGGGCATAGAAATACCAGCCAGCAGCCGCAGTGATCAGAACTACCAGAACGGCGGCAACAATGCCGCGATTGAGGCGCCGGGTTTTGGGTTCACGAGCTTCCGGTGTCTGGATACTTTCCTCGGCCGTGGTCTGATGAGCGTCTTCGATCATGGTAGGCATGTGGAATTCCTCTTCAACATGTCAGATCGATACCTCTCGGCTTTATTCCTCTTTTGCGAGGCAGGAAACACTTGGAGTTGTATCGTCTGTGGCATAATGGAAATATACCGACCAGTCGGTTTTTAGTCAATGCGAAAATTATCTGGAGTATTTAAATTGGGAGTTGCCATGGAAAATCTGAGTAAGCAACAGATTCGGATCAAGGAAACGATGGCGAGGCTCTTAAACGCCGCGGAAGAAGTCTTCGTGCGCGACGGATATGAAAGCGCCCAACTGGATGAGATCGCCGCTGTAGCGGGCAGGAGTAAGGGGGCGGTTTACGGGCACTTCAAAAGCAAAGAAGACCTGTTTCTTGCCCTGTTCGAGCACCGAACCAGTTCCCATATAAACCGCCTGTTCAGCAGCCTCCGAAAGTGCGCGAATCGAAAGCAAAGCATGGAGGCGTTTCGTGAATTCTATGTGGACCTTGTGAAAGACAAGACCTGGCCGATTCTCAGCCTCGAATTCAAGTTGTTCGCGCTGCGTCATCCCGAGTCGAAAGAACGGCTACACAAAGCCTTTGAGATGGCGAAGGCTACAAATGATGGGGCAACCTACGAGCAATTGTTCGGGCAACTGACACGGGACCAGAAGACGGACAACGAGATGTCGCTGATAGCGTTGGGGCCGATTCTCTCTGGTTTGATCCTTGAGAGCCACTTTGAACCGAAACTTCTCTCAGAGAAAGCGCTCCGTCGGCTTCTGGTCCGGATCTTCGACTCACTGTTTCCAGACAGTCACTAGAACCGCCCGCCACTGAAGACCTTTGAGCGCATAGCAAACCCGAGCGCTCTTGGAACAATCCGTCAGCATATCGACTCGAAGGATTTTAGTGTCTGCGGATGAGGGAAATACTGGAGGTGTGATGCGTCGCGGTCAACGCACCCGTTCGCTTATATTCCGTAAATCCAGACGATAGCTGCAATTGAAATGAGAGCAGCCACAACTGCTGCAAAATTTAGATCGACAGAAACTCTCTTGCCAAAGAAGACCAGGGAGAGGGGCGGAATACCATTGGGATCCGACAGCGTTCCATGAAAGATTCGTCGGCCCGCGAAGGCAATCAGAAATCCTAGAGGCGATACTCCGGCGAGGAGTGCGGCGAAGTAAAAGGCGACGCTTTGGTTGGGAGAGCGCGACCAGATCAGCATGAGTTCCACGATCGAGAAGAGCGCGACACTCAAACTCTGCCACACCACGTGAAATCGAGCATGGCCGGGCCAGGTAGGATTAGTCGCGTGGGTTCGATTTAGATCGATGGCGAGCGTGGCGATCCCTTGTATTGCGCACAGAGATGAAAGAGCAAGCCTGGCCAGGAGCAGATGATTCAAGGAGTCCCCCTGTGCTGCGCGATCCAACGCCCAGACATCACTTGAGACCCAACAGATGTGATTTTCTTAAGAGGACGTCCGCCGCGACAGAGACGAAGAAGACGATGGATATAACTCCATTCATCGTAAAGAACGCGGCGTCCATTCTGCGAAGGTCACTGGGAGACACAATGGAGTGTTCATAGAGGAGAAGAATCGCCACCAGTCCCACTCCAATCCAGGTAAGCAGACCGAGGCCGAAGATGTGGATGAGCCATACCGTAAGGACCAGCATGCTGACATGTAAAATCCTCGCCAGCCAAAATGCTTTGGCGATCCCAATTGCTGCCGGCACACTATTCAAGCCTGCGCTGCGGTCGTGTTCGGCATCCTGGCACGCGTAGAGCATGTCGAACCCGCCGACCCAACACAGTACAACCAGCGTCAACACAAGTATCCGGGCATCGAGGCTTCCGCGAATCGCGATCCAGGCTGCGGCTGGTGCAGAGCCCAGCACCAAACCCAGCACAAGATGCGACCAACGGGTGAATCGTTTTGTGAAGGAGTAGAGCAGGATCAATGCGAGTTCAATGGGAGCCAGCAGCAGAGTCAGACGGTTGAGTTGGGCGGCAGCGAGAAGGAAAAGGACGCAGGTGAGGACAGTGAATCCGCCGACAAATCCTCTCGTCAACCGTCCGGCAGGAATGGCGCGCATCCTGGTGCGGGGGTTTTTAGCGTCGAGTTCAGCGTCCGCCCAACGGTTAAAGGCCATGCCCGCCGATCGCGCGAAGATCATGCAAAGAACGATCCAGAATATCTGGGAGGCACGAGGCCAGCCTGTCGCTGCCAGCACTGCGCCGGTGAGAGCGAATGGCAGCGCGAAGATGGAGTGTTGCCACTTGATCATCTCCAGCGTTACGCCGATCTTCTGCCAAAGTCGCATTGGTCTACCCATTCGCCAGCGTCAGAGATCGTGGGGCCGGAGTATTCTCGGGAATCTCAAGCGGCAAGGTAATCGAAAGTCGAGCGCCACCTTGGTTTCGGTTCACTGCAGAGACGCTTCCGCCGTGTGCACGCACCACGGCTTCAACGAACGCCAGACCCAGTCCATGTCCCTTGGAGTCTTTTCCCTTCACGCGTTGCTCGAAGATTCGGTCGCCCATCTCACGGTCAAAGCCAGGCCCGTCGTCTTCCACAATCAACGTTGCATCCTCCGTGCCGGCTCGCAAGAATACCGATACTGTGCATCCGGCCGGAATGTGTTTTATTTCGTTGTCGAGCAGATTCGCAATTACCCGATGAAGAAGAGCGGCGTCTGCCATAACCTTGATCGAACCTGCACTGTGCAATTGCACGCGAAGGCCTTTCTCTGCCATCGACGGTTCGTAAAGATCAAACATGACCCGGATGAGTTCGTCCAGATCGACCTCCTGGCGCGAAATCCGCAGCGCATCGGCTCTTGCTTCCGCAACATCCAGCGTGGTGTTCAGAAACTCGGTTAGGCGATCCAGTTCCTCGATTGCTGAGACGATGGGCTCACCATGTTCCACCGCCATATTGCCCGACAGAACCGTCTCCAATTTTCCGCGGATCGCCGTGAGTGGGCTGCGGAGATCGTGCGCGAGCGAGTCCGTGATCGTGTGAAGTTGGTGCACGGAGCTCTCGATGCGGTCCAGCATCCGATTGAGTGTAAGGGCCAGATGCCCTACTTCATCACTGCGCTTGGTCGTGGGGACCCTGCTGCTGAGATCCGATTGTCCTATCCTCGATGCGGCCTCAGTGATATTGCGAACATGCCCTAACATGCGCCGGGTCGTGTAGAAGACGATGGCAAAACCAAACAACACGATGAGCAGTCCAAGACCGAGAAAGCGGAAACGAAGGTTTCTCAGGACATGTAATTCGTCGCGTTCCGAGAGGCCCAGATAAATCTGGCTGCCGTCGTCCATTCGCACCGACGCGACCCGAAAGGGATCGTCAAATCCCTGGACACGAACGTCGTAGGGCACGTCGGGGGTGGCTTTTACGGCTAGAATTGCGGAAAGATGCGCGGCTTCATCACCGCTCCCAACCCACAATTTCGCCGCACCGTCCGGACCGGTCTGAAGAAAGAAGACTGAATCGTTTTCGTTTCCGCTGGAGCGGAGCTTGTTGGGTACTTCCTTGCTGGCAAGTTCGGCAACTTCCTCGACCACCTGACTGTATAGGCGGTCTTTTGGGGTTCGTTCGGCTACGTCGCCGAGGACTTCGACCTCGCCCGAGAGCCAGGCATCACTGCGTCGCTGGATGTCGTCGGCGACGAAGCGATGGAGCATCACAAACACCAGCATCGTCCCGATGGCGAAGGCCAAAGTTGCCCACAAAGAAATGCGCCATGCAGCGCTGCGCATGATGGGGTTAGTGGTCTTTGAGGACATAGCCAACACCTCGTAAAGTCTTGATAAGCGGCTCCCTGCCTTCTGTGTCGACCTTGCCGCGAAGCCTGTAAATGTGGACGTCGACCACGTTCGTATCCGGCTGGATACGCATTCCCCAAACCTCGGCTAAGAGCATGGATCGTGTTACGACCCTTCCAGCATGACGGCAGAGATACTCCAGGAGGACAAACTCCTGCGGGCTGAGATTGAGAATTTCACCAGCACGTGTCGCTCTCCGTTTTATGAAATCCAGTTCAAGGTCCAAAATTCGGAGGAAAGTTGCGTCTTCTTTTGCAGACGTTCGCCGCAGCAGATTTCTCAGTCTTGCCAGCAATTCCGCCACCGCGAACGGCTTGGTCAAGTAATCGTCTCCGCCCTGCTCCAGGCCCTTGACTCGGTCGTCGACGGAGCGTCGTGCTGACAGGATCAAAACCGGGCTATTGAGGCCCGACCTTCTAAGTTGAAGAATCAGATCAATTCCATCCTGATCAGGAAGGCCAAGGTCGACAATAAGGCCGTCATACCTGTTTCTCGTCGCCAACAGTGATGCCGTGTGCGCGTCCTCGGCGGAGTCCACCTCGTATCCGGCCTCCGCCAGCGATTGCCGCAGGAAACCCTGGATCTCGAGTTCATCTTCTACCAGCAAAACCCTCATGTCCTCATGTTAGGCCATTTGAGGTCTTTGGAAGACTCCCAGCGAACGACGAAAATGACGATTCAGTCATCTTGTGGTGATGTTCGGTGACGAGCCGATACACTGGAATCTAATCTGAGGTTGAATCAATACACGAAGTATCGATCTCCTCCCCAATGAACGAATTGTCATCGACGGCCCTCCTGCCGACGGCTATCAAAGGAAGCAGACCTTCGTCTCATGAATGAGTCCACAATTGCGATTTGACTCTCACGGAATGGTGGCCGCAGGCCCAGCATCAGGGTCTACTCGTGGCGAGGGTGACAGGGAGCTTATGACCGAGGTTCAGAGAAAACGCATTAAACAAGCCTTTAAGGATTACCTTGTGCTCCCGCTAAATCTTGAGCCTCACCTGAGGCAGGCTCTCGATCGTGTCTTACGCAATCCTGGCAGCCTCATTCGTCCTGAGATCATCTTGCAGTTGGCTCTCGGATACGATCTTCCGGAGAATGTTGCGACTGACCTCGCAATTGGATTGGAATACTTCCACACGGCGTCACTTCTTTTTGACGACCTTCCTGCCATGGACGACGCGGTGGAGCGGCGCGGATCGGCCTGTGTTCACATAGAATTTGGGGATGCGGGAGCAATCCTGGCTGCGCTGGCGCTGGTCAATCGCGCCTATGCGCTAACTTGGGGAGCTGTATCGGCGTGTCCGAAACGCCAGTCCGAGGCGTTGGCTTATGTTGAGCAGAACCTGGGTGTGAATGGATTGCTCAACGGACAGAGTATGGATCTGCACTACACCACGTCGGCCCATGATCGACGCGCCACTGAGCAAATCGCGATGGGAAAGACTGTATCGTTGATTCGGCTGACCCTCGTGCTTCCCGCCATGTTGGGCGGAGCTTCCGCCGTTGAATTGCAGCTTCTCGAACGTATCTCCCTTTATTGGGGACTCAGCTATCAGATCGTGGACGACTTGAAGGATATTCTGCAAAGCTCTTCTGAATCCGGCAAGACGGTCTCACGTGATTTGTCACTGGATCGCCCGAACGTGGCGCTTGTGATGGGAATTGACGGCGCCTCCGAGCGCCTTGGCCGGCTGATTGAGCTGGGTGACAGAATGCTCCGCCGCCTGATTGTCCTGAGGCCGAACGTCGCGTTTCTCGAAAGACTGCGTGCGCAGCTCAGCGAAGAGGCCTTTCAACTTACTCAGCAGGGCTGCGGACAAGAGGTCGGATGGCCGGCCTGATCTTTCTCAAGCTAATTGTCACGAACCTCAGGCGCCATCGGATCAGATCCCTCATCAGCATTGCCGGCATCGCTTTCAGCGTTGCGGCCATGCTCACCATTGTCACCGTGCTGCAAGGGGCCGTCGGAATGTTTTCAGGCATTCTCTCGAGCGATAGCCAGATCATCGTCTTTGAACGCAACGTCTCCGACCTGTTCTTCAGTAACGTTCCCGCAGACGCAGTAAAGCAGATCGGATCGTGGTCCATCGTGCAACATGCCGATCCGGTACTCTTTGGGATTGTGTCGAGCGCGGATCACCCCATCATCACCTGCTTCGGCATCACTTCCGTCGACTCGCGTTTGCGCAAGGCGACCTGGGTAAAAGGAAACCGCTCCGACTTCGCACTTCACTTCGACGACGTAGTCCTCGGCGAACGGGCAGCGGAATTTCTGAATGCGGCCCTGGGGGCGTCGGTACAGATTGGTCATGGAACGTTTCACGTCATCGGAATCATCAAGACCGCCAATGGATTCGAGGATGGAGGCGTGTTCATGCCGCTCGCATCGGCACAGACTTTCTTCCACAAGGAGGGATCGTCGTCCGTCATCACCATCAAGCTTCAGAGCAAAGACGATGTGTCCGAGTTCAAGCGTAAAGTGAAGTTGGCCTATCCAAACCTGGTAGCTCTGGAAGACGACGAGTTCACTCGCACCTACTCGCAGTTCAAAATTCTGAAAGCCACGGCATGGGCAGTGGGCGGGTGTGGACTGCTCCTGGGTGGGCTCGGCGTTGCTAATACCATGATTATGTCGGTGTTCACACGCATTCGTGAGATTGCAATCCTGCGGGTGAGTGGCTTTTCGAACGCCCAGATTGGGGCGATCATCTTTGGCGAATCCGCAATGGTCTCTATTCTCGGCGCCGCGGTGGGCCTCACCATCGGGACCGGCTTTTTGTTCGCACTCAAACTGGTCCCAGCTCTTCATGGGTATGTGGACGTCACGCTTCAGCCGCTGGTCGTAATCATCGTAATTGTTCTCGCTTTGTTGACTGGAGTAGCGGGTGCGCTCTATCCGGCGATCTATGCCATGCGGGTTCGTGCGGTGGAGGCGCTCCGCTTCGAATGATGACTACCGTGCCACCAGACCAACAAAATCGTCGCGTCGTACTTCGGGCCGAGAATGCCTGGAAGAGTTATGACGAGGGAACGATAAGCGTGCTCAAGGGCGTCGATTTCGAGGCATCCGAAGGCGAGACCGTCGCGTTGTGCGGGCCGTCGGGCTGCGGGAAGAGTACGCTCCTTCATCTGCTGGGCGGGCTGGATGTGCCGGACCGAGGGCGAATTGCGGTGAACAGAGTGGAACTTAACCGGCATCGCAGCCCACTCCGTTTGCTGCGCCACGAGGTTGGTTTCGTTTTCCAACTCCATAATCTGATTCCCGATCTCACGCTGGAGGAAAACTGCCTTCTCCCCACAGTTGGGGCTGGGATACCTCGTCGCGCCGCGCTTGAACGTCTGCATGACCTGGCTGAGCGAACCGGTCTCAGTCATCGCCTCGGGCATCGGATCCAGAAGCTCTCTGGAGGAGAGCGCCAGCGGACGGCACTGTGTCGTGCGCTGATGAACAAGCCTCGCATTTTGCTCGCGGATGAACCTACCGGCTCGTTGGACGAGAAGACCAGTGCCGTTGTGTTCGACCTGCTGCTTGAACTTGTAGCCCGCGAAGGAACCACGCTGGTGATGGCAACGCATGATCGGGCGCTTGCCCACCGCTGCAACCGGCTCGTCGAAATGCACGACGGAAGGATCTATGAGCCGAAGCCTCTCTAGCGCTTTTGCTCTACCCGCAAGCGACGTGAAGCCTGCAGGATTCCGGGTTCCCGACGTGAGGAGTGCCTTGAGCCGCCAGGTGATGGCTGCCACCGCATGGCACAGTCTGTTTTGGCTGGTGGTCGCCAACTGCATAGGCGTATTGCTCGCCTCCATGCTGCTCCTTCCGCGCATCAATAGCCTGCTGGGCCAATGGACTTACGGGCGATGGATGCCGGCCCACATCAACCTGCAACTCTACGGCTGGTGCAGCCTTCCACTGGTCGCATTCTTGTTTCACGTTTATGGATCCGATCGAGAACCGCTCGCAATTTGGTGCCGTCCGATACTTTGGATCTGGTCGAGCGCTCTAGGGATCGGAGTGCTCTCGTGGCTCAGCGGGCATACCAGCGGAAAGCTCTTCCTCGACTGGGTCGGCTATCCTCGCGTCTTGTTTCCACTGGCGCTCCTGTCCCTGTGGGGATTGCTGACTGTCTCATTGTTCGTGAATCGAAGTTCTACGAATAACAAAACGCTGGTTGGCCAATTGGGAAAAATTGTTGGGTTGGTCCTTCTACTCATGGTTCCGTTCCTTCTTTACATAGCGGCGAGCCCCACACTTTATCCGCCCGTCAATCCAGATACTGGCGGTCCAACCGGCGCGAGCCAGCTTGAGTCGACCCTCGTCATCATCGCGATCCTGCTGCTGCTCCCCTTCGGACTCACCAGGCTCAAAGGCAAGCGTCTGTGGATCGTGAACGCCGCGTGGATTGTCTTCGTCATTGAGACATTGTTATGCCTCGGCCTCGGACGCGCAGACGTCAGCCATCACCGTCCAACGCAGTGGATCAGCCTGGGAAGTCTGCTGCTTTGGATTCCATTAGTCCCGGCGTACTACGGAACATTCCTATGGCATCCCAACACCCGTCGCTGGCGCATCGCATTTCTGTGCTGGTGGTCAATTCTTATCCCGACGGGGTGGATGCTCTTCCTGCCTGGCGTGCTGGACCACTTCAAGTTCACAGACGGCCTTGTGGGCCACTCCTTTCTCGCCATGGCGGGATTCGTTTCCAGTCTCCTCATCTTCGTCATGGTCGAGCTGCTCGGTGAAGATGGCTGGATATTTAACGGAACATGGTCGTTCTATGCCTGGCAGGGTAGTGTACTTGGCTACGCCATCATCATGTTCTCCGCGGGCTGGCGTGAGGGGGATGATCCCGCCTTCTCCATGGTCCCGGGCACCCTGCGAGATGCTATCTATACGCTCCGTCTGGTACTTGGAATATTCATCCTGCTGGCATCCCTCGACTGGTTCATCGACGCATTCAGTCTTGCGAACGAGACTGCCTTGCTCCCTCACGATGATCTAAAAGGAGCCGGAGTATGAAGCGCCGCCTCCTGCTCGTCTATCAACTTCTCACCGGACTATCCGATACTTCGACTGGCATCCTGCTGCTCGTTGCTCCCGCTGGAACCCTTCAGTTGATGCGGCTACACGTGCCGTTGCAAGCTCTGCTATTTATCTCTTATGTCGGGGTCTTCGTTCTGTCCGTCGGAGTTGCGTGCCTCTACGGCGCGCTGCTTGTAATGCGTAACAGTGCGCCTCAAAAGCTCGAAACCGTCTGGCTCCTGACCGCAATCACTCGGGGCCTCGTTACTCTCTTCGTTCTGGCGAAGGTTCTTTCCGGTGGGCTCGAATCCGGATGGATCACGGTCGCTTTAACTGACGGAGTTTTCACGGTTCTGCAGTCGATTGGACTCATGCGAGGCTGGCTGGACGATGTCAACTCCTAACCTTCGCTGGTCCGGTTGGCGGGGCGTAAGCCTCGTCGCCATCACCTATGTCTATTTTCTGATCTTCGCCCAGTTCGCGTTCCTCAAACGACTCGCCGATCTCGGCATAGCAGACATGCACCTTAAGGTAGTGATGGCGGCAATGGCAGCAGGTGGAATCCTCTTCAGCCTGCTTGCTTCCCGGCCTCTCTTCGTAACCTCCCCGCGTGTTCGATTGCAGGCCGCCTTCAGTATCTGTGGCGTGGCAGCCCTGCTCTCCCTGCTTCCTCTCCGGGCAGAAAGCAGCATTGCTGTGGCGTTCGTCATCGGCACCGGCCTCGGTCTCCTGACGGTCACCCTCGTAACTCATCTGCGCCTCTGGCTTGGAGAAGGAGGATTGATCCTGAAGGTCGGGCTGGGGACAGGGCTGGGCTACCTGGTTTGCAACCTGCCTGCTTTCTTCACAGCTTCACCCAATTTCCAGGCAACGACATCTGCGGTTCTATGCTTGGCCGGTCTCGTAGTCGCTGGGAAAGTGACCGACGAAGCAACGAGCGAGACCGTTCCGGGATCACATATTCCGATCTCTTTTGTTCGTGTGCTCGTCTTCTTTACGGCCCTGGTGTGGCTGGATTCAGCGGCCTTTTTCATCATTCAAAACACACCGGTTCTTAAAGCCGGCACCTGGGAAGGAACGGTTCACCTCTGGACCAACGGTGTGGTGCATCTGGCTGCGGCGATGGCCAGTGCGTGGCTGCTGCGCCGCAGAAGCCTGTCTTTCGTGTTGGGTCTGTCGGTCCTCTTCCTGACCTGTGCCTGCCTGCTGCTGGCCGATCCCAGACGCGTGCTTCTCGCCTCGTTCTTTTATCCCATCGGCGTATCTCTCTACTCTGTCGCGCTGGTCGCTTACCCCTCGTTGCTTGCCCCCGCTACTTCACCATGGGAGCGAGCCCGAAGAGCCGGACTCATCTACGCAGTCGCCGGTTGGCTTGGATCGGCCATGGGCATCGGTATGGGCCAACACCTGGGACGGGTTCCGCTAGCTTTTGCTTTGCTGGCATGCCTGTTGGTCCTTGGCCCCCAGTGTCTGGAGCTCATCCAACGTCGCAAACGAGAGTTAGCGGCAACCACAGCCGTGTTGCTGCTTGCATTTGGCATCCATCAAACGATTCTCGCCTCGCGTCCGCCCGCACCCGCTCTGTCGTCCGTCGTGCGTGGTCGAGAGGTCTACATCTCCGAGGGATGTATCAACTGCCACTCACAATATGTCCGACCAAATACGCGAGACGTATTGATGTGGGGACCCACCGAGACGATGGATGAGTTGCGCAGCGAGCGGCCTCCGTTGATAGGGAATCGTCGTCAGGGTCCGGATCTTTCGCAGGTAGGAAATCGCCGTTCGGCACTCTGGCTCAAAGCACACTTCTACGATCCACAAGCGTTGAGCCACGCGTCGTTCATGCCATCTTATGCTTACCTATTTGAAGGTTCGGGGACTCGCGGCGACGATCTCATAGCGTATCTAGCCGGTCTGAAGAGCGCCCGAGATTCTGAGCATTTAAGCGAAGAGCGCGCATGGAGACCCTCCGCTACGGATCTTTTGTCCGCCAATGCAGCCGAAGGTGCTCATCTCTTCAAACATTATTGCGGAACCTGTCACAACCCGGATGGCGGTACTCGGGAGGCCTGGCTATCCCGCTTCAAACGGCTCCCCCCAAATCCAGCGAGCGGGCCTTGGTATCACCTCAGAGCTTCTGATCCACCGGCAGTACGTGAACTTGAACTCGCCCAAATTGCAAAGTTTGGTATCCCCGGAACGGATATGCCCGGCCACGAATATCTCTCGAATCGGGACATCTGTTCACTCGCCCATTGGCTGTCACAAAACATGGTAGAGCCAAACCAGTCATCCACGACTCAAAACACTTCCGGAGAAAAACAATGAAGCTCTTTGCCCTTCCGATTGCTGTCGCTCTTCCTCTGCTTTTCGTCACCTCCACGCTGGCTCAACACCAGACATTTACGGTGAACCCGGATACTAGCGAGGTCAAGATGACGCTCAAGACCAACCACGACATCGTCAATGGAACCTTCCACGTTCAGACCGGCTCGATCGCGTACGACAGCAATTCGCCGAGCATATCTGGCAGCGTCGTGGTCGCGGCCGGAAGCGGTAAGACGGGCAACGACAGCCGCGATAAGAAAATGAATAAAGACGTCCTGAACACCGAGAAGTACACCACCGTCTCGTTCGCACCGAAGACCTATACGGGTGCCATTGCTGCCTCCGGCGATTCGACCATCCAGGTCACAGGCGTCTTCACTTTGCTCGATGCGCAGCACGACATCACAGTTCCAATGCAGATCCACATCGATGGCGGCAACTGCACCGCCAAGACTCACTTCGCCGTCCCCTACGTGCAGTGGGGTCTAAAAGATCCGAGCTTCTTCGTCTTCAAGGCTGAGAAAGTCGTAGATATTGATCTAACCCTGGCCGGACACCTGTCGAACTAAGCGGTTTGCGCCGTTCGTCAAGGTCTCCTCTCTCTTTTCGAGATCAAACTGGGAATCGATGAACAGTCGAAGGAGCGGGCCTTCATTGCCGACCAGAATTGGTGGCAGTCTTAGGCGCGTGCCACAAAGAACGGCGATACAGGCACGAGAGGCCGGGTAGCCGATCGCCACGCCAGACCACAGACACTACCATCGTGCGGTCGAAGCCCGCCCAAATGGTACCAAGGCAAACGGCGTCATCGTTTGCCTTGACCCGCATGAGCATCTGAAAGCCGCATGATTGAGAGTCGGCATCACGGCTCACTTGCTGAGCGAACCAATCCCAATGACCTCATCGGGATCGACAGCCTTGACTCAAAACCATTTCCTGGTTGGCGAAGACAGGATTGGCATCGACGGACTCGGATTCAATTGCACTTACCATGATTTCTTCCGAGTTGTGGACCCTCCTGATGTTATCGAATGGCTACCTCAGGGCCATAAGAAACGACATAGATTCTCGCAACCTACGAACATAATCTATCGCAACCTGCCTAGTTAGCCGCAAAGCTTCAGGACGCGCATAGCCTGGCTCATGTTTGATCCGAACATAGCGCAGGCTAAGTCGCTCACTAGCGTCAATGACCTGACTTACTTCGATTCATTCAAACTAATAATCAAGCAGTGTACTAGTTATCAAGTAGTGAAGTTAGCTATCAAACAGTGAACTTTAGAATGTGAGCTTTCATCCGCTACTAAAAACTTGCAGAACATCAGAAGCCTGCGACGTGAACCTCCGCGAGTGCGGTCTGTATAACACTTTGGTTGTAGTAGCGGCGAATATATGGATTGATTAATAGCTATTCATTACTGTAACTACCTCTAAATGCGCGCAGAGCCATAGCGCTATTGGCTGTCAGTCAACACAGCCATTACTAAAGTAGGCATAGCTATTACTAAAGTAGCGTTGCCTCGCAAGCGATATCCTGCCAGACTACTTTGTACTTTCATCGGTAGGCCTTGGACCTTAGTCGTCCATTTGGCTCACGACCAGAGCAACCTGCGGATGTGGTGTAGAAAAGATCTCGCTCTTCGGAGGTTCGTTTCCTCCTCGATTTCCGGGTGAGGTCCGATATTGGGGGTAGACCAGTTATGAGTTTTCCTGTCCGATCACCGAGAATCACCGCAACCCTAAAGGGCGGGATTGCGAAGAGATGCGTACGGCGCGGAAGAAGCACTTACGGTGGTTCGCTAGTGGAATTCGCGGTCACCCTGCCTCTCATCTTGCTTATCATGACGGGTATCTTTTCCTTCTCCGTTGCCCTGTGGCAAAAGATCACACTCTCCGAAGCCGTGAGCGTTGGAGGCCGGCTGCTCGCAGTGGACCGAGGAGATACAGATCCTTGTAGGACCGTTACCACCGCCATCTACAGTGCTGCGCCGGGGCTGACTCCGTCGAGTCTGACGCTCACCTTTACGATCAATGGGGTGAACTACGGCACCGGCGTCACGACGTGTCCCGGCTCCTCGGGGGGCAAGAACACGGATATGGTTCAGGGCCAGACTGCCGTAATTCAGGCTACCTATCCGGTTAGTCTCTCTGTCTATGGCACCCAGTACTCAGGTATGAGTCTGGGCGGAAAGATCACTGAGGTCATCCAATGAAGTACGTGGAAAGACTTTCAAAAGTGAAGCGACTCCGCGACGAGAGCGGACAGGCATTGCCATTGATGTTCTTTCTGTCTGTTCTCTTTCTGGGGTTCGCGGGCTTAACTCTGGACGTGGGTAACGCTTATTTCAGCTATCGAGATCTTCAGGCTACCACCGACGCTTCGGCGTTGGCCGGTGCGTACGCTATGACATTGTCCGGCGCCACCACAGCAACTGTCACGACAGCGGTCAATCTCTACAGTTCGCTGCCTACAGCCCGGAATGCAAACTTGAACTTGGGAAGCGTAATTGTAACTCCGGTGTTGAAGTGCGTCGCGACCTCGGCATTTGTGGCCGTCAACTGCAACGCTTCTCCGACCGGGAACAACGTCATCCGGGTGACGCAGACCGCAACAGTGCCGACCCTCTTTATCCGCGCTCTATCCATTTTCGGAGTGAATGCGGCTAGCTCGGTCAAACTGGGTACAACGTCGACTGCAAGCCTGGTGGGATCGAATACCCAGGTCAATGTAGCGATTGTCCTTGATACCACTGCCTCGATGAATAGTAACGACACCGACGCGGGTTGCAACAATACACGAATCCACTGCGCGCTGCAGGGCGTGCAGGCGATCCTTTCATCGCTGTCGCCGTGCACCGCTACCAGTACCTCTACAAACTGCACCGCCTTCGACCAGGTCAGTCTCTTCACCTATCCGAATATCCAGGCAAATACCGCGTCTAAAAGCACGGCATGCCCTTCTTCCAATCCGACTACCCTGCCTTACTCCACGCCAGCGGCGCCTATTACGGGTCAAACCACTTGGACCCCGCCGAGCGGAACGGCACCGACTTATCAGATCACCGGCTATCTCTCCAACTACAGCTCTAACAACGCGCAGGGAGGCACATTGAACGCCTCTTCCGCACTTGCAATTGCGACCGGGGGGTCTGGAGTAAAGAACTGTGGCGGTATGCAGACTCCCGGCGGCCAAGGCACCTACTACGCGGGCGCGATCAATGCCGCACAGGCTTCACTGATGGCCGCGAAGGCGCAGAATATTGGCTCAGAAAATTACATGATCATCCTCAGTGACGGCGACGCGGACAGTAGCAGCATCACAGGGGCCAAAAGCAAAGGCAATGTCTACGGTTCTTCCGACGACCAATGCCAACAGGCCATCACCGCAGCCCAAAATGCAAACACACTCGGCACAACGGTCTTTACGGTTGCGTATGGAGCGGCGTCCTCGGGGTGCGCGTCGGATAAGTCCGGTTCAATGGCCGGTCTCTCCCCCTGCACGACGATGAAGTACATGTCCTCGGGATGGGCCACAGGTGACATCTCACATTTCTATTCTGACTCAGCCGCGTCCCAGAGTAAGGGTCAATGCCCGTCGGTCAACAGCGGAACGTTGAACCAGATCTTCAGCAACATTGGTGCAACCCTCTCCAAGGCACGCTTGGTCCCCAATACCGTTTCCGGAACCTGATGAAACGAGACGCTGCGATCTGCTCTTGATCGTCTTACACGGCCGTTATACTGAGCACCCGATTCGCAGCGTCGTCGTTATCCATACTCCTTTAGGATGAGCAGGGCCGGATGAAAGAACGGCTCGCAGCACTCTGTGTCGAGACAAACAACGGCCACGAGCAGACTCTCACAGCATTCCATCTCGGCCTTTTATTACCTCGGTATTTCCTCTTGGATGGCAGCGTACTGCTTCGGTGAGCTCACCCCGAAATGACAGATTCACACAGCTTCGTAATCCGCTCGCCAGTGACTTCGCGCACCAGCCAGGTAGACGCGATCGCCAATAAGACATAGGTAATGAAGTTGCGACTCTAGTGGGCATTTGGGTGATGCAGCCATGCGCCTTGAGCGGATCATATAGTCTTAGTCTGAGTAGTGTACGAGGTCGTGTCCCCCTCCCCATTGGGAAGTCACTGTTATGGTCTACAATTCCTGTCAATTCGAGGTTTAGACGAGAATGCCTCGCATGGCAGCCGCGCAACACGCGCTAGAGTTGGTAAGAAACTTTTTTCCGCCGGAAAGGCGCTTGCAGCCCAGCGTCATTTCCTTGGCTTCCAGCCTCGAGAGATTCCTTGGAGCCGTGGATCTGACCACCCGTCTGGACGCATTTACGGAGTTAAAGGAATGGAGCGCAAGTATTTCCCCCTCTCCGGCGGGAAATGGCATGACCCGGCTGGAAACCGTCCTGTCGCTGGTCGAATCCCAGGGCGAACTCCGGGTCCAGTTCCAGCAGCAAGTACGGGAGATCCTGAACGAGGTTCGCTCCGTTGAGCTGTTTGCGGAGGCTGGACTGCATCCGCGGGAAGGCCTATGGTCCGAGGCCGCGCGACGATTGATGGAGGAGCTTCTGCCTTCCGCGCGGGAAGATACGGACCTTTCAAAACTTGTGTTTAGGCTCTATCCCACGGGCAAAGCCATTGAGCGGCTGATCGCACTACCTGATGAGACCTTCGAGCGCCTGGCCCACTTGATTTCGCCGGTGAACGACGCGAGCGCGTGGGCTGTACAACGGGAAGACCTCACGCAGGCTCTCCACCTGTTGGGCGTACATGCGTGGGAATCGGCGCTCTCGCCGGGGTTGCGGGCCCGCAGCCATGCAGGAGCCATTGAAGAGTCCCCCTTTTATCAACTTCAGCAAACCACCGGAGAACTCGTAATGCAGAGGGGTGCGGCCCCTGTACTTGAAAGCTGGCGCCGGAAGATCCTGCACTGCCGCGACGAAATGAAGTACGTGCACGAACGGATGGAGGACACCGGAGTCAGCACTTCACTGGTGTTCGACATGGGAACGATCGAACGCGCCATCGGCCGGATGGAAAGCATCGCCGAGGTTTTGTTTATCGCCGAGCCCCATCAGTCGATCGCTGCCGTGAAGCGCCTTCTTGACGACGTGATGAACGCCCGTCGCGAAGAAATGAGTCTGCGTGCGCTGTTTGGTGAAAATTCCTCGCTAATGGCGCGTAAAGTCGTTGAGCGAACGGGCAAGGCCGGAGAACATTACATCGCCAACTCGCGCAGCGAGTACCGCGCCATTTGGCGCGCCTCGCTGGGAGGGGGCTTAGTGACAGTGCTGACCGCGGCAGTGAAGATGCGAATCGTCGAGGCGCGTCTTCCCCCCTTTGTAGACGGGATGGCGGCCGCGACGAATTACGCACTTAGTTTCATCTTGTTGCAGCATCTTCATCTCGCCCTGGCGACCAAGCAGCCGTCAGTAACTGCGGCGACCTTTGCAGGAATTGTGCGAACAACCCGTGGGCGGGCGCGGCTGGAAAAGGTTGCGGAGTTCATCAGCCGGATTACACGAAGCCAACTGGCATCCGCCGCCGGCAACCTGCTGGCAGTAGGCTTGGGATGCGTAGTCTTTGCCCGGTTGTGGGTCCTGATCTTTGCACGCCCATACTTGGCCGTCCCGAGCGCAGAACATGTTTATGAAACCCTGGACCCGTTCAAGTCCGGAACCGTGATTTACGCCGCATTGACTGGGGTAATCCTGTGGGTCTCGGCCCTGGCCGGGGGCTGGGTCGAAAACTTTGCCACCTTTAATCGTGTGCCGGAGGCGATCGCCCAGCACCCCATAGGGCGGAAGCTGGGGCGGCGACGAATGAAAAGGCTGGCAGACTTTGTGGCGGCCAATCTCTCCGGCTGGACAAGCTGCATCGTGCTCGGTTTTTTGCTGGGATTCACTCCCGCTGTGGGAAAGTTTTTTGGAATACCGCTTGATGTTCGACACGTGACACTCTCCACAGGCACCTTGGCACTGGCATCGGCCAGCTTCGGGAGAGACTGGCTCTATCGGGGCTGGTTCACCTACACACTTTTCGGCATCGCGGTAATCTTTGTGCTGAATCTTGGCGTGAGCTTCGCCATTGCCGCGTCTGTTGCCATGAAGGCCTATAGCGTGTCGAAGCGCGATCAGTTCCGGTTGATTCGCTATACAGCCGCGAGCTTTCTTCGTTCTCCACGCCGTTTTTTCATCCTTCCAGCAAAGTCAGAGCATCAGGATCGATAGAACACCAACCGATCAGCAGTGGCTGGACAGGCCGAATTGGAAGCGGCATGTTGACGCGTGCTCCCCGTGACTTGAGAGGGCAAGCAAAAGGCTCACGCGAGACCAAAATCAGGTCCCGCGCGAGCCATGAAAAGCGAGAACTTCGGTTTTAGCGATCCAAGCTAGAGGAACGGAGGCTAATTACCTTATCCTCCGTTCCTTTTGGTTGAGTTCAGCGTTCGGCGAGATCGTAGCGATCAAGGTTCATCACCTTGTTCCAAGCAGCCACGAAGTCCTTCACAAACGTCTCCTTCGAGTCATCGCACGCATAGACTTCAGCGATCGCCCTAAGTTGGGAATTTGATCCAAAGATCAGGTCGACACGGGATCCGGTCCACTTGATTGCACCCGTCGCGCGATCGAGCCCCTCAAACAGCCCTTCCGTTGTCGACGAAGCCTTCCACTCCGTACCCATGTCGAGCAGGTTGACGAAGAAGTCATTTGTGAGCGTCTCCGGGCGTTGGGTGAGGACGCCTTGGCCTGACTGCCTGAAGTTTGCATTCAGGACTCGCAAGCCGCCGATGAGAACCGTCATCTCCGGGGCAGTCAGATTCAACAACTGCGCCCGGTCAACCAGTAACTCTTCCGCCGGCGTGGGATGTCCCAGCCGGAGGTAGTTGCGGAAACCGTCCGCAGTCTGCTCCAGCACTGCGAAGGAGTGCACATCGGTTTGTTCCTGCGAAGCGTCTGTGCGTCCTGGGGAGAAGGGAACCTTCACCTCGTGGCCCGCTTTCTTCGCAGCCTCTTCGACAGCTGCGCAGCCACCGAGGACGATCAGGTCAGCAAGGGAAACCTTCTTGCCATCGGTCCGGCTGCTGTTGAAGTCCTTCTGGATGTTCTCAAGCGCGGGGAGAACCTTCGCCAGAACTAACGGCTGGTTCACTTCCCAGTCCTTTTGCGGTTCAAGCCGCAGGCGAGCTCCGTTCGCTCCACCACGCTTGTCAGAGCCGCGGAAGGAGGCGGCCGCCGCCCAGGCGGTCGAAACCAACTGAGAGATCGATAGACCGGACGCGAGGATCTTGGCCTTGAGTGCGGCAATTTCCGGCTCGCCGATCAGCGGGTGATCCACCGCAGGCACCGGGTCCTGCCAGATCTGGGGCTCCGCGGGAACCAGCTTGCCGAGATAGCGAGAGATCGGGCCCATGTCGCGATGAGTCAGCTTGTACCACGCTTTGGAAAACGCTTCCGCGAACTCCTGAGGATGGTCATAGAAGCGCTTCGCGATCGGCGCATAGATTGGGTCCAGGCGCAGCGCGAGGTCCGTCGTGAACATGATCGGAGCATGACGCTTCGACTGGTCGTGAGCATCGGGAACAGTACCCACGCCGGCTCCATCCTTGGGCTTCCATTGGAACGCACCTGCCGGGCTCTTCGTCACTTCCCATTCATATCCCAGCAGATTTTCGAGATAGTTGTTGTCCCACTTGGCGGGCTCGGTGGTCCATGCGCCCTCCAGGCCACTGGAAATGGTGTCGGCGCCCTTGCCATCGCCAAAGGAATTCTTCCAGCCGAAGCCTTGCTGTTCGATGGGCGCTCCTTCGGGCTCGGGGCCGACATATTTGTTCGGATCGGCAGCGCCATGGGCCTTGCCGAAGGTGTGCCCGCCGGCGACGAGCGCGAAGGTTTCTTCATCATTCATTGCCATGCGCGCGAAAGTCTCGCGGATATCCCGTGCTGCAGCGATCGGATCCGGCTTGCCGTCGGGACCCTCCGGATTCACGTAGATCAGACCCATCTGAACTGCGCCGAGAGGATTGTCGAGTTCACGTTCGCCCTTATAACGATCGTTGCCCAGCCACTTGCCCTCCGGACCCCAGAAGATATCCTCCTGAGGTACCCACACATCCTCGCGGCCGCCGGCGAAACCGAAGGTCTTCAGCCCCATCGAATCCAGCGCGACGTTGCCTGTCAGGACCATGAGGTCGGCCCAGGAGATTTTCTTGCCATACTTCTGCTTGATCGGCCAGAGCAAACGACGCGCCTTATCCAGGCTCACATTGTCCGGCCAGCTATTCAGAGGGGCAAAGCGCTGTGTGCCCATGCCTGCGCCGCCGCGGCCGTCACTGATGCGGTAGGTGCCTGCGCTGTGCCACGCCATGCGGATGAAGAATGGCCCATAGTGACCGTAGTCCGCCGGCCACCAGTCCTGCGATGTCGTCATCAAGGCATGGAGGTCTTTGACTACTGCGTCCAGATCGAGGCTCTTGAACTCCTCCGCATAATCGAAATCTTTGTCCATCGGATTGGATAGTTCGGAGTTCTGATGCAGAATGGCCAGGTCCAGTTGATGAGGCCACCAATCCGCATTCCTCTTGATCCGTTCCGCCGTAGTTGTGACTGCACCATGCATGGGTGATTCCGTCTGGGAGGAGTCGTGCGGTACTGGGCATTTCATTTCGTCTGACAAGGTCTGCTCCTTATTCCTGGGGACATGCGCCCCGTTAGTATGCTGCGATTAGGTCGAGAGATTGATACGCATTTCCATTCATTCCGAAAAATTTACAACGCCACAGATTGCGCTTGATGACGCACGCGCCTGCGGTTGTCAGCAGGAGCGCATTTCGTGCAAAATCCTCTGACGATCAGTTCACAATCGCGAAGTACGCGCTTACCAAGAGAGCCCGAGTCCGGCTTCGGCACGTCGTACCACTCCAGGTCCTCGACGCTGCCGCATCGGTCGCAAATGAAGTGATGGTGCCGCATTCCTTTTGCGTCGAAACGCGCAGCGCGACCCTCCACCGCAACCTCACGCACCAAGCCCGCCTGCACCAGGTCACGCAGATTGTTATAAGTCGTGGCCCTTGACGATCGCGGATCCAGGCGATTGACAGCCTCAAAAATTTCCGCAGCTGTGGGATGACCCGTGTGTTCCACCAGGAATGCCATCACGGAGTGGCGCTGCGGTGTGCACCTCAGCCCGCGACTTTCCAGGCACCGTCGAATTGACTGGGTGTCCATGAGGTATATAAGACTCTTTCTAATCTGAGACTTTGTCAAGGATGTAGCTTTGATGGCGTCTGCTCAGGCCTGCGCAACTTGGCATTCCTGAAAAAACCGAAGTTAACCTGTTCCGAATCTTACGCCCGACTCGGTCGGATCGCTCATTCCGAACGAGGTTTCTCAACCGCGGGGTGCAGAAGCGCGGTGGAGGCAAGCGCTTTGCATCTTCCGATTGACGAAGTCTTACCGTGGTGTTATCTATGCATAGATAGACAAGGGATGCGAGATGGCAAGTAAATCCGAAGGCGAACTGCTTCCGGGAACGCTCGAGATGCTGATTCTCGCAACGCTCCGTCTCGAAGCAATGCATGGTTATGCCATCGCGAAAAGAATCCATCAGAATTCAGGGAATCTCCTCCGGGCTGAAGAAGGATCCCTTTATCCCGCCCTGCAGCGGCTGTTGATCGAAGGATGGGTATCGGCCGAGTGGGGCATGTCGGCTCGAAATCGCCGCGTACGAATTTATAAGCTGACGGCGACTGGCCATAAGCAACTCGATCGTGAAATGAAATCGATGGATCGCCTGATTGAGGGGCTTACCCGCATCATGAGGCTGGCTGAATCATGAAACGCATTCTGATGTATTTTCGATCGCGGCGATTCGAGCGTGAGTTGAGAGCTGAGATGCAGGCGCACGTTGAAGAGCGCATCGACGATCTGGTGGAGCGCGGCCTGACACCGGAAGCTGCGAGGGTTGAGGCCACGCGACAGTTCGGAAACAGGACGCGTCTTGCCGAAAGGTGCTACGTCGAATGGGCCTTCGGTTGGCTCGACGAACTCAGCCAGAATTTGCGTTTCGCATTCCGGATGCTGGTGAGAAATCCGGTCTTTGCCACAGTGTCGATACTTTCACTCGCGCTTGGCATCGGGACAAATGCCGCCATTTTCGGCGCGGTCGATCAGGTACTGCTACGCCCACTGCCTTACCGGCAGCCAGCAAATCTCTTTGGAGTGTGGGGCCACAAGGCGAACCAGGACGGCGAGCATATGCATGTCTCAGCCGCGGACTTCTACGATTGGCGGGCGCAATCTCATGCCTTCGAATCGCTGTCAGCGTTTTCGAACTGGCCGATGAATCTGACGAATGTCGAGGATCCACGTCGTCTTGAAACGCAACTAGTTTCAGCTAACCTTTTTTCCACTCTCGGCGTTGATGCGCAGCTGGGTAGAGTTTTTCGGCCTGATGAAGACCAGGAGCAGAGTCCGTTCGTCGTCGTACTCAGCCATCGCCTTTGGCGGGAACTCGGCGGGTCGCCGGACCTGATTGGCCGTCAGTTGACCTTGAATGGTTCGTCGGCGACCGTGGTTGGCGTCATGCCTGCGAGTTTTGTTTTTCCCACTCCGGAAACCGAGGCATGGGTGCCCCTCTCGCTGAGCGCAAAGAATCGATCGAATCGGGACGGTCGCTGGCTGTCGGTGATTGGTAGGCTAAGCGGCGGGTCGAGTGAGCGCGATGCCACGACCGAGATGGATCTCATCGCTCATAGATTGGCCGCAGCATATCCGGATTCCAACACCGGTTGGAGCGCAACTCTCATCCCGCTGCATGAGCAATTGGTAGGCAAGACCCGCCCATTTCTTCTCATGCTGCAGGGACCCGCAGCTCTCCTGCTCTTGATCACATGCGTAAACCTGGCGAATCTGCTGCTCGCAAGGAGTGCGGCGCGGGCAAAAGAGATCGCGGTCCGAGCTGCTTTGGGGGCCAGTCGAGCGCGGATATTGAGGCAGCTGCTGGCCGAAAGCCTACTGCTGGCCTTCCTCGGCGGCATTTTCGGTCTCGCCCTGGCGGTACCCGGGATCGAGTTTGCGAGGAAATTTGGAAGCGGACTCATTCCTCGGTCGGGCGAAGTACGCATGAACCTGCCGGTTGCGTTGTTTGCGATGGGTGCCACGTTGACAACGGTCTTGATATTCGGGTTGATGCCGGCAATGCACGCATCGCGAAGCGACCTAACGGAGGGGATCGGCTCGACGTCTCGCGGAACTCCGCGCCACATGGAGCGCAAACGGGGCGTACTCATCGTCATTGAGGTCGGCCTTGCTTCGGTTCTTCTTGTGGCAGCGGGTCTTCTCGGAGAAAGCTTCGCCCGGCTGCAATCAACGCCCACAGGTCTGCGTGTCGACCACCTGCTGACCATGCGCCTGACCCTGCCAACATCGCGATATCCAACAAACACTTCACAGAACAGCTTCTTTGATCAGGTGCTTGGCAAAGTGAGAGATTTGCCCGGCGTTCTCGAGGCCGGTGAAATAAGCGATACCCCACTCAAAGGCAACAATCCGAGTTTTGAGTTTGCCGTGGACGGCGTCGCGCGTCGACCGAACGATCCTCCGATCCAGGCAGGCCTTCGAGCAATCAGCACCGGGTATCTTCAGATGGCGCGAATCCCGATTCTAAAAGGTCGTGACTTTGCCAGCGGAGATCGAGCCGGCGCGTTGCCGGTGGCAATCATCAATCAGGCAATGGCGCTCCGCTACTTCCCCGGCCTGGACCCAATCGGGCGTCGAGTGCGGATAAAAGACGAACAACAGTGGATCACGATTACCGGCCTCGTTCCAGATGTGAAGCATATGGGCCTCAGGGAGCAGGAAGGACCGGTTGTCTATATTCCATACGAGCAGAAGACACAAAGTTGGCTGGCGTGGACCACGTTGATGGTTCGAACCGAAGGCGAGCCTTTGAGCTTCGCTCCTTCCGTAAGAGGCGCAATTCGCGATTTCGATAAGTCGCAGCCCGTGTCCGAAGTCGGCACACTCGAAGAGGTGCTCACAAAATCCACGGCGATTCCTCGTTTTACTGCGTCGATCTTCAGCATGCTTGCTGGACTTGCCTTGTTGATTTCGATCATCGGGGTATACGGATTGCTGGCGTATACGGTTGCCCAAAGGTTTCTGGAACTGTCCATCCGATTGGCGCTTGGTGCTTCGCCATTGCATGTTTCTCTCTTGATGCTCCGTCAATCGATGCTCCGCGTTTTGGTGGGGGTAGCGGGCGGCTTGCTCATTGCTGGACTTTTGACAAGGTACGCGCAGAGCATGCTATTCGGCGTCAGTCCCCATGATCCTCTTGTCTTTATCGCAGTTGCATTCGTACTCCTTGCCGCCTCATTTGGTGCACTGCTCGCTCCTGCGTGGCGAGTTTTCAGGATGGACCCGGCGGCGGTTCTGCGAGCCGAATAGAATCCGTCGTGGCAACGACAGCTATTCATCCCGCAGCAGGATCAGCGGATCGACCGATAATGCACGTCGGGCCGGAATCCACGCTGCGACCAGGCCCAGCAGCAGCATCGTCACGTAACTCCGCCCAACACCAGCGGATCCTTTGGCGTGGCCTGGTAAACGATGAACGACAGCACACGCGTAGCCAGCACACCCAGGATCAAGCCTGCAACCGAGCCGAGGACCAGCAGTCGGAAGGAGCGCCCCAACGAAGTGCGTAGCACCTGCTGCCGTCCTGCGCCGAGGGCCACGCGAATTCCCAACTCGCGAAACCGCTTGCTAACGGTATAGGAAGCCATGCCGAAAACCCCGGTCACAGCCAGCATGGCACCCAGCAAGCCCAATACTCCCAGTGCCACGGTGGCTACGCGAGCAGCGAATAACGCGGAGTTCATTTCTACAGTCCACGTCCGAATCTTCAGAGGCAATCCCGCGTCTAATCCGTGCAGCGTGCGCTCCAACGCCCCGGCAATCTCCTAGGATCTCGGCTTGACCGCACCAACAGCAAGGCTCGAGGTGTCTTCTGCTGTTGGAACGAGAAGAACATTGCCGGCATCTGATCTTCTGTCAGCGTCCGGTATTTTCCGTCCTCCACAACACCCACAACCTCAGCCCGTATCCCACCCCAGAACTTAAAGTGGCCGCCGATCGCGTTCTGCACTGATCCAAAGACCTTCACCGCAAAGGCCCGGTTTACCAATGCCACCTTGGGAGCCTTTTCGTCGTCGTGCCGGCTATATTCCTGCCCGCCAGCAATTTCGTTCCGGCTGCTTCCAGGTAGCCTTGCAGAAATGTTGTAGTCCATCGCGTCCACCCTATAATTGGTGGGGCGGTAATCGGTCGTGCTGTCGGTGTACACGTACGAATCGCCCCCGCCGAGGCTGAGCGGAAGATTGCTGATGTAGCCTACGGCCGCTACGCCGGGAATATTCGAGACAGCATCCAACATGCGCCGCTGCATCTCAGGCATGTGCGCTTCAGAGTATCCCGCCATCTGCAGATCGCTGTCTGCCGAGCATCACGTTCTGCGGCTGAAATCCGTAATTGCCGTGCAGCGATCGCGACAGTCCCCGCACTGCCACCAGGGACGAGGTCACCAGCACTGCGCAAATCGCAATCTGCGTCACCAGCAGTACGTCCCGCAGCGCGAAACGCTTTCTACCGGTGGTGCTGGCCATACCGGTACGAATCATCTGCCATGGATCCGCGCGCATGACCTGCCGAATCGGGACCAATGCCGAACAACATTCCGCTTATCACCGACAGCAGGAGAGCCACGACGTAGGTTCGAACATCCGGATTCACCGGTACGTTGACCGGAATGTCTGGAATTGGCTGCCACGCGCTCAGGGCGTGCAGGATAACAATGCCGCCCACCAGCCCGATCACTCCGCCGACCAGTGAGACCAGCACTGCCTCTGTCAGCAGCTGCCTCAGGATCAGCCCGCGCCGCGATCCCAGTGCCAGCCGCAACGCAACTTCTTTTGCGCGGTCCGATGCTCGCGCAGCGAAACAGACTTCCCAGATTGGCACAGGCTGCCAACAGTATCAGCCCGGCCAGCAGCATCAAGCCAGCCATGAACGCGCGCGCCGGTCCACCCAGCATGTCGCCTACAAGTCCCGGACGGCTCAGGGTGAACTTCAAGCCATCGTCGTCTGCAGGATAGGTCTTGGACAGCCATGCGCCTATGGAATTCAGATCCGCCGTCGCTTCCGCAGGTGTTACCCCCGGCTTCAGCCGCCCAATCACAAATGGCGAGTGATTGCCTCGTTGAACCGTGATGTTGTTGCCCATCATCGTTGGCTGCATGACGATCGGAATCCACATCGCCGGCGCAAAGAACAAGCTCGGTCCCACGAAACGACGGCGGCGCCACTCCCATGATGGTGAATGGGTGCTTGTTGATATCCACCTTTCGCCCTATAACGCTCTTGTCGCCAACAAAGTGCCCATGCCAGTACGCATAACTCAACACCACGTAGGGAGCGCTATTCGGGCCCTTCTCATCGGAGGCATGGAAGAACCGGCCAAGGTAAGGCTGTATTCCGAGACCATCGAAATAGTTTCCGCTCGCAAGATAGGGCCACGCTATCGACGGATTCTTGCCAGTGTCCACACCTACCGGACCAATGATCTGAAACGTCATCAGGCTTTCGAACGTGCGATTGCGGTCGCGCAGATCCAGATAGTCCGGATAGGACTGCGATGGATACTGGAACCGCTGCACCGTGTACACATTCTGCGCCTCAGGCACATTCAAGGGGCGCAGCACGACTGCGTTCAGAACGCTGAACACCACGGCATTTGCGCCAATTCCAAGAGCCAGGGTAACGATCGCCGTCAGAGCAAATCCTGGCGATTTTCTCAACTGCCGAAGTGCGAGTTTCAGATCGCTGAACATGATTGTCTTTTGTTACGCGAATTTTACGCTCACAGTTCCTGTAGAAGGGGAGCACCACGCAAGTAATTTAATGCGCACAGCAGTGCTTTCCCTCGGCCCGTTTGCTGCACGTGAGCTGGATCACATTCGGAGCTCCGGCAGGGTTAACGAACTGTTTATGATCCCATTGCATTCTTGCGAATCCCTGCTTGTCAGTGCGAATTAACATTTTGTCCAGCTCTTCTACAATCAACACAAAAGTCGAATCACTTCTTCATCTGTAACCTGGTCGAAATGCTCATAGAATTGCCCGACTCCATAGAATTCTGCGGGGCTGTCGGCGCAGATCAACTCGTCCACCATGGAGTTCAGCCACTGACAGGTCGACCTTGGCGCCACCGGAACCGCAAGCACCAACCGCGCGGGCTGTGTTTGTCGAAGAGCATGAATGGCCGCCAGAGTGCTTGCGCCGGTAGCTACACCGTCGTCCACCAAAATCACCGTTTTTCCCTTCAAGGGGAGAGGCGGGTGATCACCCATGTACAGCTTCGCGCGGCGTTCCAGTTCGCCGACTGCCAGGTTCGTGATGCGCTCAATTTGTTCTTCGGAGATATTCGCGGTGCGGATGATTTCCTGATCGAGGAATCGACCATCATGCAGGGCTATGGCGCCGAAAGCCAGCTCCTCCTGCCCCGGAACGCCCAGCTTCTGAGAAAGGAAGATATCCAGAGGCGCATGAAGTTCTCTTGCTACTTCGTATGCGACAGAGACACCGCCGCGCGGAATCCCCAGGACAACGACATCTTTCTGGTTGGTATATCGTGCGAGCAATTTCGCCAGGTGACGTCCTGCATCCTCACGATTCTTGAAGACCATTTTTGCTACCCCGAGGATCCGCAGACCTCATCGGCTCGAGCTCAACGTCTGGGACGCTCTTCGCAGGTGTCTTCTTATAGGCCCGAAGCTCCCGAGCTGCTGTGATAGATGTCACATCAGTTTTAGATTTCAGGACTCCGGATTGCTCCAGGAAGCATGCTTACTTTGGCAGTGCGCCCGTCATCTTGTTCCTGAAGAACTTCCAGCCTTCGAACCACAGGAGACTGGCGACTCCACCTGTAAGACAAATAAGGATATCCAGCGGGTGGAGCGGCGAAAACCGGAAGAGTGACTGCAGAAACGGAACGTAGATGGCCAGCACAAGTACTGCGGCGGCCCCACCCACAACCCACCACAGCGCCGGATTGGGTGCGCGCAGGGTAGCTGATATCATGCGCGTCCACGACCGATTCGCGAGGATCAGCATGAGATTCCCAATCACAAGAGTGGCGAAGGCCAGCGTACGTGCGTTCGTTTCGCTCTCCCCCAGGTGAAGCGCTGTAGCAAAAATGAGAATGACAACCAGGAGCACGCTCGCGCCCTGGAGTGAACTCAGAAGGATCCGGCGCCGCGAGAGCAGTGGTTCGAGCGGGCTGCGGGGAGGGCGCTTCATTGCATCCGCTTCGCCCGGCTCTGCCTCGAAAGCTATTGAGCAGGCAGGGTCGATGATGAGTTCCAGAAAAACGATGTGGATAGGCATCAGCACCAAGGGCCAACCAGCCAGCACTGGAATTAAGGCCAACCCTGCAATCGGCACATGAACTGCAAATACGAATGACATGGCCTTTCGCAGATTGCCGAAAATTCGCCGTCCCATTCGAATGGCCTCCACAATGGAGGAGAAAGAATCATCCAGCAGCACCAGGTCCGCGGCTTCGCGCGCCACATCCGTTCCGCGTCCGCCCATCGCAATGCCAATCTGCGCCGCCTTCAACGCGGGTGCGTCATTCACGCCGTCCCCGGTCATGGCGACGACTTCGCCGTTTGCCCTGAGAGCGTTCACCAGGCGAAGCTTTTGCTCCGGCACCATGCGAGCGTATATATTCGTGGATCGAATCCGCTGCTGCAGCTCGGCGTCATTCATGCGACTTAGCTCAGCTCCGGTGAGGACCTGATTCACCTCGTCTATTCCGACCTGTTGCGCAATGTTTTGTGCTGTTGCGGCGTAATCTCCTGTGATCATCACCACGCGAATACCTGCCCGGTTGCACTCCTCTACCGCAGAGGGAACCTCTGGCCGGATAGGATCCGCCAGTCCCACGAGCCCGACGAGCGTAAATTGCAAATCCCGCTGACTGTCCGGCAGTTGCGGCTCTTCCCAATGACACTTTGCGACTCCCAAAATTCGCAAACCGTCGGACGCTATCTGCGAAGCTCGCGACTTCAGTTCGCGTGTTGCATCGGGAGATAGCCTACACAGTCCAGCGATCGCCTCCGGCGCGCCCTTGGCCGCGATCACGTATCCATCTTCCTGCGGAGACTTCCACACTCGAGACATGGACAGCAGAGTTGGAGACAATGGATATTCGTGAACCAGCGACCAGTCATGATGCAAATGTTCCGTATTCGAAAGGCTACGAGAGCCGAATTGCTGAAACGCGATCTCCATTGGATCAAGTGGATTCCGCTTGCTGGCGAGGATGCTGTATTCCAGCAATTCATGGAACTCCTCCGGCAACGCGCCTGTTTGCGCATCAACAGCCAAAGATTGTCCGGCCGCAAATAACCTTTTGACCAACATGCGGTTTTGCGTGAGAGTGCCGGTCTTATCCACGCAAAGAACTGTTGCCGAACCGAGTGCCTCAATCGCATTGCCACGGCGCGTGAGAACCTGCTTCTGAGAAATGCGCCAGGCACCCAGGGCGAGAAACACCGCAAGAACGACAGGAAATTCCTCGGGCAATAACGACATCGCCGTAGTTATTCCTGCGAGCAGACCGTTGATCCAACTGTCGCGAGTCAATCCGTATACCACGGCAATAACGGCGCACAGCGAAAGTCCCACGGCCGCCAGAATCTTGGCCAGGTGGTTCACTTCTGTTTGCAGCCTGGTAGCCTGAGGCTCAATCGACCGTAGCGATTTCCCGATCTTTCCCAGCTCGGTCTTTGCGCCTGTTCCCCTGATTTCCGCAAATCCCTGGCCTTGCACCACTAGCGTTCCAGAGAACACAAAGGGGAGATCATCTCCTCCAGGACGGCCAATCTCATTGTGAATATGACTTGTAGCGGCTTTTCGCACCGGCACTGACTCACCTGTCAGCAACGATTCGTCGATTGAGAGATTGATAGCCGAGAGCAGAACGCCGTCTGCGGGAACGCGATCGCCTTCAGACACAATGACGATATCCCCGCGGACCACCTCGCGACCCGCGATACGTCTTTGTTCTCCATTGCGGACGACCATTGCCCGGGGACTAGAAAGGTCACGGAGCGCTTCCAAAGCGTGCTCGGTCTTACGCTGCTGGAACAGATCGATACCCACTACCACGAAGACGGAAGCAAGCAAAACAATGGAGTCTCTCGGTTCGCCGAGGAAGAGATAGAGGATTCCTGCGCCAACCAGCAGCAGGATCATAGGCTCGCGGAGAACATTCCACATGGTCGCGAGCAGGTTGCGTGACTTGGCCGCGGGCAATTCGTTCCATCCGTCAGCCTTCAACCTGGTAGAAGCTTCTGCTTCAGAGAGCCCCCGGAGGCTGCCGGAAAAATCGTAGGGCGATAGGGTCGTGCTCGCCATGGTCAATAAGCTTACAGCATCAATGTAGAACTGTTCGGCAACCCCCAAAACATCGCCTTACCTTTAATTAAGCTCTCTGATCCAGATGTTCCGGAAACTCATGGGTTCGCTCTTGTCGCCATGTGCCTGAAGCTTGATCGGGGCGCTAGTGTAACTCTTGTAGAACGGTTTTCCGTTGTACAGGGTCTCTCCGATTAGCTGGAAGTGGTTCTGCACAAGAACGCCGTTGAAAAAAACGGTGACGTAAGCGGGCGTTTTCAGGGAGCCATCCGCGTTGAACGTGGGCGCCGTCCAGACGACGTCATACGTCTGCCATTCTCCCGGCTTCCGTCCGGGATTTGCCAGCGGAATCGATTGCTTGTAGATGCTCCCGGCCTGGCCATTCACGTAAGTCTTGTTGTTATACGGGTCCAGCACCTGCAATTCATATCCAGCATCGCCCGTGCCTGTCGAAGCCAAAAACACACCGCTGTTGCCACGTGCCTGTCCAGAGCCCGTGATGTTTGCCGGAATTCGCCATTCGATGTGAAGTTGATAATCCTTGAAAGCTTTCTTGGTCTCAATGCTTCCCTGCGTCTTATTGACGGTCACAATTCCGTCGGCAACAATCCACTGCGCCGGCGCCTTGTCGTGGACGGATACCCACTCGTCCATGTTCTTGCCGTCAAACAGGATGATTGCGTCCGAGGGAGGCGCAGCGCAGGTAGCTCCCGGCGTGACCACCTTTGGAACTGGATCCCATATTTCTGTGTCTTCAGGCTTGGATGTTGCCTGCATTGAGGCTGGCGCTCCCGCAGTTGCCTGCGCTGCCGCGCCCTGGGAAGCAAGTGATGCTGCGGGAAGGGAAACGCTTGCGGCGATCAGAGCCGCATACGCAAGGTGCCGGGAAAACTCGATGCGCGTCATCACACGAAAATACACTGAATTACGTTCGCATGGCCAATGTAAGTAACGCAAACATCAACGATCTCGGTGAAGAGGCAAGCGCCGCCGTGGTACGCCGCACTTTAGTTCGCCAATACGGCTAATGATTGCAAGCGACGGTGGTGGAGCTCAACCCCGAACAGGATGAGTAACTGCGCTGAGTAGTAGGTGATCCAGATGAGTTGATTGCTGCCTGCAAGATGACCGTGGAACTTGTTCACTGCGATCATCGCATCGGAAATAATAAAAAAGATTGCGCCGAAAGCCGCCGTGGGTGTGCCCAGATCGGCCAGCATGGCGCTTGTACCCATGCAGGACAATGCCACCGAATAGAGCACAACCGGTATCAACATGGGCCCAAGTGATCGCCACAGTACGCTCAGCACTGAACCGACCAGAATGAAGATCGCGAGCACGCCCCAGATTCGCACGGGCCCAGGCCTCCACCAGGCAGTTGGCCAGTATTTCCGAAACATCGCTATATACATCAGATGGGCGAGCAGAAACGAGCCTAGTCCAAGCAGGAATAACGACTGACCATCCAAACTCCCCAACATGCGGACGCCAAGAAGAAAGTCTCCGATCAAGGAAAGCACAAGTGCGGATCCGAGAAGAAAACTTAACCGAAAGCCAAGCACGGCGAGTAGCAGAATACTGAGAAGTTCGATGATCACCAGCCAATCAGCAGTAGTGAAGAATCGAAGCAGAAGAAAGATCAATGAGGCAGTCACTGATATCCCTACACACGTGACGAACGTTTTCATTCTCCAATGAGTGTAGTCCCGTCAGTCGATCGGTAAACTGTTGGGAATGGAACTCTATCAATATGGCATTCTCGCGGTGGGATGGATCGCATGGTTTACTCCGTTCGCGTTGAATAGATGGAATACCAGTCCCGCGAAAGCGCGCGATAACCGAGGCCGCTGGGGAATTCTCCTTCAATTCGTGAGTTATTCCGTTTTGTGGCAAGCGAAGTTCTGGCTGACGTCGCCGGCAATTTGGCAGGTCGCAGCTTTCATCCTGTTCTTAGCGCCTGCCGCTCTGCTGTCATGGACCGGTACACGCGCGCTCGGGAAGCATCTCCGGCTGGACGCTGCGCTGACGGAGGATCATCGCCTTGTGCGGTCAGGCCCGTACCGACTGCTGCGCCATCCGATCTACACCTCGATGTTGTTCGTTCTTGCTGGAACCGGCTTTATGATTGCTACGCCCGCGCTTTTCGCCGGGGCGATTGTCCTCTTTCTAATCGGTACTGAGATTCGGGTTCACACTGAGGATCAGCTTTTGGCGGCACGCTTCGGCGAGGAATTTCGTCAGTATAGAAAGTCGGTGGCTGCCTACATGCCGCTCGTTCGATAGTCGTCTCGCATGGTAATTCGCAAGCGGAGTTTCGCTGTCTATTTGCTGGAGTAAAGACCCAGCTTATTGCCGTCGGGTCAAGGAAGTAGGCGTCATATCCCTCGGCGGCTTCGCCGATGCGGGAGCGACCCTGCAAAATTGTTCCACCCAATTGAAGGATGTGTGGAATCACCGCTGGCATATCTTCAACTTCGAGGACGAGCACGATGGATCCCTGTGTGGGTTGGGCGTTGCTATCGAATCCCCCGCTGACATTTCCTGATTCGAAGAACCAGTACGCCGCTCCGGGATGATTAGCTCTCACTCTCCAGCCAAAAACTTCCTCATAAAAATCTTTTGCCTTTGGCAAATCTGGGGCGGGTATGACGATATGGCAGAAGGAAGAAGCTCCTTTGACTCCTTCCAGGATGAACTCGCCCGCCTGCGATGTCATTGCGAATCCTTGAATCGGAGTTGCGCCAGATTCATTTGTCCCTCGGTAAGAATGTGCATCGTGAGCAAGCTTCTGCCGGCGGGAAGGCTTAGCTTCACAAGTGCCGGCATCACATTCCAGTGGTGCCATTGTCTCCACGCCAGCGGCTCGGCATTATTAAATGTCGACTGGATGATGAGCGGGCCGGTTGCGTCCTTGCTATTTACATCGACAGAAATGCTTCCGCCTCGGTTTGAAGTGTAGAGCAGATCGGCAACGTAAGTACCCGCGTGGGCCACGTCGACCGTGAGGTTGAACCATTCGCCGGGCACGGTCCATCCCACGTACAGCAGTTCGGCGGGAGGCTGTACGAGATCATAGGGATTGTCGTCGATCTGCGGATCGAACGGCGGATGGAATTTGGTATACGAAGTATCTACTCCCTCGTCCATACGGAACTCATTCAGGTATGTTCCATTCGCAGGGTTGAGCGTACCGCTGCCGTTATTCTTCGCGTCGCTATCGTGGTAGGCGACTCCTTCGCCGCCGCGATCATAAAAGGCGCAGTTGATCGTGCCTGGAATTTTTTGCGCGCCGCCCTGATACTTTCTGTCCTGGTAAGGGGTGCCCTTATAGTTCGCCGGTGCGTTGTTCTGCGATAGGGCTGCCGCAGAAATAAGAAAACAAAAAAGGAACAACACAGGAACCTTCCGGTGCGGGAATTCGAAGCAAGTGGCCCTGTGTTCTTTGATCACTTGCCAACTGCCCAAGCGAGGCCATCGGTGAGCTTGCCTGTCTTGATCAGGCGGGACACCTTCCACGTGGCAAGATCCACCTCCGCCACTTGATCGCTGCCCATGCAGGAAACGTAGGCCACCTTGCCGTCCGGCCTCACCAGAACCTCCTGCGGAGATTCTGGGACATCAATGCCGCGCGTGAAAGTCATAGTCTTGAGATCGATGACCCCCATCTTGTTCGCATGGGGTAGAGCGATCAGCAGGTATTTGCCATCCGGCGTGGGCGCACTTCCGTAGCCGGTGCCGGGCATGTCGATGCGAGTCTTCACCTGGTTATTTGCGGTATCGATAACCACGAGTTGTGGCTTGGTGGTGTCAGATGTGAAGACGAATCGGTCGTCCCCGGCAATGGAAATACGCTGCGTGTGGGGTGCGACAGGGATCACCGCGATGTTCTTTCTCGCCTTGATATCCAGCACGGAGACTGTTCCGGGCCCAACGTTGGCGGTGTATCCGCGAAGCCCGTCATTGGAGATGGCGAGCATGTGTGACTCCGGCTGGCCGGTGGGAATGGTGCCGATTATCTTGAGCGATTTGGGATCGATGATGGTGATGGTTTTATCAAGCTCGGTCGTCACATAAAGGAGGCCATCTTTGGGACCGATGACCGGGAGATGAGGGCGCACGCCGTGGTGGAAGTCAACATTGCCAATCACTTTCTGCGATGCAATATCGATGACCACCATATGGGTGCCATCGGTGCCCGGCTGCCCTACTCCGGAGTCGCCGTAAATAGGAACGTAGGCGCGGCGGCCGTCGGGAGAGGCTGTTACCTCGTGCCCCGTATACGCCCCCTCGGGCACGGAGGCGATTACCTTGGCAGCGGCGGGATCGACAAGAGCGAGACTCTGGTCTCCCTTTTGTATGACGAGAAGCGTGCTCGTGTGCTGCGCGCCGGCTACGACACCAAGCGATAACACCGCAATGGACAATGGGATACGAAGCTGCATTTGGAGACCTCTCACTAACCGAAAACTATAACAGGATGGCATAGCGTGAGCGCACTCTGCTTCTTTCTCCGCGGATCGCGTTCTCCAATCGTGGCTGCGACGGCGGAACCACATGATTGGAGAGGCAAACTAAAGATGTGGAGCGTTGCGAATTACCGGTCCTCTCGCGGTATAGTGAATTTCTCCTCCTCATGGAAGGGAACAAAAGCGGATCGGTATGAGCCGAAAACCAAAACAAGTTTCGCGAAGCAGATTCGAGTTTGAAGAGAACGGCGAAGTTGCTTACCTGGAGTTCGATTTGGATGGTTCGGGGTGGATGACGTTATGGCACACCGAAGTACCGCCGGCGTTGCGAGGCCGTGGTGTGGCAGACATGCTGGCGCAGACAGCCCTTGAATATGCGCGAGACAACAAGCTAAAGGTCGACGTAATCTGCCCGGTAGCTCTCAACTTTATCGCCAAGAACCCCGAGTTCAAGGACATGGTTGGCAAATAGCCCCAAGGGTGCTCCTCGCATGCATCGGCAAACGAACATCAGCCAAGTTCAAGTTGTGCGCTCGTTCCGCGTCGCGACAGGAAACATTGGGCTGAGTTATCATTCTCAGTTCCCATCTAGGAGCTTCGCGTGAAGCGCAGGTTTGCATTCCTTTGTTTGCTTTTCCTGGCATCGGCCACGGCGTTACAGGCTAAGGATGTAACCGTTGCGCAGGTAGAGCAGTTGCTGGCATCGGCGAACGGCCAACACGACGCGGATGTCTCCCGGCAGCTGCTGGATTACCAGTTGACCGAGAGAATGAGCACGGAAAAGCTTGCGGTGCTCACGGCAGAGTGTCCCGGTCCAGAAGCGAAGAAGGCGTTGCTGTCTCTGGCGGATAGCTCCGCATTTCTTCGATTACCGGCGGCGGATATCTCAGCCACTCCAACACCCGACCTGGAAACGCAGCGCCAAATGATTGCTATGGTAGCGAACTACGTTTTAAAGACGCTGCCGACGCTGCCGAACTTCTTCGCCACCCGAGTCACAACGATGTTTGAGGAGACCCCCCTACAGCAGGGCGCGTTTGGCAGCACACCTTACAAAGCGATGCATAAAGTTAGCAGTTCAACAGTCACAGTTTTGTATCGCGATGGCCGAGAGGTGATTGATAAAGGCGCGGTTGCAAAGGCGAAGGGTCCAACTGGATCCAAACCAAAAGCGGATTCGCCGGGATTGAGCACGTGGGGCGTATTCGGACCGATTCTAGGCCTCGTATTGGGAGACGTGGCGCGCGCGAATAGCCTGGTTTGGAGCCACTGGGCGCAGACACCGAATGGGAAACAGGCTGTCTATCGATTCATTGTCCCTCGGGATAAATCTCATTACCAGGTAACTTATTGCTGCATTCCCCGGAACTTAGAGGATTCCTATCGATTTGCAGAGTTCTCGGGGTATCGAGGGGAAATGTCCGTCGATCCGGCGAACGGAACAATCCTCCGAATGACCGTGCAGGCTGACCTAAGAGTGACTGACCCCATCAGCAGGGCAGACATCGCGGTTGAATATGGACCGGTAGAGATTGGCGGGCGAACCTATATCGGGCCGACGAAAAGTATCTCAATTTCCGAGGCTTTGAAAACCCCGCAGGATGACTTCAGTCTCCACGAGGTCAAGCAAACATCGTTGAATGATGCTGAGTTTCGCGACTATCACTTATTCCGAGCAGACGTGAACGTTGTCACTACAGAAACGCCTCGAACCAATGGTGAGTCTGCTCCATCACTTGCAAGCCCCAGCGTAACTGAAGTGGACGCGGCCTTGGCGGCTACTCCAACGGTGCCGACGCAAAGGGCTGCTACTCCACCGCCACCTTCGCCACCGGCGGTCGTGGAGGCCCCCGAATACACGCTGGTGCCGGCAGACGAAATTCCGCACCCTGCGTCAAACTCCGCCACCTTTGTGCTCAAGGCAAATGCGCGGCTGGTGGACGTCGGATTTGTGGCTTATGACAAGAAGGGACACCCGCTAACCAACCTCACGCAGAACGACATCGAACTCTTTGATAACGGGAAGAAGCAAACAATCCAGCTTTTCTACCAGGCTGCTCCCGCTGCCCTGTCCTCCCCAGGTTCGACTGGTGTTGCGTCCCCACCTGCCACGGCGCCTCCTACCGATACATTTACGAACCAGACAACTAGCGCCCCCGTCACTAGCTCCGCGACTGAAATCGCGCCGTCCTCTACGATTCTGTTGCTTGACGGTGTTAATCTCGCTCACACGGATATTGTGTTCGCTCGCTCCGAGACAATTAAATTCCTTAAAAAACTCTCGCCAACGCAGCCCGTGGCGCTCTACACCATGGACGAGATCGGCTTTCATGTACTGGTGGAGATGACCGAGGACCACGCCCTTCTCGCAGCCAAGCTGCAGTCATGGATGCCCACAGCAGCAGCCGTCTCCCGCGCACAGGAAGCCGACCAGCGAAACAACCAGCACATCGACACCGTGATGAACGCAACCAGCCTGGCCCTGACGAATGGCGGCGGTACCGCCGCGGTTGTGGGTATAGATTCAGAGGCTTCGATCGATCCGCAATTGCGGGATTATGGCGCCAATCCCACGCGCGAGGCGATGCGAGTACTCATTGCTGTCGCAAGACATCTGGCTCCTGTCCCCGGACACAAGAGTCTCATTTGGATCTCCGGTGACGCCGCACTGATTGACTGGAGTTCTCAAATGCCCGGTATCGGCTCCTACGGGATGAAAAACAAATACCTCAATGAAATTGCCGACAAAACTGGAGAGGCGCTCAACCAGGCGCACATCTCCGTCTATCCGCTGGACGCATCGGCAGTGCCAGTGGGAGGCGTGGACGCCAGCTTGAAAAATAGGAATGTGGAACTAAGCCAGGGAGCAGCCGACACCGCCAGCATTGGAGCGGCGGGTGGCGGTATCCCTCGCAACATGACAAACGGGCGCGACCTTCAAGCCATGCAGACGAGCATGTTTGGTATCCAGGAGCCGGTCCGCCGCATTGCTGAATTTACGGGCGGCAAAGCCTTCGGCCGTGCCAGCGATCTTGGACACACTCTTGAAACCATACTCAACGACACGCAGGCCACTTACATGGCAAGCTTTAAGCCCGACTCAGCACCCGACAACACGTTCCACTCAATCGTATTGAAGGTGACGGACAAGCCGGGAGTGAAACTGCGCTATCGCTCTGGATACCTCTACGAAAAAGAGTCCCCGGATGCAAAGTCGAATTTTCAGCAGGCCGTATGGCGCCCGGTGGATGTGAGCGACATCGGTTTGACAGCGAAGGTAGTGTCCCACGCCCCGGGCAAGCTTCAGGTGATGATTGCATTGAAGGACGTGGCGCTTGAACAGCAGCAGGGACGATGGACGGACAAGTTGGACGTCTACATCGTGCAGAGGGATGAAGACAGCGGACGCGCGTCGTCGAGTGGACAAGGGATTCAACTCGCACTGAAAGACTCCAGTTATCAAGAGGCGATGAAGACTGGATTCGCATACGAGCGCTCGCTGAATGTGGGCCCGAAGACAAAGTCGCTGCGTGTGATTGTCTACGATGAAAACTCCGGGCGATTTGGATCCGTGACGCTCCCCGCTACAGCGCTGCAACTGTAGGTGTGCGGATCACTGTGCAATCGCGGGTTGCTGGGTCGCTGTCTGCTGGTCGGAAGTCTTCAACTGATCCAGCTTCGCGTTTCGCAACAGGCTCAAGTTCTGCTCCGTTCTCTGCCATTCCTTCGGATTTTCTTTCACATAGTTTTTCTTTCCCGCAGCGTAAAAGTCGAGAATCCGTGTGCGCAGCGCCGCAGGAATTGGGGTGTCCGGTTTCTCGACGATCGTGGCCAGGAGGCGGGCATAAGTGAAGTCGGCCAGCTTGTATTCTCCGGGTTCCGTCGGGCGCCCCGTATCAAGATCCCAATCAGGAAGATCGATGGTGGAATGGTTTGCCGCCTGGCCTCGCAATTGCGCGAGCGATTGATTGTAGTGATCGACAGTGATGTTCATGCTCTTTAGAAAAGCCTGTTGAGTGTCGGGGCTCGGCATCCTGAGGGAAAGATCCTTCAGTGGGCCGATTTTCGGCAGAATGCGAAGGATGGCGGAGAGCAAACACGAACCGAAGCGTGGCTTCTCGTAATCGTTGCCCCAGTTTTTTTTGAACTCCGCATTCGATATCCGGTAGCGAAGTTTTCGCGCATCGAAGCTGGAGTTGTCGGCCGGAACTTGTTTGCGATACTCAATGACGGCTACTTCCGTCATCTTGGGAATAAGGCTGCTGACTGTTTTCCGATATGTCCCAATTGCCCTGTCTTCCTTCGTCAATATCTGCTTCACCTCAAAGCCGTATGTTTCACGGAAGGCTCGTTCAAGTAAAGGCTTTGAAACTTCGAATCCGATAAAGCTGTGATATGCCTCCGGGGCGTATCGGTTGTGCACCACCTCAACGACATCGAAGCCAAACTCCGTCTGCAAATGAGCGACAGGGTCCTCGTCGTAGGTGACTTCGTTCCCATACTTGCCGCGAAGCTTTGGGTACTCGTCCGCTGTCGCTTTGTTCACCGCGGGATGTCCGTAAACATCAGCGTCGTAATGGGCCAGGGCACCCAACGCGAAGGCGAGTTCATTAGCATCGCTGGCATCGTTGATCAGATTTTCTACAAAATCGCCCGTGCGTACATAATGCAGGAGGTCAGAAAAATAGTGGCTGCCGTGAGGATAGTAGCCGATGTCCTGAATGATGCAGCCGCCGTATGCGTAGGCGTGCGCCTCGGTGAGTTGTTCAGGCGTGGTCTTCGGAAAATGCCAAAGCAGAAGCGGGACAATGTGATGGTTCCACGCGAGGTCTACAACTTCCTCATGCGAAAGGACAGAGTAGGCATGCGCATCGTAGGGGAATGAGACCAGTAGAATTGTGAGGAATACAGACGTGATGCGAATTGCACTTCTGCGCAACAAATTGCAGCAACTCAAAGGAGTTAAAACCATGGGGAAGTCTTTCTGCCGTTCTTTCAACAATTCCTAATCGCGCAACAATTCCTAATCGCGCCGTTCTATTCACATTAGGATGCGGTCCTTCCCTTACCAGATGGTCACAATCCTTGCTACGGACCGGCCAACATTTTGAGTAGCTCAGCCGCGCAAATTGTTGTCAACTGAGATCGATCCCGCACCAACGATGAGCAGAAACAGCAGGCATAATAGCATCGACCAATCGGTCCTGGATTCGTGCGCCGCCGTCCAGATGCCCTGGTGTACGAGAGGAAGCTTCGTCGTCCAGATGGCCACGGTGATTACGGCGAGCAGCGGAATGGTCGCGAGCCGTGTGAAGAGTCCCAGCAAAATCAGGCCGCCGAAGACGATCTCAACGGTGCCCACAAGTGGGGCCGAGATGTGGGGATAGGGAATTCCGATTTTGGCGAAACGGCCAAAGCCGAGCGCGGCGGGAAAAACAAACTTCTGGATACCTTCTGAGAGGAAGACGCTGCCCACCAGCAGGCGCACAAGCAATACGCCTGCGGGAGCAGTTGTGCGTGACCACGAAGTGAGGCTCATATTAGGCTCCAAATTTTGATCGCAGCAAACGTAGACAATGTAGCAACATCTTCTACTTTACCGCGGATGGGAAATCAGCCCACCATCAGGAACCCCAAATGACAGGCCGGCCCAACCCCAAAGGAACAGATGCTGTTGCAAAGGTAAGGTTTGGCGATTAGTCTAGTATTCCATCATGCGTCGATGTAGTTAAACTCGCATTCGACATCACCCGGCCACTCACACGCGAACCGCGCTTGAGAACATTTCGCGGCCTGGGCTTCCCGGCATCATCTTTTCAAATCTGCATCCGCCCGTTGGGGCGACACATCCTTGTCTATTGGAGAAGAAATGAAGATTGCAGCGAATGTTATCGATCTGATCGGCGGTACTCCGCTGGTTCAACTGAACCGTGTAACCAAAGGCGCTCACGCTCGCGTCGTCGCCAAGCTTGAAAGCCAGAACCCAGTCAACAGTGTGAAAGATCGTATTGGCGCCGCGATGATTGAGGCGGCGGAGCGCGAAGGCAAGATCAAGCCCGGCGAGACGGTGCTCATCGAGCCAACCAGCGGCAACACCGGGATTGCGCTAGCCTTCGTGGCGGCGGTAAAGGGCTACAAACTTATCCTGACTATGCCGGAAACGATGAGCGTGGAACGCCGCGTTGTGCTGCGGGCGTTCGGCGCGGAGATTGTGCTGACTCCGGGCCCAAACGGAATGAAGGGCGCGATTGCTAAAGCGGATGAGTTGCTCGCGTCGACGCCAAACGGCTACATCCTCGGGCAGTTCGACAATCCCGCAAATCCTCAAATTCACTTTGATACCACCGGTCCGGAAATCTGGAATGACACCGACGGCCAGGTCGACTTCTTAATCTCCGCCGTCGGTACCGGGGGAACGCTGACTGGAATCAGTCGATACATCAAGCCCAAAAAACCGAGTTTTAAAGTGATCGCCGTTGAACCAACAGATAGCGCCGTGCTGTCAGGAGGAAAGCCTGGGCCGCATAAGATCCAGGGAATTGGCGCGGGCTTTGTGCCCAGCATTCTTGACACACAGTTGATCGACGAAGTAATCCAGGTCTCGAACGAAGAAGCAATTGCCATGGCGGTTCGACTGCCTCTTGAAGAGGGGCTTTTCGTTGGCATATCCTCCGGCGCCGCCGTACACGCAGCACTAAAGGTGGCGAACAGGCCTGAGAATGCGGGCAAGTTGATCGTCGTGATCATCCCCAGCTTTGGCGAGCGGTATCTGTCGACCGTGATGTTCGATTCTCTACGACAGGAAGTGCAGGCATTGAAGGCATCGCCGATCGCGTAAAAGCGATGTCAAAAGTTGGAGTGTTGAGTGACTCCGGGATGCGCGGCGCTTCATTCGGTGAAAGTGCCGCGCAGTACTCTAAGTCGCAGGACAGTTAGATAGAGTTCTGTAGTTCACGGGAGAAATTCAAAATCAGCATGGGGATGATCCGCTCAATACGCGAAGACATTCGTTCCGTCTTTGAACGCGATCCAGCGGCCACCTCGCTGGCCATGGTGCTCCTGTGCTATCCGGGCCTGCATGCGTTGTGGTTTTATCGTGGGAATCATTGGCTGTGGAGAAAGAATCTGCGCTTGCTTGCACGCTTCCTCAGCCAGGTGGCGCGCCTTCTGACGGGAATAGAAATTCATCCTGCCGCGCGCATTGGTTGCCGTCTTTTCATTGATCACGGGATCGGCGTCGTCATTGGAGAAACAACAATAATTGGTAACGACGTGACGCTATACCAGGGAGTCACGCTCGGCGGCACCGGCAAGGAAAGGGGCAAACGGCATCCCACCATTCGCGACGGCGTGTTCATCGGAAACAACGCCAATGTATTGGGGAATATCACCATCGGAGAACGCTCGCGAGTGGGTGCGGGCTCAGTGGTGTTGCGCGACGTTCCTCCGGATTCTACCGTTGTCGGAGTGCCGGCACACATCATCTATCGCGAAGGCAAGCGAGTGCTGATCACCGACCCGCACGACGTCAAGGATCCTCTCTCTGATGCACTGATTGCCCTGTCGGAAAAGGTACAACGCCTCGAATGCCGGATAAAACAGATAGACGGCGAGCTGCAACAACAGGCTGTTGATATGGATGCTGGCGGAATTTTGACGATCGAAGATCGGGAACGCGAAGAATACCGCACGGAACAATCCGCGCTCGCAGATTACGTCAGCATGGGCGAAGGAATCTAAAATCTCGAGGCGCGTGCATTGGATACTGGTGGACCGCGTCATCGCTTCCCGGAGCGTCCGCGAGGTTTAACTTGATGCTTGGTTTATTCCCAGTGCTCCTTGTGTCGTCGCAACCACCAGCATGCCGGGTACGATCCATGCGGAATCATGGCGCGAACGCACGGCTGTTCGGCCTCTCCTATCAGGTCATACTCGGTTTTATTTCCCTTGAGGGATGTGGCGAGATAGTTCGTAACATGGACGGAGTCGAAGGCAGTACCATGCGACAAGCGGACTTCAAAGAAGATCCAATCTCCAACCAGCAGCAGCAACGTCGTCACGAGAACAGTCAATGAGAATTTCTGCAACAGGGCTTTCATGATTCACAGGTGCGACGGGAGTGCGGTTCAGGTTCTCTGAGATTCAACTTCCCCCAGCCAACCACGCCGGAGTTTTTCCATCGGAATGCTGGAGAGATAGGGTTTGATATCGAGAATGGGAGTGCCATCCACCATGTCGACTCCCCGCACGTGGAGCGATCCGCCATCGCGTCGAAGAAGCTCCACAACGGATAGGGCCAGCGGATTTGGCCGGTACGGTGAGCGGCTGGCAAAGACGCCATGTGGCCGAGTATCAGTGGGAGGCGTGCCGAGAAGCTCAAATCCTTCGGAGCGATCGAATTCCCAGATTACGAACAGATGCGAAAAACCCTCGATGTCGGTGAGCCCAATCTGAAACTCGGGCAAAATCTTCAGGACGCCCTCAGCATCGTGTTTCGCGCCGCATCCCCGCGGAATTTCACCGGGGTCTTTGAATGGGCTCTGCACGTATCCGATTGCCTGTGGCGTGAACATCTCTAAGGGCTCCTTCAGGTCACTATTCTAGTCTCAGATGGGAATGTATTCGCAAAGCACACTCCCGAACGTATTCGGACCTACAGATTGATTCGGACGAGCGGACCAATCTTCGTTACGATAGAGAGTTGCAGAATTGGAGAACGAAAATGAAGGCGTTAGTAAAGAGCCGCGCCGAGCAGGGGCTTTGGTTAGAAGACATAGCAGCTCCCACCGTCGGCATCAATGACGTGCTGATCCGCGTTCGATACACCGGCATCTGCGGCACCGACGTTCATATCTATCAGTGGGATGAATGGGCGCAGAAAACCATACGTGTGCCCATGACGATCGGGCACGAATTTGTCGGCGAAATCGTCGAGACAGGCTCCAACGTCAACGACTTTTTCCCGGGCGATATCGTCAGCGGCGAAGGGCACGTGGTGTGCGGCCGCTGCAGGAATTGCCTCGCAGGCAGGCGGCATCTTTGTTCGCAGACCCAGGGCGTTGGCGTAAATCGCCCCGGCGCTTTTGCGGAATTGATTGCGCTTCCCATGACAAACATCTGGCGACACGATCCCAAGATCAACCAGGAAGTGGCCGCGATTTTTGATCCCTTTGGCAACGCCGTGCATACGGCGCTTTCTTTCCCGATCCACGGTGAAGATGTACTGATTACGGGAGCGGGCCCAATCGGCATCATGGCAATCCCAGTGGTCCGCCATGCTGGCGCGCGCCATATCGTCATTACCGACATGAATCCCTTCCGGCTGGACCTGGCAAGAAAAATGGGAGCGACGCTCGCCGTGAATCCCACTGAGAAATCACTCGCCGATGTGCAAAAGCAGTTGGGGATGCAGGAGGGATTCGACGTTGGGTTAGAAATGTCCGGCAATGCGCAGGCCTTCCGCGACATGATCGCCAACATGAGCCATGGAGGAAAGATTGCCGTGCTGGGTATTCCCGGGAGAGACATCACGCTCGACTTCCGGCAGGTGATCTTCAACATGCTTACCATCAAAGGCATCTATGGTCGCGAGATGTACGAGACGTGGTACAAGATGTCGGTGATGCTCGAATCGGGTGTTGATATTGAGCCAGTCATTACGCATCGATTCGCATACACGGATTTCCAGAAGGGTTTTGACGCGATGATCGCCGGCCAGACCGGTAAAGTCGTTCTCGACTGGACGAGCCTCGCCTGATACACCATATTTCGGAGACTCCCCATGGCGAGCGATATCGACGGCCCCGGTGTGAAATGGGCCCCCCAGTCGAGTCTCTCGAAACGTTGTATTTCTGAAGGGCCGATGTGGCAGAGAACTTCGCAAACGGTCTCAAAATTTAACTGCTGCTGAGATAGGCGGGATTTGCTGGGCAGAGACAACGCGGTGTGCTTTGCACAACAGCCATTCAAATCAAGGTTACAGGAACCTCAATCGCTGCGGGCTTGGCCGTCCGCGGAACCGATATAACCTGCGTAGTTAGCAGGTCTCCGCTCGCCGGGGCGCCGTCACCATCCCAGTCGACGTGCACGCGGAAGGCCAGCGATGCCTTGCTCGCTTCCGGGACATCGAGCTGAAACGGGAGTTGCTGATTCGGCTTCAACTGGACATTCTTCAGCGTGGATCGCGCAACGAGTTTCGAAGGCGCGTCCGCAACACTTATATCATGTACCTCGATCGAGACAACTTGCGCTTTACGCTTTGGAGCATTTGCTGGAACTACGATGTGTCCCTTGATGGATCGCATTCCACTTCCTCAATTCGCTACGTCGAGGGTTGCCAGCATGTCCGCCATACCCCGGGTGATGGGTAACTCCGTACGTTGCTCCACAAACTCCCATTGACCGGCTGGATTCACTTCGAGGAAGTAGTATTCTCCCTCCGGCGTTCTTCGCATGTCGATAGCTCCATAGATCAACTTCAGCCGCCGTTGAAGCGCAAGCAGTTTCTTACGCAAGCTCGCCGGAAGAATCACGGGACGTACATGTGCCTCGCCGACAACCATCCTCATATCCACCGGATAACGAGTGTGTTGAGCATCGATTTCGGCTGCGTAGAAATTCTCTCCAATCACCGTGATACGAAGGTCTACACCCTTAATGTATTCCTGGAAAATGACCGGGGCATACTTGACCAGATCCAGCCGATCCACATCGGAGGATTCAATCAATCGAGTCTCGCGCCAGTCCTGCGTAGAGGCCAGAAATGCTTTGAAGACCACCGCCCCCACTCCAATATCCGCAATGAATTCGCGGGCGCTTGCAGGATTGCTCGTAACCAGCGTTCGGGGAACGCGAAGGCCCACCTGCTGCGCCGTAGTCCACTGGAAAGGTTTGTGGTGGGCGATCGAATCGGCTTCGCGTGGATTCACCCAGCTGCAGGGGAGCGCGTCCAGCATTCCGTTCACAGCCTGGGAAGTCTCACTTTCAACAAAAGCAATATCCGATCGGCGTCTGATATCAGGATGGGTGACAAATGGCCGAACTCTGCGCCACCAGCCAACGTTCGCTTTCGCCAGATCCACCATCCCGGCGGGCGTTTCAATTTCGTATTTTGGTTTTGCATCACTGGACCAGGTGATTGCCATCGGGGACTTGACAGGGAAGTCAGCCAAATCAATTTGGACAACCTCCCTGCCCTCGCCCCTTAGCAGGTTGACTACACCCGCAGTGTGTTCTTCTCCCTCGTAGGAGATGACCAGTATCATGTCAGCCTTGATTTCCTTGCATCGCTTGCACCGCCTCGTCATAGGCCATCATTAACTCTGCAAGCTGTTGCTCCACCTGGAGAATAGCTTCCTCGAGTGCCTGCAGATGCGCGGCCGCCTCCGATGCCGGGTCGCTAATTCCACCGAATCCTGCGCGGCTTGGCGTTGCCAGCACGAACGGAGACGGGTGAATCCCAGGATTGATCACCGGCCCCGGCCCCGGTCCGATTGGATCGAACGAAGCTTCTTTGGCGGTTGTCTCACGCAAAGGATCCTTACGAACTTCCTTGATCGTGTCGCGAACGGGCTCCTTGGATACCTCTTTGAAGGTTGGATCAGAAATAGGATCTTTCCGAACCTCCTTCACCGTGTCGCGGGTCGGCTCTTTGGATACCTCTTTGAATGTTCGATCGACAATTGGATCCTTCGCCAGCTCCTTGAAGGTCGTTGCGCTAGGATACAAAATCTGCACGCCGGCGAGATCGCCCGCGGACAGCCCTGACCGCTGGCCCATAACCACTCCGGAAGGCAGCGTCTGCTTCGCCACAATCGTGTTTTGCCCATTGATCGTGAACGCGTTGGCAGGATAGTGCATGATCGATCCGTAGTCGTATGCGCCGAGGTCGTCGCCATCGGAGATATGTTGGCTGAAATTGAATTGCATCGACGGATCGATGTTTGCCCATACGATCGTCACAAAGGTGTCGCGATCTTCTCTGCTTTGCTCATGCCACAGACCGATGGTGTGGCCGATCTCGTGGATAGCGTTGCCCGCCGTACAGCCTGCGCCAAGTGTGACGTTCTGCTGGCCACCCTGTTTGCCGACAAAGGAGGAGCAGCCGCCACCGGATACAAAGCGTACAAAATCCGGGAACTGCGCCTGGTTCGCCGCAGTGCGAAGAGTGAAGCGAATTCGCGTATTTGCTTCCCAGTGTGCGATCGCATCTGTAACTCTTTGCTGGTTGGGCAAGCCGGGATCGATGTCGTAGGGAACTATGGCGTTCGGCCACCGAAACTGCGAACCGGTTATGCCAATCGATCGTTGAGCAAGATCCTGATCACGGGTCTGTTGTAATTCCTGAACGGCACCGAGAACAATGTCGCCTTCGAAAATCGCCTGGCCGTCCACGTTCGCGTAAAGAACTGACTTCTGCGAAAAGGTGGCTCCATTCACGAAAGCAGATCCAGCTATCGGGCCCGATCTCAATTCACCGTGAACCGTTGGTTTATGGCTGGCACGAACCCGAGTGCTTTTTTTCATTGCCATGTTGTGTCCTTTCAATTCCAAAGATTTGAGCCTTTGTTTTTGAACAAACTGGCCGGATACTCGTTTGATTTACCGTGAAGTGCGGCTTCGCTTGGATTTCCCGGGGGAGGCGATAGAGGCCAAAATTCGCGATGCGCGAGGTCTGAAGTCTGGACCGAAGAGATTTGGCCACAAAATATCGAGATTGACCAATGAATTATTAAAAAAGTTGCTTTCTTTTGAATCGGCGTTATCCCCTTAGCGCGGACTCACGCCTGCCACGCGGGGCGAATCCCGCAGCCAGTGATGGTGACGTCGGGATCGTGAGCGTTTCATCGAAAGGTTTCTTTGACATCCCTTCGGTCAACGTAAATTGAAGAGCCATTCTCGGTGCCTTCACGAAACATTTACTGCGGCCCCTGCCATCGGTTGCAGGTGCGCGGTAAAGTGGCGCAGGAAGGGAGCCTCGAACGTCAGACGCATGCCCTGGATCTGTGCCCGCCTCTCCCACACGCTCAGGATGATCTCCACCACGTAATCAATGTGGCTTTGCGTATATACGCGGCGCGGAATGGCCAACCGCACCAGCTCCATCTTTGCCGCTCCCGCAAACATAAGGCTTCCGATTTCGACCGATCGAATTCCTCCTTCGAGGTACAATTCGGCCGCCAATGCAACTCCCGGAAATTGCTCCGCCGGAATGTCCGGCAAGAATGCTTTCGCATCGATATAGATGGCGTGCCCACCCGGCGGCTGCACGATGGGCACTCCGTGTTCAGAAATGTGGTCGCCCAGGTAAGCAGTCGATGCCAGCCGATAGCGAAGGTAGTCTTCTTCCAGCGACTCCTGCAGACCAACCGCCACAGCTTCAATGTCCCGTCCCGCCAGCCCTCCATAGGTGGGATAACCCTCGGTGAGAATCAAAAGGTCCTGTTGTTGACGCGCCAGTATGTCGTCATTCGTACAAAGAAAACCTCCGATGTTCGCCATGCCGTCTTTCTTAGCCGACATGGTACAGCCATCGCCCAGTGAAAACATTTCCTGTGCAATCTGCTTCGGCGTCTTCGATTCATATCCCGGCTCGCGCATCTTGATAAAGTACGCGTTCTCAGCAAATCGACACGCATCAAAATACAGCGGAATGCCGTGTCGGTGGCAGACATCCGCAACCGCTTTTGCATTCTCCATGGATACCGGCTGGCCGCCTCCGGAATTGTTTGTTACCGTCAGCATCACCAGCGGAATGCGCTCGCGGCCCACTCGAACAATCAACTCCTCCAGCGCCCGAAAATCCATGTTGCCCTTGAACGGAAGCCGCTGCTCCGGATGCCGCGCTTCCGGTATGGGGAGATCGACAGCCTCCGCGCCAACAAACTCCACATTCGCGCGAGTCGTGTCGAAGTGAGTGTTGTTCGGCACCACATCGCCCTTCTTACACATCACGTGAAACAGAATCCGCTCGGCCGCCCGTCCCTGGTGTGTCGGGATCACGTGCGTATATCCGAAGATGTCCTGAACGGAACTCTTGAAATGATCAAAGCTCCTGCTGCCGGCGTAGCTTTCATCGCCTTCCATCACCGCGGCCCATTGGTGCGTCGACATGGCACCGGTGCCGGAGTCTGTCAGCAAATCAATCAGCACATCGTCAGCCTTCAGCAGGAAGAGATTGTAGTGCGCGGCTCGCAACAACTCCTCCCGCTGCTCACGCGTTGTCCAGCGGATCGGCTCAACACTCTTGATGCGGAAGGGTTCGATGATCGTTCGAGTCGGCATTCAATTATGCTCCTGCGGGAAGACAACTTTGGTTCGTCATATCAAGGCCCTGTTGCATTTACGGGACAAATGACAACCTTGATTTATAGACCGGCCTTGAAAGTTAAGCAACGTGGATTGTCACACACTCACCCAAACACTCTTGCGTAAAAAGAAAACCCGCTGACACTCAACAAACGTCCTCGCGAAACACTATGCTCGTATCAAGAGCACACTATGACGATGGATATTCAAGAACAATTCGGCCAGATCGATATCTACGTATTCGATCAGATACTGCGGGGCAATATCGGGCCCGGCATGCGCGTACTCGATGCAGGCTGTGGATACGGGCGTAACCTTGTGCACTTGCTGCGCGAGAGGTGCGACGTCTTTGCAATAGATGCCGACGCCGACGGCATCCAACACCTCCGCAACCTGTCGGAGTCGCTTCAGACTGGATTGCCGGAAGAAAATTTCCAGGTTGGATCGATCGAAGAAATGCCGTTCCCCGAAGAATTCGCCGATGTAGTCATTTGCAATTCCGTGCTTCACTTTGCGCGAGACGATCAGCATTTTCGGGCAATGCTGTCCGGACTTTGGCGCGTGTTGAGACCCGGAGGTATGTTGTTCTGCCGGTTAGGGTCAAGAATCGGAATGGATTTCGAGCGGCTCCGCGGTAATGTGTACAAAATCCGCGACGGCTCTGAGTGGTTCCTCGTAGACGAAGAAATGCTTCTCGGTCTAACCGACGAGTTGAACGCAGTCCTCGCCGACCCACTGAAGACCACGATCGTGCAGGACTATCGCTGCATGACAACGTGGGTGACAAGAAAGCGAAGAGGTCCGGCGCCCGTGTAATTTTTCAATTACGCAGGGCCGGAAGTTTCCAGGAAAACAACACTCCTCCGCCGCTGGTAAGAAGGTACTGTTCGCCATCCAGCATGTAGGTAATCGGAGAGCTGGAAACGCCTGCTCCCGAACCGGCATGCCACAGCGTCCTTCCATTGGCCGTATCCAGCGCAAGAAAATTCCCGTGAGCATCGCCGGTAAAAGTAAGCCCCGATGCCGTCGTCAAAACACCCGCCCCCGATCCCCCCGGACCGACTTCATGGCTCCAGCGAATCTTCCCCGTCTGGTAATCAATTGCCTCGATCACGCCCTTGCCCCACAGGCCGTAATCCGCTCCCGCCCATCCATAGTCTCCATCCGCAGGCTTGTTGAAATAGAGACTCCAGCTGGGATGAGCATCCACGATAAACAGGCCGGTATGAGGATCGAAACTGGGCGAGCGGAAATTCGTCAGGCCCCCCTCGTCCGGCGCAATCAAGCGGCCGTCCGGTGCAGGCTCTTTCGCGGGATTGGGGATGGGCTGGCCCCGCTTATCAACACCCAGTGTCCAGTTCACCGGCCCGAAAGGCACGGTTAAGAGGCTCTTGCCATTGGTCCGGTCCAGCACAAAAAAGTATCCGTTGCGCGATGCCTGCATCAGCATTTTGCGCGGCTTGCCCTGGAACATTCCATCCACCAATACAGGAACTTCAACGGCATCCCAATCGTGAGTATCGTGTGGCGACGGCTGGAAAGCCCATACCAGCTTGCCCGTATCTGGATTCAGCGCAACGATGCTGCACGTATACAGATTGTCGCCGGGTCGCGCGTTGCCATTCAACACCGGCGTGGGATTTCCCGTTCCCCAATAAATCAGGTTCAGCTCCGGATCGTACGTCCCGGCAATCCAAGTCGTTCCCCCGGTTGCCGTGTTCGGCGTGCCGGCCGGCGGAGTCACATCCCACTGCCATTGCGTTTCGCCCGTCTCCGGATCTACCGATCGGAGGAACATCGCGAGGTTGTCCAGGTCGCCGCCCACTCCAGTTATCACGTGGTTGCCCACAATCTGCGGCGCGTTCGTGCTCCAGTATCCCTGTTCAACATCCGCGATCTTCACTATCCATCGCACCGTCCCATCCTTGCGATTCAACGAGACCAAATGCGCATCCGGAGTGGTCGTAAACACCCAATCCTTATAGACGGCAACGCCCCGCTGCCCAAGGTTCAAGCCCTTGTTGGGCGGATAGGTATACTGCCAGATTCGATGACCCGAGCGCGCATCCACCGCCCACACATTATTCGGGACTGTGAAGTACAAAACCCCATCCACCAATAATGGAGAGGACTTGATGGTGTCAGGACGCTGCGTCTGGAACGCCCATGCCAACGTGAGATTGCCCACGTTTTGCGGCGTGATCTGCGTAAGTTTACTGTGGCGTTTGCCGGAATAGTCGCCGTGGTAGGAGGGCCAACTGTCCGCAGGAGGATTAAGTAGCATGGCCGCATCAACATCCTGTGCCGGGAGAAAAGAAGGAAATGCCGCCCACATTAGCAGGACGGCTGCAACCAAAGGTCTTATCGAAAACTTCATCAATCTGTGGCCCTTCAATGGAGTCATCAAGTCGACGTTCTCAATGCGTATCCGCAGACTCCGATCATAAATGCCTTCGCATTCTTTCGGCTGCGCATTTCTCATTTTGGCCAGGTTTCTCTTTTACACGCCCATTCACTCGACAGCGCGCCGAGCGACCCAGACTCACTTTGGTCGCGGAAATACTGAGAGTCACCTTAGCGGCATTATTTTTTGCCAAATTCGATATATAGAAATGGCCCGGAGAGACTGAGACTCTTCGGGCCATTTCGTTGCCGTCAATATTAGCTACTTGGCGGCCACCAGGATCTGAGAACCAGTGGGCAAAGCTGCTTCATTGATCCGCGCTCTGCTTTCCAGTTTCGAAGTAGGGAGTTGCATGCTCACACCGGCTTCGGGGCAAAGAACTTCGGTCAAAAAGTATTTGTCGCCATAGCGGTTGAAAACCAGTTCGCCGCCGTTTACAGGCTTCTTCGCGTCGCTGATTGCGGTCGTCAGCATAGCGTGTTTCGCGTCGGTGCTGCGTATCTGGATCACGCCACTCGGACGCCATCCAGCTTGAGAAATCGTGTAATCGCCGGCCGGAAGAACCATGTCGCCGACATTAAAGGCGAACGGTACTGTCGCATGGGCGGCGCGGTCTTGCGCCATTGCACTGCCCGCCGTGAGCAGACTTGCGAGAGACAAAAGTGCCATTGCTGAGATTCGTTTCATAACCATTCTCCTTTTCTGAAGAGCATGTCTTCAATTGCCTTCACACGGTAAGGCGCATGTCGGTCGAGAAAAGGGCCATGAACTTCACTTATTTTTTAAGGACCGAACTCCGGGAGATGCCTGAAAGACTTTGTGGGCATGCTAACTGCAAAGTACGATTGGCTTTGACCCGTCCCCCGGCGCAGACGTTGCGCAACGGTTCTCAACAATTGATCGCCGGGCGATTAAATGTCCCGCGACGCAAGCAACTTCGGCGATTTCTTTTCGAGCGTAAGAATCAGTTCGCCGAAGAGCGTGTTTGCCCATGCAAACCATGCGCGGGTGAACTTGTACGGGTCATTCTTGTTGAAGCTCTCATGCATGAAACCCGTTCCGGCGTTGCTCTTTTTCAGCCAGCGAAGACATTGACGTTGTTCCTGTTCATCGTCTGTGGTCATAGCACGAATGATAATGGCCATCGGCCAGATCATGTCAGGGCCTACGTGCGGACCACCGATCCCTTCTGCAGCCGACCCGCGAAAGAAATAGGGATTGGACGTGCTCAGCACAAACTTTCGTGTCGCCAGGTACATCGGATCGGCCTTCGAACAGCTGCCAAGATACGGCATTCCCAGCAGGCTCGGGACATTGGCGTCGTCCATAAAGATGCTGTTGCCAAAACCATCCACTTCGTAAGCCCATATCTCACCCGCATCCGGGTGATTCCCCGGAGCATATTTTTTCAACGCAGTCTCAATTTCCTGGGCCAGCTGCGATGCTTCGTGAGCCGCCGCGGAATCGTGCGCAATCTCTGTGAACATCTCTTCGATTTTCAACAGAGTTTGGACCGCGAAAAAATTTCCTGGAATATTGAACGGATAATCACACGCATCATCCGACGGACGAAATCCGGAATAGATCAGCCCGACCGGCCGCGCAGGATTGCCGAAGCCATCTCCGTTCAGTGAATCTGTCGGGTGCTTTGACTCGCGCATAAACGAGTACGGACCGCGCGAGGTCTTGCGTTGTTGCACTTTGAACGTGGCTACGATCATGTGCAATGCCTTTATCCAATGCTCGTCGAAGGGCGTCGCATCTCCGCTCGCCTTCCAGTATCCATGCCCCAGCCGCACCGGATAACAAAGCGAATCGACTTCCCACTTCCGCTCACCCACGCCGGGTTTCATCAGCGTGTCATCCTGTTTGCTCCACGGCAGAGGCTCTTTGCTGTCCAGGTCCGGCATAAATGCATTGGCGTAAGGATCGCGCAGAATACAGAGCGCCTGCCGTCGGATCAATCCCTTCACCAGCGAAGCCAGGTCAGGATCGGCAGATACGAAAGCGAGATACGGCCACACCTGCGCGGAAGAGTCTCGAAGCCACATTGCCGGGATGTCGCCCGTTACCACGACCGTATCGGGTTGTTGCGTGTTGTTGTTGTAAGTGACGGTAGTGTCGAGCGTATTCGGAAGACAGTTGGAAAATAACCACGCGAGTTCAGGATCGCCAATCTTCGCGGATACGGAGGCAATTGCGGCATCAACCGCCTTGCTGCGAAACCGGCGGGAGGATGAAGCGGGACGCTTGGACTCGTATGACTCCGAGGCGCCAAGGAATCTGGGAACAAGAAACGGCACAGCCGCGCTGACTGCAAAGCGGCCGAGCAATTCGCGCCTGGTGTAGGACCTTCTATGCATCTCTTACCTGCCATTGATTTCGCAGTGCTTTGGACCTCCATACTACAAGAATTCGCGGACAACTCTTGGCTGCGCCTGCGTGTCGGCTCCGGAAGACCTCGATGGATCTGCTCCCAACAAACGATGGCGAACGCCGAAGCAGTTATCCCCTTGCTGCACGGATCATTGCTCACCTCGAATTCGCGGATAGCCAAATGCGTTTCTATCCTGCAATCTTTAGGCTAGGAGTTCGTGAGACCAACATGAAGAGTCCATCCCGTGGGTTCACATCTTTCGCAAGTATTCTGCTGTTCTCTATCTCCGGTGCCATCGCCCAGCAGTCATCTGACACATTTACCAATCCGCTACTGCCGTCTGGGCCGGACCCGTGGGTAATCCAGCAGGACGGCGTCTACTACTACATGAACTCCACCGGTGTGAACCTCACCATCTGGAAGACGAAAGACATCACCGATCTCAGACACGCGGAAAAGAAAGTGGTGTGGACGCCCCCGTCCACCGGGCCGTACTCGCACGAGATATGGGCACCGGAGCTTCATCGTCTCCAAGGCAAATGGTTTATTTATTTCGCGGCGGATGAAGGCACCAACGACACGCATCGCCTGTGGGTGCTTGAGAACCCTGCGGCTGATCCGTTGCAAGGCGAGTGGCAGATGAAGGGCAAGCTCGCCGGATCCGACGATCGATGGGCGATCGACGGAAGCGTCTTTGAAAATACCGGAGCCATTTACGCCGTCTGGTCCGGATGGACAACAGCCACAAATGGGGTCCAGCACATCATGATCGCCAGGCTTTCCGACCCCTGGACCATCGCCGGTAATCCGGTAGTGATATCCACGCCGGAGTTTCCCTGGGAGAAAGTTGGTGATCTTACAAAACGTGGTGAGATAGATTCCATGCCACACGTCGACGTGAACGAAGGCCCGGAAATACTTCAGCACGACGGGAAAATAATGTTGATCTACTCCGCCAGTGGATGTTGGACGGACTACTACGAATTGGGAATGCTCACCGCATCCTCAACCAGCAACCTGCTCGATCCCTCTTCGTGGAAGAAATCATCGACGCCGGTCTTCTGGCAATCGCCAGAAGCCTCGGTCTATGCACCGGGGCACAATACATTTTTCAAATCTCCCGACGGAAAACAGGATTGGATTCTCTATCACGCCAACGCACACCCCGGAGACGGTTGCGGAAACAAGCGGTCCCCCCGCGCCCAGCCCTTCACATGGAACGCCGATGGCACCCCGAATTTCGGACGCCCGCTGCCCACAACCCAACCCATCCCCAAACCATCACGCTAAGCAAAAGGAACCGGGGGTATCATGCGTAGATCATTCGTTAGTGTGTTGTTTCTGACCTTTCTTTTATGGCCGATGGCGGCACCTGCTACACCCGCACAGGCACAAAATGTATCGAACATCGGCTTTGTCCTGTACACGAAGAGCTATGCGCCGGGAACGCTCAACGCGAGGTGGATGTACGGAAACAAGTACAGCGGACCGGGAATTGCGACCGGAGGCCCAAAGGAAGGTTTCGCAGGCAAGTATCACGTCCGCTACTTCTACGACAGCGGAGAGTTTTCAGACGAATACGATCTGCTCATCGAAAAGACTGGTGACAGCTATAAAGTCTCCTGGATTTCGAATGGCAAAGTTGTTGCCGTGGGTACAGGCATGGAGGTCAAGGACGGGCTGGCGGTAGGCTGGCGCAGAATTGCCGACCAGATTGGAGCAGGCTCTAACTGACCCGACACGCGCCCTTTCGCTAGCCACCCTTTCACTACTCGCTGCTTTTGGCTAACTTGCTGACTCGCTGCTTTTACTCCCCAGCGGCAGGAAATACTGCGTTCCCTTGATTGGCTCTGACAATCTCCTCAGCAGCATCTGCAGATCCGCGTTGTTGTTTACGAAATCGATGTCGGAGGTATTCACCACCAGCAAATCACTCGACGAATAATGAAAGAAAAAATGCTCATAGGCCGCGACCACCTGTTCAAGATAATCGTCGCTGATGGTGCGTTCGCCCGGGATGCCCTTCCGCTTCACACGTTGCTTCAACACATCCGGAGAAGCCTGGAGGTAAATCACCAGGTCCGGCGTCGGCATCTTCTCGCGGAACATGTTGTAGTAGCGGTTGTAGAGATTCAGCTCTTCATCTGACAGGTTGATGTAGGCGAAGATCTTGTCCTTCTCGAAGATGTAATCCGCAACCACAGTATTTTCAAAACCGAGCGCCTTCTCGCCTCTCATTTGTTCGTAGCGCTCCATCAGGAACCACATCTGGGTCTCAAAGGCGCTGGTCTTTTTTCCCTCGTAGAAGCCTTCGAGAAAAGGATTGTGCTCTGGCTCCACGATCCTCCGCGCCCGAAGAGTATCCGCGAGAATTTCGGCCAAAGTGGACTTGCCTACCCGGATGGGTCCTTCGACGGCGATAAATCTGGGCGGATCGAACAAATTAGCCATGATTGCCTTCTACCATAACAAGGTCGTCGAAAAGCGAAGAAAAGTCGAAAATACCACAGAAAATTATCGATGAAAAGTAAGTGCAAAAGGTTACAAAATCAGGATAATGTAACCTCAACAAACTCGCTCAAATCGACGCATTTTGCGCGTCCAAACGATGCAAAAAGGCCCCCTATTTCGCGCCCTTCGGCCCGGCGACTTCCCGACAAACGCTCGCCAAATGCTTTAAAATAAACGCAATGCTCACTGAGCTGGCCATTTCGAGTACTGTCGCAGGCCTCACTGCCGGAGGCTATGCCTACGCCGCAATGTGGCCCACATCGCAGATTTTCGGGCGCACAATTGTTGCTGGCCGAGAACCTTCCAGGCTGGCCCTTACTTTCGATGACGGCCCGAATGACCCATGGACTCATCAACTTCTGGACATTCTCGCAGAGAACAATGTCCGCGCGACATTCTTCCTTATAGGCCGTTTTGTCCAGCAGCGGCCCGATCTGGCTCGCGCCATCTGGACCGCCGGACACCTGATCGGCAACCACACCATGACGCATCCGATGCTGCTTTTCCAGAGCCCATCCCGCGTTCGCCAGGAGATCGAACACTGTAACCGCGTGCTGGAAGATACACTTGGACAGCCTGTTCGCTACTTTCGCCCGCCGCATGGGGCACGTCGACCGGATGTTCTGGCAACTGCCCGTCAGCTCGGATTAACCACCGTGATGTGGAACGCAATGGGCCACGATTGGGACGCAACTACCCCAGAATCAATACAAAAGCGCGTCGGGCGCGCAGTCGTGGCCAATCAGAGTCGAGGGCGCTCCAGCAACATTCTCCTCCACGACGGAGGCCCCTCCCATATCGGCGTGGACCGCAGTTGTACCGTGACCGCCACCGAGCGGATGATCCGGCGATTTCGCTCGCAGGCGGCCCGATTTGTGACACCCGAGGCGTGGCATCCTCCCCAGCATAACGACGCGGAAATACACTCAAAATGACCTCCCAAGTGCCACTTATATGAGTTTTAAGCGTCGCTTCGGATGACTGCGAAAGCTGCCTTTGCGAGCTCGACAGTCTCTTCTAAGTTCTCATCTGTGTGCGCAGTACCCAGAAACGCCGCCTCAAACTGGGAGGGCGGCAGCCAGACTCCAGCGTTCAGCATTGCTCGATGGAAACGGCCAAACAAAGCCGTGTCGCTGGTGGATGCGCTCTCAAAATCTGTCACCGGTCCGGACGTAAAGAACCAGGTAAACATCGCTCCCACTCGATTCGTGGTCACCGGAATCCCAGCACTCCTGGCGGCCTCTGCCACGCCCTTTGCCAGGCGGGCGCTGGCGGCTTCGAGACGCTCATAGACCGCTGTCTTGTTGGCCTCCAAATGCTCCATCGTTGCAATTCCTGCTGCCATCGCAAGCGGGTTACCACTCAGCGTTCCGGCCTGGTAGACCGGCCCCAAGGGCGCCAGCAGATTCATGATCTCCGCACGGCCTCCAAATGCGCCGCAGGGCAATCCGCCACCGATAATCTTGCCCAGGGTTGTCATGTCCGGCTGAATTCCGTAAAGCGCCTGGGCACCGCCGTACGCTACACGGAAGCCGGTCATGACTTCATCGAAAATGAGAACACTGCCTTCGGTGGCCGTTATGGATCGCAACCCTTCGAGGTATCCATCTGCGGGAGGAACACAGCCCATGTTGCCGACTACAGGCTCAACGATCACACACGCGATCTGCCCGGAATACCTGGCAAACGCTTGCTTGACGGCATCCAGATTGTTGAAGGGGAGAGCGATAGTCAGGTGCGCGATCTCCTCCGGAACTCCGGCCGAGCCGGGAATGCCGAGCGTGGCTACGCCGGATCCGGCCTTTACGAGCAGGCCATCCGCGTGTCCGTGATAGCAGCCCTCGAACTTGATGATGTATTTGCGGGATGTAAAGGCACGGGCTACGCGAATGGCCGACATCGTGGCTTCGGTCCCGGAACTCACAAAGCGAATTTTTTCGATTGAGGGGCACGCCCCGCTGATCCGTTCCGCCAGGTCGGCTTCTGTCGGGGTAGATGCGCCAAAGCTTGCGCCGCGCGCGGCTGCCTGTTGAATTGCCTCTACAACCGCCGGAAAGGCGTGTCCAAGAATCATTGGGCCCCAGGACCCGAAGTAATCGAGGTAGCGGTTGTCATCCGCGTCCCATAAATATTGCCCCTCGGCGCGGGTCAGAAACGGTGGAACGCCACCAACCGCACGAAAGGCGCGGACCGGCGAATCGACACCGCCAGGAAGGAAACGCTCGGCGCGCTGCTGTAATTGGGAGGAAACAGATGTTCGTCTGGGCATCCGCTTCAGTATAGTGCGGAGCCGGAGATGGCACTCCGGAATCAGGACAGGCGTGACTTTTGACCGTTAAGCTGCGAATTCAATGCTGCATGTCCTGTTGGGCGCGCTGGAAGGCGGACACACCCACGTGTACCGAGCCCTGGAAGGGCCGGTCGATATCGGCAATTGCGACGAGAACCAGCGAGATCAGCAGAGAAAAAGCAAACACCTGGAGACCATGCACCCTCACGCTGGTTGAGCCGAATGTGCAACTGGAGGCGATGGTCAGAATCCCACCCATGATCAGTACCCACCACAGGACGGTCGGCAGCCGCGAGGTACTTTCGAGCCAGCGAGTCCGGCGATGCTCCGTCATGGCGCTAAGTTCGTACAGCGCGTGATCCTGGGCAACGGCCTCTGCGGGAGTGGGAGATTTGATGGCCATCAGGGTCTCCCACATGGACTGGCCGATCTGGTGGCTTTCCTTCGGCAGCTTGTTTTCCTGCATGAGAGGCCATTCCCGGTTGACTACGGCGTCCGCGTAAGATCTCGTCTGTGATTTGAGCAGTTCGCGCTGCGGGGACGGCAGCCCATCTGCCAGACGGTATACGTTCACCAGGGCATTGGCTTCGGCGTCCACATTTGCGTCCGCCGTTCCAAAGTCAATCCATACCGCGTAAAGCATGAATCCCAGCACCACCGCATAGGTTGTGCCGAGCATTCCCAGGTGCCAGCCAATAACGTCGTTATTAACCCGCCGGCTTTCGGGGGACCACACCCGGTTGAGCAATACCATGAAGACAAGGGCGCTGGCCACCGAGCCAAAGACGATCAGGAAGCTTTGCGGAATTGAAAGCATTTCTCGAGGCCAACCCTTGTAGAGATGTAGGCTTCGCAGCCTGTGGCAGATTGTAAAGGCGATATCCCTATTGTCGAAGAAATAACTGCTTCTTCACTATCGGAAGAATTACTGCGTCTTCATTCCGGTCTTGAGAACTGATCTCACCCTTCAGGAATCTTTTCCCGCCCCGGCGAATCTTCCCATACAGATGGCACCCACCTCCGCACAAGCCGCAGGGCACTCGCTGATTCTTTACGACGGCGTATGCGGCCTGTGCAATCAGTTCGTGCAATTCGTGCTTCGACACGATCCGGCGGGGCGCTTCTGGTTCTGCGCGCTACAGGATCCCATAGCCGGCGGCATTCTTGTTTCCCATGGGCTTGATGCGGCGAACCTTGGCACGTTTTGCCTGGTAAACAGGCCTTTTTCGTCCGGCGAACAGGTGCTCGTGCGTTCTACCGCGGCTGTGGGAGTTCTGGTGGAATTGGGCGGTTGGTGCCGTTTCCTGGGCAAAGCGCTTCAATTGGTTCCCCGGCCCGTTCGCGATCTCGGGTACAGGATCGTGGCGCGGGTGCGTTACTCGATTTTTGGAAGACTTGACACCTGCCCGTTGCCGTCTGCGTCGCAACGTGACCGATTCCTCGAATCCCGCTGACCTTCGCCGTTGGATTAGGCCTGCACGGTGCTAAACTTACGTTTCGGCCTACAAATCCCACCGCCGGCCTGCGCAGTCCTTGGCAGCCTTTTGCGAGGTCATTTCGAAGGCCGGTATCCCACCTGCACCACGGAAACGCCTTGCCAGAATTGAAATCGCCAGCCACGAAGTCCTTGGAACCGAAGAATAAGAAGGCCAAATCGCCTGTAACTTACGCAGACGCCGGAGTGGATATCAGCAGCGGCGATCGCGCCAAACAGCGCATTAAGTACCTTGCCCAGCGGACCTTTAATAAGCAGGTTTTAAGCGAGATAGGCGGTTTTGGCGGCCTTTTCAAGCTGGATACAGTCCGCTTCAAGAATCCTGTGCTGGTTTCGAGCGCGGATGGCGTGGGCACCAAGCTGAAGCTGGCTTTCGAGCTGAATATCCATCACACCGTCGGTGCCGACCTGGTGAATCATTGCGTCAACGACATTGCGGTGCAGGGTGCGACGCCCCTGTTTTTTCTGGATTATTTGGCTACGGGCGTTCTTGACCCCGAGGTGACCGAAAAAGTGGTAAGCGGGCTTGCCGAGGCTTGCCATGCGAACGGATGCGCCCTGATTGGCGGGGAGACGGCCCAGATGCCGGGCTTCTACGCGGACGGCGAATATGACCTGGCCGGGTTCATCGTAGGCGTGGTGGAGAAGGAAAAAATCATCACGGGCGCAGGCATCAAAGTGGGCGACGTCCTGATCGGACTTCCCTCGACCGGCTTGCACACAAATGGCTACTCCCTTGCGAGAAAGCTGTTTTTCGAAGTTGCCGGATACAAGGCCGAGCACTACGTGAACGCACTGAAAGACAAGGCCGGGGCGGCGCTGATGAAGGTGCACCGCAGCTATCTTCCAGTTATTCGGAAACTTACGTCGACCGATTCGACTGTCGGCATGGCTCACATAACCGGCGGCGGAATTACCGGCAATTTACCCCGTATTCTTCCCAAAGGAATCTCTGCCATCGTGGATGTGGGCAGTTGGCCCGTAACTCCGATTTTTGAGCACTTGCAGGAACTCGGCAGTGTGGCGCAGGACGAAATGATGCGCACATTCAACATGGGGATCGGACTGATTGCGGTGATCCCGGCAGAGAAGTTCAAGCGCGTGAAGTCGCAATTCGACCGTTCCGGCGAGAAATTCTATGTCATCGGCCGCACCGTCAAGGGCGATCGCAAGGTCATCTACTCCTGAAATTCGAGGAAGGCAATGCGCATCGGCATTCTGCTGTCTGGGCGTGGCTCGAATTTTCTGGCCATCGCCGACAGCATTCAACAGGGCAGGCTCGCGGGGGCCGAGATCGCTGTCGTGATTTCGAATCTCGCCGATGCCCTGGGAATTGCCGCGGCCCGGGAGCGCGGGCTGAACGCCGTCGTGATTGAGGGACGTGGACGCAAGCGCGCCGATCACGATGCGGAAATCCTGGAATGTTTGCGGCAGCATGGAGCGGAACTCGTTTGCCTGGCGGGCTACATGCGTCTGCTGTCGCCGGGCTTTGTTCAGGCATACCCCGATCGCATCCTGAATATTCATCCTTCGCTGCTTCCAGCGTTCCCGGGACTCGATGCGCAACAGCAGGCGTTTGATTACGGAGTGAAGGTGGCCGGCTGCACCGTTCATTTTGTGGATGAGCATCTGGACCACGGCGTGATCATCCTGCAAAAAACTGTGCCGGTGCTCGACTCCGACGACGCCCACTCGCTGTCGAAGCGGATTCTTGAGCAGGAGCACATTGCGTACAGCGAGGCGATTGCGCGCGTGGTCTCGGGCAAATATCAAATCGCAGGACGACATTATTTGTTGCGGGATCAGGCGACGGAGAAGTTGTAGTGAACGCCCGTCAACTTTTCTGAAAGATCCCACAGGCGGGCCGCGAGAGCGGGATCATCTGCCTGCACTTCGTTCTTCACTTCGACGGGGTAGCCCTTCATTTCGCGGAATCCATCGGGGCCGTAGTAATGGCCGCCCTGTGCCTGCGGCGCGGTTGCGGCGTAGAGCGTTGGCAGCGCGCCCTGCTCCTCAGACTGCGCGATGTAGCGTAGAACCAACGGCGCCATTACGCTGGCCACGCCACCGCCGGAGCCGGGACCATTGCTGAACAGGCTGGTGTTTGAAACGCCGGGATGGACGATGATGCTGCGTGTGGCTGAGCCGGATTTCTCCAGCCTGCGCTCCAGTTCTTTTCCGAATAGCAGGTTGGCGAGTTTCGATTGGCGATACGCCGGCCACGGCTTGTAGTCATGTTCCCACTGCAGATCGTCAAAACGGATTTTGCCGCCACGATGCGCGAGCGAACTGACGGTGACGATGCGCGCCGACGGTGCGGCTAGAAGCGCGGGCAGCAGCAGGCCGGTGAGCGCGAAGTGGCCGAGGTGATTGGTTCCAATCTGCAGTTCGAAGCCGTCTGCGGTGAGTTTGCGCGTGGGAAGAGCCATTACGCCCGCGTTGTTGATCAGCAGATCCAGCGGACGTTGCGTTGCAAGAAAAGCCTCGGCAAAGTCGCGGATGGACGATAGGTTGACCAAATCGAGAACACCCTCTTCGATCACTGCTGCCGGAATTTCCTGCACGATTCGTTGGCGGGTGCGAGTGGCCTTTTCCATGCTGCGACACGCGACAATCACGGTGCATCCTGCATGCGCCAGCTCCCGCGCCGCGTGCAGCCCGATACCGCTATTTGCGCCGGTGACGATCGCCAACTTGCCGTCCTGCTGGGGGATGTTAGCCGTCGTCCACTTGCTCATTTGCCGGGCTCTTTCGTGGCTCCGTGTTTATGCAGAGACATCGCGTGCCTCACCCAGCGTGAGGCGGGTCGTCATCTTGGTGTGTCCGCGGTAATACGTAACCGTGACGGTATCACCTATCTGATGCTTGTCCATGATGGCGGCGATGTCCTGCGTGTTGGTCACCTGGTCGCCATCGATGGCAACGATCATGTCTCCGCCGAGGTAGATCGGCGTGTTGCCGAGATAGGCCTGCTGCTTTCCTCCGCGCAATCCCGCTCTCGCCGCCGCGCCATCGGGGAGCACCTGCTGGATCAGAACGCCGTAATCGGATGCGAGCCCGATTTGCTGCGCAAGGTCGGGCCCAATGGGCAGGGAGACAATGCCCATCGTGGGTCGGCGCACTCGCCCATACTTCGACAGATCTGCGAGTACAGCTTTCGCCGCGTTGATGGGGATCGCGAATCCAATGCCCGAACTTTGATCGGCGCCGTTGCTGGCGATCAAGGTATTGATGCCGATCACCTCGCCGCGCGAATTCAGCAGCGGACCCCCCGAATTTCCCGGGTTGATGGCGGCATCTGTCTGAATCGCATCCTCGATAGCTGAGCCCTGCGGATTCCGTATGGGACGGATGGCGCTGATGATTCCCCGCGTCATGGTTCCACTTAAGCCAAAAGGATTCCCAATGGCATATACCCTTTGACCGACGACGAGGTCTTTGGAACTGGCGAGGATTGCGGGCTGCAGATTGGGCGCGCTAATTTCGAGCAGAGCGAGATCGTGACTTTTGTCTGCGCCCACCACCCGGGCTTTGAATTTGCGCTTATCGCTGGTTGTGACTTCAATCCGGCTGGCGTCTGCGATGACGTGGTAGTTGGTGAGCACATGGCCAGTCTTATCCAGGATGAACCCCGATCCCTGGCCCTGCTGCGGAACCATGCCGTAGAAAAAATCGAATGACATGGCCGAGGACGTGATGTTCACGACAGAAGAGACGGCCTTCTTATAAACGGCAATGTTATTCAACTCTTCCGTATCGAACGCAGGCTGAGCGTTGGCCTCAGTGAGTTCAAGGGCCGACGTTGCGTGCGTAGAGAGATTCTCAATCGAGTTGCCGATTATCGGCACTCGACGAAGCTTCGGTAACTCGTGGCTGGTAAACAACCAGAATCCGCCCACGATTAAAACGACGAGAAGAATTCGGCGAAATCTCATAACAAGCTTACCTATCCGTTTTCCTGTCAATCTGTGATGCAGCTTCTCTGACCGCGAAGCCCTGCTTTAGATTGTATCGAGAGATTGAATTCTGTTCAGGATTCGAGGTTTTGGCCACGCGCCTGTTGTGACAGATCCTCATAGATAGCGCGTACCCGCTGCCGCGTAGCTTCCGGCGAGCCTGAATTGTCGATCACATAGTCGCATCTCGGCGCCTTCTCGCTGTCAGGAATCTGGGCGGAGAGTCTCGACCTCGCATCTGCGGCCACGGCTTCATTCCACTTGTCAGGCGAGAGGCGTTCCACGTAGCGGGCGATCTTGGTCTCGTCCGGCAACGCTACCAGGATCACGCGATCGAAGCGCTTCACGCCATTCGGAACGGTCCCGGAACGCTCGGCTTCAAAGATCAAGGCCGACTCCACCATGACGATTGCGTCAGGATCGGAGGCGATCACCTCGGCCGCCCATTCCTCCTGGGCTGCGAGAACCGCAGGATGCACGATGCGATTCAACTCTTCAATACGGCCACCTTCGAAGACAACCGAGGAGAGTGCCCTGCGATTGATTTCGCCGTTTTCCTGGAGAATCTCGGTGCCGAATGTGCTGACGATGGAGTTGTAGACTGGCTGGCCGGGCTGCATCAAATTTCGGCCAAGTTCGTCCGCCTGTATTACGTGCACCCCGAGCGCAGCGAACATCTTGCCCACGGTACTCTTCCCGCTACCCAGTCCGCCCGTCAATCCCACGCGAAGCATCTGTCAGGCCTTCAAACCGCGGCGCATTTTTGCCGCTCGCACGGTGTTCGCCATCAGCATGGCAATGGTCAGCGGCCCCACTCCGCCGGGGACCGGAGTGTACGCTCCGGCTACTTCAAACGCCTTTGGATGCACGTCTCCGATCAACGTGGAGCCTTTCTCCTCAAAGCTCTTTTCGCGACGGAGATCTCCGGCGAAAAAGCGATCAAACTCCTCGCGAGTTGTCACTCGGTTCATGCCTACATCAATTACGGTTGCCCCGGCTTGACCATTTCCGGAGTGACAAATCCGGCTCTTCCAATCGCCGCGACAAGGATGTCGGCATTGCGGGTGAATTCCCCAAGATCCCGGGTCTTGCTGTGGCACACGGTAACCGTTGCATTCTGCTGCAGCAAAAGAATCGCCATCGGCTTCCCGACGATGTCGCTACGCCCAATCACAACGGCGTTCTGGCCCGACATGGCGATGCCGCTGCGCTTCAGCATTTCGATGATTCCGTATGGAGTGCAAGGAGCGAGTGCAGGCTGCCCGGTCTGAAGCCTGCCCACATTGACAGGATGAAATCCATCTACGTCTTTTTCGGGTGACACCGCATTGAGCAGAGCCTTTGCATCGACCTGTTTGGGCATCGGAAGTTGCAGCAGAATTCCATCGATGTCTTCGCGAGCATTCAAATCATGGACCAGGGCCAGCATCTCTTCGGTGGTAATCGAATCCGGAGGTGTGATGAGGTCGCTGGCAATCCCAAGTGACTCGCAGGTCTTCACTTTGCTGCGGACATAGATTTGCGATGCGGGCACATTGCCCACAAGCACCGCCGCCAAGCCGGGGCGGATGCCGCGAGCAGCAAGCTGCTCCACTTCAGCAGCTACATCCTGCTTAATGGCGGCAGCGATCGCTGTTCCATCAAGAATTCTTGAATTGATCATCCTCGTTATAAATCCTTTCGAAAATTGTCTGGAGCAATTCATTTCCAAAATCTCTTCTTACAAATGCCTTGCAAAATCGGCTTCAGGGAGCAGGGAGTAATAGACTCGTAAGCATGACTGCGATTCCTGAACATCTGCTGAGGCTTCTCGCCTGTCCTGCCTGCCTGGGGCAGGTGGAGCCGGGTCCTGGTGCAGATTCTCCACGCTGGTTGTGCTGCTATGCCTGCAAGCGATACTACCCGTTTGTAGACGGGATTCCAGTAATGATTCGAGACCGTGCTACCCTTCTGCCGCCCGAGTAGTCTAATGTGAATGTGGGTGGAAGAACGGGTACACCAGTAAATACGCAATTCCCGCCGCGACAGCCATCGCCGACAACAGAATAAGCATCATTACTTTGAACGAGAGAGTTCTCTTCTTCGGACTTTCAGTCATGCTCTCTCTATATTAGGGCCTGCGCTTGCGCATGGCATGCCAGATTCCCATCCAGGACGTCGGGATGAAGCGGATCATGATGCTTTTTGTTTCGCATCCATGCATACAGGGCCCTCGATTTGAAGCATTAAAAAAGCCATCCAGAACAAAACTCTTCACTTTGTGTCTAAGAGTCTGCGTCTGTGATTTCAGTGGCAATTCAATGGAGAGGTATTACGTCATGGGATCCGACCTGAGAGCGAATGAAAGAGAACTCGGTCGAAAAGTTCAGCGAAGTGGAGCTATCCGGACTTCGCACCGAGTTGATGCAAGCCGGCATCGATAGTTGGCAGGCGGCAGAGGTGCTTTCTGTATTTTTAGCGGGACGTGGGTACGGTGTGAATCCGGAGAATGCCCGTACTGCGATCAGTCGCCTTGAGGGTGGCCGTTGCGATTTTCAATGCATGCAGGCAGTGCTCGAAAAAGTCGCCTGGACGATGTGAGAGTAGCTGTTGCGCTATTCGTACTTCAGTGATTCCACGGGGTCCAACTGGGCTGCCCGGGTAGCTGGCAGAGTCCCAAAAATGACGCCAACAGCAGTGGCAGTGAATAACGCAATAACCACGGACCATATCGAAACCGGGATCTCGACGTTGGTTACAAAGCGGAGTGAGTAGGGAATTGCAAGGCCGATGATGGTGCCGACCACACCTCCGCTGAGCGAGATGAAGACCGCTTCCACAAGAAATTGCAGTTGGATCTCGCGATAGGTAGCGCCGAGCGCTTTTCGGATGCCGATCTCGCGTATGCGGGATCTCACCGTGGCGAGCATGATGTTCATGATGCCGATTCCGCTGACGGCGAGTGTGATGGTGGACACCAGCAACAGCCCGACGGTAATTGCATTCAAAATCTGTGAAGCAACGCTAAGAATCTCAGTAAGATTTTGCGCATTGTAGACAGAGTTGGCACGGTGCCGCGAGTGGATCACGCGCCCGATCTCGCGCGTCGCCTCAGGCACGTCGTTCTGGTCGCGGATGGAAAAGAAGAGCTGCTTCACATTGTTTGTTCCGGTGAAGTAGCGAGCCACCGAATAAGGAATAAGGATGGTTTGATCGGCGACCTCGGATTGTCCGAAGGTGTCCACTTTCTCTTTGAAGATGCCGATGATGGTGAATGGAATGCCGCTGATTGCAAAACTCTGGTTGATTGCCGCGTCCGCGCTGCCAAAGAGTTGCCGCGCAAAAGGCTCAGTAACCACTGCAGCTTTGATATGAGTCTGTTCGTCCTCCTCGTCGAAAAATCTTCCTGACAAGACGACGAGATTGCGAACCTGGCGATACTGCGGCGTGATACCGAGAACGAGAATGTCTTTGACTACGCCTCCGCCGAAACTGATGCGATCGTGCATCTCGACCATGGGCGACGAATACGCCACTGCCGGCACCTGCTGAACAACAGCCGCTTCATCTTCCCGGGTAAGATAGTCGCTGTGGAATTCCTTGCCGATGCCTGCTTCCGCGTTGCCGCCGCCCTGGTAGTCCACGACCACCATGTTGGAACCGATACCGCGCAGAAGATTCAGCGCATACTCTTTGCCGGTGAGGCCTACCGTCACCACCAGGATGAGCGAGGCTGAACCGATTACCATGCCCAGCGCGGTCAGCATAAAACGCACTTTGCTGGCCCGGAAGCTGTCCACTGCGAGCATAACAATCTCGCTGAACACCATCGTGTTTTTTGCGCTTGCAAGTGTGCGCTCGAATGCGACCGGATTGTAGCGGTGGGCCGTCAAAGTTTTCTCTTCTTTACAGATGCTACTCGCAATGAAACGGCTTCATGAATCCCCGAAGCGCCTGGTGGGTCCCGCGGTTACGCATAGGGAATCCAGATCTATCCTACGACGACTACGCGAAGCCATGCTAAGTGCAAGGTAGAGTCGTAGACAGATTTGTGGCCGTTGCGGCGTATCTTGCCGGCGGGAAGCCAGTCTAAACGATTGAATTCTGCCGATTAGTTGGTCTTCTTGAGCACAGCGCTGTTGCGCTCGTCGGCTTCGATTCTGGAATTCAATTCCTGCAGGTCGGCATATCGGTTTGCCGGAAGCTCAATCTGCTTGACGGTGTATTCGCGCATGTACCGGACGGTGCCGCCCTTGAATTCGCTGTGGCTGCTGTAGGATGCAAAATCGGTCTCAAGTTTCACGGGATCGGGCAGTTCGTCCACCGTATATCCTGGCGGCAGTTCCACCTCAAACGTGTCCCTCACAACTCTCGTATTGTCCAGATCCATGGGATAGGTGCGTGGCTTCTGATCGAGTTCTTCCGAATCGGAACCGAGTATGCGGGGACGGATCAGCAGCAGGGGACCAGTCGGCTTGGCGTAATGAGGGACAGTCAGCGAGTAGTGGATTTTGAGGGTGCTGTTCAGCGGCGTGAGGTTTTCTGGTTTCTTAAGCTCCACCGTGAACGCCGACAAATCACGCTCGAGCATACGCTCGACGGCCTCGCGTTGCTCCTTCTCAGTCTTGTCGTTGTAGAGATATCTTTTATAACTCGCCATGTTTCCGGAACGCTGTTCGGTGATGTTTCCTTTGAGAGTTCCATCCGCCTGGAGTTGAAACTTTCCGTTGCGTTCGAGCAGATTATCGGCCGGCTGCAGGACGGGTAAACGAATTGCCTGGCTGTCCGCGCCCGCCAGCAACACTCCGTAGCTGCCCTGCAGTTCGGGCTCCAGCTGACCGAACGGAGTAAGATTCCCACGTCGGATCAAAGACGAGATACCGCTTCCCCGTAGTGGCGGTTATGACGCTGTGCAGCCGTTCCGCATGATAACCAGAAGGCAGTTCAATGGCAGCGATCATGTGGTTACCTTCAGTGGATGGAACGTCGGGATCGATGACGCCGCGATACACATCCACGAGTACGTAGTCCGCGTTGACGCCAATCGATGCGAGCATTGCCTTCAGCAGCGTCGCCTTGTCCTTGCAGTCTCCGTAGCGATTCTTGTAGATGTCCTGAGCAGCGTGGGGCTGGTAGCCTCCGATGGCAATCTCAATCGCGACGTATCGAATCTGGCTCTGCGTGAACTCGGCAATTGCCTGCACGCGATCGGCGAAATCCGTTTTTCCTTGAACGAGTTCCTGGGCCTTGGCTGCCATCTCCGGAGTAGCGGTCAAGCGATCGCGGGTGAGCTGGTCATAGTAGAGTCCAAGCGCTGCGCCAGTCGCCGCTGTTCCTAATTTGAGCGGGCCGTAATAGGCAATTCCCGATTCGTCCCTCGAAGGCACCGGCTGCCGGGGCCAGGCGGACATCCTCCATGTTGATGGCCGGCACGTTTTCAATCTGCCATTGCCACCGATTTGCGCCGGCCTCTGTGACAGTAATCTTCGCGTGCTGAAACCAGAAGTCCTTATACTCCCAGCCCTGCGGCAGCTGCAGCACATACGTGGACCTGCGAACCGGAATCGACCGCTGGAAGTCCCAGCTTGCCTCAGCGGCGTAAGGCCGAACCTTTTGGCTGTACTCATAGGCCATCACGGCGCCGGGGTCCATTGCCGGCGGCCTTCCCACCTTGGCCCGCTGGTCGCTGTACAGTTCAAAGCTCGCGCTTGCGCCAACTTCAATCAGGTCCTTGTCTTTCAACTCATATTCGTGACCATCCGGACCGATGCTCCACACATGAAGATAGTTCAGCTTTTCATCGGAGTTGAACGAGACTCCCGCTTCGCCATAGTCTCGCCCCTGGGGGCGCAGGATCTTCACGACTTCCCGCACGCGTTCTTCAGCCTTGCCATCCTCATGAACGGTGAAGATAGTTTCGTGCAGCAGAACCACAGCCTTTGTTTCGGCGGGATAGGCAGGAAGATGTTCAGCAGCCGCACTGCGTACCCAATCCGGGACGGTCACGGCGGCGTGTGCTGCAGGCGAGAGCGCCAGCAGCAGCGCGCCTGTTGCGAGCAGCTTAGTTCCCACTTGCACCGCCGTCGGTCTTGAGCACCAGCTGCTCCTGATCGCCGCTGCTCACCTTGCCGTAGAAGGCCTTCAGATCAGCGTAATCCTTAACCGGATAGACAAACTCACCGATGATAAAAGATCGCACTATGTACGCAGCGTCGCCCTTCATTCCTGTAGTGACTGAATAAAGGGCGGTCTGCTGCATCATCTCCTTCGCCGGCTTTGGCAGGCTCTCGACTGAAATGCCTGCAGGAAGCGCGATCTGAACGTCGTTCACCTCAGAGTAGGGATAGTCGAAGTAAATCGGATTCTCGCGAGTAGCACTGGTGAGCATCGGCTTACTCCCTGCCTGAAACAATTGCCCCGGAATGAACATCCTTTTCGATGTGGACGTTGCGACTTGTCCGCTCACGTCGAACTGCACGACGAACGGCTTATCGGGATCACTCTGCGCGACGATTTGTTTCACCTTGACTGTGAGACCACCAGGCATCTTCTCTTTCACCATGTCTTCAAGGTTCTTTGTTTCCTCCGTCATATCTCCGCGAAGAATCGCTTGCCGCCAGGTAAGGGCCGGAGCACCGGTGTATCGCATCTGTACAAGGCCAGAAACCGAACCCGCGTTATCCAGTTTTAGACGAGCTATCCATTCTTTCATCGACTCCTTGTAGAGCATCGCGACCGTACCGGAGAGGGCCGTACCACCGGCAACCTGCCGCAAACCACCTGTGTCGCTGTGCATCCAATTCAACTGACCAAAGGAGCAGTAGCGCGATCCCGGATCGAAGAGGCGATCTTTGCCGTCCACCTGCACGATAACGATGTCATCGTCGAGCTGGTCCATGCTTGGCAACTCTTTCTCGAAGATATTGTCGTCGCGATTCGTGACTGCCATCAGGTAGGCCTGCATGCCCGCTGCGCGCGCCATACCGACAAACAGCATTGCAATTTGGCTGCTGTTGCCGCGTTTCCTTGCCCAGACATCGTCCGCGGACTTGATAACATCGACCCCTGCAGCCTTTTCTTCTTCCTTTGAGTGTTCGCGGGTGAAGTCGGTGTTCTCCACCGTCATTACCGCGTTATAAAGTTTATGCAGCTTCTGTTCTGGTGTATCTGCAGCTGCGGTCAGTTGGCCAACCGCCTGCACGAGGCCATTGCCAGGGCCAATGAAATGATCGGCGTTCTTCGACCAGTTCTTGCCTTCGCCTTTCCAAAATTGATCCGCGGTGTCATAGAAGCGGTTGTAGAAAAGCACGCGGTAACTAAGGCCTTCGATTGGAGGCTGGAACTCCTCATGCGCGATCGGCTTAATCTCCGTTACGTTCAGTTCGTAGTAGTCCTTGAGACCGCCTTGCATCGTCCCCGAACCCGGAATTTTCACAAATTTAACGGTTGCGCCGGGAGGAAGAATGCTGACCCAGGCAAGTCCCTGGGAAGCGCGCTGCCGCGAATCCAGAACGACTTCCCCCCGCATCAAGACAAGAGGCGCAAAACGGAAATGCGCTTTATGAATGAAATATTTCCCCTGTAGGTACCAATTCGGGGGAATGGTATATCTATCCTCGTAGCGAATCTGGTAGCGGTATTCGATAATGCTGCCCACCTGCACATCGGGCAGCGAAAACACCTTCGCTTGATACTGCGATCCCTGACCCTTGGCGATTAGTTTATCGAAAGGCTTTGCGGTGAAAGGGACAATGGTGCCGTCGCTGTGAATAGTGCGACCTGCAATTGCGCCAATCGTATACGTCCGCCGCTGATAGCCAATTTCAACGTCGGCGTCCTTTTTTGCCGCCTCCGTCAGGATCTTTTTGCGGACGTAGATTTCCTGCATTTTCAGGTTATCGTCGTCGTTCTCGTCCATGTTGAGGATTACCGCTGCAGCACCCGGCGCTGCCGGATCCGCAGTCATCGATAGCTCCGCAGGTGTAGGCTGTTGCCACTCTGGAGCGGCGAGGCTCAAAGGATGGAAAACACTAATTCCAAGGCTGAAGAGAAAAACAGCAAGGCAGCGGCGCATGAAAAAGGTCTTTCCTGCCGACATCCACATAGTTAAAGGATGCAGCGTGCAAGTGGAGTTGAGTTCACTACGCGAATTACTGAACAAGATTAAAAGTGAACAGAGTGTACTAGGATCGTCGCCGATTCCAAAGACATTTGGAAGTGCCAACTGGGAGCAGGTATTACTCATTGATAAATTGCATCTGGAAAATAGTAATCATCTCGTTCTTCTGCAGGAGCGAACAAGGTCAACCACTCGTCAGCGGGCCCTGGCCAGCCTCTCCTTCAAGCAGTCGCTGATAGATGGACAGGGTAGTCTCATCGAAGCAGGCAAATGTCACATCCCGAACGCCGCTGTCGGCGAGACATCCCTTCACGGTCGCGACCGCGATCCGCGCTGCGCGCTCCAAAGGAAATGCGTAGATGCCGGTACTGATGGCGGGAAACGCGATCGACATGACTTGGTGTTTCGCCGCGAGATCCATACAGCGACGATAGCAACTCGCGAGCAATTCATCCTCACCCTGCGTGCCGCCACTCCAGACCGGTCCAACTGCGTGAAAGACCCAATTAGCGGGGAGCAGAAAACCGGATGTTGCCTTTGCGTCCCCAGTAGCGCAGCCGTTGAGCTTGCGGCAAGCCTCTAACAACTGCGGCCCCGCGGCCCGGTGAATCGCGCCATCCACGCCTCCCCCGCCCAGCAAAGACGAGTTCGCGGCGTTCACGATCGCATCTACCGGAAGCTTCGTGATATCTCCGAGAAACACTTTTAGGCCGGACATATACCTCCCTGCCCGGATCGCTGACGATGACAACCATACTCCACCTGGCGATATGGTGCGAAGCCCGGTCGGTCTAAATTTCGCACTCATGCTGAGATGATCCCGGCTTCTTTCCCGTCGTTGAAATCTGCCAAAGCGCTCGCAAAGAAAGATGTCCAGCGGATGTGTGTTGCCATTAAGCGTAGAATTCAGAGCGAACCAGATTTCTTCCCCCATTGAGGCTTCACGAACGGAGCGAGTGCCGTGCGGCGCCGAACTGCGTTCATTGGGGGAGTGAAAATCGATGCCCGATACCACGCACAACATTTGTTCGGGCAGCCAGCACAATGACCTCGCAGTACAGGGGGTCAAGCAAGATGATGCGCTGGAGGGGCAGAGGGTCAAACTGGAAACTCGGCCTCGCGATGGCGCTCACCGCCGGCATATTCGCAATGAGTGCGTGGCTCCGCGCAGGTCAATCTGCTTCCGCTAACAGCGATCCGCAATACCTGTCGCCGGGAGAGATTGCAATCTCGGCAGACGGACGATGGCTTTACGTGGTGTGCGAACGCAGCGATGAACTGCGGGTTGTCGATACGGAGAGGGGGCGCGTGGTCCGCTCTGTCGCTGTAGGGCATGTGCCGCGCGGCGTGGCGTTATCCCCAGATGGAAAATTTATCTACGTAGCGAACTCATGGGACGACAATGTTTCCGTGATCGATGCCGCGAGCCTTTCGCTCGTTCGAACTCTGCGCACTGGATGGGAACCTACGGGTGTCGTCACGGACAAGAGCGGTACAACACTATACGTTGCCAACCGTCTTAGCGATAACGTGTCGGTCATTGATTTGCTGAGCCAGCGCCAGATCAAGACTCTGACCTGCGGACACGGAGCCAGCTTCCTGGTGCGATCTCCCGTCGAGGCCCGCGTTTACTGCACACATGTCTACCCAATACTGCAGAAATCTCGACAAACGCCAGAGTCGGAAATCACTGTAATTGATACCGATCGGCAAATCGTAATTGAGCGCAGGGCGCTGCATAACGCCGCCGGGACTTTTCACTCTGCAATCTCTTCCGATGGCAAGCTTGGTGTTTCGGCCCTTGTCCGCCCCAAGAATCTTATTCCGATGGCGCATGTCGAACATGGCTGGGTATTCGGCAATTCGATTGCGATCTTCGGAAGTGATGTGCACGGTACGCTCCAGATCCCTCTGGATGAACTCGACCGCTATTTCGCCATGCCTTTCGCGGTAGTGATCACTCCTGACAAGTCGAAAATTTACGTCAGCATTTCGGGCAACGATTCCGTCACTGCCATATCCGCAAAGCGGATGCTGAGCTTCGCGGCGCTGCATCCCGGCGGATTCTCCAACGACCTCTCCGCCTCAGCAAATTATGCGTTGCGAAGAATTCCAGTCGGCAAAAATCCGCGCGGCATGGCTTTGTCGCCGGACGGGAAGAGACTTTACGTCGCCAACCGTATGGATGACAGCATCAGCGTGATCGACAGCGATACCGACTCCACGGTCGGATTGATTGATCTTGGTGGCGCAAAAACATTGACGGCACGGCGGAGGGGAGAGCAGATTTTCCATTCCGCCCGCTATGCTTTTCAGGGTCAATTCAGCTGCGCCAACTGCCACATCGATGCCACCCTGGATGGCCTTACCTGGGACCTTGAGCCGGATGGGTTCGGGAAAGATATCGTTGACAATCGCTCGATCGAGGATCTGCGGGATACTGTGCCTTTCAAGTGGAATGGCGGTAATCCTGATATGGCGACCGAGTGTGGTCCTCGAACCGAGAAGTATTTCTATCGCTCTCAGAGCTATGACGCGCACGAACTCAGCGCGGTGACAACGTTTATGCTGTCGATCCCTCTGCGGCCGAATCGATATCGGCTGGCCGGCGGCGAGTTAACGCCCGCGCAGGCTCGCGGCAAAGCGATCTTCGAACGTACACGCTACAAAACGGGACGGCCGATCGCGAGACATAACCAATGCGCGTACTGCCATCGGGGCGCCAAGTTCACCAATCAAAAGCTGGCCTATGTCGGCACGACGAAAGCTACCGATACATTTGAATTGGTCGACGTTCCTCACCTGACTAACAGTGCCTACTCGGCGCCCTATTTGCACGACGGGTCTGCCCTTACGCTTGAGGAGTTGTGGACAAAGTTCAATGCGAATGACGCACATGGCGTAACCAGTGACCTGAGTCCGCAAGAGATCGTGGACTTGGTTGAGTACCTGAAAACACTATGAAGACTTTTACTCGAACCCCGCTTCGTTATTGCGCAGTTTTCTTCTGCATCCTGTTCGGACTCTTTAGCCCAGGCGTTTCTCACTCACAGATGGTGCAGGGCACGAATCAACATGCACCCGCAGCGCCTGGAGCACCCCCGCAGCAAAACAGCACAGGTCACACCTACTACATTGCTGCCGAGGAAGTCGATTGGGATTACACGCCCAAGGGTCGTAACCTCGCCGGGCTTCCGCACCCCGAGACGGCCGAGGACGAGAGTGGTGGCGGCCAGGCCCATCGCATTTACCACAAAGCAATTTACCGCGAATATGAAGACGAGACTTTCAAAACGCAGAAAGTGCGACCGCCAGAATGGGAGCACCTGGGAATTCTCGGCCCCCTTATTCGGGTGGAAGTGGGCGGCTCAGTGCGCGTCCTCTTCCGCAACAATACTCATCTAATCCTGACCATGCATCCTCATGGGCTTGAATACAACAAAGATGCCGAAGGAGCGCTCTACGCGGATGGAACGGCGGGCACCGTGAAGGGCGATGACCATGTCGCCCCCGGCAAGACGTACACCTACATTTGGACTGCGCCGGAAAGCAGCGGACCGGGACCTTTAGATGGCAGTTCGGTGATTTGGATCTATCACTCCAGCTTTGTAGCGGGCATGGACCTCAATACCGGACTCGTCGGCCCGATCCTCGTTACTGCGCGCGGGCAAAGCCGTCCGGATGGATCGCCGAAAGATGTTGACCGCGAATTTATCGCGGACTTCGCCATCTTCGACGAAACGACCACCTGGTTCTCCGAGCGCAATATCGGACGAGAGGCTCAACCCGGATCCCTGCGCAGCACGAATCCCGCGTTGCGCGAGAGACACCTGCTGTACTCCATTAATGGATACACCGAAGGCAATCTTCCTCTGCTGTCGATGAGAAAGAATGAACACGTGCGCTGGTATTTGCTTTCCAACGCAAATGAAGAGGACGTGCACGATCCCCACTGGCATGGGCAGACGGTCCTCTCATACCACATGCGCGCCGACACCGTTTACCTGGATCCACTTGCAATGATTACGGCCGACATGGTGCCGCAGAAAGAAGGCATATGGCTCTTCCATTGCAGCGTCACGGACCACTACATGGGCGGCATGGTCGGACGTTTCCAGGTATTGCCACCTGAGCCTTCCGCACCGCCAGCAAAATAAGCGCTGCCGCAGTGGGACGATCCCTGCAACCGGTCTTTCGGGGTGGATTTGAAGTGCCGAAATAGCGGATACCGAAGTCGTCGTACAATTGTGATATTGCGCCACGTTCCCACCCGCGGAGGGATGTGTGAGCGGTTGAAACAGGCGGTCTTGAAAACCGCTTAGCCTTTACGGGCTACGGGGGTTCGAATCCCTCTCCCTCCGCCATCTCCCTGGTTTCAGACCACCCATAAACATATCTCTTTCTGCCATCCAAGTGTTCCGAAGGCCCAAGGCGGTCTGAGACGCGATACTATTTTAGGTAGATTAAATTGCACTGCGACTTCTTCAAGAGTGATGGAACTTCGCTCTTGCGGCGAAAAGTATCAGGCACGCCAAGGAGGCAAGCATTAACGGGCCAACGGAGATGTACTCGCGCAACAACCCCTACAGTGCGACAGTGCTCGTGAATCGGCTGTTGAGCGGACCGGCGTCGGAGAAAGAGACGCGACATATCGAGCTGTCTCTAGGAGAATCAGGAATTCAGTATCTGCCGGGAGATTCCGCCGGAGTAGTGCCGCAGAACCGTTCCGAAGCGGTGGATGAGGTTCTTCGCCTGTTAAAATTTACTGGCAATGAGCCAGTGACCGATTTCTACGGTGGTGCTCTCAATCTGCACGAGGCGCTGACATCATGGTTGATGATCGGCAAGCTTTCGACTTCAACCGTTCGCGGCTGGGTGAAGGTGACGGGCAACGAGGAGTTGGCAACGCTGGTGTTGCCTGAAAACAAGAAACTCTTCGAGAACTATCTTTGGGGGCGCGAGTTCCATGACTTGCTGGAGCAGTATCCCGCGCCGTTGGACGATGCACAGCAACTGTTCAAACTGTTGCCGCGGTTGGCTCCGCGGTTGTATTCGATCTCGTCCAGCCAGGCACTTTATCCTGAGTCGGTGCATCTCTCGGTCCGAGTAGTTCTCTACGAAAGCCATCGGCGGAAGAGACAGGGAGTCTGCTCCGGCCAGATAGGAGAGCGCACGCCTGTGGGCGAGGAACTACCCATCTTCATCCACTCGAACCGGCTCTTTCGACTGCCCGAGGACCTGGATGTTCCCGTAATAATGGTCGGGCCGGGAACGGGCGTGGCGCCATTCAGGGCCTTTCTGCAGCATAAGCAGGCCGGCTGTGGGCGCTGGCCAATGTGGCTCTTCTTCGGCGAACAACGCGAATCGCAGGACTTTCTCTACAGGGACGAGAACCTCGCGTGGCTGGAGAGCGGCATCCTGCAGAGGCTGGACACGGCCTTCTCGCGAGACCAGGACCAGAAGATTTATGTGCAGCATCGGATTCGCGAACACGCAGCAGAACTTTGGAGATGGCTCGAGAAAGGCGCCTACTTCTACGTGTGTGGCGACTCAAAGCACATGGCGCCAGATGTGGAAGCGGCAGTGCGAGAGGCGATCGCGGAGCACAGTGGCAAAGGGACAGAATTCGCGGACGAGTTTCTTGCCGGCATGAAGAAGCAAAAGCGTTATCTCAAAGATGTGTACTGATGTTTGGATGCGATCTGGTTTCGATCACGGAACATCGTTGAACACGGCGGCTGTTCCGTGCGACCGGATCACTCTTCGCTCAGCCTGCGGATGCCTTCCGTAATCGCCAGCCCGATATCGACCCAACGCGCAAAGTCTGTCTCATTTCGCGTTGACCGCTGCAGATCAACAGGCAGCCCATTCTCGAACAGGCCATACATTGGCAAGAAGTCCGTTCGGCCAGCTGGTGCGTAGTCGGCGATATGTCCTGGATGCATCATGGTTGTGAGCCGGGCATGAACGTCGAGCTTCTCGTAACGGTCAAAGTAGGCTGACATGACGAATGGGAACCACGCATCGGCCGAGTCTCGAGCCGTGGCGCCGCCTCTCTCTCGGTAAGAACGGCTCATGGTGTGCGGATCCAACCGCGAACTCTTCAGCAGATCCTCGAGCGACATCTCATGAATCTCTCGAATACTTCCCTTGGCCGTGCTCAGCGCCGACAGTATATCGGCCATCACGCCGCCGGGCTGATCGGATTGCAATGCGATTGCGCAAAGTCTTGGTCCAAGTTCGACGGCAATCTCATCTCCGTAACTCTCAACCAACAGATTCAGAATGCGGAGGTATAGCGAGTCCGTGGGATATTTTTCCCGCGCTGCATACACCACTGCCGACGGATTTGGCCTCGTCATCGCACCCCAAAAGCCTTCGATCACCGCCTGTGTTTCTAAAATTTCGTGCGCGCTGAAGCCGTCGACT
>CAWFKA010000001.1:0-75935 GCA_963816335.1 uncultured Acidobacteriaceae bacterium | reverse complement strand
GCAAACAAGTTTATGCGCCACGCCATCGTACTCAGTGGCTGGGCGGAGTCCAGGAAGCGGGAGTGAGGCGCCGGGCGGAGTTTTACTACCAGCAACTCGATGAGCTGAGGAGATTGCGGCAGCAAGTGCGGCGCGAATTATTGGCCGAGAGCGGCGAAAGTCCCAGGCATCGAAACTGCTCTGCCAGATTCCCTCGATTGGCCCGATCCGGGCGGCGCAGTTGATCGCGATCCTGCAGACCCCCCATCGCTTCCGCACCAAGCGGCAACTGTGGGCTTACGGGGGCCTGGCCATCGAGACGCACAGCAGCGCGGATCATCGGTATGTGGAAGGGCAGCTGCGGCCATCGAAGAGGCCCGTGTCACTGCGCGGGCTCAACCGCAATCACAATCACGATCTGAAAAACATTTTCAAGGGCGCAGCCATCATCGCGGCCACCAAGGCGGGGCCTTTTCGGTACCGCGGCTCTGGTGGCCAAAGGAATGAGGCCGGAGATGGCCCGCCTGACGCTGGCGCGCAAAATTGCGGCGATCACTTTGATCGTTTGGAAGAAAGGAGTCTCGTTCGACGCCCAACATCTGAAACCACAAACAGCTTGAGTGTCTCGGGAGTCCGTCCCATCCCCTGGAAGTTTTCCGGGCGGTGGCCCGTCAGGTTCTTGAGACACTCGGGTTCGAGAGCGAGTCTCCACCGTGAAGTTAGGCGCTGCGTGCCTCGGGCACCCAGTCTCCCAGACGACCCTAGGCCCTCTCGGATAACCCGAAAAAGCGATAGGCCATGAGCCTCAGATAGAACCATGGTTGGCACCTGACAACCGTTTTGCTTGTCGGTCTCAGAACAGATGGGCTTCGTCGCAACAACCCAATGAAAACCGCTGATGAGAAAATCCAAACAGCCGCGCTTGGCTGTACAACGTACCGAGCAGATGGGCCGGAAGACCAGAAGCATCCTCGCTCATTCACGTGGGCTGGAAAGCCAGAAACTTTTCCGGCGGTGGGAGAAGTATTTTTCTTGACTTTACCTTTTATAGAACTTCACGGGACTAGCTCCGCCAGCTTGCGCTCCACTACCTGCAGGCGCTCCTTCGAGCTCTTATCCGTCTCGCGCTTCAGAGCAGTGCGTTCGATTTCGAGCGACGTAGACTCGCGCTCCAGCTGATCGATGTCCGTTGGAACGGAGCCGATCTGGATGGCTAGTGAGGCTGCTGCTTCGTCCACGAGGTCAATCGCCTTGTCCGGCAGAAACCTGTCAGAGATATAGCGATGCGAGAGTACGGCAGCCGCAACAATCGCCGCGTCCTTGATGCGCACATTGTGGTGCGCCTCGTAGCGGTCTTTCAGGCCGCGCAAAATCGCAATCGTATCTTCGACGTTCGGCTCGCCCACGTAGACAATCTGGAAGCGGCGTTCGAGCGCAGCATCCTTCTCGATGTACTTGCGATACTCGTTGAGCGTCGTAGCACCAATGGCGCGCAGTTCGCCGCGGGCCAGCGCCGGCTTCAGCATGTTGCTGGCGTCGATGGCTCCCTCGGCAGCGCCTGCGCCTACCAGCGTGTGCAGCTCGTCGATGAAGAGAATGATCTGGCCGTTCGAATCCTCAATGTCCTTGAGCACCGCTTTCAGACGGTCTTCAAATTCGCCGCGATACTTCGCTCCGGCAAGCATGGAGCCAAGATCGAGCGAGATGACGCGCTTGTTCTTCAGGCTCTCCGGAACATCGCCGGAGACGATGCGTCGCGCAAGTCCTTCGACGATCGCCGTCTTGCCGACGCCGGGTTCGCCAATCAATACCGGATTGTTCTTCGTGCGGCGAGAGAGCACCTGGATCACGCGCCGTATCTCCTCGTCGCGGCCGATCACCGGATCCAGCTTGCCGCGGCGCGCCAACTCGGTCAGATCCTTCGCATAGCGCTCGAGCGCCTGGTACTTTGCTTCGGGATTCTGATCGGTCACGCGCTGCGTCCCGCGCACAGCAGGTAAGAGCGCGCAAAATGGCGTCATGCGTTGCGCCGTGCGCTGCCATTGCCAGTTGTGCCGGATCATTTTTCTGCAACGAGAGCGCCAGCAGCAAGTGCTCCGTCGAAACGTACTCGTCTTTGAATTCTTCCGCCTCTTTGAAAGCCCGGTCGATCACCTTCTGCATGGCATTCGACATTCCTGCCTGCGAGGAGCTGCCCGAAACCTTCGGCAGCGTATCCACCGCTCGATTGGCGTCCTGCTGAAGGCTGGTCCGTGGGCACGCCGATCTTCTGCAGCACGGGCACGATGATGCCTTCCTTGTCGTCCAGCAAGAACGGCGAGCAGGTGGATGGGGCAACAATTCCGGGTTGCCATTTTGCACAGCAAGCGTGCTTGCGTTCTGCATCGCCTCCTGCGACTTCACCGTAAATTTGTCCCAGCGAATCGCCATCGTTCAACCTTTAATTGAATTTCAAAAAATTCCTAGCTAGAAAGATAAATGAAGAAGCGGGGAAGGCCGTTACGCAGACCCATCCCCGCGTGAAAAAAAACTTCTTGCGTTCGGATGTTACGCCGCAGGCTTGCTGTCTGCGTCTGTGGCTTGGTCGTACCTTCCACCTGCTTCGCCACGTCCTTTTTCTCGCCGCTACCAACGGAAACCTTGATCTGCTTCGGCTTCGCCTCCGCGCGCTTGGCGAGTTCAACTCTCAAAACGCCAGCATCGTAGCTCGCCTGGATGTTCTCGGTATCCACAGTCGTGGGCAGTGTGAACGCACGATAGAAGTTCCCGTATCGACGCTCAATGCGATGGAAGTTCTCCTCTTTTTCTTCTTTCTCAAACTTCCGCTCACCATGAATTGTCAGCGTGTTGTTCTCCACGTTGATCGACAGATCTTCCTGCTTGATGCCCGGTACTTCCAGTTTGAGCACCACCTCGTGCTCGTCCTCATAAACATCTACCGGGGGAACGAAACTTGCGGTGGCAAAGTCATTCTCGTTCTGTCCGCGTGAATAGTCCTGGAAAAGGGAATTCATGCGGTTCTGCAGGGCTAACACGTCGCGAAATGGATCCCAACGGGTAATAGGCATTGATTTACCTCCACACAAAATGCTTTTGATTGATTCGGCCGATTTCTCGGCTTCAAAGAGTTTGATGTGGGGCGTAGCGCATTTGTTGCATAAAATATGCGCGACTTATTGTCACATTATAATAAAGTAATGTAAGTGACTTAAAATGAATGTCATGCCTGGAATTTAGACCCGTAAGTAGGCGCAATTCTCTGATTCTTTGAGCTCAGATGGTCCTGATGGAGCCGTTCCCGGTACCAATTCCCTGGGGCTACTCAACTTCGCAGATTATGCACTTCAGGTACTCTGTTTCGGGAATTGTCAGCTGAACAGGGTGGTCAGTTGAGGCTCCACGGTGCTCTATCAGCCTCACCCTGCGACCAGCATCTCCGGCCGCGGCAGAGACGATGGTGGTGAAGTCCTCGACCGACACATGGTGTGAGCAGGAGCAGGTGATCAGAGTTCCGCCCGGCCTAAGCAACTTCATCGCCCTCAGGTTTAGCTCCTTGTAGCCCCTCAGAGCCCCCTCGACAGCCCGTTTAGACTTGGCAAAGGCGGGTGGGTCGAGCACGATCGTGTCGTAAGCGGGTCCTTCGGAACTCCAGTCCCTGAGCAGATCGAAGGCGTTTGCCTCCATCCAATCCACGTCGGCTTTGAGGCCGGGGTTGAGCGCAAGGTTCCGGTCTGCAACCTCGAGCGCTGCGCGGGAAGCATCGATGCCGGTAACGCGGTCACAAACTCTTGCCAGGTGAAGCGCGAAACCACCTTGATAGCAGCAGACATCGAGTGCTATCCCCCGTGCAAACTCGGTTGCGGCAAAGTAATTCTGCCGCTGATCAAGAAATGCACCCGTCTTTTGACCGGAATTCAGGTCGTAGTGAAAGCGCAAGCCATTGAGATTAAAGATTCTGGTGCTGATCGGCTGCCCGGGATTGGCTACAAAGAGCGGCTCCGCTGAGGGCGCCCCCATCTCCTCCAACTCGCGGATTCGCGGGTCGGGGCGTTCGACAATCGCCGCTGGCGAGAGGTTCTCGCGCAGCACATCCACGACGATTTCGCGAATTTCAGGGCGATCCATTGCGCGGGTAAGTAGCTGCAGTATAACGAGATCGCCGTATTTGTCCGCAATCAGGCCGGGTAGGTCATCCCCCTCACTGAAGACGAGCCTGCAAGAGTCAGTGTCTTTGCGCGAAAGGATCTGTTTTCTGCGCCCAAGCGACGCAATGAGCCTGGATCGCACCAGTTGCAGCCACTCTGCGTCCTCGACGATCTCTCGAGAAATAAGCCTTAGCGCGATTTGGGAAGACGGGCTGTAGAGAGCCGTCCCCATGGGAATCCCACGGTTGTCCAATACGGGAAGGAGCCCAGATTCGTCGTTCGGAGCCAGCACTTGCTCGATGTCAGACTTATAAACCCACACGTGCCCTGCGCGAAGCCGATCGCAAGCTCGCCGGGAGATAACTGCAGCTGGCCCCGCCAGTTCCAGTTGTCGGGCAGGCGCCGAAGTTTTCTGGAAATGTTCCGGTGTTGCGGGTCTGATCGACGTACCGGATGAACTTCGGGGGGCCGAACCACGCTTAGTTGAAGCCGTTTTCTTGTCGCGAGAAGGCATGGGATGAGAGTATCCGGTCGGCACGGACTTTGCACGCCGTCGGGAGGATGAGTCCGCGAGCAGCAGGCGATCGGGGATACGCGACGGGTTCAATGTGGGTTGGGGTGAGATCGGTGCCTGTAAGTGACGTGGAAATAGCAGATTTCGACGCGCTGAGACCGACATCTGTGCTTTTCAACCCTCTGTTTGACGAGCAGCCTATAATCAATTATGGCGACGTTGCACCCATCCCAAGTGAGCACTGGCCCTGGCCCGGACCTGACCGCGGCGAAGTTCCAGAGATTGCTCGAAACGGTGCATGCCAGCCGCCCCAACGACGACCCCGAAATCATCCGTAAAGCGTGGGAGTTTTGTCTGCGCCATCACGAGGGGCAGCTTCGCGCTTCGGGTGAACCGTATGTCATTCATCCTTTGGAAGTAGCGCAAGTTCTTGCGGAAATGAAGCTGGATTCGACCGCCATTGCCGCCGGTCTTTTGCATGACGCGGTGGAAGACACCTCGGTGACCACAGAAGACATAGTGCAGCAGTTTGGCGAGCAGGTAGCCCACATTGTTGAGGGCGTTACCAAGATCGACAAAATTGAGTTTGCCAATCGCGAAGACCGCCAGGCAGAAAATGTTCGCAAGATGCTGTTGGCCATGGTGACGGATGTTCGCGTGGTGATCATCAAGCTGGCTGATCGCCTGCACAACATGCGCACGCTGGAACATCTGCCCGATGAACGGCAGGAGTCCATCGCACGCGAGACTCTCGACATCTACGCCCCGTTGGCGCATCGCCTGGGGATGGGCAAAGTGCGTGGCGAGTTGGAAGACCTTGCCTTTCGCTATGTCGATTCCATCGGCTATGACCGTGTGCACGAGTCTGTCGAAGAACGCCGTGTGGAGGGAGAGCAGTTCCTGAAAGGTGTGGAAGAAACGTTGCGCGAGAGACTCCGCGAGAGTGATATCAAAGCGCGGGTTGAGTGGCGTATCAAGCGTCTCTACAGCATTCATCAGAAATTGCAGAAGTCGCAATCGTCGGTCGACCAGGTTTATGACCTGCTTGCCATCCGCGTTATTACCTCGAGTGTTCAGGATTGTTACGCGGTGTTCGGATTGATCCACAGTATCTGGCGGCCAGTGCCGGGGCGCATCAAGGACTTCATTGCGATGCCTCGTCCGAATTTGTACCAATCGCTGCACACAACAGTGATGGGCGAAGGTGGGCATCAATTTGAAGTGCAGATTCGCACCGAGGAGATGCATCGCATCGCGGAAGAGGGCATCGCCGCGCATTGGAAATACAAGGCAGGAAACTCGCCGATCAGCGCCCGCGACGAGCAGCGGCTGGCATGGGTAAGGCAGCTGGTCGAGTGGCAGCGCGAGATGACCGATCCGAACGAATTTCTTTCGATGCTGAAGATCGATCTCTACCCGGAAGAGGTTTATACCTTTACTCCGAAGGGCAAGGTTGTCGTGCTGCCGAAAGATTCCACGCCTATCGACTTTGCGTATTCCATCCACACCGAAGTTGGAAACACCTGCGTTGGCGCCAAGGTGAATGGCCGGATGGTGCAGCTGCGAACCAAGCTGCGCAACGGCGACATAGTGGAAGTCGTCACCCAGAACGGTCACACTCCAAGCCGCGACTGGCTCACGTTTACCAAAAGTCCGCGAGCACGCAACAAGATCAAGCACTGGATCAACGAGCACCAGCGTGTGCGCGCGATCGAAATTGGAAAAAAGTTGCTGGAGCGCGAAGGACGCAAGTACAAAATCTCGCTGAACCGCTTCAACGATGCCGATTACGCACGGATCGCCGGCGAATCCGGTGTTGCCACCGCATCAGACTTGATGGCTGCTATCGGCTTCGGAAAGTTCTCCGCGCGGCAGGTTCTGAATAAGCTCTCGCCGGGAATTACTTCTACTCAGTCCACGGAATCGGATTCAGCCACCGGCGTGGATGCCAAGCCCGGCGGCATGTCGGACGCGGTTAAGCGGCTGCATTTGAATCCGCGCTCCGATTCACTCGAGGTTGAAGGACAGAACGATCTCCTGGTGTACCGCGCCCGTTGTTGTAATCCAATTCGAGGAGAAGAGATTGTAGGTTACGTCACGCGCGGCAAGGGCGTTGCCGTGCACGCGCGTAGCTGTCCGAACGTGCAGAATCTTCTTTACGAGGCGGATCGCCGCATCGCTGTAGAGTGGGCTCGCGGGGCGGATGAAAAGAATTCGCAACTCACGTACCCAGTGAAGTTGACCGTATTCTGCGACGATCGTTCCGGCATGCTGAAGGAAATGACCGCGATCATCAGCGATGACGGGACCAACATTCGCGGCGTGGATTCGAAGTCGCTCGATACCGGTGAAGCGATCGTTGAGTTTGTGATTGAGGCAGTCGATGTTCGTCACCTGAACCGTCTCGTGACAGCTCTGCGGCGCATTCCCGGCGTTCGCGAAGTGCAGCGCACCCAAAAAATCTAGGCAAAAGGCAACCCGCTCCTGGTTCGATTTTGCGCGGTCGATGGTCTATCTTGCCTATCTTATGATTCTGCAAATTCCGTGCGTCTTCATGTAGCTCTCTTTCGTCGATTCTTAGTTGGGCGCCAACCCTGCGCACTCGACCGTGCAGAGGCAACTCGAACTTTCCGTGTAAGAACATGTATACCCAATGATGAAAAGTCTTTTTGAGGAGATGCCGTGAAGGAAATCACGATCAGAAGTTGGATATCCGGATGTCTGGTTTTTGCGACCATGTGCGGAGCTTTCGCGATGGTCTGTCGTGAGAGTTCCGCCGCTATCGCGCAGGAAAGCAGTACGGCTGTGAAAGCACAGACAACCGGGGCCACGCCCGACATCTCCGGCACGTGGATCGCGAAACGAAATTCTCCGATGGGCGAGATGGAAATCGTTTACAAGCTGAAGGTGGAGAACGGAAAGATCACCGGATCGCAGGGGCTGCCTTTCGGCGATTCGCCCATTACCGGTGGCGAAGTCAGCGGTGACTCTTTTCACTTCACCGTCGCGCTGGACAGGTTCGGGGAAATACAAAAACAGGAAGTGACGGGCAAAATCGTGGGCGATACGTTGGTGCTCACTCCCGCACTGCCGGGGCCTCCCCCCGGAGCATCTCCTGCGAACGCCGGCGCGCCTGCAGGATCTTCGGGTGGCCCGGGAAGAGGTTTCGCCAACGGCCCGGTTGTCGCCAGGAGAGGGACACCGACACCATCCTATCGAGCGCCGTCGGTGGATTACGCCACCTTGCCCAAAGTGGAATTGCCAACGTTACACGATGTCGCCTACAACGGACTCGCCAAAACTCCGCCAATGGGATGGAACAGCTGGAACAAGTTCCGTACGCATATTGATGACAAGATCGTTCGCGGGATTGCGGATGCTGCGGCCTCGTCGGGGATGCGCGAGGCTGGATATCAGTACATCATCATCGACGATGGATGGGAGGACAAACGGGACGCGAGCGGAGTATTAAAGCCGAACCCGAATTTTCCCGACATGAAGGCGCTTGCCGACTATGTCCATTCCAAGGGACTGAAGCTGGGAATCTATTCCTCACCCGGGCCGAGAACGTGCGCCGGATTTGAAGGCAGCTATGGCCACGAAGCTCAAGATGCAAAGATGTATGCGGAGTGGGGCATCGATTATTTGAAATATGACTGGTGCAGTGCGTCCCACGTCTGGAAGGACGCGGACATGCAGGCAGCGTATCAGAAGATGGGCGTGGCTCTCCAAAGTACTGGAAGGCCGATCGTTTATGCGCTCTGCCAATACGGGCGTGCGCAAGTGGAGACGTGGGCTCCGAAAGTGGGAGGGAACCTGTACCGGACTACGGGCGATATCCGTGACACATACGATTCCATGGCGAAGATAGGCTTTGCGCAAAGTGATTTAGCGAAATATGCGGGCCCCGGTCACTGGAATGATCCTGACATGCTGGAGATTGGAAATGGCGGAATGTCGACCGAGGAATATCGAACGCACTTCAGCCTGTGGTCGATGGTTGCCGCTCCGTTGCTTGCCGGCAACGATCTTCGGAGCCCCTCGCCGGAAATTTCAAAAATTCTATTGAATAAGGAAGTGATTGCGGTGGACCAGGATGCTCTCGGCAAAGGTGGATCGCGCATCGCCAAAGACGGTGATATCGAAGTATGGGCGAAGCCGCTAGCATCCGGCGATTATGCCTTGGCGCTCTTCAATCGAGGCTCACAAGAAGCCAAGGCTACAGCGAATTGGAAGGACATCGGATGGACCGGCAAGCACAGGGTGCGCGATTTGTGGAAGCATGCTGATCTCGGTGAACAGGCCGACAGATATTCAGCGGCAGTTCCCTCACACGGCGTCGTCATGATCCGCGTTAGTAAATGACGTTGTATTGGGCGCGGCAGATTGTTGCAAGGTTCCAAATACAGACCGGCCTGCCATGATAGAGCAAGCCGGTCTTTCCTTGGGGATTCTATTTCTCTTCTACGATTACCAGGTCCCACGGATCCAATGAAACCTGCTGTCCAGATGTAATGGAGTTGCCTGTCAGCAAGTCAGCACCGGCGCCATGCGGGTAAGTGAAACTCTGCTTATCGCTTGAGTAGTTCAAGTAGTAATGGATCTGTTTGCCCATTCCATTTACGCCGCTCTTCACGTGAACGTGCAGTGGAAGATGCTGCTCCGGTCCGGTCAATCCGGCGCTCGCCAATTCTTCACGAATAAGATTCTTCTGCAGCGTGTCGCTCAGGTATGTGCCCTCATACGTAAGGGTTCCCGAGCCGTATTGATTGCGTGTAATCGCCGGCCATTTTCCGAAGAAAGGATGGTCGTAATACGCCACCGGCTCCGCATGTTCCGGTATAAGAAACTCCGCCCAGAGAGAGACGCTGTTCGCGTCACCCGCTTTCAGTGGATCGCCCTTGAGCGGCAGCGGCTTTTCCAGATTAGAAAATTCCTGGTAGCTGAAGCCAGCAGCCTCTCGTAAGCGGGCCCGGCGCGCGCACCCAGCGAACAGCGGAGTTCTCGTTCGCAAAGCCGCTCTTGAAGGTCATCACAACATGGCCGCCGTTCTTTACGTAGTCGGCAATTTTGGTGAGCAGCGCATCATCGGCAATGTAGAGTGAGGGAACAATCAGCAATTTGTATTTCGAAAAGTCGGGGTCTTCTGGAAACACAAAGTCAGCGCCGACGTTGGCGTCATACAACGCGCGGTGCAGTTGCGCGACCACGCTGGCATAGCCACCGGCAGCCTTACCCGGAACCCACCCATTTTCGGACGATCGCACGTATGGCATGAACTGAAGTGCGTTGGCGGAGTCTACGCTGTACAGAATGGCGACCTTGTTATCAATCTTCAGGTTCACAAGGTGTGGCCCTATCTTTTGCAGCTCGTGAGCTGTTCGTGTGACCTCGGCGTAGGCACGGTTCGGTTCGAGATCGTGGCTTAGCACGCCCTTCCAGTAGGTCTCCTGTCCGGCATGGATGGAATGCCAGTGCCAATACTCAACCATATTGGCGCCGCTGGAAGTCTGAGTATAAACATCGAGCCGCATCTGACCGTCATACGGCGGGAACTGGCCGGCTGAATCCCAACCAAGAGTCTGCGCATTGGTTTCCGTGATCAGGAAGTTGTTGTGCTTCAAAGAGCGTGTGTAGTCGCCCTGCTCTGCCTGGAAAGCTCCGTCGAGATGATCCTGCGTGCCGTGATAGACGTTATTCGCAACGATATCCAAAACCTTGGCCTGCTCGAATTCATTCACATCCAACTTCATCATGCTGCCGTAGTCGTGTGTCACAAACTGTCTGGGCCCGCACGACGCGCGCACCAGGGCGGCCTGCCACCCAAGAAAATCCTTGACGCGCATCTGCGACCAGCGGCTCCACTCCAACTTGTAACTGGTGCTGGTCGCGGCGTCGCGCGTGGGCATATTCTCCCAGCCGTTCACGTCCTGGCCCCAGTAATTCAAGAACCATTCCTTGTTCAGATTGTCCGTAGTCCCATACTTCTTCTTCAGGTGGCCGACGAATCCGTCGAAGATGTCCGCGTTGCTCGCACCGTAGGACGAAGTCTCGTTGTCCAACTGCCAGCCAATAACCGCCGGATTGTCGCGGTAATGCTCGACCATGTTGCGGATCACACGCTGCGCATAAAAGCGGTACTTCGCATTATCCGTATCCATGTTCTGGCGCATTCCGTAGGAGGCTTCACCGCCGCCCAGCGGCCGTGCCAGAACTTCCGGATGCTCACGGGCCATCCATGTCGGAATGGAGTAGGTGGGCGTTCCCATCACGACCTTAATGCCGGCCTTACCCATCGCGTCGACTACCCGGTCCATCCACGCGTACTCAAATTTTCCGTCTTCCGGCTCCCAGAGACTCCACGTTGATTCGCCCATGCGGACCACCGAAATGCCAGCCGCTTTCATCATCGCGACGTCTTTGTCCAGCCGCTCGTAGGGCATGTACTCGTGGTAATACGCAACGCCGTACAAGATGCTGTCGAAATGCACATTGGAAGGCGGCTCCGCCTGGTCGGACTTCGCGGGCGTTTGGGGTTCACTTGTCGCAGCACTGGCTAGCCACCCCTGACAGGCAAGAAGTGACGAGGCGATGGCGATAAACAAGTACATTCCGATGTGCCGATTTTTCATGATGGCGGATCCTTTAGGAAAGACTTTTAGACGAGCCATCGTACAAGAACAGAGTGACGCTGGTAAACCTTTTCTCGAAGGCGTTCCAGCCTCCAACCGATACGGTTTTTAACGGGTCGGTTGTGCAATCTCTCTGATGAGGACGCGGCCACCACCAACTTCCGAATAGAATGGCTGCATGAACGAAGTCAAAACAGCGATACATACCAAGGACGCTCCAGCCGCTATAGGGCCCTACTCTCAGGCGGTTCGCGTCGGAGATTTGCTCTTCACGTCAGGCCAGGTCGCGCTCGATCCGAGCAGCGGTGTGATTGTGCCTGGCGGAATAGCCGAGCAGACCACCCGTGTCCTCGACAACCTTTCTGCGGTCTTAGCCGCGGCCGGTTCCAGCCTGCACAACGTCGTCAAGACGGTTGTTTTCCTGAAGAGCATTGGCGACTTCGCCGCCATGAACGAGATCTACGGAAAGTATTTCGCTCCGGACGGAGTGGTGCCTCCGGCTCGCTCTACGGTCGAGGTGGCACGGCTTCCCAAGGACGCGCTGGTTGAAATCGAAGTGATAGCGCGCTTGTAAATCCGGCATGGATCGAATTTCGCATTACTCCATCAAATATCAATAGGAGCGTTCAATGGCTGAGATCAGCAAGATTGAGAAGACAGAAGAAGAGTGGCAAAAGGAGTTAACGCCTGAGCAGTACGCGATACTCCGCAAGAAGGGAACGGAGCCGGCGTTTTCCGGTGCTCTTTACCGGAATCATGCTGATGGTATGTATCACTGCGCTGCCTGTGGCGCGGAGCTTTTCAAGTCCGATACAAAGTTTGAGTCAGGGAGCGGGTGGCCGAGCTTTTTCCTTCCGGCCGACCAGAGTGCAATCGAAACTCACGAGGATGTGAGCTACGGCATGCGCCGCGTTGAAGTGACCTGCGCCCGTTGCGGTAGCCACCTCGGACACGTTTTCCCCGATGGTCCCAAGCCCACCGGACTTCGCTACTGCATCAACTCTGCGTCCTTGAAATTCGAGGACGGGAAGTGATAAATAAGGCCTTCGCTCAACGAAGGCCTTTGAACTAACCAGGGCTAGCCCCCTACTCCGGGAGCTTGCTCATCGATTACTTTTCCTTCTCCCAGACAATCGTTGACGGTTCCTTTCCCGCTGCATCCGTATCTTTTTCAATCATCGTTTTTCCATCTGCCTCTGCTTGATAGTTGCCAATGGAAAGAGGTTTGCCTTTCAGCTTCTGCACCATCTTGAAACTGTTTGGTCCGGTCTTCGTCAATGCCAGCGTGAAACCTTCGGGGACGGTGGGACCCGTTGCCGGGTAATCCTTGCCATCGAATTTTGTTGTGACCGTGGCCTTGATATCGGAAATCTCCAGGGTCAGGCCGCCATCCGCATTTGTGGTGATGACCAGAGTGTTCGGAGAACTGAGCTTTACTTCTTTACTGACCCACGAGCCGGCAAGCCCATCACCGGGGGCTGTTCTTGCATATTCGGATTTATCGTTGAACTTGTCTCCATTCGGCTTCGTTCCCTTGGATTCAAGGGTCAGCTTTTTGCCGTCCTCGGAGAGCTTCCATGTCGAGGTCGCCAGCAGGTTTCCATTGCGGCTATAGGTGCTCTCCCAACTGTCCTTGCCGCTCTGTTTCCACGTAACCGTGCTGCCGAATGGAGTGACAACTGGCTTGCCGTCGGTGGTAAATGTGTATGTCTCGCTGGAATCTGTGTACCGCATGCTGCCACTGCCGGCCGAGGCAAAGCTCATCGTGTCTCCGGCCAGTTTGCTTTTCTCCTGGTTCAGTTTCCATGTGCCGTCGAAGGGACTGTTTGCCGCGACGCTTGTCATGCTGATGGCAGTGAAGAGAAATCCAATTGCGATCGAGGGGAATTTCAAGTCTGTAAACCTCCTTGCGAGATTGAACAAGCAGGCGAGCAAGCGTGGCCATCCTGCATGTGGTATGGCAGCATGCTCCTGACAAAGGCTCGTATGCAATAGAAATGATTGGACAGACGCGGAGGGACCCCGTTCACGATCAATGCCTTGACAATCAGAGAAACGAAAGTATGAACACAAAAAGCCCCGCGAGCCTATGCTGGCAGCGGGGCCTTGGATCTTAAAGAGGATTGCTCGATGGAGCGGAAGAGCTAAGCTTTGACGACTTTTCCGCCCTTGATGCAGCGGGTACAAACACGAATGCGCTTGTTGCCGCCCTCGAGCTTCGCCTTCACGGGGCGCAGATTGACGCTCCAACGGCGACGGGTAATGTTGTGTGCGTGCGAAACGTTATTGCCGAATTGCGGACCTTTGCCACAAACACTGCAGACCTGAGCCATGACTTACTCCAATATGTTGAACTCTTCGCGCAGACATATTCCCAGGGGCTAAGCGCCTCGACCAGGTCTCAATCGCCGGTATTTTGCGATGGAAGGCGGAATAGAAACAAATCCACCCGGCTGCCGAACCTCTAGTGTAGTCCAACTGCCGTAATTTTCGCAAGTCAAACCACCGCTTAGGCAAAGCGATTAGAATCATGCGAAAACGTGCGCGGGTCAGAGGAGCATCCTTGCCAAAAAGATCAGGAGATGGCGGAGGTCTGATTGCAGCCGTACCCGTTCGCATCGTTTGGATAGCGTTTTTGGTACGAATCCTTTACATGACCGTGGCGCATACGTATCGTTTCCGCGCCTTCACGTTCGGTGAGCACTTCGCCTTTGGCTTTGAAATGGGACGTATCGGCCGTGCCCTCGCCTCTGGATACGGCTTCGCCGATCCCTTCAACGGCCACACCGGCCCCACGGCATGGGTCGCGCCTCTCTACCCGCTGCTGATTGGCGCAGTCTTTAAGTCGTTTGGCATCTACACGCTGAAATCGGCTTGGGTACTACTGGCCATCAACTGCGTTTTTTCCGCCCTGATGGTCAGGACGACGTGGGAAATCGCGATCCGCTGCTTCAATCCAAAGGTGGCGCTGTGGTCGGCATGGATCTGGGCGCTCTACCCGGCGGCAATGCAGTACGCAGTGCGCTGGGTTTGGGAGATGACGATCACAGCGTTTCTCTTCTCCTGGGTAATCGTGCTGGCGCTGCGGATGCGCAACATCGGAGGCGATCCCGCCGTGGCAGACCGGCAAATGACCCTCAATCGATGGGCTTGGTTCGGCCTTCTCTGGGGCCTGATTGCACTCAGCAACCCGTCCGTGTTGCTGTTTCTTCCCTGTTGCGGACTGTGGATCCTGGCCGGCGCGAAGGATTGGCAACGGAAAATCCCCGCAGTTTTCCTCGCCTCCTTCCTCTGCCTGGCGTGCATCGCGCCATGGTGCTATCGAAACTGGATCACTTTCCACAAATTCGTGCCAATGCGCGCGAATTTTGGCGCGGAACTCTATCTGGGAAACGGTCCGGATGCCAACGGCCTTTTGCTCGAGTTTGAACACCCCAGCCAATCGCTTGCCCAACTCCAGCTCTACCGCCAGATGGGCGAAGTTGCCTATTCTCAGCACCGTGGCGCTTTGGCTTCGGCCTGGATCCGGAGCAATCCTTTAAGGTTTGCAGCGCTCTCTCTCAAGCGGATCTATTACTTTTGGGCCGGAGTGCCGCATTCCGCGGTAGATTCGCCACTTACGGAGTTAGCGCGTGGCCTGAACTACGCTTTTGCCAGTCTGGCAGGGTTGCTGGGGCTGTTTTTGGCGTTGCGCCGTCACGTGGCTGGATCCTGGCTTTTCGCAATGGCGTTTCTTACGGTTCCGCTCACCTACTACATCGTGGCTGCCCATGCCCGATTCCGCCATCCAATCGAGCCGCTGATCCTGATTTTGGGAGTTTTCCTGTTCCAGTCTGCAACGAAGCGCGGTGCTTCGGAACCGGGGCCCGATGGGCGCGAATCACCGGATTTGCGCTGAGGAAGCGAAGAATCCGGGGTTTTACGCGTCTCCGCAATTGACCCGGGGCCAGATCACCTTTACACTTATTAAGTTTGGCGATCCTGCCCGTATCTCCGGTGCGATCCGCTCACCTGCATGCAAATCTGTGGGTTTGAGCGATCAGAACCGGCAAGCATGTATCTGCCCAGCCAAAGACATACGCATCGCGCCCGTTCATACGGCGTTTTGGAGGAATTATGTACGCGGTCATCCGTACCGGTGGTAAACAGTATCGTGTCGCTCCGGGCGACGTGCTCAAGATTGAAAAGACCGAACAAGAAGGCGACACCATCGAGTTCAGCGATGTGCTGGCGTTCTCCGGCGATTCGGGTTCGATCACGAAACCCTCATCGGCCAAAGTAATCGCCTCTGTTGTTGGCGAAGGTCGCGGTAACAAGATCCTCGTCTTCCACTTCAAGCGGAAGAAGCAGTATAAAAAGCTACAGGGACACCGCCAGTCTTTCACCCAGGTTCGCATTAACGAAATTCAGGTCGACGGTACGACCTACGGCGCCCAAAAGTAGGCTCCGAAAATATCTACGGGGAGCCTGCTCCCACATGCGCGAGGATTCTTGAAATGGCACATAAAAAAGGTCTAGGAAGCTCTAAAAACGGCCGCGATTCCAATGCACAGCGGCTTGGAGTCAAGCGGTTCGCCGGTGAGGTTGTAACCGGCGGCTCCATCATCGTGCGGCAGCGCGGCACCAAGCACAAGCCAGGTCTCAATGTCGGCCGTGGCAGCGACGATACCCTTTATGCCAAGATCACCGGCACGATTGAATTTATCGATCGCGGAAGGACTGGGCGCTTTGTAGCCGTCCACCCGGTTGTGGCCGAAGAGGCAGCAGCGAAATAGCAGGTTCCGGAAATCCAATGCCGGTCCTCCAGGGGCCGGCTGTTTTGCGCCTGCAAAGGCTCCATCTGAGACTTTGCAGAATTCCTGGCGATGTGTGAACGGTCTTAAGGGTCCGTGGTGTTGGTTGCGTTCTTCACGAGAACGCGATCGACTGCCTGTTCTACGTCCGACAAGAAGAAATCAACCGGCCCCGGGGTTACAGACGGAAGCATCGCGCCGAAAGCGAGGCCCACTTCATTCCATCGGTTCAAGGTAGACGTCGGGGCAATTCGGAGTTCCCTTCGCGGAGCGTCAGATTTCAGGAAGTAAATCGCCCATACTGAAACTGCGAGCAGTCGCCCAAACTGCATAGTGACGCTCACGGGCGAGAGCACATTGTGGATGTCCACTGCCAGCGCACTGGCCATGAACTCCACGATCGACGCGATCCCCAGGCCAATTGCAATGCCCACCACTCGCGATCCGATGGAGAGGCCCAGTCTGCCCGCAACAGCCACCACGAAGGTAAGCAGCGACAGTTCCATAATGCCGACACAACGCTCGACTTGGCGCTGAATTGCCCACCCGATCATCGTGCTTGACTCAAACGGCATGAAGCTCGAGGACACAGCTACGATGATCAGAATGATGACCACCCAGCCATAGACAAGAATGCCAAGACGCACGAGTCCGGGAAGAGGTGCCATGACTTCCTGCAGAACTTGTCGAATAAGGACATATAGGAAGAGACCACACAGAAGATAGGTCGCCCAATAACCCCAGAAGTAAATCTCGAATCGATTTGCCATCTCGACGGGCGGGGTAACGGAGCGAAGGATTCCAAAGGTAAGCTCAAAGACGAATCCCGCAACAAGGATCGCCAGCAAACCGGAATAGGCTCGATACGCATTCGAGCGAATCATGCCATAGACCGCGAATGCGCCCGCGATGGGGGTAGCGATCGTAAAGGCCTCTGCGATATCGATTGCATTCATGAAGCAGACCTGATTGCTCATGCCAGCATAACGTGGAGCGATTACATTCGTTAAGCCCAGGCAGAAAAAAATCCGGACCTCGTAGAGATCCGGATCGGTTTCATATTCGTTCTTCCTAAGACCCCGTTGCTTTGAGGGAATTCTTGATGAGGACACGATCTACGACATTCTCGACATCGGAAAGAAAGGTTCCGTGAGCCAGTTCGGGAGGCGGAGCAACCTGCGCATTAGCGTGTGAAAGCGCCAGAGCTACTTCATTCCAGCGAAGCAGCGGTTGTGCGATCGCCGGGGCGATTGAACTGCGTGCCGGCTCAGGATTGCGGAAGTACGCGACCCACATGACCAGAACGCCAACGCCGATCACCTGGCAAACAATGCCGGTAATCGAGAACAGGGATTCCGCATGATAGGCGACGGCCGATTGCACGAAATCACTGGCAGCAGAAATACCGAATCCGAGTGAGAGTCCAAAGGGGAGCGATCTGTAAGAGAGGCCGACCTTCTGAGCGACCAGGGTAACGAAGGCAAGCAGGCAGAGCTCCAGAATGCTGACGCAACGCATCAGGTCGATCAGGACAAGATTGAATGGACGGTGACTGATCTCCGTCGGCATATAGCTGGAACTCAACGCAATGATCGCGGAGATGGCTACTACCCAGCGGAACATGAGCACACCCAAACGGCTTAAGCCTGGCAGTGGCGCCATAACTTCTTTGAAGATTGTCTGGATAGTAAGGAACAGGAGAACCGTGGAAACCAGATACGTGGCCCAGTATCCCCAGAAGAACCAGAGGTTCCTATTCTCAGCAGAGATGAAGTGCCTGGCGTATGGCAGCAGTCCGAAAGTTGAGCAATACAATAGGCAGACAGCGAGGTAACCAGCCAGCGCCGGATACTTGCGGTACGCCTTGGATTGCACCATTGCAGAAAGTGCAACAAACTGCGCGGCAGTCGTCGCAACGAAAAGTCCTAAACCAAGAGAACGTGCGTCCATGAACTCACCCTTACTGGAAGTGAGGATATATGGATTCCCATTCGATCTCAAGTCTAGATTTAACTATCGTTTGGCACATTCGTGGTACAAACTTTAGTGAGTTACTGACCTCGATCGCCTGGGCACCCGTGGGGGCCGCAGGGAACTGGACCGGGCATGGTTGCAGCCTGATGGCTGACGAAGGTAGCGCTCTTGGGAATGGAGTTTGCAGCGACAGCACCGGCGATAACAACGGCGAGGGCGAAAGCGCGAACGGCAAGTTTCATAAGTGGTTACTCCTAAGGGACAATAGCAGGATCGATTTACGATTGCACTAACACTTTGGAGTATATTCCATAGAGCTCCTAACGCCATTGTTTTCAATCATATTACATACTATTCAACAGTATTGAGTACTACGGTAACCCCTTTAGCAAATAGCAATTATGCTACGAAAGTGTTAGACGTCCTGCCGCCCCCGAGTTTGACCCCTAAGGGGCACCAAAAAATGGCTCTATCGTGGTAAACTGAGAAGGTATCAAAGTCCAGTTAAACCCGTTCGCTTTCAGCCGTTTATTCCCCCTCCAGCTCTTCGAGCTGTGAAGCGTTCCAGACCCTGGCCTGACCGGAGTTGCATGTCCACCAAAGAAGTCGCCGCAGACGCAAATCTTCCCGTTCCTGATGTGGAACCAACCATAGCCTCCTCAACCCCTGAATCGCGTTCGGCGAACGGAAGCAAGCAATCGGCCACCTACACCGGCGAGAACATCAAGGTGTTGGAGGGATTGGAGGCGGTTCGCCTCCGCCCCGCGATGTACATCGGTTCCACCGGCGAAATGGGTCTGCACCACCTGGTTTACGAGGTTGTCGACAATTCCGTGGACGAGGCGCTGGCGGGTTACGCCAAGCGGGTCCAGGTGACCATCCATTTCGACAACTCCATTACGGTCGTAGACGACGGCCGGGGAATCCCGGTAGACGAAATGACTTTGCACGATGGCACGCGTATGTCCGCCGTTGAAGTCGTTCTGACCAAGCTGCACGCCGGCGGCAAATTCGATGCTTCGTCCTACAAGGTCTCCGGTGGACTGCACGGAGTGGGTGTTTCCTGCGTAAACGCGCTCAGCCAGGCGTTCGACGTAGAGATCTGGAAAGACGGGAATACCTATGAACAGGATTATTCCTGCGGCATTCCCATTTCAAAGCTTCGGAAGACAGGTACCACCAAGCGATCGGGAACCAAGGTCCACTTTCTGCCGGATCGGTCAATTTTCTCCGTCACGGAATATAACTACGACATCCTCGCCCAGCGTCTTCGCGAACTCGCCTTCCTGAACAAGGGGCTGGAGATTTCGCTCACTGACGAACGTGTGACGGATTCAAAAACGGGAGAGGCTAAGCGCGCCGAATTCCGATATGCCGGCGGAATCGCAGAGTTTATTAAGCACCTCAACAAGGGCAAGCAGGTTTTACACGACAAGCCAATCTGCATGGAGGCGCTGCGCGACGGCGTCGAAATGGATATTGCACTTCAATACAACGACAGCTATTCCGAGACGATTTTCAGCTTTGCCAACAACATCAATACGGTGGACGGCGGCACGCATCTCTCCGGTTTTCGCACTTCGCTTACCCGCACCATCAACGTCGCGGGAGCGCAGCTTGGCCTCTTCAAGGATCAGAAAGAGAACCTCTCCGGCGACGATGTTCGCGAGGGTCTGGTGGCGGTTGTCAGCGTAAAGTTGCCGCAGCCGCAGTTCGAAGGCCAGACGAAGGGAAAGCTCAACTCCGACATCGCCGGCATTGTGCAGGCGTTCGTGAACGAAAAGCTGGGCATGTTCCTGGATCAGAATCCGTCTGTCGCGAAGAAGATTATCAATAAGGCGATAGAAGCCTCGCGCGCAAGGGAAGCAGCGCGCAAAGCTCGCGACCTTACTCGTCGCAAGGGGGCGCTCGACGGTGGCGGACTGCCAGGTAAGCTGGCAGACTGTAGCGAACGTGATCCGGAACGCTGCGAGCTTTACCTGGTCGAGGGTGAATCCGCCGGTGGAACCGCGAAGCAAGGGCGCGACAGGCGTTTTCAGGCGATCCTTCCGCTCAAGGGAAAGATCCTGAATGTTGAGAAGGCGCGCTACGACAAAATGCTGGGGCATGAAGAAATTCGGGCCATGATCACGGCACTCGGCTGCGGCATCGGCAAAGAGGACTTCGATCCGTCGAAGCTGCGATACGGCAAATTGATCCTGATGACCGACGCCGATGTGGACGGATCTCATATCCGCACCCTGTTGCTGACGTTCTTCTTTCGTCACATGACGGAGTTGATTCGCCACGGTCACGTTTATATTGCACAGCCGCCGTTGTACCGCATCAAGAAGGGCAAGTTTGAGCAGTACATCAAAGATGACCGGGAATTCGTCAAGGTCATGGTCAAACGTGCTTCAGATGGCATGGCAGTACTCTGCGGCGCGGACGCCCACAAGATCGAGGGCGCGGCCCTGACGAAGTTCATGGGTCAGCTCCGCGATTACCTGGACTTCTTTGACAAGGTAGATAAGCGACTTCGCAACGAGGAAGTCACCGAAAAACTTGCGACCCTGGAGATCGTTCATCGAACTGACTTCGAGTCCGCCCAAGACAACGAGGTTCCGGTGAAGCTGGTCAAGCTTCATAAGGAACTGGAAACTTTATCGAAAAAATATGCTTTCAAGGCGGTCTTCGCTCCTGCGAAGGATGAAGAACACCAGACCTGGTCGATCCGCTTCACCGATGCAAATGGAGCGGAGCGCAGGATTGACTGGACACTTGCCAGTTCACCCGAATATCGGCAGATGATGGCGAAGCATCTGCAGATTCGCAGCGATCTTCAGCCGCCATTCGTGATTGAGTACGCCGGCAAGTCTGCCGCGCAGGAAAAAGAAGAAGGCGAGGACGCGACTACAGAGGCCGCTCCGGAGGATGGAGCCGCCACCAAGCCCGCTGCGAAGAAGGCGGGTCGCATCGCGCACGAGCCGGTGACTCGAATGACGCCGCATGAGCTTTTCGATTATGTAATCGAACAGGGTCGCAAAGATTATCAAGTGCAACGCTACAAGGGTCTGGGTGAAATGACGTCGACGCAGTTGTGGGAGACGACCATGGATCCAGAACGCCGCACGCTGCTTTCGGTAAAGCTGGAAGATCTGGCAGAGACCGAAGCGATCTTCACGACGCTCATGGGTGAGGATGTTGAAGCACGGCGTAAGTTCATCGAAGAAAATGCACTCGACGTAAAAAATCTAGACATCTAATGATCTCGGAATATAAGAAACGCTGGTTAGCGTGTTGAGCGCTGACCAGCGTGTTTTTTAGAGCTAATGGCGGGTTTCTCGTCATCGACTCTAATCACCCCCAAAAACCGTCTTACTTCAGATTCTTCAACTCGCTGGTCAGCGATTTGAAGCCTTCGTCGCGGGCCTTCCTGTTTTCAGGGCTTGCGTCCGGAGCCTCCCCTGCGCGCATGAACCCATGCCCGGCGCCGTCATAAATGACGGCTTCGTATTTCTTCCCCGCGGCTTTCATGTTTTCTTTGGTATCGGGGATGGTCGCATCAATGCGCGCATCGTTGCCCCCATAGAAACCAAAGACGGGTGCCTGGATGTCGGCCATCGCGGCCTTGTCCGGTGGAGGGCCGTAGAAAACGAAGGCAAGGTTTAGATCCTTGCGATGGGTTGCGAAGGCGAAGGATTTTCCGCCGCCCCAGCAGAAACCGATCACCGCGAGTTTGCCGTTCGATGCGGGCAGCTTCTTTCCATAGTCGGCCACCGCATCGAGGTCTGACATAACGGTGTCCGGGTTTAGTGAGGAGACGGCTTTCGTGGTTGCATCCTGACTGGGAAACTCGCTGCTTCCTCCGCCATTCGGGCCGAAACCGGAAAGCAGGTCGGGTGCCACGGCGATGTATCCGGCCGCAGCAATTTCATCCGCCATGCTTCGTGCCCAGTCCGAAAGGCCGAAGATCTCGTGAATCACAATTACGACGGGAGCTTTCTCGCTGACCTCGGGATAGACGACAAATGTTTGAACGGTTCGATTACCGAACTTTATCGCAACCCACTCGCGGTGACGGGGCGACTTCTCCAATGACTGTTTAGCCCAATCCTGCGCGAATGTCGGCTGCGCCTCAAAGACAAGAGAAATGGCAATTGCGAGTCCAAAGAAAAAAACGATGGCTTGGGGAACTCGAGATCGTTTCATGGCGTAGAGTCTACTGCAGGCATTCGAGGGCAGCAATCGCCTTTGAAGGAATGCGACTGTCGCAGTTGCATTTGATCAACTGTTCATCTTTGGACGATACAGCAGGCTGCACACCTGGACCATATCTGTTTTCCATAGAATGAAGTGTGTATGGCGGAAATACAATCGGCAAAACAAATTAGAACTTGATCCGGCGTCGACAATGCTGCACCATAAGTGAATTACAGATACGTACTACTGCGTTTCTGAAGCGCCATTAGCAAATCGATTCGGCAAGCCCACAGTCAAAGAGCATTTACGAGCCTCTCCAAGGCCAGCGTGAACTGTTTGTATATCCCCCCCACCGGAGAATCGTACAAATGAAAGTAATCTGGCAGACCCTACTCTTCGTAGTTTTGGTTGCGACCTGCAGCCTTTCCTGGGCACAGAATTCATTGACCTCTCTGCGCGGGACTGTGACAGATCCGACGGGCGCAGTTGTTCCTGGAGCAACGATTACTCTTGAGGACAAAGAAAAGGGCCTGAATTTTTCGAAGACGGCGGATGCGAGTGGCGACTACCAGTTCCCGCAGCTTCAGCCAGGAAAGTACACGATAACCGCGAAAGCAAGTGGTTTCGGTGAGCAAAGCAAAGTTGCGGAGTTGCTTGTCAATCAGCCTGCCACTGTGAGTTTTAAGCTGACCATCGAGGCAACATCGCAAACCATCGATGTCAGCGCCGAGGCGCAGACCCTGAATACGACGGATGCATCGATGGGTAACTCGATGAACAACGCCATGATCGAGGCGCTCCCCGCAGAGGGCCGAAATGTGCCTGATCTGCTGAGCCTTCAGCCGGGCGTTCTGTATCTGGGCCGCGGCGCCGATCCGAATTCGGACAGTCGCACCGGCAGCGTCGCTGGAGCCCGATCGGACCAGACGAACGTTACCCTCGACGGCGTGGATGATAACGACCAGGATGCGGGATACGCCTTCACGGGTGTGCTGCGTTCCACGCTCGATTCCGTTCAGGAGTTCCGCGTAACAACGACTGGCGCGAACGCCGATGAAGGCCGATCCTCAGGTGGCCAGGTTAGCATGATCACCAAGAGTGGAACGAATCAGATTCACGGCAGTGCTTACGAATACAACCGGAACACGTTCAGTGTTGCCAACAACTGGTTCAACAAGGCAGCACAGATCGGCAGCGGACAATCGAATACTCCGGGAAAGTTGATTCGCAATACTTTCGGCGGAGACGTCGGCGGTCCCATATTCAAGGATAAGCTCTTTTACTTCGTCAACTATGAGGGCCAGCGCACAGCAGAGAACAGGCAGGTGACGCAGGTCGCGCCATTCGCCTCGTTCAAGGCCGGGAACATTATGTACCCGAGCGGCGGAGCGAACGTCACGCTGACCCCTGCCCAGATCGCAGCGATGGACACGGAGCCTGATGGCACGAATTGCAGCACGAACGGAACTTGTCCATGGGGTCCTGGCGTCAATCCAAATGCGCTGGCCTACTTCAACCAATACCCCACAGCAAACGGATCTGCGCTGGGAGATGGTTTGAATTTTGGGTCTTACACGTTTTCATCCGCCTACCCTGGCTCATTGAACACTTCGATCGCGAAGATCGATTGGCAGATCACGCAAAATAACCGGGCATTCGTGCGCGGAAACCTGCAGAAGGATACACAGACGGGGACCTTGCAGTTTCCGGGCCAGGCGCCGTCCTCGGATCTGATCGACAACTCGAAGGGCATTTCGGCTGGGGATACATGGTCCATCACCCCCAATCTCATCAACGATATCCGATACGGCTACACGCGACAAGGCTACAGCGACCGCGGAACGGGCGATGGACAGTACGTGGTCTTTCGCTTCATTAGCCAGTTGGATCCGGAGACGCGATCGACCATTGTTCACATTCCAGTACAGAACGTAATTGACACCGTTACATATACGAAGGGGAGACACACAATATCCGGCGGCGTGAACTGGCGTCTGATCAACAACAACCGAAGTTCCGACGCTAACTCCTACAGCAGCGGCAATTCAAATATTTATTGGATTGATACAGGCGGAAGTATCGCTGGGACAGGTGGCTCGCTCGATCCTGCGAGCCAGGGTAATCCTGCCGTTGACGATGGGTTCTCGACTTCTTACAGCATAGCTATCGGTGCGCTGACGGGCCTGATTCCGCAGACCACGGGCCAATATAACTTCTCGGTCGCAGGCGATGGTCAGACGGGGAATCAACTTCCCCAGGGAGCCTATCTCAATAGAAACTTCCGCTCAAATGAATTTGAGTACTTCATTCAGGACGCTTGGCATTGGAGATCAAACGTTACCGTGACCTTCGGCATACGGCAGACATTTTTGCAGGCTCCCTATGAAACCAGCGGACAGCAAATCGCTCCCTCCATCAATATGCACGACTGGTTCAACACCCGAGCAGAGAACGCTGCCAAAGGTCTAACGGTTCAGCCGGATGTTCCCTTTGCGCCTTCGGGGCAGGCACGCGGTCTGAAGCCCTATTGGAATATGCAGAAGAATGCCATCGCCCCTCGCTTTGCGATCGCTTATTCGCCTACACCGTTAACGTCTATTCGTGCAGGGTTCGGCATGAACTACGATCACTTCGGCCAGGGCGTCGTGAACACGTTTGACCAACAGGGCTCGTTTGGATTGAGTACCAACATATCGAATCCTGCCGGCACCTACAGTGTTGATAGCGCGCCACGCTTTACGGATATACATGGTGTGCCCGAGGGTGGATGCAACCTTCCCGCGGTCGTCGCCTATCCGTACACGCCCCCTACCGACTTGAATTGCGGCTTCGCAATCACCTGGGGAATTGATGATCAACTTAAGACCCCCTATGCGGAGACCGTGGACTTCTCTGTTCAGACGCAGCTCCCGAAGGGCTTCATCATGGAAACGGCCTATGTCGGCCGCTTCGGTCATCACTTGCTGCAGCAACTTGATCTGGCACAGCCGCTCAATCTGGTGGATCCGCAATCCGGACTCAGCTATTTCCAGGCTGCAACGTTGATGTCGAAGCTCGTCGATATTAACGGCGGCGATCCGAATGCTTCTGTCCCCGCGATCCCTTATTTTGAGAACCTGTTTCCCTGGTGGGCCACCGACGGCCTCTCCGCCACGCAGAATATCTACAGCCAAACGTGGGCGTACAACCGCGGGAATGAAACTACGGCTCTTGCCAACCTTGACGAGTATTGCGTCTTTTACGACGCTGGCTGCGGGCCCAATACAACCACCCGTTTTTACCAGCAGCAATTCTCATCGCTCTACTCATGGTCCTCCATCGGGAACAGCAGTTACAACGCTCTACAGTTCACCATGCGTCATGCAATGAGCCACGGCCTGCAATTTGACGCAGGGTACACGTTCTCAAAATCGCTCGACTATGGGTCGGACACCGAACGTACGGGCGAATTAAATAGCGCTTCTGGCAGAAACAGCAACAGCGAGATCCTGAATGCGTTCAATCCCAGGCTCAATCGCGGAATTTCTGACTTTGATATTCGTAGCCTGATCACGGTTGATTGGGTGTATCAGTTGCCATTTGGGCCCGGACAGTCGTATGCGGCTCACGCGGGGAAATTCATGAATGGGCTCATCGCGGGATGGCAGTGGTCTGGTCTTGGACGCTGGAGCACAGGGCTGCCCTTCAGTGTTGGTCAAAGCGGATGGACCACCGATTGGCAGATTGGATCCAACATGGTTCAGACGGGTTATATCAAAACTCATAAGCATATCGATTCCACGGGTAGTCCGCAGGTCTTCCAGGACCCGGATGCAATCAACAATGGAGTCGCTGTCGGCAACCCGCTTCGATTCCCGTACCCGGGCGAGGCAGGGCAGAGAAACAACTTCCGGGGTGACGGCTTTTTTGGAATTGATTCCGGTCTCTCAAAGAATTGGAACATTACCGAGAGACAGGCAATCCGTTTCACGTGGGAAGTGTTCAACGTTTCGAATTCAGTTCGCTTCGACACCAACCCCCAAAGTGCAGCAGGCGGCCTCACGACCCAGGCCCAGAATGGCGGGCTGGGTAAGTACGCATCCACACTGACGAACCCGCGCATCCAGCAGTTTTCGCTACGTTACAGTTTCTAGCAGTGCATGGGATTCGTCTGCCGGAGAGTATCCTGCCAGATGGGTCCCATTCCCTTCTTCAATAAAATTCATCAGCGCTTCTGGTAAATCATGAGACGTGTTCGACTCGCTGCTTTCGCCTTCGCATCCACGGCGTTGTGTTTTGCCCCGTTTTTGTTCGCAGAAACAACCAGGCCCGTTATCACTATCGATGAATTCTTCAACTCAACAGATTTCCATCGAGCCCGTTTTTCTCCCGACGGGAATTCGGTTGTAATTTCGACAACATCGCCGGATTGGCTGCACGATCGATTTCGGGAGGACTTGTGGCTGTGGCGGCAACAGACGGGAAAACTTGTTCCGCTCACTCAAAGCGGCCATGACAGCGATGCTCAGTGGTCACCGGATGGGAAGTACATTGCGTTTATCTCTGACCGGGCATTGCCCGGTGAGGAGGAAGGTACAGAACGAGTTTGGCTGATCGATCCGAATGGAGGGGAGTCGTTTCCTCTCTATAGCGAGAAGGAGGGTGCGCATTGCTTTGCGTGGTCGCACGATGGAAGCGGCATTTACTTCGCGATCACCGAGCCACTTTCGAAGGATAAAAGAGAAGCTCTCAAAAGCGAATGGAAGGACGTTATTCGATGGCGGGAGCAGGAGCGTGGTGATGTACTGCTGAGGTCGAACGTTGCAAATGCGGTGGCGCAGAATATCGCAACACCAAACCCGGGACAGAAAGTTCCCGAGCCTGCCGCGTCTTCGATTGAATATCCGCGCGGCGCAACTCCCTTCGCACACAGCGACTATGAGGTCGACGAGATCACTTCCGATCCGACAGGCAAGCTGATCGCATTTAACACCAAGGCTATTTCGCATCGACTGGAGAGCCCGTCAGCAAACGAAATTTTCATCGTGCCATCCGAGGGTGGTGCAGTTCGACAACTAACCCACAACGAAGCACTTGAAAGTGAACTTGAGTGGGCGCCCGATGGGCATGCTCTCTATTTCGAAGTACGCTCTGCCGGCGGCTCCGTCGGTCCAAAATATCAAGATGCGCAAGGTCGAATCTACCGGATTGATCCAGTGACCGGCGCGATCGAGCGGCTTGGCGGAGACTTCAATGGATCCTGGGAAGGCTACGCCGTTCAAGCGGATGGCAAGATAGTGGCCGAGGGCGAGGTAGGAACCGAGACACAAATCTACAGCGTGGAAGGGAAGAGCGCGAAACGTTTCACGGGCACGCCGGGCACTTACGAAAATATTGTTGCCGCAACTCGCGGAGGTGCAATTCTTCTCACTCATTCGCGAATTACAGAACCCACGGAACTCTATCTCGCCGAAGATGCATCTCATCTTGCCTCGGCAAAACCGCTGACCACATTTAATGCACTGTTTGCACAGCGAGCGACGATCGATTGGAAGCCGTTCAAGTGGAAAGCCGATGACGGTGCGAGCGTCGAAGGTGTGTTGATGTATCCCCCAGGCAAACTGGACGCCAGGAATCTCCGCATGTTGACGCTGATACATGGCGGCCCCGCAGATGCGGATGGCGATCGTTTCGGCGCGGACTGGTATGACTGGGCAGCGTTGGCTGCGGCCAGGGGCTGGCTTGTCTTTCGACCGAACTACCGCGGCTCGAGCGGTTATGGAGATGAGTTCCTGATGCAGATAGAGCCGCATCTTGTATCCCGCCCAGGCAAGGACATACTGGAGGGCGTGGACGCACTGGTGAAGGCGGGCATTGCCGATCCTGACCATCTCGTCATCGGCGGCTACAGCTATGGCGGATATATGACGAACTGGTTGATCACGCAGACCTCGCGCTTCAAGGCCGCGGTTACAGGTGCCGGTGCGGTCGAGCACGCCGCCAATTGGGGGAACGACGATCTCACGTTTGATGACGCTTGGTACTTAAGCGGAACTCCGTGGGAAAAGCCGGATCTCTACCAGGCCGAAGCTGCGCTTTTTCAGTTCGATAAGGTGAAGACTCCAACTCACCTGGTCGCCGGCAATGCCGATGTGCGCGTAAGTTACCTCGAAGGTGTGTTAATGGAACGTGCTCTCCAGAGCCTGAACATCCCTCACTCCTTTCTCGTCTTTCCCGGTGAAGGACACCCGTTGGCAAAGAATCCGTGGCACGGATACATCAAGGTCCGCGAAGAATTGAAGTGGCTTGAGAAGTATGGCTCGTGAGAGAAGTTCTCATCAGGGTTAGTCGTATCAAGAAGAGGTGCGATGAAGAAGTCTGCTTTACAGTTTGTTGCTTCGGTGGCAGTCGTGTCCTTTTCGGTTACGCTATTCGCGCAGCTTCCAAAGCCCACTGGAACGACTGCGGTACTAGCGGGGCGGCTGGTTGACGTTCGCTCCGGTGCGGTGACGACGCACAAATACATCATCGTAGAGAACGACCGGATTGCCAGGATAGTGGATGCCGCTCCTGCCGGCGTGGCCGTCATTGATCTTTCAAAATTAACTGTCGTGCCAGGGCTCATTGATTGTCACGCACACACGCTAAGTGACCCGACCTCCCAATCATGGGCATCCGGCCTGCGCATGTCTTCCGCCGATGCTACGCTGTGGGGCGTTTACAACCTGCAGATCTGGCTCGCTCATGGATTCACAACTTTGCGGGATGCGGGGGAGGGCGACGCAGCCTACGGACAGATTGCATTGAAGAATGCCGTGGAAAAGAGAATCATTCGGGGTCCTCGCATTTTTCCCGCAGGCAGCCTGATCTCTGTCACCGGCGGCCACGGGGATGGAAATCCACTCGCGCCGGACCTTCTGTTCCCGGCACAGCCAAACATCGCAGATACCGTGAACGACATTGATCGCGTAGTGCGGCGGGATATTAAGTACGGTGCTGATTGGATCAAGCTGATGGCCACGGGTGGTGTGATGGACCCCATCAGCGATTATCACGTGCAGGAGTTAAGCGAGGCGCAGATGGCGCAAGCTGTCGAAGTGGCGCACCGTGCGGGCAAGAAAGTCATGGCGCACGCAGAGGGAACAGTTGGAATCAAAGCGGCGGTTCGCGCCGGCGTAGACTCAATTGAACATGGCACGATGCTGGATGAAGAGGGTGCGCAGATGATGGAACAGCGCGGCACCTGGCTTGTTCCCACGCTCTATTGTTTCCAGCACGACATGGAGACGGGCCTCTCGAAAGGCCGCGACCCGGCGAGTTATGCGAAGGGCGTGGAGATCATGAAAGAGCAGGGCCCTGCCTTTCATCGCGCGCTGGCGCACCATCTGAAAATCGCCTACGGCGTGGACGATTCGGATGTGGACGAATCTGTCTCAAAGGAATTTGGCGCTCTTGTCCGCGGCGGCATGACACCACTGCAGGCACTACAGGCAGCGACGATTAACGCAGCGGAATTGTTGGGCCAGACGCGGGACCTCGGGACTCTCGAACCAGGAAAATTCGCCGATATCGTAGCTGTATCCGGTGACCCGCTCGCCGATATCAGCACAATGGAACACGTCGCATTTGTGATGAAAGGCGGAGAAATTGTGAAGCCTCTTGCGCAGAAGTAGTATGTCAAATAGAGCGAAATCACAATTGCGCTCCGCAGAGGTCACTTGCCCGTAGCGCTTACTCCGGATGTTTTACTGAAGACGGATTGAAAAAAAGTAACGATGCGTTGCCGCGCATCGAAACCATGCCAAGGCTCTGGTTGCGGATTCCCGGCGAGGGAGTCGTACAGCGGGCCGTGATTCTCGCGCGGGTATTGAATGAACTGAACCGGCACTCCGGCCTGCCGCAACGCGCGGTACATTTCCTGGGCTTGCCCTATGGGGTCGGTCGTATCAGATGCACCTTGAAGCAATAGAAACGGAGTCTTCGCATTCTTCACTCCCGCGAGCGGGCTCTGCCTCCAGGCATCCTCCGATCGCTCCCACGGCTTTCCAAAGTACCATTGGTCATACCATGAGCTGTCTTCTGTCCCGTACTCGCTGTATTGATCGATCACCGGGGCGCCGCTCACGATGCCCTTAAAGCGATTTGTTTTGCCTTCAACGAAAGCTGCCATTTCGCCGCCATAGCTGTAGCCCATCAATCCAAGCTGCTCCGAATCGATTGGGAACTTCTTCAACACTACGTCGACGCCGCTCATGATGTCCTGATAGTCACCACCGCCAAGATCGTTTTTGTTCGCTGCGGCAAATGCAATTCCGGAGCCAGTGCTTCCCCTCGGATTCGGCTGGAACACTGCCCAACCATGCCCGACCATGAAGTTTGTCAATGCGGAGTAGCGATCGGAGAAGGCCCCGAGCGGTCCGCCGTGCACGTCTACGATAAGCGGCACGGGATGCTGAGCTGACTCCGGCGGCAGATACAAAAGTCCTTCAATGGTGAGCCCGTCGTTCTTCCACGACACTATCTGCGAGGACGCGGTACGCCAGTTCGAAGGCATCAATGTAGGTGTCGACAACACTTTCGCGGACCCGCCTGGTTTTTCCGCGAAATAAAGTGTTGGAGGCTGTGTGCTGCTCTGGCCGAGATATACCCAGCCGGTTTGATTCAGGTTCGATCCAACCGCGTTGATTACGGGTTGGTCGAAGTGTTCAATATCGAGGCTCGTCTTTCCGAACACCAAACGCGCCATCGAAATCCGCGTGCCATCCTGAACAGAAACGAGAACGTCGCCATTCTTCGCGACGATGGGAGGGTTGGATTCCAGGCTCCCGCTGAAGTGCTCGCTGAAGTTGCGAGTCACTTGGTCCTCAAGCGAGTAGCTGTAAAGATCGCTGTATCCCGGGGGCGCATCCTGGTGCGCCTGCGCGAGAAAGTAGATCTGCTTTCCATCGCGCGACCACGCGGACTTCTCAATGGTCGGCGGCAACGCGGAAACCCTTACGGGGTTTGCCGGATCTTTAGTGGTCACGAGCCACGAGCTCGCCGCAGGCCCAAGATCTCCTTCATCGTTTTGTGCTTCGACGCGAATCAGCAATCGATCCGACGCAGGAGCCCAGGCCATACTTGAAGCATTGGGTGGAACTGCAACGGATGTCAGCTTGCCGTCCTCGGGATTCAGCAGGTAGACGCGCGTGCCATGCGGATCGTTGTTGACTCGGATCGCGTCCGCCTTCTCATCGCGTAGCTTCTTCTCTGCTGGTGTAACCGGATCCACCCCGAGAACCGCAATTCTCTTCCCATCGGGAGAAATCGAAAAGCCCGTAACATCCATTGCAACCGCTTCAGTTAAAGGTTTCGCGTCACTGCCCTTTTTACCGGCATCGATCTGGATCGTGTCACTCGCTGTTGAGGTGTCTACGGTCGGCACAATCTTCAGATCGTAGGCGTGGGCTTCACCGCCCTTCATCGGCAAGCGAAAAAGTTGATCGCGCTCGCCGCGGTGAGCCAGAAAGAAAATGGCTTCCCCGTCCTGCGACCATTCCGCCGAACGCTCGCCCGCGTGATCGGTCGATGGAGAGTAGGTAAGCTGCCGGGATATATTCTTATCGATGTCTACAAGCCAAAGGTGTGTCTTGCCTCCCGACGCTGTGTCATCGGAAATCTCTACGACCACCATCTTTCCGTCGGGCGAAAGGCGAGGAGCACTCATCGTACGTACGTGTCGAAGGTCCTCGTTAGTCGGAAATGCGCTGCCTCCGCAGCCCGCAGACTTACCGGAGCGATTGAGATAAGCAGACTGAGTCCAGGCAGGAGCAGAAATTTCTTCAAAGACGAAATCATGTGGAGCGATCTTATCAAAGCTTGCGACCTGTTCTGCACGGGATATTCAACCAAGGCTCAAGTCAGTCGTCGCAGGAAATCTACGCGCAGGCGACTATTGCTTCGACATTAGCGTGCTCAGAATCGAAACGGCTTCTTCCAGTTCGTTTAACGGCACGCACTCTCGCCGACTGTGTGCTGTGCGCATATCGCCAGGACCAAAAACAACTATTTCGTCTGCAATGCCGCTTAACAAGCTTGCCTCCGATCCAAATGGAATCGAAGTAGCCTCGCGTTTTGCGAGATCGCACAGGCGTGTTACAAGCAAGGCATCGGAACTCGTCTCAAACCCAGGCTGACGCCGGAGAACTTTGATCTCGTAAACAAACGAAGGATCAGACTTCCGTCGTTGATCGGCAGATATGCGGAGAATGTCCAGCAAGGCATCGGAAGCTGGGCCGGGAAGCGGTCTCCATTCCAATTGAAACTTGCACTCGCCCGCAATAATGTTCTTAGCTGTGCCACCCTGGATGACCCCCACGTTTAGAGAAGTAAATGGAGGGCTATAAAAAGTGTCGCGTTTTTTGCGCCAGCTGCGTGGCGTACTCCTCAATCGCTGTGATCAGCCGGGCCGCGCCGTAGATGGCGGAGCGTCCTTCGCTCGGATGAGCACTATGAGCTTCCTGGCCTTTCACCGTCACTTCCGCAAGGTAGTAACCTTTCCCCGCGCGCGCTGGCTGCAATGACGTAGGCTCCCCGATCACAGCGCGCCGTGGACGAATCGCGTTAGCGGCTAAGAGATGCGACGCTCCGATGCAGCCGACTTCTTCATCCGATGTGAGAATTAGCCGCAGGCCGCTCGCAAAACTTTTGGTGCCTTCAATTGCGGTTAGCAAGCAGGCCAGAAACCCCTTAACGTCGCACGCCCCGCAGCCATATAAGTATCCATCCTTGAGGATGGGTACGAGTGCATCTGTCCAGTCCGCGGCGAAGGGGACGGTGTCAGTGTGACAGAAGAACGCGAGATCGACTTCGGCATCTTTGACGTCCTGGTCCTGGGGCGCTGCCAACAGGTTTATCTTCTCGACTCCATTGGCGTCAGAGTAGACCATCTCATTCAGATTCCACCCGACGCCTTGAAGGATCCTCTTCGCGTAATCAATCAGCGCACGATTCGACATCGACGATACGGAAGGAATTTCAATAAGGCTTGCCAGGTGCTCACTCACGGTCCTCATACTTCCCCGCTCTTCCACACCTTGTCGTGGACCTGTTGATAGCATCCTACGATCTCTTCTTGAAAAGCATGTTTACCATTGCGAATGATGAGCTTTCCATTCACCGCCACGTCGCGGATCGCAGTTCTCTGCAATGAGAAGACAAGGTTGGAAAGCAAGGACTCATCGTTCCATCCCGCAATCGAAACATCGCCCAGATCGACAGTGAAAAAATCCGCCATCGACGCCACTTGGAGTTCGCCCGTCGGCACAGAGAATGCGTGTGCGCCGTTCTTTGTCGCACAACGGAAAAGGCGGTCAGCCAAAGGCTCTCCATCAATCTGATCCAGAATCGCACGCTTCTGATGAAAAAGGCGCAGGTGATAATCCAACTCCCTGGCGTCCTCAAGCGGATCGATCTGCGCCTGACTGTCGGAGCCGAGCGCGATTGGAATACCCGCCGACATCACCGCATCAGCAGCAAGCACGCCATCTCCCAAATTTCTTTCCGTCGTGGGACAGGCGCAGATGTTCGCACCAGCCTCCGCCATCGTCGCGATCTCTTGCTGGCTAATATGGATGGCGTGCACAGCTGTGAAATTCGGTCCGAGCAGTTTCTGCCGACGCAACAACTCTATTGGCGTACAGCCGTGCTCACGAGCGCACGCGGCATTCTCTGCTACCTGCTCAGAAAGGTGCATGTGAATTGGAAGATTCTTCGAGCGTGACAAATCCGCGATCTTGATGATCGCTTCCAGGGGGGCTGCCCGTATGCTGTGAGGTGCAACGCCGAATCGCACCAGCGACTCGTCTGAGTATTCGCTGATCAGTCGTTCAGTGTTCGCAAGATAATCGGACGCGCTTTCGAAAAAGCGAGTCTGTCCGATATCGCGAAGCAATTCAAAACCCGAACGGATATAGGCGGTAAGAAGCAATACAATCCGAATGCCGACGGATTGGGCCGCGGCAATTATCTGCTTCGCGAGCAAGTTAGGATCCTCGTAGGGGCTTCCATCGGGCGTGTTGTGCAGATAGTGGAACTCGCCAACTGTCGTTGTCCCGGCGAGCGCCATTTCCAAAAACGTCATGCGCGATACGTCGAATAAATCCTTTTCATCCAACTGCGCCGCTGCGTGATACATGGTGCCGCGCCACGACCAGAAATCTTTGCCGCTCACGATTCGCGATTCCGCCTTGCCGCGAATCAAGCGCTGGAAAGAGTGCGAATGCGCGTTTACAAAACCTGGAAGCAGGCACTTCCCGGGAAGTTCAATTACCAGGTCTGCGGTCACGTCACGCCGAATCGGAATGTCGATCACCTTTCCGGCGTCGTCAATGAGCAGTCCGCCATGTCGAACGAAAGCGCCCTTGGTATAGAGCAGCTCAGGCAGAAAGAGTGTGTGTTCACCCCGCCACCCTCTCTCCGCCAGCCCAAACCTCCCTGACGGGGTTTGCGCCGAGTTCATAAACAATCTGTCGCCAGTCCTGCTCTTTGAGAATCAAAAAATCCGCTCGCAACCCCGCCTCAATTCGGCCCACATCTGCAAGGCCCAGTGCACAAGCGGCGTTTGTCGTTCCGGCGATGAGCGCCTCGGTAGCTGTGAGTCCATTCAACCGTACCGCAAGGCCGAGTGCGGTCGATGCAGAGAAGAGCGGACTAGAGCCGGGATTTAAGTCTGTTCCCACGGCGACCGCAGCGCCTGCATCAATCAATTGTCTTCCGGGTGCCGCCGGAATCCCGAGATGAAGAGACACTCCGGGAAGAATCGTGGCGATGGTGGAACTTGCTGCCAGCGCGCTGAACTGTTCCGGCACGCTGACCTCAAGATGATCGACACTCAAGGCATTCATTCGCAAGCCAAGCTCCAGGCCGCCGATACGTTGAAACTGCTCCGTGTGGAGCTTGATGGCGAGACCGTTTGCGCGAGCTGATTCAAACATCCTCTCGGCTTCCGCTGCATGCCACGCTTCTCGCTCCACAAAAATATCTACGGCAGTTGCAAGATTGCGCTTTGCAACTTCGGGGATGAGTTCTTGCTGCATCTGCGCAACATAGCCTGCTCGATCCACCATATTCGCTGGCGGAATATGAATCAGCAGTGTGGGTACGATACGAGCAGCGCAGTTTTTCGCCAAGGCCTGAACAGCTTCGAGTATTGCAATTTCAGCAGCGACCGTAAACCCATACCCGGATTTTATTTCGATCGTCGTCGCGCCGGAGCGGAGCAATGCATCAAGCCGCGGCTCTGCCAACACCACGAGGTCATCTTGCGAAGCTGCTGATGTTGCGCGGACGGTGCTCCTTATCCCACCGCCGGCTGCAAGAATGGACTCATAAGTAGCGCCCGACGTCCTCGCTTCAAAATCCTTCAGCCGATCGCCCGCCCAAATTGCGTGAGTATGCGGATCGATCAGACCGGGAATGACAGCGCGATTGCCCGCGTCGTAGATCGCATCCGCATCGCCGCACCAGTCACAGTACTTGCCCGCCCATGCAATTTCTCCGTCAGAAATCGCAATTGCCGCCTGTTCCACAATATGGAGATTGCGCATTGCCGATCCGTGCTTTGCGCCCGGGCCCACCGGCGATGCCAGTTGTGAAATTCCAGTTACCAGGAGGTCTGCTTTCATCGAACACTCGGCAGGTCAAGACCGCGCAGCCTCGCTGTTGTTTTTGCGAGTTCATATCCTGCGTCAGCATGGCGCATCACGCCGATCGCAGGATCGTTCGTCAGGCACATCCTCAGGCGCTCATCCGCTTCATCGCTACCATCGGCGACCGCCACAAGGCCAGCATGCTGGCTGTATCCCATGCCTACGCCGCCGCCGTGATGGAAGCTCATCCATGCGGCGCCGCTCGCGATACCGGTTGCAAAGTTGAGCAGCGCCCAATCCGACACGGCATCCGAACCATCCATCATTCCTTCGGTCTCGCGAAATGGGCTGGCAACAGAGCCAGCGTCCAGATGATCGCGTCCAATCACGATGGGAGCACTCAATCTTCCGTCCCGCACCATCTGGTTGAAGAGCAGTCCCGCTTGATCGCGCTCGCGATAGCCCAGCCAGCAGATCCGTGCAGGCAGCCCCTGAAACGCTATCTGTGCCGACGCAAAGCCAAGCCACTCCTTCAGCCGCTCGTCATCCGGAAAGAGCTTGCAGCAGCGCTGAATCAGTCTTCGCGATATCCGCCGGATCGCCTGACAATGCCACCCAGCGAAATGGTCCGCGCCCTTCGCAGAAAGAATCTCGAATGAAGGCCGGGACGAATCCCGGATATGAAAACGCATCGCTCACTCCCGCTTGCTTTGCCTGCGTGCGAAGATTGTTGCCGTAGTCGAAGGCAACCGCGCCTCGCCGCTGCATTTCTAAGATGGCCTGCACGTGTTCTGCGATCGAAGACTGCACACGCCGAGTGTACCTTCGGGATTCCGTGTTCGCAGGGCGCAAATGTTCTCGTCGGCTCTGGCTATCGGAATATATCCCCACATAGGATCGTGCGCGCTCGTTTGATCTGTAACAAGGTCTGGCGTAAAACCCATCTGCACCATTCGCGGCAGAACCTCCGCCGCGTTTCCCAGCAAGCCGATCGAAATTGCTTCGTGTGCCTGCTGGGCGTCGGTCGCCAATTTTATCGCTTCTTCGAGCGAGTCAGTCGCCTTGTCGAGGTAACGTGTCTCGAGCCTGCGCTCAATGCGGCTTGCGTCCACCTCAACGCAAATGCTCACGCCGCCAGCCAGCTTGACGGCAAGGGGTTGTGCGCCTCCCATGCCACCCAGGCCTGCCGTCACCGTGATCGTGCCAGTAAGGTGTCGTTGAAGTAGCGTTTCGCCGCGCCGCGAAATGTCTCGTAGGTTCCCTGCAGAATTCCCTGCGTCCCAATGTAGATCCACGAGCCCGCCGTCATTTGGCCGTACATCATCAGGCCTGCGGCATCCAGCTTGTCGAACTCTTCCCAGTTTGCCCATCGTGGCACAAGGTTTGAATTCGCAATCAGCACGCGGGGAGCAAGCCGATGCGTGTTCAGCACCGCCACTGCTTTTCCAGACTGCACCAGCAACGTCTGATCGATTCTCCAGCCGGTCCAGAGTTTCAACGATCGTGTGGTAGCATTCCCAGTTGCGTGCGGCTTTACCACGCCCACCGTAAACGATTAGCTCCTCAGGCTTCTCCGCCACTTCCGGATCGAGATTGTTCATCAGCATCCGCTTGGCTGCTTCCTGAATCCATCCCTTCGCCGTTAGGATATTGCCGCGAGGTGCCCGAATCGGAGTGTAGGTCTCGATCATCGAGTCACCTCCACCGCGGAGGACGTTTCCATCGAGCGGAGGTCTGTCTCTGCCAGAAATCTCGCAGACTCTTCCATCCAGACGGACAGGACGCAATCATCCTTCCATGCCGGAACCCGATGACGGAAACGCCTCTTCGCCTCTTCCAGCGCAGTCGTGCTGGTGTCTCCGCGCAAATCCAATGCTCTCGTCGCCGTCAACAGTTCGATCGCGACCACCATCGCGCGCATGTGCGCACCGCCTGCTGTAGTTTCAGCGCCGAGGTCATGCCCATGCTCACGAAGTCCTCCTGGTTGCCGCTCGTTGGAATCGAACCGGTGGAGGCTGGGGTCGCCAGAACGCGCATCTCCGCAACCAGAGCGGCCGCCGTTACCTGTGCCATCATCAGCCCCGACTCCAGCCCCGCAGCAAAAGCAAGGAACAGGGGGCAGTCCTTCGTTGAGCGTCGGATTAAGCAGCCGCTCCGTTCTGCGCTCGGATATTCCGGCAATTTGGCACATTGCGATCGCCAGATAATCGAGCGCGAGTGCAAGTGGCGCACCATGAAAATTCCCTCCGGAGACGATTGAATCTTCAAAGACCAGCGGATTATCCGTTGCGCTATTCAACTCAATTGAAAAAACTCTCTTCGCCTCGGCAAGTGTGTCCCATGCAGCACCGTGCACCTGCGGAATGCAACGGAGGCAATAAGCGTCCTGGATGCGATTAGACTCTCCCTGTGTTCTCGGAATCTGGCTTCCCTTCAACAGCCCCGCGAGATGCCGCGCGCTTAATACCTGCCCGGGATGCGGCCTTGCCGCGTGCAACTGGGGATCGAGTGCTGCAGCCGTCCCGCGAAGCGCCTCCATTGTCAGCGCCGCCGTCGTCTGTGCCGCATAAAACAATCTCTCGAGCGCAGCCAGTTGCAGGCATCCAATCGATAGCATTGCCTGGGTTCCATTCAGCAGAGAAATGCCTTCCTTCCCAAGCAGCTTCAGCGGCGTCAGGCCCGCACGCTCCAGGCATTTTCCTCCCGGCAGAGTGTCGCCACGATACTGTGCGTAGCCCTCCCCAATCAGCACCAGAGCCATGTGCGCCAGCGGAGCGAGATCGCCGCTTGCTCCTACACTTCCGCGCGAAGGGATCACCGGGGTAATGTCGTGATTCAGCAGGTCGCAGATTCTTTCCGCAATCACCGGGCGAATTCCTGAAAGGCCCTTGGCCAAAACATTGGCTCGAATCAACATCATTCCGCGAACAGCTTCGGTGGACAATGGCTCGCCGACCCCGCAGCAGTGGGACCGCACAAGGTTCACCTGCATCTGTTCCAGTTCAGGCTCGTTCAGCCGGATATTGGCCAAAAGGCCGACGCCGGTATTCAGAGCGTAAACGGGCGTTGACCCGCACATAGCGTCCTCCACGCGGGCACGGGAGGCGTGCATACGGGATACGGCAAAGGACGAAATTCTTACTGGCTCCGTTCGCTCGGCTACCGCCACGACATCGCCAACCGTCAGGCTCGATCCATCAAGAACAATCATGGATCGATGCTAGTGAGCTAAAACAAGATTGAGAATGTAGTTTGAGGGGTATTCCATCCGAAAAACGATTGATTACGTGGCCTAGCGCACAATTTACCGCATAATGGATGGCAGACAGGCGTATTGGAGGGGCAATCGATGCTCGAAACAGCCTTGGTGGATTCCATTGGCCGGAAAATTCTTCTAGAACTCGCATCGGACGCCCGTATTCCCTTCGCGGAATTAGGACGGCGTGTGGGCCTGTCGCCTTCCGCCGCCGCCGAGCGGGTGCGGCAGTTGGAGAGCGTTGGCCTCATCAAAGGCTATCGTGCGGAGATCGACCTTGAAGCACTCGGCTTTCCCGTTACCGCCTTCGTGCGACTCACCTGCGACGGTGCGCGGTATCGACCGTTTCTGAAATTTCTGCAGACGCTCGATGCCGTGCAGGAGTGTTACCACCTGACCGGTGGAGATGCCTTTCTTCTCAAGGTCATGCTCTCTTCGGTGAGCCAGCTTGAGAATCTTATCGAGCGTCTGCTGCCGTATGGAACGCCCACGACCAGCATGGTTCTCTCCACTCCGCTGAAACGGAATGAGAACGCGCACCTGTTGCAGAGTCACTAGCCCGGCGACGCTCCGGTGCAGGCTTTGTTTGGGAGCTCTCGATTCGTCCATTGTGCGAGAAACAGAAAGTCCGCAGGCCTTAGCTCGACCTGCCGACTCTCGTTAAGAATGAACGTGGCGCTTCAGATCTGCATTACTTCGACTTCCTTCTTCTTGCACATCTCTTCAATCCGCTTGATCTCGTCGTCCGTCAGCTTCTGAATCTCCTCCAGGGATCGCTTCTCTTCATCTGCAGAGATGGCCTTATCTTTCGCCGCTTTCTTGATGGCGTCGTTGCCGTCGCGACGGAGGTTGCGCAACACCGTGCGATGCTCTTCCAGAACCTTATTCAGGTGCTTCACCACCTCACGCCGTCTCTCTTCTGTCATCGGCGGCACAGGCACGCGCACCAGTTTTCCGTCGTTTTGCGGATTGAATCCAAGATCCGCCGTCCGCAGGGACTTTTCGATTTCAACAATAACGCTGGGGTCGAATGGCTGTATCAAAATGAGATTCGGATCCGGCGTCGTAATCTGCCCCAACTGGCTGAGCGGCGTTTCAGTGCCGTAGTAGGAGACCCTCACCTGGTCCAGCATATGCACCGAGGCGCGGCCCGTGCGAACAGAGGTCAGGCTCGCTTGAAAGCCCTGAACGGCTTTATCCATGCGGGTCTTGAGATGACTGTACGCTTCCTTGAGAATTGGAATTCCTGCCATTACCGAGACTGCCATGGTTGTCTTCTTCCTTGATTGCGGTATTTCAAACTCAACATCTTACAATTTGTCGTCATGCTGCTGCCAATCTTCCTACGCCAGCATAGTAAGCCCAGTTGAGGCAGCCTGCTCGTGCGCATGATACGACGAGCGCACCAAGGGACCGGATTCTACGTGCGCAAACCCCATCTTCTTCGCTTCATCGTGCAGAGAAACAAATTCTTCCGGCTGATAATAGCGCGTCATCGGAAGATGATCCTTCGAAGGCCGCAAATATTGTCCGATCGTCAAAATGTCGGTTCCCACTGCGGCGAGATCGCGGAAGACTTCCAGTAACTCGCCGGTCTCCTCGCCAATGCCGACCATCACTCCGGTCTTCGTCACCATCTTCGGATCGACTTCCTTCGCGTATTGAAGGAGGCGCAGTGTTCTCTCGTAGCGAGCCCCGGATCGAACCGCGCGGTAGAGTCGCGGAACCGTCTCCGTATTGTGATTCAGGATTTCAGGGCGCGCTTCCACCACGATACGGATGGCCTCTTCCATCCCCTGGAAATCGGGAATGAGAACCTCAGCCCGGCAACCGGGGGCCTGAAGGCGGATCTCTTCAATTACCATCGCGAAGGCCCGTGCCCCACCTACAATATCGTCGTCGCGATTCACGCTCGTTATGACTGCGTGCTTCAACTGCAGCTTGGCTACAGCCTCTGCCACTCGCCGCGGCTCGTCAAAGTCGATCGGCTCAGGGCGCCCCTTCGGCACGGCGCAAAAACCGCAGCGGCGAGTGCACAGATTTCCAAGCATCATGAAGGTCGCCGTTCGATGATTCCAACACTCACCCATGTTGGGGCAGTGCGCTGACTCGCACACGGTATGCAGATTCAGGCTTCGCGCCAGCTTTTTCAAGTCGTGGTAATTGTCGCCGGAGGGAGCCCGTGCCTTCAGCCATTCGGGCTTGGGAGCGGGGGCTTTTCGGACAGTATCGATTTGGATCAGATCCATTGAGCGTGTACCAGCGTCTATTGTATCGCCTGCGGCAGCACGAAATCACCGTAGACGGCTCAGCACTTCCGGCCTGACGAGGTAGAGAAAGAAGACCAGGTTCACCACGGCCAGCACCGCCGTTTGCAGTTGGTGAAAACGAAAAATACTGTACACACCGAAAGTCATGGACAGGAAGGCGAGTGCCAGCGCGAGGGCCCATCCCCAACGCCGTAGTTTCAACAGTCCCAGGCTGCCAACCGCGAACAGCGCGCTCAATACCAGCACAAGCGGCGGGAAATGGTGAAGCACCACGCCAAACGCGCCAATTGCCGACAGCGTCATCATCCACAACGCAATTCCCGCAAGCCCGGGAAGAAACGCCGGTCTGGTCGGATCGCCTGGTTGCTCGCGAGGCTCTTTCATAGTGTGTGCAGATAAGCCATCAAATCTGCAAGCTGCTGGTCGTCGAGTTCCTTGGAATAACCCGGCATCATGTTCCTTCCGTGCAGAATCACGGAACTCACGCGATCATCGTTCGCCGGTGCACCCGAAGGCATATAAGGCTGCTTGTAAAGTGCCTGCAATCCCGGGCCGTTCAGCCCGTGTGTGGTATTTGCGTAGTGGCAGCGGGCGCACTTCGACACGTAAACATCATGTCCCGCCGCTTCCTGCGGTGTCAGCTCGCTTAGCGGTTTGGATGGCGGAAGATTCTTGCACCCCGTCGGGAGAAAAAGACAGCTGGCAATGACAACAAACATAACTACGGCTCGGCGCAATCGGCACCCCTTGATCATTTCCGCATGTCCGTTGCGGCACATCAAGAATATCGCGGCTGGTTAGTCTGTGGGGCTGTCTGCGGTGAATTCGGAGCAACAAGGTCGCATTACCGGTTGAAACTCCATCAATTCCACGCGTGTGCCGTCAGGATCGTATAAATTTGCCTGCCATTTACCGTCCTTGCCCATCTGCGGGCCGTCGTGGCGGGGGCTCAGTCGATTCCCTGCAATCAGCGTCGTCACCGACTTCTCCATGTTGTCCACGCCAAGGGAAAAGTGATTCAACACCCCAAGTTCACGCTGGTCTATACGAGACATCGGTGTGGTGGATCCATCACCGACCATCATGTATTCCAGCCAGTCGTGGCCATCGGGAACCTGCTGCGACACCCAGTCCAGCTTGTCTGGCTGCATTGCGCCATACCAGTAGGGATGAAAACCGAGCAGCGTCTTATAGAAGCGGTCCTCCGCTGCGCGGTTCTTCACCATGTAGCCAATGTGAATAACCCGGTTGCTTATGGGAGCCGGGTTATTCGCAATCTTCAGTTTTGAATCGGTCTGCACAAATTGAACTTCATTGCCTTCGGGATCCGCGGTGTCGAACCATTGGCTGCCATCGCCCGCTCTCCTCAACTCCGTGACGGTGACGCCTCCAGCCTGGAAATACACGCGCAATCCCGCAGCATCGTCCGTGTTGAACGCAACATGCGCCATCCGATTGATGGAGTCGCCCGCAGGCAGTGGCAGCACTTCGACGAATTGCGTGGAGCCGAAGTAGTAACGCGCCCCTTTCGCATCTTCAGGATCGTCGCGCCTTGGAGCGCCGAGGATTGCATTGTAAAAATGTCTGGTAGCCTCCATGTCACTCGAGTAGACGCACATGTGCGAAATACCCGTGATGCGGGGACGATGCTGCTGCGCCATCGCGGCCGTTGTTGCAATTATCAAAGACACCGTGATCGTCCCACAGCGAGCCCATAATGATGTCATTGGAGAAATCCTTTAGCCGAAAATACTAGCGAGAGAACTTTATCAGGAGATCACCCGCGAGCAAACTCACCCCGCCAATGCAGCCACATCGCCAACACGAACAATTCGCTCAGGATAAAAATCGTTCCAAAGACGAATTTGTTGTGCCTCGCCAGCCAGAGCGGCAGGTAGATGTCAAAGTTTTCTCTGCGATCTTCCGTATACCTGCTGGCCAGGTCGGTGAAGGGGCATCGACCACGATTCACCGCAAGAATCGCGCACTCCAATAACACAACACCACTCAGGATCACTGCGCCGCGAAAGTTTCGCACGGCTCCGGCGAATGGGATTGCAAGAATACATCCCGCGAAGAATGCCCAGGCAACGGTATGCGCGAGCTTGATTCCCACCAGCGCTTTCGCGCGTCCTGCGTCGACGCCACTGCTTCTTGCTCTTGCCGTTTTCACTGACTTGCCTGGTTCATTACCCCAACAGCCCCGTTCACTACTCCCCCAGATAGACAGCTTCGATAATCTTGTCCATCGCCTTCCGCGCCGCGTCATTTCCCGGCTCCCGATGATTGCAGTAAATGGCGACGATGAGTGTACTTCCGCTGGCTGTCGTCAAGTATCCGCTTAATGCGTGCACACCATTCAAAGTGCCTGTTTTGGCAAAGAGCTTGCCCTTCACGGCCGATTGCGTAAATCGGTTCGCAGAGCGTGCCGTCCACGCCAGCGATGGGCAGCGACGCGCGAAACGTGGCACCCCATGGCTGACGAGCAGCATAGGCGAGCAAACTAGTCGTTGCACGCGGCGTAACTTCGTCCTCAGGAGACATTCCAGAACCGTCATAGAAGAAAAAATCATCAGGCAGAATGCCCGCCTCTACCAGGAACTGACGAACCACGCGCGCGCCCTGCACAAACGAGCCCTCGCCCGTCTGCGATCGCCCAAGCTGCCGCAGCAGGAGCTCCGCATGCAGATTCTCACTCACCTTATTGATCACCGTCGCCTCTTCGCTAAGTGGAGGCGACACATGTGTCGCCAGGATCTCCTCTCCCGGTTTCAGGTCAATGGGAAGACTCGTCGTTCCTTGCGCAAGGGGCTGCAGCGCCAAAGGCTTGCGAACTTCCTCGTCAAACATACCGGTACTGGCATTCACAGTGGAGTGAGCAAGAACCGGCCCCGGCGAGTGGACACCATGTGATTCAAGAGCCGCACGAAACGCACCTGCCGCATACACCGCAGGTCGTTCTACGGCGAGGCCGAGATGTGCCGGCCTGCCACCTGCGGGAGCCGTTCCGAAAAGTCGAACCACCATGCTTCCGGGATCGCGTTCCACGCCGATCTGTCTCTTCGTGCCCGGATCCGAGGTGGTTCCCGCAGGACTCCATTCGGTCGCGTAATAGGGAAATCCGTCACGCCAATTGCTTGCGATGGGGTCACCTGCGTGCGAACCCGCCTCCAGATCAAGAAACGTAACGTTGTCGTTGAACGTGAGCGCGGAGACAGGCGCGCCGTACTCCCACTGCAAATCGTCCCAACCCCATCCCGTGCCGTAGCGTTCGTTTACAAAGAAGGAGTCGTCGCCGGTGATGGGCCCCTCAACCTCGCGAATTCCATGGCGCATCACCTGTGCCACCATATCTTCCAGCAAAGTCGCCGCCGGCAGAATGGGCGCAGGCCTGCTCTCTTCTTCTTTTGCGCTCAAGTATTTGTAGGGATACACGCGAAACGAGAGGCTGGGGTCGCCCGTGCCCACCACTCTTAGTCCACCTTTCAGGAATCCTTTGTCGTCAATCGTGCCATCTTTTACAACGTAAGTTTTGCTTACAAAGTCAGGGCCAAGAATCGCCAGGGCGGCGGCGGTCGTGAATAATTTTGCATTCGAGGCAGGCGTAAAAGCTTTCCCATCGTTCATCGCGAAGATGGGCTGGCCATCCGTCGTTGTGACGGATATGCCCCACTGTGCCCGGCTCACTGCCGGATCTGCTAGAAGGGCCTCTATGCGGAGCGAGAGTCCTTTTTGCGACGCGGCATCCGTGGCAGGCGGCCTATGCACGGGCAGCTGTGCATTCAGCGGATTGGCGATTGCGCAAGCGCCAATCAGCAACAAGGCGGTTAACGACAAATTTCTCCGAGAGCAATTCATAGCTTGCGCGGAGTGTAGCATCTCGCGCCATCCCGCGAGTCTTTAGAATGTGTACACGATGACCTTTGCCAATCGCGGCACTTCGCTTTGGAAATTGACAACCCGTTCGCTCTCACTCGGCGCCATTACCCGCGTTATGGGGGTCCTGAACGTTACGCCCGATTCCTTTTCGGATGGCGGCGAACACTTCAGCGCAGAGAAGGCAATTGCCCACGGAATCGCCATGCTGCAACAGGGTGCCGACATCGTCGACGTTGGCGGCGAGTCCACTCGTCCCGGGGACCGTTCGCCAGTCAGCATCGGCATGGAACAGGATCGCGTTCTCCCCGTGATCGCCGGAATTTTGAACTACCGGCCAGACGCGATCCTGTCGATTGACACCTACCACGCCGACACAGCCGCCGCTGCAATCAAGGCTGGCGTTGAAATAGTGAACGATGTCAGCGGATTTCTGTGGGAGACTGCTATGCCTGAGACTTGTGCCCGGCTCGGTTGTGGCGTGGTGCTGATGCATACGCGCGGCAAGCCCGCCGAATGGAAGCATCAAGCCCGCCTCCAGCCGGAAGAAGTCCGTCCACTTGTTCAGCAGGAATTGGAGCAACGGCTTGCATTCGCGCTAAGTGCCGGCGTTGAAAGGGAGCGGATCGTGCTCGATCCAGGCTTTGGCTTCGGGAAGTCCCTCGATGAAAATTACCCTCTCCTCGCAATGCTGAGTTCCCTGCGTGAGCTTGGACGCCCTGTCTTGGCTGGAGTCTCCCGAAAAGCTTTTTTGGGCCACACGCTCGCGGAACTGCACAACGGAGCGACCGCCTCGGTGATGGATCGCAGTGCCGCATCGCTGGCCGCGATGGTTGCCGCTATTCTGGCAGGGGCGGATATTGTCCGGGTTCACGATGTTAAGCCATCAGTTGAGGCAGCGCGAATCGCCGATGCCGTACTTGCAGCGAACAAGCCATAGCCTTCCAGATCCGAAGGTACTTCGCCAGACTGCCGAGGGAAGGTTTACTTCTGGAGGGAATTAGGGTCGCGCATACGGCTGGTTTCGAAGCTGACAATCTTCCATTGCCCCAGCCGGTAGTTATAAACACGGGTATACCGATAGTGCCCGCTGATATCGCTGGCACCGTTTGTTCCATTGATCTCGGCCCTGGAGGTCACAACCGCCGTGTCCCCGTAGATGCGGATCTTGCTGTCGCTCAGGTCCATCTTGGTGATTCGAAGAGACCCGGCTTTCCGTGCTGCAAGCGCCTGCGCCTTGGTTTCGATGGTTCCGTTGGCGGTGATGGCGATGTAATCGTCCGCCATCAATTTGTCCATATCACCAACGTTATTGTTGAGCATGGCGTTGCGCCATTGCTCCTCGATTGCTTCTATCTCTTTATGTTGCTTGTCCTGGCGATGGGGCAAGACCCCCGCACAGGACGGTACTGCACTCAATATGAATACCGTCACGAACACCAAAAGAAAGGTGGCCTGTTGAGTTGTTAGGCGGCTTGGCGAGTGGCTGCGCATGCACGTATCGGATGGTAGTCTGCCACGCGAGAGTGCGTCAAAGAGAAATGACCTACCCGCAATGGAGGAAAAGCCCTGTTGTAAATCCTTTTGCCACTCTACTCTGTCACAGACAGAAGTCCCTTACCCGTTCGTGGTAAGGGAGTGGCAATTCCGTCTCTCATGCGATTGCGGTCAAATTTTCTGAGGAACGCTCTTTCATCAATTGGTATAGGCCGGCAATAGCGTATTTCTGGAAGTGCGGTGAATTTCGGTGCGCCTCCAGCGCGCCCTTGTCGCGATACTGCTCGTAGATGAGGATGGTGTCCGGATCATCCTCAATAAAGTGCGGTATGTAGGTGGCGCAGCCCGGCTCCTGCCGACTCGCCGCCGCGAGGTTCTTTAGGATCTCAACCACTTGCTCCCGGTCTTCCCCGGCGAATCGCATGCGAACGGTGAAAGTGACCATATCTCTCTTTCCATGCTCAGTCTTCTTGCAAAACGTGTCCGTCGTGAACGCGGATCAACTCTTCAGTTCGGCCAGTGCTGCCTGAAATTCCGGCAACACCATCGTCTGATCACGATCCGGCCCGGTTGAAACCATCCCAATCTTCGCGCCACTTTCTCTTTCCTGAAAGCGCAGATATTCCTGCGCCGCTTCAGGAAGTTCTTCAAACTTCCTTATCCCATCCGTGGGCTGTTGCCAACCCTTCAACTTGGTATAGACGGGTTTGATCGACTCCAGGCCTTGCACATCCGCCGGAACAACATCGGTGACCTTGCCGTTGATTTCATAGCCGGTGCAGATCGGGATCTCGGCAAAGCTATCCAGCACGTCCAGCTTGGTAACCACTAGCCATTCCGTGCCGTTGATCTCGCTGGAATAACGCAATCAGGGGTATATCGAGCCACCCGCAACGGCGAGGTCGTCCGGTCACCGCACCGTACTCCTGCCCGCGGGCGCGCAGCAGATCGCTGGGCTCGCCCTGGATCTCGGTCGGGAATGGACCCTCGCCCACGCGCGTGACATAGGCCTTGGTGACTCCGACCACCGTGCCGATATCGGTCGGTCCCACCCCGGTTCCGTCACCGCCCCCCCGGCGGTAGCGGAAGATGAGGTCACAAACGGGTAGGTGCCATGATCGATGTCCAGCATGGTGCCCTGGGCGCCTTCAAACATCACGCTCTGGCCCTGGCGGATGGCGTCGTTCAACAGCTTTGCGTGTCGGTGACAAAGGGCCGAACTGCGCTTCGCCGCCTCGGCGTACTCATCGTACATCTTGATTGGGTCGAGCGGGTCGGTTCCGAAAAGCGCGTGGGCAATCGCGTTCTTCTCGTTGCAGGCCTTTTCAATGTGCGTTTTGAGCAAGCTTGCGTCAAGCAGGTCAATCACGCGCAGTCCGCTGCGATGCATCTTGTCCTCGTACGCGGGACCGATTCCCCGGCTGGTGGTGCCGATCTTTTGCCGTCCCGGGAGCATTCTCCGCCGCCAGCTCGATCATGCGATGGTAGGGAAGAATTACCTGCGCGCGGTTGGAGACAAATAGCTGCTCATCGACGTTGACGCCCAGGTCGCGAAGCTTGCCGATCTCCTTCAAGGAAGGCCATGGGGTCAAGCACAACGCCATTGCCAATGACCGCCGGCAATCCGGGCGCAAAACGCCGCAGGGAACCAGCTGCAGGATAAACTTCTGTCCCTTGATGATGACCGTATGGCCGGCGTTATGTCCGCCGGCATAGCGCGCCACCACCGCAAAATCTTCCGAAAGTACATCGACGATCTTCCCTTTACCTTCGTCGCCCCATTGGGCGCCAAGCACAACCGCAGTCTTGGCTCGCATGAATGTCGATACTCGAATTCGATCTGACACACTTTTACCGGACGCATCTTGAACGAGCTCGTCGAATCCCTGCCGGGGATCGGTTGCTGCAGGATGCCGCACAGGCTGGATTTCTCGTGTGACCATTTGATGATATAACGCCTCTGCTGCCGGTGAACAAAGATCACACGCAACCTGGCCGACTCATAATATTCGAATCTACGAGTATGGAAAAGCTGACAGGGAGAGCATGCCCGAGCTGCCGAAGTGGAAACGATCGCCGGCGGGGTCAATGAGCGCTGCGTCGGGGTTCCGCATCATTTCCGTCTGGTTCAGCTCCAAAAGTTGAGCCTTTCAAGACTTCTGCCGCGGATGATGGCAAACGACCTGCTCGGACGAAGCATCGGGCGTTCGCCGCGTAGGCAAACACATTGTCTTCGATCTCTGCCCGTAAAACGCCGCACCCCGGCGCCAAAGCCGGAAGCTGCAATGGATTGTTCACCTTGGCATGACCGGCCGCCTGCTGGTTTGTTCTGCCGACGCGCCACGCCGGTGCCCCCATACGCACGTCATTCCGTCGACCTGGCTTCAAACGAGAACTCCGTTTCGTCGATCCGCGTCGATTCGGCCGTGTGGGCGCACTGCCACCCTATCGCCAAGAACAGGCTCAACTTTGAGGGCACGGGAAAAGAGCCGTTAACGATCCCTCTCGACCACTTCGTAGCCCTCTTCCGAGGCCGCAACGCCATCAAGGCTGCCCTGTTGAACCAGAAACTGCTGCACGGAGTGGGAAACATCTATGCCGACGAGAGCCTTTTTCGGGCTGGAATCCGGCCCCGCCAGCATGGCTGGCCATCTCAGCCGCGCACCGGCTGACCTTTTGCATAGCGCGCTCCAGGCCGTCTTAGGGAGGCCATCTCACTCGGTGGCTCCTCCGTATCGGACTATGTCGACGCGGACGGCGTGCGGGCTTCTTCCAGCTCGAGCATCGAGTCTATCTGCGCACCGGAAAGCCATGCCTCGTCTGCGGAACGCCAATTCGCAGGATCCTATCGGCGGGGCGAGGGACGCACTATTGCCCCACTTGCCAGTGTGAAACTCGTCCGCATACAGGGATTTTTTCTTCCCGGATAACCAAGACCTATGAAAATCTGAAATTTCCTCGGTCCAAGGCTTCCATAAACGGGAGAATTGCGAGCGGTGAGCCGTCCGCTAAGTCATGGCATAACAAATAACGAACGGTGAACGGCACGTCAATTGCACTATGAAGGCAGCCAGTGACGCACAGGCTACGGATAAAAGCAAGAAGAAACGGTGCTTCAGTGCGGCGAGGTCTGAGCAATAGATTCGAATACCACGTCGTAGCCGAACGCAGCCAGACCTCCAGAGTATCGATGTCTGTAAGGAGCACCTTTGGGAGGCCAGTGACATGGCCACTCAGGAAAAGCCGGACAAGCCGCCCTATGGGCGGCTTTCTCCTTGATTCCTCCCCTCTGATTTGAACACCATCTCTCTCGGACTTGGTTCTGATGGTTATCCACAAAGCGCTTGCCACGCTTCCAGAGAACGGGTAGTATCAATTTTGCCTATCGAGCGGCTGACGCCTCAGGACTTTGATTCGAGGCTCGCCGCGGTTCTCGAGAGTCAAAAGAACTCAGCTTTCGCTATTCACCCAGCCTGCGACCGGAATGACCTGGACCAGGTAAGCACCTTGGGTGGAGCATTTGTAAAATTGCGAGTTGAAAATCGGACGTTACGCTCCATTTGAAAACGAGTCTCTTCAGAACGGTTCCCGCTCAACGCACCCATGGTGCGCAGAGTTGAGCCTGCGTTTTGAGAAAAAGTGATTTGCCGGCGCATCGAAAGAGAGTTCCATCTCTCGCACCGGAACAAGCGGCAACAACAGCATACGCACCAGGAAGTGCAAGCATGACATCAGAGCAGAACGACCCCCAGGTCCCGCAGGCGCAAAGCCAACCGGGGCAAGGACAGGCCCCTCAAGGGCAGGCGCAGGGACACCGTCGCAGGCGTCGCCGCCGCAAAGGACAAAACGGAAGCAATGCCGCCAAAGGACAGCCCACTCCGCAGGCCAATGGCTCCGTTCCCCAGGGCAATCGCCCCTCTCCCCAAAATCAGAATCAAGGCCAAAAGCCCAAATCCCATGGCAAATTCTTTCAGAAGAAGTCCGGCCAGGGAGCTAACGTCAGCAATAATCCGGGAAATGGGCAGGGTGGTGGCCGCCGCAAGAGCAAGCCGCGCCGCCAGCAGGTTTTTGTCGGCCCTATGGATCACAGCTATCGCACTGTAAATGGGAACATGGCGGACGGACCACCCTCGACCATCGAGCTGCGCAACGGGAACGGGCACGCCTCGTTCTACTCGGAACCGGCGCCGATGCAGGCCCCCGCAGTCATCCGGGAAGATGCCCCCATTCGCATCTTCTGTTTCATCGATGACCTCTTCTTTCTCGCGAAAATCCAGGAAACTGCCCGCAAATTGGGCGTTAAGGTTGGATTTGTCAAGGCGGACAAGGATATCGTGGCGCGCCTGAGCGATACCGCCGAAGATGCCCGGCCTTCGCTGATCATCTTCGATCTCAATAACGCGAATGCAAAGCCCCTCACGCTGATTCCCAAGCTCAAAAACAAACTGAAAAAAGGAACTTCGGTGATTGGCTTCCTCTCCCATCTTCAGGGGGATCTCAAGGCCAAAGCGATCGAAGCTGGCTGTGACACCGTCATGCCCCGCTCTGCCTTTTCCCAGAACTTGCCGAACCTGCTCCGTCGCCACGGACAGAACGAAGAATTGGAAGCCGCGGAAGCGTAAAGAATTCAATTCAATACCTTGTAAGCCTAAGTAAGGACTCGCTTTGGGCGGGTCCTTTCCCTTTTCCGCGTCGAGTGATTCTATAAGAAAAATACTTAAGTGTACGCTTGACAATTCCAATCGAATGGGCGAATACTCAAGTTCGTACTTAACTAAAGCCTTAGCAGAGAGGATTCCCATGGAACAACAACATGTTTTGAACAACGCCGCTGAACAATCGGTTATTCACAACACATTTGTTATCGAGCGCAGCTTCCCCAAGCCCCCGGAGGTGGTCTTCGCGGCATTTTCCGACCCGGCCAGGAAACGGCGCTGGTTCGGCGAAGGAGAAAACCACGACGTCGAAGCCTTCGAAATGGACTTCCGCAACGGTGGCACCGAGCGTCTCAAGTATCGCTTCAAAGCCGGCAGCCCACTCGCAGGCATGGTCCTCACCAACGAGGGCAGGTTTCAGGACATCGTTCCGAACCAGCGCCTGCTGACTTCCTCGACCATGGAAATTGGTGGCAAGCCCGTCTCTGTCGCGTTAGTCACGATTGAACTCTTGCCTACCGAAATTGGAACAGATCTCATCTGCACCCACCAGGGGGCGTTTTTCGAGGGCTCCGGCGGTCCAGAAATGCGGGAAATGGGATGGCGCAGTCTGTTTGAGAAATTGGCGAACGAACTCGCGAAATAACGCAGTTGGGACGGAATCAAGGCAGCCGGAAGTACTCGAATCACCGCAGGAAGGCGCGACATGTCAGACACGAAAGCGGATGTCCACAGGGTGTTTCAGGCGCTCGGCGATCCTACACGGCGAAGGATCCTGGAAGAACTGACTGCGGGACCGGTGTCGGTCTCGCGGTTAGCGATTCCACTCGATATGTCGCTCGCCGCGGTGGTTCAACATCTCCAGGTGCTGGAGGAGAGCGGTCTTATTCGGACGGAAAAATCGGGAAGGGTGCGCACCTGCCGCATCGATCCGACCGGTCTTTCGGTTGCCGAACAATGGATAACTGCTCGTCGTTCGATGTGGGAGAAGCGGCTGGATCGTTTAGGCGATGTGTTGGCGGAGCCGACTTAGATTGTGTGCCGTCCGTATATCGCGAAAGCTATGTTCAAGTAGACGCATTCAGACCCGCTCGACTGCGGGTCTTTCTTTGGTTCCGGAGAATATCCTCGCGGCCTCTAACCGGGAGGCCAATGCATCGCTCGGCCACCCAGCAGATGCACATGCAGGTGATCCACGGTCTGGCCGGCATCTGCGCCGGTGTTGATCACGGTGCGATATCCGCTCGTCAGTCCTGTTTTCCTGGCAATCTCCGCGGCGACCGCGTGCAGATGTCCGAGAACCTGAATGTCCTCCGCTTTTGCGTGGTCAAGAGAGGCGATGTGCTTCTTCGGCACGATCAGCACGTGAGTCGGAGCCTGCTTATTGACATCGGAAAAGGCGAAAACCTCATCATTCTCGAATGCCTTATCCGATGGGATCTCTCCGGAGATGATCTTGCAGAAAATGCAGTCCATTGAATCGCCTTCTTTCAAATATGTATAGCCTGCGTGGCTACTTCGCGTCTTCTTTCGGAAAATATCTTGGCTGCTGACCGTCAATCCAGGGATTGTATCCCGCGGCAAAGGCTGCGCGATGCGCTGTCGACGGATGGTCGTAGGTCCAGAACTCCAGGAACGCCGCCGGATTCGGATCTTCCAAATAAGCCTCGCCCAGCAGTTGGAAAGAATGCTGCGCGGTAGCTTGCGGATTGGCGACGATTCCATGGATCGCCTCCTGCCCGTAAATATCGGCGTCGTGTTCCTGCGACCGGCTGTAGGTGTTGCCGATGGGATCGGAAAGAAAACTCAGGAACGAGAAGACCACCAGCAGTACACCCACTGCGGCCCAGTCCTGAACACTCCCGATATGCCATCCATCGCCGAAGCGCGCAATCAGCCAGTTCACAAGGTGATTTCCAACCCACAGCAGCACCAGCAGCAAGCCGCAGTAGAACGCGATTCCTTTCCAGATGTGGTTGAGTACGTAGTGGCCGCTCTCATGGCCGAAGATGAAAAGAATATCGTCCGTCGGCGCCATTTTGATGGTGGTGTCCCACACTACAACCCGCTTGGTGGCTCCAATTCCGGTGACGTACGCATTCGGAACCGTGAGCTTCTCGCTGGCCTTCATCAGGTACATTCGTTCGGGAGGAATGTTGGTTCCGGTGCGAGCCACCACGCGCTCCAGTTCGCCGACCAGTGCGGGGTTTGTCTTGGTAAGAGGCTCAAAGTGGTTGAAGATTGGATCGATTACAACCGGGATGACAAAGACGGTGATGACGACGAAAGGAATCGATCCCGCCCAGAACAGCACCCACCATTTCCGCGGAAATTTGCGGATAAGCCAGAAGAGAATCGACAGGATCAAGGTGCCAATCGCAAGAGTAAGCAGTAGCGATTTGCCATGGTCCAGGAACCAGCTTCCCCAATGCTGAATGGAGAGTCCATAGCTCACCGACAGCCAGTGGCTGGTCATGCTGAATGGCAGGTGAGACAAGGAAATCATCAGCAGTAGTATGGGCAGAAATACCAGGCCCTGCAGCCATCGTCGATTGGTGATCGTCTCTGCCCAGGCTGCCAGTCGGCTGAGCGTTCGAGTTCCAAGCAGCAACAGCAAAAAGATGATCTCCCAGGCCTGCTGTGCGAACTGGAGAATTGTGTAGTCGCGGCTTAGGCGGATTGCCTTGGCCAGCTTCTCCGGAGGCAGTGTATACGCGGCTTTTGCATTCTGCGGCTGCGTGCTGCTGGACTCTGCGGAGGCGAAACGAGCGGTGCCGGTTGGGAGCGTCGCCGCGCGTGCCTGTGGGAACGCGATCAGCCACACACTCATCAGTATCAGAGCAAACGAACCGAAGGTCCAAGTCGACGGTGCGGGGCGAAGCTTCAATGCATGCCTCCAGCTTTATTTCCTGATAGAAATATATCCGCAAGGCGCCGAACAGCGGAGCCCCGGCGAATTAATCTAGCCTCACCAGGTATGCGTTTCCCTCGGTTGGAGTGAGCTCGCCCGCAATCTCAAACGCTTTCTTTTTGTCGTCGGCCTGGGGACGAATGCGGACCCAGTGACCTGTCGGCCCCGTGAATTCGATTACGTTGGCGGTGTGGTACTTGTGAAGAAGGTGATCGCGCAGCTTGATTGCTTCCCCTTCATTTTTAAAAGCTCCCACCTGCACACACCAGCGGCCACCTTCGGCGATGGGCGACGGAGTCTGATAAACATCCACACGGACTTTTGCGGTGCCCGGCCTCCAAACGCCGGCAGCCTTCGCGGATGCCATCGAAAGATCGAGCACACGGCCTTGCACAAATGGCCCACGATCCGTCACGCGAACCACCACCGACTGGCCGGACTGTAGATTCGTGACCCTGATCAAAGAATTCAACGGCAGCGTCCGATGAGCGGCTGTCATGGCGTTCTGATCAAAAATCTGGCCATTGGCAGCCTTGCGATTGTGATAAGGCGGCCCATACCAGCTGGCCAGTCCCTCTTCGCTCGAGATCGGTGTATGCGTCGCTACGAATTCAATGTCGGCGCTATCCCCTGCAGTCGCGGTCGTGGGCGCAGGAACTCCCGGGCTTGCCTGCGAAGGTGGCGCTTGCTTCGGCGCGGTAATCGGAGGCGGTGGTGGAGGTGCGGGAACGTAAACCACCCTCGTCTTCCGCGAACAGCCGGCAAGCGTCACGGCAATTGGCACCAGGATCACAGCAGCAAGTAAGCGTCGGCACCCGATCGTCATCTATTGATTCCCATCCGGAGGTCGCTGTTGGCCGTTCGCTTTGTCGAGAGCGTCGGCGAGTTTCGCCAGGTGCACGGAAGCAATTTTCAGTGCCTCGGACGAATTGCGCCGCACTTGCGGAACAACTTCGTCGTTCAGGTAAGTGATTACTCGACGAACTTCTGCTTCGACTTGCGGAATCCCGCTCAAAATGTGCTCATCGATCCTGCGGCCGAAATCTTCCATGCGCCCACGCTTTGGTTCTTGAGGGTTACCGCTCATTGGCGAAGTCTCCTGCATTCATTATCGAGCGTTTCCTCGCATTTTTAGCGGCTCTCCGCAAGATGTGCCGCTTTGATTACTCGCAAATCGCAAACATCTCTGCCGGGGCATAGTGGAAAATCCGGCAGTCTGAGTTTGATTCAGCTAGGAGAACGGGTATTGGAAGGGCTAAGCTGCCTCTAGCCCCTGGAATTTGTTTGCTCAAGGAAATAAAAATGTCCAAGCGAATTTCGTTTTCTCTGATTTTGTCTGCAATCTTCTTTGCAGTTGCGTCAGTATCCGCTTCTGCCCAGCAGGGTCACGATGCGAACATTTCGGTTTCCAGTGACGCCGCTGAATATGCGGCACTTCCTGATGCACCTGAACCAACAGGCGACGCGATAGGTCTGCCCTCCGATAGCTCGGTCAAGCCGACGCAGCCAGGTGTCGAGCGCACAAAACCCTCAAGTCGTCTTGCCTCAGTTATCGAGCCGGACGAGACCACGAAGGTTTTGACGGTAGGCGAGAAATTCCAGTACTCCTTCAAAGAGCAGATCACCGTGTATGCTGCCGGATCGTATCTTCTTTCCGCGGGATGGGAGCAACTCTTGGATTCCGATCCGAAATACGACAACAACAGTTGGGATGCCTTCGGGAGGCGCCTCGGTATCAGCGTTATCCGGCAGTCCAGCCAGGCGGTGTTTACCGATGGCCTGTTTGCGTCGCTGTTTCACCAGGATCCTCGCTATTACCGCAGAGGCGGCGGCTTAGCGGAGTTCTGGCCCCGCGCCGGCTACGCCTGTGCCCGCGTGCTGACCAAGCGGCAGGACTCCGGCAAGATGGCGCCCAACTATTCGCTGTTCGCCGGATATGCCGCAGCCTCAGCCCTCACGATGGCCTACTACCCTTCGGTGAGCGCGACGTGGCCCAAGACCTGGGCGGGATATGGATACTCTGTGTTGGCCAATGCCGGCGGCAATGCTGTCGAGGAGTTCTGGCCGGATACAAAGCGGATACTGTTCTCTCGTCTTCACCGTAAAGACTAGGGTTCTAAGCCAAAAACTGACCAGCTAAGCCAGTTTGCTATTAGCCTATTTGGTTCGCAAGTAGCGGAAAATGGGGGTTTTCGCTGCCTTCGGCCCCCTGTTTATGCGGGTTTTCCCCGTTCGCTGTGGATGGTTCCCGTCCGCAGCCCGATTTTCCCCGTTCAGCCATAAACTCTTTGCTTTCAAGCAGCCGCCCTTTACGCTGAAGGTGGCAATCTCGACGCGCATTTGGGTAGGTTTCCCGGTCGCTCCGGCTACCCAATTCCGTTGAAGTTGTCGTCCCTGTGGCATGTGATCCCGCACGAAGGGCCGCATAGCAGAACAGGTTCCAATTACTTCAGGAGAATTTTCGCAATGTCGATTGCCACCAAGTACACCGAGAGAGCGGTAACCTTCGCAGCCAAAGGCGCGTGGGCTGTTTTCGAGAAGCTGAACTCCATCAGCCCGAACGCTTCTTTTACGCCCGAAGTGGTCCGATAAGCCGCTGCTGAAGTCCTACCAGAAGGAGAAGCCTCCTCTTGGCTGGCCGCGCACGACCGATTCGCTCTGTCCCAAGTGCGTTCCTGAGATCCGCAAGCAGATCATCGACGGCAAGTTGCCCCACGAAGTCCTTCTGAATGAGAAGGTCGGCGAGATCAAGGCGCAGATCATCGAGCGCGACGGCAAGATCCTGATGGTCAAGGATTGCCCCAAGCACGGCCACTTTGAAGACGTGATGTCGATCGACACCGAGTTCTTCAAGCACCTGGAAGAGGTCTTCCCGGGCCGCGACATCCGCGCGCACAACGACGAAAAGCTGCACAACCACGGCACCTCGACCGTGACCCACGGACGTGGCGCGGTTCTGACGATCGATCTGACCAACCGCTGCAACATGATGTGCGATCCCTGCTTCATGGATGCCAACCAGGTTGGCTTTGTCCACGAGCTGACGTGGGAAGAGATCAAGACCATGCTCGACAACGCTGCGCAGATCAAGCCGCGCCGCCAGATGAGCGTTCAGTTCTCCGGCGGCGAGCCCACCCTGTCGCCCTACTTCCTGGATGCCGTCGCCTACTCGCGCAAGGTTGGTTACAACTCGGTCCAGGCGGCGACCAACGGAATTGAATTTGCCAAGTCGAAGGAGCTTTGCCGCGCCGCTGCCGAAGCCGGTCTGCGCTACGTCTATCTGCAGTTCGACGGCATCGGCAACGCAGCCAACTCGCACCGCAAGGTCGGCAACCTGTTTGACGTGAAGCTGCAGGCCATCCACAACCTGCACGAAGCCGGCGTCGACATCGTTCCCGTCACGACCATCATCAACGGCATCAACAACGAGCAGGTCGGCCGCATCATCCAGTTCGCCCTCGACAATCCGAAGAAGATCAACTTCCTCTCCTTCCAGCCGGTTTCCTTCACCGGCCGCGACGAGGACGTCACCGACGAGCGTCGCCTGGCGCAGCGCTACACGCTGAGCCACATGGCGCACGACGTCAAGAACCAGACGGGACTCGGCGAGCCGACCCGCGACTGGTTCCCCATCAGCTTTATGAGCACCTTCTCCGATTTCGGCGATCTGGTGCACGGACCGAACGCGGATTGGGGTCAGCTCTCCTGCGGATGCCACCCGAACTGCGGCATCGGCATGGCGCTGATGATCGACAAGGAAACCAAGGAAGCCGTTCCCGTCACCGCGTTCCTGAATGCTGATCGTCTGGCCAAGGACATTGCCAAGATCAACGACGCAGCCGCGCGGCAAGTTCCTCTCCGGCGTCGGCGTCACCCTGGCGCTGTTGCGCAACTACGATCCCAGCAAGGCGCCGACGCACTTCAGCATCATGGACCTGTTGAAGAAGTTCGACAAGTGCTTCGGCGTGACCGGCGCAACTACGGCAGCGTCAAGGGCGACCGCACCATGGACGACATCGAGATGCGTCGCGCCGATCGCTGGAACTTCCTCTTCATCGCCGGCATGTGGTTCCAGGATCTCTTCAACTACGACTTCCGCCGCACCGAGCAGTGCATCATTCCCTACGCCACGCAGGAAGGCGAAATCACCTTCTGCGCGTACAACACCGGCGTGGGCTGGCGCAACATCATCGAGAAGATGCACATGACGTCGACCCTCACCAAGTGGTACGAGGAGCACGGCCGTCACGAGATCTTCGCCGGCGGCAAGAAGGTCGGCCTGGGATCGACAGAGAACACCTGGTGCTGAACCAGGCGCACGTCGACGCGGCTGCCAACGATACGCTCGACAAGCTCGGCATCGCCAAGAACTCCCGCGAAGAAAAGATCCGCGCACGCGAAGACAAGCTGAAGCAGGATGCGGAAAACGCGCAGATGGCCAAGCTCTATCGCGAGCACGTCCTGGGTGAGAAGCCGACTCCTGGACTGGTTTCGCTCAACTCCATTGCTCCCGCACCCAAGCCCGCTCCCAAGGCGGAAGAAGTGATGGGGGACTAAGTTTCAGGCGAATCTACTTCGCCGCAAACGCGAACAGAGAGGCTGCCTTCGGGCAGCCTCTTCTTTTTGCCGTAGCGCTTTTCCCGGCGTGCATCCAAACTAAGAAGATGCTGAGACGAACGGCTGTCATGCTGATTGCGGTGGGTCTGCTGGGTTCCCTAACGGGTTGCACCATCTATGGAGAGAAGAAACCGCCTACCGTTGCCTCCACCACCAGCGCGGAGCAATTGGAGCGAATCTATTGGAACGCGGCGAAAAAAGGAGATTGGCAGCAGGTCGTTGCGCTGCAGGGTCCAAGCGTGCTTTTCACCAACCGCGCAGGAAATCATCTTAGTGGTCCGGCAATGGGTGGATTTCCTCAAGCAGGATCCGCCTTCCGAATACATGATTGGTGCAGTCGAGGTACGTCCGCAGGGAGTGGACATGGTCCTCAGCTACTTCGCATCTGTCACCGACAAGAATTCTGGTTCCCCTGTCGATCTCGCAGTAGTCAGTGTGTGGCAACAGGTGGGGAACAATCTCATCATGGTGGCCCATAGTGAGACTCCGCGGGTCTCCGCGTCGAAATAGACTGGCAGACACCTGGGAGCGCAGATACATTAAAATCGCGCAATGGTCCCGGAGCATTTGAGCGCAGCCCAGGCAGCAAAATTCCGAAAACAGCTGCTGGCGTGGTTCGACGTTTACAAGCGGGACCTGCCGTGGCGGCGCACCAGTGATCCCTACAAAATCTGGGTCTCCGAGATCATGTTGCAGCAGACCCGCGTTGCCGCGGTGCTTGATCACTATGCCGAATTTCTACGCCGATTTCCAACCCTCGCCGATCTCGCGAATGCGTCGGAGCCGGACGTTCTCGCGGTATGGAGTGGACTCGGATACTACCGACGCGCCCGCATGTTGCACAGCGGTGCCCTGGCTGTCGTGCGCGACCATGAAGGCGTTCTTCCACGTTCCCCGATAGAGCTGAGAACGCTGCCCGGCATCGGAGACTACACCTCTGCTGCTATCGCCAGCATTGCCTTTGGCGAGGCAATTGCCGCCGTTGATGGAAATGTCGAGCGAGTCCTCACTCGCCTCGCTGGGCTTGCAGCGGACCGCCCGGCGTCAAAATCTTCGCTTCGCCCGGCAATCCGAAAAGTCGCCGATCATCTGCTTGATCGAACGCGCCCAGGTGACTTCAATCAGGCCATGATGGAACTGGGCGCGACCATCTGCCTCCCCCGCAATCCGCTCTGCCTGCAGTGTCCCGTTGCTGCACAGTGTTTCACGCAAGGAGAGCACCCGGCGCTCAAACGTAAGCCCATGATCACCCGGAATGCGGCCTTTGCACTCACGGTCCGCAGCAAAAGTCCGTACGGAACCCAGGTATTGCTTTCGCTGCGTCCTGCTGCCGCCACGGTGATGCCGGGGATGTGGGAACTGCCGAAAATTTCCGAAGATGTATTCAACGGCAAGGGCGCAGAAGTATCGCTTCGACATGCCATCATGCAGACAAACTACATTGTCCACGTTCACGCAATGGAAGCGGTCGCGCTGCCGAATTACCGCGCCGTTGGAGGGGAGGATCGATGGGTAAGCCTCGACACGCTCTCGTCGTTGCCACTCACTGGCCTGGCCCGCAAAATTCTCCGCCGCGTTAGATTGCTGGAGCACAAAGTTCCGCAGCCATAGATCTAGGCGCGAGCAATTTCAGCCAGCAGTCTTCTTCGATTGCGTCATGTGCTATTTGATCTGTAACAGGAAGATCTTCCGAACGGAGTGTCACTATTTCCATTCCATCGTGGTGCGATGATAAATCAGTTGATTTGGGACCTGCGGCGGCGCAGCCCGTTCCTCTACGACATCTTAAAGATCGCAGGGGATCCAATAGTGCGTTTGCTCCGCGGCGAGCTTGCTTCTAATGTAGAAGCTCCAGCGTTTGCAGTGAGAACCTGTTCCAAGCAGAAGTTTATCTTCAGGAGCCAGAATGAACTATCGTCTCAGCCTCGCCTGCACAACTTTCGCAGTGCTCGTGCCGACCCTTCTCCACGCACAGGTCAATACCGTTCCGGAGTTGCCGCAAGTGCCTGCGGAGGTCCGACAAGCTGCAGCATCCATCAGTCCTGAAAAGATCAGCGCCCACGTGCGCTTTTTGTCCGATGATCTTCTTGAAGGGCGCGGCCCCGGCTTGCGGGGAGCCGAGATCGCGGCTCAGTACATCGCAACTCAGTTCATGCTCTCTGGATTGAAGCCGGCTGGAGAAAACGGTACCTATTTTCAGAATGTCCCGCTCATGGCCGTCCACACCATTGAAGACCAGACCACCTTCTCCTTCGAGCCAAAGAACGGTGGGGCCATTTCGCTCAAGTACGGCGAAGATTACGTCACGAAGGATGAGACGGGCGCGGCAACCGCCGACATCGATGCTCCAATTGTCTTCGTCGGCTACGGCATCGACGCACCGGAGTACAAATGGAACGATTACAAAGGTGTGGATGTAAAGGGCAAAGTGCTGCTCGTAATCGTAAACGAACCGCAATCGCAGGATGAAACATTCTTCAAAGGCAAGGCTCTCACCTATTACGGCCGGTGGACTTATAAATACGAAGAGGCAGCGCGCAAGGGTGCGGTTGGCGTGCTCATCATTCATCGCACAGATCTCGCAAGCTACGGATGGGAAGTTGTCAGGAACTCGCAGTCGATTGAGAAATCGTATCTGCAGAATGATCCACTCTCCACGCTGCAGGCGGCGAGTTGGATTCAACTGGATGTAGCGAAAAAGCTGCTTGGGTCTGTCGGCATCGACGCGGAGAAGGCAATCGATGCGGCGGGAAAACCAGGTTTCAAAGCAATTGAACTTCCAGTTCGGCTGAAGGCGCACATCGCCAGCAAGGTTCGCAAATACGATTCGAGCAATGTGATTGCCATGTTACCGGGAACGTCGCCGAAGCAGCAGGCGGTTTTCTACACGGCGCACTACGATCATCTCGGCATCGATCCCGACTTGAAGGGCGACAACATCTACAACGGAGCGGCGGACAACGCCACCGGTTGCGGAATCCTTCTTGAGATCGCGCGTGCCTATGCCGAGTCGAGCGTGAAGCCTCCTCACTCTGTCTACTTCGCCGCCGTAACAGCAGAGGAGCAGGGCCTGTTGGGATCTCAGTATCTCGGCATGCATCCACCCGTGCCCTCGGCAAAGATCTCGCTCGACCTGAACTATGACATGCTGATGCCGCTCGGTATTCCTCTGTCTGCAGAAGTGGCAGGGGCTGAGCGGACTACCTTTTATCCCACGGTAGAAAAGACTGCCGCTGCATTTCATTTGGAACTGGAGCCGGACCAGACTCCGGGAGCAGGCCACTACTACCGGTCAGATCACTTCAGCATGGCGAGATTCGGCGTGCCTGCCTTCTCCATCGGACAGGGAACGCTCTTTCAAGGTCACGATGCTGAATGGGGCATGGCCCAGGCTAAAGACTTTGTTTTAAAGCATTATCATCAACCGTCGGATGAGTTTCATTCCGATTGGGACTTCAGCGGCCTGGCGAAGATGGCCCAGTTTGGATTTGTGCTGGGCTGGCAGGCCTCCTCTCTTCCCGCGCCGGTTGGATGGCAGCCCGGAGACGAATTTGAAGCTCCACGCAAGCAGAGCATGTCAGCAAAATAAGCAGAGTGAGGAGATAAAGATTGCAGCTTCCGGGGCAGGATTCGCAGGGAGCCAGGCGCAGTGGCATAGAGCGCATGCTGCGCCTGGGGTTCCTTGCGTGTGTATGCCTTGCTTCGATCGCGAGCGCGCAATCTGCGCCTCATTCCACATTGCACCATCGAGCCGATGAGCCCGAGGACACTACTCCGCCTGTCACAAAGGTGATATCTCCGTCGACCATTCCCGCGGCAGCATCGGGCGAGTATTTGTTTGGCACCGATCCAAATGACGTTATCCAGATATCCCTCGGCAACGAAGGGCTCAGCGGCTACATTTCCCGCCACGAAGAATCGCAGAGTGACGAGGGCGCCCCGCTCACACTCTTCTTTGCACATACCTGGCTGGACGGGGCGAGGCTGGGCTTCGATACTCAAGAGGTCCACGGCACTTCCTACTCATTCGAGGGAACGATTGTCCGCGGCACTGCCAAAGCCACAACCGAGGCGGGCTACTATCTGCTCCAAGGCACGTTGGTCCAATCTACTGCGGGCACCACTCAGCCAAGACGAGTTAGCATGAAACTTGCCCGCCATACATAACGGGGAAAGATCCAGAGCTCAGAGTTGCGCTGGCGCACGTGCGGCTACAATTTTTTTTGGAGATAAGAAGCTCCCGCCCGCATCGAACAGTGTGCAGTTCAAAAAACGATTTCGAAATGACGAAGAGAGGCACTTATGGAACGCATAGCAAATGCTGTCTGGCACGGCGGATTGAAAGACGGCAAAGGATCGATCTCCACCAAGAGCGGGGCGATGAAAGACACGCAGTATTCTTTTGGAACACGCTTTGAAAATGGCGTCGGCACAAATCCCGAAGAATTGATCGCCGCAGCTCATGCCGGATGCTTCACCATGGCCTTGAGCGCGCAACTCGCCAATGCCGGCATTACGCCCGACGCTATCGAGACAACGGCTACCGTCACCTTCGACAAGACGGATGCGGGCCCGACAATTACAAAGATCGCGCTCGTGACGAAGGCAACGGTTCCCGGTGCGGACGTTACCGCGTTCGACAAAGCCGCTCAGGAAGCGAAGACCAACTGCCCGATTTCGCGTCTTTTCAAAGGAAATACCGAGATCACCCTGGACGCAAAGCTGGTCTAATTCCATCTGCAGAAACGCCGCGACAGCACTGTCGCGGCGTTTACCTATTGCGGATACAAAATAATGTCAGCTATGCGACTGAATGAATGTTCGCAATTCCTGGTTGATGGAAGTTGACTTCTGCACTCCCTGCTCAAGGAGTGTGACCCAAGCCCGGCTTTCCTCCGGAATTTCAGATGTGCTGAGGAGATAACTGCACTGGACAATGATCTCCAGAGCATTGCTTAGATCGTGAGAAAGGCGCCGAACTTCCAGGGCGACACTTGACGGAATTCCCGAATCGACCGCGACAGATCTGCGACTCCTCTGTGCCAGGTCGTTTGTGTCGCTTGTGGTCCGAGGCGACGATGTTGGTTCCGTCTTCATAGCTCCGGACTCCTTCTTTAGAGCCATATTACTTCTTCTGTCTTGTAGATTGTCGATGCGCAGCTTTCTGCCTCCGCGAAAATCACTGAAGCGATTTTCTTAAGTTTGACACATCAGGGGCGACTCAGAGAGACTAGAGATTCGTGCTCGTTCAGCGGACTTCGCTGGAAGGGTGGCGTGCCGAAGTGGCGGAATTGGCAGACGCGCGTGGTTCAGGTCCACGTACTCGCAAGGGTGTGGGGGTTCGAGTCCCTTCTTCGGCACCAAAGAATTTCCTTTCATCAACATTCCCCAAAAATCCACCTAATCTTCCTGTCCTCAGGGCGTTGGATCGCCGCAAATCTCTCGGTCATGGAATTGCTTTTGGTGATGGCGTGGGGTAGCTTCAAAGAGGAATGGAATCTCTTTGCCATCGCTGTGGTAACTCGCTGACTTCCGACGGAATGTTCTGCGCGTATTGCGGCCGCCCCAGCTTCGGCTGGAGACGAACGGAGAGATGGAAGGCGTGCCCGGCACCGGCGAGATGTCCGCCGAGGCGATTGAGGAGCGGGGCACGTCGTGGAAGCACGCGATTGCGGCTGCGGCCATCATCGGGCCTGCCGATGGGACTGCTGAGCTCGTCGTTGCTGCCGCTGGCGCGGCGCCCTCTGTGGTGGGTGGTGGCGGAGGATGGCGGCGGTGGTGCTGTATCAGCGTCGATCCAAAACAGCTATATGAATCTGCGCACCGGATTGCGAATCGGCATGGTGGCGGGCGTGGTGGCGGCGTTCATTGCGACGGCCTGCAACGCGGCGATGCTTCTGTTTCAGCGCTATGTGCTTCACATGGGCAAGGCGATTGACGATTCGGTAGACGGAAATATCAAGACGATGGTGGCGCAGATGGGCGGGCGCATGGCGCAGACGACGCCGGAGGCCCAGGCGCAACTTGCAGACCTACTTCCGTTTTCTGCTGTCGCCGGACGGGAAGGCCTTCCTGGGGTTGTCGAGTGCCGTGACCGCTGCTGTCTTCATGATCGTTCTCGCATCCCTGGGTGGCGCACTGGGGGCGTGGCGCTTTGCCGCGCGGCGCAGGCAGATCGGTCATTCCTAACCAGCGTTTCTTCTGCTCCTCTTGCCCCCCGGCCATAGGCTCGTATCATCCGCCAAGAGCCTTATGACAGATCAAATAGCGACACTCCCATATCCACCCTGCGCGAAAAGCACAGAATCATGTCCGCCTCGGAGATTGAGAGGACGCTCGTTCGCCTGGCGCATGAGATCATCGAGAAGAATAACGGCGGCCGTAACCTTGGCCTGGTCGGGATCAAGAGGCGAGGAGTACCGCTGGCAGAGCGCCTGGGGCGGATGATCAGCGGGATCGAGAAGAAGCAGTCGATACCGGTGTGCTCGACATCAATTTCTACCGCGACGATCTTTCAACGCGCGACGTGCGGCCCGTGGTTAGTCGATGGAGCGATTGGGTTCGACGTGAACGGCCGCAACATTATCCTGGTGGACGACGTGCTCTACACCGGGCGAACGGTACGGGCTGCGATGGATGCGCTCTTTGACCATGGGCGGCCGCAGCGCGTGCAACTGCTGGCGCTGATCGATCGCGGGCACCGTGAACTGCCTGTAGAGGCCAGCTTTGTGGGCCGCGTGGTGCAGACAACCGATCGTGAAGTTATCGAAGTGAAGCTGCGCGAGATCGACAACGACGAGCAAGTGTTGTTGATGGAGCGCGTGGACTGAAACCGCGATCCTGCGATAGCGGGATCTTCCAACCGCAGCACGAATTACGAGTGCTGGACGAAAGCAGCCAGCCGGGCGCCTGAATGTCGAAACCGAAAGCAGCAAGCACCTCCTCGCCTAAGCCGCATCCTCGCGAATATTTCAACCAACCGCATTCCCGGCTCCGTTATCTCGGTCAACGATCTCAGCATGGAGGATTTGAACTCCGTGCTGCAGATGGCCACGGTGCTGGAGAATGAAGACCCTCTCGTTCGAGCGAAGAGGCTGGCGAAGCGCCGGGTTGCGCTGCTCTTCTATGAATCGAGCACGCGAACGCGCACCTCGTTTGAGCTTGCGGCGAAGAGCCTGGGCGCGGACACGGCGCTGATCAGTTCGCAATCGTCGAGCATTGAAAAGGGCGAATCGCTGAAGGACACGGGCATCACGCTGCGCGCTCTCGGGGCGGAGTGCATCATCATGCGGCATTTGTCGTCGGGTGCGCCGTATCTGCTGGAGCAGTCTACCGGGCTGCCGGTTCTGAATGGCGGCGACGGCATGCATGAACATCCTTCGCAGGCTTTGCTGGATTTGCGCACGATGCTGACGCGGTTATTCGGCGCGGCCAAGGCAACGAAGGTGCAACGAGACGACGCTGGCGGGCGTGACTGTCTCCATCGTCGGTGACATTTTTCATAGCCGGGTAGCGCGCTCGAATGCGCTTGCTGCTGCCGCGGCTGGGGGCCAAGGTGGTGTTCTGCGGACCCGCGCCGCTGCTGCCTGACACGGCGGCGGAGATTGGGCCTGGAGTGGAAATTGATCGCGACTTTGATAGCGTGCTCGACCGCTCGCAGGTGGTGATGATGCTGCGCATCCAGGCGGAGCGGCTGGCGGGAATGCGGCTGGATCTGGACGAATACAAGACGCGCTATCAACTCACGGCAGGAGCGACAGGCTGCGCATGCGCCGAAGGCGCCGATGCTGCATCCGGGGCCGATCATTCGCGGGCTGGAACTTGACAGCCGGCGTGGCCGACAATGCGCAATCGGCGATGGCGGAGCAGGTGCGTCATGGAGTGGCAATCCGCATGGCGCTGGTGCTGCGCGCGCTGGAAGCGGCCAAGAACCGAGCACGGCGAAGAAAGCCGCGAAAGGAAAGCGCGCATGAAGAGCATATTGATCAAGGGCGGGCGGCTGATCGATCCGTCGACTTCGACCGATGCGGTGCGCGATGTGCTGTTGCGCGACGGCAAGGTGGCGGCGGTTGAGGCAGCAGGGAAAGCTGAAGCTGGGCAAGGACGAAGAAGTGCAGGTGATCGACGCGAAGGGCTTGGTCGTCGCACCCGGGCTGGTGGATATTCATGTACATCTGCGTGAGCCGGGCCAGGGCTACAAAGAGACGATCGCCACCGGGACAGCGGCGGCCGCGGCGGGGGGATTCACCAGTGTTTGCGCGATGCCGAACACGATTCCAGTGAATGACTCGCCGGAGACGACGCGGTGGATGCAGAGTCCGGAGCGTGGCGCCGCGGTGAGAGTATTTCCGATTGCGGCGGCGACGCGCGGAAGCTCGGGCGAGGCGCTCACAGAGTACGGATCGCTGAAGGCGGCGGGTGCAGTGGCCGTGACCGACGACGGCAAGCCGATACTGAACGATCTGATAATGCGGCAGGCACTGGTTGCTGCGGCGCGCGCGGGAATGGCGGTGATTCAGCACGCGGAAGATACGCGCATGACGGCTGGCTGCTCAATGAACGCAGGGCCGATGGCGTTTCGCCTGGGATTGCGAGGCATGCCGACGGAAGCGGAGTGGGGGCTTGTGGATCGCGACATCGGATGCTGGCTGAGCTGAAGGATGCTCATCCTCATCTGCACGTGGCACATGTGTCCACGGCGGCGGCGCTTGAGTCTGTGCGGCGCGCGAGGCGCAACGGATTGCGCGTGACCTGCGAGGTTGCCCCGCATCACTTCCTGCTGACCGAAGAGGCAGTCGGGCTCTATGACACGAACGCCAAGATGAATCCGCCGCTGCGTAGCACGGCTGATCGCGACGCGATGCTGGCTGGGATTCTGGATGGGACAGTCGATGCGATCGCGACGGACCATGCTCCGCACGCAGTACACGAGAAGGAGCAGGAGTTTGAGCGCGCGCCGAATGGCATCACGGGTCTGGAAACGGCGCTGGGTTTGTCGCTGTCATGGTTACACAAGACCCACAAGCTTGGTTTAGCTCGCGTCATCAGCTTGCTGAGCACACAGCCGGCAGCGGTGCTGGGGCTGAAGGGACGCGGCAATCTTGCTGTCGGCAGCTTCGCCGATGTAGTGATCTTCGATCCCACGAAGGAATGGATCTTCGCGGCGAAGGAGTCCAAGTCGAAGTCGAAGAATACGCCCTTCGACGGATGGACGATGCTGGGCAAAGTGCACACGACCATCAGCGAAGGGCGAGTGGTAGTTTCTGGCCCGCTGATGGCGGGCCAGCTAAAGCGTCGCTCAGCTAAAAGCGGTTAGCAAAGCGCTTAGCCAAGACACCTACTTTGCGGGCAACGTCTTCGATTGTCTCGAGTGCGCGATCGAGCTGCTCGCGGGTGTGCTCGCTGGTCATGATGGTGCGGATGCGCGCCTTGCCTTCGGCCACAGTAGGGAAGCCGATGCCGGTTGCCATGACGCCCGCGTCAAAGAGCGCGCGAGAGAACTCCATGGTCAAGCGGCCATCGCCCACGATGATTGGGGTGATGGGAGTTTCGCTTGCGGGCGTGGTGATGCCTCCAATGTTGAAGCCGGAGCGTCCCAGCTCCGTCTTGAAGTAGCGCGTATTTTCCCACAAGCGCTCGATGCGTTCCGGCTCTGATTCGAGGAGATCAAATGCCGCTATGCAGGTGGCGGCGACAGACGGCGGATGCGACGTGGAGAAGAGGAACGGCCGCGCGCGGTGGTAGAGATAGTCGATCAGGTCGCGGGAACCGCAGACATATCCGCCGAGATGAGCCGATCGCCTTGGAGAGCGTGCCGACCTGCACATCGACGCGACCGTGGCATCCGAAGTGATCGATGCTGCCGCGACCGTTGCGTCCGAGCACGCCGGAGGCATGCGCGTCATCCACCATCATGATGGCGCCGTAGCGTTCCGCAAGAGCTGCGAGTTTATCCACCGGGCCGATGTCGCCATCCATGGAGAAGACACCGTCGGTGATGATTAGCTTGTGGCCGGGATCGTTCTCCAGTTCGCGCAGGAGTTCTTCGCAGTGGGCGACGTCCTTGTGGCGGAAGACCTTGATTTTTGCGCGGGAGAGTCGTGCGCCGTCGATGATGCTGGCGTGGTTGAGCTCGTCGGAGAGGATGTAGTCTTCCTTGCCGAGGATGGATGATACGGTCCCGGCATTGGCGGTGAAGCCGCTCTGAAAGACCACGCAGGCTTCGACATTTTTGAAGCGGGCGATCTTCTCCTCCAGTTCCATGTGGATTCGCATGGTGCCCGCGATGGTGCGGACCGCACCTGAACCGACGCCGTATTTGTGGGTGGCGTCGACGGCCGCTTCGATGAGCTTGGGATGCGAGGCTAGTCCGAGGTAGTTGTTGGAGGCGAGGTTGATGACCTGCCTGCCGTCGTAGGTGCAGACCGGATTCTGCATATCTTCAAGCACGCGCAGGTGGAAGTAGGTACCCTTGCGCTTCAACTCATCGAGTTGTGCTGTTAGGTGCCTGAGTTGTGGTCGCTGGGAGAGAAGAGTGGACATTTTCGAGTGCCTCCATCGCAAAATATCGCGAACAAAAGATGGTAACGCGTCAGCAGTGAAAGACGAAAGCACCCGGCGTCGATCGGCCTTTCGCTTCCTGAAACGAATGCGCTACCACGTGATACTGACTTTCTTCTCGACGTAGCCGGTGCCTGGTCCAAACTCGACACGCAACTTTTGCAGCGATGGTGTCCCATCGGGCAGGGCAGAAGCGCCATCCATGTGCGGTTTTACTTTCTTGTCGTTTATACGAAGAAATATCGTTTGAATACTTTTTGCCGGCGCGGCGAGAGTCAGTTCGAGCGAGCGTGGCGCATACTGTTGATCAATCACCTTCAGTTGCTGCGTGGTGGACCCGGGATGTGGCAGGCCGTGCCCGATCCCGGCTTCGACTGCAGGCAACGGAATGTGCAGCGCCCCGTTGAGAAACTTCGCACCCTCCGCGCGCGACGTTAGACGCATAGTGGCAACTGCTGGTCCTGCCGCTTTGATGACGAGCGACGTTCCTTCTCTTGTCATTGCCAGGTCAACCTTGCTGTTGCCCAGCGGAAGATTTTTCAGCTTGGCCTGATCCCAGTCTGCAGGAAGATTCGGCGTCAAGGTCAGAGAGTTCTCTGCCGCGTCCCATTCCACGCCGAAGAGCCCCCGCATGACGGGCGAAATCACCATCGCCGACGACCATAGCTGATGAGAAGTGCTGCGGCCGAGTGGCGCGAAATATTCGCCGGACAGCAATTCCGTAACGGCGCCGGATCCTGAGCCCAGGTCAGATCAGCGTTTTGCATCAGGTGTGCGTAGCCGGAGAGACTGCGGCCGGTGCGATATTCAGAGAGAGACACCCACCCGGTGAAGAGCGGCCACACCGTGCCCTGGTGGTAGCTGATGGGATCGTAGAAGCTCACCGTCGGACTGAGATCGCGCGTTCCCCAATCCGTCGAAAATTCGCTCGATGCCCATCGATTCAGAACCGGCTGCATGTGTTGCAGATTGTAGGTGCCATCCCATGCAGCGACCGCCGGAAAAATCGTTGGACTTCGGTCAGTCGTGCCATTAGGGTTGCGGCTGAATGCATAAAAGCTTCCGCCAGGCAGCAGGTATTCTTTTTCAATCTGCTCCGAGATGTCCTGCGCGCGGCTTTCCGCGTCCTTGACGATGTCTGTGTGCCCGGTAGCCTTCGAAAGATGAGCCATCGCAGTGCTGGCCTGCCGGTAAAGTGTCGCGAGATAAATCTCCTGGTGCGGCATACCCGGCGGCCACGACTCCACCCATCCTGTGCCTTCGGTGTTCTCGTAGATGCCGTCGCCATCGGAATCATGCGACGTGGCGAAGCCCCATGCCCGCTGTAAAGAATCCCAATTCTTTTCGACGTACGCCCTGTCGCCACTCACTCGAAGGTAGTCGTCCATTGCCATGAGAAATAGCAACGTGCCATCAGCGGACGCATACTGGTAAGGCAAGATTTCCAGTCCACAAGATCGGCGGTTTGCGACCACTCGTGCGGCATTTTCCGCCGTCCGCCCGTTGACGATGCATCAGGAATTCAATTCATCCCGACTCAATTTAATCCCCATAGCTGTTCACTGCATAAAGGGTCCAAAGAGAATCCCGTCCGAAATACCAGCCGAATCCGGGCCGGAAGAGTCTCCCGAGGAATAACAACCAGCGACGAGCGCGGTCTCTCCGCGTGTCGGAGTCGTTTCGACGCGCAGTTGCTCGATGGCCACCTCAGCCCATCGAAATGCCTCATCGAGCTTCGAATCGGGTGTCTCAATGCTTACCCGCTCGGAAGCAGCAGTGCGGTAAAAGGACTGCGTGTCGTTATAGAGACTGATGAAAGATGTTTGCAGAGCCGCGAGCTTTTCGCGGAGCGATGTCTCGCTCGATTCTTTTTCGGTCTCCGCAATTGTCATCAGCAGAGGAAGAATTTTTTCGAATCGCGGCTGGGGTCGAAGTCGAAGCACGAACTGCAATGGATAGATTTTCGGCCGTTCCTGGTAGGGCGAAGATGCCAGGTTCAGCCTGTGGCATGGCAAGCGCCCCGGCATGTCCCGGAGAGTTCAGGTGCAGAATATAGAATCCACTTGCCCCGGTTTGTCCCCGCTCGGCGAGGGCCTGTCGTCGGACAGAGCCTGGCCACATCCTTTTCATCTCCGCGTAAAGCTGAATGTCAGCGTGAGCGGACGCACCCGCTTCAATCTGGTAAAGCACAGCGCTCCCGAGCCTTCGGGAGCGTGCTGGGGCGTCAGCAGGATTTCGCGAATCGTGAAATTTGCATGTGGAGAAAGTAATCGTCGTGTGATCCGGTTGAACATCGATCGTGGCAGCCTGCTCATTGACATCGATCGGAACTGCGTAATCCTTCATCCGTGCGGTAATGTGCATGTCGCTGAGGATCTTCCAGGGAAAGATCCATGCCTCATACGTGCCGTTCTGCTGCCCCAGCAGAGCGCCGCGCGGTCCGGTGACAGTAAACGGCTTAAAGGGCAAAGCCGGGGTTTCGATGGAGAGGGATGTGGCGCTCCCCATCGGAAACGAAGTCAGCGGCTCGAGTGAGTGCAGCGGCGCATTTCCTGGTGCTTGTGCGGACAGCGATAACGCTGAAGCGAGCAAAAGTGCAGCAGAATAAACCCTTCGTCATTCCATCACCACGGCCACAGATATTGTTGAGCAGCCTCGCTCCGAGTGCAACATAAGATTGGTGAAGTGCCGATTCGCGAGCTCAACTTGCTTCATCCGATCACAACCGACTGTAACCGAAGGCGACGCAATCCTTCTGCGTCTCCGAACACCCTGAGTTGCATACTTCCTGTCAAGATGACCGGCAATGTGATTGCCTTCGGTTGAGATGCTAACATCCGGCATGGCCTTGGTGGAGATGACCGAAGTTTCGAAGAGTTACCCGCGGCGCGTTGGGCTTCGCAGTGAAGAACATTTCGTCGTCACGGATGTCTCGCTGACCATCGAGCGTGGTGAAACCCTCGGTTTGGTTGGCGAGTCCGGATCGGGCAAAAGTACGATGGCGCGAGTACTCCTCGGCCTGATTCCGCCCACGAAGGGCGAAGTAATTTTCGCGGGAGTGAATCTCGCCACAGCTTCCCGCGACGAAATGCGCCGGCTCCGACGCCGCATGCAGCCCGTTTTCCAGGATCCATTCGCAGCGCTCGATCCCCGGATGCGCATCGGGGATATTATCGCCGAGCCTCTCCGCATTCATCGCGGCGATGCGGAAGTGGATGCCAGTCGCGAAGGGCTTCGCCGGCAAACGAGGGAATTGTTGAATGCCGTGGGCATGGACGAGTCTGCAATTTCGCGCTTCCCACATGAGTTCTCCGGAGGTCAGCGGCAGCGCATCAACATAGCGCGCGCCCTGGCGCTGCGGCCTGAACTCCTTGTCCTTGACGAACCCGTCTCTGCCCTCGATGTAAGCGTGGGCGCCCAGGTTGTAAACCTGCTGCGGAAACTGCAGCGTGAGTTCAGCCTTACGTATCTCTTCATCTCTCACTCCATGCCGTTGGTGCGTTATCTTGCTGATCGCATTGCGGTCATGCGCAACGGTAGCCTGGTGGAGATGGGTGAGTCGGTCGAAATCTGCCTTCACCCGCGCGAGGCCTATACGCAGACGTTGATGGCGGCGACTCCGGGAATCACCGGAGAGTCGGTGGGTGGAGACGCACAGCCGTAGATCGCGTGCGAGTGTCGGAAGCACCAACCTGAAAGCTACAATCGAGACACACATGATTGCAGCATGGAACGGACATTCGATCTGGTTGCTGGTCGCGTCCTTTCTGGCCGGCGCATTAAATGCCGTGGCCGGCGGAGGATCGTTCCTCTCCTTTCCCGCCCTGCTTGGTGTGGGAGTGCTTCCAATTCAGGCGAATGCAACCAACACTGTTGCATTATGGCCAGGCCAATTCACGTCCATCGCGGGATATCGCGAGGAACTCCGTTCGAATGTGAAAACGCTTCTGCCGTTGTCAGTCTCGGCGCTGATCGGCGGATTCCTGGGAGCAATCGTGCTGCTGCGGACAGGGCAGGCTACATTTCTGCGGCTGGTGCCCTGGCTTCTCCTAGTTGCAGCACTGCTCTTTGCCGCCAGTGGACCGGTCGCGCGCCGTCTTCAGTCCATTTCCTCCCATCCTGATCATGCGCACCCCACAGTACGTGCTGCTTTTTGTTTCCATGCTTGCGGTTTGTTTCTACATCGGCTATTTCGGGGCGGGCGCGGGGTTCCTTATCATGTCGGTGTTGGCGGTCTTCGGCATCGAAGAGATGAACCACATCAACGCCATCAAGGTGGTCACCACGACGCTGGCGAATGGAATCGCCGTGGTGACATTCGTAGCCCGCGGGCAGGTGGAGTGGCGTTATTGCCTGCTCATGATGATTACTGCCGCTATCGGTGGGTACATCGGCGCGCGCGGATCCCGAAAGTTGGACGGCCGCATCGTGCGAGCCATGGTCGTAGTTCTCGGCCTGGGCATGGCGGCATATTTCTTCTGGAAGCAGGCACCCTCTTAGAATGCTGAGAATCAATCAGTGTTATGCGCCCGGACACTCCTATCGTACATTTCGTCGATCGCCCGGATTATGCGTCATCCTCTGCTCTCAGGCACAATAGAAGACGAGGGATTATGAGCCACGAAGGCATTCGTCTCGTATCGGAAGAGCAGGCACGCAAGGATAAGGAAGGCGAGCGCGAACTGCCGCATGACGCTGTGACGCCGGCCAAGGTCCGTGTCCACAAGACCGAAGGCAAGGGCATGGAAATTGACTGGAAGGACGGGCATCACAGTGCCTGGACTTTTGCCTGGCTGAGAAATGGCTGCCCCTGCGCCACCTGCAACGAAGAGCGAAAGGCCACTGGACGCCAACCCGGAGAGCCCAAGCCCGCTCCAAAGAATCGATTGCCGTTGTATGAGCCTCCCGTGCGGCCCCAGACCGTAACCCCGGTAGGGAACTACGCCATCAGCTTCCATTGGAGCGATGGCCATCAAGCGGCATTTATTCATGGGACTATTTGCGGAGAACCTGTCCTTGCGACCTCTGCTGCTCGGCCGATCTCAAAATTCCGTCACACAACCACTAGGGCAGTCGCCGTAACTAAGGCCTTATTCCTGAGTCCAAACCTCGCGTTGACGAAGGCTTGCATGTTGCTTCTTCAATCAGCGCGAGGGCATGCTCCGCATTTCTTGCCGTCATCACTAGCTGCCGGTTGTGGATCCGTAAAAAGTCTTCTCGCACAGCATGGTCAAGAAACGAGAGCAGGCCGTCGTAGTACCCGGCAGTGTTGATCAGTACGCGCGGGTTCTGATGGATGCCAGCTCGGCCCACGTCAGGATCTCCCGAAGCTCATCCAGCGTCCGGTCGCCTGCCGGCAGCACGATAAAGGCGTCTGCCAGAGTCGCCATCCGGGCCTTGCGCTCGTGATGCTGGAAACGATATACAGTTCGGTCAATTGATCGGGAGCAATTTCTCGTCAACCAGTGCCTCGGAGATAACTCCGATGACCTGGCCCGTCCATCCAAAGCCGCGTCGGCCATCGCACCCATCAGGCCAATGTCGGCGCCGCCATACCAGGCCCCAGCCTTGTGACGCCAGCGCCGAGCCCAGTTCTACCACCTGCCGCATGTACTCCGGATTGGCACCGGACTCGATCCACCGAAGACGCAGACCCAGAAGTCCAAGGCGGATTCCTGCGGCATATCCGTCACTGTCAATCGATACCACCTGCAAGCGCAGCGGCGCGATCGGCGATACACTATCTACAGGACCAATTTGCGAACCAGCAGCGTCAGCGGGACACGACCGCCGAACCGCCTCCCCATTGAGAGAACGATTTTGCAGCACCTACTCCAGAACCGAACCCCCCGCGGCGCGCGGCCGTAAAGGCGATCGATGGCCGATCCTCGTCCTCGCGGGCGCAGGATAGGGGAAAACTCGCGTCATAACGCACCGCATGGCGTACCTGATCGAGGAACGCGAGCTGCGCCGACTCCATTCTGGCCGTTACGTTCACCAACAAGGCGGCCGCGGAGATGGCGAAGCCGGTCGTGCACTTGCTGGCGCACGATTCCCCTGCCAGCCACTTCTGTGCACATTTCACAGCTTCTGCGTCCGCGTTCTGCGGCGCGATATTGAGGCCGTGCGGGTAGGCGGTGAAGGATTAACCCGCGACTTTGCCATCTACGACGAGAGTGATCAGCAATCCGTAGTAAAGCAGGCAATGCGCCGCCTGGGGCTGGACGACAAGCAGTTAACGCCGCGAGTGGTGCTCTCCCGCATCTCGTGGGCGAAAAACCACATGCTTGACCCGCAGGAAGCATACCTTCAGTGACCGACCACCACGGAGCGGGTGGCCCATGTGTACGAGGCCTACCGCAAGGAGCTTCGCAAGAACAATGCACTCGACTTCGACGATCTCCTGCTGGAAACGGTGCGATTGTTCCGCTCCTCCGCAGAGGTAGGCCTCGTACACATGGGCCACG